>JBCBET010000004.1:0-227500 GCA_038528385.1 Pseudomonadota bacterium | reverse complement strand
TGGTTATCCCCAGCTTACCCACAGTCCTGTGCACGACAGGGAAAGGACTCACCTGCGACTCCCCCCGTTTTTCTCCCGGAATCGCACGAGTCGCCCTCTCCGCATGGTGCGATGCGTTCCGATTCACCTGCCTGAAGGTTGGAGATCCCCCCTGCCCGCCGGTCTCTCCGGTGGAACCGTGAGTAAGCAGAAGGCCGACCCGCCGTGCACCCGAACGTCACTCTATTATAGGAGTTTACCGGGCGCTGGCCCGCCGACGGCAGCGCTCAGGTCAGGGCGCGCCGTACGAGGGGGCGCCACTTCACCCGCGCCAGAAGCAGCGCAGCGATCACACCCGCGTAAATGATGGGCTCCCACTGGAAGCCTTTCACCAGCAAGAGCCAGTGCACGGCGCCGAGGATCAGCACGAGATAGGTAGCCTTGTGCAGTGTCCGCCACGCGGAGGCGCCAATGGCCCGCACCGACCAGTTGTTCGAGGTCAGCGTCAGCGGGATCATCAGCGCGAAGGCGGCCATGCCGAGCGTGATGTAGGGCCGCTTCACGATATCGGCCCAGACATTCTGGAACTGCACGTCGAGCACGAGCCATGTCAGCAGGTGCGCCAACACGTAGACGAAGGCCGTCACGCCGATCGCGCGGCGGAACTTCACGAGGTTGATGCCGAGATGATCGCGCAGCGGCGTGATCGCGAGGCCCGCGATCAAGATCCAGAGCGACCAGAGCCCCAGCTGGTGCTCGATCGTCTTCGTCGGGTCCACGCCGAGCCCGCCAGTGATGCCCTCATAATAAAGCCACGCAATCGGCAGCGGAGAGAGCGCATAGATCGGCCAGGTCGGCAGCTTGCGCGCGGCACGGTTGATCGGAGCGACGGTCATGTCTTTCAGCCTTTGCTTGGTCATCGTGGACATGGGGGTGCTCCAGCGCCGCGGGAAGACAGGGTCACGGGACCCTGAAGGATGTGTCAGTTCAGTAGAATTCGCTCAGGTCCATGCCGTCGTAGAGGCTCGCGACCTCCGTCTCGTAGCCGTTGAACATCAGCGTGGGCTGACGCCGCGCGAAGAGCCCGCCGCCGATCGTACGCTCGGTCGCCTGGCTCCAGCGCGGGTGATCCACGTTGGGGTTCACGTTGCTGAAGAAGCCGTATTCGCGCGCGTTGGCCATGTTCCAGCTCGTCGGCGGCTCCTCCTCGGTGAGCGAGATGCGTACGATGCTCTTGATCGACTTGAACCCGTACTTCCACGGCACCACGAGCCGGATCGGTGCGCCGTTCTGGTTCGCGATGGGCCGCCCGTAGATGCCCGTGGCCATGATGGTGAGCGGGTGCATCGCCTCGTCGAGCCGCAGACCCTCGCGGTAGGGCCAGTCGAGCACCGCGCGGTTTACGCCCGGCATCTCGGAGGGGCGCACCAACGTCTCGAAGGCCACGTACCGCGCGCCCTCCTGCACACCCACGCGGTCGAGGATGTCCTTCAGCTCGATCCCGTTCCACGGGATGACCATGCTCCAGGCTTCCACGCAGCGGAACCGGTAGATCCGCTCCTCCACATCGAGCCCGCCGATGAGATCCTCGAGGGCGTATTCGCCGGGATTGTCGACGAGGCCGTCGACCACGATGGACCAGGGCTGCGTGGTGAGCTGCCCGGCAAAGCGCGCCGGGTCTTCCTTGCCCGTGCCGAACTCATAGAAGTTATTGTAGGAGGTGATCTCCTCCCAGGTGTTCGGCTCGAGGTTGGAATTGTCCACCTGCGCGGCGAGCGGACCGGCGATGGATGCCGCGCCGGCCCCGAGCGCACCAGCGATGATCTGGCGACGGTTGAGCCAGCCCGCCTCGGGCGTGACGTCGTTCCAACCCAAGGTGTTTTTCCAGCGATGCGCCATTCCGTGCTCCTGCAACTCGTGCCTTAGCGCTTAATGAAGAGCGAGCGGCGCGCCAAAGCAACTCCACTGACAGCCTCGTGCACGGCTGTAACACGACCCGCCCGAGGCCGGCCGGGGTCAGAAGCCCAATAAAGGCGCGCGTTCGCGTCACGGCGGGACCGGTCCCGTTGACACTTACGTGACTGGAAACGCGCGGCATTCGCGGCTTAGCCCAGCAGCTGGCGCGGTCAATCGGCAGAACCGAGCCACAGGCAGATCTGCGCGCATGGAAGACCGCGCGAGCGCCCCATATCACGGGCATCCGCGGCGCATGCCGCACTCTATGATCGGGAGAAAACCATGATCCGGAAGACCCTTTTCGCACTCACCACGTCCGCCGCTCTGGCCACGTCGGCTTTCGCTGCCGGGCATTCCAAGGATATCGTCGACACCGCCGCAGAAGCCGGCTCCTTCGAGACGCTGCTCGCTGCCGCCACCGCCGCGGGCCTCGTGGACACGCTGAAGGGCGAAGGCCCGTTCACCGTTTTCGCGCCCACGGATGAGGCCTTCGCCGCGCTGCCCGAGGGCACCGTCGAGACGCTTCTGATGCCGGAGAACCAGGACCAGCTCGTGGCGATCCTCACCTACCACGTCGTGCCCGGCAAGGTGATGTCCACCGACCTCTCCGACGACATGATGGCCGCCACCGTGAACGGCGCCGAGATCATGATCGATCTCGATAGTGGCGTCATGGTCAACACGGCCAACGTCGTCTCCGCCGACATCGAGGCTTCCAATGGCGTGATCCACGTGATCGACAGCGTGATCCTCCCGCCGGAGAGCTGATCCCACACCTGAAGATCTAGAAAAGGCCCCGCCCACGCGGGGTCTTTTTCATTTGCGCTTGCCCGCGGCGCGCGCAGCGGCTTTCGTTGCGCCATGACAGACCCAAAGATCGCACTCATCACCGGCGGCGCCCGCGGGATCGGCCTTGCCACGGCGCACCAGTTCCTCGCCGATGGCTGGCAGGTGGCCCTCGTGGACTGGGACGAGCCAGAGCTCGCCCGCGCCGCGCCCGAGGGTGCGCTCGCGCTCCCCCTCGACATCTCCAATCCGCAGCACGCTCCGCAGATGGTGCGCGAGACCGTGGCGCGCTTCGGCCGGATAGACGCGCTGGTCAACAATGCCGGCATCGCCGATTTCGGCCCCATCGAAGCGACCGACTTCGAGCGCTGGCGCCGCGTGATGAGCGTCAATCTCGACGGCACCTTCCTCGTGAGCCAGGCCGCGGTACCCGAGCTGAAGAAAACCCGCGGCGCGATCGTCAACATCGCCTCGATCTCGGGCTTGCGCGCCTCCACGCTCCGCGTGGCCTACGGCACCTCGAAAGCCGCCGTCATCGCGCTCACCGAACAGCAGGCTGCCGAACTCGGCGAACACGGCATCCGCGCCAATGCCATCGCCCCCGGCCCCGTCCGCACGAAGCTCGCCATGGCCGTCCACACTCAGGACATCATCGACGCCTATCACGACGCCATCCCGCTGGGCCGCTACGGCACGGAGCAGGAATTGGCGAACGCCATCGTCTTCCTCTGCTCGGAGCGCGCGAGCTACATCACCGGCCAGACGCTGGCGGTGGATGGCGGTTTCGAGAGCACGGGCATCGGCCTCCCCTCCCTGCGCGGGGCGTGAGGCCGGGAGCCTCCGGCGGCCCTCCGGGAGAAGTACATGGCACAAAGAAAAGGGGACCGGTGCTTCCGATCCCCATCCCCTTCTTTGTGCCCGCGTACTTCGGGGGGTGTGGGGGGCTGGCCCCCCACTCAGTTGCTTGCCTCAGTGAATAACGGCGTCGTCCGGGCGCGGGCGCTCCGACGTGCTGAGCCGGTCCCCGACGATGAGCCCGTCGGTACCCGCCGAGACGCTGATCGTTGCCCCGTCCGTCACGTCGCCCGCGAGGATCATCTCGGCGAGCTGATCCTGCAAGGCGCGCTGGATGACGCGCTTGAGCGGGCGCGCGCCGAAGACCGGGTCATAGCCCTCGTCGGCTAACCATGTCCGCGCGCCCGCATCGAGATCGAGCGCGATCTTACGCGACCTGAGGCGCTTTTCGAGGCGGGCGAGCTGGATCGTGACGATGCCGTCCATGTCGTCCCGCCCGAGCCGGTCGAAGATGATCGTCTCGTCGAGGCGGTTGAGGAATTCAGGCCGGAAATGCGCACGCACGGCGTCCATCACGTCCCGCTGCGCCTGGGACGCGTCGGCGCCATCAGGCAACTGCGACAGCGCCTGGGCGCCGAGGTTGGACGTGAGCACGATCAGCGTCTGCTTGAAGTCCACAGTCCGGCCCTGCCCGTCGGTAAGCACCCCGTCATCGAGCACCTGTAGGAGCACGTTGAAGACATCCGGGTGCGCCTTCTCCACCTCGTCGAAGAGCACGACCTGGTAGGGTTTGCGCCGCACGGCTTCGGTCAGCACCCCGCCCTCATCATAGCCCACATAGCCCGGGGGCGCGCCGATGAGGCGGGCGACGGCGTGTTTCTCCATGAACTCCGACATGTCGATGCGGACCATCGCGCTGTCATCGTCGAAGAGGAACTCGGCCACCGCCTTCGTGAGCTCCGTCTTGCCCACGCCCGTGGGCCCGAGGAAGAGGAAGGAGCCGAGCGGCCGGTTCTCGTCGTTGAGCCCCGCGCGGGCGCGGCGCACGGCGTTCGCCACCGCACGGACGGCGGTCTCCTGACCGATCACGCGGCCGTGGAGCGCCTCCTCCATGCGGAGCAATTTCTCACGCTCGCCCTCGAGCATTTTCGAGGTGGGGATGCCCGTCCAGCGTTCGACGACCTGTGCGATCTGTTCGGGGCGCACGGCCTCCTCGACCATCACGTCCTCTGTGTCTTCGGCCTCGCCGAGCTTCTTCTCGAGATCTGGGATGATGCCGTAGCTGAGCTCGCCGGCCCGCGCGAGATCGCCCTCCCGCTTGGCACGGTCGAGATCGGCGCGCGCGCGGTCGAGCTCTTCCTTCACTTGCTGGGCGGAGGCCATCTTGTCCCGCTCGGCCTGCCACTTGGCGGTGAGCTGCGCGGATTGGTCCTGAAGATCGGCGAGCTCCTTCTCTAGCGCAGAATGCCTGTCCTTGGAGGCCGCGTCGTCCTCCTTCTTCAGCGCCTCGGCCTCGATCTGAAGCTGGAGGATCTGTCGGTCGAGCGCGTCGAGCTCCTCGGGCTTCGAATCCACCTGCATGCGGAGCCGCGAGGCGGCCTCATCCATGAGGTCGATCGCCTTGTCGGGCAGGAAACGGTCGGTGATGTAGCGGTGGCTGAGCGTCGCCGCGGCCACGAGCGCCGAGTCCGCGATACGGACGCCGTGATGCACCTCGTATTTCTCCTTGATCCCGCGGAGGATGGAGATCGTGTCCGGCACCGTGGGCTCCTGGACCATGAGCGGCTGGAACCGCCGGGCTAGGGCCGCGTCCTTTTCCACGTGCTTGCGGTATTCGTCGAGCGTCGTGGCGCCCACGCAGTGCAGCTCGCCCCGCGCCAGCGCGGGCTTCAGGAGGTTCGAGGCGTCCATCGCCCCGTCCGTCTTCCCCGCACCCACGAGCGTGTGCATCTCGTCGATGAAAAGCACGATCTCGCCCGCCGCGGACGTCACCTCGTTCAGCACCGCCTTGAGCCGCTCCTCGAACTCGCCGCGGTACTTCGCACCCGCGATGAGCGCGCCCATGTCGAGCGCGAGGAGCCGCTTGTTCCGCAAGGATTCAGGCACATCGCCATTGACGATGCGCAGCGCGAGGCCCTCGGCGATGGCGGTCTTGCCCACGCCGGGCTCGCCGATGAGGACGGGGTTGTTCTTCGTGCGGCGCGACAGCACCTGCATGGCGCGGCGGATTTCTTCGTCGCGGCCGATAATGGGGTCGATCTTGCCCTCGCGGGCGCGCGCGGTGAGGTCCGTGGCGTATTTCTCCAGCGCCTCGTAGCTGTCCTCCGCCGAGGCCGAATCGGCAGTGCGACCCTTGCGGAGGTCATTGATCGCGGCATTCAGCGCCTGCGCCGTCACACCGCCCTGATCGAGCGCCACCTTCGCCGCGGATTTCACCATGGCGAGCGCCATGAGGATGCGCTCCACGGGCACGAAGCTGTCCCCGGCCCTCTTGGCGACGGCCTCCGCTTCGCCGAGCACCCTTGTGAGGGTCTGGTCCACGTAGACCTGTGCTGCGTCGCCGGAGACCTTGGGGAGCTTGCCCACGGCAAGGTCCACAGCTTGCTGCACGGAGCCCGGTTGCCCACCGGCACGGCTGATCAGGTTGGCGGCGAGACCTTCGCCGTCATCGAGCAACGCCTTGAGCAGATGTTCGGGGGTGAGGCGCTGATGGCTTTCGCGCGCCGCAATCGTTTGTGCCGCCTGCAGGAACCCGCGGGCGCGTTCGGTGAACTTGTCCAAGTTCATCGCTCTCTCCTTCTCTCAGCACCCGCGAAGCGCCCGCCCGTTGCGGCACGCCCTCTGGGCCTCAGCGACAAATGGGGACGCCGCGACGGCGGCGCAAGCGTCGCGATGGGAGCATGGACACGCTTTACGACCCATTAAGGGGTGCTCTGTAGGTTTAAGCCAATCAGTGGAGGGCCGATGACTGTTCTCGATATCGTGGTCTTGAGCGTGGCCTTCACGGCCATGGGCGACAGTGTCTTTGGCAAGGTGCAGGTGGTGCTGAGCGAGGGCAGCGAAACCCGCACCGTCACGCTGGACTGCCGCACACCCGCCTCCCGCCGCATCCGGCCCGATGCCCTTCTGGTGGGCGAGGCCATTCGCCAGCTGCGCCGGATGCCCGAAATCCGCAGCGGACAGGCGCGTCTGCGTTTCTCCCGGGGGCTGAGGCCGATCGCAAACCAGTCGAACGTCGCCTGAGGACGCCAGCGTTACGGGCGGGGGCCTCGTCTTTCCGCCTTGTCATTACCGCGTCTCACCCCTACCCCGCGGCCATGGATGACCGTTTGATCGTGGCCATGGACGTGCCCAACGCGCTCGCAGGCCTTCAGCTCGCCGAAGTGCTCGGCGACAGTGTGTCGTTCTACAAGATCGGGCTCGGGATGCTCACCGGCGGCGGGCTCGCGCTCGCCAATGAGCTCAAGGACGAGCACGGCAAACGCATCTTTCTCGACATAAAGCTTTTCGACATCGGCGCCACCGTGGAGGCCGCAGTGCGGGGGCTAGCGCAATTCGATCTCGATTTCCTCACCGTCCATGGCGATCCCTACGTCGTCCGCGCGGCCAAGGAGGGGGCAGCAGGCAAGGACCTCAAGATCCTCGCCGTGACGGTGCTCACATCGCTTGACCGTGGCGACCTTGACGATGCGCTCATCAAACCGGGGGATATCGCGGAGCTCGCCACAGAGCGCGCGGCGCGCGCCTTCGAGGCCGGTGCCGACGGGGTGATCTCGTCGCCCCGAGAAGCCGCCGCCATCCGCGCCCTGCCGGAGGCCGCGGGCCGGCTCATCGTGACGCCCGGCGTACGCCCGGCCGGGTCCGACAGGGGCGATCAGAAACGCGTCACGACCCCGGCAGAGGCCATCGCGGCAGGCGCCGACCACGTGGTCGTCGGTCGCCCGGTCTGGCAGGCGCCGAGCCCGAGGGAGGCCGCCGAAGCCATCGTGGCGGAGCTCAACACCCCGCAGGCAAGACAGCCGAACCGCCTTCATTGACGCCGCGGCCCCCGGCCAACGGGGCCACTTAAGGCGCCGCCCAGGGCCTCAGTCGTTGATGTCGGTCTCGAACGTCTTCACCTGCTGCCCGATCCGAAGGCGGAACACGTAACGCAGGACGAGCCACGCCGCGAGCGACGTGCCCGCAAAGATCACGAGCATCCAGCCCACCGTCCCGCCCACGGCGCTTGCGCCGCCAATGGCCAGGAGCAGCGCCACCACGCCCGCCCCGAGGGCGAACCCGAGGAACACCGCTGCCGGAACGACGATCTCGAGGATCGCGAGGACGAGCCCGAAGACGGCCCAGACCCACCAAAGAAACGCGAAATTCATGACCGTCCTCCAAAGAGCTTGAATGCGTCCCCGAACGCCTCGAGCGCATTGGCGGGGACGATGATCGTCTGCTGGCCCTGCCCGCCGCCCAGCTGGTTGAGCGCGTCCACCTGCTTGAGCGCGACCTGGTACTGCGCGGCCGGAAGCCCGTTCTCGGCGATGGCCGCGGCCACGACCGCAGTGGCGAAGGCCTCCGCCTCCGCCTCCACGCGCCGCGCTTCTGCGGCCCGTTCGGCGGCATAGAGCTCTGCATCGGCGGCGAGCTCCACGGAGCGTTTCTGCCCTTCGGCCTCCGTCACCGCCGCGCGCCGCGCGCGTTCGGCATTGAGCTGCTGGAGCATGGCGGCGCGCGTCTGATCGTCGAGATTGACGTCGAGGAGTTCGGCGCGCGTAACCTCGATCCCCCAATCATCGACGACGGTCGCGAGCGAATCCTTGATCGTCGCCGTCAGCGTGGAGCGGTTGGTTTGCACCTCGTCAAGCTCGAGCCTGCCGATCTCGGAGCGCACGATGCCCGCCACCGTCGTCTGGATCGCCGCGTCGATGTCGCGGATCCGGTAGACCGTCTTTTCCGGCTCCGTCACGCGGTAGAAGACACTCGTCTCCACCTGCACGAGCACGTTGTCGGTGGTGATCGCATCCTGGCTCATCGTCGGCAGCTGCCGCTCTAGGATCGAGACGCGGTGCGCCACGCGGTCGAGGAAAGGCACGATGAAGTTGATCCCCGGCCCGAGCACCGAGCGCAGGCGCCCGAAGCGTTCCACGACGAACTGGTCGGATTGCGGGACGATCCGCACGCCCGCGAACACGACGACGATCAGGAAAATCGCGAGAACGATCAGAAAGGCGTTCTGACCGAGAAAGGTGAAAAGGAGCTGCTCGAAATCCATGTGATGTGTCCTCGATGGCTTTTGCCACAACATAGCGACACAATCACGGCACGGGAAGCACTAGACGATCGCCGCACCGCCCATGGCGACACGCGTGTTGCCGCGGCGCGCACGCGCGACCTCGGCGGCGACCATGTCTGCCGTGGCGGCCGATAGCGTCCAACCGAGATGTCCATGGCCTGTATTGTAGAAAACGCGCTCTGACCGTCCCTGTCCGACACGCGGCATCATGGAGGGCATCATCGGGCGCAGCCCCGCCCAGGGCACGACCTCCTCGGTGGACACGGTTGGGAAATGCGTCTCCACCCAGCGCACGAGCGGCTTAATCCGGTCGTCGCGGATGTCGCGATTGTCGCCGTTGAACTCCGCCGTGCCCGCCACGCGGAACCGGTCGGGCCCGAGGCGCGAGGTGACGATCTTGGCCTTGTCGTCAAGGAGCGACACGCTGGGCGCCCCCTCCTGAGAGGCGCGGTCGCGCAGCATGACGGTGATCGAATAGCCCTTCACCGGGTAGACGTTCACGCGGTCGCCGAGCTGCCGCGCCAGCGCCCGGGACCCGATGCCGGCCGAGACGACGACGGCGTCGGATTGCAGCGTCCGTCGGCCCGCATCGATCTCGATCCCCGTGCGCGTCTCGCGCACGGCGTCCACGGCAGCGCCGTAGACGAACCGCACGCCCTGCCGTTCCAGCCAGGCGGCGAGGCCGGCGGTGTATTTGTGGATGTCGCCGGTGGCGTCGCTTTCCGTGAAATAGCCGCCCGCATAGGTGCCGCTCAACGTCGGCTCGATCTCGCGCATCTCGGTCCCTGTCAGCGCGCGGCGCGACAGCCCGCCCGCCGCATAGAGCTCTGTCACCTTCGCGGCGGCGGCAAGCTCCCGGTCGGTTTCGTAGAAATGCAGGATACCCTCGCGCGACAGGTTGAAGTCGACCCCGGCGATATCTGCCATGGCCTGGTGCGTGGCGCGCGCGGCCAGCGCCATGCGCACCGTCTCCACGGTGTGCGTGCGATAGTTCGGGATGTTGCCCAGGAACTCCGCCATCCAGCTGATCTTGTGCCAGGAGGGGGTCGGGTTCACGAGGAGCGGCGCGTCGGAGCGCAGCATCCATTTCAGGCCTTTCAAGACCGTGCCCCAGGAGGTCCAGACCTCGGCGTTGGAGGCCGAAAGCTGCCCGCCATTGGCGAACGACGTCTCCATGCCCGCGTAGCGCTGCCGGTCGATGACGGTGACGTCGAAGCCCCGCTGGTGCAACTGGAAGGCGGTGGTGATGCCGGTGATGCCGGCTCCGATGACGGCGATGTGGTCCATGTTCAAGCTCCTTCCAGCGCGCCACGCGCTCAAAAGCAGCCCCCTCCGTTCACGACCTGAGCGTTTTCACGGGCCGCCCTCGGGAAGCGGGCCCGCTTGCGCCTTCGGTGCCCGCGCGGTGTTCGCGGACTCTCCGGAGTTTTGCCCCCTAGCCGGTCCATGTGCCTGAGAGTTTACCGGGGCGGTTGCTCCTTCGGCGGCAGCCGCGCTGCGCTCTCCCGACCAGAGGTCTGATAATCTATATCATGCGCCCGTTGCCCCGACGCGCGCAATTCAAATCGCGTCATAGTGATCATGAAGACCCGTGATGATGGAGATACAGGCGCAGCCTCTCCTTGAAATGCGGGATGCCCTTGGGATGCGCCAGATAGGCCGCCGCGGACCAGAGCTCCCAACGCTGCCCTTCCGAGCCGAGGACGATGTCGGCCCGCCGCGCCGCGGGCAGGTGGTGCACGAAAAAGAAGGTCACCAGCCCGTCGGAGGTGCGGTGGGCCCGCTTCCAGACGAAGCCTCCGGGATCGAGGGCGAGGCCCACCTCCTCCCGCGTCTCCCGGAGAGCGACCTCTTCGGGTGTCTCCGCCCCCTCGCGACCGCCGCCGGGAAAATCCCACCAGCCCGGCCAGGGGATGTCGCGGTCCTCGTCCCGCAGGATCACGAGGAGCCGTGCGCCGATGAAAAGCGCGACTTTCGCCCCGATGAAGGGGCCCTCCTCCGCCGCATCCCGCTCCATGGCGCACGCTCCGACCTTCTTTGTGCCATGTACTTCCGCCGGAGGCATTCCGCCGCCCGCAAAAAGCGCATAACTTCGGGCCATGCCCGCCCTGTGCCGAGACTGCCTGAAGACCTTTGCGGAAGGCAAGCGCTGCCCGGCCTGCCGGAGCCCGCGGATTATCTCGCATCCCGAGCTCTTCGATCTCACCATCGCCCACATGGATTGCGACGCCTTCTATGCCTCGGTGGAAAAGCGCGACAATCCCGAACTCGCCTCGAAGCCGGTCATCATCGGCGGCGGGCGGCGCGGCGTCGTCTCTACGGCCTGCTACGTGGCGCGCATCCGCGGCGTGAAATCGGCCATGCCCATGTTCCAGGCGCTCAAGCTCTGCCCGGACGCCGTCATCGTGAAGCCGCGGTTTGACGCCTACGTGGAGGCCTCCCGCGCGATCCGGGCGATGATGGAGGAGATGACCCCCTCCATAGAGCCGCTCTCCCTCGACGAGGCCTTCATGGACCTGTCGGGCACCTCGCGGCTCCACGGCGCGCCGCCGGCCGTCATGCTGGCACGCCTCGTCAAGCGCATGCGCACCGAGCTCGGGCTCACCGGCTCCATCGGGCTGTCGCACAACAAGTTCCTCGCCAAGGTCGCAAGCGACCTCGAGAAACCCCGCGGGTTTTCCATCATCGGCAAGGCGGAGACGGCGGACTTCCTCCATGACAAGCCCGTGCGCCTCATCTGGGGCGTGGGCGCTGCCGCACAGGCCTCCCTGGACAAGGCCGGCATCCGCACCTTCGCCGATCTCAAGCGCTGGGAGCGGGAAGACCTCTTTGCCCGCTTTGGCTCCATGGGGGCGCGGCTCTGGCATCTCGCGCGCGGCGAGGATGCGCGCCGCGTGGCCCGCGACCCGAGCGTGAAGGGCATCTCAAACGAGACGACCTTCGGCGCCGACACCGCCGACCCGGACATCCTCGACGGCCATATCTGGCGCATGGCCGAGAAGGTCGCCGACCGCGCAAAGGCCAAGAGCATGGCGGGCCGCGTCGTCGTGCTCAAATTGAAGCGTGCCGATCACACGCTCGTCACCCGCCGCGTGACGTTGCACGAGCCCACCAACATCGCCGACAAGCTCTACCGCACCGCGCGCGGCCTCTTCGATGCCGTGGATCACAAGAGCCCCTACCGGCTTCTCGGCGTGGGGCTGTCGGACCTCAGCGATGCGGAAGCGGGGCTGGCGGGCGATCTCCTCGACCCAGAGGGCGAGAAGCGCGCCCGGGCCGAGCTCGCCACCGACAAGATCAGGGAGAAATTTGGCGCGGACGCGATCCTGAAGGGTCGCACGCTACGCTAGGCGCTACTCGGCTGCGAGCTGATGGCCCAGCGGACGCCCGATCTCGCAGACCTCGCGCACCACCTCGGAGACGAGCGCTCGAAACGTGGAAAAGTTCGCATTGGGCTCCACCGTGGCCTCGTTCATGTAGAGCGCGCGGTCGATCTCCACCTGCACCACGTGCTGGCGGCGGGAGGGGCGCCCGTATTGCTGCGCGATATAGGCGCCGGCGAAGGGCGCGTTGCGCGCCACGCGGAGCCCAGCATTGGTGAAGGCCGCCTCAACGCAATCCACGATGTCGGACGCCGCCGCTGCCCCGAACCGGTCGCCGAGCACCACATCGGCGCGGCGCGCGCCGCCGCGGCTATTCTCGATGGCTTCGTGGGGCATGGAATGGCAGTCGATGAGCACGGCGGTCCCGAAGGCCGTGCGCGCCTCGTCGAGGAGGCTCTGGAGCCGCGCGTGATAGGGCTGCCAGTAGCCCGCGATGCGGCCCTCGGCATCGGCGCGGGTGATCTTGCCCCGGTAGATGGCGCGCCCGTTGGAGACGACCCGCGGCACCACGCCGAGCCCCGAGGCCACGCGCGGATTGTGCGCGCTCTTCTTGAGGTCGCTGATCAGCGCCGGGTCTAGCTCATCGGCGGAGCGATTGAGATCGACGAAGGCCCGCGGCGCCCCGGCGAGGAGGAGCGGCGCACCAAAGCTCGGCGCCCGCTCGAAGAGCCGGTCCACGAAGGCGTCCTCGGAGGAGCGAATCGACCGCTCGTCGAGCAGCGTCTGCTTTAGAAACCAATGCGGGTAGTCGCGCCCGGAATGGGGCGACGCGAAAACGACGCCCGTGGACTGCGCCTCAGGTCTCAGCAATGTGTAGGCGCTCTTCGGCACTGACCTGCTCCCTTCCGGTGCACAGGACAATAGCACGCGAAGGCCCGTCCAAAAGGCCTTGATCCCTGACAAGGCCGCATTTATACGCCGCATCCTGACGCAGGGCTTGCTCTGCGCACGGCTTCAACGGACGCGTAGCTCAGCGGTAGAGCACTTCGTTGACATCGAAGGGGTCACTGGTTCGATCCCAGTCGTGTCCACCATGTTCACCCGGGCTCCACCGCAGCCCGATGGAGAGGAGACAGGCCATGAAGGTCAAGAACTCGCTGCGTTCGCTCAAGAACCGCCATCGCGACTGCCGCATCGTGCGTCGCAAGGGCCGGGTCTACGTGATCAACAAGACGCAGCGCCGCTTCAAGGCGCGCCAGGGCTGAGCCCTCCGCGATACCTGTTCGAAAGGCCGCTCCCCCGGGGCGGCCTTTTCAGTTTCATCACCGCGTGGCCGAGGCGAGGAGTGCCACGCCCGTGGCGCGCCCGACAAAGCCCGTGGCCGGCAGGTTCCGGCTCTCCTGAAACGCGCGGATGCCTCGCCGCGTGGCATTGGTGAAGCGCCCGTCGATGGGCCCGATATCGAGCCCGAGCGCCGCGAGCTGCCGTTCCGCGAGGAGCCGCGCGATCGGGTTCGCCAGCACCTCTCCCTCCTGCGCGCGGTCCTGGGCGACCTGATCATCGCTCGGACCGCGGCGGGGCTGCGGCGCCTCGCGGCCGGCGAGCCGGGCGCGGGCTTCCTCTGCGAAGCGTCCGTCCGGAAAGCGGCGCAGGAAGTCGCGATAGGCGGCGGGCCGGTCGGCGGCGCGGGCCTCGTTCCAGGCGGCGCGCTCGACGGCCTCGGCCTCCGCCCGGCGCGCGCCCTCGATATCCGCGAGATCCGCACGCGCCGTCTCCGCGAAGCGGCCCTGGGGGTAGCGCTCGAGATAGGCGCGCAGGTCCGCCTCCGCGCCGCTCGCGCCCGTGCGCGCCCAGAACGCCTCGTCCTCGGCCGCGATCTCCTCGCGCCGTGTCTCGGCCTGGTTGCGCAGCGCCACGAGCTGGTTGCCGGTGAGGTACCCCGTGCTCTCGAAGCCGCGCGCCTCCTGCCAGCTGCGGATCGCGCCTCGGGAGCCGGGGCCGAAAATGCCGTCCACGCCCCGCGTGTTGTAGCCCAGAAGCACCAGGTCCTGCTGCACCCCGCGCCGCTCGTTCCGGTCGAGCGCGAGCGCGGCTTCGGCGGCCTCGGCGCGTGCCTCAGGGGTCTCCTCCGTCGGCGGGATGATCACCGGCGCCAGCGCGGCCAGCCGCCGCTCCGCCTGGGCCTGGAAGGCCCCGTCCGGATGACGCGCAAGATAGGCGCGGAAGGCGTCCGCCGTGCCGATCTGTTGCGTGATCTCCCAGAAGAGCGCCTCCGCGTCGGGCACGTCCTCGGCCGCTTCTTCGGGCATTGCTGCGGCGACCGCCCGCGCGAAGGCCACGCCCTCCGGCGCGTAACCGGATACTTCCGAGGCCGCAAAGGCGCGGGCGAGCGACACGGGCTCGTCGGACGCAAGCGCGGCGAGGCCCTGACGAAGACCTGCGACGCTCCCCTCAACCAGAGCCACGCCCGCCGGAAGCTCGGCCACCCGCGCCTCCACGACGCCTGGCCCCACGCGCACCGGATCCGCCTCCGACGACACAAGGAGCGCCGCACGTCCGGGATAGCCCGCGAGCGCGTCGAGCACCGGCCCGATCTCCACCCCATCGCGCGCCACGGAGAAGGCATTGGCCCCGTCCGGCACCCGCGAGAGCTGGTAGGAGCGCGCGCCGACGACCGCCGTCTGACCGGCCATGAAGACGATGACCCGCTCCTCCGGGGACAGCGCCTCAAAGCCCGCCGCCAGCGTCTCCGTCACCGCGTCGGGGGCGGCCGAGCGTTGCGCCAGCACCTCGAAGCCCTGCCGTTCGAGCACGCGCGTCACCTGCCGCTCGGTCCGGCGCTCGGTGGCGTCCATGGTCAGAAGGATGGCCACATCGGCCAGGGCCGGCGCGGCGGATAGGCAGAGCGCGGCAGCGATCAGGTACGGGCGGGGCATGGCAGTCTCCCAAATGGTCAGCACAGCATGTGACGCGCGGGCGCCCGCTATGCGATATCAGCCGCCCTCATAGCTGCGCGTGTCCTCGATCAACACGCCATCCTTGGGGAGCGTTCCCGCCTCCACGACCTCGATCTCGGCGCTGAGCTTCAAGAGCTCCTTTACCGACGCGCCGTAGGCCCCGGCAGATTCTGCCTCCCCCTCGAGTCGCACGAGCATCGTGTCGGCCTCGCCATCGCGCCCGGCGATGACGCGCGCGCGGGCCACTTCGGGATGCCGCGCCACGAGCGCCGCCACCTGCTCGGGGCGCACGAACATGCCCTTGATTTTCGTCGTCTGGTCAGCCCGGCCCATCCAGCCCTTGATGCGCATGTTGGTGCGCCCGCAGGGGCTCACTCCGGGCAAGACGGCGGACATGTCCCCCGTGGCGAAGCGGATGAGCGGGTAGTCTGCGTTGAGGGACGTCACCAGCACCTCGCCCACCTCGCCCGCCGGCAGCGGGTCGCCCGTGCCCGGCGTCACGATCTCCACGATGACGCCCTCGTCGCAGATAAGCCCCTCCATGGCCTCGCTCTCATAGGCGATATTGCCCAGATCGGCGGTGGCATAGCACTGGCGGCAGGCGATGCCGCGACCGGCGTAGTAGTCGCGGAGCGACGGGAAAAGCGCCCCGCCAGAGACCGCCGCCTTCGCGAAGGAGAGCGTGAGGCCCAAGTCATCGGCCTTCTCGAGGATCACCTTCAGGTAGTCCGGCGTGCCCGCATAGGCGGTGGAGCCCAGATGCGCCGCCGCCGTGGCCTGCTGCTCCGTCTGGCCCGTGCCCGCGGGCAGTGTCACCGCGCCCACGGCCCGCGCGCCGTTCTCGAACATGATGCCGGCGGGCGTGAGATGATAGCTGAAGCAATTCTGCACGACATCGCCCGCGCCGATGCCCGTGGCATGGAGGAAGCGCCCGAAGCGCCACCAATCCTGCCCGAAGCGGCCAGGCTCGTAGAGCGGGCCCGGCGACTGGAAGACATGGGTGAAATCCACGGGTCCCGTGAACCCGCCAAAGGGCGGGGCGGCCTTCTGCGCCGCGCCGAGCTCGGATTTGCGCAGGACCGGCAGCTTGGCCAGCGCGGCCGCGTCTGTGACCGCGGCCGCGTCGAAGTCCTTCAGCCCCGCATAGCCGGGAAGCGTCTGCACGCCCGCGATGAGCGCGGGCAGGCACTCCGCCAGCCCGGCGGCCCGCGCATCGGCGCTGCGGGTCTCAAGTTCGTCGAAGAATGTCATGGCCGTCCTCCCGAGCCTCACCCTAGGCCCGCTGGCGCGGCTGGCGCAATGGCGATAGGAGGAAGACCATGGATGCCTTCTCTCCCGACGCGCTCGACGCGCGCATCACGCTCCACGAGGCCGCCGAGGTGCTGGAGATCGACCTCGCGGGCCTCGTTTTCAAGGAAAGCAACCAGGCCAATGCGTACTACGACCGGCTCGAGGCGCGCATCGCAGAAAGCGGCGAGGGGCTCTGGTTCTTTCTCGTCAATAATGGCGATTACCGCGTGTGGGACGAGGCGTGGTTTGCCTATACACGCCGCGGGAAAGAGTGCCACGCCGCCCATTCCATGGGCACCGTCCACGTGGACGAAAGCGATCTGACACGGCAGCAGATCGCGCGCACCAAGGGCACCGATCTCTATGACGAAAACCTCTTCGCCAGCCGCGCCGACGCCTGGGAGGCGCTGAAGGCACGGCCTTCAAAACGGCGCGAGCGGGTGGTGCACATCCCCAATTTCCGCCGCGCGTCCTTCACCAAGCGCTTCGTCTTCCGGCCCAAGGAACACCGCCTCGACATCGATTTCAGCTATGTCGACATGGAACACAGCCGCGATGTCCACGACATCTACAACTGGCTCGAGCATGCCATCCGGGCGACGGGGCGAAAGTGGTGGTTTCTCATCGACTACAATCACTTCCGCATCCAGTCCGGGGCGTGGGTCGCCTATGACCAGCGCAAGACCGCCTGCGAGGCAGCGTTTTCTCTCGGC
This sequence comes from Pseudomonadota bacterium, assembly GCA_038528385.1. Taxonomy (GTDB): domain Bacteria; phylum Pseudomonadota; class Alphaproteobacteria; order Rhodobacterales; family Rhodobacteraceae; genus Shimia_B. The sequence continues at coordinate 210,420 of JBCBET010000004.1, read as the reverse complement.
ACCGTCCGCTACGCACCGGGCGCGGAGACGGAGACCGACATCCGCCTGCGCATGGAGGCCCGCGGCACCCGCCCCAACATCCGCAACAGCCGCGCGGAGGCGCTCGCGCGCCTGGCGGAATTGCGCGGCTGAGCTGACACACGGATGTCGCGGGCGCTCCGCAGGCTAGGTTCCACCCCAGCCACCCTAGGAGGAGCCCCATGTCCCATCTCGCCCGCGCAGCGCTTGTTCTCACACCCCTCCTGATCGGAGCCCAAGCCATGGCCGAAAACAGGATCGATGTCATCCGCCCCGACGCCCCCGCGCTCGCGGCCCATGGCGATCTGCCCGTGGGCGTGCGGACGCTCATGCTCACCGATCCCGGCCGGGTCGACATCCTCGGCGTCACCGAGGAGGCCATCCCCACCTACGACCGCCCGCTCACGGTGGAGCTCTGGTATCCGGCCGCCGCGGGGACGGTGCCCGGCACGACCTACGAGACGGTCATCCGCGACGGTCTTACCCCCGCCACGCTCACGGGCATGGCCACCCGTGACGCGGCCCCCGCGGCGGAGGGGCGCTTTCCCGTCGTCGTCATCTCTCACGGTTATCCGGGCAACCGGATGCTCATGGCCCATCTGGGCGAAAACCTCGCCTCGAAGGGTTACGTCACCGTCTCCATCGACCACACCGACAGCACCTATTCCGACCAGGCCGCCTTCGGCTCCACCCTCGTGAACCGCCCGCTCGACCAGCGCTTCGTCCTCGACCAGATGGGCGAGGCCGCCGTCGTGGGCCAAGATATCGCCGCCATCGCCGACACGTCGACCGCCGCGGTCATCGGCTATTCCATGGGCGGCTACGGCGCGCTCATCTATGGCGGCGCGGGCGTGACGCAGGCTTCCACCGAATACGAATGGGGCGCGCCCCGCGGACTTCTTGAGGCTCACCTCGCGGGCTCGGAGAGCCACGCCGCGCTCGCAGACGACCCGCGCCTCAAGGCCGTCATTGCCATCGGCCCCTGGGGCCGCAACACCGACTTCTGGGACGCGGACGGCCTCGCGGGCTTCTCACGCCCGCTCATGGTCATGGCCGGCAGCATGGACGATGTCTCGATCTACTCGGCCATGCGCGCCATCTTCGAGGAGGCCACGGGCACCGAGCGCCACCTCCTCACTTTCAACCATGCCAATCACAATGCCGCGGCCCCCATGCCCGCGCCCGAGGAAAGCTACGCGCCGGTGGACGCGCTCGATTTCATCCCCTTCGATCACTACGCCGATGCCGTCTGGGACACGACGCGCATGAACAACATCGCCCAGCACTTCGCGACCGCCTTCCTCGACCTGCACCTCAAGGGCCAGGCCGACCGCGCCGCCTTCCTCGACCTCATCGAGGTCTCGGACGCGGGTGTGGTCTCCCTGAACGAGGACGGCACCCCAAACGAAGATCACTCCTACTGGGAAGGCTTCGCGCCGCGCACCGCGCTGGGCCTCCGGTTCGAGACGAAACAAGCGGGCAACTGAGCCCCGCTTCACTTTTCCGAAAATACCTCGGGGTCCGGGGCAGAGCCCCGGTCCCGTCAGCTCAGCCAGCGCTTGCGCCGCCGGTAGGAGCGCACGTCGCGAAACGACTTCCGCCCCTCCTCGCTGACGCCGAGGTAGAATTCCTTTACGTCCGGGTTCTCGCGCAGCTCGGCGGCGGGCCCGTCCATCACGACGCGCCCGTTCTCGAGGATGTAGCCGTAATGGGCGAAGCGCAGCGCCACGTTCGTGTTCTGCTCCGCCAAGAGGAACGACACACCTTCGTTCTCGTTGAGCGATTTCACGATCCCGAAAATCTCCTCCACGAGCTGCGGCGCAAGCCCCATGGAGGGCTCGTCGAGGAGGATCGTCTCGGGCCGCGACATCAGCGCCCGCCCGATGGCCGTCATCTGCTGCTCGCCGCCCGAGGTATAGCCCGCCTGGCTCTTCCGCCGTTCCTTCAGCCGCGGGAAATAGGAATAGACGAGGTCGAGGTCCTCGGCGATCTTCGCCGACCCGTCCCCGCGCGTATAGGCGCCGGTCAGCAGGTTCTCCTCCACGGTGAGGTGCTGGAAGCAGTGCCGCCCCTCCATGACCTGCACCACGCCCCGCTTCACGAGGGCCGCGGGATTGAGCGACTGCACCCGCTCCCCGCGATAGACGACCGACCCCTTCGTCACCTCGCCCCGCTCGTTGTGCAGGAGGTTCGAGATGGCTTTCAGCGTCGTCGTCTTCCCCGCACCGTTCCCGCCCAGTAGCGCGGTGATCCCGCCCTTGGGCACACTGAGCGAGACGCCCTTCAACACGAGGATCACGTGGTTGTAGATCACCTCGATATTGTTGACGTCGAGGAGAACTTCGCCGTCCGGTCCACTATCCAACATCATTCCACCTCGGCGCGTGATCGTCCGCGCTTCACATCTCTGTAGTAGGCGACAAGCTCCGGGCACGGGCCGCCGCAGCGGCTCACCGAGCTGCGGTAGATCCCGTATTTGAAGTAGACCGGCTCATTGGCGTTCACGGTCGGGCCGTCGTAGCTCCATGCCTGCCGCCCGTTGATCCAGACCCGGATCAACCCGTGATCGCCGCGCGACCAGCGCGCATTGACCATGACGGGCGTCCAGCGCCCGCGCATGTCGCCGAGCCGGATGAAATCGACATTCCGAAAATCCGGGATCGGGTTCATCGGGTCGTCGTCGAGCCGGTAATGATCGGTCATCTTGAGCCCGTATCGCCCGTCGAGCGCCTGAAACATGAGCGCCGGCCCGCTATCGGCGCGCTGATGAAACTGCCCGAGGACGAGGTTCGTGGCGCGCCGCGCCGGCGTCTCCGGCGCCATCATCACGGACGAGGCCAGCCAGACGTCGGACCCCACGGGCTGCGCCGGGTTCTTTTCGAAGAATTCGATCCGCTCGCGATCGGACTGACAATCCTCGTTGCTGCGCGGGCAGTCCCCGGACTTGAGCCTGAACTGCTCGCCCGGACTTCCATCGGAGAACCGGACCCGCTGATACCGGTCACGGCCATTCACGCGCTGGATATCGACATTCGTCAAACCCTCGGCCTGCGTGCGCTGCGCCGCCGCAGGGGTGCTGAACGCCAGCACCATCGCCAAGAGGGCCATCATCATCCGCATCGCGCGAAACTCCGTCTTCTTTGTGCTTTGTACTTCCGCCGGAGGCATCCCCCGCCCGCAACACGCACGGGCGGGAGACTTGGAGAGATCAGCTCTCCGCGTTGCAGTCGTCGTTCACGGCCCAGGGCGCGTTCTGCTCGGCATAATCCGCGGCAGAGGCGGCAAGAAGCTCGCGGTACTCGTCCACGCGCGGCAGAAGCAGGTCGGAGGCCTTGTTGAACTGCTCCCCGTCCCACTCGATCACCCAGCCACCGGCATGGCCGGTGTGGTTGGCGCAAGAGGTGGAGAACGGCGGGACCATGCCCTGCATGCCGAGCTCCTCGAGGCGCGCCTCGGTGATGTCGAGGTTCTCGAGCCCCCAGCGCAACTGGGAGGCATCGATCATCGCGGTGCCGTATTCCTCCTGCGCACCGGCGATGGCCTCGGCGAGGATCATCGACATGACGAGACCCCGCTGGTAGAACACGCCGCTCATTTCCTCCGGGTTCGAGAGCGTCTTGCCCGTGTCGACGACATGGGTTTTCAGCTCGGCCTGGATCGGCGCATCCTGGTTCGGGTAGGACCAGGAAATGGCTTTGTAGCCCGCGCCGTCCTCACCCACGAGGCGGAGGTCGGCGTCCTGGCCGGACCACCACACGCCGATGAACTGGTCCATCGGGTAGCGCGTCTTGACCGCCTCGGTGATGGCGCCCGCGTTCATCGCGCCCCAGCCCCACATCACGACGTAGTCGGGACGCTCGCGGCGGATCTGGAGCCACTGGGAGGACTGGTTCTGCATCTCGTTGAGGCCCACCGGGATCGGCAGAAGCTCGAACCCGTTGGCGGCCGCGAGGGCCTCGAGCAGCGGAAGCGGCTCCTTACCGTAGGGATGGTCGAGATGGAGGAAGGCGATCTTCTTGCCCTCGAGGCTCTCCTCGGAGCCGAGATACTGCACGATCATGTCGGCGGCGTCCCAGTAGCCGCCCGGCACGTTGAACGCCCACTGGAAGGTGCGCCCGTCGGCCATGGGCGAGAAGCCGTAGCCGGGCGCGAGGATCGGGATCTCGTCCACGTTGGTCTGCGGCAGGACCTGCAGCGTGATGCCCGTGGACCAGGGCTGCGTGACGATGGCCTCGTTCTTCGTGCGCTCGTAGCACTCCACACCCTTCTCGGTGGAGTAACCCGTCTCGCATTCCTCGAAGTCGATCATGACCCCGCCGATGCCGCCGTCGCGCGCGTTGAGCATCTCGAAGTAGTCGAGCTGCCCGTTCATGAGCGGGATCCCGGTGGAGGCAAAGGGCCCGGTCCGGTAGCTGAGATTGGGCACGTAGAGGCTCTCGTGCCCGTCGGCATAGGCCGCCGCGCCGGTGAGAGCCACGACCGCCGCCGCGGCCAGTTTGGTGAAGTGCTTCATTGTGGTGTCTCCTCCCTGAGACGAGTGTGGAGGGCCTGCCCGTTCTAGTGCGGGAATGGCCAGATGATGAGCTTTTCACGGATCAGCGCCCAGAGGCGGGCGAGGCCGTGCGGCTCGATGATAAGGAAAAAGACGATGAGCGCACCCACGATCATGACGTTGATATGCTCCACCGTCGCGGATTTGATCTCGAGCCCGATGAGGCCCGGCACCGTGTTGAGCACGACCGGCAGGCCCACGATGAGAATGGCGCCGAGGTAATTGCCGAGGATCGAGCCCAGCCCGCCGATGATTGCGATGAAGAGGATCTGGAACGAGAGCGGGATGTCGAAAAGGTTGGGCTCCGCCGCGCCGCGCCACATGAAGACGAAAAGCGCCCCTGCCACGCCCACGATGTAGGACGAGATGGCGAAGGCGGTGAGCTTCGACCTCATGAGATTGATGCCGATGAGCTCTGCGGCGATGTCCATGTCCCGCGTGGCTTTCCATGTCCGGCCCAGCGTCCCGCGCGTGAGATTGATGCAGAGCATCGTCATGACCGTGACGATGGCGAGGATCACGTAGTACTGCGTCATCGAGGTGGCCTGCGGCCCGGTGACGAAGACGCCGAACGTATCGAGATTGGGCACCTGGATCGCGCCGGAGGCGTTGTAGTTGTAAAGCCAGGCCCATTTTTCGAAGAGCCAGACGAGGAAGAACTGCGCGGCGAGCGTGGCGATGGCGAGGTAGAAGCCCTTGATGCGCAAGGATGGGATGCCGAAGATCACGCCGATCCCGGCGCTGAAGACGCCCGAGACGAGAATGGCGAGGATCGGGTCCATGACCTCGATCAGCTTGTAGCAGGCATAGGCGCCCACCCCCATGAAGGCCGCGGTGCCGAGGCTGAGCTGCCCCGCGTACCCGGTGAGGATGTTGAGACCCATCGCCGCCAGCGAATAGATCAGGATCGGGATGAGCAGCGTCTGAAAGGTGAATTCCGACGCCGTCATCGGGAAGATCACCCATGCGAAGACAAGAATGACGCCCAAGAGAAACGCATCCTGCCGAACCGGAAAGAGCGCCTGATCGGCGCGGTAGGTCGTCTTGAATTGGCCAGCCGTGCGGTAGAGCATCACATTCCTCCTTGGGTGACAACGCGCGCACCGCGCAGTCGCCACATGATCAGTCCGAGCCCGATGGAGACCAACCCCGCAAGGGCCGTGACGAGATGGATTTGCCAGTAAGGCAGAACGGTCTGTGCAGGGTCGGTCGGCCAGCCACGCTCGAAAGTCGCGACGACGCGGCGCGCTGCGAGGACCCCGGTCCCGGCCCGCAGCACCGCGAGGAGACCCCCGGTGAGAAGCAGGATTTCAACCGCGCGGTAGGAAAGCCCCATCACTTCTCCTCCATCCGCTTGATCCGAAGGTAGGCCACCCCGGCACAGAGCGCGCCGAGGATGATCGACGTCGTCACATGTCCTATCTCGCCGTCCTGGTAGGCCAGCCAGCCGATGATGGCGTTGGCGATGACGCCGAGGATCAGAAGGAAGATCCAGACCGGGTTCATCCTACAGCGCCCAAAATTTTTCGAAAAATTTTCCATGCGCGGCGGTGGCCGCTGCGCGGGAAGACTTTTGAGAAAAGTCTTGGCAAATTCCTTCGAAGGAATTTGGGCCCGGCCCTGCACAAGGCGCGCCACGGAGACATTTCTCTCGGCCTGGCCCAAGGCTTCTCGAAAAGCCTTGAAAGCGCTTTGCGCCCGCGGCCTCAAACGCGCTCAATGATCTTCTCCCCGAAGAGGCCCTGGGGCCGGAAGAGCAGTACCGTGAGCGCGAGGACGTAGGCGAACCACGCCTCCGTACCGCCACCGAGAAGCGGCTGACCCCAATAGATTTCAAAAAGCTTCTCGAGCATTCCGATCATCAGCCCGCCCACGATGGCGCCCGTGATCGATTCGAGCCCGCCCAGCATCAGCACCGGCAGCGCTTTGTAGGCGATGACCTCGAGCGCGAAGGACACCCCTGCCCGGCTGCCCCAGGCAATGCCCGTGACGAGCGCGATGATGCCCGCGATGAACCACACGAGCACCCAGATCGTCTGGAGCGAGATGCCCACGCTCAGCGCCGCCTGGCTGTCATCGCCCAGCGCGCGCACGGCGCGGCCCATCCGCGTGTAGTTGAGGAAGGCGAGCAGCGCGAGCACGAGCGCCGCCGCCACCGCCACGGCCGTGATGTCCCGCTGCTCGAGGATAAGCAGCCCGCCGAAGGGCTCGAGCAGGACCGAACCCGTGGGGATCCCCAGCTCCTCCGTGATCATCTGCTTGTTCTCGCCGCCGAAGACCGTCTCCCCGAACCCGATGAGAAAGAGCGTGATCCCGATCGTGGCCATGAAGAGGATGATGTCGGGCTGGCCCACAAGCGGGCGCAGCACCACGCGCTCGATTGTCACCGCGAGCACGAGCATCACGCCGAGCGTCAGCCCCACGGAAATCCACGCCGGCACGCCGGCCGCGTGAAACCCCACGAGCGTCAGCGCGGCAAAGACCACCATGATGCCCTGGGCAAAGTTGAAGATTCGGCTCGAGCGGAAGATGAGCACGAAGCCCAGCGCGATGAGCGCGTAAAGGATGCCCGAGACGAGCCCCTCCCACAGCACCTGCAAGAGGAAGTCCGGCGCCGCGAACATCTCGATCCAAGGCCCGATGAAGATATCGTACATCAGCCGCGTCCTCCCATGACCGCCCTCATGCCTCGACCCCCAGATAGGCCTCGATCACCGTGGGATCGTTGCGCACCTCGGCGGGCGTGCCGTCGCCGATCTTCTTGCCATAATCCATCACCACCACGCGGTCGCTGAGGTCCATCACCACGCCCATGTCGTGCTCGATGAGCGCGATGGTGGTGCCGAATTCGTCATTCACGTCGAGGATGAAGCGGCTCATGTCCTCCTTCTCCTCCACGTTCATGCCGGCCATGGGCTCATCCAGCAGCAGGAGAGAGGGCTCCGCGGCCAGCGCCCGCGCCAGCTCCACGCGCTTTTTCAGGCCGTAGGGCAGCCGCCCTACGGGCGTCTTCCGGATCGCCTGGATCTCGAGGAAGTCGATGACCCGCTCCACGTGCTCGCGGTTCGCGATCTCCTCGTCCCGGGCCTTGCCCCACCAGACCGCCTGCGCGAGAATCCCTGCCTTCATGTGGTTGAGCCGCCCGGTCATGACGTTGTCGAGGACCGTCATCCCCTCGAAGAGCGCGATGTTCTGGAACGTCCGCGCCACGTCCATCCGCGCCACCTCGTAGGGCTTCATGGCCGGGCGCGGCGCGCCCTTGTACCAGACCTCGCCCTCCTGGGGCGTGTAGAAGCCTGAGATGACGTTGAGCATGGAGGATTTGCCCGCGCCGTTGGGCCCGATGATCGCGCGGATCTCGCCTTCGTGGATGTCGAAGGTGATGTCCTTGATCGCCGTCACTCCCCCGAAGCGCAGGGTGATGTTCTTCATCTCCATGAGCACGCCGCCGATCTGGCGACCATCAGCGGTGGTGTAGCCTTGGGATTGGTCAAGCATGCTTTTGCCCCTTCGGCGCTGGCATGGCCTGGAGCCCCACACGCCCCGGGCGTGCCCCGGGGCCTCCACCTTCCGCAGGGGAGAGGTCCCGGGTCAGGCCCGGGACGGGAAACGCGCGTTCGGGTCTCACTCCGCGGCCTCCAGCGTCTTCACCTCCACCGGCACGGTGGCGGCGTCCATCAGCTTGAGCGTGGCTTTGATCGAGCCTTTACGGCCGTCCTCATAGGTCACTTCCGTCTCCGTGGTCACGGTCTCGGAGCCATCGTACAAAGCGGCGATCAGGTCGGCGTATTTCTCCTCGATGATCCGGCGGCGCACCTTGCGGGTGCGCGTCAGCTCGCCATCGTCGGCGTCGAGCTCCTTGTGGAGCACGAGAAAGCGGTGGATCTGGCAGCCGTTGAGCATCTCGTCCTCGGCGACGCTCCGATTCACCTCCTCCACGTGCTCTCGGATCGTTTCGCGCACCTGCGGGTGCTGGGAAAGCTCCTGGTAGCCGCCATAGGCGATGTTGTTGCGCTCCGCCCAGTTGCCCACGGCCGTGAGATCGATGTTGATGAAGGCCACGCATTCCTCACGCCCGTTGCCGAGCACCACCGCCTCGAGGATGTTCGGGAAGAACTTGAGCTTATTCTCCACGTATTTCGGGGCAAAGAGCGCGCCGGAGGCCATCTTTCCCACATCCTTCGCCCGGTCGATGATGCGCAAATGCCCGGTATCGCTCTCGAGGAAGCCCGCATCGCCCGTGGCGACCCAGCCCTCGGCATCCTTCGTGCCCGCCGTCGACTCCGCGTTCTTGTAATACTCCACGAAGACGCCGGGCGAGCGGTAGAAGACCTCTCCGCTATCGTCGATCCTGATCTCCACCCCGGGCGTGGGCGTGCCGACCGTGTCCGGGCGAACTTCGTCATCCTTCTGCTGGGTGATGAAGACGCTGGCCTCCGTCTGTCCGTAGAGCTGCTTCAGGTTGATGCCGAGCGAGCGGTAGAAATCGAAGATTTCAGGCCCGATGGCCTCCCCCGCCGTGTAGCCCACGCGCACCCGGGAGAGGCCCAGCGTGTTCTTCAGCGGCCCGAAGACCAAGAACTCCCCCAGTGCGTAGATCAGACGGTCGAGCGCGCCCACCGGCTTCCGGTCGAGGAGCTTCGGCCCCACGACCTTCGCGTGATCCATGAATTTCTTGAAAAGCCACCGCTTGAAGACCCCGGCATCCTCCATGCGGATCATCACGGTGGTGAGCTGCGTCTCGAAGACCCGCGGCGGGGCGAAATAGTAGGTCGGGCCGATCTCGCGGAGATCGTGCATGACAGTGTCTGCGCTCTCGGGGCAATTGACGCAGAAGCCCGTCCAGTAGGCCTGCCCGATGGAAAAGATGAAATCACCCACCCAGGCCATGGGCAGGTAGGCCAAGACCTCGTCACCCGCTCGGAGCCGGTCGAATTCGGCGGAGGCCCGCGAGGTCTCGATGATGTTGCGGTTCGAGAGCACCACGCCCTTCGGCCGCCCCGTCGTGCCGGAGGTATAGAGCATCACGCAGGTGCTATCGTAATCGAGCGCACCCTTGCGCGCGGCGAGCTCCGCGGCGTCGCCGGACGCGCGCCCCGCCTCCTGCAGCTTCGTGAACTGGGTGAGCTTGTCGTGGTCGTACTTCCGCAGGCCGCGCGGGTCGAGATAGACGATGTGCTCGAGCCCTTCGAGGTCCTCTTGGATGTCGAGGACCTTGTCCACCTGCTCCTGATCGCCCGCGATGATGAAACGCGCGCCGCAATGGTCGAGGACATAGGCGATCTCCTCCCCCACCGCGTCCTGATAGAGCGGCACAGGGACCGCACCCACGCATTGCGCGGCCACGATGGACCAGTAGAGGTAGGGGCGGTTGCGCCCGAGGATCGCCACGTGATCGCCCGGCGCCACGCCCAGCGTCAGAAGGCCGAGCGCGAGGCCTTCGATCTCCCGCGCCGTCTCGGCCCAGCTCCAGCTTTGCCAGATGCCGAGCTCCTTCTCCCGGTAGGCCGCCGAGCCACCGAATTCCACCGCGTTCCGGTCGAGGAGCGCGGGCACGGATTGAAAGCGGGGCGCTCCCGCGCCCGTGGTCGTCGCAGCCATACAGGGCCTCCCTTGCGCGCGCAGCCTCTCCGGGTCATTCGTCGCCACGTGAAAGAGAATGGCGGAATGATCTTGCGCGTCAAATTCTTTTTTTGAACGTTCGTTCAATTCGCGCGCTGGCGGTCGGCCGGATCCTGCGCTAGGCTCCCGACCGGTCGGCAGTTACCGAGGCGTCGCCACCTCCCGCGGGGAGGGCTAAACCTGCCAGATACGCGATCCGGTCACCTGATTTCCAGGGCGCCGCGTCACCAAGGGCGACCAGTGACCCGAGGCATGCGCCCCCCAGGAAAGTGACGAGGACGGACGATGACGCGGACGAAACTCGCCCTTCAGGTCGAGGATATGTCGACCTTTGCCAAAGCGCTCGCGCGCGAGCTCGGCGCTGCGACGCCGGGCCACGTGCGGCTCATGAATGCCCTGGCCCGTGCCGCGGGCTTCGAAAACCTCCAGCACCTGCGCGCGCGCCAGGCGGCTGCGCGCAGGCTCGCGCGGCCCGAGCCCACCGTGGACGCGCGCCTCGTCGAACGCACGCTCACCCGCTTTGACGACGCGGCCCGCCTCACCGCCTGGCCCGCCAAACGCGCGGTGCAGACGCTGGCGCTCTGGGCGCTGTGGGCGCGGCTCCCCAAACGCGAGATGACGGAGCGGGAGGTGAGCCGTGCCCTGGACGCGCTGCACACCTTCGGCGATGCCGCCACGCTCCGGCGGGTCATGGTCGGGCACGGGATGCTGGCGCGCACGGTCGATGGCCGTGTCTACCGCCGCACCGGGACCCCGCCGCCAGAGGTGCGCGCCCTCATGGCGCGCCTCCGGCGCTGACATTGCCAAGCCGGGCAGGGGCACCCATCTGTGGACGGGAGGAGAGGACATGCTCAAGGTCACCAGGATCGCTCCGGACGGCGTGGACCTGGCCATCGACGGTCAGATCGACAGCGCCGCCATGACGGAGGGCCTCAATGCGCTCCTCGAGGCCGCGGAGGACATGGAGAACGGTCGCGTGCTCTACCGGATCATGGGGTTCGCCATGCCCACGCCCGGGGCGTTCGCCGTGGAATTCGGCTACATGCCGAAGCTCTTCGGCCTCATCGCGAAGTTCAGCCGCATCGCCGTCATCAGCGATCAGAGCTGGATCCGCACCGCCGCAGAGATCGAAGGCGCCGTGATCCCGGGCCTCGACATCAAGGCCTTCGAACCCGGCGAGGACGCGGCGGCAGAAGCCTGGCTTGCGGGCGACGGGTCCGACGGGGGCGACCGGGGCGACGGGGGCGATCCCACGGAAAACGTCCCGGTCTAGAAACGGAAAGAGCGGGCCTGCGCCCGCTCTCCCTCAGTTCATCGACGGGCCCGGTTCAGAAGCCGAAACCCGACAGCCCCTCCAGGGCGCCCGTGACGCGGTCGAGCTGCGTCTGGCGCGCCGTCGGCTTGCGCCCCAGGTCGTAGCTGAGAAGCAGCGTGAAGCCGTCCACGTCGCCCAGGTCATCGGCGTCCACCCGAAAATACTCCACGGAGGCCTTCAGATCGTCCGTGATCCGGTAAAAGCCCCCCAGCGAGCTGAGCGTCGCCACCTGATCGCCATCGGCCGAAAGCGAGCCGAAGCCCCCGATCACGCCGTAGCCCTGACCGAAATCATAGGCCCCGGAGACCGCCACCGCGCTGGCGTCATCCCCCAACCGGATCAGGTCGAGCGAGGCGGCCACGAGCTCCCCGTCATAGGTCACGTCCGCGATGGCGAGGCTGTCGTCGAGCCCGCCAGTCGCCCCCTCGATGCGGTGGAAGGAGACGGAGGCCTCCAGTTCGGAGGACACGTCGTATCCCAGAGCCACGCCGTAGAGCGCGTCCGCGCCCAGGTCCTCGTCATCGAGGAAGGCATAGCCCAGGCGTCCCGAAAACGCGCCGTTGTCGAAGCCCAGACCGACCTCGAAGAGGTTGGTATCCGCGGAGAGGTCGAGCACCTCGAGCTCCGCCGTCGTGTAGGAGGCATCGGCGCGCAGCTGCCCGAATGTGTACCCGGCGCCCGCCGTGAAGGAGCGCACCTGGAGCTCGTCGCCCTCGATGTCGAGGGACGCGAAGTCGAGGGCGCCGAACACGTCGACCGCGTCGAAGCGGTAGCCCGCCGCGACGTTGGCCGCGAACACGTCTAGGTCCCCGCCGTCACCGCTCAACCGGCTGAAGGAGAGGTCGCCCGTGGCGTAGTCGATGTCCTGCGCCTGAACCGCCGTTCCGACGGCGAGCGCCGACAGGGCCGCAAGGGCGATTGAAATTGATTTCATGGGAATTTTCCTGGTTACTGCTCTACTGAGGAGGCTTGAGTAGGCGCAGCTTGGGCTCTCTCGCAAGGGTGCAAGAGCTGCCGGGACGAGAGGTCGCGCCGGACTGCGCCATTCTGGTCAAGGGGCACGTATCTGGGGCACGAGCATCCGCCCGCGACCCCCTCACTCCGCCGCGATTTTCCCCGTCACGGGCTCCGCGCGCACGGCGGAATACTTGAACTCCGGGATCTTTCCGTAGGGGTCGATCGCCGGGTTCGTGAGGATGTTGGCCGCCGCCTCCACGAAGGCGAAGGGAAGGAACACCATGTCCGGCGCTACCGCGCGATCCGCCCGCGCCATGATCTCGATGGAGCCCCGCTTCGTCGTGAGCCGGATCATGTCGCCGGGCGCCAGCCCCATCTGCCTGAGCGTGCCGGGATGGAGCGAGCAGTTCGCCTCAGGCTCCACCGCGTCGAGCACGCGGGCGCGCCGCGTCATGGACCCGGTATGCCAGTGCTCGAGCTGCCGCCCCGTCGTCAGGATCATCGGGAACTCCGCATCGGGCGTGTCATCGGGCGGAATGACGGAGGCGGGCGTGAACCGCGCGCGCCCCTCTGGCCGCGGGAATCCGTCGCCGAAGACCACCGCCTGCCCCGGATCGTCCGGCGCGAGCGAGGGATAGGTCACCGCCTCCCCCTCGAGCCGGGCCCAGGTGATGTTCGACAGCGATTTCATGTTGAGCGTCATCTCGTGGAAGACCTCGCGCGGATGCGTGTAGGTCCACGGCAGCCCGCAGCGCTTGGCAAGCTCCACCTGGATCCACCAATCCTCGCGCGCCGCGCCGGGCGGCGCCACGGCGGGCCGCACCATCTGCACGGTGCGGTTCGTGTTGGAGACCGTCCCCGATTTCTCGTAGAGCGCCGAGGCCGGCAGGATCACGTCGGCGTAATTCGCCGTCTCGGTGACGAAGATGTCCTGCACCACGAGGTGATCGAGCTTGGCGAGCGCGGCGCGCGCATGCTCCACATCCGGGTCCGACATGGCCGGGTTCTCGCCCAGGATGTACATCGCCTTGATCTCGTCCGCGTGGACGGCGTCCATGATCTCGGTGACCGTGAGCCCCTTTTCGCCGGAGAAATCCCCGGTCCCCCAGACCTCCGTGAAGGCCGAGCGGACGCCGTCATCCATGACGCTCTGGTAGTCGGGCAGGAACATCGGGATGAGCCCCGCATCGGAGGCGCCCTGCACGTTGTTCTGCCCCCGGAGCGGGTGGAGCCCCGTGCCCGGCCGCCCCACATGCCCGCACATGAGCGCCAGCGAGATCAGGCAGCGGGAATTGTCGGTGCCGTGGATGTGCTGGCTCACCCCCATGCCCCAGAAGATCATGCCCGATTTCGACGTGGCCCAGTCCCGCGCCACCGCGCGGATCGTGCCCGCGTCGATGCCCGTGAGCTCCGCCATGTCCTCGGGCGCAAAGCCCGCCAGATGCGCCTTCTCGGCCTCCCAGTTCTCGGTATAGGCCTCGATGTATTGCTGGTCGTAGAGCCCCTCCTCCACGATCACGTGCATGATCGAATTCAGCAGCGCCACATCCGCCCCGGGCCGGAACTGCACCCTGTGCGTGGCGAACCGGTTGAGCGCCTGCCCGCGCGGATCCATGACGATGAGCTTGCCGCCGCGCTTGGCGAACTGCTTGAAATAGGTGGCGGCGACCGGGTGGTTCTCCAGCGGATTGGCCCCGATGACGATGGCCACGTCCGCATTCTCGATCTCGTTGAACGTCGCCGTGACGGCGCCCGAGCCCACATTCTCGATGAGCGCGGCCACCGAGGAAGCGTGGCAGAGCCGCGTGCAGTGATCGACGTTGTTGTGGCCGAACCCCTGCCGGATGAACTTCTGGAAGAGATACGCCTCCTCGTTGGTGCACTTGGCCGAGCCGAAGCCCGCCACCTCTTGGCCCCGCCCGCGGAGCCCGCCGGCAGCGATGTCGAGCGCCTCGTCCCAGGTCGCCTCGCGGAACACCTCCTGCCAGTTGCCCGGATCGACGTTGAGCCCCTTTGGCACCCCCTCCCGCCGGATGAGCGGCGTCGTCAGGCGGTGAGCATGGTGGATATAGTCATAGCCGAAGCGCCCCTTCACGCAGAGCCGCCCCTCATTGGCGGGCCCGTTGATGCCGTCGACGTATTTGACGCGCTCGTCCTTGACCTTGATCGAGATCTGGCAGCCCACGCCGCAGAACGCGCAGACGCTCTCGACCGCGCGGTCGTAATCCCCGCTGTCGCCCGCGCCCGCGCCATCCGTGACGGTGGCGGGCATGAGCGCGCCGGTGGGGCAGGCCTGCACGCATTCCCCGCAGCCCACGCAGGTGGAGGCGCCCATGTCATCACCCAGGTCGAAGACGGGATAGGCCTCCGCGCCGCGCCCGGCCATCCCGATGACGTCGTTCACCTGCACCTCGCGGCAGGCGCGCACGCACAGCCCGCAGGAGATGCAGGCGTCGAGATTGACCGACATCGCCACGTGGCTGTCATCGAGGAGCGGGATGCGCCCGTCCTCGAGCTTGGGAAACCGCGGCGCCGCCTCCACGCCCCCGGCCATGTCCCAGAAATGGGAGGACCGGTCATGGGCCCGCTCCTGCACCGGCTGATCGGTGGCGAGCATCTCCATCACCATCGCCCGAGCGGCCTCGGCCCGGTCGCTCGCGGTGTGCACGACCATGCCCTCGGTGGGCTGCCGGATGCAGGAGGCCGCGAGCGTCCGCTCGCCCTCGATCTCCACCATGCAGGCCCGGCAATTGCCGTCCGCGCGGTAGCCCGGCTGATCCTTGTGGCAGAGATGCGGGATGACGAGGCCGCCGCCCTTGGCCACGTCCCAGATCGACTGCCCCGGCCGTGCCTGGGCCGGGCGCCCGTCCAGCATGAATGTGATCGTGTCGGCCATCAACGTCTCTCCCCGTCCGATGATAAAGCATGGCCCCCCGCCGGGGCGAGCCCCCGTATGCGACGGCCGGGCGCCGAATTCCGCCACCGGCGCTGCCCGCGTTTCCGATCATAGCCCCGCGCCGCGCACCAGAACGGTCCCGTAGACGCCCGCGCCTAGGCATGCCGGTGAGGGTGCCGCCCCCGCAAACGCCCCCGGAGACGCCCGGCGCGCGCGCAACGACCCCCTGTCCCCTCGAAGCCCCGCGACCCCAATGGCGCAAGACCCCCCCTTCTTTGTGCCCCGTACTTCCCCCGGAGGGCCGCCGGAGGCATCCAAGGCTTGCAGCCCGCCCAGCCCTTTGAAAGGAAGCCCGCAAGGAGGCCACCCATGGGCGAGATCATCCTGGTCCGACACGGACAGGCGAATTCGGAGGCGACCGACGAGGAGAGCTATGACCGCCTCTCCGCGCTGGGCCACGCGCAGGCGGCATGGCTCGGCGCCCACCTTCGGGACACCGAGGCGCCGTTCGACCTCGTGCTATCGGGCACGCTCAGGCGGCACCGGGAAACGGCCGCGGGGATGGGGCTCGATCCCCATACCCTCGATCCGCGGCTCAACGAGCTCGATTACTTCAACCTCTCCGACGCCCTGGAGCGGGCCCGCGGCATCCCGCGCCCCAACGGCGCGGGTTTCGCCGCCCATATCCCCATCGTCATGGAGGCCTGGCACGCCGCCGAGATCCAGGGGCAGGAGAGCTTCGCTACCTTCGAGACCCGCATAGCCGAGGTCATCGCCGAGGCCCAGGAGCCCGGGCGACGCGTCATCTGCATCACCTCCGGCGGCGTCATCGGCATGGTGATCCGCCAGATCCTCGGGCTCGATCCCACGCGGATGGCCCATATCCTTCTGCCGATCTTCAACACCTCGATTCACCGCGTGGCGGTGCGCCCCGAGGGGGCCATGCTCGCGGGTTTCAACGCGACACCCCATCTCGACGGCCCCGACCGGACCCACGCCAAGACGAATTACTGAGGAGGCCGCGATGCATCTCTGGGTCCGAGCCGAGCCCCGCGCCCACGAGGCCCGCGTGGGTCTCACGCCCGAGGGGGCGGCCGCGCTCCGCTCAGCCGGCGCGCGGGTGACTGTGGAAGAGAGTGCGGCGCGCGCGATCCCGCTGTCGGGGTACCGGGACGCTGGCGCCGAGATCGCGGCCGAAGGCAGCTGGCCCGACGCGCCCAGAGACGCCATCGTCTTCGGCCTCAAGGAACTGCCCGACGACGGCACCCCGCTCCGCCACCGTCACATCATGTTCGGCCACGCCTACAAGGGCCAACCGGCGGGCAAGGCCCTCCTCGCGCGCTTCCGCGCGGGCGGCGGGACGCTCTTTGATCTCGAATATCTCGTGGACGGTGCGGGACGCCGGGTGGCGGCCTTCGGCTACTGGGCAGGCTATGCCGGCGCGGCCGTGGCGCTCAAGTGCTGGGCCGCGCAAGAACGCGGCGGCCTTGCGGGGCCCGTGCGGGCCTACGACAGTGCGCCCGCCCTCCTGGCCGATCTGCAGGCGGAGCTTTCGGGCCTCTTCACCCGCCCCACGGCGCTCATCATCGGCGCGCAGGGGCGCGTGGGCCGCGGCGCCGCCGACCTTTCCACGCATATGGGCGTGCCGACGACGCTCTGGGACATGGCCGAGACCGCCCATGGCGGGCCGTTTCCCGAGGTGCTGGCCCACGACATCTTCTTCAATTGCATCCTCGCGCGCCCCGGCACGCCCGTCTTCGTGCCCGCCTCGGCCAAGACCGCCCCGCGCACGCTCTCGGTCATCGGCGACATCGCCTGTGACCCCGACAGCGACTTCTCTCCCGTGAAGGTCTATGACCGCGTCACGCGTTGGGAGGCGCCAGCGCTCCGCGTCCACGACGCGCCCCCGCTCGACGTCACCGCCATCGACAACCTGCCCGCCATGCTGCCGGTGGAAAGCTCCGAGGATTTCGCGGGCCAGCTCCTGCCGTCGCTCCGAAAGTTGCCCGAAATGTCGGATGAGTGGGCCCGCGCATTGGCCGACTTCGACCGCGCCATGGCGGCACAGAGCTAGAAGGATTTTGCGAAAATCCTTGCAAGAGTTTTCTCGAAAACTCTTAGGCGCCTGGACCCGAGATCGCCGCCCGGCCCAAGGACCTTCGCAAGGTCCTTCCCAAAAGTCTTCGCGAGACTTTTGCTAGGAAAAAACCCGGTAGTAGAGCCAATCCGGCCAAAACTGCGAAAACCGGAAGAGGAGCGAGAAGCCGTAGGGGAAGCTCCGCTTGAAGCCGCCGAGCTTCATGTGATCGAAAAACGCCTTCGCCGCGTCCGCGGGCTCCATGATGAAGGGCATGGCGAAATCGTTCTTGTCGGTGAGGCGCGTCTTGATGAAACCCGGATTGATCACCTGCACGTCGATGCCGGTGTTCTTCAGGTCGGCATACATCCCCTCGGCGAGGTACATCACCGCCGATTTCGACGCGCCGTAGCCCACCGTCTTGGGCAGGCCGCGGAACCCGCTGAGCGAGCCCGTGATCACCACGTGGCCCGCATCGCGCTCGAGCATCTGGGGCAGCACCGCGCCGATGGTGCGGAAGGCGCCCATGACGTTGATCTCGGCCATCATGGTGGCTTTCTCGGCGTCCCAGTCCTGGGCGGCCATGGGCCAGTAGACCCCGGCCAGGTAGACGATCCCATCCACCTGCCCGATCTTCTCCACCGCGGCGTCCACGCTTTCCTGGTCGGTGACGTCACAGGCCACCGCCTGCCCCGACCCCATCTCGGCCACCAGCTCGTCGAGCCGGTCCTGGCTCCGGGCGGAGACGATGACCTCCGCCCCGGCCTCGGCCATCTGAAGCGCCAGCGCCCGACCGAGCCCCTCGGAGGCGCCCACGAGCCAGTAGCGTTTGCCGCGGACCTTGCGCATCAGCTTTCCTTCGGGCGCATGGTGGCCACGAGCTCGGCCACCTTGATGCCGAACTTGCGGAACTGGCTGCGGTTCATGATCGTCCCGTTCTCCACCAGATACATCCAGTCCGTCGTCGACAGGACGTGCCCACCGCTCTTTTCCGGCAGGCGGATGTTGTAGTTGAGCTGGACGGCATTGCCCTCCTGGCGGCCCGAGCCCTGCCCCACGAGGTCATCTGCATCGGCCTTGATCGACCCGTCATTGCCCAGCGTCAGCCGCCATTCGCGGTCCTGCACCTCGCCGCTGTCATAGCGGAAGGTCTCTTTCATGACGCCGGTATTGCCCTCCCAATGGGCATCGAAATCCGCCACGAAGCGGGAAGTCACGCGGCCCGTGGGCCCGTAGATCACGCCCTCGCACAGGATCGGCC
This sequence comes from Pseudomonadota bacterium, assembly GCA_038528385.1. Taxonomy (GTDB): domain Bacteria; phylum Pseudomonadota; class Alphaproteobacteria; order Rhodobacterales; family Rhodobacteraceae; genus Shimia_B. The sequence goes on along the minus strand of JBCBET010000004.1, from coordinate 191,722 downwards.
CCTGCAGGTGCTGACGGATATCGAATTGCGGGCCCTTGGTGGCGTAGTCCTGCGGCTTTTGCGACTTGAACGACCAGCGCGACGCGACGAGGAGAGACGCACCAACCACAAGCGCCGCCCCCGCCAAGACATAGATGATTTCCATCCGTTCCTCCTAAATCCTCGTCAGATCCGTCCGAGCGAGGATCGCGATGGCAATCAGCTTCAGGCCACACGGTACAAGCGCGTAAAGGATCGTCAGAAGTGTCAGTGCCTCGGGGGGTTGTGTTGCGGACCCCGCTTCAAACCCCGAGGCTTCAAGAAGCGGTAGAAGGGCGATGGCGGCGAACGCCAACGTGAATTTCTGCACCAGCGACCAGAGCCCGAATCCCTGCCCTCCATTTGGGGAGATGGCCGCCATGCGCGCGCTGAACAAAGCGGGGAGTAAAACGAGGTCCGCTCCGATCGTTGCACCAGATGTTACGCATATGACGGCGAAAAGGATCACATCGCCTTCATCTAAAAACGCGGCCCCGCCGAAGGCAGCGATGGCCGTGACCATTGCGGTGAAAAGGACGGGCTTCGGGCCGTAGCGCTCGGCGGCCTTCGACCAGAGCGGCGCCGCCGCCGCCCCCGACAGGAAAAAGAGCACGAGAAGCGGCCCCTCCCAGCCCGGCGCCGCCAGCCGGTCCTCCACGAAAAAGAGGAAGAGCGTGGAGGAGACGGCGAGCGGCGTGGCATTCACGAGCGCGAGCACCAGAAGCTTCAGCGCCAGCGTGTCCTGCAGGATCACCTTCACCGGCGTGGCCTCCGCCTCCATCTTCCGGGTCCATTCCGGCGCCATGGCGATGACGGCGAGGAAGACCACCGCGGCAAACGCGAAGGCGAAGGTGGCGAAGGGCGCCGCGACATAGCCCTCGAGCAGCGTGGGCGCCACCGCCGCGATGCACACGCCCAGCAGAGCACCGCCCTCCCGCCACATGGCGAGCCGCACATGGCCGCCCTCGATGGATTCCGATTTCTGCACGCCCTGGGCGTAGAAATTGATGTTGAGAAACGAAAAGCTCGAGAAGAGGAGCGTGATCGTGAGCGCGAACCACGCCAGCGGCCAGAAGGGCGGTGTGACGGCGAAGAGCCCCACCATGGCGAGCGCGAGACACCCGCCCCCCAGCGCCACCGCGAGCCCGCGGCGGCCGCCCAGCCGCTCGCTCACCCAGCCCAGCGCCGGGTCCTGCACGGCATCGAAGAGGCGCAGCCAGAAAAGCACCGCGCCGATGCCCGCGAGGCTCACGCCATAGGTCTCCGCGTAGTAGGGGGGCGCGTAGATGTAGATCGGCAGCCCCGCCGCCGCGAGGATCGCGCCGAACAGGGTGTAGGCTGGTAGCCTGTTCTGAAGTGGGGAGACCGCCGAAGCAGTCACCGGGAGACCTCCTCCGAGGGCGCGGCGGGCTGCGGGCGGTAGCGCACCCCTTTCCACCAGAGCCTGAGCGCCTGCCAGTGGATGAGCGCGAGCACCCGGCGCGAGCCGAGGGGGCGGCGCAGCGCCACGCGCAAGAGGCTCCCTGTCGTCATCGGGCGCCTCGCGCCGGTGAGCGTGGCGACAAGCCCGCCTCCGCTTTTCTCGTCTTCGTTGCCCTGCCGGTAGTCGATCCAGACGCCGATGGCCTCCCCCGTGATGTCGAAGCGGAAGCGATAGCCGCCTTCCACGGGCATGAAGGGCGAGACATGCATGACCTTTGTCGCGCGCACCTCCACCTCGCGGGTGAGCGGGCGCAGGTCCTCGGTGTGGCAGAGATAGGAATGCCGGTCGCCAAAGGTGTTCGTCACCTCCGCGATGACGATGGTCAGCGCGTTCTCGACGTCATAGCAGAGCCAGAACGCCACCGGGTTGAACACGTGCCCCCAGAACCGCGGCTGCGCCAGGAGCGCGATCCGCGCGGGCTGCGGCAGGTCATGGGCGCGCAGCACCTCGCGCACCCAGGCGGCCCCGCGTCCCGCCCGCGGCGGCCCACCATGGTCGCTGTCATGGAGCGAGGCGACCCCGGCGCGGTTGCGCCCGAAGAGGAGCGGCGCGCGCACCGGGTTTTCGGCCTCGCTGAGCACGTAGTCGATGGAGTAGCGGAACGCGTTCTTCGTCTCGCCGCGGCGGCCGTGATAGGTCTGGCCCTCGATATGCTCGATGCGCGCGCTCACTGCGCGGCGACCCCCATGGCCGCCTGCGCCTCGATGGCCTCGACCACGTCCACGGCGCTCGAAATGCCGTCCTCGTGGAAGCCGTTTTTCATCCAGGCGCCGCAAAACCACGTGTTGTTGGCGCCGTTGAAGCGGCGCACGGCGTCCTGCGCCTGGAGCGCGGCAGTGTCGAAGACCGGGTGACGGAAGGTGTAGGTGTCGTGGATCAGCTCCTCCCGGATCGCCTTCTGCGAATTGAGCGTCACGAAGTACTCCGTGGGCCCGGGAATGTTCTGGAGCCGGTTGATCCAATAGGTGAGGTCGATCACGTCGCTCTCGGCGCTCTCGGTGTAGTTCCACGCGGACCACACGGCCTTGCGCTTGGCCATCACGGCCGGATCTGAATGCATGACGGCGTGGTTGGGCTGGTAGGCCACCGCGCCAAGCGCGGCGCGCTCCTGGGGCGTGGCATCGGAGAGGAGCCGCAGTGTATCGTCGGAATGCGTGGCGAAGACCACCTCGTCGAAGAGCTCCCACTCCCCGCCCTTGGCCTTGACCTCGACCCCGGCTTGCAGGCGGCGCACGCCGTCGATGGGCGCGCCCAGCCGCAGGTCCGCGCCCCGCTTTTCCAGCGCGGCCTGGAGCCGGCGGACATACTGGATGGAGCCACCATCGACCGTGTACCAATCGTGCTGCTCGTTGTCCTTCATGAGCCCGTGATTGACGAAGAAGTTCACCATCGCCCGCGCCGGGAAATCGGTGATCTTCGTCGTGGGCGTGGACCAGATCGCGCCGGACATGGGCAGGAGGTAATAGTCGCGGAACCAGTCGCCGAGGCCCATGACCTCGATGAGTTCGCCCACCGTCATCTCGTCGTCGACGATGCGGTCGGCCTCCTTGCCGAAGCGGATCATGTCGGCGAGCATCTTGTAGAATTGCGGGCGCAGGAGATTGCGCTTCTGCGCGAAGATCGCGGAACGCGCGAGGATCCCGTACTCCATCCAGCCATCGCCGATGGAACAGCCAAAGCTCATGTCCGAGACCGCCACCGGCACGGCGAGTTCGTGGAAGAGCGCGGTCAGATGGGGGTAGGTGGCGTAGTTGAAGACGAGAAATCCCGTATCCACCGGCTGCTCGTTTTCGCCCGCAAACACCGTCCGCGCATGGCCGCCCAGGCGTCCTTCAGCTTCGTAAAGGACCACGGCATTGGCGCCCGACAGCATGTGCGCCGCGCTCAGCCCCGAAATTCCGCCACCGATGACAGCAACACGCTTGGGACCGCCGGCCCCTATTTCAAATGGCATACACCTGCCCTCTTTCCCCGAGTTTGTTCGCCTTGGTACGCACGTCTTCCACCTGTGGATGAGTTTCAGAAATTCTTTTGTCCGGGCTGATCCAACCGGGGGACGGCCGCGTATACCAGACATGTTAACGTCCGCACGCCTGGCTCAGGAAACACGTGCATCCGACAGGGATGTGTCCTATGGTGTTGTCGCTAAGCTGACAACTAGGCCTGACACTTTGGCCCAAAAGGACCCGGACGTGAACGTACAGGAGCGCGTGAGCGCAGCCCCGTGGGTGGCCGAAATCGAGGCCATCCGTCTGCATCAGGACCAAGGCGCTTTCGCGACCCTGTTCCAGCACTTCGCCCCCCGGGTGAAGGCGTTCCTGATGAAATCGGGCGCCAACGCGGCGCTCGCGGAAGAGACGACGCAGGAGGTGATGGCCACCCTGTGGACGAAGGCACACATGTTCGATCCCGCCCGCGCCTCCGCGGCAACGTGGATCTTTACAATCGCGCGCAACCGCTCGATTGACGCCCTTCGGAAACAGCGCCGGCCGGAACCAGAGGACCTCCCCTGGGGGCCCGAGGCCGAACCGGACCAAGAGGACGCGCTGGCCCTGCAACAGGAAAGTTCACAACTGGCTCGGGCGATGTCCGAGCTGCCGGAGAAACAAAGGGTGCTGATCGAGCGCGCCTATTTCGGGGACCTGAGCCACAGCGAGATCGCTGAGGAGACAGGGCTGCCCCTGGGCACGATCAAATCCCGCATCCGCCTGGCCCTCGAAAGACTGCGCCACGCGATGAAGTAAGAGAGAGAGGCGCGTCGGGGGACGCGATACGATGGGACCGCAAGATGAGTGAGCAAAAGATCAAACATCACCTCACCGATCAGCTTCTGATGGGGTATGCCGCAGGCACGCTGCCTGAGGCGTTCAACCTCGTGGTGGCGACACATATTTCGCTTTGCGACGAATGCCGCGCCCGGCTCTACGAATTCGAGGCCGTGGGCGGCGCCGTGCTCGACGGGCTCGACGGGGCCGACGCCGCGGAGATGTCCGAAGGGTCGCTCGACGCGACGCTGAAGCTCATCAGCCGCCGCGCCAAGGACCCGATCAAGACCATGCGCGCCTCCCGCGGGGTCTTCCCGAAGCCGCTGCAGGATTATGTGGGCGGCGACGCTGACGCCGTGAAATGGCGGCGCGTGGGCGGCGGGGTCAAGCAGGCCGTCCTGCCCACCACCAAGGACGCCAGCGTGCGCCTCCTCTACATCCCCGCAGGCATGGAAGTCCCCGACCATGGCCACCACGGGACCGAGCTCACGCTCGTCCTCCAGGGTGCCTTCATCGACGACGACGGCCGCTTCGCCCGCGGCGACGTGGAGGTCGCCAACGAGGAGCTGGAGCACACGCCCGTGGCCGATATCGGGGAGGATTGCATCTGCCTCTCGGCCACCGATGCGCCGCTCCGCTTCAATCGCCTCATCCCGCGGGTCGCTCAGCGCCTCATGCGCATCTAGACCCCGCCAGAGACCCATCGTGACACGCCGCCCCCCGGGGCGGCGTTTTGCATTTGGGGACGCGACCTCGCCTGCGCGCCACTTGACGCTACGTCAGGAACATCACAGGGAGGATGACATGTTCAGACACTTTCTCATCGCCGCCACGCTTCTGGCCGCCACCACCGCGCAAGCGGAGATGTGGACGCTCGACGGCGCGAATTCCAAGATCGGCTTCGGCTCCGTCAAATCGGACGTCATCGGCGAAAGCCACAGCTTCTCGGGCCTCTCGGGCACGGTGTCGGAGGCGGGCATGGTGGCCCTCACGCTCGATCTCGCCACGGTCGAAACCGGAATCGACATCCGCAACGAGCGCATGCAGGAGCATGTCTTTTCCATGATGCCCACCGCCGAACTCATGGCCGAGGTCGACATGGGCGCCATGGAGGCCCTCGGCGTGGGCGAGACGATGACGAGCACCGTGGAAGGCACGCTCATGTTCCTCGGCGAGGAGGTCTTCGTCGACCTGCCCGTCATCGCCGCGCGGCTGGGCGAGGATCAGGTGCTCATCGTCTCCGACGGGATCACCTATGTCTCCACCGAGGAGCTCGGCATCGACGCAGGCATCGACACCCTCATGGAGATCGCGGGGCTCCAGAGCATCGACCGCGCCGTGCCGGTGAGCGTGCGCCTCATGTTCAACGCCGGCGACGGCAGCACCTGACGCGCCGGCCTGCGAACCATGCCGAGTTGCGAACGCCCCTGCCCCAGCGGCAGGGGCTTTTTCTTTCTGGAAGGTAACCCCGCTCCGGCGCATGGCCGGTCGGATTAACGCCCTCGCGGCCCACGCGCGTATGTACGGCCTGTGTACAGGGTGTGTACGGGATGTGCCTTGGCCCACCGGGGTCTTCGGCGGATCGTTAACGCCGCACGATGCGGGGCGGCGGGGCCGCGTCCTCGGCCTCGAGCTCCTCGAAATCGAAGGCGTCGAGCCGCCGCGCCCGCGTCCCCGCCTTCTCCGCGCTGATCTTGATCTCCGCCAAGTCCTTGTTCGCCATGGCGAAGTGCCGGTCGAGGTTCCCCACCCGCGTGGTGAGCCGTTCGACATCGCCGTGGAGCAGCGCGAGCTCCCGCCGGATCGCGCCCGCCTGCTCCCGCATCCGCGCATCCTTCAGGATCGCGCGCATGGTGTTGAGCGTGGCCATGCAGGTCGTGGGCGACACGATCCACACCCTTGCGGCAAACCCCGCGCGCACGAGCTCGGGGAAATTCGCGTGCAATTCCGCGTAGATGGCCTCCGACGGCAGGAACATAAGCGCGCCGTCCGCAGTCTCCCCCTCTAGGATGTACTTCTCCGAAATCGCGCGGATATGGGCCTTCACGTCCGTTTTGAGCTGCCGCGCCGCCGCCTGCACCTCCCCGTCCGTCGCGGCGTTCCTCAGCCGCTCATAGCCCTCCAGCGGGAACTTCGCGTCGACGACGATGGGCCCCGGCGGGTTCGGCAGATGGATCAGGCAATCCGCCCGCTTCCCGTTCGAGAGCGTCGCCTGGAGGCTGTAGCTGTCCGCCGGCAGCGCTTTCGACACGATGTCGGTGAGCTGGATTTCCCCGAACGCGCCCCGCGTTTGCTTGTTGGAAAGGATATCCTGCAAGCTTAGGACGTCGCCGGAGAGCTTCGTGATATTGTCCTGCGCCTTGTCGATGGCCTGCAAGCGCTGCTGAAGCGCGCCGAGCGAGGCGGCAGTGGCCTTCGCACTGGTCGTTAAGTTTTCGTTCATCTTTTCGGAGACGAAGGCGAGCCGCTGCTCCATGAGCCCCATCATCTGCGCCTGGGAGGCCGCCTGCGCGTCGCTCACATGGGTGAGCCCGCCGGCGAGCTGCTGCTGGCCGACTGCGAGCTGTTCGACCCGCCGGGCGACGCCGCGCATGGACAGAAAAACGATGCATATCAGCAGGATGAGACCCGCTGCGCCCAGCACGCGCGGGTCATCCAGCGAGACGTCCGCCAGCGTCATGAGCGCCCGAAGAGCCGCTCGATATCGGCCATCTTCAGCTCCACGTAGGTGGGCCGCCCGTGGTTGCACTGCCCGGAATGGGGCGTGGCCTCCATCCGGCGCAGGAGCGCGTTCATCTCGTCGGCCTGCATCCGCCGCCCTGTGCGCACCGAGCCGTGGCAGGCCACGCGCGACAGCACCGCCTCGATCCGCTCCGAGACGACCCGGCTCGTGCCGCCATCGGTGAGCTCGTCGACCACGTCGAGAAAGAGCGCGCGCGCGTCACACGCCCCGAGGATCGCGGGCACCTCCCGCACCGCGACGGAGCCGGGCCCGAAGGCTTCGATCACAAGCCCGAGCGCTGCAAGCGCCTCCGCCTGCTCGAGGATCGCCGCTGCGTCGCCCTCGGAAAGCTCAACGATTTCAGGGATGAGGAGCGCCTGGGAGGCCACGCCCCGCGCGGCCGTCCCGGCCTTCAGCTCCTCGTAGACGAGCCGTTCATGGGCCGCGTGCGCATCGACGAGGATCATCCCGTCCGCCGTCTGCGCGACGATGTAATTTTCGTGGAGATGCGCCCGCGCAGCCCCCAGCGGATGATCCCCCGGCACCGCGGGCTCAGGCTCCACCCGCGCCGCGGGCGCCTCGCCGAAGCCCTGCGGCGCGTGGCTCTGCGGCGGCATGGGACGGGCCGGTCGGGAGGCGAAATCCATCTGGTAGACAATCGCCTGCGGCGCTTCGGGCCGCAGGGCCTCCAGCGTCTCCGCGGCCACGGTGGTCGACGCGCGATGCCCCGCCCCGGCGAGCGCCTCGCGCAGGCCGTTCACCACGAGGCTCCGCACCGCGGCGGGCTCGCGGAAGCGCACCTCCGACTTCGCCGGGTGCACGTTCACATCGACCCGCGCGGGCGGGCAGTCCACGAAGAGCGCCACCGCCGGATGCCGGTCCCGGCTCAGAAAATCCGCGTAAGCCCCGCGCAACGCGCCGAGCAGGAGCTTGTCCCGCACGGGCCGTCCATTGACGAAGAAGAACTGCGCCACCGCCGCGCCGCGCGAATAGGTGGGAAGCGCCGCGAAGCCCGTCAGGTGCACTCCCTCCTTCTCCGCCTCCACCGGCACGGCGTTTTCCGTGAACTCCCGCCCGAGGATCTGCGTGAGCCGGGCGCGCAACGCCTCCACCGGCGCGCCGGTCGCGGCCTCCGCCCGGAACACCTCGCGCCCCGTGCCGAGGTCGCGCAGCGCGAAGCCAACGAAGGGTTCAGCCATGGCGAGCCGCTTCACGACATCGGCGATGGACTGCGCTTCCGCCCGGTCCGAGCGCAGGAATTTGAGCCGCGCGGGCGTGGCGAAGAAGAGATCGCGCAGTTCCACCACCGTCCCCCGGCCGAGGGCGGCGGGCGCCACCGGGGCCATCTCCCCGCCGGTCACGTCGAGCCGCGCGGCCTCCGCCCCCGCGCGGGAGATGACGGAGAGCCGCCCGACGGCGCCCAGCGAGGGCAACGCCTCGCCCCGGAAACCGAAGGTGTGGATGTCGAGGAGGTCTGAGCCGTCGATCTTCGAGGTGGCGTGCCGCGCCAGCGCCAGCGGCAGGTCGGCGGCGGGGATGCCGCAGCCATCGTCGGTCACGCGGATCAGGGTCTTGCCGCCCGCCTCGTAGGCCACGTCGATCCGGCGCGCGCCCGCGTCGATGGCGTTCTCCACGAGCTCCTTCACAGCGCTCGCGGGCCGCTCCACCACCTCGCCGGCGGCGATGCGATTGATGGCGGCCTCGTCGAGCTGCCGGATGACAGGGGCGCTTATCTTGGGGTCCGGGCTGGCCATGACCCAAGGGGTAGCATGGCCAGCGCAGATTCGGAACGGGCTAGTTGGTGGTCGTCGACAGCCCCACGGGCTCGCCCACCACGACGAAATGGAGCGCATCGGGCAAGAGGATCTCCCGCGCCACGCGGTTCACCTCCTCGAGCGTCACCGCCTCGATATTGGCGTTGCGCGTGGCGATGTAGTCGATCCCGAGATCGGCCTGCTGCATCCCGGCCAGGATGTTGGCGATGCGGCCATTGCCGTCGAAACGGAGCGGGTAGGCCCCGGTGAGGTAGGTCTGCGTGCGCGCCAGTTCCTCGGGCGTGACGCCCTCTGTCGCCGTTCGTTCCCAGACGTCGCGTGTCACCTCTATGGCCTCCGCAATAGTCTCGTTCGAGGATCGCACGCGCCCCAGGATCATTTCCGACAGGTCGCGCGGCACGATGAAGGCGGAGATGCCGTAGGTCAGTCCCCGCTCCTCGCGGACCTCGAAGCCGAGCCGGCTCTCGATCCCGCCGCCGCCGAGGATCTCCATCAGGATGAAGGCCGCGAAGTAGCGCGGATCGTCCCGCTCGATGCCCACATGGCCGAAGAGCGCCGTGGACTGCGGGCCTTCGAAGTCCACCACCGTCGTGCCCCCGGGGAGCGTGAAATCCACGCGGGGCGGCAGCGCGGGGCCGCTGGCGGGCAGATCGCCCAATAGCTCGTCGAGGAGGAGTCCGAGCTCCTCCGCCGTGATGTCCCCCACAGCGCCCACATGAAGCCGGTCGAGGGCAAGCGCGTTCTGGCGGGCGGTTTCGAGGTCCGCGCGCGTGATCGCCGCCACGCTCTCCTCCGTTCCGGCGAGATCGCTGCCATAGGGGTGATCGCCGAAGGCCATCTCGTAAAAGCGCGTCGAGGAGATCTCGTCGGGGTCGAGCGCGTCGGAGCGGATGCCAGAGAGCACCTGCCGCTTCACGCGCGCCACGGCCACCTCGTCGAAGGTGGGCTGCGTCAGCGCCTGGCGCAGGAGCGCCACCGCCTCGTCCCGGTTCTCGCTCAGGAAGGAGGCGCTGATGGAGACGCTGTCGCCGTAGGCCTCGAAATCGAACCGCGCGGCAAGGGTCTCGCGCGCCTCTGCGAAGGCGCGGGCATCCATGTCGCCCGAGCCCTCCTCGAGCATGCCCATCATCAGGTTCGTGGCCCCGCGCAGCCCCTCGGGGTCGAGCGAGGCACCCCCGTCGAAGCGAAGCTCGAGCGCGGTGAAGGGGATGGAGCTTTCCTCCACCAGCCAGGCGTCGATGCCGCCGGGCGAGGTCACCTCCTGGATGTCCACCTCCGCCCAGGCGGGCAGGGCGAAGAGCGTGACGAGGGCAGTCAGACGCGCGATCATTGCGTCACCTCCGGCTGGACGGGTTGCATGAGATAGCCGGTGACGGCGTTCTTGCGGTCGAAAAGGCGCTCGGCGGCGGCCACGATCTCCTCGCCCGTGATGGACTGGATGATGCCCGGCCAGTCCTGCACGTCCTGCACCGTCAGGCCCGAGGTCAGCGCCGCGCCGTAGCGGCGGGCGATGCCGCCCACATCGTCGAGCGCGTAGACCTCCGATGCGCGCCACTGCGCCTTGATCCGCGCGAGCTGTTCGGGGTCCACTCCCTTTTCGAGGAAGGCGGCGATTTCGGCGTCCATGGCGGCCTCGAGCTCCTCGAGCGAGGTGCCGGGCGCCGGCACGCCGATGAGGCCGAAGGTCGTCTCGTCAAGCGATAGGCCCATGTAATAGGCGGAGGTGTAGACGGCGATCTCCTGCTCGAATTCCAGCGTCTCGCCGAAGACCGAGGTCGCACCGGACCCGCCGAGGACGGAGGCGAGGAGCCTGAGCGCCGCCGCCTCCCGCTGGTCGCCCCGGTTGCGTTCGGGCGCGAGGTAGGTGCGCGTGAAATAGGGCTGCGCCACCCGCGCGTCGCGGTAGACGAGCCGCCGCTCCGCCCGCTGCGGGGGCTCCGCGGGACGCGCGCGCTCGGTGATCGCAGGGTTCGCGGGGATGACGCCGTAATGCGCCTCGGCGAGCGTGCGCACCTCCTCGGGCGTCACGTCGCCCGCCACCACGAGTACCGCATTGTTGGGCGCGTAATGCGCCTCGTAGAAGGCATTGGCATCCTCAAGTCCCAGCGTCTCCATCTCGTGGCGCCAGCCGATGATCGGCACGGCGTATTGATGGTTGAGGAACTGCGCGGCGCGGACCTGCTCCTGCATGAGGGCGCCGGGGGAGCTGTCGGTGCGCTGGTTGCGCTCCTCGATGATGACGCCGCGCTCGGTGGCGATGTCGTCCTCGTCGAGGGCGAGGTTGACCATGCGGTCGGACTCCATCTCCATCATGAGGCCGAGGCGGTCGGAGGCCACGCGCTGGAAATAGCCGGTGTAATCGTAGCTGGTGAAGGCGTTGTCGTTGCCGCCGTTCTCGCTCACGATGCGCTGGAATTCACCGTCCTCGAGGGTGTCGGTGGCCTTGAACATCAGGTGCTCGGTGAAATGCGCGATCCCGCTTTTCGTCTCGGGCTCGTCGGCGGAGCCCACCTTGTACCAGACCATGTGCACGACAACGGGGGCGCGGGTGTCCTCGATGACGACGACCTCCATCCCGTTGTCGAGAAAGAAGTTCGTCACGGCCTCGGCGGCGGCGAGCGGGGCAGCAGCGAGCGCGAAGGCGGCTGCGGAAAGCGTTCGGATCATCGGGCGTCGTCCTCCTTGAGCCATAAGGTACGGCCGGGTCGGCAGGCTTCAAGCGCGGTGACGGCGATGTGACGGTCAGTCGGGCGGGGCCGTGGGCACCCGCACGCCGGCCGCGCGGAACCGGGCGAGCTCGGCCCGGGCATCGAGCGTTTCGCGGGCATAGGCGCTGAAATACCTATCGCCGCCCCCGAAGCTGAGCAGGCGCAGGCGCCCGCGCCGCGCGCGGAAGAGTTCATCGGACCGGAAGAGCTCGCGGCGGATATCGGGATCGACGCCGAAGCGGGAGGCGAAGCTGACGAGCCCGCTGTCGCCCGCCGGAATGCCCGGATCGCTGAGCGCCCCGCCGAGCGCCTCGGCGGCATCGGCGCCGGGATCGAGGTCGGCCCGGTTCGCCGTGCCCGGGGCCGGCGGGGGCAGCTCGGCAAAACTTTCGGGGAATTCCAGCGGGAGCGACGGCACCACCCCGAATTCGTCGGGCCCCTCGCTCCCATCGGTGGCCGCACAGGCCGCGAGCCCCACCGCCATCAGCCCCAAGATCATCCCACGCATGACACACCCACTTGTTTTGTCTGCCCTACACCACGGCGCCCGTCGCGTCACGCCTTCGCGGGCGTGTCGTCCTTGACGAAGAAGACGAGGCCTATCGCGCCGATGAAGATCGCGATATCGGCCACGTTGAAGGCGAAGGGATTATTGATCCCGCAGCAGGACATGTTGAGGAAATCGGCCACCCCGCCATAGATGATGCGGTCGATCACGTTGCCCGCCGCGCCGCCTACGAGCAACCCGGCGGAGACATGGGCAAGCCGCCCCTGCCCTTTGCGCATCCACCACAGCACCACCGCGCAGATCACGACGGCGATTGCGATGAGGATCCAGCGGGTGGAACCGCCCCCGGCGAAGAGCCCGAAATTCACCCCGTAATTCCACGTCATGCGGAGATTGAGGAAGGGGGGCAGCACGTCGAGCGCGCGGATGCGGTCGAGGTCGAGCACGTGGAGGATGTAATACTTCAGCGCCTGGTCCCCCAGGAAGGTCAGCGCCGCCGTGATCCAGAGCGCCCGCATCTCAGTGCCTGAAATGCCGCTGACCGGTGAAGACCATGGCGAGCCCGGCTTCGTTGGCCGCCGAGATCACCTCGTCGTCGCGCACCGAGCCGCCCGGCTGGATGACCGCCGTGGCCCCCGCTTCGGCCACCGTGAGGAGCCCGTCGGCAAAGGGAAAGAACGCGTCGGAGGCCGCCACGGAATTCTGCGTGAGCGGTGTCTTGAGGCCCAGTGCCTCGGCCATGTCCTCGGCCTTCCGCGCGGCGATGCGGGTCGCGTCCACCCGGCTCATCTGGCCCGCGCCCACGCCCACCGTGGCGCCGTTGTTGGCATAGACGATGGCGTTCGATTTCACGTGCTTGGCCACCGTCCAGGCAAAGGCCAGATCGCGCAGCTCGTCCTCGGTGGGCGCGCGTTCGGTGACGACCGTGAGCGCGCCGGGCGCGCCCACATCCTTGTCCTGGAGGAGGAACCCGCCCGCCACCTGCTTGAGATAGGCGCGCGCCGTAGCGGTGTCGGCGAGGGCCTCGGTGGTCAAAAGGCGCAGGGTCTTTTTCTCCGCGAAGACCGCGCGCGCCGCGTCGTCGGCACCGGGCGCGATCACGACCTCGGTGAAGATCTTGGTGATCTCCGCGGCCGTGGCCTCGTCGAGCGGCTGGTTGAGCGCCACGATCCCGCCGAAAGCCGAGGTGCGGTCGCAATCGAAGGCGCGGGCATAGGCCTCCTTCAGCGTCGCGCCGCGGGCCACGCCGCAGGGGTTGGCGTGCTTGATGATCGCGCAGGCCGGGCCGTCCGCCGGGTCGAACTCGCTCACGAGCTCGAAGGCCGCGTCGGTGTCGTTGATGTTGTTGTAGCTCAACGCCTTGCCCTGGTGCTGGGTGGCTGTCGCCACGCCCACCTGCGCGGAGCCGTCGACGTAGAACGCCGCGCCCTGGTGCGGGTTCTCGCCGTAGCGCATCTCCTGGCTGAGCGTGCCCGCGGTGGCGTAGCGCCGCGCGCGGGTCTCGAGCGCGCCCTCCAGCCATTGCGACACCGCCGCGTCATAGGCCGCCGTGCGCGCATAGGCCTCGAGCGCGAGCTTCTGGCGGAAGGCGTGGCTGGTGGCGCCGTCATGGGCATCGAGCTCGGCGAGGAGCGGCGCGTAATCCTCGGTGTCGGTGACGACACTCACATAGGCGTGGTTCTTGGCCGCCGAGCGCAGCATCGCGGGCCCGCCGATATCGATATTCTCGATCACCTCTGCGTCGTCCGCGCCCTGGGCCACGGTGGCCTCGAAGGGGTAGAGGTTGACGACGACGAGGTCGATGGCGCCGATCCCATGCGCCTCCATGGCCTCGGCATGGGCCGCGTTCTCTCGCACGGCGAGGAGCCCGCCATGGACGCTCGGATGGAGCGTCTTCACCCGCCCGTCCATTATCTCTGGAAACTGCGTGAGCTCGGAGACATCGCGCACCGAGAGCCCCGCCTCCCGCAGGCTCCGCGCCGTTCCGCCCGTGCTCACGAGTTCCACGCCGCGCGCCGCGAGCGCTTGCGCCAGCTCCACGATCCCCGCCTTTTCGGACACGGAGAGAAGCGCGCGGCGCAGCGGCACGAGATCGGGCATGGGCGGAGGTCCTTTTAGTCGTCTTCGCTCAGCGGATCGTCCCGCCGCAGGTCGCGGACAGATAGCGGAGTTTCCTGCGCTTTGGCCAGAGACCACCTGACGCGCGTCTGCTCGGTGCGCGCGCGCGCCGAAAGCACGATCTGCTCCGCCCCGCGGGGCTTCAGGCGGCCGCGCTCCAGGTAGACGCTCGGCTCGATGGTCAGCGCGGCGGTGGCGTCGTGGCGAAAGACCCAGATCTCCCCGCTGCGCAGCGCCAGCGACACCGCCGTCCCGCCCATGTCGAGGGCCGCGTCCACATCCGGGTGCAGGTGAAACCGGATCGTGAAGGGGATGCCGCCCGGCTCACCCGGGTCCACGAAGGCGCGATGGCTCTCGAAGCGGCTCCGGTCGGCGGCGTTGAGGGACAAGAGCAGGTCCTCGCCCGAGAGCCCCCGCCCGTCATGAGCGAGCTCGAGCGTGCGCACGTGGAGGAGCCCATGGGTGGCCCGGTATCCGTCATGGCTCGCCTCCAGGCGCGAGGCCGAGGCGGTCTCGCGCCCTTCGCTGCTCACGGCCTTGGGCACATCCGTCAAAAGCTCCCGCGCCCGGCCCGACAGCAAGGTGCGCTCCCCAAGCCGGGAGGAGGAATAGCCCGCGAGCGTCAGCGTGGAATGGGAGGGTGTCGCCCGCCCCGCGCGGCGCCAGTCCTCGCCGAAGGCCGCGCCCGAGCCGCTGCTGACGATGAGCGGACGCCGCCCCGAGGTCAGCTCGAAGGCCAGCGTGGAGGCATGGGCGTTGAAGCTCGCCACGCCCCGCGGCGGTGGGGCGGTGTCGGTGATGACGGTGGTGCGCCCGGTGGCGAGCCGGGTGTAGCCCATGGCCTCCCGCGCGGTGGCCTCGGCCTTAACGCCCGACAGCGCGAGCGCGGTGTCGAGCCGCCCCTCGAGCCCCCGCCCGCCGCCGTGAAACCGCGCGAGCCCGCCATCGGCGTGGCGGAGCGCGCGCAGCACCGGCGCCGTGCGCACGATGGCCGCGAGATGCGCAGGAGCCGCCGCCCGCCCGGCATCGTCGAGCGCGAGCGCCGCCCAGTTCAGCAGGGTGAAGATCTCCAGAAGCTCTTCGGGGTTGCGCGAGGCGATGGCGCCCGAGGCATCGATCTGCCGCGCGCAGGCGCGCCCGAGCGCGGCGATGGCTGTGGGCACGAACCGCTCCATCCCCGTGAGCGAGAGCCCGGCATAGATCAGGCCCGTGAGCGCCTCGATCCGGGGCAGGCCCGGCGTCGTCGATTGCCAGCGCCGCCCGAGAAAGCGGGTCTGCTGCGCGAGGGAGCGAAAGAAGGCCTCGCCGTGGACGCTGCCATTGCCGGACAGCAAAAAGAGCGCGTGGTTGATCCAGCGGATGAGCCTGCGTCCAGTGAGGTCCGGGCTCCAGCCGAGGCCGCGACCGCGCCCGAATTCGTCGATCCAGCCCGCGGCCCAGTCCTGCGCCAGCGCGCGCGCCGTGCCGTCCCCCACGGCGGCCAGATCGTCGAGCCAGAGAAAGCCGTGGGCGTCCTCCGAAAACGCATCCGATGGCGGCGTCACCTGCCAGAGCGACGTCCCCGGCGCAGCCTCCACGAGATATCCGGCAAAGAGGTAATTGCCGGCCAGGAGCTGCTTGCCCTTGGCGAAGTGCCCGATGGAGCGCGGCTCCGGCTGGCTGACGAAGGCCGTAGCCGGCCGCCCCATGGCCGCCAGCCGCGCGTGCAGCTGCGTCATGAAACGCGTGCGGGGGGCCGGCATATCGGGGTGGGTCGACATGTCTGTCGGAGACCTATTCGGGGCTGCTCTTTTGCGTTGGAGGCCGGAACGGCCCCACCTGCATCTGCTAGCGCAGCCCCCGCGCCAAGTCACGCGGGATGCGTCACCTGCGGCGGAGAAGCGCCATGTAAAATCCGTCCATCCCGCCCGCTTTCGACCAGTGATCCGGGCGCAGGCGCAGGCCGCCTTCCTCGGTGATCCAGGCCGGATCGATGCCGTCGCGGGCGAGCGCGGCACGGTCCACGCCGAGGTCCCCATGGCGCGCCAGCGCCTCCTCCACCTGCACCTCGCCCTCGTCGGGCAGGAGCGAACAGGTGCAGAAAACGAGCCGCCCGCCGGGCTTCACGAGCTTGATCGCGTGGTCGAGGAGCCGCGTCTGCAGTGTGATGAGGGCGCCGATCTGCTCGCCGCGCTGGCCGTGGGGCAGGTCGGGGTGGCGCCGCAGCGTGCCCGTGGCCGAACACGGCGCATCAAGGAGCACGGCGTCGAAGCGCCCGGCGGTCTCGGTGACGTCGGCTACCTGCACCTCCGCGGCGAGCCCCGTGCGCGCGAGGTTCTCGCGGAGCCGTCCCATCCGGTGGTCGTTCGCATCCACCGCCGTCACCAGCGCGCCGGCAGCGACGAGCTGCATCGTCTTGCCCCCGGGCGCAGCGCAGAGATCGGCGACCCGCTCTCCCGGTTGCACGGCGAGAAGCTGGGCCGGGAGCGCCGCGGCGGTATCCTGCACCCACCAGTCGCCCTCCGCGTAGCCCGGCAGCGCGGAGACCTGCCCCGCCTCGCGCAGCCTCACCGAGCCCCAGGGCATTAGCTCCCCGCCCAGACGCCCGGCCAGCGCGGCAGGATCGCCCTTGGCCGTCAGATCGAGGGGCGCGCCGCGCATATGGGCGGTCTCGATGCCTTGGACGGCGGAGTTGCCATAGGCCTCGGCCAGGGGTTTGCGCAGCCAATCGGGCATGCGGCCCACGGGCAGCTTGCCCCATTTCCCGTCCGCGGCCTCGATGGCGCGGCGCAGGACGGCGTTGACCATGCCTTTGAGGCCCATTGTGCGTTTGTCGCGGCCCGCCGCGCTCACCATGTCGGACACGACGCCGTGGGCCGCGCCGCCGAGCGCCGCGACTTCCACGAGGCCGAGGCGCAGAATGTGCTGCGCCGCCTCGGGCGGCGTCTTCCGGAGAAGCGGTTTCAGCACCCGGTCGGCGCGGTCTAGGTGGCGGAACGTCTCTGTTGCGAGCCGCTGCGCGCGGGCGCGGTCGGCGGGGGCGAGTTCGAGGAACCACGGCGCGCCGGTGAGTTCGGAGAGAAGCCGCCCGTCCTCGGTCACGCCGGTCATGAGCTTGAGCGCCGCGGCGCGGGCGGGATGGGGGTCTTGCGGCACGGGGTCTCCTTGGAGCGGCGGGACCGGCGGCCTATATCAACGCCATGGCCGAAGACAAGACATTCTCCATCCCGCCCGCCGAGACGCCCGAGGCAGCGACGCCCGCCGCGGACACACCCGAGGCGCCCGCCTACGATCCGTCGCGCTTCCCGCCCGCGGCCCAGCGCGCGCTGGCCGAGGCCGCCGAGCGCAAGAAGGGTGAAGCAACCCAGGCTATGCCCAAGGAATATGGCGGCCGCGAGGGCCCGGAGCCCGTCCGCTTCGGTGACTGGGAGAAGAAGGGGATCGCCTACGACTTCTAGCGGAGGTCGAAATCGGCGTAGCGCCCGGCCCCGCGATCGGTGGTGAAGCGCATCTCCTCACCGTTATACTCCACGAGCTGGCAGTTATACGGGATCGGCGTGGAGCCCCAGGTCATCTCGCGGCAGAAATAGCCGTCCTGCCAGGCCCAGTCCCCCGTGATGTCGGCGCCGAGCGCGCGGCCCACGATCCGACCCTCCGGCGAGACCTGAAGGTTCACCGCCACACCGAGATACCGGGTTTGCAGAACTTGGCCCTCGACGCGCTCGACGAATTCTCCGCGCTCGGAGATCGCCTCCATCGCCGTGGCGGGCAGCGCGGCGCAGAGCGCGAGAGAGGTGATGAGGGTTTTCAATCGTGCAGACATGCGAAACCTCCAATGGGAGTGCTTGCAAGAATACGCGCGACCGGGGCCGCTGGATGCATGGACCGCGCGATTTGGGCGAAAATTCGCCGTCAGCGCAGGCCCAGCACGTCGATCATGTCGTACTGGCCGGGGGCCTTGTCCTGCCCCCAAAGCGCGGCCTTGAGCGCGCCGCGGGCGAAGATGGCGCGATCGGTGGCCACATGGCGCAGCACGATGCGCTCCCCCGCCCCGGCGAAGAGCACGTCATGCTCGCCCACGATGTCGCCGCCGCGGACATTGGAAAACCCGATATGCCCCAGCTCTCGCGCGCCTGTCGTCCCGTGGCGCCCGTGATCGGACATCTCCGTGAGCGACACGCCCCGGCCCTCCGCCGCGGCCTGGCCCAGCATGAGCGCGGTGCCCGAGGGAGCGTCCACCTTGTGCCGGTGATGGGCCTCGATCACCTCGATGTCGAAATCGGTGTCGAGGGCCTCGGCAACCATGCGCGTGAGCCGGGTCAAGAGGTTCACGCCGAGGGACATATTGCCCGCCCGCACCTGCACCGCGTGGCGCGCGGCGGGCGCGAGCGCGGCGATCCCCCCGGCGTCCATGCCGGTGGTTCCGATGACATGGACCGCGCGCGCCTGCGCGGCGATGGCCGCGAACTCGAGCGTGGCGGCGGGGGCGGTGAAATCGATGACCGCCTGGGCCTGGGCGAAGGCCTCGAGCGGGTCGTCGGTGACTGTCACACCGAGCGGCGCCGCCCCCATGGCGGTGCCCGCATCCTGGCCTACCCAGTCGTGACCCGCGCGCTCCACCGCGCCCACGAGGCGCGCGGTGGTGGAGGCCGCGACCGTCTCGATAAGCATGCGGCCCATGCGCCCCGACGCGCCGGTGATCACGATCCCTGGAAGCTCTGCCATGGCGCCCTCTCCTCTGCGCGGCCTTCTGCACGAAGCGCACGGCGCTGGCAACGCGCCCACCCCCCCCTTGGCAAGGAACGCCCCCGCCCGTATCTGGCGCCCATGGCAAAGAACAAGTTCCATGACGGCCCGGGCCCGAGCCAGCGACAGCTGCGCGTGGGGGAATTGATCCGGCGCACGCTCTCGGAGGTGCTGGCGCGGGGCGACATCCACGACCCCGACCTGAGCGGCCGCTCGATCACGGTGAGCGAGGTCGCGGCCTCCCCCGATCTCAAGATCGCCACGGTCTACGTGATGCCGCTGGGCGGCACCGGCCACGCGGAGGTCATCGACGCGCTCGCGCGCAACAAGGGCGAGATGCGCCGCATGATCGGCAAGAAGAGCGCGCTCAAGTTCACGCCCGACCTGCGGTTCCGAATCGACGAGACGTTCGACCGCCTCGACGAGACCCGCGCGATGTTCGCCCGCGACGAGGTGCGCCGTGATCTGGAGGATTAGCGCGCTCCTGGCTGTCCTGGCCGCACCGGCGCTCGGCGCGGGCTGCGATGACGTCACCGTGGAGAGCGACCGCTTCACCGTGTGCGAGGTGGACCTCTCCCGCCACGATGCCCGCCTTTTCTGGCGGGACGACAGCGGCGCGCTTTACGGGGATTTCTCCGCGCTCCCCGACGAGGTTCGCATCGCCACCAATGGCGGCATGTACCACGAGGACCGGCGCCCCGTGGGCCACTACCTCGAGGCTGGCACCGAGGTCGTCCCGCCTATCACCGCCGAGGGCCCCGGCAATTTCGGGCTCCTGCCCAACGGCGTGCTCTGCCTGCGCGAGGGCCGCGCCGCCATCATCGAGAGCCGCGCCTACGCCGCCGACCGGCCCGCCTGCACCTACGCCACGCAATCGGGGCCCATGCTCGTCATCGACGGCGCGCTCCATCCCCGCTTCCTCGCCGACAGTGACAGCCGCAAGCGGCGCGGCGGCGTGGGTGTGTCCGCGGATGGGCGGACGCTCTTCATCGCCGTCACAGGCAACCCGGTGAACTTCCACACCTTCGGGCGGCTCTTCCGCGACACGCTGGGCACGCCCGACGCGCTTTTTACCGACGGGACGATCACCCGGCTTTACGACCGCGAGGGGGGCCGCGCGGATCCCGGCCCGCGCATGGGCCCCATCCTCGCGATCACCGACTAAAGAGGCTCCATGGCACGCAGAAAGAAAGGCCGGCCGATTTCCGGCTGGCTCATCGTCGACAAGCCCGCGGGGCTCACCTCCACCGCCGTCGTGAACAAGGTCAAATGGGCGCTCGACGCGCAAAAGGCGGGCCATGCCGGCACGCTGGATCCCGCGGCCACGGGCGTCCTCGCGGTGGCGCTCGGGGAGGCAACGAAGACCGTCCCCTACGTCACCGACGCGCTCAAGGCCTACCGCTTCACCGTGCGCTGGGGCGCGGCCACCAACACCGACGACGCCGAGGGGGAGGTGATCGCCACCGCCGCCGCGCGCCCGACAGAGCAGGAGATCAAGGACGCGCTCGGGCCATTCGTGGGCGAGATCGCGCAGGTCCCCCCGGCCTTTTCAGCCGTCAAGATCGACGGCGTGCGCGCCTACAAGAAGGCCCGCGACGGCGAGGCCGTGACGCTCGCTCCGCGCCCGCTCTGGGTGGAGGAGCTCACGCTCGTGGACCGCGACGAAGAGACCGCCGAGCTCGAGCTCGTCTGCGGCAAGGGCGGCTATGTCCGCTCCATCGCGCGCGACCTGGGCGCGGCCCTGGGCTGCCTCGGCCATGTGGAGCGCCTGCGGCGGACGTGGTCAGGCCCCTTCGAGGTTGCGGGCGCGCTGAGCTGGGAGACGCTCGAAGCAGAGGAGCGCACCGACGCGCTGGAGGCGCGCATCCTGCCGGTGGAGACCGGGCTCTCGGAGCTGCCGGAACTGCGCACGACGGCCGAGGGCGCCGCGCGGCTCCGGAACGGCAATCCCGGCTTCATCTACCCGGGCGACGCGCAGTACGGCGACGAGGCCTGGGCCTCCCTCGACGGGCGCGCCGTGGCCGTGGGCATCCTGAAGGGCGGCGAGCTCCATCCCAGCCGGGTCTTCGCCGCATAGGCCGGGCAAACCCTCGCGGCATGCCGCATTGCTGCCGAAAACATGGGCCAAGCGTCAGGCGATCCCAGCCCTGCCGGAGCCACCCATGCGCGCCCCGGATCTGCCGGGCGTCGACATGCGCCCGATCCTCGCGCTCGATCTCGCGCTTTTTCTCCCGGGGGAGGGCCGGATACCGCTGGCAAGCAAGAAAGAGGTGACCGCCTTCATCGAGGCGCGCCCCTAACGCGTTGCACTCTGCGCGGGGCGGCGCGACAAGGCGCGGGTGATCACCCGCACCCACATCAAGGGCGACGCGCCCTCCACCGCGATCTATTCGGATTGCGAGCGCTACCGCTACATGCTCACCCGGATCTGGGACCCGGGCGCGCGGCGGGCGCTCTTCATCATGCTGAACCCGTCCACCGCCACCGAGGTGCAGAACGACCCCACCGTGGAGCGCTGCGAACGGCGCGCGCGGGCGCTGGGTCTCGGCGCGTTCCGGGTCCTCAACATCTTTGCCTGGCGCGATACGGACCCGAAGAAGATGCGCGCCGCAGCGGACCCCGTGGGCCCGGGCAATGACGCCGCCATCGCCGAGAGCCTGCCCTGGGCGGACCAGATCATCGCGGCCTGGGGCACGCACGGCGTGCACCTGTCACGGGGTCCCGCCGTGGCGGCGATGCTGCGCGCGTCGGGCTTCCCGGTTTACCATCTCGGGCTCTCGAAGGGTGGTCATCCAAAGCACCCTTTGTATATCCCCTATGAACGGCAACCCGAGCTTTGGAGCGCCCCATGAGCCAAGAGACCGAAGACCTGACCCGCGAGTTGCGCAATCTTCAGAGGCACTACGCCATGCGGTCCATGTCCTCCCGGTTCCGCATGATGCAGGCCCAGTTTCTGCGCGGGCTGGCCTTTGGCCTGGGCTCCGTGGTGGGCGCGACGTTCCTCGTGTCCGTGCTGGCCTACATGCTCAGCCAGATCGATTTCCTGCCCATCATCGGCGAATGGGCCACGCTCATCGCGCAGGAGATCCAGGCCCCCCAGGAGGAGCCGCGTTAACCCTGACAAACGGCATTCAATGATTCTTCATCCCGCGGGGCCTATCTGTGCGCGCGTGATGCGGGAGTGACCTTGGATGTTGATGTTTGCGGGACTGCTCGGCGTGATGCTCTTCGGCTCGGCCTTCGTGCCGGACCTGGGCGGGACCGAGGACGACGAGGCGGCGGGCCGGGAGCCTGAGCTCCCGCCCGAGACACCGGGAGACGAGGCGCGGGCCGACCTGCTCGACAGCGTGCTCAGCGCCGCGGCCCCGCCGGAGGCCGCCGAGGCTCCGCTAGATGCGGGCGACGGGGAGGCGGCCCTGGCGGAGGAGCTTTTTCGCATCGAAGGCAGCGACGGCGCCGACCGCCTCATCGGGACCGACGGCGCCGACCGGATCGAGGGCGGCAGCGGCCCCGACGAGATGGGCGGCGGCCACGGCGACGACCTCATCCTCGGCAGCGACGGCATGGACGAGGCCCGCGGCGGCGACGGCGACGACATCCTCGCCGGCGGAGAGGGTCACGACACCCTCCTGGGAGAGGACGGCGCGGACCGGCTCGCGGGGGACGCGGGGGACGACGCGCTCTTCGGCGGGCTTGGAGACGACGCGCTGGCGGGCGGCGACGGCGCGGACTGGCTCGTGGGCGGCAGCGGCGCGGACACGCTCGCCGGAGGCGGCGACGCCGACGCGCTGGAAGGGATGGCGGGCGACGACCTCCTCCTCGGGGAGGCGGGCGCCGACGCGCTCTTCGGCGGCCACGGGGACGACACGCTCGATGGCCGGGTCCTCGACGCGGGCGGGCGGGACATCGACGCGGGCGACTACCTCAATGGCGAGGACGGCGCGGACGAGGTGATCGCGGGGGCGGGCGACCATGTCTCGCTCGGGGAGGGCGCGGACACGCTCCTGGTGGGCGACTGGATCACGGGCACGGCCGCTGCGGTGTCGGATTTCGACCCCGCAGAGGACCGCCTCGTGGTGGTGTTCGACGACGCCGCTGGCCCGGAGCCGGTGCTCGACCTGCGCCCCGACGCGGACGACGGCGAGACCTCGACGCTCACGCTCGACGGCGAGGCGATCCTCACGCTCCGCGGCACGGGCGGGCTGGCGCTGTCCGACGTCACGCTGATCGCGCAGAGCGACATAGCCCAGCTCGACCCCGGACGCTCCGGCGACGGGTGAGAGGCCCCCCTTTTCAAAGCTGTGATTTCTGGTAGGAGGCGCTGTCCCCGGAGAGGGGCACGCCTCCATGGGCCTTGCTGGACGACATCCCGGCTCGCGCCATCCACACGCAATCGAAGGAGATCCCGATGTCGATCACTGTCGAAGAGAAAGAACGCCTGATCAAGGAGTTCGCGACGAAGGACGGCGACACCGGTTCGCCAGAGGTTCAAGTCGCGATCCTCACGTCGCGCATCACCACGCTCACCGAGCATTTCAAGACCCACAAGAAGGACAATCACGGCCGCCGTGGCCTTCTGAAAATGGTCGCCCAGCGCCGGAAACTTCTGGACTACACGAAGGCGAAGGACGAGGCCCGCTACCAGGACCTCATCAAGCGCCTCGGCATCCGCCGCTGATCCGCGCGGCACGCGGACCGTGAGGGGCCGCCCGCGGGAGACCGGGGCGGCCCTTTTCATGGCCGGGTGGCACGGTGGCCGAGGCGGGGGGCTTGTCGGTTCACGCGGAGGTGCATGGGCCTAGGCGGGAGTTTCCGAGTTCGCGCGAGCGCCGCCATGCCCTGAACGCGGGACAGTCCGTGCGTGACGCTCCTCCCCTCTCTCATCCCTTCCCGCCTGCTCTCCCGCATCTTCACAACGATCGGCCTGCGCTCGGCCTGCGCTCGGTCGCCCACTGGCGCGAATCTCGTGCCCAGATCGCCGGGGCACCGGCTCCACTCCCGCACACACAATCCTCGCTCTGCCCCAGCCTGTGGCGGGCCTCTCCTCGGCGCTCACCCAGACCGGCCCGGAGCTCCCCCTGCGCCGGGACGTCGCGTCCCCTTTGCCCGGCTGGGCCGGAGGCGGTAAGCTGCCCGGGCACAAAGGAGACGGGTACATGATCGCCACGCTTCGCGTTCTCATTCACATGGGCGGGCTGCAACGGCTCCTGCCCTTCTGGCTGGCCGGGCTCGCGCTCCTGATCCTGTTCTGGACGCCGTGGTTCCTCCTCGCGCTCGCCTACGGCGTGGTGATGCAGTTCTTCGTGGAATATCTCATGCACCGCTTCCTGCTCCACCGGGAGCCGCCCACCGACCAGGGCACGTTCAACGCGCTCTACCGCTCCCATATCGGCCACCATGAGTTTCCGAAGGACCCGGAATTCTTCACCGGCGACGATCACTGGTACCCGGTGCGGTTCGGGCTGATCTCCGTGGCGCTCCACGCGCTGCTGCTCTGGCCGGTGCTGAGCCTGCCGCTTGCCGTGCTCTGGCCCACTGTCGCCGTCTTCGTGGGATCGGTCTCGGCCTTTGCGTTCTACGAGTACTGCCACACGCTGGCGCATCTGAATGTGAAGAAGGGCTGGTTCGGGCGCCGCGTGACCGAAAGCCACCTGCGCCACCACTTCAATGACCACGAGGCGACGTTCCATGTGAGCTTCGGCATGGGCTGGATCGACCGCCTCTTCGGCACACGCTACGACAAGGCTGCCGCCAAGGCGCGCTACGACCCGGAGAAGATCCTGTCCATGGGCATGGACCCCGACGACCTGCGCCTCGTGACGGCCCGCAAGGCTTACGGCATTACGAAACATCCTCGCCGCCGCTCCGAAATTTCCAAAGAAATTTCTCCGGCGGAGTGACGGTGGACAGAAAATTCTTCGGAATTTTCTGCGTCTTCCCAGTCCTGGAGCGTCCGCCTAGACTACCGTCATGAAGGTCACACTCCTAGGCGCGTCGGGCACCATTGGCCGCGCGGTCCATGGCGAACTTCGCCGCACGGGGCACGCCATAGCCACGCCCACGCGCGACGACCTCGCGCGGCTCGACCTCAGCGGGCAGGAGGCCGTGATCTCCTGCATCGCCTCGCGCACGGGCACGCCGGAGGATGCCTGGCATGTCGACCACGATCTGAACGCCACCGCCCTCGCCGCGGCGCAGGCGGCGGGGGTCGGCGTCTTCGTCCTCGTCTCGGCAATCTGCGTGCAAAAACCTCGCCTCCCGTTCCAGTACGCCAAGCGCGCCTTCGAGCAGACGCTCGCGGCCGCCGGCCTCCGGCACGCCATCATCCGTCCCACCGCCTACTTCAAATCGCTCTCGGGTCAGGCCGACCGGCTCCGGGCGGGCAAGCCGTTCCTCACCTTCGGGGACGGCACGCGCACCGCCTGCAAGCCGATCTCCGACCGCGACCTCGCGCGTTACATCGTGCGGGCGCTGACCGATCCGGAGATGGCAAACCGCATCCTGCCCATCGGCGGCCCCGGTCCCGCGCTCACGGCACGCGACCAGGGCGCGCTGCTGGCCGACGCCCTGGGCGTTCCCTTCCGCACCCGCAGCGTCCCGCCCGGGCTCCTCCGGACCGGGGCCACAATCCTCGGCGCGCTGGGCCTCGGGGAGAAGGCCGCCCTCGCCCGCATCGGGCATTACTACGCCACCGAATCCATGCTCCTCTGGGACGGCGCGCGCTACGACGCCGACGCCACGCCCGAATTCGGGACGGATACGCTCGCCGCGCATTACCGCGACCTCGCCCGCGGCGAGGCCCCCGACGATCGCGGCGCCCACGCGGTGTTCTAGGCCAGCCCCGGCACCGCCCGCCGCCCGCGCCATCGTCGCGCAAGCTCGTGGACCGCGAGCCAAGGCAGGTAGAACCCGAAGACCATGACCCGGTCGAAGGGGCCGGTGAAATCGGGCGCCATGCCCACCTCGCCCGCCACCACCACCCAGAGGGTGTACTGCACGCGGTAGAAAAAGGAGGCGAGGGCAAGGATCACGAGCCGCCCCGCCCAGACCGCGTGTCGCGGGTCCCGCACGCGGGCAAAACGCACCGTTTGCAGCGCGGCCACCACGAGGAGCACCCCGTAGAGCGCGAAGCCCGCGCTCATCCACGGCCCCCCGATCGTGCCCTGGCGCGCGATGTAAAAGAGCCCCGCGAGCCCGGTGAGCACGGCCAGCGCGGCCACAAGGCGCCCGTTCCAATGGTGCAGACGTGCAAAACGCCGTCGCAGCGCGCCCGACAGCTGCACGGGCGCGAGCGCGGTCAAAAGGCCGCCCACGACCATATGCGCATAGACGCTCCAAGTCGCCGCCCTGTCGGCCGTGATGAAGCGGGAGACGGCCTGCTCCTCGGCCGAGCCCAGCGAGAGACCGCGACCCAGCGAATGGAGGTAGAATGGCAGCGCAATCAGCAGGATCAGCCCGATCCCCACGCCACCGCGATATCTCTTCCAGGTTGCTCCCATGCCCGAGAGGGTGACGCCTGCGCGCGGCGCGTCAACCTGGGGCAGAGCCTGTCTTTCCATTCCGCCCCAAACGGTGTAGGAGCGCGCCATCTGAGACTTAACGCTCCGGCCCTGGCGTTGTGCAAAGGAAATAGGGGCCGGCGGGATGGGCCCGCCATGGAAACGGGAGACCCGCGACCGCGCGGGAGCGCTCCCAGACAGGATACGCACATGTTTACTGAAACGAAGAAATCCATCCAGTGGGGGGAAGAGACCCTGACGCTGGAAACCGGCAAGGTCGCGCGCCAGGCCGACGGCTCCGTCATCGCCACGTTGGGCGAGACCTCCGTGATGGCCAACGTCACCTTCGCCAAGACCGAGAAGGAAGGGCAGAGCTTCTTCCCCCTCACCGTCCATTACCAGGAAAAATACTACGCCGCGGGCAAGATCCCCGGCGGCTTCTTCAAGCGCGAGGCCCGGCCCACCGAGAAGGAGACGCTGACCGCCCGCCTGATCGACCGTCCGATCCGCCCGCTCTTCGTGCCGGGCTTCAAGAACGAAGTGCTCGTGATGTGCACCGTTCTCAGCCACGACCTCGTCAACGACCCCGACATCGTCGCCATGATCGCGGCCTCTGCGGCGCTGACGATCTCCGGCGCGCCCTTCATGGGCCCCATCGCCGGTGCGCGCGTGGGCTTCGAGGATGGTGAATACGTCCTCAACCCCACCGTCGACGACATGACGAAGCTCCGCGAAAACCCCGAGCAGCGTCTCGACCTCATCGTCGCGGGCACCAAGGACGCCGTGATGATGGTGGAATCGGAGGCCTACGAGCTCACCGAGGAGGAGATGCTCGGCGCCGTGACCTTCGCCCATGAGAGCATCCAGCCGGTGCTCGACCTCATCATCGACCTCGCCGAGGAGGCCGCGAAAGAGCCCTTCGACTTCCAGCCGCCGGATTATTCCGAGCTCTTCGAGGCCGTGAAAGCTGCGGGCGAGAGCCAGATGCGCGACGCCTACGCCATCGGCGACAAGCAGGAGCGCACCGCGGCCGTGTCCGCCGCCAAGGAGGCCATCGTCGCCGCCCTCACCGAGGAGCAGCAAGAAGACGGCAACCTGGGCTCCGCGCTGAAAAAGCTCGAAGCAGGCGTGCTCCGCGGTGACGTCGTGAAAAACGGCCGCCGCATCGACGGGCGCAAGCTCGACGAGGTGCGCGATATCGTGTGCGAGACGGGCATGCTGCCCCGGACGCATGGATCCGCGCTCTTCACCCGTGGCGAAACGCAGGGGCTCGTGGTCACCACGCTCGGCACCGGCGATGACGAGCAGATGATCGACGCGCTGGAAGGGACGTACAAATCGAACTTCCTCCTGCACTACAACTTCCCGCCCTACTCGGTCGGTGAAGCGGGCCGTGTGGGCCCTCCGGGACGCCGCGAGATCGGCCACGGCAAGCTCGCCTGGCGCGCGCTTCAGGCCGTGCTGCCCGCCGCGACGGACTTCCCCTACACGATCCGCGTGGTCTCCGAGATCACCGAATCGAACGGCTCCTCCTCCATGGCGTCTGTCTGTGGCGGGTCGCTCTCGATGATGGATGCGGGCGTGCCGCTCAAGGCGCCGGTGGCCGGTGTGGCCATGGGCCTCGTGCTGGAGGATGACGGCTCCTACGGCATCCTCACGGATATCCTCGGCGACGAAGACCACCTCGGCGACATGGACTTCAAGGTGGCAGGCACCGAGAACGGCATCACCTCGCTCCAGATGGACATCAAGGTCGCCGGCATCACGCCCGAGATCATGAAGGCCGCGCTGGCGCAGGCGAAGGAAGGCCGGATGCACATCCTGGGCGAGATGGCGAAATCCATCACCGGCGCGCAGGAATTCTCCGTCCACGCGCCGCGCATCGAGACGATGAACGTGCCCACCGACAAGATCCGCGAAGTGATCGGCTCGGGCGGCAAGGTCATCCGCGAGATCGTGGAAGTGTCCGGTGCCAAGGTCGACATCAACGATGACGGCGTGGTCAAGATCGCATCGCCCAACGGCGAGGCCATCAAGAAGGCCTATGACATGATCTACTCCATCGTGGCCGAGCCCGAAGAGGGCGCGGTTTACAAGGGCACGGTCGTCAAGATCGTCGATTTCGGCGCCTTCGTGAACTTCTTCGGCAAGCGGGACGGGCTGGTGCATGTGAGCCAGATCGAAAACCGCCGCCTCAACCACCCCTCCGACGTCCTCAAAGAGGGCCAGGAAGTCTGGGTGAAGCTCCTGGGCTTCGACGACCGCGGCAAGGTGCGCCTCAGCATGAAGGTCGTGGACCAGGAGACCGGCGAAGAGGCCAAGAAAGAAGAACCGGCGGAGTAAATGCGCCCCAGGCTGCTTCCGACATAGTCGGGAGCAGCCGGCCCTCTTGCGTCATCCATCAATGGAGCACGCTCGAGACGTCTTTTTGATCCCAAGCACGCCTGATCCCCGCATGGGCTGGCCATACTGATTTGCGAGACCGCCCACTGCTCGTACGAGGATCACACCCGTTCGAAGGCCACCACCTGTTTCGAGGAATGCTCGACGCGAGGATAGAGGCCATGCGCCGAACACGCGTCGAAAATCGCCTTGATCGATGGCCTCGACAGCACCTTCGGATGCAGCTCGAGGATGAGCGCCCGGACGCGTGACAGGTCCGCCTTCGGGATCACGATTCCTTCGGCCCCCTCAATGTCGCACATGATCGCCGTGGGGTCGAACTCGCCTATCACGGCATTCAGATCGAGAACCGGCACATCCGCCGCCTCAAAGCTCCGCTCCGTCTCGATGATGGAGCCTTCCGTGAAATAGGGGTGCATGTAGAAGGGGCGCGTCTGCTCGGCGGGCTCGGGCTCCAGCATCGCGTTGTGGACGTCCACATTCTCGATCCCATTGGCCGTGTGAAGCGTCCGGATATGGGGAAGCAAGCTGGCATTCGCCTCGTAAGTTCTGAACTGACAGTCAGGAAAGCGCTTAGCGAGGATGCCAGAGACGATCCCGAGGCCTGTCCCGAGCTCCAGCATCCGATCGCCGGACCTCAAGAGAGCAGTTCCCGCCTCCAGCTCCGGCACCTCGTAATCATCGCGTGAGAGCGCCACGAGCACGGGGACGGGCATGATGTCCGCAGAGACGGGGACCTCTACTCCTCGGTAGGCGATCGGTTTCCCAGATGCCAGCCGCCGCTCGAATCGCTCGGCACGGCTGCGCTTTCTCCCAAAAAGACGCAACGCATCATCCTTCATCTCAAGCGCTCCGCGCCGCGGCCGAGGCTTAGACGATATGTTCCGGACCGGCAACCGCCCTCCCGTGTTGTGTTCCATCGTCCCGGCTCCTATAGAGCCGCCACCAATCACCCCGGTGCAAGCTTTGATCCCAGCCTGGAAAGCGAAACGCGAATTGATGCGATTGCGGCGTCAGATCTCTGACCCCTTCGCGCCCACCGTTGGGACTCTGAACAGGCTTGCCTACGATTATCGCCGGCCCTCTCGCGTCAAGGTATTTAATGGCGCTGCAGATCTCGAGGATGACGTCGCAATTCTCCTCCTCTTTCAACCGAATGGCCTCCTCAATTCCACCATCTACCAGATCGAATGGCTGAAGAAATGCGGCGTCTCCGTCGTCGTGGTGTCGAACGTGGAATTGTCCGAAAAGGATCGGGCGACGCTCGAGGAAAAGTGTCACCTCGTCGTCGAACGCCCGAATGTGGGATACGATTTCGGGGGCTATCGAGAGGGAATCCTGCAACTATACGACCGTGGTATCCTGCCGCGTTACCTCTTTGTCATGAACGACAGCGCATGGCTCCCCGTTCAAAAGGACTGCGATTTAATATCACAGGCAAGGGAGGCGAGCGAGGACCTCTGGGGCATCATCATGAGCCTCGATGTCAGGCCGAGAAAGCGGCGCGATTTCGAGATGGAACATGTCCAATCGTTTTTCTTTCGCTTTTCCCCTGCACTCGCCAACAGTCGTGCCTTCAAACGGTACTGGAAAAACGCGCCGATCCTCAATTCCCGGCGCCTAGTGATCAAGCATTTCGAAACGCGCATGACCGACCATTTCAAACGGCTTGGCTACACAGTCGGTGCCCGTACCAATTGGCGCGATGTCCGTAGACATATTCTGGCGCTCGAGAATGAACAGGAACTCCGCGCCATATTGAAACAACTCGGCGCCAGTCGCGACCGGGAAGTCCTCTCAATTCTGCCAGAACTAGATAGCGGCCGCCTTTCGGCCCTTGAGGTCCGCGATAGACTGCACGATCGGATCCAGGAAAATCGCGCGGCGTTTTATTCCTTTGCCATGCATCCATACATAATGGAAGAATTCTGTTTTCCGTTCCTAAAGAAATCCCGCAGCGAGGAGATGGTCGCCATGCGGACCGAGCTCCGCCGACTGGGAATGCACTGCGAATTTCCGGAGGCCGCGCGCGCGGAGGTGGAGGCGTGGGACAGCGCGTGTTCATGACCTCCCCCGTCCTCATCCTCACCATGAAATGGGGGACGCTCTACGGTCCCGAATACGTCAACAACCTCGCGCGCGGCGTCGCGCGGCACCTTGCGCGGCCGCACCGGTTCATCTGTTTCACCGATGACGCCGCGGGCCTCGCGCCCGGGGTGGAGGCCATGCCCCTGCCGGATCTCGGGCTGCCCGAGGGCAACAGCGACACGCGCTGGCGCAAGCTCGCGCTCTTTGCCGAGGACCTCTTCGGGCTCTCGGGCACCGCGCTCTTTCTCGATCTCGACCAGGTGATCGTGGGCCCGCTCGACGACTTCTTCGCCGATGACGCGCCGTTCCGCATCATCCGCGATGACAGCCTCTTCCGGGCCAAGCCGCTGCGCCGCCTCGATCCGCGGCGCGACGCGTTTCTGGCCAGCGTGGGGAATTCCTCGGTCTTCCGCTACGAGATCGGCGCCCATGCCTACATCCTCGAGGCCTTCGTCGCCGACCCCGCGCGGGCGCAGGCCGATTACGAGATATCCCAGCAGTTCCAGTCCGCGCAGCTCGCCGCCCACGGTCACCTCGCCTACTGGCCCGAGCGTTGGTGCGTGAGTTTCAAGAACCACTGCGTGCCGGGGCTCCTGCGGAGCTATGTCGCCGATCCATCCCTGCCGCCCGATGCCCGCATCGTCGTCTTCGCCGGCTCGCCCAAGATGGGCGATGCGCTGAACGGGCGGGGCAGCACGTGGTACCGCCGCATCGGCGACGTGAGCTGGCTCAAGACGGCATGGGAGGGGCCATGAGGCTCCCGGCACTCGACGAACGCTTCCGCGCCTTCAAGCACGGGCGCCGCCTCAGGCGCGCGAAGGAGGAACTTGCGGCGCGCCGCATCGCACCCCAGCCCCACGGCCTCGAGACAGAGCTGGTGGTCTCTCTCACGAGCTTCCCGCCCCGCTTCGGGACGCTGCACCTCACGCTCGCCTGTCTGCTCAGGCAGACGGTCCGGCCCGACGGCGTCCTCCTCTGGATCGCGGAGGCGGACCTGCCTCGCCTGCCGCCGCCCGTCCGCGCGCTGGAAGCCGAGGGGCTGGAGATCCGAAGCTGCGAGGATCGCCGCTCCTACAAGAAGCTTCTCTTCACGCTCGAGGAGCGGCCCGGCGCCACCACCGTGACCGCCGATGACGACGTTTACTATCCGGCCGACTGGCTCGAGCGCCTCGTCGGCGCCCATGCCCGCTCCGGTGCGGCGGTCGTCAGCGGGCGCGCGCACCGCATCCGGCGCGACGCGGCGGGCAGGCCGCTGCCCTACGCGGAGTGGGACATGAATATCGGCGCCTCGGAGGCGGCCGCGGATGTCTTTCCCACCGGCGTCTCCGGCATCCTCTATGCGCCGGGCTGCTTTGACCCCCGCGTCCTCGACTGGGAGCGTGCCCGGCGGCTCTGCCCCACCGCCGACGACGTCTGGTTCCACTGGATGTACCGCTTGGCCGGCCGGACGGCAGAGAACCTCGCCAGCGGCACCCGCATCCTCGAATGGGAGCGCGACCCGGCCCATGGCCTCCGGCAGGTGAATTCAGGGGGCGGAAACGACCGCGCCATCGCCGCCATGATCGCCGAATTCGGCAGTCTCGGCCCGCAGCGCTGAGAGGCCGGGGCTTTGTCCGGTGAAATCAACCGCAAGATGTGGTATCCTTACGCATTGCTTAAAATGTGCGGGAGGACACCAAGTGTTGAGAACCTGCGTATGTTTCTTTCTTCTTGCCAGTTGGCCGGCCGCGGCGGACACCGACTTTTTCGCCAATGACTCCAGCAAATTTGACGTCGGCACCGGCATCACCGACGGCACCTGGCGCATCCGCAACGAGTGCCGCGAGACCGTCTGGGTCGCGGTGACTTACGTCGATGACCGCGGCTGGCGCTCCGTGGGCTGGTACAAAATCGAGTCCGGCGACCAGAAGCGCTTCACGGTGCAGGACATCAACGTCGCCTGGTACGCGCGCAGCGACTCTTTCCGGTGGACCGGCGATGGCGATGACCGGGCAGGCAGCTGGGACGCCCCCATCGATCAGGAAAGCCGATTCGAATACTACCGGGATCGCGTGCCCGCAGGCGTCGAAAGCGCGCCCTACATCGCCGCCCAGATGGAAGAGATTGACTGGTCGACCCGCATTACCTGCGACGAATGATACGCGCCCTGCGCCAATGGCTCTCCGAGGTCCGGCTGTCGAGGGAACTGAACGTATTCGCCGTCATCGCGTTCATCCTGTCGCTCTTCAGCCTCGGCTGGCAGAGCATCGCCGCGCTGCGCGGCGCGCAGCTTTCGGTGGAAACGACCGCGCGAGTGACGATGGTCAAATACCTTCCCCAGCCGGATCACGAGGATGCTTTCGCGCTCAATGCCGGGCTGACCTTCGTCAATAGCGGCGCGCCCACCTACCGCGTGGCGATCCAGAACATCCTCGCCGACGTCGTTTTCCCTTCGAATGGGGACTGGTGGCGGCGCGAATACGTGTGGCTGAATTTCGAGGAGTTCTTTCTTCTCCCCGACGGCATCGCCGCCGCGCAGAACACGAGCTCCGCGCATCCCATCGTCGTGCCCGGGCGGGATCAGCAGTTTCAACAGGTGGGGTTTTACGGCTTTCCCACGCGGCCCGAGACCTGTGGCAACCCGCGCGCCCTGCGCTGGTCTGCCCTGCGCGAGGGCCTTCAGGAGACGAACATGCTCGCGGTCCGCTTCCGCGTACGGTCCGCCGACGGGGGCGAGACGGCCACGCCGATCTGCGTACTCCGCGATATCGATCTCGAGCGGCTCGACAGCATCCGCGCCCTAACCGCCTATTGCAACGGCCCCGAGCTCCTGCCTGCCGCCGCGCGCGCGCTCTTCGAGGAGGCGCTGGCCTGTGAGGACGGGGCAGAGGTGGAGGCCGCAGCATCGGGCGTCCCGGCGCGATCGGGGGGAGAGGGTACCGGCAGTGAGGATCCCGGAGATGCCGGGCGCGCCGATCCGCCGCGTTTCCGGGATGAAGCGGCCGATATGGGGCAGGCTGACATGGGACAGGATGACATGGGACAGGCCGGCAATGGCCCCGCCACGGCTATGCCCGAAGGCGCCGCCACCCCCCCAGCGCCCGACGCCAGCGGTGCGCCCGACGGGACCACGGGCAGCGGCGAGTGATGCCGGGCGCGGGGGCCCAGGCTGGACCAGACCCTCCACGAAAAAGGGCGCCCGCGAAGGCGCCCTTCTTACGTTGCCCCACACGCGGCGGTCAGCTGGCGAGCTTTGCCGTCCGCAGGTAGGGAAGCTTCGTCTCGATGGCGCCGTATTTGGCGATGGCGTCGGCGTCGCTCACGGCCACGGGCACGACGATGTCGTCGCCCACCGACCAGTTCGCCGGCGTGGCGACATTCTCGCGCCCGGAGGTCTGCAGCGCGTCGAGCGCGCGCAGGATCTCGGAGAAGTTGCGGCCCACCGTCATCGGGTAGGTCATGGAGAGCTTGAGCTTCTTGTCCGGCCCCACGATGAAGACGCTGCGCACGGTGGCGGAGTCCGCGGGCGTGCGGCCGTCCGGCAGCACCGCCTCGGCGGGGAGCATGTCGAAGGCCTTGGCCATCTCGAGGCCGTCATCGGCCACGATGGCAAACTCGGGCTTCGCGCCCTCGAGGCTCTCGATATCGGCCTTCCACTTCACGTGGTCCTCCACGCCGTCCACGGACACGCCGAGCACCTTGGTGTTGCGTGCGGCCCATTCCCCGGCGAGCTTGGCCACGGCGGAGAACTCGGTCGTGCAGACGGGGGTGAAATCCTTGGGATGGGAAAAGATGATCGCCCAGCTGTCCCCCACCCAGTCATGGAGCGAGATCTCGCCCTTGTCGGTGGTGAGCGTCAGATCGGGGATCGTGTCGTTGATGCGCAGGGTCATCGGAAAAACCTTCTTTGCAGTTTCACCGGCAAAACTAAGCCTCCGGCCCGATTTTGTAGAGGCCCCCGCGAGATAAAGGGACGGTTTCCTTCCCCCGGCGTCACAGCGGAACGCGCAGCCTTGACGCTGGCACGGCACCGGGACAACTCTGGCGGAATGCAGTTGAGCGGAGGCCGCCCCCATGATCGAGAACCGTCAATTCTACATCAACGGCGCCTGGGTCGATCCGGTGCGCCCGAACGATTTCGCCGTCATCGACCCCTCCACGGAGGAGCAATGCGCGGTCATCTCTCTGGGCGACGCGGCTGATACGAATGCCGCCGTCGCCGCCGCGCGCGCGGCCTTCGAGAGCTGGTCACACACGAGCCCTGCCGAACGCAAGGCGCTGATCGAGGCGATCTTCGCGGCCTACGAGGCCCGCGCCGAGGATATGTCCCGCGCGATCTCGCTGGAGATGGGCGCGCCCATCGACATGGCCCGCGCCAGCCAGACGACCTCGGGCACCTGGCACATCAAGGGGTTCCTCGAGGCCTTCGACGCCATCGAATGGGAAAGCCTGCGCAGCGAAAAGTCAGGCGAGCGCATCCACCGCGAACCCATCGGCGTCGTGGGCATGATCACGCCCTGGAACTGGCCCATGAACCAGGTGACGTTGAAGGTCATCCCGGCGATTGCGGCGGGCTGCACGATGGTGCTGAAACCCTCCGAGATCGCGCCTCTCTCCTCCTACGTCTTCGCCGAGATCATGGATGCGGCGGGCTGCCCGCCGGGCGTCTTCAACATGGTCAACGGCGACGGGCCGGGCGTTGGCACGCAGCTCTCCGAGCATATGGACGTGGACATGATCTCCTTCACCGGATCGACGCGGGCCGGGCGGCTCATCACGGCGGCCAGCGTGTCGAACCTCAAGCGCGTGAGCCTCGAGCTCGGCGGCAAGGGCGCGAATGTCATCTTCGCCGATGCCGATGAGAAGGCCGTCATTCGCGGCGCACGCCACTGCTTCAACAACACGGGCCAGAGCTGCAACGCCCCCACCCGCATGCTCGTGGAACGCGCGCGCTATGACGCGGCGGTGGCCGAGGCCGCCGAGACCGCGGAGGCCACCAAGGTCGGCGCGGGCTCCGAGGAGGGCCGCCATATCGGGCCGCTCGTCTCCGAGGTACAGTTCGACAAGGTCCAGGACCTCATCCAGAAGGGCATCGACGAGGGCGCGCGCCTCGTGGCCGGCGGCACGGGCCGCCCCGACGGGCTCAACCGCGGCTACTTCGTGCGCCCCACCGTCTTTGCGGATGTGACGAACGACATGACCATCGCCCGGGAGGAGATCTTTGGCCCCGTCCTTTCCATCATCCCCTTCGACAGCGAGGAGGAGGCGGTGCGCATAGCCAACGATACGCCCTACGGGCTCACGAATTACGTCCAGACCGCCGATGACGACCGCCGCCTGCGCATGGCGCGCAAGCTCCGCGCCGGGATGATCGAGACCAACGGCAAGGGCTTCGGCCGCGGCTCCCCCTTCGGCGGCATGAAGCAATCCGGCAATGGCCGCGAGGGCGGCGTTTTCGGGATCGAGGAATTCCAGGAAGTGAAGGCGATCAGCGGCTGCTGAGCGCAGCGCCTAGCTCGTGTGAGGCGCCGAGGTCTTTTGCCTGCGTCCTTGGCTGAGGGCGCGGGTGAAGCCCGGCGCGTCATCGCAGACATAGACGCTCTCGGCGATCTTCCAGCGGCCATCGGCCTCCACATAGGTGGAATAGATCACGTAGGGCGCCTGGATGAGCAGCGCCCCCGAGAGGACGCGGTTCTCGATCGCGCCGCTGACGGAGCCATCGGCATTGAACGCCGCGGCGACGACATGGCGGACGAGGTCGGTGACCGCGAGCATCTCGTAGTGGTCGCAGACCGCCTCGAACGCGTCCTCGAGCTCGTCCATCGTCTCGAGCGTGCGGCGCCCTTCGAAGGTGTCCACGGAGGTCGGCACGCGGTAGGCCGCGGCGAAGCTTTCGAAATCCCGCGCGAGCAGCGCGCGGGCGGTCTCTTCGGCGATCCGCTCGCATATCGCGACCGCGTCTTGTTCCGTTCCTGTCATCTGCCCCACCGTCTCCCGGGCCATGCACGTGATGCTGGCGCCTTGTCTCGCGGGACCCTGACGTCAGGGACGGCGGAGCGGAAGGCCATTTCGCGCAATATCAAAATTTTAGACAATTTTCGTCGCTTTCCTCGCTCAGAACGGCGGCTTGGCGCGGAGGGTGAGGCGCTCTCCGCCGTCGGGATGGCGCAGGCTCAATTTCCACGCGTGGAGCATCAGGCGGGCTCGGCTCTGGCGTGTGGCCTCTGTTCCGTAGAACACGTCGCCGAGAATCGGGTGCCCGATATGCTCCATGTGCAGCCGCAGCTGGTGGGAGCGGCCGGTCTGCGGGCGCAGCTCCACGCGGGTCGTCTCGCCCGGGCTCTTGGCGCGCCATTCCGTCACCGCCGCGCGGCCTTCTTCTGCGTCGATCTTCTGGCGCGGGCGGTTCGGCCAATCCACGATGATGGGGGCCTCGATGACGCCCTCCCCCTCGAGCCGCCCGTCCACCTCCGCGAGGTAGACCTTGCGCACCTGCCGCTTCTCGAATTGCAGCCCCAGATGCCGCTGCGCCAGCGCCGAGAGCGCAAAGATCATGACGCCCGAGGTATCACGGTCGAGCCGGTGCACGAGCCGTACGCCGGGATAGTCGTCCTCGAGCCGCGCGAGCAGGCAATCGGCGAGATGCGCTCCCTTCCCCGGCACGCTCAGGAGCCCGGCGGGCTTGTCCACCGCCAAGAGCTCGTGGTCCTGGTGCAGGATCGTGAGCGGCGCGGTGGGCGGGTCGTAGGGATCCTCAAGCGCGGGCACGGCGCACCTGCCGTACAAGGGAGACCGAATAGAGCCCGAGCGCAGCCCAGATCATGGGAAACGCGATCGCCCGCGCCGTCCCGAACGGCTCCCCGAAGAGGCCCACCGCGATGAGCAGGATCATCGTCGGCGCGAGGTATTGCAGCATCCCGATGGTCGAGAGCCTGAGCCGCTTCGCGCCATTGGCGTAGAGCATGAGCGGCACCGCGGTGACGAGCCCGCAGCCGAGGAGCAGCGAGGGCGCGGTGGCGAAACTGCCCGCGCCCGTCCCTTCGAGCCACGCGATGTAAGCCAGCGCCGGAGGCGTGAGGATCAGCACCTCCAGGAGAAATCCCTGGTTCGGCCCGATGGGCAGCTGCTTCTTCGCCAGCGCGTAGAACCCGAAGGAGAGCATGAGCGCGAGCCCGATATAGGGCACGCCGCCCCCCTCGATGGTGAGCACGACCACGGCGACGGCCGCCAGCGCAATCGCCGCCCATTGCAGCCCGTCGAGCCGCTCACCCAAGAGAAGCGCCCCCAGAAGCACGGAAAAAAGCGGGTTGATGTAGTAGCCCAGCGCCGCCTGCACGGCCTGCTCGCTCGCGATGGCGTAGACATAGACGGCCCAGTTTCCGGAGATGAGCGCCGCCGTCACCGCCGCCATCCCCAGCGCCTTGGGATCGCGCAGCGCGGCGCGCAGCGTGTCCGTCCGCCCCAGCGCGATGAGCACCGCGCCCGCCACCGGCACCGACCAGATCACGCGATGGGCCACCACCTCCACGGCGGGCACATGCTCCAGCCATTTGAGGTAGAGCGGCAGAAAGCCCCAGAGCCCGAAGGCTCCCATGGCGAAGGCGATGCCTTCGGGTGTGTCGCGGTTCTCGGTCATGGGATGCCCTTACGCCCTTCGTGACGGGCGCGGAAGCCGTCTCTCCCCGCCCCGGGCCTGACCCGGGGCCTCTGGCCCCAAGAGGCGCCGGATCACGTCAGAGGCCGGGCGCGCGCGTGTCCTCAGGCCTTCGCCCGCGCGCCCGTGGGGTCGTAGGCGGGCCGCAGCGTGGCCTCCGCCAACACCCGCGCGCCCATCACGTCGATCTCGTAGCGCGAGGCCAGCACCTCCTCCGCCGTCTCGCCCGGGCAGGGCACGTAGCCCAGCCCCATGGCCCCGCCGAGCGCGTGGCCATAGGCGCCCGAGGTCAGGAAGCCCACGATCTCCCCGTCCCGGAGCACCGGCTCGTTGTGGTAAAGGAGCGGCTCGGGATCGGTGAGCCGGAATTGCAGGAGCCGTTTCTCGAGCCCCGCCTCCCGCTTGCGCAGCACCGCATCGCGCCCGATGAAATCGGGCTTGTCGCGCTTCACGGCAAAGCCCAGCCCGGCCTCCAGCACGTGATCCTCGGCGGTGATGTCATGGCCGAAATGGCGGAAGCCCTTCTCCATCCGGCAGGTATCCATCATGTGCATACCGCAGAGCTTGAGCCCGTGATCCTCGCCCGCCTCCACGAGCGTCTCGAAGACATGGGCGGCCATATCGGCGGTCACGTAGACCTCCCAACCGAGCTCGCCCACATAGGTCACGCGGTGCACGCGCGCGAGGCCCAGGCCGATCTCGATCTCCTGCGCGGTGCCGAAGGGATTGACGTCATTGGAGAAATCGGCGGGCGACACGGCTCGCATCAGGTCGCGCGCGCGCGGCCCCATCACGGCGAGTACGCCCTCGGCGGGCGTCACATCGGTGATCACCACGCCGAAATCGCCCCGGTGCCGTTCCATCCACGTCTGGTCGGCGAGGCGGGTGGCGGCGGGCGTCACCACGAGGAAAGCGGTCTCCGAGAGGCGCGTGATCGTCACGTCCGCCTCGATCCCGCCGCGGGAATTGAGGAACTGGGAATAGGCGATCCGGCCCACCGGCACGTCGTACTGCCCGCCGGCCACGTAGTTGAGGAAGGCCACCGCGTCGGGCCCCTCCACCCGGATCTTGCCGAAGGAGGACATGTCGTACATGCCCACGCCCTCGCGGATGGCCATGTGCTCCTCGCGGACGTTCTCGAAGAAGTTCTGCCGTTTCCAGCTATACCGGTACTCGGCTTCCTGGGAGCCGCGGGCGAACCAGTTGGCCCGCTCCCATCCCGCAAGCTCGCCGAAGACCGCGCCGCGCGCCGCGAGCTGCGCGTGGAACGGGGTGCGCCGCACGCCCCGCGCCGTGCGCTTTTGCAGGTAGGGGAAGTGGTCGGCGTAGAGGAGGCCCAGCGTCTCCCGCGACCGCTCCCGGAGGTAGGTCCCGTTGCCCTGGAAGGGCTGCATGCGCGAGATGTCCACGTCGCCCAGGTCGAAGGGCTTCTCGCCCGCCTCCATCCACTCAGCGAGCGCCATACCAGCGCCGCCGGCGGACTGGATGCCGATGGAGTTGAAGCCCGCCGCCACCCAGACATTGTCCATCTCCGGGCAGAGGCCCAGGTGATAGGCGTCGTCGGGGGTGAAGCTCTCGGGCCCGTTGAAGAACGTGTGGATGCCCGCCTCCGCCAGCATGGGCATGCGCGCCACGGCCTTCTCGAGGATCGGCTCGAAATGGTCGAAATCCTCGGGCAGCTGATCGAACTCGAAATCCTTGGGGATCGGACCCCAGGGCTTGGCCACGGGCTCGAACGCGCCGAGCAGCATCTTGCCCGCGTCTTCCTTGTAATAGGCGCATTCGTCGGGGACGCGGAGGACGGGCATCTGGGTGAGGCCCGCGATGGCCTCGGTGACGATGTAGAAGTGTTCGCAGGCCTGGAGGGGCACGTTGGTGCCGAGCATGCGGCCCAGGTCGCGCCCCCACATGCCGCCGCAATTGACGACGTGATCGCAAGATATGGTGCCCGTGTCACCGGCTTCGGTCCGAAAGTTGACAGCTGTCAACTTTCTGCCCGCCTTGACCGCGCCCGTGACCTCCACCCGCTCTTGGATCACCGCCCCCCGCTGCCGCGCGCCCTTGGCGAGCGCGAGCGCGATGTTGGCCGGATCGCCCTGCCCGTCCCGCGGGAGCCAGACGCCGCCGGTGACGCCCGCGACGTCGAGATGGGGGTAGCGATCCTGGACCTCCGCCGGGCCGATCTCCTCCACCTCCACGCCGAAGGCGCGGGCCATGGCGGCCTGGCGGTTGATCTCCTCCCGCCGCTCCTCCGTCAGCGCGACGGTGATCGACCCGCAGCGCTTGAAGCCGGTGGCGACGCCCGTCTCCTCCTCGAGCGCGCCGTAGAGCTCCTGGGAATACTTCGCGAGCCGCGTCATGTTGGCCGACGCGCGGAGCTGCGCGATGAGCCCCGCCGCGTGCCAGGTCGTCCCGCTCGTGAGCGCCTTCCGCTCCAGCAGCACCACGTCCCGCCAGCCGAGCTTCGCCAGATGGTAGGCCACCGAGCACCCGATCACCCCACCCCCGATGATGACGACACGTGCATGGGTGGGGAGGGGCATGGCTCAGTCTCCTTTGAAGTGCCGCGAGAGCGCGGCGATGTGGTCGGGCCCCACCTCGCAGCAGCCGCCGATGAGCGTGGCGCCCAGCGCAGCCCAGGTCTTGGCATGGTCGAGATAGGCCGCGGGGCCGAGATCGGTGCGCGCCGAGAGGAGGTCCACCGTGGCGTTGTCGCTGTTGAAATCGTCCACGATCCCGGTGAACCCGTTGGCATAGGCGCCGAGCCGGACATCCACGTCCTGCAACGCCGCCACCGCCTGCGTCACCGCCTCGGGCCGTGCGCAGTTCACGAGGAGCGCCTCAGGACCGAATTCGGCCAGAAGCGGCAGGATATCCGTCACCGGCTCCCCGGAGCGGAGCACCGTGCCATCGGCATCCGAAACGCTCACCGCGAGCCAGACGGGCTTGCCCTGACCGGTGCAGCCCATGAGCGCCCCGCGCGCTTCCTCCACGCCGCCCATGGTCTCCAGGATGTAGGCATCGACATAGGGCTTTTGCAGCGCGCACATCTCCGCGAAGGTCTCCGCCGCCTCCTCCGCCGGCGGCGCCTTCTCGGGCCGGTAGGAGAAGCCGAGCGGCGACATGCCGCCGAGCACCAGCCCGCCGCCATGGGCATCCCGCGCCTCCACGGCGATCCGGCAGGCGAGGACCTGCAGCTCCTCGTAGCGCTCGGAGATGCCGTGATGCTTCATCCGGTTCGGGCGCACGGAATAGGTGTTGGTCGTCGCCACCTCCGCGCCCGCCGCGAAGAACGCGTCATGGACCCGGCGCACCAGCGCGGGGTCGTCGATCAGCGCCTGCACCGACCAGAGCGACGTCGCCCGCCCCGCGCGCTTCACCAGCTCCTGGCCCATGCCGCCATCGAGGATCGTGACACTCATGCCCACACCCCGCGGCAGTCACGAATTTCTTCGGAAATTCGTGGCGCCATCATGAATGCATCTCCGCGAATTTCGCCTTGTACGTCGCCACCATCTCGGCCTCCGTTGCACCGTCATCGTAGGGAGGCGTGCGATAGGCGCTGACCGCGGAAACATCAACCAGAACGAAGGCGCGCATCCGGGCGCTCAGATCGGGCCACACCGCGTGGCAGCGCGGCAGGAGCGTGTCGAACTCCGCCGCGCCCCGCGCCACGATCCGCGCCGTGCCGGCGATCCGCGCGCCCTTGCGCTTGAGCACGTCGATGAAGTTCACCTCGCAGGCCGGGTTGGCGCGCAGGTTGCGCAGCGTCCCGGGCGAACGGATATGGGCGAAGCCCAGCGTCGCCTCCCCCAGCACGAGGTAGGTCCCCTTGGGCGACACGGCAGGCGCGCCCTCGGGCGTCACCGTCGCCGTGAAGCCCAGCGGGAACGCGGCGATGAGCGCCCTGATCTCCGACCCGATCATGCCCTCAGACGCAGGTTCTCGGGGTCCCAGAGGGGCCCATCGGGCTGCACCGTGGCACGGCATTTCTGCCCGTAGATATCGACCTCGAGCTCGGTGCCTTCCCGCGCCAGATCGCTCCTGAGCATGCCGAGCGCCACCGAATGCCCCACGCGGTAGCCCCAGGCGCCGGAGGTCGTCTCTCCCACGATCTCCGCCCCGTTCCAGAGCGTGGCCATGTAGGGCGCGTCGTGGCCGTTGGCCTCGACCTTGAGGGTGACGAATTGCTTCTTGGAGCCCTGCTGCTTTTCGTTGAGGAGCGCGGCTTTGCCCGGGAAGTCCTGCGGCTTGTCGAACTTGATAAAGCGGCTGAGCCCGCCTTCGAGAAGCGAGTAATCGGTGGAGAGATCGCCCTTCCACGCGCGATACCCCTTCTCGATCCGCAAGCTGTTGAGCGCGTACATCCCGAAGGGCGTGGCGCCTGCAGCAAGGATTGCGTCATAAATTGCAGGTATCGCGTCGTTTTTTGCATGAACTTCCCAGCCGAGCTCCCCGGCGAAGCTGACGCGCAGCAGCGCGCAGGGCCGCCCCGCCACCTCGCCGCGCTGATGCGTCAGCCAGGGCAGATCGAGATCGGCATCGGCGCCGATGCCTGTGAGCAGGTCACGCGCCTTCGGGCCCGTCACGATGAGCGTGGAATACTCCGTCGTGTGATCGGTGAGCGAGAGCCCCTCGGGCAGGGCCGTCGCCAGCACCTCGTAATCGTGCCACTGCGCGCCAGCCGCGGTGATGAGATAGAAGTAATCTTCCTCCGTGCGGATGATCGACATCTCCGTCAGGATGCGCCCCCGGCTATCCGGGAAGTAGCCCAGGTTCATGCGCCCCACCTTGGGGAGCGCGCCCGAGATGAGGCCGCGCAGGTACTCTGCCGCGCCCGTCCCGTGGAGGCAGAAGCGCGAGAAGCCCGGCAGGTCGAGCACGCCCACACCGTCGCGTACCGCCTCGCATTCCTCTTTGATCCGCGCCTCCCACGGGCCGTGGCGGGACCATGTCTCGGTGGCCTCGAGGGAGGTGTCATCACCCGGCTTGGCGAACCAGTTCGCCCGCTCCCATCCGTTATAGGCGCCCATGACGCCGCCAAGGGCTCGGACCTTCGCAT
Source organism: Pseudomonadota bacterium (assembly GCA_038528385.1). GTDB lineage: Bacteria > Pseudomonadota > Alphaproteobacteria > Rhodobacterales > Rhodobacteraceae > Shimia_B. The sequence continues at coordinate 148,215 of JBCBET010000004.1, read as the reverse complement.
CGACGGGGGAAAGCTTCCTGTCCCGCCCCGCGGGCCATTCGTGGTGGGGGAAGTGCATGGCGTATTCGTGGCCGTAGACCTCCATCGCCTTCTCGATGCAGTAGTCACGATCGGTGTAATCGGTGTAGCGGCGCGGATCGACGGCCCACATGTCCCACTCCGTCTCGCCCTCCACGATCCATTCAGCGAGCACCTTGCCCGCGCCGCCGCCCTGGGTGATCCCGAAGGTGAAGACGCAGGCCTCGAACGCGTTCTTGACGCCGGGCATGGGCCCCACGAGCGGCAGGCCGTCGGGCGCGTAGGGGATGGGCCCGTTGATGTTGCGGCCTACGCCGCCCTCTCCCAGGATCGGAACGCGGGCCATGGCATCCTCGATGTACCATTCCAGCCGTTCGAGATCGTCGGGGTAGAGCTGGAAGGAGAAGTCGTCGGGCATGGGATCGTCGGGCGTGATCCAGTGCGCCTTGCAGTTGCGCTCATAGGGGCCGAGGTTGAGGCCGTTCTTGTCCTGGCGCAGGTAGTAGGAGCTGTCGACGTCGCGCAGGAGCGGGATCTTGCGGCCGTTGGCCTCCGTCCACTCCTTCAGGGCGGGGATCTCCTCGGTGAGGAAGTACTGGTGGCTCATCACCGCCATTGGCACGGTGCGGCCGCCATAGGGCTTGAACCACTCACCCACGCGTTGCGCGTAGTAACCCGCAGCGTTCACGACGTATTCGCAGCGTATTTCGCCTTTCGCTGTCTCCACGACCCACTCATCGCCCTCGCGGCGCACGCCCGTGGCGGGGCAGAAGCGGGCGATCCGCGCGCCCATGTCGCGCGCGCCTTTCGCCAGCGCCTGCGTGAGCTGCGCGGGGTCTATATCACCGTCGTCTGGGTCCCACATGCCGCCCGCGAGGTCATGGGTTTCGAGGAACGGATAGGCCGCCTTCATGTCGGCGAGGGACATCATCTCGAGGTCCATCCCCTGATGCCGCCCCATGCCCACGGCGCGCTCGAATTCCTGCATCCGCTCCTTGGAATGCGCCAGCCGGATCGAGCCCGTGACGTGGTAGTTCATCGGATAATCGACTTCGTCCGCCAGCCCGGCATAGAGCCCGAGCGAATAGCGCTGCATGTTCATCACGGCCCAGGACGTCGAAAACGACGGGCAGTTCCCCGCCGCGTGCCAGGTGCTCCCCGCCGTGAGCTCGTTCTTTTCCAGGAGCACGCAGTCGGTCCAGCCCATCTTGGCCAGGTGATAGAGGCCCGAGACGCCGACGACGCCGCCCCCGATGATGACGACCCGCGCCGTGGTGGGAAACTCACTCATCCTCTTCCTCCTCCTACCGGACGCTGTCCGGGATCTCGTAGTAATCGCCCTTGTCGGCTGTGAAGATGTGCCGCTCGAGGCGCAGCCCCGTGGCCCCGTCGAGCGCGCCGAGGGCCACGCCCATCTCGTCCTCCTCCGCGCCCTTCCAGAAGAGGAAGGAGCCGCAGGTGGGGCAGAACCCGCGCTTGGCGGCAGGGCTCGCCGCGTACCAGCGCACCTCGCCCGCCACCTCGAACCCGTCCAGCGGCACGTTCACGGCGGCCCAGTAATGCCCCGATTGCTTGCGGCATTGCGAGCAATGGCAGGCCGCCGGATCGCGCGCGGTACCCGTGGCGCGAAAAGTGACGGCCCCGCAAAGACAACTGCCACTCAACATGCCTGTCCCCATCGCGCCCTCAATAGATCGGCGGCGCGATCACCCAGATCGCGACGCAAGGTTTGTCATGGGGATTGGCCCATCGAAACGGCTCCCCCCGGATGCGAAAACTGTCCCCGGTATCGAGCTTGTGGAGACCCGCGCCGATCCAAAGATCGAGCTTGCCATCCACAATGTACCCCACCTCCTGGGTGGGGCGGCTCACGGGGATGGCCAGCGCCGAGCCCGGCTCGAAGACGGAGCGCACCATCTCGAAATCGTCGGTGAGGTCGGGGGAGAGGAGCTCCTCGGTCAGCCCCGCCTCGCGGGAGCCGATGGGCCGCCGCGCCGCCGCACGCACCACGCGGCCCGCATCGTCGGCCGCCGCCGCATCGGAGCGGAAGAGCGAGGAGACGGAGACGTCGAGCGCGGCGGCAAGCTGCCTGAGGTCGCTCACCGAGGGCTCCGAGAGATCGCGCTCCACCTGGCTCAGCCAACCCACGGAGCGCTCGAGCCGCTGCGCGAGATCCTGGAGCGTGAAGCCGCGCGCCTTGCGGAGCGCGCGCAGGTCGGCCCCGAGGGAGAATTGGGTGTTGGCTTGTGTGTTCACGGCACGCCCCGCTTGTTGGAGGGTATCAGGCCCTGACCACATGAAATTTTCAAGCCTATTTTCACGACCGCCACGCGGGCTCAGGCCGGGGCGGTCCGCACCGCGCGAAACGCGACCTCGAGGAGCCGCGCCATGAGCGTGGCATCGTCCTCGGTAAAGGCAGCGGGCCGGTCGCTGTCGATGTCGAAGACGCCCAGGAGCGTGCCGTCGCCCGCAAAGACCGGCAGCACGAGTTCAGAGCGCGTGCTCGACGCGCAGGCGATGTGGCCGGGGAAGGCGTCGACATCGGGCACGAGCTGCACGCGCCGCTCCCGCGCGGCCGCCCCGCAGACCCCGCGCGAGAACGGGATGGTGAGGCAGCCATGGCCGCCCTGGTAGGGCCCGATCTTGAGGAGCCCCGGCGCCACCACGCGGTAAAACCCCGTCCAGTCGAAGCGCGCGTCGCTCCGGTGCACCTCGCAGGCCATTGTGGCCATGAGGGCGATGATGTCGGTCTCGCGGTCCGTCAATGCGGCGATGCGGGCCTCGAGCCCCCCGAAACCCTCTCCCACTCCGTCCATCACACGCGCTCCACGGCGATGGCCGTGGCCTCGCCCCCACCGATGCAGATCGCGGCCACCCCGCGGCGGGCGCCCGTCGCCTCGAGCGCGTTGAGAAGCGTCACGAGGATGCGCGCGCCCGAGGCGCCTATGGGATGGCCCAGCGCGCAGGCCCCGCCATGGATGTTCACCACGTCGTGGCCGAGCCCCATCTCCTTCATGAAGGCCATGGGCACGACGGCGAACGCCTCGTTCACCTCCCAGAGATCCACGTCGCCCGCGCGCCAGCCCAGCCGGTCGAGGAGCTTTTGCGCCGCGGGCACGGGCGCGGTGGTGAATAGCCCCGGCGCCTGGGCGTGGGAGGCGTGGCCCAGGATGCGCGCGCGCGCTCCTGCGCCATCGGCGGAAAGCTCGAGCGCCGCCGCGCCGTCGCTGATGCTCGATGAATTGGCCGCCGTCACCGTCCCAGCCTCGCGGAAGGCGGGTTTGAGTTCGGGAATCTTTTCGGGGCGCGCGGTCTTCGGTTGTTCGTCCTCGCCCACGGTCACGGCGCCCTTCCGCGCGGGCACCTCCACCGCCGCGATCTCGGCGTCGAGCGTGCCTGCGCCCTGGGCCGCCAGCGCGCGTTCCAGCGAGGTGAGCGCGTAGCCGTCCTGCGCCTCCCGTGTGAACTGGTAGGCCTCCGCGCAGTCTTCGGCAAAGGTGCCCATGAGCCGGCCCGTGGCGTAGGCGTCCTCCAGCCCGTCGAGGAACATCGAGTCCATCACTTGCCCGTGGCCGAGCCGCGCCCCGCCGCGCATCTTGGGCAGGAGATACGGCGCGCGGCTCATGCTCTCCATCCCGCCGGCGATGATGCGCTCCGCCTGGCCGAGCGCGATCTGATCGTGGGCGAGCATGGCGGCCTTCATGCCCGAACCGCACATCTTGTTGACGGTGGTGGCCGGCACCTCCTCGCCCAACCCGGCGGCGAAGGCCGCCTGCCGCGCGGGCGCCTGGCCCTGGCCTGCCGGAAGGACGCAGCCCATGACGACCTCGTCCACCGGCGCGCCCGTCCTCGCGGCCCGGATCGCCGCCCCGCCCAGCGCCGCCGCCGGCGCCGCGCTCAGCGCGCCCTGCAGGCCCCCCATGGGCGTCCTTTTCGCTCCGGTGATGAAAACATCGCGCATGGCGGCCTCCCCCGACCCATTCAAACGGTTTGGTAACGCTTCGTGCGTAGCGTTTCGGCGCACAGACTGGAAGGGCATGGCATGGAAGTGCGCAAGACGGATGTGGGCGACACGCGCGTGGTCAAGGTGAACGATTCGCGCATCGACGCCGCGGTGGCGATCCAGTTCAAGGATGCCGTGCGCGCGGTGACGGCGGACGGGCCCCGGCGCGTGGTGCTCGACCTGTCGGACGTGAGCTTCATCGACAGTTCGGGCCTCGGCGCGGTGGTGGCGGTCAAGAAGCTCCTGAAGGACACCCACACGCTGGAGCTCGTGGGACTGACGCCCGTGGTGGCGAAGGTCTTCAAGCTCACGCGCATGGACACGATCTTCACCATCCATCGCGACATGGCCGCGGCCGTGCCCGCCCTCGCCTCCTGACGGTGTGCCATGATCGAGGTGGAGACCGACGACGATGCCATCCGCGTCCGGTGCCTGTCCGACATGTTCGAGGTGCGCGCCTCGCTGCAGACGCTGATGTCGGACATGGCGGGCCGCGATTTCCTGCCCGAGGAGCGGGGGACGGTGGAGCTCGTGCTGGCCGAGGTGCTCAACAACGTGGCCGAGCACGCCTATGAGGAAAGGGGCGACGGCCGCATCGAGCTCGACCTGACCTATGTGCCCGGCGGCATCGCCATCGCGCTCCAGGATTTCGGGAAACCCATGCCCGGCGGCCAGACGCCGCTGGGCATGCCCGCCAACCTCGACGTGGAGGTCGCCGACCTGCCCGAGGGCGGCTTCGGCTGGTTTCTCATCGGGGAACTGGCCAAGGACCTGAGCTACGAGCGGCGGGGAGAGGTCAATCACCTCACGTTCCGGATGACGCTGGGCGAAAGCGCGGTCTGACGCCCCTGTCTCTCCTCACTTAGGGTGTGGGCCGGTGAGTGCCTGGGTGCGCGGGGGACCGTGCCGCGGCGGTCGCGTGCGCGCGCGCCAGCGGGCCGCTGAACGGGCAAGCGTCGGAGGTGACAACAGAGTGTTTCCATCGCGCCGCGCTTTGCCGCGATTTCGTCACGATCCTTCCCCCGGAAGGGCCCCATCTCCCCGCATCCCTAGTCTTGTAGCTACTAAGAGCTTCACCCCGGTGCCGCGTGTTATAGCCCCCACCCAGTACGCGGCGCCGGGGTTCCAACCTCCCTCCTCACTGCCCGATCGAGCTGCCTGCGCGTGGCCGCACAGCGCCCTGGCGTTGCACTGCGCGCGCTGCGCCCTAACCTCCGGGCGCGACAGATGAGCACTGAGAGGACGCCCCGCATGCGCGATTTCCACCAGCCCGGCCGTTCGGCGGTCTACGCCACGAACGGCATGTGCGCGACCTCCCACCCCCTGGCGGCCAAGGTCGCGGTGCAGATCATGGAGGCGGGCGGCAACGCCGTGGATGCCGCGCTGGCCGGAGCGGTGCTTCTGGGGATCTGCGAGCCACAGATGACGGGGATCGGCGGCGATCTTTTCGCCCTCGTCGCGCCCACGCCGGAGGCCGACATCATCGCCCTGAACGGGTCGGGCCGCGCGCCGGCGGCGCTCTCGGCCGACGCGCTCCGCGCGGCCGGGCACGCCACGGTCCCGCCCTACGATGCACACGCGGTCACCATTCCCGGTGCCGTCGACGCCATCTGCCGCCTCGCCGCGGACCATGGCAGGATCGGCCTCCCCGCCATCCTCGCCCCCGCAATCCACTACGCGGAGGCCGGCATCCCCGTGGCCCCCCGCGTGGCCTTCGACTGGGCCGAGGCGCTGGGCAATCTCCAGCCCTCCGCGCGGGGCGATTACGCGCTGGACGGCGCGGCCTATCCCGCGGGCGCGGTCTTCCGGGCGCCGAAACAGGCGGAAGTCCTGCGGCGCATCGCGCAGGACGGGCGCGCGGGCTTCTACGAGGGAGAGGTGGCCGAGGACATGGTCGCGAGCCTGCGCGCGCTGGGCGGCGTCCACACGCACGAGGATTTCGCGCGGAACGCCCCCGACTACACGCAGCCGATCTCGGGCACCTACGGCGATCTGGAACTGGTGGAACACGCGCCCAACGGGCAGGGCGCCACGGCGATCCTCCTGCTAAACATGCTCAAGCGCTTCGACATCGCGGGCATGGCGCCATGGGGCGCCGAGCGCGCCCATATCGAGGCCGAATGCGCGAAGCTCGCCTATGACGCGCGCAACCGCATCCTCGCGGACCCCGACCACACCGCGCGGCTCGACCACATGCTCTCGGAGGAGACGGCGGCGCGCCTGGCCGCCCTCGTCGATCCGGCGCGCGCCATGGCCGATCCCGCGCCCCTCTCCGAGGCGGTTCACAAGGACACGGTCTACATCACCACCGTGGATGCGGGCGGGATGTCGGTGAGCCTCATCTACTCGATCTTTCACAGCTTCGGCTCGGGGCTCGCCTCCGACCGCTTCGGGATCCTCTTCCAGAACCGCGGCGCGGGCTTCGCGCTCTCGCCTGGGCATCCGAACGAGGCGGGCCCGGGCAAGCGCCCCATGCACACGATCATTCCCGGCATGCTGCGCAAGGCGGGCCGCGTCACGATGCCATTCGGCGTGATGGGCGGGGCCTACCAGCCCAACGGCCACGCGCGTTTCGTCACGAACCTTGTGAATTTCGACATGGACGCGCAAGCTGCGATCGACGCGCCGCGCGCGTTCTCGGATGCCGGCGCGATGAAGGTGGAGCGCGGATACACGGACGCCGTGCGCGCAGAGCTCGCGGAAATGGGGCACGCCGTCACGATCCCGGAGACGCCCATCGGCGGCGCGCAAGCCATCAAGATCGGGACCGACGGTGTCCTAAGCGGCGCCTCGGACCCGCGCAAGGACGGCTGCGCCCTGGGCTACTAGCGCCTAGCCTTCGGAGCAGGTCAGTTGAGCTGAAATTGGAGCGGGTAGCCGCCATCCTCGAACGGGCCGAAGAGATCGCCGATATCGGGATGATCCACCGGCTGCCCGGAATAATCGGCCACGAGGTTCTGCTCGGACACGTAGGCCACGTAGTAGCTCTGGTCGTTTTCGGCGAGCAGGTGATAGAAGGGCTGCTCCTTGGGCGGGCGCGCGTCCTCGGGGATCGCTTCGTACCATTCCTCGGTATTGGCGAACTCGGCATCGACGTCGAAGACGACGCCGCGAAACGGATGCTTGCGGTGCCGGACGACCTGGCCCAGGTGGTATTTCGCGCGCACTTTGAACATGACAGCCCCTTACACGCCCTCTGGTGTCCGCGATTCTCGCAAAAAGTTAAAGGAAACACTGTGTGAACCTCGCCCTGACAGTGCTCGAAATCGTGGCGCCGGTCTTCGCCCTGGCGGGCATCGGCTTCGTCTGGGTGAAGCTCGGGCTCGAATACCGCGTGGCCTTCGTCACGCGTTTGGCCATGACGCTGGGCATCCCGGCGCTCATCTTCGTGGCGCTCATGGAGACCGAGATCGCGCCCGCCGCGCTCACCCAGCTCACGGTGGCGGCCATCGCGACCTATGCCGCGCTCACGGCCGTCATGGCGCTCGTCGTGCGGGTCGGGCGGCTCGAGCCGCGGACCTGGCACGCGCCGCTCGTGATGTCGAACACGGGCAATATCGGGCTGCCGCTCGCCTTCTTCGCCTTCGGGGAGGAGGGGCTCGGATATGCGGTGGTGGTCTTCGCGGTGAGCACGGTCTTCGCCTTCACCATCGGGCTCTGGCTCGTGACGCGGAGCTCGAACCCGCTCACGCTCGTGCGGGAGCCCATGGTGGGGGCCACGCTTCTGGGCGCGCTCTTTCTCTGGCAGGGCTGGGAGACGCCGGAGGTGGTGACGAACACGCTGCGCCTCGTGGGACAGCTCGGCATCCCGCTCATGCTGATCACGCTGGGGGTGGCCATCGCGCGCCTCTCGCCCGGCCATATCGGGCGCGCGGCTCTGATGGCGGCGGTAAAGCTCGGCCTCTGTACCGGCGTGGCGGCGGGCATCGGGCTCTCTTTCGCGCTGCCGCCGGTGGCCTTTGGCATCCTCGTTTTGCAATTCGCAGCGCCCGCGGCGGTGACGAGCTACCTCATCGCGGAGAAATACGGCGCCGATGCCGCGCCGGTGGCGGGGCTCGTGGTGCTCACCACCGCCGCCTCGGTGGTCACGCTCCCCCTCGTACTCGCCCTCGTGCTCTGAGCGCTGAAAATCGTGATTTTGCCACGGGGCAGAATGGGGTAGTCTGCGGAAAACAAAAGCGAGTGAGGCACATGAGCAGACCCCTCCGCGCGATACTCCTGATGACGTTCCTGGCGAGCTGTGCCGGGGGCGGGTCGGGCGAGGCCCCGCGCAACCTCGACAATGCCTGTTCGATCCTCGACCAGCGCGCGGGCTACCTGCGCGCGCTGAAGGCGGCGGAACGCAAATGGGGCGTTCCGGTGGCCGTGCAGATGGCGACGATCTACCAGGAATCTAAATTCGTCTCGAACGCGAAGACGCCGTTCCGCTACCGGCTGGGCATCATCCCGGTGGGTCGGCAATCGAGCGCGTTCGGCTATTCCCAGGCCCTCGACGGGACCTGGGACGAGTATCGCGATGCGGAGGGCGGATTTCGCTCCCGGCGGGACAATATCCGCCACGCCACCGATTTCATGGGCTGGTACATGGCCAAGTCCCATGCCGAGCTCGGCATCCCTCTCAATGACGCCACGAACCAGTACCTCGCCTACCATGACGGGCGCACGGGCTACCGCCGCGGCAGCTACCGCGGCAAGCCCTGGCTCATGCGCGTGGCGCAGGAGGTGGGGGACCGCTCGGTGCTCTACCACAGCCAGCTTGAGGCCTGCCGCAAGATCTGAGCCGCGGGCCATCCGCGGGCGCCAAAAGTCTTCGAAGACTTTTACAAAGGGTTTTCGAAAACCCTTGGAAGACTTTTCGAAAAGTCTTGGCCGCGCTGGGCTGTCATTGTGCCCAGAGGCGGGCCTCGGTCACGATGTTGAAAAGCCGGTCTCGCACACGCCCGCCGGTCTCCAGCGCACCGAGGATCACCGTGGTCTCCGCGCCGTTTCCGTCCCGGATCACCCATTGGCGCAGCTCCACCGGGTTGGCCGTGAAGACGAGGTCGATGGACCCGTATTCCGGATTGTCGGGGTCCTGCGCGCGCACGGTCGTCGTCTGCCCGTCGCTTCTGACGCCGGTGACCATGTTCGCCCGCGCGAGATCCACGTCGCGCGCCAGAATGATCGAGAGCGGCGTTTGGTTCAGCGGGTAGCGCGTGGGCTCGTCGGAGCGCGGATCGAAGATGGCGAGCTGCCCGCCTGCCGCGATCACCATCGCACGTTCGGGCGGATCATACTCGAACCGCACCCGCCCTGGCCGCTTGATGTAGATCGTCCCCGTGCTCACGTCGCCCGCCTCGGTGACTTGCGTGAAGGCGCCCGTGGCCGTTGTCAGCCCGTTGAGATAGGCGCTGAGCTGCGAAAGCGGGATCTCCTGCGCCCGGACGGGCAGCGCGGCGAAGGCCAGCGCGGCGGCGCCGAAAGCTCTGCGGGTCAGTGTCATCTCGAACCTCTCATCGGTGGGCCATGCGTACATAAGCCCACCAGACGTCATTGCCGAGTGCTAGGCGATAGCAGACGCGTGAACGCGCCGATCACCCCTGCTCGGGCACGAGGATTTCGCGTTTGCCCACGTGGTTGGCCGGGCTCACGACACCCTCGTCTTCCATCTGCTCCACGAGGCGCGCGGCCTTGTTGTAGCCGATGGCGAGCTTGCGCTGGATATAGGAGGTGGAGCATTTGCGGTCCTTGACGACGATGGCCACGGCCTGGTCGTAGAGCGCGTCCTCGCCGTCGGTGTTGCCGCCGATCCCGCCCGCGAGGCCGAGGACGAGGTCGATATCGCTCTCCTTCTCCTCCGCCGGGCCTTCCACGACGCCGCCCACGTAGTCCGGCGGGCCATAGGCCTTGAGGTAGGTGACGATCTCCTCGACCTCCTCATCGGAGCAAAACGGCCCGTGGACGCGGGTGATCTTGGCCCCGCCGGCCATGTAGAGCATGTCGCCCATCCCGAGAAGCTGCTCGGCGCCCTGTTCGCCGAGGATCGTGCGGCTGTCGACCTTGGAGGTCACCTGGAAGGAGATCCGCGTCGGAAAATTCGCCTTGATCGTGCCGGTGATGACGTCGACGGAGGGCCGCTGCGTGGCCATGATGAGGTGGATGCCGGAGGCGCGCGCCATCTGCGCCAGACGCTGGATGCAGGCCTCGATCTCCTTGCCCGCGACCATCATGAGGTCGGCCATCTCGTCCACGATGACGACGATGTAGGGCAGCTTCTCTGGCTGCATCTCCTCGGTCTCCCAGACCGGCTCGCCCGTGTCGTCGTCAAAGCCCGTCTGGACCGTCCGCGTGAACATCTCGTCCTTCGACAGCGCGTCGGCCACGCGGGAATTGTAGCCTTCGATGTTGCGCACGCCCATCTTGGACATCTTGCGGTAGCGGTCCTCCATCTCGCCCACGACCCATTTCAAAGCGACGACCGCCTTCTTCGGGTCGGTGACGACGGGGGAGAGGAGGTGCGGGATGCCGTCATAGACGCTGAGTTCCAGCATCTTGGGGTCGATCATGATGAGCCGGCACTCCTCGGGCGTGAGCTTGTAGAGGAGGGAGAGGATCATCGTATTGATCGCCACGGACTTACCGGAGCCCGTCGTCCCCGCGATGAGGAGGTGAGGCATCTTGGCGAGGTTCGCCACGATGGGGTCGCCGCCGATATCCTTGCCCAGCGCCAGCGGCAGGCGCATGTTCGTGTCCCCGAAATCGCGACCCGACAGGATCTCGCGTAGCGCGACCATCTCGCGTTTCTCATTGGGGAGTTCGATCCCGATGACGCTGCGCCCCGGCACGGTGGAAACACGCGCCGACAGCGCCGACATCGAGCGCGCGATATCGTCGGCGAGCCCGATCACGCGGGAGGCCTTGAGCCCCGGCGCGGGCTCGAGCTCGTACATCGTCACCACGGGGCCGGGACGGACGCTCACGATGTCACCCTTCACGCCGTAATCGTCGAGCACGTTCTCGAGCATCCGCGCGTTTTCCTCGAGCGCGTCGTCGCTCAGGTGATGGCGCTCCACCCGGTCCGGGTTCATCAGGAGCGAGAGCGGCGGATGCGCGTAATCGGGTCTGTCCTCGGCAAAGGCGAGCTTGGGCTGCGCCTCTTCCTGCGCGCGGGTCGACGGCTTCACCGTCTTCTTCGGCGCATGCTGCACGACGCGTTTGGGCTCCGGCACGGGGATGGCCGGGGCCTCGCCCTCCAGGGCGGCGAAGGCGGCTGCGGCAGCCTGGTCGTCATCGTCGTCATCAAAGACGGTCTCGCCGCTCGCGTCGATTTCGAACGGGGCCTGCGGCGCCGTCGGGACCGGGCCGCGCGTCAGCTGCGGCTCGGCGCGCAGGAACGGCACGGGTGCCTCCTCAGGCGCGAGCGTCATGGTCCGGTCGGTCGCCTCGCGCCCCCGGGTCCGGATCGCCTTGGCGATCTTGGAACGCACGCGATCCTCGGAGGTGGGCGCCACATCGGCGTCGAGGGGTAGGGGCGTCACCAGCTCCGGCTCGGGCATGGCCGCGGCGGAGGCCTGCGGCTCCCGGCGCGTGAGCGGGGGCAGGAAGGCGCGCAGGCCGGTCTTCTCCGCGGCCGGTGCGGGTTTGGCGGCGGGCCTTGCGGCGGGCATTGCGGCGGGTGCGGGGGCCCGCTCCTGACCTGCAAGCTTCTGGCGGATGACCTGCGCCACCCGGGCGCGTTCCTCGGCGGAGGCACCGGCCTCGGCCCCATCGTGGGCGCCCACGGCGCCCATATGCTGCGCCCAGAGGTCGTCGTTGGCCGCCTCTTCCTCCCTCCGCGCGGCGCGGCTCGCCTGGTAGCTCTGTGCGGCGGCGATGCTTCTCTCATAGGAAAACTGCGCGCCACGGCCGAGCGCGCGCAGGGCGTAGGCGTAGAGCAGGACGAGCCCCAGAACCAGCCAGCGCGCGAGCCTGCGAAGCTCCGCCCAGGTGAAGCCCAGGACGAACGCCGTGAGCGAAAGCATCGAGAGCGCGGCGAGGAGCGACATGAGCTTGGCCCCGAGCGCCGCGGACCAGGGCACGATCTGCAGGATCATGAGCAGCACAGTGTCGCCGAAGAGCCCGCCCAGCCCGAAGGAATGGCCCCAGGCCGGCGGCGGAGCCAGCGTGGCGGCATAGATCGCCATGAGCGCCACGGCGATCGGGGCGAAGATCACGCGGCCAAAGGCCCGCTCCCGCCCGATATCGAGCGCCAGACGCGCGCCCCAGACGAGGAGGATCGCGGCGATCCCCAGCGCCCCCCACCCCACGATCATGAAGAGCGGCGCGGCCACCGTGGCGCCCGTGCGCCCCAGCCAGTTCTGCACCGGCGCGTCGGTGGCCACCATCCAGTTCGGGTCGTCGGGCGAATAGGTCAGGATCATCACCGCCGCCGCGAGCCCGAGCGCGCCCAGGAGCACGCCCAGAAGCTCGCGCCCCCGGCGCTCCAGCGCCTCCTGCATGCCCTGATCGAGAAGGGGGTCGCGCCCCTGGGTCTGATACGCCATGTGGTCAGCCTCGTCCTGTGGTCACGAGATAGTCGCGCAGCGCGGTGAGGCCGCGGATCGTCTCTTCCATGGGGGCGACGAGCGCCACCCGGATGTAATCGGCGCCGGGGTTCTGGGTGCCTTGGGGGCCCCGGACGCCTCTGCTCAGATACGCGCCCGGCAGGGTGCGCACGCCGGTCTCCTTCCAGAGCGTTTCTGCGAACGCTTCGCCGTGCCCCACGCGGAGCCAGAGGAAGAAACCGGCCTCGGGGCTGTCGTAGCCCTCAATCCCGGCGAAAATGTGGTCAGCTTGTTGAAACTTGTCCGAATATTGGCGGCGATTGGCGATCACGTGGTCCTCGTCGGCCCAGACCGCGGCGCTCACCCGCTGCACCGGATTGGGCAGGGGCGCCCCCGCCAGCGCGCGCATCCGCTTGATCTCCACCATGGAGCGCGGGCCCCCCGCCACGAAGCCCGAGCGCAGGCCCGGCAGGTTCGAGCGCTTGGAGAGCGAGTGAAAGACGGTGACCCGCTCGGGATCAGCGCCGTGGGCCACGGCCATCTCGAGCCCGCCCGGCGGCGGCGCGTGGCGGTAGATCTCCGAATAGCATTCGTCGGAGAAGACGCGGAAATCGTAGCGCTCGGCGAGCGCCAAGAGCTCTTTCCAGTAGTCGTGCGAGGCCACGCGCCCCTGGGGGTTCGCGGGCGAACAGACATAGGCGATGGCGGTCCGGTTGAGCACCTCCGCGGGCAGGCTCGCATAGTCCGGCAGGTGGCCGGTCTCCGCCGTGGCGGGCACGTAGACGGGCTCCGCCCCCACCGAAAGCGCGGCGATGCCGTAGACGGGATAGAACGGATTGGGCAGGAGCACCGCGGGCTTTGCCCCGCTGTCGGCATCGGGCGCCAGCGCGAGCGCGGCGTTGAAGAGCCCCTCCCGCGTGCCGTTCAGGGCCATGACCTGCGTCTCGGGATCGACCGTGACGCGGTAGCGCCGCGCGATCCAGGCCGCGATGGCCGCACGCAGCTCCGGCAGGCCGGTATTGTCGGGGTAGCGCCCGTATTCGGCGCTGTGGCTGGCCAGCATCTCGGGCAGCCAATCGGGGAAGGGGTGCTTCGGCTCCCCGATCGTCATGTTCACGGGCTCCCCACCGGGCGCATGCACGTCGAGAAGGGCGCGCAAACGCGGCCACGTGGCATCGGGGAGGGAACGGTACCTCTCGGGGGTCATCATTACTGCCTCAGGTCGGGGTCTTTTGCCCCGTATTGGGGAAGTTCTAGACCACCACGGACTCACGCGTCCACATCAAAGCTCGCGCCCCTTGCGGCGTATTCGCTGCGCTGAACCCAATCCGCCACACTCAGGCGCGCCCGGCCCTAGGCGAGCGCGCGCTCCACCGCGGCACCGAGCCGCAAGAGCCGCTCCTCCTGCATCGGCGGCCCCGTGAGCATGAGCCCGCAGGACGCCACCCCAGTGGGCAGCGTGAGCGACGCCGCGCCCATGAGGTTGGCCACCCGCGTGTTGCGCAGCGTATAGAGGTTGCGCGAGACGTAGTAGTCGTGGTCGGTCCCGAGCCGCGCGATCTGGGGCGGCAGGATCGGGCAGGCGGGCATGATCACCGCGTCATAGCCCGTCGTGGCCGCATGGAAGGCGCCGCGCAGCCGCGCGAGCCGTTCCCAGCCCGCCACGTAATCGGCGGCCGGGACGTCCGCGCCGAGGCGGAACCGCGCGAGGATCTCGGGAAACATCTTCTCCGGCGCGGCCTCGATCGCATCGCGCCAGAGCCCGTAGGCCTCTGCCGTGTAGAGCGGGAGCGCGAAGGAAAACGCCTCCTCCACCGCCGGCGAGGGGGCCCGGTCGATCACCGCGCCCGCGGCCGACAGGCGCGCGGCGGCGGCCTCGAAGGCGGCGGCGGGTGCATCCTCGATGTCGTCGAAGACGAGGCTCTCGAGCACGAGAAGCCGCCGCCCCGCGAGGTCGGCGCCACGCAGGTCCACCGGGCCGCCCCCCTCGAGCGCGGACAGCAGAAGCGCGGCGTCCTCCACGCTCCGCGTCAGCGGCCCCACCGTGTCGAAGCGTTTGCAGAGCGGCACCACGCCCGCGTTCGAAACCCGCCCCGCCGTCGTCTTGAGCCCCACGAGATCGTTCCAGGCCGCGGGGATGCGCACCGAGCCGCCGGTATCGGTTCCGATCCCCGCGCTCGCGAGCCCGTGGGCCACGGAGGCCGCCGCCCCCGACGACGACCCGCCGGACACGTAGTCCGGGTCATGCACGCAGGGCGCGGTGGCGGTGACGGGATTGTAGCCCAGCCCGGAAAAGGCGAGCTCTGACATGTGGGTCTTGCCGAGGCATACGAGCCCGCCCGCCGTGGCCGCCGCGAGGACCTCAGCGTCGCGCGCGGGCACACGGCCGGCGAGCAGCGCGGAGCCCGCCTCGGTGGCCACGCCTTCGGTGTCGAAGAGGTCCTTCCAGGAGATCGCCACGCCGTCGAGGGGCCCGCGCCGCGTGCCGTTCCGGGCCCGCGCGCGCGCTGCGCCGGCCTCGGCCCGGGCGCGGTCCTCGGTCATGCGGGCGTAGATGCGCGGGGCGAGCGGATGCGCCGCCGCGGCCTCGAGGTAGGCCTCCGCCAGCTCCACCGGGTCGAGGGTGCCCGCCCCGATGGCGCGCCCCTGCTCGGCCGCCGTTTTGTCGCGCCAGTCCATTCCGCCCCGCCCCTCGCATTTACTTCGCGCCATCCTTGGCCATATCTCAAGGCGTGCAAAGCGATATCCTCATCACCGGGGGCGGCATTGTCGGCTCCACCCTCGCCCTGGCGCTGGCGCGGCAGGGCTTCGACGTCACCATGATCGACGCGCTGCCGAAGGCCACGCGACGAAAGCGCGGCTTCGACGGGCGCAGCTACGCCATGGCGCTCGCCACGACGCGGATGCTGGGGCAACTCGGGCTCTGGGAGGCGCTCGCGCCGAACGCGGAGGCCATGCGCGCCATCAAGGTGAGCGACGGGCGCACCGGGCAGCGGCCCGCGCCCTTCTTCATGCATTTCGACCATGCCGAGATCGGGCCCGATCCCATGGGCTACATGGTCGAGGACCGCCACGCCCGGGTGGCGCTGCTCGAAGCCGAGCAGGACGAGCCGCGCTTCACCCATCTGGCGACGGCCCGCGTGGTGGACCAGCGGGTGGCCCCCGGCCATGCGGAGGTGACGCTGGACGACGGTCGGACGCTCAGCGCTCCGCTCCTCATCGGTTGCGACGGGCGCGGTTCGGGCACCGCCCGACGCGCCGGGATCGGGCGGATGGCATGGCCCTACGGGCAAACGTCGCTCGTCTGCGCGCTCGAGGTCGAAAGGCCCCATGGCGGCGTGGCCCACCAGCTCTTCCTGCCAGAGGGGCCGCTCGCGATCCTGCCCTTGACGGAGAAGCGCGTGGGCGTCGTCTGGACCGAGGCCGCGGCGCGCGCCGAGGCCATCGCGGCGATGGACGACGCGGCCTACCTCGCCGTTCTGCGCCCCCGCTTCGGCGACTTCCTCGGCGCGGTGCGGCTCGCGGGGGACCGCTTCACCTACCCGCTCAACCTCTCTCTGGCGCGGAGCTTCGTGGCCGAGCGCGTGGCGCTCGTGGGCGACGCGGCCCATGGCATCCACCCCATCGCGGGCCAGGGCCTCAACGCCGGCATGCGGGACGTGGCCGCCATCGCCGAAGTCCTCTCGGAGGCGCGCAATCGGGGCGAGGATATCGGCGGCGCTGCTGTCCTCGCCCGTTACCAACGCTGGCGGCGCTTCGACACGGCCACGCTCGCGCTGGCCACCGACAGCTTCAACCGCCTCTTTTCCAACGATCGCCCCGGGCTCCGCGCACTGCGCGACCTCGGGATGGGCGCGGTCAATGCGCTGCCCGGCCTGCGCCGCGGCTTCATGCGCGAGGCGGCGGGTCTGACGGGGGATCTGCCGAAGCTCCTTCAGGGTCGGCCCATCTAGCGGGAACGGCCTCCGGCGGAAGTACAAAGCACAAAGAAGACGGGGCCGGAGTGCCGAACTACCACTTCTTTGTGCGTCGTACTTCGGGGAGCTCGAGGGGCTGGCCGCTCGATCCCGCTCCGGCGGTGCGCGGCCTCAGTCGAGCTGGCGCGCCTCGTCCACCAGAAGCACCGGGATCCCGTCGCGGATCGGGAAGGCGAGATGCGCGGCCTTGGAGACGAGCTCCTGGGTGTCGGCCTGGTAGCTCAGGCGCTGCCGGGTCTGCGGACAGACCAGCACCTCGAGCATCTTGCGGTCGAATTCCGCGCTCATTGCATGACCTCGTCCGCCTGGCCGCCCCGCAGCGCGTATTCGATGAGCGTCACGAGCGTCTCGCGGCGCGTGGCGAGGGAGGGCGCCTCGAGAAGCGCCTGCTTTTCCTCCGGCTCGAAGGGGCAGAGCATGGAGAGCGAATTCACCAGGAGCTCGTCCTCGGCCTCCTGGAGGCTCTCCCAGTCGGTGGAGAGGCTCTGGGAGGCGAAATAGCGGCGCAGGAGGTCCATGAATTCCGTGCGCTCGAAATGTCCATCCTTTTCGGCGGGGCCGATATCGCGGTCAAAGCCCGACCAGTCCACCTCACACCGGCGGTAGGGCGTGAAGCCGGAGACCTCCTCCTTCACGCGGAAGCGCGAGATGCCCGCGAGCGTGATCATGTAGCGGCCGTCATCGGTCTCCGAGAACGCGCTCACGCGGCCCGCGCAGCCGATGGTGTGGAGCTTCTCGCCGCCGGGGCTTTCATAGGGAGCGATCATCCCGATGAGGCGGTGCCGCGTCTTCAGGCAATCCTCGAGCATGGCCAGGTAGCGCGGCTCGAAAAGATGCAGAGGCAGCCGCGACCGCGGCAGGAGCAGCGCTCCGGGCAGCGGAAAAATCGGGATCGTGTCGGGAAGGTCACCTGTCCAAGCCATATCCTGAGCTTAGTGCCTGAGGCACCTCAGACAAATATCATGGACGAGAGCCTGCGCCGCCCGCCCAGCACCACGGGGTCGTTGGGCTTGAGCGCGTCGAAGATGGTGAAGAGCTGCGCCTTGGCGGCGCCGTCCTTCCACTCCCGGTCGCGCCGGAAAAGCTCGAGTAGCTCGTCCACCGCCCCAGCCGCGTCTCCAGTGGCGTGGAGCGCCTGGGCCAGATCGAACCGCGCCTGGTGATCCTCGGGGGCGGCCTCCACCGCCGCGCGAAGCTCCGCCACCGGGCCCGCGCCCGCGGCCTGCCGCGCGAGTTCGATCTGCGCGCGGGCGGCCTCGAGCTCGGAGGCGGTGCTGATCTCGGCGGGCGCGCCGTTCAGGATCGCCTCCGCCTGATCGAGATCGCCCAGCGCCACATGGGCGCGCACGAGGCCGCCATAGGCGGCGGCATGGGTGCCGTCCTCCTCGAGGATCGCGGCGAAGGTCTGCGCCGCGTCCACGGCGGCGCCTTCCTCGAGCATCTCCTCGGCGGCCGCGACGGCGTCGCCGAGCCCGCCATCGGCGCTGCCGCCCGCGGCCTGGGCCACCTTATCGATGAAGGCGTCGACCTCCGAGGGCGGCAGCGCGCCCTGGAAGCCGTCGATGGGCTGGCCCTTGTAAAATGCATAGACGGTGGGGATCGACTGGATGCGGAGTTGCGCGGCGATGGCCTGATTCTGGTCCACGTCGACCTTCACGAGCTTCACTGCGCCCTTGGCCTTCGTCACCGCCGCCTCGAGCGCGGGCGTCAGCGTCTTGCAGGGGCCGCACCACGTGGCCCAGAAATCCACGATGACGGGCACCTCCTGGGAGGCCTCCACGACATCGGCCATGAAACTGGCCTCCGTTCCGTCCTTGATGAGGTCGCCCGCCTCGGGGCCTGCGTTGAGCTCGAGCATGTCCGGCTCCGTCGGTTTGATTTGGTCTCGCCACATATGCGTGCACGGACAAAGCGGGGCAAGGGGGCCAGATTGATGCGGCGGCAAGCAAAATCATGCCGCGTCACAAATCTGTTCGCAAAAATTCACGAGGGGCCAGTTCCGGCGTCACGGACTCACGCGATGCTGACCCGGCATCACCGCCACATTTCGGAGCACGTCATGACCCTCAAACCCCTTTACCTCGCCCCGCTGGCCGTTCTCCTCGGGTCGAGCGCACTGGCCAAGGACACGTCCTACCTCGGTAGCGTCGAAGTCATCGCAGGAGAGACCGACGCCGCGCGCGGCACCGTCTTTCTCGATGCCAACCGCAACAGCATGCTCGACGACGGCGAGGCCGGTGTCGCTGGCGTGATGGTGTCAAACGGGCGCGAGGTCGTCACGACGGGCGAGGACGGCAGCTATGAGCTGCCGATCTATGACGACATGAACCTCTTCATCACCAAGCCCGCGGGCTATGCCGCGCCGGTGGACGAGTTCCTCGTTCCGCAGTTCAACTACATCCACAAGGTCGCGGGCTCCCCCGATCTGCGCTTTGGCGGGATCGAGCCCACCGGGCCCATGCCCGCCGCCGTCAACTTCCCGCTGGTGGAGGATGAGAGCGACCGGGCCGCGTTCGAGTGCCTCGTGTTCGGCGACGCGCAGCCCTACTTCAACATGCAGGTGTCCTACGTCCGTGAGACCGCCGGGCACATGCTGGCCGCGCGGGACAACAGCGACACCGAATGCCTGCTCTTCGAAGGGGACGTGATGGGCGATGACCTGTCGCTCTATCCCCGCTTCAAGCAGATCATCGCCGTGGGCGACACGCCGCAATACTACGTCGCGGGCAACCACGACCTCGATTTCGACGCCGACGACGATCAGCATTCTTTCGACACGTTCCGCCGCGAATGGGGGCCGGAATACTACTCCTTCGACATCGGCAACGTGCATTTCGTGACGCTCGATAACGTGCGCTACCCCTGCAACGGCGTGGACCCGCATCCGTTCTGCGCCGCTGAGGCCTCAACGACCTACAATGGCGTCATCACCGGGCGTCAGCTCGAGTGGCTCGCCAACGATCTGGCCAACGTGCCCGAGGACAAGCTCATTGTCCTCAACGCGCATATCCCCTTCCAGACGTTCACGGACAATACGGCCGCCAAGCACCAGACGGACAACCTCGCCGATCTGGTGGCGGTGCTGGGCGACCGGCCCGTGCTCGGCCTCTCGGGCCACACGCACACGACCGAGAATATCCTGACCGGCGAATACTACGAGGGCTGGGAGGAGAATACCGGCGTGGGTCCCGCCCCCTTCCACCAGATCGTGACCGGGGCGCTGTCGGGCTCCTGGTGGTCGGGCAGCCTCAACGACGATCTCGTGCCAGGCGCCAACCAGCGGCTGGGCTCCCCCCGCGGGTTCTACGCCATCTCTTTTGACGGCTCGGATTACGTCGAGGATTTCAAGTCCTTCACCCACTCCCACGAGGAGCAGTTCCACGTTTCCTTCAACTCACCGCGCTACCGCGACTGGGCACAGAGCCTCGTCGATTACGTGGAGCTCTACGGGGGTAACCGCGGCGACGTGATGCCACCGGTGAGCCTCAACGACATGGGCGACGTGAACATGCTCACCCGCGCGGACCTCGAGGGCGGCACGCGCGCGGTCGTCAACGTCTGGAACGGCACGACCGAAAGCGAGGTCATGCTCTTCATCAACGGGGGCGTGGGCTTCATGGCCACGCGCACCCAGGCGGGCGAGGGCGAGGCGAAGCTGCGCTCCATCGAGGCCTCGGACCCCTACGCCATCTTCCGGCAGTTCTCGGACACGCGGCGTGCCATGGCCTCGGCCACGGGCAATAACGGCTACGAGATGTTCCAAGGCTCGATCTGGGAAGGCGCGGCGGGCCCGCTCGACAGCTGGCTCTGGACGAACTCCTCCCAGCATCTCTGGACGGTGGAGCTCCCCGCCGATCTGCCTGCGGGTATCCATAGCTTGACCGTGATGGTCACCGACCGGCACGGGCGCAGCTTCACGGATACGATGGCCTTCGAGATCGTCGAGGAGATCCCCGACATGGGCTGGCAGGAGGCCTTCTGGGAAGATTGAGCGCCCAAGGCGAAGCACCGGGGTCCGCGCAGGACCCCGGCATCGCCGCCCAGGCCTATGGGAGGGGAGGCCTTATGACCGGCTTCCGCGCGCCCTCTCCGACACCTCGGATCGAGACGACGGGCTCTGCCCAAGGCGCCGGCACTGCGCACGAAAGTGCATCGATGAGTTTCCTTATCGTGGACAATCATCAGGGCGACCGGCGAGACTTGGCCGATCCGTAGAAGGGCGCCGCGACCGTATGGACAGCGCCCCGGCCCCCATCAAACTACCTGGAGTTGAGTCGTGCGGAGCTGCCCATGCCGTTGACCTTTTCCATCGTCACCCGTCCCAACATCAATGACGGCGAGGAGGCGCTCGACCGGAATTTCGGCTCCGAAGCCAACCGGGGCGAGGCCGAGGAGGAGGACGAGATTTCCTTCGACACGCTGGGCGATGTCCGCGTCACGATCGAGGGCGACGTCTTCGGCGACGACAACGGGTCACGGCTCGCCGAGGCCATCACCATCGGCGGCAGGACCTTCCCCGCCGGCACCCTCATCGAGACGGACTATTCCTTCATCGCCTTCGACGAACAGACCGATCTCTATTTCCGCATCAGCCACGTCTCCATCAACAACCAGTTCGTGGGGGCGGTGATCTCCCGCGGGTTCGACGTGGATCAGGACCAGGTCACGAACCTCTACACGCCCGGCAACGACCTCGAACTCGTGGACCCGGACCCCGTGTCCGACAGGCCGGGCTGGCAAGCGTTCAAATTCGACGACAACTACACCGGGGGCGAGGACGACCTCTACAGCAACGACGTGGACCTGAGCGATGACGGCTCCGTGGTGGTGTGCTTCACCGCCGGAACGCGTATCGACCTGCCCGGCGGCGAGACCGCGCCGGTGGAGGCGCTCACGTCCGGTGATTTCGTCCAGACCCAGGGCGGGCGGCCCCGGCCCATCCGCTGGATCGCCCGGCGCCGCCTGACGCGCGCGCAGCTCACCGCCAATCCGAAGCTGAGGCCGGTGCGGATCGCGCCGGGGGCGCTGGGCTGCGGTCTGCCGCTGAGGACGCTGCGGGTGTCCCGGCAACATCGCATCCTCGTCTCCTCCCCCATCGCGCAGCGGATGTTCGACACGCCGTCGGTCCTCGTGGCCGCGATCCACCTCGTGGGGCTTCCGGGCATCGAGATCGACACGACATGCACGGACGTGGAATACGTGCATTTCCTGCTCGACCAGCACGACATCGTCTATGCCGAGGGCGCACCGTCCGAGAGCCTTTTCACCGGGGTCGAAGCGTTGCGCGCCGTGGGGGCGGAGGCCCGGGCGGAACTGACCGCGCTCTTTCCCGACCTCATGGAGCATGCCCCCGGTGCGGCCGCGCCGATCCCGCCGCGCCCGCGGCAAAGGCGGCTCATGGCGCGCCACGCCAAGAACGCGCAGCCGGTGCTCCGGCCCGGCGCTCTCCGGTGACGCGGGCCGGCCCGATGCCGCAGCCCTTAGTCACCCCGCCGCGGCGGCGGGTCTCAGAGATCGAAGGTCGCGAAGACCGGGGCGTGATCGGAGGGCTTCTCCCAACCCCGCGCGTCGCGCAGGATGCGCGAACCCGAGGCCGCCCCGGCGATGTCCGGCGTGGCCCAGATGTGATCGAGCCTCCGGCCCTTGTCGCTGTCGGACCATTGCGGGGACCGGTACGACCACCAGCTATAGAGCTGCCCCTCGGGAATGTCGGCGCGGGTGACGTCGACCCACCGCCCGGCCTGCTGCGCGGCCTCGAGGTGCTCCACCTCGATGGGCGTGTGGGAGACGACCTTCAAAAGCTGCTTGTGGCTCCACACGTCGTCCTCCCGCGGCGCGATGTTGAGGTCGCCCACCAGGATCGCGCGCGCGGGCGCCTGCGCCTCCCAGGCGGAGCGCATGTCGCTGAGGTAGCGCAGCTTCTGGTCGAATTTCTCGTTCTTGGCGCGGTCCGGGACATCGCCGCCCGCGGGGATGTAGTGATTGTGGATGACGACGCCGTTCTCGAGCCGCGCCGCCACGTGCCGCGCGTGACCGAGCCCGGCGTGATCGAGCGCGCCGGCATCCTCCAGCGGCCGCTTCGACAGGATCGCCACGCCGTTATACCCCTTCTGCCCCCGCGCCACGCAATGGGCGTAGCCCGCCGCCTCGAAGACCTCGAGCGGCATCTTCTCCACCGGGCTCTTGCATTCCTGCAGGCACAGGATGTCGGGGCCCTCCTCCTCCATGAGCCGGACCACAAGGTCGGCACGCAACCGCACCGAATTGATGTTCCAGGTGGCCAGGGTGAAGGGCATGGGCAGGACCTCGCGACAAGGGGTATTCGACCGCTCTAGCCGCTTTGGCACCCGGGCGACAGCCACGGAAATACGCCTGGGGTCAGCTGGGACCGCCTAGGCCCCGGTCACCTCGTGGACCTCGATCACGTTGCCGTCGGGATCGTAGAAGAAAATCTGCGCCCAGCCCGCCACGGCGGTGTGCCCCCAGTCCGCGTAGGGCACGCCGCGTGCGTCCAGATGCGCCTTGAAAGCGGCGAGATCGTCGGTGCGATAGGCCACATGCCCGCGCGAGAGCGGGTTGAGGTGGGAGCCGGTCTTGAACGCCGCCAGCACGTCCTTCTTGGCCAGATGCGTCTGCACCGCGCCGTCCGTGACGAAGGCCACGTCGCCGTCATAGCCCTTGGTCTTGTCCAGCGTGGGCAGGCCCTCCGTCTCTTGCGAGAGCCCGAGCACGTCGCGGTAGAAGGCGTCCATCTCCTCCACCTTGTCGGTGCTGAGGTTGATGTGGTGGAGCGTGAGTTTCATGCCCCGGAGGCTAGAGGGCCGACGCGGCGCCCGTCAACGCGGACAGGGGCAGGCGCGGCGCATAAAAAAAGCCCGGGCTGGTTCATTCAAACCGAGGCCCGGGCAGTCCAACAGGGAGGTTGCCGACCATAACCCGGGCCGACGCGGGAACTCGTGTCATCACCATCTCACCGAATAGTTTCCAAATAATGAACAATTGAGGCGAAGTTCAGGCGAGTTCGGGGAAACAAAACAGACCCGGGCGAATGGCCCCGGCCGACGCGGGGTTTGTCTGGCCGCACAGCTTCTCCCGCAGTCTGTAAAACGTGATGAAACAACCGCACAGCGACCCGCCGTACGCGGGAGCAGGCGAGGATTTATCAAGCCCTCGCGGCGATGGCGGTGGCAAAGGGCTGAAAGCCGTAGAACCGCCCGCGCGCCGTGCGATCGTGCATTTCCGCGATGAGCGCCTCCGCGAGCGCGGCCCCGATATCGCCCCGCGCGACCATGAGCTTCGTCGTCTCCACCACCCAGGGGAGGAGCTTCTCGCCCTCGGTCACGGTGCGGGCCGTCACGGTGAAGTGGCGGATCTCGAAGCCCGCCGCGATCAGGAGGGCGCGCAGCTTCGCCACGAGGTCCGGATCGGTGACGAATTCCCGCACGAAGGCCCGCGCGCAGGCATCGAGCGGATCATCGGGGAAGCTGCTCAGCGCGGCCTTGGAGAAATCGCAATCGCAAACCACGAGCGTGCCGCCGGGCTTCAGCACGCGACGCGCCTCCGCGATGAGCGCCTCGGGCGCGGTGACATGGGTGAGCACGGTATGGAGGATGGCGTGGTCGGCGACCCCGGCATCGAGCGGAAGCGCTGCGCCGTCCGCCTGCTCGAAGTGCAGGTTGCCCACGCCCTCGGCCCGGGTCTTCGCCTCGGCCACGAAGCCCGCCGAGGGCTCGTAGCCCATCACGCGCGCCGGGGCCGCCCGGGCCGCGATGCGCCGCGCGATCGCGCCCGCCCCCGCGCCGATCTCCACGGTGAGTGTGTCCTCTCCGAAATCGAGCTGGGCGAGGTAGTCCGCCACGATCCGCTCCATCGTCGGATCGGATTGGCGCATCTCCATGCTCTCGGCGAAGACGGCGATGAAGTCCGCCCCCGCGGCGTCCACGTCCTGAAACGGATCTGCCATCTCAAGTCCCCCCTGACGACGAGCCTACCACGGGGCGCGCGTCCTCCGGCCAAAAAAAGACCCGGGCCGATTTTTCAACCGGGGCCCGGGCCAAGTCCAACAGGGAGGTGCGGATGTGACCCGATCCGCGGCGGGTAACTTGTCCTACGGCGCGGCGCGCCGGTTGGATCAGCGGACCCTCACGCCACCAGGCGGTAGCCCCCGCTTTCGGTCACGAGGAGACGCGCGTTGGAGGGGTCGGGCTCGATCTTCTGGCGCAGGCGGTAGATGTGGGTTTCCAGCGTGTGGGTCGTCACCCCGGCATTGTAGCCCCACACCTCGTGCAGCAGCACGTCGCGCGCCACCACGCCCTCGGTGGAGCGGTAGAGAAACTTCAGGATGTTCGTTTCCTTCTCCGTCAGGCGCACCTTCTTGTCGTCCTCGGTGACGAGGAGCTTCATCGACGGGCGGAACGTGTAGGGCCCGAGCTGGAAGACGGCGTCCTCGCTCTGCTCGTGCTGGCGGAGCTGGGCGCGGATGCGGGCCAGGAGCACGGGGAACTTGAAGGGCTTCGTGACGTAGTCGTTTGCACCCGCGTCGAGGCCGAGGATCGTGTCGGCGTCCGTGTCGTGGCCCGTGAGCATGACGATGGGGCTTTTGACGTTCTGCTTGCGCATGAGGCGGCAGAGCTCGCGGCCATCGGTGTCGGGCAGGCCCACATCGAGGATGATGAGGTCGTAGAGGCCTTCCTTGATCTTCTCCATCGCCTCCGCGCCGGAGCCGCCCTCGAAGACGTCGAACTCGTCGGTCATGAGCAGCTGCTCACCGAGCGCTTCGCGCAGGTCCTCATCGTCGTCGATGAGGAGGATGCGTTTGAGCTGTGC
Organism: Pseudomonadota bacterium; assembly: GCA_038528385.1. Lineage (GTDB taxonomy): Bacteria > Pseudomonadota > Alphaproteobacteria > Rhodobacterales > Rhodobacteraceae > Shimia_B. The sequence goes on along the minus strand of JBCBET010000004.1, from coordinate 122,869 downwards.
CATAAGTCTGGTCTCCATCGGTCTGTTGCTGATCACGTGGGCGTGCACCGGGAGCGAGCAACATTTGCAACATGTCTCTCACGGAGCCGTGTCGCCGCGGGCCGGTTTGTTTCAAAATCGGCTGTCTGGCCCTCCCTGCGCTCCCGGCCTATGAGACGTCATGGCTTTTGCTCCCACCCCTGACGAGCTCATCGCGCGCGCCCGCGCCGATCTGCGCATGGGGCTGCCGGTGGTGATCGACGGCCAGCTCGTCTTTGCCGTGGAGACGCTCTCGCCCGCCCGCTTCGCCGCCGCCATGGCGCTGCCCACGCGGCCGGTGCTCGCGATCACCGATTGGCGCGCGCGCACGCTCAAGGCGCGGGCCTACGACGGCGACATCGCGCGCATCGCGGTGCCGGACGGGGCGGGCCTGCCCTGGGCTTGCGCGGTGGCCGATCCCAAGGACGATCTCACCGCCGTCATGAAAGGCCCGTTCCGGACGCTGCGCGAGGGCGACGCGGCGGCGGCCCGGTCGGGCATCGCGCTCGCCAAGGCGGCGCAGCTCCTCCCCGCCGTGCTCACCGCGCCCGCCGACGGCCCCGCTGGCCTTGCGGCGCTCACCCGGCTCAGCGTGGAGGAAATCGCCGCCTCGCCGCTGTCGGAAGTGGTGGCCGCGCGCCTTCCCATGGCGCTCGCGGGGGAGGGTCGGCTCCACGTGTTTCGCCCCGAGGACGGCGGGGAGGAACACTATGCCGTGGAGATCGGGCAGCCCGACCGCGCCAGGCCCGTGCTCGCGCGGCTGCATTCGGCCTGTTTCACCGGCGACGTGCTGGGCTCGCTCAAATGCGATTGCGGGCCCCAGCTCCACGGCGCGCTGGCGCAGATGGGCGCGGAGGGTGCGGGCGTTCTCCTATATCTGCAGCAGGAAGGGCGCGGCATCGGGCTCGCCAACAAGATGCGCGCCTACGCGCTCCAGGATCAGGGCTTCGACACCGTGGAGGCCAACCACCGTCTGGGCTTCGAGGATGACGAGCGGAACTTCACGCTGGGCGCTGATCTCCTGCGGAAGCTCGGTTTCGGCGCCGTGCGGCTGATGACGAACAACCCGGCCAAGGTGGCGCGGATGGAGGAGCAGGGCCTCGAGGTGACCGAGCGCGTGCCGCTCAAGGTGGGCCGGAACCCGTTCAACGAGGGCTACCTGGCCACGAAGGCGGAGAAGTCGGGGCATTTTCTGTGAGCCCCGTCCATCGCGCTCCGGGCCTGACCGGGAGCCTCCGCGTCAGAAGGCGCATCAGATCCATCGACGCATGACGGCCGGCAGCAGGACGGGCACACGCATAGGTCCCGGGTCAAGTCCGGGACGGGGGGCGATTGGATGAAACCCACTGACCTCGTGCTCACCCCGCGGGGCCTCCGCGCCTTTGGCCGGACGCTCCCCTGCACCGTCGGGCGCGGCGGGCTCACGCACCGCAAGCGCGAGGGCGATGGGGCGACGCCCCGCGGGACGCACCGGCTCGTGGGGATGCTCTACCGACCCGACCGCCTCGCGCGGCCCGCAGACTGGGCGCTGCCCATCCGGCCCGGCGATCTGTGGTCCGATGATCCGGGCGACGCCGATTACAACATGATGGTGCGCGCGCCCTACGCGGCGTCTCATGAGAGGCTGCGCCGCGCGGACCCGCTCTATGACCTCGTCATCCTGACGGACTGGAACTGGCCCTTCCCGGTGAAAGGCCGCGGGTCCGCGATCTTCATCCACACGTGGCGCGGGCCGGGCAAACCCACGGAGGGCTGCGTCGCGCTCTCGCGCGCGCATCTCCTCTGGCTTGCGCCGCGGATCCGTCACGCCACACGGCTCATCGTGCCCTAGCCCGTCTCCCGCGCGCCGAAGATGGCCGATCCCACGCGCACATGGGTGGCACCCAGCCGCACGGCCGTCTCGAAATCCGCGCTCATCCCCATGGAGAGCCCGGCGAGCCCGTTGCGCGCGGCGATCTTTGCCAGGAGCGCGAAGTGAAGCGCCGGTTCCTCGTCCACCGGCGGGATGCACATGAGCCCGATCACCGGCAGATCGAGCGCCCGGCACTCCGCGACGAAGGCATCGGCCTCCGCGGGCGGGACGCCCGCCTTTTGCGGCTCCTCGCCCGTGTTCACCTGCACGAAAAGGTCCGGGCACGCGCCTTCCTCCTGCGCGATCCGGGCGATGGCGCGGGCGAGCTTTGGGCGGTCGAGCGTGTGGATGACATCGAAGAGCGCCATGGCGGCGCGGGCCTTGTTGCTCTGCAGCGGGCCGAGCAGGTGCAGCATGACGTCCGGATGGGCCTCCTTCCAGGCGGGCCATTTATCCTGCGCTTCCTGCACACGATTCTCGCCGAAGATTCGGTGACCTTCCTGCAACACAGCCGCCACCCGCGGGGCGGGCTGCACTTTTGAAACGGCGATGAGTTGGACGCTGCCCGAGGGCCGTCCCGCGGCCGCTTCCGCCGCTGCGATCCGCGCCTCTATCTCAGCCAATCCCATGATATATCGACCTTTATTTTATTGGCTCTGTGCCGCCCCGGGATTTACTGGCCCGCGTGCTTCTTGTCACCCGACAAAGGTGGATGAAACGTGTGTGGCAGCTTTGCATCATTTCCTGGGCACCGCCGAAAACCCGCTCCGCGCTCGCTTGACCCTCGGGGGTGTGCGGAGCCAATACGCTGCCATGCTAACTCCCGTTCTCGGGGACTAAGCATCCCATGAGAACGCAAACACGAGGGAATAATATGAAACGCATCCTTCTCGCTTCGACGGCCATCGTGGCCTTCGCAGGCGCAGCAGCTGCAGACGGACACGCAGAGGACGGTGTGTCCTTTGCCGGTGACGCAGAGTTCGGCTGGAACGACGAGTTCGACAACGGCTTCTTCTGGTCCGTTGGCGGCACGCTCTCCTACGCTGCAACGCTCAACAATGGCCTGAAGGCCACGGTGTCCGGCGACATCGAGTTCAACAACAGCGACGAGTCCACGCTCGACGGCAACGAGATCGAGATCGACGATCTCGTGATCAGCCTGTCCTCCGACATGGCATCGCTCGCATTCGGCGACACCCCGCCGGCGGCAGACGCTCTGTTCTCCTCCCCGGTCACCAACCTCGACGGCGACAGCTTCGCCGACGAAGGTGACGCGGAGGCGCTCGGCGAAGACGGCGTCCTGATCGGCCGCGTGTCCTTCGGCGAGACCGAAGTGGGCGTGTCCTACTACGTGTTCGACGCCAACGAGGGTGACACGGACGACGACTTCCAGAACCTGCAGCTCGGCGCGACGTCCTCCTTCGGCGGTGTCGACGTGACCTTCGGCTACCAGGAAGGTGTCGACGGCGTTCTCCAGGAAATCTACGCAATCGGCGCGTCCACGACGCTCGGCGGCGCAGAGGTGGGCTTCGCCTACGCCAAGGAAGACGGTCTCGGTGGCGACTCCGACGTGGAATCGATCGGTGTCCAGGGTGCCTTCACCTTCGGCGCTGTGACCGCGACGGTGTTCTACGTGTCCCAGGATCCGGTGGACGACAACTACGGTATCGCGCTCGACTACGCAGACGGCCCGATCACGGTTGGCTTCCTCTTCCACGACGGCAACGACGAGGACCTGCAGCTGAACGCGACGTTCGACGCAGGCAACGGCCTCACCCTCTTCGGCGGCTACCGCGACGAGCGTGAGACCGGCGGTGGCGCAGAAGGCTCCACGGTGGTCTATGTCGGCGGTGACTACGACCTCGGCAACGGCGCGAACCTCCGCGTCTCCTACGCCGAGATCGACGAAGGCCCCGGCGACGACCTGACCCGCGACGAGCTCGGCGCAGCCGAGGACGTCAAGGAAGGCGTCACGGTCGCAGTGTCCTTCGACTTCTGATCGAAGCCTCAAGTCCAAAGTCAGAGCGGTCCCTCGGGGCCGCTCTTTCTTTTTGCGCGGGCCTCCGGGGGGGCCTAACCCCTTGGCAGCGCGCGGGAACGCGGGTATTCGACAGGAGTTTCCGGGGGATGAGGACACCATGACCGTATTGCGCATTCTCGGGCTTTTGGGCGCCATGGCCCTCACGGGCTGCGGCGGCGGGCTCTTCGGCGGGCGGGGCGACGCGCCCCCCACCGAGCAGGCCACCCGGGTGCGCGGCGGTGACACGGTGGCCGTGAACCGCTACATCTGGAATGCCGCCCTCGACGTGCTGAGCTTTTTGCCGGTGCAGACGGTGGATCCGTTCACGGGCGTCATCGTCACGGGCTTCGGCACGCCGCCGGGCGGGGGCCGCGCCTACCGCGCCACGGTGCTGGTGAGCGATCCCGCGCTCGACGCGCGGTCGCTCAAGCTCTCGCTCCTGACCCGCTCGGGCCCGGCGAGCCCCTCCACCGTGCGCGCCGTGGAAGACGCCATCCTGACCCGCGCCCGGCAGCTTCGCACCGGGAACATCGACGCCCGCCGCTAGGCTCTGGCCTCCCCGCTCCGAAGCGCCTAAACCTCTGCTCGGCGCCACGAATTTCCGAAGAAATTCGTGGGCTCCGCATTTGTCATGTTCGCATCAGGAATGGACGCTCCATGCCCGCCTACGCCCCCGCAGAGATCGAGGCCCGCTGGCAGAAAGCCTGGGAAGAGGCCGGGCTCTTCACCGCCACGCGCGACCCCGCGAAGCCGAAATACTACGTGCTGGAGATGTTCCCCTATCCGTCGGGCCGGCTCCATATGGGCCATGTGCGCAACTACGCCATGGGCGACGTCATCGCGCGCCACAAGATGGCCACGGGCCATGCCGTCCTCCATCCCATGGGCTTCGACGCGTTCGGCATGCCCGCCGAGAACGCCGCCATGGCTTCCGGCGGGCACCCGAAGGATTGGACCTACGCCAATATCGACACAATGGTCGAACAGTTCAAACCGCTGGGTCTCTCGCTCGACTGGTCGCGCATGTTCGCCACCTGCGACCCGGACTATTACGGCCAGCAGCAGGCGCTTTTCCTCGACATGCTCGAGGCGGGCCTCGTCGACCGCAAGCCGGCGGTCGTGAACTGGGACCCGGTGGATATGACCGTGCTCGCCAACGAGCAGGTGATCGACGGCAAGGGCTGGCGCTCGGGTGCCGAGGTGGAGAAGCGCGAGCTCACGCAGTGGTTCTTCAAGATCTCGGACATGGCCGATGAGCTGCTCGAGGCTCTGGACGGACTGGACGACTGGCCCGCCAAGGTGCGGCTTATGCAGGAGAACTGGATCGGACGCTCCCGCGGGTTGCAATTCTCCTTCGACGTGGTGGGGGAAGAGGGGCAACAGATCGAGGTCTACACGACGCGGCCCGACACGCTTCTGGGCGCGTCCTTTGTGGGCATCGCCGCCGATCATCCCATCGCGAAAGAGCTCGAGGCGGTGAACCCCGCCGTCGCGGCCTTCTGCGCGGAGTGCCGGAAGGGCGGGACGACCGCCGAGGCCATCGAAAAGGCGGAAAAGATGGGCCTCGATACCGGGCTCCGCGTGCGCCACCCGGCCGATCCGGACTGGGAGCTCCCCGTCTATATCGCCAATTTCATCCTCATGGATTACGGCACCGGCGCGATCTTCGGCTGCCCGGCGCATGACGCGCGCGACCTGGACTTCGCGCGGAAATACGAGCTGCCGGTCATCTCCACCTATGTGCCAAAGGATGGCGAGATCACGCTGCCCGAGGACGGCGGGGCGGCCTACGTGCCCGGCAAGGAGGAGGAGGTCACCTATGTGAAGCTCCTCGCGGGCGAGGCACAGCAGACGGGCGAGGCCGCCATCGACGCCGCCATCGCCTGGGCCGAAAAGAAGGGCATCGGCGCGGGCCAGACCAAGTTCCGCCTGCGCGACTGGGGCCTCTCGCGGCAGCGCTACTGGGGCTGCCCGATCCCCGTCGTGCATTGCGCCGATTGCGGCGTGGTGCCGGAAAAGAAGGAAAACCTGCCCGTCGAGCTGCCCTACGATAACGGCAACGAGCCCATCGACTTCTCCATCCCCGGCAATCCGCTCGACCGTCATCCCACCTGGCGCGACGTGCCCTGCCCCGCCTGCGGGAAGATGGCCAAGCGCGAGACCGACACGATGGACACGTTCGTGGACTCGAGCTGGTATTACACCCGCTTCACTGCGCCCCGCGCGGAGACGCCCACGGACATGGAGGCCGCCCGCTACTGGATGAACGTCGATCAGTATATCGGCGGCGTGGAGCACGCGATCCTGCACCTCCTCTATTCCCGCTTCTTCGCGCGCGCGATGATCAAGACGGGCCACCTGCCGGAGGCATGCGCGGAGCCGTTCAACGCGCTCTTCACGCAGGGCATGGTGACCCATGCGATCTACCGCTCCGAGAAGGACGGGCGCGCCGTCTATCACTACCCAGAGGATGTGGATGTGAAGGACGGCAGGGCAGTTCTCAAGGACGGCGGCGCGGAGGTGGAGGTGGTGCCCTCCGCCAAGATGTCGAAATCCAAGAACAACGTCGTCGATCCGCTCTCCATCATCGAGGCCTATGGGGCCGACACGGCACGCTGGTTCGCGCTGTCGGATTCGCCGCCAGAGCGGGACGTGGAATGGACGGCCTCCGGCGCCGAGGCCGCCTTCAAGCATCTCGGGCGGGTGTGGGCGCTTTCCGATCGGATCTCGGGGATGGCGGCAGAGGCCCCGGATCAGGTCCGGGGCGGGGCGCATGACCAGGCGCTGCTCCGCGAGATGCACAAGACCATCCGCGACGTGACGATGGGCGTGGAGTCCTTCGGCTTCAACGCCGCCATCGCAAAGCTCTACGCCTTCACCGCCACGCTCTCGAAATCCAAGGCCTCCCACGACGCCCAGCGCGCCGCGGTCATGACGCTCGCGCAGCTCATGGCGCCCATGACGCCCCACCTCGCGGAGGATATCTGGGCGATCCAGGGCGGCGAGGGGCTCTGCGCCGCCGCGCCCTGGCCCGTGGCGGACGAGGCCATGCTCGTCGAAGACACCGTGACCCTGCCCGTTCAGATCAACGGCAAGCGCCGCGACGAGCTGACTGTCGCCAAGGACATCGCGAAGGACGAGCTCGAGGCGATGGTGCTCGCCAACGAGGCGGTGCAACGCGCGCTGGCGGGCGGCAGCCCGAAGAAGCTCATCGTCGTCCCCGGACGGATCGTGAATGTCGTGGTCTAGGCTGACCCGCCGGAGCCTCCTGGGCGGGCTCGCCCTCCTGCCCGCCTGCGGCTTCACGCCGGTCTACGCCCCGGGCACGGGCGCGCGCGCCCTGCGCGGGTCGGTGGCGCTCGGCACACCCGACAGCGCCAACGCCTTCCGCCTCACGCGGGCCCTCAACATCCGGCTGGGCGACGCGGAGGCGCCGCGCTTCAAGCTGGCCGTTGCGGCCGACCTCGACGAGGCGGGCTCCGTCATCACCCGCACGCAGGAGATCGACCGCTTCACCCTCACCGGCACGGCCCGCTACACGCTCGCGAACCTGGAGGGCGGGACGGTGGCGCAGGGCGATGTGCGCGGCTTCACCGCCTATTCCGCCTCCGGCACGACCGTGGCCACCCGCGCCGCCCGCGCGGACGCGGAGACGCGGCTCATGGAGATTCTCGCCGACCGCATCGTCACCGCCCTCGCCGCGGAGCTCGCGGCATGAAGCTCTCCCCGCGGGACGCCGCCGCCTATTTCGCGCGGCCCGACCCCGCGAAGACCGGCCTCCTGATCTACGGCACTGATGCCATGCGCGTGGCGCTCAAGCGGCAGGAACTCATCGCCGCCCTCATCGGACCCCGCGGCGAGGAGGAGATGCGCCTGACCCGGATGACCGGTGCGGACCTGAGAAAGGAGCCCGCGCGCCTCCTCGACGCGCTCAAGGCCACGGGCTTTTTCCCCGGGCCCCGCGTGGCCTTCGTCGAGGACGCCACCGACGGCCTCGCGAAGACGGTGGAGGCCGCCCTCCAAGACTGGCGCGACGGCGATGCGCAGATCGTGCTCACGGCCGGCAGCCTCACCGCGCGCTCCGCGCTCCGCAAGCTCTTTGAAGGGCATCCCAATGCCTACGCCGCGGGCATCTACGACGACCCGCCCAGCCGGGGCGAGATCGAGGCCATGATGCAGAGGGCCCGGCTCGGCGCGGTCGCCCGCGACGGGATGGAGGCGCTCACGGCGCTCTCGCGCATCCTCGACCCCGGCGACTTCGCCCAGACGCTGGAGAAGGTGGCGCTCTATACCCGCGGTCAGGAGGCGCCCGTGAGCGCCGCCGACGTGGAGGCCTGCGCGCCCGCCAGCACCGATGCAGCCCTCGACGACCTCCTCAACATCGTGGCCGAGGGCCGCACGCCGGAACTCGGCCCCATGCTGCGCCGGCTCGAGGCGCAGGGCGTGGCGCCCGTGGCGCTGGCGATCCAGGCCGGCCGGCATTTCCGCGCGCTCCACACCGCCGCCTCCGATCCCGGCGGCGCAGGCCAGGGCATCGCGCGGCTCCGGCCTCCGGTCTTCGGGCCGCGCCGGGACCGCATGCTGCGCCAGGCCCAGGCCTGGGGCGCGATGAAGCTCGAAGGCGCGCTGAGTGACCTGCTGGAGACGGATCTCACGCTCCGCTCCGCCGCCCAAACCGCGCCGCAGATGGCGCTCATGGAACGCACATTGATACGCGTGGCGATGCGAGGAAGACGCTGATGACCTACGAATTGCACGGCACGGGGCGCAGCCGCGCCTTCCGGGTCCTCTGGATGCTGGAAGAGCTCGGGGTGGACTACGTCCATCACCTGACAGGTCCCCGCACGCCGGAGATCACGGCGCTCAATCCGCTGGGCAAGCTGCCCGTGCTCGTCGTGGACGGCCAGCCGCTGACCGACAGCACGGCCATCCTCACCTACCTCGCCGACAAGCACGGCGCGCTCACCTTCCCTGCGGGGAGCCTCGCACGCGCGCGCCAGGACGGGCACACGCAGTTCCTGCTCGACGAGGTCGAAACCCTCCTGTGGACGGTGGCGCGCCACAGCTTCGGCCTGCCCGAGGCGTTGCGCGTCCCCGCCATCAAGGACAGCGCCCGGGAAGAATTCCACACCGCCGCCGAGCGGCTGGCGAACCGCATCGAGGGCCCCTTCCTCATGGGCGAGACGATGACCATCGCCGACATCATCGCCGTCCACTGCCTCGGCTGGGCCATCGCGGCCAAGTTTCCCATGGAGCGCCAGGACCTCAAGGACTATGCCAGACCGCTGCGCGCCCGCGACGCCTACAAACGCGCGCAAGCCCGGGATTGAAACGGGCCTGACCCGACGCCGACCCCCCACCCGGGACTTGAACGGGAGCCACGCGGGACGGAAACCCGGCTCGCACGGCGCTGCAACTACGCGCGCACCGCGCCCATACCGCGCCGACCCGTCTTCTTTGTGCCCCGTACTTCCCCCGGAGGGCCGCCGGAGGCCGTCCCGCCCCCTCACCGCGCGAGAAAGCCCGCAGCGGCGCGCCCCGCCCAGCGTCCCGTGGCCAGGGAGCCCGTGATCAGGTAGCCGCCCGTGGGCGCTTCCCAGTCGAGCATCTCTCCCGCGCAGAACGTGCCGGGCCTGTCCCGGAGCATGAGGTCTGCATCGAGCGCCGTCCAGGCCAGCCCACCGGCCACCGAGATCGCCTCGTCGAGGGGGCGCGGCCCGCCATGGGCGAGCTCGAGCGCCTTGATTTTCCCGGGGAGGCCGTCCGAGAGCGGGCGCCCGAATTCCTGGAGGAGCGCGCGGGCGGGCCCGGCGAGCCCGAGCGCCTTGCGCAGGCGGTTGGGCAGGCTTTCCTTCGCGGGGCGCGCGGCGAGCCTCCGGGCCACCTCCTCGGCGCCGAGCCCGGGCTTCAGGTCGAGGAGGAGCGGCGCGCCGCTCCTGAGTTCGGGGGAGAGAGCGTAGATGAGGCTCCCTTCAAGACCCGCCTGGGAGAGGACGAATTCCCCCAACGCCCGGCGGCCCGCGCAGGTGAGCGCCACGTTCTTCAGAGGCGCGCCGAAAAAGGGCTCCATGTGTGGGGACCAGTCCACCCTGAGCCCCATATTGGCGGGTGCGAAAGGCGTGACGGGAAGTCCCGCTGCGCGGAACGGCGCGGCCCAGGCGCCGTCGGAGCCGAGGCGCGCCCAGCTCGCCCCGCCCAACGCGAAGATCGTGGCGCGGGGTGCGAGGATGCGAGGTCCCTCGGGCGTCTCGAACCGGTGGGCCTCGCCCGCAAAGCCCGTCCAGCGCCAGCCCACGCGGCGCTCGATATCCCCGAGCCGGGCGAGCCACGCGCGGAGCAGGGGAGAGGCCTTCATGGCTACAGGAAAGACCCGCCCTGAGGTCCCTGTGAAGACCTGCTGACCGAGGCCTTGCGCCCAGCGGCGCACGGCCTCGGCGTCGAAGGCGGCGAGGATCGGATCCATCCGCGGGCAGCCGATGGCCGCCTGCAACGCCGCGCGCCCCTCGTCCTTGGTGATGTTGAGCCCGCTCTTGCCGGCCATGAGAAATTTCCGCGCGAGCGACGGCTTGGCCTCTGTGAGGACGACCCGGTGCCCGCCCTCCACGAGCATCTCGGCCGCCGCGAGCCCCGCAGGGCCGCCGCCGATGACGAGCGCCTCGATCGGCTCCTCCGGGCCGTCACTCTGCATCCGTCGCCTTGCCCCTCCGCGGTTCCGCGCCATCCTTGGCCGGGTGAGAAACGCCCATCAAGACGCCCATCAAGACGAGACGCTGCCGGTCTGCCCGCTCTGCGGGCGCGACATCCCCCCCGGGGTGCCGCAGAGCCTGCACCACCTCGTCCCGAAGCTCAAAGGCGGAAAGGGCGGGCCCACGGTTCTCATGCACCATATTTGCCACAAGGAAGTGCATGCGACGCTGACGGAGGCCGAGCTCGCGCGGAGCTACCACACGCCCGAGGCGCTGCGCAGCCATCCCCGCCTCGCGAGTTTCGCCCGCTGGGTGGCCAAGCGCCCGCCGGGCTTCCTGAGCCGCGTACCCGGCGGCAAGCGCAAGCGCTGAGCCGGGACCAAAGCGCTCTTTTCAAGGGCGGGCCCGCCCCCCTCCCCGCTGCGCTGTCGCTTGCGCCTTCGGTGGCGCGCTGCGCGCGCCACGGCACGCCGGGGCGGCGGGTCTCCCTCAATCGAAGAGAGCCTTGATGGCGGCGGCGTGACCGGGCTTTGCCGCCCGCGCGGCGGCGCTCCAGGCCTCCGCCTGGGCCAGGGGATCCTCGGCGACACTGTCGAAGAGGCCCCAGTCCCGCGCGGTCCCCGCGTCGATCTTTTCGCCGGCCATGAGGATGCGTTTGGCGCGCGGCGCGCCGATGAGGGCGGCCATGCGGCGCGGATCCGAGGGCTGCGGCAGAAAGCCCAGCCGCATCACCGGGTAGAAGACGCGCGCACCGGGCACGGCCACCCGCAGATCGCAGGCAAGCACCATGCCGAGGGCTCCGCCCGCCGCCGTCCCGTTGAGCGCCGCGATGCTGAGCCCCGGAAACCGCGCGATGGCGCCCGAAAGCTCCTCCCAGACGGGCGCGGTGGCGAGGCCCTCCCCGGCGGCGGCGAGATCCATCCCGGCGGAGAAGACCCCGCCTGCCCCGGTGAGCACGAGCACGGGCGTCCGCGCCGCGCGCACCGCGTCGCGCAGGTCCTCGAGCATCCCGCGCGTGAGCGCGTTCGCCTTCTCCGGACGCGCCAGCGTGAGCCGTGTCACCCCGTCTGTCTCATCCACATCGATCACGATTGCCTCCCCGCCGCGCGCTGCCCTTGACCCCTGCCGCGCAACGCCGGAACACTCAAGCGAGGAATTTCTGAAGGACCCTGCTCCATGCCAAGCCCATCCCGTCATGTCCCCCGCAGCCTTGCGGTGCCGGTCGCGTGTTTTGCTCTCGCGGCCACTTCTGCGGCGGCGGAGGTGACGGCGGCGGATGTCTGGCGCTCCTGGCAGGGCTCCTTCGCGGCCGCCGGGGAGGAACTCGCGCTGCGCACGGGCCCCGTCAGCGCGGCAGGCAATGGCCTTACCGTGGCCGATGCCGCCCTCGTCTTCGCGCCGGACATGGCCCCCGCGCAGGGCGAATTCCGCATGGAGGTCGCGCTCGGCGATATCGTCTTCGCAGAGGACGGGGACGGCGCGGTGGCGGTCACGCTCACCGAGGAGATCCCGATCACCCTGACCGGCGTCGACGAGGCCGGGGAGCCGTTCTCCGCGCGCTTTCTCATGACGCTCGGGGGCACCGATATCCGCGCCTCCGGCAGCCCTGAGGCGCTGCGCCACGAGGCCACGAGCCGGGAAGTGGCGCTCCAGCTCGAGGAGATGCGCCCGCAGGAGGACGGCGAGGCGGTCGATATCGCGGTCACCCTCACCGGTCTCACGCAGAGCTCCGTCGTGGAGGAAGGCGACCCGCGCCGCACGAGCTTCACCACCGCCATCGACACCCTCGCCTACGCGCTTTCCGCCGACATTCCGGGCGATGGCAGCTTCTCGCTCGACTACCAGAGCCTCGATTATGCGGTGGCCGGGAGCGTGGCGCTCCCGGACGGCAGCGAGGGCTCGGACGAGGTGGGCACCCTCCTGGCCGATGACAGCTACGCCGTCCGCTTCGAGGCGACCTCGTCGGCCTCCGCCGGGAACCTGAGCTTCGAGGATACGGCGCCGGGCGGCGACGTGGATTTCGGCGGCGCCTCGGGCAGCGTGGACATCACCGCCGGGGCCGGCGCCCAGAGCCTCACGCTCGCCGAAGGCGCGGTGTCCTACGAGGGGCGCGCGGACGCGTTCACGGCGGCCATGCTCACCGATCAGCTTCCGGTGCCCGTCTCGGTGGCGCTGGGCGGCTCGACCTTCACCTTCGCCACGCCGCTCTCGCCGCGGGAGGCTGAGGGCGAGATCCGGCTCGGGCTCGCCCTGCGCGAGCTCGCGCTCGACGATTTCATCTGGGATCTCTTCGACCCGGCCGCCGTACTACCGCGCGATCCGGCGACGCTGGTCATCGACCTCGCCGGCCTCGGGCGTTGGCTCGTGGATCCCTTCAACGAAAGCGCGCTGGCGGCCCAGGAGGATGACGAGCTGCCGGGCGAGGTGAGCGGCGCGCGGATCGAGGCGCTGGAGCTAAGCGCCGCCGGTGCCCGCGTCACCGCCGACGGCGCGGTGCGGTTCGACTATTCGGACCGGGAGACCTTCGACGGGCTGCCCGCGCCGGAAGGCCAGCTCACCGCGCGGCTCGAGGGCGTGGGCGGGCTCCTCGACAAGCTCGTCATGATGGGGCTCCTGCCCCAGGAGCAGAGCATGGGCGCCCGCCTCATGCTCGGCCTCTTCGCGAGCCCGGTGCCGGGGCAGGAGGACACCTTCACCTCCACCCTTGCGGTAGAGCCTGACGGGAGCGTCTTCGCCAACGGTCAGCAGATCCGCTGACGCGGGCGGAACTTGGCAATCGAGGGGTGGCGGATTACGTCCCCATCAACGCCAGACGACGCCCGGAGCCCCCATGACAGCACAGCCCACCCTCACCGCGCTCGCGGAGGAGACCCTCGCCGCGGCCAAGACAGCCGGCGCGGAGGCAGCCGATATCCTCGTCGTCCGGGGCACCGCGCTCAGCATCGACGTGCGGGCGGGCAAGCTGGAGGAGGCCACGCGGGAGGAGGAACTCGACCTCTCGCTGCGTGTGCTGCTGGGCCCGCGGCAGGCGTTGGTGTCGATCTCCGAGCGGACGCCGGAGGCCATCGCGGAGATGGCGGAGCGCGCCGTGGCCATGGCCCGCGAGGCGCCGGAGGACGCCTCCCTCGGCCTCGCCGCGCCGGACCAGCTCGCGGGGGACACCGACCCCGCCGCGCTCGACCTCCTCGACCCCGCGGATGAGCCCGACCCCGCCGCGCTCCAGGCCGCGGCGACGGACTGCGAGGCGGCGGCGCTCGCGGTGGCGGGCGTGCGCCAGACGCAAGGGGCGGGCGCGAGCTTTTCCAAGCGCGAACTGGTGCTGGCGGCCACGAACGGTTTTCTGGCGGAGGCCACGCGCACGGGATCGAGCCTCTATTGCGCCGCGATCAGCGGCACGGGCACCGGCATGGAGCGCGACTTCGACAGCGACAGCCGTGTCTACCGCGCCGACATGCGCCCGGCGTCCGACATCGGGCGTCGCGCGGGCGAGCGCGCGGTGGAGCGTCAGGGCGCGCGGAAGCCGCCCACCGGCAGCTACCCGGTGCTCTATGACGAGCGCATCTCGAGCGCGCTCATCGGGCATCTTCTCATGGCCATCAACGGGACAGCCATCGCGCGCGGCGCCTCCTGGGCGCGGGGGCTCGAGGGCGAGCTCGTGCTGCCCGAGGCGCTCTCGCTCACCGAGGATCCCCACCGCCCGCGCGCCATGGGCTCGCGCCTCTTCGACAGCGAGGGCCTGCCCACGGCCACGCGGCACTGGGTCGAGGACGGGCGCCTGACGGGCTTCGTGCTCGACCTCGGCACGGGTCGCAAGCTCGGGCGCCAGAGCACGGCCAATGCGAGCCGGGGCCTCTCCGGCGGACCGCAACCCTCCACCTCCAACATCGCGCTCACCCAGGGCGCGGCGAGCCGCGCGGACCTCTTGCGCGACATGGGCACGGGGCTTCTGATCACCTCCATGATCGGGCAGACGATCAACCCGAATACCGGCGACTATTCCCGCGGGGCCTCCGGCTTCTGGGTGGAGAACGGCGAGCTCGCCTACCCGGTCAACGAGTGCACCGTGGCGGGCAACCTCCGCGACATGCTCCGCGGTCTCACGCCCGCCAACGACGCGCGGCCCTGGCTTTCCACGGTCGTTCCCTCGCTCCTCGTCGAAGGTCTCACCCTTGCCGGGGCCTGAGCCCGGCGCCGTGCTGGAGCTCCTGGAGGACGCCGCCCGCGAGGCCGGTGAGATCGCGCTCCGCCACTTCCGCTCCGACCCGAAGACCTGGGACAAGGGCGGCGGCGCGGGGCCGGTGACCGAGGCCGACCTCGCCGTGGACACCCATCTCCGGCAGAGGCTCCTCGGGGCGCTCCCCGGCATGGGCTGGCTCTCGGAGGAGACCGAAGACGGCCCTGACAGGCTCTCTCGCGCGGCCACCTTCATCGTCGATCCCATCGACGGCACGCGCGCCTTCATCGAGGGCTCCAACACCTGGGCCATCAGCGCGGCGCTCGTGGAGGAGGGGCGCCCGGTGGCCGCCGTGGTGCACCTGCCGGCGCGCGCGCTCACCTACACCGCCGCCCGGGGCCAGGGCGCGCGGAAGAACGGCGCACCGATCCGCGCCGCCCGGGAAAGCACACCGGAGACCGCCGATGTCCTCAGCGCGCGGTCGAATTTCACGCCGCGCTACTGGCGGCGCGTTCCGCCCCGCCCGGAGCTGTCCTTCCGGTCCTCCCTCGCCTACCGCATGGCGCTCGTGGCCGAGGGCCGCTTCGACGCCATGCTCACGCTGCGCAACACCTGGGAATGGGACGTGGCCGCCGGCACGTTGCTGGTGACCGAGGGCGGGGGACGCGTGACCACCACCCGCGGCGCGCCGCGGTTCAACGGCCCCTCGGCGGCGCTGCCGGGCCTCCTGGCCGGGGCGGAAACGCTCGTGGACGCCTATGCCTCCCACGGCCCGCGCCTGCCCGCGTGAGGCGCGCTTGACGACCCTTGCGGGGCCGGTAGGCTCCCGTTTGACAACCCCAGGCCCAGCATGTCCGAGGTGATCCGCGCCATGATCCACTGCCCGCGTCTCGGCTCCGTTGCCCGGCCCGCCGCCCCGGCGGAGGGCGGCCCCGCGCGCGAGGGGTCCCGCGCCGCAGAAGACGGCCCCCACCGTGGCGCTTAGCGCCGATGCCCAGGCCCCGTCGGGACGGCGGATCTGGTTTCACGTGCCCCGTGAAGGCGCGCTCGATGTTGCCGAGATGCTCGCCGAGCGCCTGCTCGCCGCCGCGCCCGACATCCGGGTTCTGGTGAGCGCGGCGGCCACGCCCGCCGCCGCGGACAACGCCCGGATGGACTTCGCCAAGGCCCCCGCCCCGCGCCGAGCCGACGCGCAGGCCTTTCTCCGCGCGTGGTCCCCCGACCTCGCGGTCTGGTTTCCGGGCGACGAGGACACGCCGCTGCGCGCGGAAGTGGAGGCCGAAGCCCGGAAAATGCCGCTCATCCTTGCGGATGTGGACGAGGCCAGCTTTCCCCATGCCCGCGCGCCCTGGGCCCGGGTGAAACAGAAAAACCGCCTGAAGCGGTTCCACGCGATCTTCACCGTCTCGCGCGACATCGCCAGCCAGCTCACGGCCCTTGGCGCGCCCAAGGGGCGGGTGCGCACCACGGGCAAGCTCCGCCCGGGGCCCACGGCGCTCGGCTACAACGAGGCCGAGCGCGACGAGCTCATCGCCTCGCTCGCCACGCGGCCGGTCTGGTTCGGCGCGGCGATCCCGGCCGATGAGGCCGCCGTGGTCACCGTGGCCCAAGCCCATGCGCAGCGCCGCGCGCACCGGACGCTGGCGATCCTCGCGCCCGCCGATGCCGCCGCCGAGGCCGCGCTCCTACGGGAGGCCGAGGCCCAGGGGCTTCGCCTGGCGCGCCGGAGCGAAAGCTACGACATCGACGAGGAGGTGAACGTCTTTCTCGCCGACGAGCCGGGCGAGGAGGGGCTCTGGTACCGGCTCGCGCCCCTGACCTATCTCGGCGGGACGCTGTCGGGTGCTGCCAGCCGCACGCCCTTCGAGGCCGCCGCGCTGGGCTCCGCCATCATCCACGGCCCCGCGATCTGGCGCCATGCGGCCGCCTATGGGCGGCTGGAGCGGGCGGGTGCCACGGAGCCCATCGCCGCGCCGAAGGCGCTGGGCCCCGCGCTCGTGCGCCTCAACGCCCCGGACCGGAGCGCGGCGCTCGCCCATGCCGCCTGGGACGTGGCCACCGAGGGGGCGGAGGTCACCGATGCGGTCGTCGCCCTCCTTCTCGAGACGCTCGCGGACGACCCCTGATGCGCGCGCCCGCCTTCTGGTTCGAGCCGCCGGGGCTCCGGTCCGCCGTGCTCGCGCCGCTGAGCCTGCTCTACGCGCGGGCCACCGCGCGCCGCGTGGCCCGGGCGCCCCGCTACCGCCCGCCCGTCCCGGTGATCTGCATCGGCAACGTCAATGCCGGCGGCACGGGCAAGACGCCCACCGCCATTCTGATCGCCGAGCGCCTCACCCGGGCGGGGCAGCGGCCTTTCATTCTCTCCCGCGGCTATGGCGGGCGCTTGGGCGGCCCCGTGACGGTGACGCCCGGCACCCATGACGCAGGCGATGTGGGGGACGAGCCGCTCCTTCTGGCGGCCTTCGCGCCGGTCATCGTGGCACGCGACCGCGCGGCAGGGGCGCGCAAGGCGGTGGCGGCGGGGGCGAGCCATATCCTCCTCGATGACGGGTTCCAGAACCCCGACGTGGCCAAGGACCTGAGCCTCGTCGTCGTCGACGCCTTCCGCGGCTTCGGCAATGGCCGCGTGCTGCCCGCGGGGCCGCTCCGCGAGCCCGTGCCCGTGGGGCTCGACCGGGCGGATATCGTGCTCTCCATCGGGGAGGCCGCGGCGCAGGCGCGGTTTGAACGGCAATGGGGCCAGGTGATCCGGATCCCGCACCTGCGCGGCCGCCTCGCGCCGCTTCCCACGGGCATGCCCTGGGACGGGATGCGGGCGCTGGCCTTTGCGGGGATCGGTCACCCGGAGAAGTTCTTCGCCACGCTGCGCGGCCTCGGCGCCACCGTCCTGCGCGCCGAGGCGCTGAGCGATCACCAGCCGCTCACCGACGCGCTCATGCTGCGCCTGGCGGAGGAGGCGAAGCTCCTCGGCGCGCAGCTCGTGACGACGGAGAAGGACGCCGTGCGGCTCCCCGAGAGCTTTCGCGCGAAGGTGGTGACGCTGCCGGTGCGGCTCGAGCTGACGGACGACACCGCGCTCGCTGCTGCCCTGGAGCGCCTCACGCCCCGGACCTGATCCGGGGCCTCTCTCCCCGAGGGCGAGGCACCGCGTCAGGCCCGGGGCGGGACCCAGGGTCGCGCCCGGGGCAGGCAGCAACGGAGTCAGAGCTTGCCGTCGATGATCTCGCGGAGCTCGGCCATGGACATGTTGGAATAGCGCACGCCGTCGATGACGAACGAGGGCGTGGAGCGAATGCCGTCCTCGGCCGCGTTCGCCTCGTACCACGCCACGAGGCTTTGCGCCTTGTCGCCGTCGGAGAAGCAGGCATCGAGCTCCGCCTCGCTCAAGCCCGCCGTGAGGCCGATGCGGCGCAGGTTGGCGGCGATGTCGGCGGGGGCGCCCTGCGTCCATTCGCTCTGCTGCGCGTAGATCAGGTCGGTGATGCCAAAGAACCGCTCCGCCCCGCCGCAGCGCGCCACCATGGAGGCCCACAGGCCGAACCGGTCGAAATAGACCTCGCGGTAGACGAACTCCACGAGGCCGGTATCGATGTACTCGGACTTGAGCTCCTTGAAGGCGCCTTCGTGGAAGGTGCGGCAATGGGGGCAGGTATAGGAAGCGTATTCGATGACCTGCACGGGCGCCTCGGCCTCGCCCAGCGTCATGTCCGCGATCTCCACGCTCTGCGCGGCGTCGACGGTCTGCGCGTTGGCGGCGCCGAGCTGCGGCAGGTCCCGCGCGCCTTGGGAGCCCGGCGCGAGGAGCCATGCTCCTCCGGCGGCCAGGAGGGCGGCGGCGATCAGGATGGGGACCAGTCGTTTCATGTCAGGACGTCCTCTTCGATGATGTCATCACGTTTTGCCCGAGCGCGGTGAGGGCCGCGCGCAGGCCGTCGTCGGCCACGTCTTCGGCGAGCCCCCGCGCCTTGGCCTGGACGGCGGGGTCCCGGGCTGGACCCTCGGGGGTCGGGGCGGGCGTGAACGCCGCCTGCCCCTCGGCAAAGCCCGTCGCCGCGGTCTGCGTGATACGTATGCGCGAGATGGCGTTATAGCCATAGCAGGCGTTCACCTTCTCGCGAATGCTCGGAAGCTGCATTTGGAGCATCGGCGCCTGCGCCGCCGTTGTCAGGAGCGTGAGCGTGGCACCGAGCCCGCCCTTGGCGTAGTTCACCTTCACGGGCCGGGCGGTGGCGGCGGTCTCCGCGCCCACGATCTCCGCCCAATGGGTCAGGAGACGGGTGACCGCGAAGCCGCGGCTCTCACCCGCCGTCCGGATGCGCTTTTCCAGGAGCGTGGACGCACGCTGGAAGCCTTTTCGGCGCTGATATGAACCGGGCAGTGCCAAGGGCCGGGATGCCTTTCGTACGGGGTCTTTGCGCCTTATACCTGCGGGGGCGGCCGGCTGCACGGGCTGCACGGCAGAACGGGCAAACAATTGCGTGATTTTTCCGACACGACGGCGGGGACGCTTCTCGGCTGGTATGACCGCCACGCGCGGGTCATGCCCTGGCGCGTGGGCCCGGCGGAGCGGGCCGCGGGCGAGCGTCCGGACCCCTACCGGGTGTGGCTCTCGGAGATCATGCTTCAGCAGACGACCGTGGCCGCCGTGCGCGCGTACTTCCTGAAATTCACCGGGATCTGGCCCACAGTGCGCGACCTCGCCGCCGCCGAAGATGCCGAGGTGATGGCCGCCTGGGCCGGGCTCGGCTATTACGCCCGCGCGCGCAACTTGCTGAAATGCGCCCGCGCGGTGGTCGACGACCATGGCGGGGAATTTCCGCGCACGCGCGAGGCGCTGCTCGGGCTGCCGGGCATCGGCCCCTACACCGCCTCCGCCGTGGCCGCCATCGCCTTCGACGAAGTGGCCACCGTGGTCGACGGCAACGTGGAGCGCGTGATGGCTCGGCTCCACGACGTGCACACGCCCCTGCCCCGCGCCAAGGGGGAGCTGACAGAGCTGGCGGAGCGGCACACGCCGAGGCTGAGGCCCGGCGATTACGCGCAGGCGGTCATGGATCTCGGCGCCACGATCTGCACGCCCCGCGCGCCGGCCTGCGGCATCTGTCCGCTGCGCACGCCCTGCGCGGCGCGGCGGGTAGGCACGGCCGGCGAATTGCCGAAGAAGGAGCCCAAGAAGCCCAAGCCCACGCGGCGTGGCACGGCATACCTTGCCATCCGCGAAGACGGCGCGTTCCTCCTCGAGACGCGGCCCGAAAAGGGACTGCTCGGCGGGATGCTGGGCTGGCCGGTCACGGAGTGGTCGAACGCGCCTGCTCCCGCGCCGCCTCTCTCGGCCGACTGGCGCCCGCTCGGCACCGAGGCCCGGCACACCTTCACCCATTTCCACCTCGTTCTCGGGATCGAGGTCGCGCGCGTCCCGGCGGGGGCCACCCCCGACCGCGGCAAATTCATCCCCCGCGCGGCCTTCCGGCCTTCGGATTTGCCCACGGTGATGCGAAAGGTCTATGATCTCGCCACGCCTCTCCCCGAGGGCCTTTGACGAGTAAAGCCATGGCCGACATCACCACCCCGCCCGCACGCACCGGGCTCGCCCCCGCGCTCCCCTTCTGGCTCTCGCTGGCGCTCCCGCCCGTGGCGGTGCTCGGCGCCATGACGGGCGGCTGGGCGGTACTCTTGATGCCCGTCTGCACCTGGTACCTCTTTTCCATCATCGACGCCTTCGCGGGTCTCGACGAGGACAATGCCGACCCCGCCACCGACGACGCGCAGCTCTTCTGGTACAAGGCCATCACGATCATCTGGGCGCCGGTGCAGGCGCTCACGCTCTTCGGCATCTTGGCCTATGTGAGCTGGACGGATCACCTGACCGGGTGGGAGAAGACGGGTCTCTTCTTCGGCATCGGCGTCATCACCGGGACGATCGGAATCAACTACGCCCACGAGCTCATGCACCAGCGGCCCCGGGTGGAGCGCTGGATGGCCGACCTGCTGCTGGCGATGGTGCTCTATTCGCATTTCCGCTCCGAGCATCTGCTCGTCCATCACCGCCACGTCGCCACGCCGCGCGATCCGGTGACGGCGCGCTACAACACGGGCTTTCACCGCGTCTTTCCCCGCGTGATCTGGGAGACGGCGGCGAGCGCGTTCCGCGCCGAGGCGGCCATGCTCGCCCGCAAGAAGCTGCCCTGGCACGACCGCTCCAACCCGTTCTGGCGCTACGCCGCGCTCCAGGGCGGCTGCCTCGCGCTGGCCTTCGCCATCGGCGGCTGGGCGGGGCTTGGCCTCTTCGCGTTCCAGGCCTTCGTTGCGATCTGGCAGCTCGAGCTCGTCAACTACATCGAGCATTACGGCCTCACGCGGAAGCATCTGGGCGGCGGCAAGTACGAGCACGTGCAGCCGCGCCATTCCTGGAACTCCGCGCACAAGGTGTCGAACTGGCTCCTCATCAACCTGCAGCGCCATTCCGACCACCATTTCAAGGCCGACCGCCGTTTCCCCCTACTCCAGACCTACGACGCCGAAGAGGCGCCGCAGCTGCCCTACGGCTACCCGGTGATGACGATGCTGGCGATGTGCCCGCCGCTCTGGCGGCGCGTGATGAACCCGCGGGTGCGCGCCTGGCGGAGCCGGTTCTACCCCGAGATCGAGGATTGGAGCCCCTACACCGCCGGCACCAACCCCTGAGTGCCCTGGGCCTACGGCCCGTGAGTCACGACTGCCTATGGCCCCTGAGCGAGGACGTCCCGCGGCCCCAGAACATGGACGGCACGCGGCGCGGTCTTCGACCTTGACGTAGAGGCAGGTTTCGCGAACCCTTGCGCAATGCTCCGCGTCCTGACGCTCGCCCTCGCCGCCTGGTCAGCCCTCCTCCCCGCATCCTCCGCCTCCGAGGGGATGGAGGTGGACCTCGAACTGGTGCTCCTCGTGGACGTGTCGCTCTCCATGACGCAGCGCGAACTGGAGATACAGCGTCAAGGCTACGCCCAGGCGCTCCGCTCCGACGAGGTCTACACCGCCGTCCGCTCCGGGCTCCTCCAGCGGGTTGCGCTCACCTATGTCGAATGGGCCAGCGCGCAGGAGGTCATCGTGGAGTGGCGCGTGGTGGAGAGCCGCGGAGACCTCGCCGATTTCGCGCAGGCCCTCACCGTCCGCTACGACCCCACCATGCGCCGCACCTCGATCTCGGAGGCGCTGCTCTTCGGCGCCGCGTTGATCGAGGGCAACGACTACCGGGGCCTGCGGCGGGTGATCGACGTCTCCGGCGACGGACCCAACAACCAGGGCCGGCCCGTGCAGAGGGCCCGCGACGCCGTCCTCGCGGAGGCGATCACCATCAACGGCCTGCCCCTGATGACCCGGGAGGGCATGGGTAGCCAGTGGCACCTCGACGACCTCGACGCCTATTTCAGGAGCTGCGTCACCGGCGGACCCGGCTCCTTCGTGATCCCGGTCCTCGATTGGCAGGATTTCGGCGAGGCGGTGCGCCGCAAGCTCGTCCTCGAGATCTCGTCAGGCCCACGCAGGCCCGACATCATCCCTGTACAGTTCGCCCCCGCCCCGGACTACGACTGCCTCATCGGCGAGAAGATCTGGGAACAACGCCGCCGCATCTGGGCGCAGCCCTGAGACCCGCCGGGCGCAATTTTCGCGACCCATCTTCTCCCAAACTTCAAGGCGATTTGAAACAAAGGACATCCCCATGAGACTTTCCATCCCGCTGATATTCCTGACCTTCCTCGCCCATGCCGTCCACGCCCAGACGCTCGACGTGCCCATCGTCGTGGACTGCGTGGATGACCAGGCTGCCTGCTACGCCACGAGCACCGTCACCGGCCTGCGCGCCGATGGCGACGGCTTCCTATCGGTTCGCACCGGGCCGGGTTCGGAATTCCGCAAGATCGGGGAACTCGTCAACGGAGACGTCGTCACCGTCATCACCGTTCAGGGCCCCTGGCGCGGTGTGGAGCTTCCGGGCGGCTCCTTGGGCTGGGTGCACGGCAACTGGCTCTCCGACCTCGCGGGGTAAAAAAAGCCCCGCCGTGTGACGGGCGGGGCTGAAGTTGGTGCCATGCGTCAGGCCACAGGCACCGGCGGTAGGGGGGTTGGCTCGGGCGCTCAGAGGGGTCTTTGGCGCATCTCCGAGCGGATCTGTTGGCGCAGGAGGTCGATGGAGATCTCCTTGCCGTCTTTCTCGAAATTCCAGTAGGCCCAGCCGTTGCAGGAGGGCGCGCCTTCGAGCTTGGCGCCGACCTGGTGGATGGAGCCCGCGAGCGTGCCGGAGACGAGCGTGCCATCGGCGCGGACCTTGGCGGTCTGGCCGCGGGGGCCGGTGAGCACCTCGCCCGGGCGCAGCATGCCGCGCTCGACAAGCTGGCCGAAGGGGACACGCGGCTCGGCGCGTTTCGAGGCCGTAACCTCGAGCGCGGCGGCATCGAGCCGGCGCACATCGCCGATGCGGCGCGCGGCGATCTCGCGGTACTCTTCCTCGCGCTCGATCCCGATCCAGTGGCGGCCGAGCATCTTGGCCACCGCGCCCGTGGTGCCGGTGCCGAAGAACGGGTCGAGGATGACGTCGCCCGGATGGGTCGTGCCGACGATGATGCGGTGCAGCAGGCTCTCGGGCTTTTGCGTGGGGTGGGCCTTGTCGCCACGCGCATCCTTCAGCCGCTCATGGCCCGTACAGATCGGCAGCACCCAGTCCGAGCGCATCTGCACGCCCTCGTTGAGCGCCTTCAGCGCCTCGTAGTTGAACGTGTATTTCGCGCCCTCCCCGCGGGAGGCCCAGATCAGCGTCTCATGGGCATTGGTGAAGCGCTTGCCGCGGAAATTGGGCATCGGGTTCGACTTGCGCCAGACCACGTCGTTGAGCACCCAGAAGCCCGCATCCTGGAGCGCCGCGCCCACGCGATAGATGTTGTGATAGCTGCCGATCACCCAGAGCGCGCCGTGGGGCTTCAGGAGGCGCTTGGCGGCCGAGAGCCACTCCCGGGTGAAGCGGTCATAGGCGGCGAAGCTCGCGAAGTGGTCCCAATCGTTCGTCACGGCGTCCACGCGGGAGGCGTCGGGCCGATGCAGTTCCTGCCGCAGCTGGAGATTGTAGGGCGGATCGGCGAAGATCAGATCCACGGACGCCTCCGGCAGAGCCTGCATCGCCGCGATGCAATCGCCCGCAAGGATCGTGTCCAAAGGAAGCGCCCCCGCGCCCTTCGCGTCGTTCATCATCACTGCCTCTTTGCCGGGTGACCCCGGGCCACGTTGCCGCCTCTGACGGGCGATCTGCTCGTTGGCCTCAAGATGAATCAGAGCCGATTCCCAAGTCAAAAACTATAAGAATCAGGGGCTTACTTATTTTTCTTGCCACAACATATTGTGTACCGGCTTGAAGGACCGTCTATGGTGTGGGGTCACCCCCAGATTTCGGAGCGCTGAAATATGGCTTTTTGTGGGATAGCCCTGGTTCGTCTCCCAGCCGTAGCCGGGATGGTGTTGCGCCAAATCATACATGACACGATCCCGCCAGATTTTGGCCACGATTGAGGCCGCGGCGATGCTCAGGCAGCGCCCGTCGCCCCTTACGATGGCCTCCGCGGGGCAGGTGAGATCGCCGGGGATCATGGTCCCGTCGATGAGCGCGAGCCCCACGGGGCCGAGCCCCGCCACCGCGCGCGCCATGGCCAGATGCGAGGCGCGCAGGATGTTGATCTCGTCGATCTCCTCCACGCTGGCCTCTCCCACGGCCCAGGCGGCGCGCGCGGTGATCTCGGCATAAAGCGTCTCGCGCCGCGCCTTGGTCAGCGCCTTCGAATCGTTGAGCCCGCCGGGGATGTCGCCGGGATCGAGGACCACCGCCGCCGCCACCACCGGCCCGGCCAGCGGGCCGCGCCCCGCCTCGTCCACGCCGCAGACACGCGCCAGCCCCCGCGCGCGGGCGGCCTCTTCGAAACGGAAATCGGGCATCTCCTTCATCGCTCTGCCCATGGCATCCCGGCAGGCGGGCCCGCAAGGGCGGGATGACGCGGGATGACAGGGGACGCCGCTTGCGCGAGATTGCGGGGACCACAGCGGAGAGCCGACCATGACCCCGGACCACGCCCGCCTCCTGGCCCGCTACAATGCCTGGCAGAACGCGCATATCCTCGCCGCGGCGGAGACGCTCACCGACGCCCAGCGCTGGGAGGATCGCGGTGCGTTCTTCGGCTCCATCGCGCAGACGCTCAACCACATCCTCTGGGACGATGCCGTCTGGCTGGCGCGCATCACGGGCGACACGGGCGAGGCGGAGCGGATCGGGGCGGGCTTCCCCTATACCGACGCCCCGCGCGACTGGGCCGCGTACCGCACGCTGCGCGCCGACATGGACGCGCGCCTCACGGCCTGGGCGGAGGCCGTCACCGCCGAGGAGCTCGGCGTCGCCCGCCCTTGGCATCCGGGCGGGAGGCGCGTGGAGACGCCGGTCTCCGTCATGGCCACCCAGATCTTCAACCACCAGACCCATCACCGCGGGCAGGTCCATGCGCTCCTCACCGGCCTCGGCGTGGAAACCGCCCCCACCGACATCATGATGATGTGGCTCGAAGGCGCCTGACGCCGCGCGCAAAAAAAGAGGGAGGGGAGCCCATGCTCTCCCCTCCCCCGCTGCGGCCGCGTGACCAACGCGCGCCGCAGCCTGCTCACCACGTGTACCCAGCGCGGCGCAGGCAGCGCGGCCCCCAGCCCACGCGATTGCCGCGCACGGTGTCGAACCGGCGGTAGCAATTCTGCGGGAGCGAGGCGTAGTGGCGGTAATTCTTGCGCAGGCACTGGTTGCCGAAGACGGTCCGGTGCGTGCCGTCCCAGCGCTGGTGATGGAGGATGCAGGACACCGGCAGGAAGGCCCGGCGCGCCCCGCCATGGTGCTGGCGATGCCCCCGGGGGCCCGCGGGCGTGATGACCCCGCCATGGCGCAGGCGCGGCGCGGGTTCCACGGCCTTCTGCTGGGGGGCCGGAGCCTTGCGCGCCGTCTCCTTGCGACGGTTGTCCTGCACGGCATCGGCGATGCCGTAGAGCACCAGCGCCCCGAGCAGGAGCTTGGCCAGGTCTTCCCCGTCGGCGGCGCGCGCCGGGGCGGGGGTGAGCGACGTCACGGCGAGGACACCGGACAGGATCAGGGCGGAAAAGGGTTTCATCATCTTCTTTCCTCATCTTGGGCGGGCAGCGTGCCCGGGTGATGGGGAAAGGCTGGGCCCGGGCCCCTCGATCAGACAATAACGCCCGCCTGATAGGCGATAACGGCGGCGGGCCCCGGGCGGGATATTGAATATCGGACGGACGCCAGGCACGGTCGGCCCATGACACGGTCCCTCCTCTCCCGGCTCCTTCTTCCGGGCGCCTTCGCGCTCCTGGCCTCCACGGCCCAGGCCGCCTGCTTTGCCGATTACAAGGCCAAGCAGGACGATCCGCTGCGCCTCCATTACGGCGTGGCGGAGATCAGCGGCCCCTGCACGCCCGCCAATGCCCGCGTTCAGCTCGCCCCTCGCGTGGCGGAGGGCGGTTGGACCCTTCTCAACATCGTCTCGGTCTTCGACGATACCGGGCTCGCGGAAAGGCAAGAGAGTGCCGGACTCTACTTCCTCCGCTTCTGAGACCCGCGCCGCGGGGAGCCGCGTGGTGATGCTGGGCGTCGCCGCGATCGTGGCGATCCTCGCCGTGGCGGGGGCCGCACTGCTCTTGACGCTGCCCGATGCCGATGCCTTCAACCAGCGGGTGGAGGCGATCTTCGTCGAAAACGACACCCTCACGAGCGAGGCGGAGATCAAGCTTCTCGAGATCATCGCGCAATCGGGCACCGCCTTCTCGGACGTGCTGGCGAGCTACCGGCTCGTGATCTTCGTGCTGCTCGTCTTCGCCACCGCGCTCCTCGTGGCGACGCTCGTCTTTCTCGTGGCGCTCGTCGCCATGACCCGCCGCATGGGCGAGATCGAGCGGACGGGGATCCAGGTGAACTCCCTCCTGATCTCTCGCGACGAGAACGTGGTCTACCTCAACAACATGGAATTCAAGCTGACGCCGGCCGCCATCGAGACGCTCTCGGTCCTGGCGGAGGCGCGGATGGACGGCGATGTCCTCACCGGTGCGGAGCTCGAGGGCGTCATTTCCGGGCGCAGCGCCTCCGATTGCGAGGAGGCCGCCGGGGCCACCCGCATCAAGCGCCTGCGCGACGCGCTGGGCAACCAGATGGTGAGCGAGCTTCTCGTCAAGAACATCGCCCGGAAGGGCTACATGCTCTCCATCGACAAGGACGTCATCAAGATGGTCTGAGCGGCCCTAGTGCGCCGGCTCGGTCCGGCAGGTCCCCGGATAGGGATGGCAGACGATCCGCACCGGCTGCCGCGCCGCGTAGCGTCCGTTATCCACCGGCGTGCCCTGCCCGGTCAGCGCGTATTCTGTGTTCACCGATGTGCCGCCCTGGTTCTGCGCCCCGCTGAGCGCGAAGCCCAGCGTCACCAGCGCCTGAACGCCCAGCACCGCGGTCGCCACATCGGTCGCCCGCGCGGGCGTCGCCGCGCCCGATGCCAAAACGCATGCAGTCAGGGCCGCGCCCATCATCGTTTTCTTCATGTATCCCCACTCTCTGGGCCACAGCCTGACCCGAACCGATTCCCCACCCGGGCCTCGGACATGGTTAACGCTACGGCACCCCATGGCCGGTGCAAGGCTCCCGCGCAGAACGCAGCGTTTCCGCCCAAATGACAGTGCCCGGTGTCGGTTTCGGGCAGTTTCGCCGAAGAAAGCCAGACTATCCGGGGCGGAGGGGGAGGCACCCATGCACCATACATTCAACGGCGTGACGCCGGCGCCGGGCGCGCCTACGCTGGTGCTGATCCACGGGGCCGGGGGCTCTCACCTCGATTTCGCCATCCCCTGGCGCAACATCACCGCGACCCCGGAGGCGGGAAAAACCCGCGCGCCGGGCCAGGGCGGGCACGTGCTCCAGTCCCGGCCGGTCTACGCGCTCGACCTTCCGGGCCACGGCGACAGCGGCGGGCAGAGCGCCGCCGATATCGACACCTACGCTGCCGCCGTCGCCGCCTTCCTCGAGGACCACGACCTGGCCCATGTCTGCCTCGTGGGCCATTCCATGGGGGCGGCCATCGCGGTGGCCACGGCGCTCGCCGCGCCCGACCGGCTGCACTCCCTCTGCCTCATCGGCGGCGGGGCCAAGATCAACGTGAGCCAGGACCTCCTCGACGGGCTTGCGAACAACACCGACGCCACCGTGGGCGCGATCTCCCGCGCGTGCTGGCACAAATCGACGATGCCCATGTATCGCGAGGTGGTGCGGCGGCGCATGACGACCGCGGGCGCGGAGGTCCTCGTGAACGACTTCACCGCCTGCGCCCGGGTGGACCTGCGCGCGCGTCTGCCGGAGATCACCGTGCCCGTCCTGCTTCTGGCCGCCGTGGAGGACCGCATGGTCCCGCTCGCCGATGTCGAGGCCATGCAGGCGCGCCTTTCCCGTGCCACGCTCAGGGCGCTGGAGGGCTGCGGCCACTTCCTCCATTTCGAGCGCTCCGACGAGGCCGCGGAGGCGCTCCACGCATTCTTGGGCTAGCCTGGCGCGCGCGGCGCGGTCATGATCGCGGCGAGCAGGAGAGGGCAAGACCGAACGGAGACATCACTCCGTCGGCGGCCAGGGGCACGGTCCGGCAGGGGCCCAGCCGGATCGCGGAAGAGGGGGGCAGCCCAGCGTGTACAAGGAGCGGATGTTCGAGGGCCCCACCTTTGCCCTCGACGTGGAAATACGGGCCGGCGCCGACAAGATCGCCGTATTCTTTCCCCACCGATGGGCCACGCGGCGCGCCATGGAGCGCGAATACGGCGCGAAATTCGCGGAGAAATACGGCCTCAACGCGCTCCTCGTGCGCTCGAACGGGCCCGACTGGTTCCAGGCGGACGATTTCGAGGAGATGGCCGAGGTCATCGGGCTCGTGTGTCGCAACTTCCGCCACACCACCTTCACGGGATCGTCCATGGGGGGCTACGGCGCCATCCGCGCGGCGGAGTTCTACCCCGCGGAGCTCGTCATCGCCTTCTCCCCGATCTCCAACATCGACCCAGGCGTCTTTCCCTACGAGACGGGCTTCAAGGACGATTACGATGACGCGCGCCCGTTCTACGTGCCGCGCGAGCACTGCGCGGGGCGCTACCGCGTGTTCTACGACAGCGTGCACCGGGACCGGCAGCACGTGGAGAACTTCGCGCTGCCGGGGAACCGCACCGATCGCGTGCCGATCCCCTGCTCGGGGCACCAGACCTCCAAGATCATCGCCGATGCCGGGCTCCTGTCGCGCATCACGCGCGACCTCATGGACGGGCGCAACATCGCCGGAGACGTGGCCACCCTGCGCCGGGCCAAGCGCGGCCAGCCCACATACCTTTTGTCGCTCTTCCGCAAAAACGTGAGACGCCGCCCCGCGGTCGCGGCCTGGGCCGTGGCGGAGATGCAGGCGCGGGGGTATTTTCCCGACCGCATGCACCGCTTCCTGCGGCAATTGCCCGACGACCTCCGCCCCACCGGGTGAGGTGCGGGTCACCGCCCGGCGCGCCCCGAAAGACCAGCGCGGCGGTGGCGACCCCGGCAGGATTCGAACCTGCAACCTGCCCCTTAGGAGGGGGCTGCTCTATCCAGTTGAGCCACGGGGTCCCGCGTCGTCTTATGGAAAATCCCGGCGGCGCTGGCCAGAGACTTTCGCATTCCGGGGCCCGGCCGTGCCGATCCCCGGCGGGGCGGACCTAGCGCAGCAGGTGTGTGACGAAAATCGCGCGCAACAGGTGTGTGACGAAAATCGCGCGCAACAGTTACGCGATGAAAAACGGGCAGCGGTGACCGCTGCCCGTGACACTCTTTAAAATAGTACCGTTGAACCGTCAGGCGGCCGTCTTGCGCCGACGGACCGCCCCAAGGCCGGCAAGCGCCGCGCCGAGGAGCAGGAAGGACGCCGGCAAGGGCACCGCGGAGACCGCGATGTCATCGAGCGACAGACCGTCGTTGGCCCTGTAGGCGGTGAATGTGTCGTCCGTGTAATTCCCGAATTCGATCCGCGCGCCTTGAACCAGGGCGCCGAAATCGATCAGCACGGTTTTCTGGTTCTTGTTGAGCTGCGTTTGAAAGAACTCCGCGCCGGTGAGCAACCCGCCCTGCACGGTGCTGACGCGCACGGTGGCCCCGGCATCGGCGCCATCGGTCAGGGTCAGCAGGATCTTGCGGAAGTCGCGCCCCACATCCACGTCCCACGCGATGCCGTGGGTGTCGTTGCTGTCGAGGAACTTGTCATCGGCCGCGAGGCCCGGGATGGCGTTGGTGCTTCTGCGCCCGAAGACATCGCCGTCGCGGATCGCGAGGCGGCTGCCGTCGTTCGGGTTGGCGCCCGATTGTCCGGTAAAGGTGTTGTCGGCCTTCTTGACGGTGCCGCCGCTTCCGGTGCCGCCGAGCGTCTGGAACGTCCCCACTGTCTGGGTGTCGAAGGCGCCGCCGCTGCCGGCCACGTTCATTTCGGCGAAATCGGCGAAGGTCTCCGTAATGATGACCCCGCCGAGATCGCCGTACTTCGTTTGATAGTCAGCAGTCGAAAAAGTCGTGACTGAAATCGTTGACGCGACCGCGGACGATGCGGTCATTACAAAAGCCGTCAATGCGGCTGCACCACTGGGAAAATTCACTACGAACCTCGTCACTCGTTACCCTGTACCCAGAGAGAAACTGCCATTTTCCGGCCATCAAAAGAAGCGCATTTTCGCCTTATTCGGCCGATCTCGGGGAGGCGGCAAAACAAACGCCGCTGCGTTGCAGTATTGTCGCGCCAAAAGGTACGGTCGCCCGAGGCCTCCGGTGGAAGGCCGTGACGCGAATTCAACCTATGGGAGCGTGCACGCGCCACGGCAGCGCGGCGCGGAGGCCGCTCAACCTGGGGCTGCAGCCGGGGCCGCGCCCGCCCGCTCCTGATTCGCAATCTGCCCACACGCCCCGCCAGCCGCGCCACGCGAGGAACCCTTTGCCGTTTCCCCGCCTTTGCGCTTAGATCACCGAAACCACCGAGGAACGCCCCGACGTGACCGTCCCGCCCCGCCGTCCGCTCACCCTACGCGATGTCTCCGACGCCTCGGGCGTGAGCGAAATGACCGTGAGCCGCGTGCTCCGCAACCGCGGCGAGGTGAGCGAACCCACCCGCCAGAAGGTGCTCACCGCCGCCAAGACGCTGGGCTACGTGCCCAACAAGATCGCCGGCGCGCTCGCCTCCCAGCGGGTCAATCTCGTGGCCGTCATCATTCCGTCGCTCTCCAACATGGTCTTCCCGGAGGTCATGACCGCCATTTCCAACCACCTCGACGGCTCGGGCCTCCAGCCCGTCGTGGGCGTCACCAACTACTCCCCCGAGCGCGAGGAGGAGGTGCTCTACGAGATGCTCTCCTGGCGGCCCTCGGGCGTCATCATCGCGGGCCTTGAACAAACCGACGCCGCCAAGGCCATGCTCGCCAATTCCGGCATCCCCATCGTCCAGATCATGGATATCGACGGCACGCCCGTGGACAACGCCGTGGGCATCTCCCACCGCCGCGCGGGTCGCAAGATGGCCGAGCAGATCCTGAAACAGGGCTACGAGACCATCGGCTTCCTCGGCACCAAGATGCCCCTCGACCACCGCGCCCGCAAACGCTTCGAAGGCTTCACGGAGGCGCTGGCAAAAGGCGGCCGCCAGGTGGAGGACCAGGAATTCTACGAGGGCGGCTCCGCGCTGGCGAAAGGCCGGGAGATGACGGCCGCCATGCTGGAGCGGAACCCGGAGCTCGACTTCCTCTACTACTCCAACGACATGATCGGCGCGGGCGGGCTCCTCTACCTCCTGGAAAAGGAGGTCCCGATCCCGAGCCGCATGGGCCTCGCGGGCTTCAACGGCGTGGAGCTCCTGGAGGGCCTGCCCCGGCGCCTGGCCACCATGGACAGCTGCCGCACCGAGATCGGCGCCCGCGCCGCCGAGATCGTCCGCGCCCGCGTGGAGGACCCCGACGCCCCGCCCGTCATCGAGGAACTCACCCCGAAGATCGCCCCCGGCGACACGCTGCGCCGCAAGCTGGGATAGGCCACGACGGCCTATCCCCTAGGGTGGATTTCCAACCCACCTCCACGGCCTGCGCATCACGCGCGCGGCACGACACTCGCACGCCATCCCGGTGACCGCCCGGCGCCGCGCAACTTGCGCGCGTCTCCCAGTCCGCTAGCCTCGCCTCATGAGCCGCCGCGCCCTCGCCATAGAGACCGTGAAAGTCTGCCTCTGGGCCCTCTCCGCGGCCACGGGCGCCACCACCGTCGCGCACGCGGAAAAGGCGTTCTCGAAGGTCTCTGGCCTCGCCAAGTTCCTCCCCGGCAATGAGCCGGACGCCGCCACCCGCGCCGCCGCCGCGCTCACCGCGATGCTGGACGACAACCCCGAATTCCCGGACAGCGCCATCGCCACCGCCAACGCGCTCCTCCTTGAGAAGGGAGGCGCCATCCGCACCGACGCCGCGCTCCTGAAGGCGCCCGAGGCCCGCCGAGATTTCCCCGCCGCGCTCTACGCCCACCTCTTCGCCAAGGCCCCGCCGCCGGAGGACGACCGCGTGGACGACCTCCTCCGCGCCGTCATCGCAGAGGCCTTCACGGAGTTCCGCAAAGACGCCACCTTCCACGCGCTCTTCGTGCAAGAGGGGATCATCGGCATCGAGGGCCGCCTGGAGACGATGGAAAGCCGCCTCATCGCCGCCGCCACGCTCGACGTCGAGGACCGGGAGGAACTCGCCGCGCTCCGAACGGAGCGGCAGTTCCTGATCTCCATCGTCCAGAACTTCGTCCCGGAGACGGGCGATGACTTCGCCGCCGCCATGGCCAACGTCACGAGCGCGCTCGCAGCCGCCGCGCGGCGGCTCGACCTCGGCGCGCAGCCCTCGAACCTGGGCGAGGAGGTCGACGCCATCGTCGCCGAGGTCCGCGCGCTCAACCACGCTGGCGACACGAAGGGCGCTTTGGCGCGCCTGCGCGAAGACACCGCCCGCCGCCGCGCCCAACGCGAGCGCCAACTCGCCGCCGACGGCCGCGTGCTGGACGAAGCCATGGCGCAAGCCGAGTTCGTGAACGACGCCGAAAGCTACGCCGACTTCGCGCTGGAGAGAATCCGGCTCGACGCGCCGAGCGTCGAGGACCAATTCCAGCAGCTTCGCGAGCTTTTCATCGACCGCTACCAAACCGGCTTGCGCACTGGCGCGCCCTTCGTGCTCATCTCCGCCATCGGCCTTGCGCGCCAATGCGAAGGAATTGCCCCGACACCCTATCTCCGTGCCATGGCTCAGAACGACGCCGCCGTTGCTTTGCAGAACCAAGGCATCCGCACGGAAGGCGCAGGAGGCGCCGCTCTCCTTGCCGAGGCCGTCGCCACCTTTGACACCGCGCTTGAAGTCCGCACCCGTCAGGACCACCCGGTGGAGTGGGCCACAACGCAGAACAACAAGGGCATCGCGCTGCAAGAGCAAGCGATCCGCACGGAGGGTGCGCGGGGGGCGGACCTCCTCGCCCAGGCCGTCGCCGCCTATGGCGCCGCGCTGGAGGTCCGCACCCGTGAGGACCACCCGGTGGACTGGGCCATGACGCAGAACAACAAAGGCAACGCGCTGCGTAACCAAGGCATCCGCAAAGAGGGCGCGCGGGGGGCCGAGCTCCTTGCGGAGGCCGTCGCCGCCTTTGACGCCGCGCTAAAGGTCTACACCCGCCGAGACCACCCGGTGGACTGGGCCATGACGCAGAACAACAAGGGCATCGCGCTGCGTAACCAAGGCATCCGCAAAGAGGGCGCGCGGGGGGCCGAGCTCCTTGCGGAGGCCGTCGCCGCCTTTGACGCCGCGATAGAAGTCTACAACCGCCAGGACCACCCGGTGCAGTGGGCCATGACGCAGGAGAACCTTGCAATCGCAAAAAAGGCTTGGGCAGAGCATGACAGCGCGCCCGATCCCCGGCCCCTGCTCACGGAGGCGCTAGCCCATGTGGACGCCGCGCTCACCGTCTTCGATCCGGAGCACATGAGCTACAATCACGCCAAGGCCACCCGCCTTCGCGATTCCATACGCGCGAAGCTCGACGCCCTGCCGTAGGGTGCGCACTGCGCACCGACGTGCGAGTGTTAACGCCCGCGAGGTGCATCGCTGTATGTACAGGTTGTGTACGGGATGTGTACGCCTTGTGCCCCCGCGATTTCGCCGAAAATCTCGGAGGTTAACGCGGCGGGCGGGGTTTACGGGGCGGGGTGCGCGGCTAGGTCCACGGCCATGCTGCTCAGTGTCAAAGACGTCTCGAAAACCTTCCCCGGGGAGCCTCCGCTCGAGGTCCTGAAGGGCGTGTCGTTCACGCTCGAGGCGGGGCAAACCCTTGCTTTGACTGGGGAATCCGGGTCCGGGAAATCGACGCTGCTCCATGTCGTGGGTGGGCTCGAGCCCGCGAATGGCGGCTCCGTCGCCTTGAACGGTCAGGAGGTCGTCGGCTTGGGCGATGCCGCGCTGGCCGCGATCCGGCGCAAGGATATTGGCGTTATTTTTCAGCAGTTTAACCTGATCCCGTCCCTCACCGTCGCCCAGAACCTCGCCTTTCACGCGCGCCTCTCGGGCCACGTTGACGCGCCCTGGATCACCGAACTCACCGCCTCGCTCGGCCTCCAGACCCTCGGCACCCGCTTCCCCGAGCAGCTCTCCGGTGGACAGCAGCAACGCGTCGCCATCGGGCGCGCGCTCGCGTCGAAACCGGCGCTGGTGCTGGCAGACGAACCCACTGGAAACCTTGACGAAAATACCGGCGACGAAGTCATGGCGCTGATGGTCCGCCTGACGCGCGAGGCGGGCGCGGGCCTCCTCATGGTCACGCATTCGCCCGCCCGCGCCGAGGCGCTCGACCGCCGCATCCACCTGAGCCACGGCGAGATTTCCTGATGTGGGTCAGCGGCTTGACCGCGCTGCTGAGCCATTGGCGGCGCCACCCCCTCCAGCTGCTGACGCTGGTGGCGGGCCTTGCCGCGGCCACCGCGCTCTGGACCGGCGTGCAGGCGATCAATGCCGAGGCCCGCGCGAGCTACGACGAGGCCGCAACGGCCCTCGGGCAGGGCACAGAGACCCGGCTGACCCGCCGCGACGGTGAGGCCATGCCCCCGGAAACATTCGCGGAATTGCGCCGCATGGGCTGGCTCGTCTCTCCGGTCGTCGAGGGGCGGCTGGGCCGCGTGACGCTCGTCGGCATCGACCCGTTCACGCTGCCACCCTCGCCCACCCGCCCGGCGCTCACGGATGGTGAGAGCCTCGGCCGCTTCGTCTCGGACGGGATCGTGCAGGCGCATCCGGAGACGCTGGAAGTCCCCGGGATCACCTATGAAATCGCCGCGAACCTGCCAGTGGGAGAGGCGGTGACGGACATCACGACGGCCTGGGAGCTGCTCGACCGGGAGGTCATCAGCTACTTCGTGCTCCTGCCCAACCAGCCCCGCGGGCTGCCGCCGCTGCCGGACACGCTGGTGCTCTCCGAGCAGGATACCGGGGCGGAGATCGCGCGGCTCACGCGGTCGTTCCACCTCAATCTCACGGCCTTCGGCTTCCTCAGCTTCGCCGTGGGCCTCTTCATCGTGCATGCCGCCATGGGCCTCGCCTTCGAGCAGCGGCGCGCGATGTTCCGGACGCTGCGCGCCCTGGGCCTGCCCACGCGCACGGTCACGACGCTCATCGCGGCGGAGGCGCTGGCGCTCGCCACCATCTCGGGCGCGCTGGGGATCGGGCTGGGCTACCTCATCGCCACGGCGCTCCTGCCGGGTGTCGCGGCCACGCTGGGCGGGCTCTACGGCGCCTCCGTCCCGGGCAGCCTGACGCTCGATTGGCGCTGGATGGCCTCGGGCGCGGCGCTCGCCTTCGTGGGGGCCATGGCGGCCACGGCCAGCAATATCTGGCGCGCGGCACGCATGCCGATCCTCGCGCCTGCACGGCCCCGCGCCTGGGCCATGGCCAATGCGCGCGCGCTCCGTTGGCAGGCAGCGGCAGGCCTCGTTTTCCTCGCAGTAGCAGGGATCATAGCGGCCACTGGCCATCGCTGGGATGCTGGCCTCATCGCGGGCTTCACCATGATGGGCGGGCTCCTCTTCGGCGCCGCCCTCATCCTGCCGCTCGCGCTCGATGCCGCGCTGAGCCTGCTGCAGCCGCTGGCCAAGGGCCCGCTCGCCGCGTGGACGATCGCCGACACGCGCCAGCAGGTGCCGGGTCTATCGCTCGCGCTCATGGCGCTGCTCCTGGCGCTCGCGGTCAATATCGGGGTGGGCACGATGGTGTCGTCCTTCCGCGCCACGTTCACGGGCTGGATCGAGCAACGCCTCGCCTCCGAGCTCTATGTCACTGCCTCCACCGCCGATCAGGCGCGGGAGCTCGAAGCCTTTCTCGAGGCCAATACCGACAAGGCGATCCCCCTGCGCACGACCGAGACGCGCCTGCGCGGGGCGCCGGGCGACATCCTCGGCGTGATCGACCACGTGACCTACCGCGACGGCTGGCCCCTCGTTGTCTCCGAGGCCGATGCCTGGGCGCGGGTGGCGGCGGGCACGGGCGCGCTCGTCAACGAGCAGCTCTGGCGGCGCGAGGAGCTCTCGCTCGGCGATCCGCTGCGCCTCCTGCCCGCTTGGGAGCTACCTGTCGTGGGCTACTACACCGATTATGGGAACCCGCGCGGACAGGCGATGGTGGGGCAAGCGGAGCTTCTCGCACGCGTCCCCGACATCTCCCCCTTGCGCTATGCAGCGCGGCTCAATCCCGCGCGCATCCCGGAGCTGCGGGAGGACCTGGAGGCGCTGGGCATACAGCCGGGCGCGATCCTCGATCAGGCGACGGTGAAGCGCTTCTCCCTCGATGTGTTCGAGCGGACGTTTCTCGTGACCGGCGCGCTAAACGTGCTCACACTGGGTGTCGCCGCCTTCGCCATCCTCGCCTCGCTCACCACGCTCGGGACGATGCGCCTGCCGCAGGTGGCGCCGGTCTGGGCCATGGGCATCACGCGGAGCCGCCTCGCCTGGCTGGAGCTTGCGCGCGCGGCGCTGGCAGGCGCGCTCACGTTCATTCTCGCGCTGCCGCTGGGGCTCGCCGTGGCCTGGGCGCTCCTTGCGGTGGTGAACGTGCAGGCCTTCGGCTGGCGGTTGCCACTCCTGCCCTTCCCGCTGGACTGGGCCCGTCTCGGAGTGCTGGCACTGCTGGCGGCCGTGGCCGCAGCCCTCATTCCCGCGCTCCGCCTCGCGCGCACCGATCCCTCACGCTTGCTCAAGGTTTTCGCCGATGAACGTTAGAGCGTTTCTGTTTTGCCTCCTCCTCGCCCCCGCCGCGCACGCGCAGAGCTTTGCTGGGCTGGGCGAGGATGCCGACGGCTTCGCCATCCCGCAGCCGGGCGATCAGTTCGTCTTTCCCGAGGACCATGGCCCGCATCCCGCGTACCGCATTGAATGGTGGTACCTGACCGCAAATCTCGAGGGCGAAGACGGGCGCGATTACGGCGTGCAATGGACGCTTTTCCGCTCTGCCCGCGAACCCCGCGACGACGGCAGCTGGCAGACCCCGCAGACATGGATGGGCCACGCCGCGCTGACGACACCGGAGGCGCATTTCGCGGCGGAGCGGTTTGCCCGCGGGGGCAGCGGACAGGCGGGCGCGCGGGGCGAGCCCTTCGCCGCCTGGATCGACGATTGGCGCATGGAGGGGCCGGACGGGCTCCGGCTCTTGCGGCTCACCGCGCGGGACGCGGCGTTCTCCTACGATATGGCGCTGGAGGCGCAGGGCCCGCTCGTCTTCCACGGCGATGACGGGCATTCGGTCAAGAGCGCCGAGGGGCAGGCGTCCCGCTATTATTCGCAGCCTTTCTATACGCTCGAGGGCACGATCGAGACGGCCGCGGGCGCGGTCGCCGTGACAGGTCAGGCCTGGCTTGACCGGGAATATTCCTCCCAGCCGCTCGGGCGCACGCAATCGGGATGGGACTGGTTCGCGCTCACCTTCGAGGACGGCAACCGGATGATGGCCTTCGAGCTGCGCGACAGCGAGAACGCCGCCTTCGGCTCCGGCTCGTGGATCGAGGCGGACGGGACCGTGACGAAGCTCGAGGACGGCACCTTCGAGCTCGAACCGCTGGGCGCGGCGGAGGTGGACGGGCGCCGCATCCCAACACGTTGGCGCATCACCTATCCCGCGCGCGGCGTCGACATCACGGTGGAGGCGCTCAACGATCAGGCGTGGAACGACCTGGCCTTCGCCTATTGGGAAGGGCCGGTGCGCGCGGAAGGGAGCCACCCGGGCATGGGGTATCTGGAGATGACGGGCTATGAGTGAAGACACATGAGTGACGGGGACTGGCACGAGACGCTTCCGGGTGTCCTGAACCGCGCGTGGGAGCTGCTCATCCGCGGGGCCCACGACGCCAAGCACCCCGCGCGCACGCCCACGCTTGCGACGATGTCGGCGGAGCACGGCCCGCAGGCGCGCACGCTCGTGCTGCGGCAGGTGGACCGGCAGGCCGGGACGGTCACGCTCTTCACCGATGCCGCCACGCCCAAGGTCGCCGAGCTCACGGAGGATCCCCGCGCCCAGCTCCACATCTGGGACAAGCGCAGCCAGGTCCAGCTGCGGCTTTCCGTGGAGGTGTCCATGGCACCGGGAGCCCATGAGACCTGGGTGCGCATGCCCGAGGGCGCGCGCGAGGTCTACGGCGTGGAGCCCGCCCCCGGCACGCCCATCGCCGGGCCCGAGGCCTTCGACCGGACGCCGAACGAAGAGAAATTCCTTGAACTCACCTTGCGCATCACGCGGCTCGAACTCGTGGCGCTCGGGCTTCCCATCCATCGCCGCGCG
Source organism: Pseudomonadota bacterium (assembly GCA_038528385.1). Classification (GTDB taxonomy): domain Bacteria; phylum Pseudomonadota; class Alphaproteobacteria; order Rhodobacterales; family Rhodobacteraceae; genus Shimia_B. The sequence continues at coordinate 84,206 of JBCBET010000004.1, read as the reverse complement.
GCCTTCGGGCCCGCGGACAGCTGGGCGGGGGCGTGGCTCGCGCCGTGAGCACAGATGAAATTGCCCGGCCAGACGCAACGGTCTGACCGGGCAGCACTCGTTAAAATCACAGACGTCGGCTTGGCTAGGAGCGTTGGGACCCGGGTGGAAGATCATCCCGGGGGTCGGCGATGTCCTGCGGTCCCACACGATCGGCGAGACGCTTCAACCAAATGATCACCTCGCGCTCCTCCTCGGACAAGGAGGGCTCAGCGATCACCCGATCGACAATGCTCCGTTGGCTTGGCCAGCGTGTATAAAAATCGGCCAGGTCCTGGATCGGACCCGAAGAAAAATTGCGTTCGATCATCATGGGTGGACCATAGGCAAAGCTTCGGGCGGGACGGCGTGAAAAAAGTGTGAAACGCTTTGCCCATGAATTTGCAGGTGTTACGCGGGGTCAGCGCCGAGGGATGCGGAGCACTGTGTTGGGGAAACCCGTTGTCGAGATAAGCCTTTTCGGGGCCTGTATCGCCCGTGCCATCGGAATGGATGGAGCGGAAGTCACCGGTGCGAAGCACAAGGCGCTGTTCGCCATCCTCGCCACCGCGCCGAACGGACGCGCCACGCGCGCGCATCTGCAAAGCATGCTGTGGGGGCGAAGCTCCTATGACGGTGGGCAGATGAGCCTGCGCCGGGCGCTGTCGGACATCAAGCGCACGCTGGGCGCCGACATCTTCGAGACCCTCTTCGCGCCCACCAATTCGGAGGTTTCGCTCGACATGGGCGGGGTGCGGCTCCTGGGGCGTCCGGGGAGCGGCGCCTTTCTGGAAGGGCTCGACATTCCTGAGGACGGGTTCACCGCCTGGCGCGACGGGATCCGGGAGAACCCGCAGCAGGTCTTTGCCCTCTATGGGCCCTCGCATCCCGCGCGCTCCATGGCGGTGCTCCCGTGTATTTCGATCCTGCCCTTTCGCGTGGTGATGGGCGACGACCAGCACCGCGTCCTCGGCGACTGGCTGGCGGAACAGATCTGCCGGTCCATGTCGCGCTCGCGCCTCGTGGCGGTGATCTCGCACATGTCGGCGCGCACCCTCGCGGGGAGCTCCGTGGCGCTGAGCGATGTCCGCGAGAAGCTCGCGGTGGACTACGTGCTCACCGGCTCGATCCGCGCCGCGGGCGACGTCATCATGCTCGATGCCGACCTCGTCGACGCGCGCACGGGCCGCATCCTGTGGACGCGCCACCACCAGGGAACCATGGCCGATTTCATCAGCGGCGAGAGCGCGGCGGAGTTCGAGATCGTCTCCGCCATAGGGCGCGCGATCGCCTCGGACGCCATCGCGCACACCTCCACGCGCCGCCTGGCCGACATCGACGATCACTACCTCCTCATCGCCGGCGTGGGGCAGCTCCATCAGCTGAGCCTGTCGTCCTTCGCCGAAAGCCGAGAGATGATAAAGGAGGCGATCCGGCGCGCGCCGCGCACGGCGGAGGCCCATGCCTGGCTCGCCGACTGGTACGTCAAAAGCGTCTTCAACGGCTGGAGCACGGACCGCGCCGCCGATGCAGGCCATGCCCGCGACGCCACCGCGCGCGCGCTCGACATCGACCCGGAGAACGCGTTTTGCCTGACGATGGACGGCACGGTGCAGAACACGCTCATCGCCGATCCGGATGCCGCCATGCAGGCCTTCGACCACGCGCTCGAGATCAATCCCAACGAGGCGCTGGGGCACCTGCAAAAGGGCGTGCTCCATGCCTTCAACGACGAGGCCGACATGGCGCTGAGTTCGGTGACCAATGCCAACCGCCTCTCGCCCACGGACCCGTTCGGCTATTTCTACAATTCCATGACGGCCACGGCGTATCTGTCCTCCGAGCTCTGGGAGGACGCGCTGCGCTTTGCCGATAAATCGCTGCGCCACAACGACCGCCACACCTCCACGCTGCGCGCCAAGCTCACCGCGCTCTACATGCTCGGGCGGCTCGATGAGGCCCACGAGACCTACACGCTCCTGAAGCGGCGCGACCCCGAGTTCAGCGTCGAGCACTATGCCAAACACCACCCCGCGGCGGCCTACCGCACGGGACAGACCGCCATCACGGCCATGCGGGCCCTCGAACACTGGGCGCCAAAGAGCGACTGACGATTTAAACCAAGACCCTTTCTTAGAAGGAGACACATCATGTCCGGCTTTAATGGGATCAACGGCATTAACGGGATCAACGGGATCAACGGGATCAACGGGATCAATGGTATTAACGGGATCAACGGCATCAACGGCATCAACGGCATCAACGGCATCAATGGCATCAACGGGATCAATGGCATCTCAGGCTATCCCGTGGGCGAAAGCCAGACCACCGGCTTCGGGATCCGCCACGTGGCCGGACACGCCCCGATCGACCCCGCGACAATCACCGCCGAGGACACCAAGGACGAGGCCCAGATGCGGCTCTGGTCGGACCAGGTGCGCGGCTGGATCTACATCAGCGAGTTCCTGAAGAATTACAGCTGGGCGCTGGCCGGGGGCGAAATCACCCTGCGCTGGGCGACGAAGCCCTTGCTCACCCTGGGCAACCCCGCGCCGGAGCTCCTGGTGAGCCAGCTCCGCTTTCTCACCTCCTACATGGACCTGCGCCCGGATCGCGGCGGAGAGATCCTGGGCCAGATGGGCGCGCTCGCGCCGCATTACGCGTTCATCCTCGGGCTCACGCCCTCCCGGAACCCGAAGCTCTACGAACTCATCGACCTCGTGCAGCTCCTGTGCACGCACTGCGTGATGATCCCCAAGCACTACCTCACCGTGCGGCGCCCCGATCAGATCGACGGGCGCATCATGCCCATGATCCAGACGCCGAGCCACGGCTCCTTCCCGTCGGGCCACGCGACGCAGGCCATGGCCATCGCCACGCTGCTGGCTGCCGTGGTGGACGCCAAGCCCGATCACTACCCCGACGGCGAGGCCCGCAAGCAGCTCCTCTACAAGCAGGCGGAGCGGATCGCGGCCAATCGCACGGTGGCAGGCGTGCATTACCCGATCGATAGCTGGGCGGGGGCCATGCTCGGGCGCGAGGTGGCGGGCATCGTGGTTGACGCGGCCACGACGCCCAAGAACCGCTCCGCCGTGCGGGCCTCCCAGGCCTACGCGCCGACGCTCGCGACGGGGGACGTGGATTACTTCGTCGATGATTTCCTGAACACCGACCACGTGGACGCGGCCAAGACCTACAAGGTGGCGCATTCCGGGCCGCTGGCCTGGCTCTGGACCGAAGCCATGAAGGAGTTTCTCTGATCCCCCGGCAGTGCTGAGACCCAGCGGAAAGGAGGCACACCATGGCCGCAGAGACGGATATCCAAAACCTCGACCCCTACACGGCCTGGCGCTTCGGCGCCGGGCGCGCCCATGACTTCTTCGCCTCGGCGCGGGCGGCGCGACCGCATTTGCTCACCGGGGTCGTTGAGCGCCCCGACGGCCACCGGCCCGACCCCGCGCCCCTGCCGCTCACGGGCCGCGGCAAGACGGTACCCCTCCATGCGCCCACGCTCTGGTCCGGGCTCGCCGCGCCGCGGTTTCTGCCCTTCATGATGGAGGCGGTGACAGCGCAGGACCTCGCGGAGGACGACCTCGAGGCGCTCTTTGAAAGCGCGCATGCGGCGGGCGTCGTCACGGGCTCCGGCGGGTTCGGGCCCGGCTCCGGGCTCACGCGGATCATGGCGGGCGCGCCGATCAGGCGAGACACCGCCACGGCGGGGGGCGCGGGCGCTGTCGCGCTTTCGGCCGACCCCGCCGTCGATGCAAAGAGGCCGCTCATCGTGCTCGGCATCATCGACGACGGCATCCCCTTCGCCCATGCCGCCCTCGCGGACCGGATGGAGGCCGTCTGGCTCCAGGGCATGAAAGCGGACGGGAGCGGCAGCGTGCGCTTCGGGCGCGAGCTCACGCGGGACAGGATCGCGCAGCTCCGCGCGGCCCATGGCGCGGACGAGGACACGGTCTACCGCGCGGCGGGCGCCCTGGGCGGCGACGATCTGCGCGCGCAGTCCCCGCTCATCGGCGATGCGGCCCACGGGGCCCACACGCTCGGCGCGCTGGCGGAGGGCGGCGATGCCAACATGCGCATCATCGCCGTGGACCTGCCCCCGGACGTGACGTGGGACACGTCGGGCCACGGCAAGGAGGCGCTGATCCTCTCCGCGCTTCACTACATCTTCGACCGGGCCGAGCGGCTCGCCGCCGCCCATGGTCGCGCGGCCCTGCCCATGGTGGTGAATCTGTCCTACAACTTTGCCGGCGGGGGCCATGACGGGGAGGGGATTATCGAAGCGGCACTCGACGAGCTGGTGGCGGCGCGCCGCGCCCATGCGCCCACCGCGCTCACCATGCCCGCGGGCAACGGCTATCTCGACCGTGGGCATGCCGCCCTCGCGCCGGGCGATCCGCCGCTGGCCTGGGTGCTGCCCCCCGATGACCAGACCTCGACCTACCTCGAGGCGTGGTGGCCCGAAGGGACGACGCCCGCGCTTACGCTCCATGGCCCCGGACCCGACTACGGAGGATTGGGGCCCATCGTCGCCGAATTGACCACGGTCACCGCCCGCCGGACGGTGCCGATCCGGTGTGGCGGTCGGCACGTGGGCGACCTCACCGCCGAGGAGACGAGGTCGGGTCGGTGGCGCGTCGTCATCGCCCTCGCACCCACCGAGGCTACAACGGGGGCCGCCCCCGCCGGACGCTGGCACGTGGCGCTCCCGGCCTCCTGCGGGGCCGCCGCGCGGCTTCGCATCCAGCGCGACCTGAGCTACGGGCGTGGGTTCACCGGAGCGCGTCAGAGCTATTTCGACGATCCCCGGAACCTGCTCTTCACGCGTGGAGGGGCGGTGGCCGAAAAGGACACGCCCGGCGCGGCTGTCACGCGCGAGGGGGCCTTCAACGGCATGGCCACCGGCCAGACCTCGCTCATCTCGGGCGGGGCGAAGGGCTGGGGCAGCGGCGCGGAGCTCTATGCCGGCGCAGCGGAGCCGGGCGACGCGACCCGCACGGACCTCTCCGTGGAGGTGAGCCACACGCTCGCCGAGGTCGGGCGCCTGAGCCTCGCCTCCCGCAGCGGCCCCCGCCACCGGATGACGGGCACCTCCATGGCCGCGCCCCAGACGGGCGCCGCGCTCGCCGAAACGATCTCGGACGCGCAGGCGGGGGAGGAGGCCTCGAACTACCTCGCCACGCTGGAGAGGACCGGTCACCTCGCTCCGGCCAAGGCGGGCGAGGCGCCGCGCCTTGGCCGTTGGACGATCGCCGAGTAAAGCAAAAAAACGAGGGGCGGCCCGGGAAAGCCGCCCCTCTCTGCAGGTGGTAGCCGGGAGAGTCTACCGCCCGCGATCCGGGCTCGAGGGGAACACGAGCACCGGATGAAACGTCTCCGCGAGGTGCCGACGACGCGCGGCGGGCAGGGTGCGCAGCGCGCTCAGTTGCGCGAGCGTTTCGGCCGCCTCCGCAGATCCGAGATCGGCCTGCAGCGTCAGGTCATCCCAGAGCGCGCCGGTGCGCAGCGCGGCAAAGCCCGTGCCCCCCGTTCCCACCGTCGCGATGACGAGGCCCACGAGCTTCCAGCCGTCGGAGAAAACGAAGCCGCCGGGGGAGACCTGCTCGGCAGCGGCGGGGTCGGCGGCGACCATGTGGACATGGCGCGTGCCGTGGCCCACCACGCGCAGCGCCGAGATCGCGGCCCGCGCCTGCCGGTCGCGCCCGAGTGAGAGGACATGGACCATCTCGTGCTTGAGCACCTTTCCCGGCCGCGGGTCGAAGATCACCGCCGGACCGGAGCCGCGCTGCAGGCTGCCCTCGAGCCGGGTGATCTCCGCGCCGGTCGCGGCGAGATCGAGCATGTAGCCGCGCCCGAGATGCAGCGCCGCGCCGCCCCGTCGGTCGAGGCTGGGAATGAGCGCGTTCGACGCCACGGCGCCGAGCCCGTGGAGCGTCGCGCGGGCCTGATCATCGGCCGATAGGCCCGACATGGCGCGGCGCTCCGCGCGCCCGGCGGTCGTGGCCTCGCGCAGATGAACCATGCGCAGATCGACCCGCTTCGGCGGTTCCGGCTGGTCCATCCGTTCAAGAAGCGCGGCATGCTCCGCTTCCAGGTCGTCCTGGGTCGGGGCTTGCGCGGCGGCCGGCGCGCGGCTCTCGGCCACCGCCACCCGGGAGGGCAGCGGGCCGGGCTCCGGCACGGTCACCACCTGGTCGGGCCAGAGCGCCAGCGCCTTGTCCAGCGCCGCGGAGGACGCGGCCCCTTCCAGCACGATCTGCGCGTGGGGCAGCGCCTCCCAGATGGCGAAAAGCGCGGCGCGCAGATCCGGGAACGGCGTGTCAGGCCAGCCCGAGAGGATCACGCGCTCGGCGGCCGTCGATGCGAGCCAGGCCTGAAGCTTGCCATCCTCGGCCAGGGCATAGGGGTCGGTGGCGTAGCCCTCGCGCCAGGGTGAGACGGTGATCCGCGTGACCGTCCCGCCGGGCGCGGGGCCCGCCAGATCGAAATAGGAGAACGCCTCGAGAAGAGAGAGCTTCGTGCCGCGATCCTCGCCGGGCATTTCGCGTCGCTGTGACTGAGCCATCGTACCGGTCTCCCCTCGTTGAGTCGCTCTTACGTTGGGGAAAGCATGGCCGGTCTTTCGCGTTTCACGCAGTGAGGAAAGCGTGAGTTCGTGCCCCCCAAACCGTGAGCGAAGCCGCGGCAGGACCCGAAATCGCGCCGGAAATGATCCTGCGGCCGCACATCTGCCTATTTCGAGGGCAGCGCGACCGAGGGTGCAGATTATTCGCTGCACTGCGGAGGGGGCTTTGCATGGCGCGCCCACGGCGGTGAGCGCCTGTGAGCGGCAACTATGCCGTCCGCGCCCCAGCCGCGCTCCCCGGAGCCCGATGCCTAGCTTCCCTTGTTGCAGGGCCTGCCCCGTGCGCGCCCCTGCCCTCCAGGATCTCAGCGATGTCGGACGCCCCCCCCCCCAAGGCTTCACCCGTGAACAGCAGGAATACCTCGCCCGCGTTCTGATGGGCCTGAACCTGCACAAGGCCTTCGCGCCCGCCGCCGGCACGTCCGCGCCGGTGGAGGAGGAAGTTCATGGCATCCCGCTCGAGGATCTCTGCAAGGAGGAGCTGGCCAAGCACAGGGAGCACGCCCTCGATATCTGGGCGCGGCTCGAGGATTGGACGAAAGAGGACGTGATGGCCGACGGGCTCCACCAAACTCTCGTCCGCAATCTCGGCTTTTTCAACGTGGAGCCCGCGAGCCAGGGTTACATGATGCGTCCACCCGCGCACGCAGGAGAAGCTCGACGCCAAGGGCGTGACCCTCAAGCGCGTGGACCGATTCCATGACCGCCCGCGCACGCCCGTCGACCGGCAGGTCCATATCCACGTGCACCGGCAAAAGCAGCCCGGGCTCAGCTACGTGGGCGTCGCGCTCGAACTGGGCCGCTTGAGCCCCGCGAAGATGCGCACGCTCGCCGCCGTCGCGCGCATCCATGGGGCGGGCGAAATCCGCCTCACCGTCTGGCAGAACCCGATCCTGCCCTGGATCCCGTCCACCGACACCGCCGAGATCGTGGAGATCCTCGAGGCCGCCGGCACGGGCGCGCGCGCTGCGTGCGGCTCACGAGCGATGTCGCGTGGGACGCCAGCCGCCTGCCCGGGGCCGAGATCGTGCCGGGCGTCGGCGCCGCGCCGGAGCCTCTCCGCGCCCGCACCCGCGCCTGAGTTTACACCCGCCGCGCGCAGGCTATCCTCGCGGGATGGTCAAACTCACCAACCTCGCGCAGTTCGCAGCCCTGGACGTCGACACGATCATCGACGTCCGCTCCCCCTCGGAATTCGCCGAGGACCATGTGCCCGGCGCCATCAACCTGCCGGTGCTCGACGATGCCGAGCGCGCCGAGGTCGGCACGATCTACAAGCAGGAGAGCCCGTTCCGCGCGCGCAAGATCGGCGCGGCCAAGGTCTTTCACAACGCTGCCCGCCACATCGAAACGACGCTGGCGGGCAAGGACGGCGGCTGGAAGCCCCTCGTCTATTGCTGGCGCGGAGGTCAGCGCTCGGGCTCCTTCGCCTGGATGCTCCGCGAGATCGGCTGGCGCGCGGATGTCATCGAGGGCGGGTATCGCACCTATCGCCGCCTCGTCTCGGAGGCGCTCTACGACACGGCGCTGCCGCATCGCATTGTCAAGCTCGGCGGCCTCACGGGTACGGCCAAGACGGAGCTCCTGCCGCTCCTCGACGCCCGCGGGGTGCAGGTGATCGACCTCGAGGGCCTCGCGCGGCACCGCGGCTCCCTCCTTGGCGCGTGGTCCGTGCCGCAGCCTTCACAAAAAGCATTCGAGACCGACCTTGCCCATGCGTTGCTGGCCTCTGACCCTGCGCGGCCCGTCCTCGTGGAATCGGAGAGCAGCACGATCGGGCAGATCACGCTGCCGCCCGCGCTCTGGGCCGTGATGAAAGCCGCGCCTGTGATCGAGCTCGAGGCCCCGCTCGAGGCCCGCGCGCGCTACCTGGCAGAGGCCTATGCGGAGGTGCTCGCCGACGCGGATGCGCTCATGGCCAAGCTCGCCCCGCTCCGGCGCGTGCGCGGTCAGGCGCTACTTGACCATTGGCGCGCCCTGATCGACGCGGGAGAAAAGGTGGCGCTCTGCCGGTCGCTGGCCGAGGATCACTACGACCCGGCCTATCGCCGCTCGCGCAAGTCCCACCGCGCGCCCGACCACCACGTGCACCTGCCGGGGCTCGGCCCCGCCGATCTCGCCGCCGCCGCGGGCGACATCGCGGGGCTCGTCGCAGGCTACGAAAAGCGGCCCAGCACCGCCGCCGAGATGCCCGCCGCCGCGAGCTGATCCCGCGCTGCCTCGCCACCCGGCACCGCCGCGAGGAGCCCTCCGGCGGTCTGCGGATCGAAAGCCAGCGCCTCCAGCGGCGAGAGCCCGTCATGCCCGCCATTGGCCTCGAAGATCGAGGAGCGCACCCCCGCCTCGGCCATCTCGAGCGCTCCGACCAGGAGCGGGACCGCGCCCATGTCGAGGTCGAAGGAGACACCGGAGGCCGCGCAGATCGTGTCGATATGCCCGCGGAGGCCGAAGCCCGTCACGTCCGTCATGGCTCGCGCGCCCGCCGCGCGCAGGATCCGCGAAGCGTCATGGGAGGGCTCCTGCATGACCCGCAGCGCTTCCACGATGTGATGCCCGCTCACCCGGTCCTGCGTCGCCGCGGCCATGATCGTCCCGCTGCCGATGGGCTTTGTGAGGATGAGAGCATCACCTGGCTGCGCGCCCCCATGGGTGAGCGGGGCCTCGGTGCGGCCCGTCACGGTGAAGCCGACGATAAACTCCGCGCCCTGACTCGTATGCCCGCCCACGATCTTCGCACCGAATTCGGCGAAGGTCGCGCGGGCGGTCTCCATGATCTCCGCCAGCGCGCGCTCGGCCAGCGCCTCGGACTGCCGCGGCAGAATGATCTGTGCGAGCGCGGCCTCGGGCGCGGCGCCCATGGACCAGACATCACCCAGCGCGTGTATCGCCGCGATACGCGTCATCACCACCGGGTCCTCGACGAACGCGCGCAGGTGATCGGTGCTCAGAACCTGCCCGCCTAGGATAGCCGCGTCATCACCGAGCGCACCGATCCCCTGCGCCAGCGTCCCGCGCCCCACCTTGGAGCCGCAGCCCGCGCACATCATCGCCGGCAGCTCCGCGCCGCCGCGCGCCCGAGGCCAGGGGAGCTCGGCCTTCATGGGGGCCATGCGACCGTTGAGCTTGCCCATGAACTTCTCGTCGATCCGGTCTTTCAGTCGCCAGAGCCAGTCGCCTTCCGTGCTCAGCCCCCACTTGTCGCCCACCGCCGATTTGCGGCCGGTGGAAATGAGGCGGAGGTAATCCTTCTGCGCCGGATAGGGCTTCATCGCGCCCGCGCGGGACAGCACATGGCGCAGGTTGTTGAAGAGGATCGGGGCCTGCCGGACGGCAAAGACCCCGGCCTTTGGGCGCGGGGTCGTGACCATCTCGGCGCAATCGCCCACCGCGAAGATGCGCGCGTCGTCGCTGCGCAGGTACTTGTCCACCGTCACGAAGCCCGCCGCATCGGTGAGGCCCGTCTCGGCGAGCCAGGGATACGGATTGGAGCCTGCGGCGCCCACGGTGAGGTCACTCGCGATCTCTTCCCCGCTTTCGAGGATGAGCCGGTCCGGCTCCACACGGGCAGGGCGCGCCCGCTCGATGAGGCGCACGCCGTAGCCCTCGATTTCCCGCAGCATCCGCCGCCGCGCGCCCGCGCTGATCGCCGCAAGGGCGGGCCCCTGATCGACGAGTGTGATCTCCGCGGCGCGCCCGGCCTCACGCAGGGAATAGGCCATGGCCATGGCCACTTCTGCCCCCGCAACGCCCGCGCCGATGACGGCCACGCGGGCCGGGCCGGGCTCCTTCATGAAAGCGTCCCATGCCGTCGCGAAGGGCCCGAGCGGCTTGGCCGGCAGCCCGTGCTCCACGAAGCCCGGCAGGGCCGTCAGAGTGCTCGTGATGCCGATGTCGAGGGAGGCATAGTCGTAGCCCACGGGCGGGCGGCCTTCGACAGCGATGCGCCGCGCCGCGCGGTCGATGCCCGTGGCCTTGGCCATTATCACGCGGCCGCCCGCGCGCCGCACGAGGCGCACGAGGTCGATATCGAGCTCGTCGCGCCTGTAGTGCCCGGCGATAAAGCCCGGCAGCATCCCCGAATAGGGCGCGGTGGGGCCCGGATTGATCACCGTGAGGCGCACGCCCGGCAGCGGGTCCATGGCCCAGCTCTTCAGGACAAGCGCATGGGTGTGTCCGCCACCGATGAGGACGAGGTCACGCGTGAGAGGAAGGGACGGCTGGTGCATGGCGCGGCACGTAGCCCGCCCGGGCCGGTAAAGCCAAGCGGCAACACGACAAAGTGCGCATTCGGTGCAGCTGTAGAAGAGTGGTGAGCCGTGCAGGGTTCGAACCTGCGACCCACTGATTAAAAGTCAGTTGCTCTACCAACTGAGCTAACGGCCCACTCAGACCGTGCACATAGAAAGCGTGTCCCGAGGGGTCAAGCGGAAACCTGCGGCGCGGGGCGCTGCCCGGAACAGCGGGACGCCCCGTCACGGGGGGCGGCCTCTCTGGCCAGCGGGCGCGCGCTGCGCTAAGCGCTCGCGCCATGATGGATGCGCCGCTTTCCTCCCTGCCGTTCATGAAGATGCACGGGCTCGGCAACGACTTCGTCGTGATCGACGGGCGCGGTCATGACGTCGTGCTCGCCCCGGCGCGCGTGGCCGCGCTGGCCGACCGACACCGGGGCGTGGGCTGCGATCAGCTCGCGCTGCTGGGGCCGGCGGAGGAGGGTGCGGGGATCGGGGTGACGTTCTACAATGCCGACGGCTCCCGCTCGGCGGCCTGCGGGAACGCCACGCGCTGCATCGCCCACTGGGAAATGGCGCGCACGGGCGCCGAAAGGCTCTCCATCGACGTCGCGGGCCGCGGTACGCTCGTGGCCGTGCGCCGCGCCGACGGCCTCGTGGCCGTCAACATGGGCCACCCCCTCCTAGACTGGCGGGACGTGCCGCTCGCGCGGGAGATGGACACGCTCACGCTTCCCCTCGATGGCGGGCCGGTGGCGACGGGCATGGGCAATCCGCATTGCACCTTCTTCGTGCCCGATGCCGAGGCCGTGGACCTGGTGGGGCGCGGTGCGGAGATCGAGCATCACCCGCTCTTTCCCGAGCGCACCAATGTGCAATTCGCCACGATCCTGAGCGAGGCCCGCATTCGCATGCGCGTCTGGGAGCGGGGCACGGGCATCACGCTCGCCTCCGGCTCCTCCTCCTGCGCCACGGCGGTGGCGGCGGCGCGGCGCGGCCTCACCGGGCGGCGGGTGGAGATCGTGCTCGACGGCGGTACGCTCGAGATCGACTGGCGCGAGGACGGCGTCTGGATGGCGGGGCCCACGGCCCATGTCTTCGACGGGGTGCTCACGGCGGACTACCTGGCGGCGCTATGACGAAGCCTCCCTCCCTCAAGGCGCCGGTCTTCTCGAACCACGGCTGCCGGCTCAACGCCTACGAGACCGCCGCCATGGGCGAGCTCGCCGCCGCGGCGGGGCTTGGCGATGCCGTCGTCATCAACACCTGCGCGGTGACGAAGGAGGCGATCCGCAAGGCACGGCAAGACATCCGCAAGCGCCGCAGGGAGAACCCGGAGGCGAAGATCATCGTCACCGGCTGCGGCGCGCAGGTGGACGCGGCGGGCTTTGCGGGGATGGACGAGGTCGACCACGTCATCGGCAATGCCGAAAAGATGAAGCCCGCCACCTGGTCGCTCCTGTCCACGGGCGACACAGAGCGCGTGCAGGTCAACGACATCATGTCGGTCACCGAGACCGCCGGGCACCTCATCGACGGCTTCGGCACGCGGAGCCGGGCCTACGTGCAGGTGCAGAACGGCTGCGATCATCGCTGCACGTTCTGCATCATCCCCTATGGCCGGGGGAATTCCCGCTCAGTGCCCGCGGGCGTGGTGGTGGAGCAGGTGAAGCGGCTGGTGGACCGGGGCTTCAACGAGGTGGTGCTCACGGGCGTCGACATGACGAGCTGGGGCGCGGACCTGCCGGCGGGGCCCAAGCTCGGCGATCTGGTGCGGCGCATCCTGCGGCTCGTGCCCGATCTGCCGCGGCTGCGCATCTCCTCCATCGATTCGATCGAGGTGGACGCAGCATTCCTCGAGGCCATCGCCACCGAGCCCCGGCTCATGCCCCATCTCCACCTCTCGCTCCAGCACGGCGACGACCTGATCCTGAAGCGCATGAAGCGCCGCCACCTGAGCGAGGATGCCATCCGGTTTTGCGAGGAGGCGCGGCGGCTCAGGCCCGGTATCACCTTCGGCGCCGATATCATCGCGGGCTTTCCCACCGAGACGGAGGCGCAATTCGCGCGCTCGCTGGCATTAGTTGACAGCTGTCAACTTTCCTGGCTCCACGTCTTTCCCTACTCGCCGCGCCCCGGCACGCCCGCGGCCCGGATGCCGCAAGTGGACGGACGCGCCATCAAGGACCGCGCCGCGCGGCTGCGGGCGAAGGGTGATACGGCGGCCAGCGCGCATCTCACCGCACAGGTAGGCACGGAACGGGAGGTGCTCCTCGAGAGTCCGCGCATGGGACGCACGGAGCATTTCGCGGAAGTTCACTTTTCCTCCGACCAGCCCGTGGGCGCGATCCGGCGCGTGCGGATCGATGCCCGCTCGGACAAGGCTCTTCTGGCCAGCTGAGGGCGGGGCGCGACGGGCTTGCCCCCGCGCGCGGGTTTTCTTCCCACCCGGCGCTGGGCGTTTCGCGCCAGCGTGGCTATGTTGGGCACCAGGAGGTGACGACATGGCGATACCCTTGGCACCCATCGGCGCGCTCGTGATCCGCTACGGCGCGGTGGCGCTCGCAGGCTACGCAGCGGCACGCGCCATCCCCCGGATGCGGCGCGACCAGGACGTGGAAGACACGCTCGACACCGTGGACGAAGGCCTCGCCACGCGGCGCGACGGCGAACAGGTGAACGCCACGGGACGCTTTCGCCGCGTCGTCCGGCTCGGCACGCGGGGACCGGGGGTGGAGATCGACGTCACCACGCTCAACCGGATCCGCATGCGGCGGATCAGGTAGTGGGCCTGCGCCTCACGCAGTCGCCCGCCTCGCCCTTCGTTCGGATGGCCGTGGTGACGGCCCACGAGGCGGGCGTGATCGACCAGGTGGAGCTCGTGCCCGTCACGACATCGCCCGTCGACACGGCACCCGAGGTGGCGGCGGCGAACCCGCTGGGCAAGATCCCCGTCCTCTCCCGCGACGAGGGCGGGGCGCTCTACGACAGTCGCGTCATCTGCCGCTATCTGGCGCGGCTCGGCGGCGCGGCGCTCTATCCCGAGGCGCGGGAATGGGAGGTGCTGACGCTCGAGGCCACGGGGCACGGCATCGCCGAGGCGGCGGTGCTCATGGTCTATGAACGGCGCGTGCGGCCGGAGGCGGAGCAGTCGCCGGGCTGGATCGAGGCGCAGTGGGGCAAGGCCACCCGCGCCCTCGACGCGCTCGAGGCGCGCTGGATGTCCCACCTGCAGGGGCCCATCGACATGGGCCAGATAGCGGTGGGCTGCGCCTTGGGTTACATCGATTTCCGCCATCCGGAGCGCGAGTGGCGCGCAGGCCGCCCCGCCCTCGCGGCCTGGGACGCGCGCTTCGCGGCGCGGCCGGCCATGGGGGCCACCGCGCCTAGCGGCTGAGCCACGCCTAGAAGCTGTAGCTCACCCCGAAATTCAGCGCGTTGGTGATGATGTCGGTCTTGAGCTCGCCGCCGCCCTCGAGGTCGGCGGTGTTCGAGCTGAACGAGCCTTTATACTCCACGAAGCCCGAAACGCGCTCCGTGATCGGGTAGGAGGCGCCGGCCATCCAGACCACGGCGGGCCCGGTGATCTGGTACTCGAACGTGGTGGAGCTGCCGTCGGAGACATCCACATGGGGGATCGCCAGGCCCGCGCCCGCGCCCACATAGGGCGTGAAGGCCGAAAACGCGCCGCCGAACTGCTCCGGGAAGCGGCGCATGTAGTTCACCGTCAGGAAGTTCAGCCCGTCGGAGAACTCCAGATCGGTGAAGCCCAGCGCAGCGAGGTCCTCGTCGGAGGCGTAGACCTTGGCGTGGTTCAGCTCCACGCCCCAGCCCGTCGTCTCGTTGAGCCACCTTGTGGCGCGGAACCCGTAATAGACCGGGTTCTCGAAGGAGCGGCCCTCCCAGGCGACGAACTCCTCGAAGGGCGCGCCGGAGATCGTCCCCTCCACGTCCGAATGCGGCGCGGACTGGGTGCCGAGATAGGCGCTGATCTCCCATTCCGCCTGGGCGGCGACGGGGGTCAGGACGGCGGCGAGGATAAAAGCGCAAAGGGCAGAGCGGGGCATGGCAACCTCCTTGAATGGAGGTGCCATGGATAGCGGGCTGTGCAAGGGTTGCAATGTCGAGCTGCGCGTGGTCCGCTGGATCGGCCGCAAACCCCTGCCTTCGCCTTGAAAAATGCTGCCTTAGCACGACTTTAATTGAAGGCAAGTGCGCGGGATTGTCCGCTGGACGATGGGTGCTAATTCGTTAGAAAGCTCCCGATTTGCGCGGAGGCGACTCCGTGCTGCGATTCTATTGCCACGCGCCGTACCGCACGGCCCGCGCAGCGAACAGGAGGAATAGGGTTGTCAAATCCTGAGGACGACCTCGACGGCCACGATACCGGTCGCAGGGACTTTATCTACTACGCCACCGCCGGCGCAGGCGCCGTGGGCGTGGGTGCGGCCGTCTGGCCGCTCATCAACCAGATGAACCCGTCGGCAGACGTGCTCGCGCTCGCGCAGATCCGCGTGGATGTGAGCGCGCTGAGCGAAGGCTCCCAGATGACGGTGCTCTGGCAGGGAAAGCCCGTGTTCATCCGTCGCCGCACGCCCGAGGAGATCGAGGAGGCCCGCGCCGTGGCGCTGGACGATCTGCCCGACCCCCTCGCACGGAACGACAACCTGGCCGCGGACGTTGACGCAGGAGATGAAAATCGTGCGCTCGACGAAACCGGCGAGTGGCTGGTGCAAATGGGCGTCTGCACCCACCTGGGATGCGTGCCGCTCGGCAATGCCGGGGACTTCGGCGGGTGGTTCTGCCCCTGCCACGGCTCCCACTACGACACGGCCGGGCGCATCCGTCGCGGCCCCGCCCCGCAAAACCTGGCGGTTCCGCCCGCCGCCTTCGTCGACGACGTCACAATCGAGCTCGGTTAAGAGGAGAAACCATGTCCGGAATTCCCCACGACCACTATGAACCGAAGTCCAATTTCGAGAAAGGTATGGCCAAGCGCCTGCCGATCATCGGACTTCTCTACGACACGATCATGATCCCCACGCCCAAGAACCTGAACTGGATGTGGATCTGGGGCATCGTGCTCACCTTCACCCTGGCGCTGCAGATCATCACGGGCGTCGTGCTCGTCATGCATTACGTGCCGCACGTGGACATGGCGTTCGCGTCGGTTGAGCACATCATGCGCAACGTGAACGGCGGCCACATGATCCGCTACCTGCACATGAACGGCGCCTCGCTCTTCTTCGTGGCGGTCTACGCGCATATCTTCCGCGGCCTCTACTACGGCTCCTACAAAGCACCGCGCGAGGTCACGTGGATCATCGGCATGCTCATCTACCTCCTGATGATGGGCACGGCCTTCATGGGCTACGTTCTGCCCTGGGGTCAGATGTCGTTCCACGGTACCGCGGTGATCACCGGCCTCTTCGGCACGGTGCCCTTCATCGGCGAGGCGCTGCAGACGTGGCTTCTGGGTGCACCGGCCGTCGGCCAGGCGGCGCTCAACCGCTTCTTCTCGCTGCATTACCTGATGCCGTTCATCATCGCGGGCCTCGTGATGGTGCACATCTGGGCCTTCCACACCACGGGTAACAACAACCCCACCGGTGTCGAAGTGCGCCGCACCTCGAAGGAAGAAGCCCAGCGCGATACGCTCCCGTTCTGGCCCTACTTCGTGATCAAGGACCTCTACGCGATGGCCATCGTTCTCCTGGTGTTCTTCGCCGTGGTCGGCTTCATGCCGAACTACCTCGGCCACCCGGACAACTACATCGAGGCCAACCCGCTCGCGACACCCGCCTTCATCGTGCCCGAATGGTACTTCCTGCCGTTCTACGCGATCCTGCGCGCCTTCACGCCCGACGTGTGGCTCGTGATGGGTGTGAACTGGATCACCGGCGGCATCATCACGGCGGACTTCTTCGGCGTGCTCGCGATGTTCGGGGCGATCGTGGTCATGGCGCTCGCGCCCTGGCTCGACACCTCCACGGTGCGCTCCGGCCGCTATCGCCCGATGTTCAAGATCGCCTTCTGGGTGCTCGTCGTGGACTTCATCTTCCTGATGTGGCTCGGCGCGATGCCCGCGGAACCGATCTACGCCAACCTGTCGCTCCTCGGGTCGACCTACTGGTTCGCCTACTTCCTAGTGATCCTGCCGCTCCTCGGCCTCATCGAGAAGCCGATGGCGCCGCCGGCCACCATCGAGGACGACTTCAACGCCAAATTCGCCAAAGCCACGGGCTCCGCGCCCGCCGGTGTGGCGACCCCGGCCGAGTAAGGAACACTCTTTCATGTTCAAGCAACTCACCCTCTCGGCGGCTCTGGCCCTGGGCCTCGCTGGCGGCGCACATGCCGCCGGCAAGGTCGGCGAGGTGACCAACTACGAGTTCTCCTTCGAGGGTCCCTTCGGCACCTTTGACCAGCAGCAGCTCCAGCGGGGCCTGCAGGTCTACACGGAGGTCTGCTCCAGCTGCCACGGCATGAAGTTCGTGCCGATCCGCACGCTGGCCGATCCCGGCGGTCCGGAGCTCCCCATGGAGCAGGTCCGCGCCTATGCCGAGTTCTACGAGATCTGGGATCCGACGCTCTTCGACGGGGAGGGCGACTTCCGCCCGGCCACGCCGAACGACAACTTCCCCGAGGGGCTCGTCTCGAACGCGCCGGACCTCAGCCTCATGGCAAAGGCCCGCGCGGGTTTCTCCGGCCCCTATGGCACCGGCATCGCGCAGCTCGTCAACGGCATGGGCGGCCCGGAATACATCGCCTCCCTGCTGACCGGCTATACCGGCGGCGACAAGGAAGAGGCTGGCGTGTTCCTCTACGAAAACACGGCCTATGGTGGCTACCTCGCCATGGGTCAGCCGCTCTGGGGCGACGACGTCTTCTACGAGGACGGGACCGAGGCCACGATCGAACAGCAAGCGCTCGACGTGGCCGCTTTCCTCACCTGGGCCGCGGAGCCCAAGATGATGGCGCGCAAGCAGTCCGGCCTCGCGGCGGTCATCTTCCTCGGCGTGCTCGCCACGCTCCTCTTCATCACCAACAAGCGCCTCTGGGCGCCGGTGAAGGCGAAGGCGAAAAAGCAGGGCCAGACGCCCGCGGAGTGATCCGCTGACCTGATGAAATGTAAGGGGCCTCGGAGATGATCCGGGGCCCTTTTCCGTTGCGGGTGGAGGCCCCGGATCAGGTCTAGGGCGGGAGCGTGATGACCAGCGCGCCTCGGCCCCCGAGCCGGGGCCTCTACCTGCGTCCGAGATACCGGGCGAGGCCGGGCGGCGGATCCGCGAGGAGGGGTCCACCGGATTCCGGCGGCGCCACCCGGCCCTCGTCCACAACCACGATCTCCGACATCCGGGCCGCCTCCTCGGGGTCATGCGTGACCATGAGGAGCACAGTCTCGTCCGGCACGAGCCGCTCTAGGAGATCGAACATGTCGCTTTTCAGCGCCGGGCCGAGGGCGGAAAACGCCTCATCGAGCAGAAGCACGGGCCGCGCCCGCAGGAAAACGCGCGCCAGGGCCGCCCGCGCCCGCTGCCCGCCGGAGAGCGCGCCGGGCTTGCGGGTCTCGAGCCCGCCGAGGCCCACATCCTCGAGAATCTCGCTTACCTCCTCGCGCTGGGCTGGCGTGAGCTTCAGCCGGGGGTCGATCCCCAGGGCCGTGTTCTCGAAGAGCGTCAGGTGCGGAAAGAGATTGCCCTCCTGAAAGAGGATCGAGACGGGCCGGTCCCCCGGCGCCGCCCCCGCCATGTCCTGCCCCTCCCAAAGGACGCGCCCCGCCGCGGGCGCCTCGAACCCCGCGATGAGGTCGAGAAGCGTGGATTTGCCGCCGCCCGACGGCCCGAGCACCGCCACCCGTGCTCCGGCTGCGAGGCTCAGATCGGCCTTGAGCGTGAAACCGGCGCGCGCGAAGCGGAGCCGCTCAAGCGTCAGCATCCGCGCGCCCTCCCCGGTCGAAGGCGTAGAAGAGCCCGAAGCTCAGCGTCACGAGAACGAGCCCCGCCCCCGCGGCGAGGTCCGTGCGGTAGGCGGCCATGAGGCGATACATGGCAAGCGGAAGTGTCTCCGTCTCCGGCGCGGAGAAGAGCGCGATAACGCCGAGATCCCCCATGCTGAGCGCCGCCGCGAGCCCTGCTGAAAAGCCCAGCGGTCGCCGCAGACGCGGCAGGATCACCCGGCGCAGGAACGTCCACCCCGTCATCCCGAGGGAGGCGGCGAGCTTGCCGTAGGCCTCCTCGATCTCGGCCACGGCGGGCGCGAGAACGCGCAGCGTGAAGGGAACGGTGATCGCCGCATTGATGACCGCCGTCACCGGCAGTGCCAGCGCCTGGGGGCTCGTCCAGCCGAAGAGCAGGATGAAAAGCCCCGTCCCCATGACGAGCGGCGAGGCGGTGAGCGCGAGGCCGGAGATGACATCGCCGCCGATCCGGGCCGCGCGCCCGCCGCGTGCCACCCAGAGCGCGAGCGACAGCGACAGGACGAGGGCGAGGAGCATCGAGGCCAGCGCGACGACGAGCGAGGCCCCCGCCGCCTGCCAGACCGACGCCGGAAGCGCGGCCACGAAGGGCGCGCCCCGGAGCGCGACGATGCCCAAGGGCACGAGAAGAAACGCGCAGGCGAGGCCGATGACGACGACATCCTGCGCGCGGAGCCACGCGCCTCGCGCATCCCACCGCGCCGCCACACCATCCATTCCGGCCATGGCCACCTTGGGCACAGTCACGAGCCCCGCCACGAGGGCCGCCACCGCGCAAACCGCGACTTGCACCAGACCGAGAAGCGCGGCGTCCCCCAGCGCGAAGTCGAAGCGGAAGAGCTCGTAGATGCGGAGCTCGATCGTCGTGGCCCGCGGCCCTCCACCCACGGCGAGCGCCACGGCAAAGGAGGTCAGGCAGATCAGGAAAATCGCGAGAAACGCCCCGGGCACCACCGCGCGCAGCATGGGCCATTCGAGGTGCCGCGCGGTGGCGCCGGGCGTGAAGCCGAGGCTCGCGGCGAGGCGGAACTGCTCCGCGGGAATGGCCAGCCAGCCTTGCAGCAGGAACCGCGTGGCCAGCGGCATGTTGAAGAAGACATGGGCGAGGATGACGCCCTGCGGCCCGTAGATCGCGAGCTCCGGCAGGCCGAGCGCCGCGCCCGCCTGGTTGAGCAGCCCGGCCCGTCCGAAGACCGCTAGGAGCCCGAAGACCGCGACGATCACCGGCAGGATGAACGGCGCGCCCAGCAGCGCCACGACAAGGCTCCGCCACGGAAACCGCCGCCGCGCCAAGGCCCGCGCGACCGGCACGGCCAAGAGCACCGAGAGCGCCGCCGAGACGAGCGCCTGGCCCAGCGTGAAGCGGATCGCGGCCCAGTCGGAAGCTCCGAGGCCCGCGAGCCCCTCCGCGCGCCACGCCACGGCCCCGAGGGTCCCCAGCGTGAGCGCGAGGAGGAACGCCGACGCAGCCCCGCCCGCCAGCGCCCGCACGGGGCTTACCGCGAAAGCGCCTCGAGCCATGTCTCAAGCGCCGCCTCCCGCGCGGCGGGCGCCTCACCGGCGGGCAGGAGCAGCGCCGTCTCCGGCGTCACGAGCGTCTCGAACCCGTCCGGCAACCCGGCCTCGGGCGTCACGGCGGGATACATCCAGTTCGTCGTGGGGATCACCGATTGGAAGGCCTCCGAGACCATGAACGCGAGGAACTCATCGGCGAGCGCGGGCACGTCGGAGCCCGCGAGCTTCCCCGCCACCTCCACCTGCATGTAGTGGCCCTCCGCAAAGGGGAGCGCGCGCTTCGACGCGTCGTCCTCCGCGATCAGGTGATAGGCGGGCGAGGTGGTGTAGCTCAGCACGAGATCGGCCTCCCCCTCGAGAAAAAGGCCATAGGCCTCCGACCAGCCTCGGGTGACGGTGACGATGTTGTCCTCGAGCCCCTCCCAGACGGCGGCCGCATCCTCGCCAAAGACACTGTCGACCCAAAGGAGGAGCCCCAGCCCCGGTGTGGAGGACCGTGGATCCTGGATCACCACGCGCGCCTCCGAGGCGGCGAGCGCCTCGAAGCTTTCGGGCGCCGGGCCGTCCACATTGCCCACGAAGGCGAAATAGCCCCAGTCGAACGGGACAAAGAGCGGGTCCTCGAACGCGATCGGCAAATCGTAGTCCGCCGTCACGCCGTGCGGCGCGAAGAGGCCCGTTTCCGCGGCCGCGGCGGTGAGATTGGTGTCGAGGCCCAGCACGACATCGGCCTCGGACCGCGCGCCTTCGAGCCGGATCCGGCCGAGGAGCGCCGCGCCGTCGCCCGCGCCCACGAATTGCAGGTCGCAGGCGCAGGTGGCCTCGAAAGCCGCCTCCACCGCGGGGCCGGGGCCCCACTCGGTGACGAAACTGTCATAGGTGTAGACCGTGAGCACGGGGGTGTCGGCCGCTGCCGCGGTGCCGAGTGCCAGTCCTGCGAGTAGGGGAAGCGTCTTCATCATATCCTCCAAATTCGCCGAACGAAGAGTGAGGAGCTGATGGCCACCTTCCCTCCGCCGGTATGAGCCGGTTCAGGTTCAACGGGTTCGCGTCATGCATCTCAGCCCAACCGGGCACCCCGAGGTGAGAGCAAGCATAGCGAGATCGCACCCGGCGGCAACCCGAAGGGCGATCTGCCCCCAGCCACGAATTTCCGAAGAAATTCGTGGCGCCCGCCGCGGCTTGCCGAGGCCGGGGCCCGAGGCTACACGACGGGTATGAGCATGAATTCCTTCGGACATCTCTTCCGCGTCACGACCTGGGGCGAAAGCCACGGGCCGGCGCTGGGCTGCACGGTGGACGGCTGCCCCCCGGGCGTGCCGGTGAGCGAGGAGGAGCTGCAGGTCTGGCTCGACAAGCGCAAACCCGGGCAATCGAAATACACCACCCAGCGGCGCGAGGCCGACGCCGTGCGCATCCTGTCGGGCGTCTTCGAGGGCGTGACCACCGGCACCCCCGTCCAGCTCATGATCGAGAACACCGACCAGCGGTCGAAGGATTACGGCGACATCGCCGAAAAGTTTCGCCCCGGCCATGCCGATATCACCTACTGGCAGAAATACGGCGTGCGGGATTACCGCGGCGGCGGGCGCTCCTCCGCGCGGGAGACGGCGGCACGGGTGGCCGCGGGCGGGCTCGCCCGCGCAGCCCTCTCGGCGCTCTGCCCGGGGATGGAGATCGTGGGCTACATGGCCCAGATGGGCCCCCACGGCATCGACCGCGCGCGCTTCGACTGGGAAGAGATCGGACAGAATCCGTTCTGGGTGCCGGATGCCCGGGCCGCCGCGGATTGGGCAGGCTACCTCGACGACCTGCGCAAGAGCGGCAATTCCTGCGGCGCGGTCATCGAAGTGACGGCGAAAAACCCGCCGCCGGGCCTCGGCGCGCCGATCTACGGCAAGCTCGACACCGAGCTCGGCGCCGCCATGCTCTCGATCAACGCCGTGAAGGGCGTCGAGATCGGGGAAGGGATGGCCGCCGCTGCCCTCACCGGCGATGCGAACGCAGACGAGCTCCGCATGGGCCCCCACGGCCCGGACTACAGCTCCAACCATGCCGGCGGCATCCTCGGCGGCATCTCCACGGGACAGGACATCACCGTGCGCTTCGCCGTGAAGCCCACGAGCTCCATCCTCACGCCGCGCGCCACGATCACGAAGTCAGGCGAAGAGACCGAGATCATCACCAAGGGCAGGCATGACCCCTGCGTTGGCATCCGTGCCGTGCCCGTGGGCGAGGCGATGATGGCTTGCGTGCTCCTTGACCATGTGCTCCTGAACCGCGGCCAGACGGGCAGCACGCCCTATCAGAGCCTCGGGCCGATCGGATAAGCCGGATCGGAGAACGCCCCCGCTGCCTAAGCCGTCCGGACCAAAAGCGCGACCCGTGGTAAGACCCATGGCAACCCCCCGGGACACAACACGCGGCGAAAACAGGCACGCTCAGTCATCCCGCCTTCTTTGTGCCCCCGTACTTCCGCCGGAGGCATTCCCGCGGGCCGGGCGCGCTCAGGTGCTCGCAGCGGTGAGCGCGGTATCCATCAGCGCCTGGATGTCGGCCTTGCGCGTGCCGGCGACGATACGGCCGAGCTCCTCCTCGCCCTTCAGCACGACGAGCGTGGAGCGGCGCGGGATGCGGAGGTCCTGGACGATCTGGGCGTTCTTATGGTCGTCCCAGTCTAGGCGGATGAAAGTGACCGCCTCCCCGTAGGCGGGGTTCTCGCCCAGAAGCGCATTGATCGTCCGCTCCTGGCTGCGGCAGGTGGTGCACCAATCCGCGGCCACGTCGAGAAAGACAGTGTCTCCCGCCGCGAGACGGTCGCGCACGAGACCGGGGATGTATTCGACCCAGCCCGTGGAGCCCATGGCACGAGTGGCGAGCGGCGCGGCCGCGGCGGCGAGGAGGAAGGTACGGCGGTGCATGGATATCTCCTTCAGAAGCGGACCGAGAGGTCCTGTAGCCAGACGGGCAGCGTGTCGAGCGCCCAGATTTCGATCATGTGGTGCACCTTGAAGAGGATGCCCGTGCCCACGACGACGAGGATTACTCCCATGAGCGGGCGGGCATAGGCCGCCATCCGGCGCATCGCTGCGGCACGCCCACGGAGCGCCGATTGCGCCCCGTAGCCCAGCGCGAGGATGATGGTGGAGACGCCCAGCGCGAAGCTCGCCATGATCGCCGTGGCCCAGCCGAGGCTCTGCCCGGTGGAAGCCAGCGCGATGGCGCCACCCAGCGTCGGGCCCACGCAGGGGCTCCAGACCGCGCCGAGGAGCGCGCCGGTTAGGAACTGCCCGCGGAGCGAGGCGCGGTCCATCCCGTCGAGCTGCGCGTCGGCGGAGCCCGCGAAGCCGCCCGTGGCGGTGGCGAAGCGCGCCGAGAAGCGCGGCACGAGGAGCACGAGGCCGAAGAGGATCATCAGGACCGCGCCCGCATTGGCGATGGTCTCCGCATCGATACCGAGCGCATAGCCGAAGGCGGAGACGCCCACGCCCAGCGCCACGAAGGCGAGGCTCATGCCCGCCGCGAGCGCCAGCGGCCCCGCGCGGGAGGCCTGCAGCGCCGAGGCCAGCACGATGGGCAGAACCGGCACAACGCAGGGATTGATCAGCGTCAGCAGCCCGGCGAGATATCCGAAGACGAGGTCCATGGCCGCTCCATGCACGATCGGGGCGCGGCTGTCAGCTCTGCTTCGCGGTGATCACCGGGCTGTGTTCTGCCGTGTGCCAAGGTCGCTGCCTGCGCTCGCGCGGGACATCTGCACGGCGAGGATCGCCCCGGCGATTAGCACGACCCCCGCGACGTCGGTGAGGCTCAGCGCCTCGCCCAGCATGAGCGCCGCGATGGCCACGCCGAAGAACGGATTGAGGAAGTGGAACGTCGCGGCCTTCACCGCGCCGATCCGCGCCACAAGGTGGAACCAGATGAGCGTCGCGAGAAGCCCCGGCACCAGCGTGGTATAGACGAAGGCTGCCGCGAGGCGCGGCGTCCAGGTGACCTCCCAAGTCTCGAGCGCGAGCCCCGCGGGCAGGAGCGCCGTGGCACCGATGAGCATCTGCAGGCCCACGATGGCCATGTAATTCCCGCCGCTCGAGGCCTGCCGCAGGGCCAGCGTCGCCGCCGTGAGCGCCAAGACGCCCAGAACGCAGAGCGTGATGCCCAGGGGGTCCGCGCCGCCGCCCAGCCGGGCCCCCATGATGAGGATGACGCCGCCTGTCCCCACCACGAGGCCCGCGATCCCCGCCACGCCCACGCGCTCCCGGAAAAGCACCCAGCCCGCCCCCGCCACGAGAAGCGGCATTGCCGAGGCGATGATGGCGGCGAGCGAGGCCTCCACGCTCTGCATGGCCACGAAGTTCAGCCCGAGATAGAGCGCGTTCTGGCAGATGCCGAAAAGGATGGTCGCCCGCCACTGCGCGGGCGTGAGCCGGAAGCTCTGCCCCAGCGCCCAGGCGAGCGCGCAGGCCAGCGCGCCGGAAATGAAAAAGCGCAGTGACAGGATCAGAAGCGGCGGCGCGCTCTCCACGATGATGCGTGCCGACGTGAACGCGGACGACCACGCGAGGGCGAAGACGAGGCCGAGACAGAGCGCGCGGATATCCATGCCCGCGCCATACGCGCCCCGGCCCCGCGGGGCCAGAGGGCGTTGGCCCGGATCAGGCGGCGGGCTCCCAGAGCTCGATGGGGTTACCCTCCGGGTCATGGATGCGGGCAAAGCGACCGGTATCGTTGTCCCACTCACCGGGGCGCGTTTCCACGCGGATGCCCGTGGCGGTGAGTTCCTCGATCATGGCGGCGAGGTTATCCACCCGGAAATTCAGCATGAACGACTGGTCCTGACGCCCGAAATAGGTGCTGCGCTCCGCATAGGGGGCAAAGATCGTGGGCCCCGGCGCCTGCTGCCAGACCACGTCATCGGCGCGCCCGATGCCCAGCACGTCGCGGTACCAGGCGCGCATCTTGCCGGGGTCACGGGCCCGGATGAAGAACCCGCCGATACCAGACACCTTGGCCGAGTTCACTTCACGTACATGCATCGCTCTCTCCTTTGGTTAACCGTGCTTACCCGCAGAAAGCTTGCGAAAGGATTAACCATGAAGAGACGGAAAAGGCCGCTCGCGCGGGGCGAGCGGCCTTCGAAAAATTCGGGGGTCGGCGTTTAGCCGTTGACGCTCTCCTTGAGCGCCTTGGCGATCGTCATCTTGACGACCTTGTCGGCGTCCTTCTTGATCTGCTCGCCGGTGGCCGGGTTACGGACCATGCGCTCGGGCCGCTCGCGGCAGTAGATCTTGCCCACGCCGGGCAGGGTCACCGCGCCGCCGCCGGACACTTCCTTGGTGATGACGTCGCAGACAGCGTCGAGGGCCGCGCCGGCGGATTTCTTGTCGCTTTCCATCGCCTCGGCGAGGGCGGCCACGAGCTGGGTCTTGGTCATTGGTTTGGCCATGTTGTTATCTCCTTCACTGCCCAAATCTCGGGCCTCATTTGGGCACGTTAGCGTTATGTTGGGGCACCACACAAGAATTAGTGGCCTAAAAACCCTTAATTCATGCGATTTTTCGCCCCCGCACGTGGCTCGAAAGACGCGATCAGAGGAACGCGGTCTCCTCGAAGGAGCGCAACTTGCGGCTGTGGATGCGTTCGAGGGGCATGTCGCGGATGGTTTCCATGGCGCGAATGCCGATCTTGAGGTGCCGCGAGACCTGGGTGCGGTAGAAATCCGTGGCCATGCCCGGCAGCTTCAGCTCGCCGTGGAGCGGCTTGTCGGAAACGCAGAGGAGCGTGCCGTAGGGGACGCGGAAGCGGTATCCGTTGGCCGCGATCGTGGCGCTTTCCATGTCGAGCGCGATGGCGCGGGACTGGCTCAGACGCTGCACCGGGCCGGACTGGTCGCGCAGCTCCCAGTTCCGGTTGTCGATGGTGGCCACCGTGCCCGTGCGCATCAGGCGCTTGAGCTCGTAGCCCTCGAGGCCGGAGACCTCCGCCACCGCCTGCTCGAGCGAGGTCTGGATTTCCGCCAGCGCCGGGATCGGCACCCAGACGGGCAGATCGTCATCGAGCACGTGATCCTCGCGCAGGTAGCCGTGGCCCAGCACGAAATCGCCCAGCTGCTGGGAGTTCCGGAGCCCCGCGCAATGCCCCACCATGAGCCAGGCATGGGGGCGCAGGACCGCGATGTGGTCTGTGGCGGTCTTCGCATTGGAGGGCCCCACGCCGATATTGACGAGCGTGATGCCCGCGCCGCCGTCCCGTTTGAGGTGATAGGTGGGCATCTGCGGCAGCTTGGCGGGGGTCTCGATCACGCCGTCGGGCGT
Organism: Pseudomonadota bacterium; assembly: GCA_038528385.1. Taxonomy (GTDB): domain Bacteria; phylum Pseudomonadota; class Alphaproteobacteria; order Rhodobacterales; family Rhodobacteraceae; genus Shimia_B. The sequence continues at coordinate 57,524 of JBCBET010000004.1, read as the reverse complement.
CGTGATCTCCTGGTTTCCCGTGGCCACGAAAGAGGTGTAGCCCGACGCCGGATCGTCGAGCTTCTCCCGCGCGTAGGCCTCGAACTCCTCCACGTAGAACTGGTAGTTGGTGAAGAGGACGTGGTTCTGGAAATGGTCGGCATCGGTGGCCGTGTAGTGGCTGAGCCGCGCGAGCGAGTAATCGATGCGCTGCGCCGTGAAGGGCGCGAGCGGGCCCGCCCCGTCGGGGTAGTGGTAACCGTAGCCGTTCACGATCTCATCGTTGGTCGTGGACAGGTCCGGCACGTCGAAGACATCGCGCAGCGTGAAGGGCGCGGCGCCGTCCTGGGGTACGACGAGGTCGGGATGGCCCGCCACGGCGAAATGCACGGGCATGGGCGTGGCGGAGGGTCCGATCATCACCCGGATGCCGTGGTTCTCCATGAGGAGCTTGAGCTGTTGGCGGAGGTAATTGCCGAAAAGATCGGGGCGCGTGATCGTGGTGGCATAGGTGCCGGGCTCGGCCACATGGCCGAAGGAGAGCCGGGAGTCGATGCTGGCATAGCTCGTCGTGGAGATGCGGATCTCGGGATAAAACGCCCGCATGCGGGAGCGCGGCACCTCCCCCGCCAGCGCAGCGGAGAAACGCTCGGTGAGGAAATGCACCGCGGCGTCGTAGAGCGTCTGCAGGCGCTCCACGGCCGCCGCCGCATCGTCGAAGAACGCGGCGGGCGCGAGGTCGGGCGTGGCGATGGGGCGGTTCTGGTCGTTCATCTGGTCTGTCCTTCGGCTCTCCCGGCCGGTCCCACGAATTTCTTCGGAAATTCGTGCCCCGCCGCGAGGGCTTGAGCGGTCTCGGCACGGCGCGCGCGGCGGCCGCGCGCGGTCCCCCGCCTCATCGCACTTCTTCAAAGAGCTCCACAAGCTCGAATGTCCGCACGTCCACGAGGCCGAGATCGGAGATCCTGAGCTCCGGGATGACCACGAGCGCCAGAAGCGAGTGCTGCATATGGGCGTTGTTGAGCGTGCAGCCCGCCGCCTTCATGGCCGCGAGCACCGCATCGGCCTTGCGCGCCACCTCCGCGGCGGGCGCGTCCGACATGAGCCCCGCGATGGGAAGTTCCACGAGCGCGGCTTCCTCGCCCGCGCGATACACGCACATCCCGCCCCCCACCTGGGAGAGCCTGTTGGCTGCGGCGGCCATGTTTTCGCGGTCGGTGCCCACCACGATCATGTGGTGACTGTCATGGGCCACCGTGGAGGCCAGCGCCATGGGCTCCGCATAGCCGAAGCCCGACACGAAGGCGTTCGTGACGCCGCCCGTGGCCCGGTGCCGCTCCACGAGGGCGATCTGGCACACGTCGCCATGGGCCTCCACGCGCCCGTCCACCACCGGCAATTCGGCGCTCAGCGCCGTCGTCGGCGCCTGGTTCTCCACCACGCCGATGACGCGGGCGGTCACGTGGTTGGCGCCCGCGGGCGCCTCGATCTCGAAGTCGGCGGCGGTCTTCTCCACGCCCATGCGCACCGTCTGCCGCGCCCGGGCGGGCCAGTCGTAATGCGTGCAGTCGACCTTGAGCGCACCCGCCTCGGCCACCGTGACACCGCGCGCGATGACCTGCTCGACGGGCAAGTCTTCGAGGGAAGACGTCAGGATCAGATCGGCCCGCCGCCCCGGCGCAATCGACCCGAGCTCGCGCTCGAGCCCGAAATGCGTGGCCGTGTTCACCGTCGCCATCTGCAGCGCCACGAGCGGATCGCAGCCGCAGGCGATGGCGTGCCGCACCACGCGGTCCATGTGTCCCTCCCCCACCAGCGTCCCGGCGAAGCAATCGTCGGTGCAGAGGATGAAGTTCCGCGGGTCGAGCCCCTTTTCCGTGATGGCCGTGATCTGGCGCTCCACGTCGTACCAGGCCGAGCCCAGGCGGAGCATGGCGCGCATCCCCTGCCGCGTCCTGGCGATGGCGTCGGCCTCCGAAGTGCCCTCGTGGTCGTCCGCCGGGCCACCCGCGGCATAGGCGTGGAAGGCCGCGCCGAGATCGGGGGAGGCGTAATGCCCGCCCACCGTTCTGCCCGCCGCCTGCGTGGCGGCGATCTCGGCCAGCATCTGCGTATCGCCGTTCACGACCCCGGGGAAATTCATCATCTCCCCCAGCCCGATGATGCCCGGCCAGGCCATGGCCTCGGCCACGTCGTCGGCCGTGATCTCGAACCCGGTGGTCTCGAGCCCCGGCGCCGAGGGCGCGCAAGAAGGCATCTGGGTAAAGATGTTGACGGGCTGCATCAGCGCCTCGTCATGCATCATCCGCACGCCCTCGAGCCCGAGGACGTTGGCGATCTCGTGGGGATCGGTGAAGAGGGTGGTCGTGCCGTGGGGGATGACGGCGGCGGCAAACTCGGCGGGCGTGAGCATGCCCGACTCGATGTGCATGTGTCCGTCGCAGAGGCCGGGGATCACGTAGCGCCCGCCGGCATCGGTCACCTCCGTGTCGGGCCCCACGCAATGCCCCGCATCGGGGCCCACATAGGCGAAGCGCCCCGCCGCGATGGCCACCTCCCAGTCGAGCACCTCGCGGGTATGCACGTTCACCACGCGCCCGCCCCGGATCACGCGATCGGCCGCCGCGCGGCCCGCGGCCACCGCCACGAGGCGCGGCGCGACCTCTGCCCATGTCTTGAGATCAGCCATGGCATAGCATTCCACTGCCCAAAGGCACCCGCAAGTGACAACTCCATGAAACCGTGCCGGAGACGAAACCGTGCGGGGGATGAAACCGAGAACCGGGCGGAGCGGTTCTCCTGCCATGGACGCAGCTTTGCCCGCCTCCCTCGTCTGGTACCCCGATGACCGCCCGGGCATCACGCGCCGCCGCGCGGGCCGGGGCTGGAGCTACCGCGCGCCCGACGGCACGCGCATCGAGGACCGCGCGGAGCGGAGCCGGATCGAGGCGCTCGCCGTCCTGCCCGCCTATGCCGATGTCTGGATCAGCCCGAAACCCAACGGGCATCTCCTGGCCACCGGCCTCGACGCGCGGGAGCGAAAGCAATACCGCTACCACCCCGACTGGACCGAGCACCGCGCGCGCACGAAATTCGACGACCTCGCGCGCTTTGGCGCGGCGCTGCCCGCGCTCCGTCGGCGGCTGACGCGGGAATTGGCGGACGGCAGCCCCGCCGAGCCCGCCTTCGCCATCGCCACCTGCCTGCGCCTCATGGACCGCGCCGCGCTCCGCGTGGGCACGCCGGACTATGCCGAGGAGAACGAGACCTTCGGCGCCACGACGCTGCGCACCGATCACGTGCGGCTGGGGCAGGACGGGATCGCGGTGAGCTTTCCCGGCAAGGGCGGCACGCAGGTGGACGCGGCGCTGAAGGATGCCACGCTCCAACGCGCGCTCGAGGCGCTCGAGGATCTGCCCGGCGCCGAACTCATGGCCTATGACGCGGGCGAGGGACCGCGCGGGATCGGGCCCGAACACGTGAATGACTGGCTCCGCGCGGCCACGGCCGAAGACGGGCTCACGGCCAAGACATTCCGCACCTGGTCGGGATCGGCGGCGGCGCTCGAGGTGGCGCTCGCCACGCCGCGCCCCACGATCAAGGCCATGTCGGAGGCCGCGGCAGCGCGGCTCCACAACACCGCCACCATCGCGCGCACGAGCTACATCCACCCCGATGTCATCGCGCTGAGCGACGCGGACACGCCCGCCGTGCCCGAAGGGCCCCGGGGCCTGCGCCGGTCGGAGCGCGCCCTCCTTGCCCTGCTCGCCTGAAGCCGTCACGCTTCGGGCGATGAACATCGTGATTCACCACAACCCGGACTGCGGCACCTCGCGCAACGTGGTCCGGATCATCCGGGGCGCGGGCGCGGTGCTCGACCTGCTAGAGACCTGGCCCACCGGCCCCCGGGCAAAGGAAGACGGCGACCTCCTGATCGACGAGGCGGGCCAGCGCCTGCCGGAATGAAGGATTTTCCGAAGAAAATCCTAGCGAGCCCCTGATATGCAGCATTTTCTTCGGAAAATGCTGCGCACCGCCCGAGGAGACAAACCATGCAGACTCGCCCCAACATGGACCACTGGCAGGCGCGGGTGGATCTCGCGGCGGCGTTCCGCTGGACCGCGCGGCTCAACTTGCACGAGGCGGTGGCCAACCACTTCTCTCTCGCCATCGACGCCGCGGGCACGCGGGTGCTGATGAACCCGAACCAGATGCATTTCGCGCGGATCAAGGCCTCGGACCTGATCGTCGTGGACGTGAACGACCCAGCGACGATGGAGGGGCCGGAGGCGCCGGATCCCACGGCCTGGGGGCTCCATGGCGGGCTGCACCGGCATTGCGCCCATGCGCGCTGCGCGATGCATGTGCATTCGCCCTACGCCACGGCACTCGCGGCACTCGCCGACAGCACGCTGCCTCCCGTCGATCAGAACTGCGCCACCTTCAATGGCCGCACGGTGATCGACGAAAATTACGGCGGGCTCGCCTTCGAGGAGGAGGGTGCGCGCTGCGCCGCGCTATTTGCCGATCCGAAACGGAAGGTGATGGTCATGGGCAATCACGGCATCCTCGTCATCGGGGACACCGTCGCCGACACCTTCAACCGGCTCTACTACTTCGAGCGCGCGGCGCAGACCTACATTCTCGCGCTGCAAACGGGCCGTCCGCTGCGGGTCCTGCCCGATGACGTGGCCGAGAAGACCGCGCGCGAGCTCGAGGACTACCCCGAGCAGGGCGACCGGCACCTGGCGGAACTGAAGGCGATCCTCGACGCGGAGGGGAGCGATTATGCCAGCTGAGGCGGGCGAGAAGATCGAGGTGCGCAACGTCAACGTGCCCGGGCATGTGACGCGGGTGGACCGGGCGAAGTATGACGCGATGAAAGCGGCCCTCCTCGCCGTGCTGCCCCCGACGTCGCCGGGGCTCACGGCGGCGGAGGCCAAGGCCGCGCTCCTGCCCCACCCCGACGCCGCGCTCTTTCCCGGCGGCAAGACCGCGGGCTGGTGGATGAAGACCGTGCAGATCGACCTCGAAGCCCAAGGCAGTGTCGCGCGCGGGACGGCGAAGCCGCTGCGCTTCCACCGGGTCTGAGCGCCCCGCCGCTGGCCCCGCGCGCGGTTCGGCAAAGGCCCCACCCGCCTCCCCCTCAGCCTGGAAGGCTTCGGCCTTCGGTGGCGCGCTCCGCGCGCGACCGCACCGGGGGCTGGCGGCGATGCTTCAGGGCATAGAAATCGCTGGCGCGGGGCGCGATCCTCGCTACGCTGCCGCCATGGTCTTTGATCTGGGCATGGCGGCGCTGGATGATCCCAAGCGCTGGACGAGCACGCGGCGGCTGGGCCGGGAGGTGGTGATGTCGCCTTCCCGCCACCCGATCCGGAGCCAGCCCGATGCAATACGGCCTCACTGACGAACAAGAGATGATCGCGGCCACGGTCCGCGCCTTCGTCGAAAAGGAAATCTATCCCCACGAAGCGGAGGTGGAGCGCACCGGCGATGTGCCGCCCGACCTTGCAAAGGAAATCAAGCGCAAGACGCTGGAGCTCGGATTTTACGCCTGCAACTTCCCCGAAGCCGTCGGCTGCGCCGGGCTCTCGCATCTCGAATTCGCGCTTGTGGAGCGCGAGCTCGGCCGCGGCTCCATGGCACTCACCCATTTCTTCGGCCGCCCGCAGAACATCCTAATGGCCTGCGAAGGCGATCAGGTGGAGCGCTACCTCATGCCCGCCGTGCGCGGCAGAAGGATGGACGCGCTCGCCATGACGGAGCCCGGCGCGGGCTCGGACGTGCGCTCCATGAAATGCGCCGCGCGACGGGATGGGGGCGACTGGATCCTGAACGGGACGAAGCATTTCATCTCCGGCGCCGAGCACGCCGATTTCTGCATTGTTTTCGTCGCCACGGGCGAGGATGCGACGCCCAAGGGCCCGAAGAAGCGCATCACCTGCTTTCTTGTGGATCGCGGGCATCCGGGATTCACGATCCGCGAGGGCTATGCCTCCGTCTCCCACCGGGGCTACAGGAACATGATCCTCGACTTCGACGAGTGCCGCCTGCCGGACGCGGCCGTCCTGGGTGAGGTCGACGGGGGCTTTGCCGTGATGAACGACTGGCTCTACGCCACGCGCATCACTGTAGCTGCCATGAGCGTGGGCCGCGCGCGGCGCGCCTTCGACTACGCGCTCTCCTACGCCGCCGAGCGCGAGCAGTTCGGGCAGAAGATCGGCAAGTTCCAGGGCGTGAGCTTCCAGCTCGCCGACATGATCACGGAAATCGACGCGGCAGACCTCCTCACGCTCGCCAGCGCCGACCGGCTCGACAAGGGGTTGCCCGCCAACCGCGAGATCGCGCAGGCCAAGCTCTACGCCTCCGAGATGCTGGGCCGGGTAACCGATGCGGCGATCCAGCTCCATGGCGGGATGGGGCTCATGGACGATTACCCGCTGGAGCGATTCTGGCGCGATGCCCGGGTGGAGCGGATCTGGGACGGCACGTCCGAGATCCAGCGGCACATCATAAGCCGGGATCTGCTGCGGGCGCTGGGGGCCTAAGCGTGGGCCCGAGCGCGGGGAGAGCCCGGGATTTCAAGTACGAGGCACAAAGAAGACGGGGCTACCGGAGCGACGTCTTCTTCAGGCGCGCGGCGGCGTCCTTCTGGGGCGCCGTGGTGCACCAGAGGTCCTTTTCGTTCGGGGTCCAGTGCGCGTCGGTGGCCGTGGCGTGGACCGTGATGCGGTCGGGCCCCGTCGTGACGAGATCGCTGCCGACGAGCGTGAGGAAAAGCGCGAGCGCTTCGAGGGAGATACACATGGAACTGCTCCTGTCCAGGTTTGGGGCGCGGCCCTCCCTTGCGCGACTTTTGGCCATGGTATCCCCCACGGCGTTAAGGGCGGCTTACCGCGATGCTGCAGCGCAGCAGATCGCCGCCCGGACGCGCGCCTTTGCCGAGAAAAGCGGCGCAGTGGCGCGGAAAGAGGCGGCGGATGTCCCGATTTAGCCGCCTTCTGGCGCCGGAGCGCGTGGCCGTCATCGGCGGCGGGACCTGGTGCGCGGCCATTCTCGGCGCGGCCGACGCGCTGGGCTTCCGGGGCGAGATCGTGCCGGTGCACCGCACCAAGAGCCTGGTGGCCGGGCGCCGCGCGGTGGCGCGGGTGGGCGATATCGACGGGCCCGTCGACGCGGCCTTCATCGGGGTGAACAGGCACGCAACGGTGGAGGTCGTGCGAGAGCTGCGCGCCGCAGGCGCGGGGGGCGCGATCTGTTTCGCCTCCGGCTTCTCGGAGGCCGAGGCCGAAGATGCGCGCGCGGGTGCGCTTCACCATACGCTGCTGGAGGCGGCGGGTGAGATGCCGGTTCTGGGGCCCAATTGCTACGGGATGCTCAACGCGCTCGACGGCGCGGCGCTCTGGCCGGATCAGCACGGGCTGAGGCCCGTGTCGCGCGGGGTGGCGATCCTGACGCAGAGCTCGAACATCGCGCTCAATCTCACCATGCAGGCCCGCGGACTGCCGGTGGCCATGGTCATCACCTGCGGAAACCAGGCGCAGGTGAGCCAGGCGGAGCTTGCCCTCGCGCTGCTGGAGGATGCGCGGATCACGGCCATCGGGCTCCATATCGAGGGGTTCGGCGACCTGCGCGCCTGGGAGGCGCTGGCCGCGGCGTCGCGGGCGCGCGGCGTGGCGCTCGTGGCCCTGAAATCCGGGCGCTCGATGCAGGCGCGGGCGGCGGCGCTCTCGCATACCGCGTCCCTCGCCGGGGGCGATGAGGGGGCGGAGGCCCTCCTCACACGGCTCGGCATCGCGCGGCTGGGGACGCTGCCGGGCTTCCTCGAGGCGCTCAAAATCGCACATCTCTTCGGGCGGCTTCCAGGGCGGACGGTCGGGTCCATCTCCTGCTCCGGCGGGGAGGCGGCGCTGGCGGCGGACCTGGCGGAGGCCGCTGGCGTGGCGCTGCCAGCCCTGACGCGGGCGCAGGAGGCGGCGCTGCGGGCGGCGCTCGGGCCCCGCGTGGCGCTGGCCAACCCGCTCGATTACCACACCTACATCTGGTGCGATGAAGCGGCGATGGCCCGGGCCTGGGCCGCCATGGCCGCGCCCGGAATCGACCTCGTACTCGTGATCCTCGACTATCCGCGCGGTGATCGCTGCGATCCGGGCGACTGGGACATCGCCACGCGGGCCGTGATCGCGGCGGCGAAGGAGACGAGCGCGCGCTACGCCGTCTGCGCGACGCTGCCCGAGCTCCTGGCGGAGGAGACCGCCGAGGCGCTGATGGCGGCGGGGGTGCTGCCGCTCCACGGACTTCACAGCGCGATGGAGGCGGTGGCGGCCCTGGGCGTCGCCGGGCCTGCGGTGCAGGCGCCGCTTCTGGACCCGGGGCCGGCGCGCGCGGCGCAGGTGTTGGACGAGGCGGCGGCGAAGGCGGCGCTGGCAGCCCACGGGCTTCCCGTCCCGGCGGGCGCGCGGGCCACGCGGGAGGGAGCGCAGAGGGTCGCGCAGGGCCTTGCGGAGCCGCTCGCGGCGAAGGTGCTGGGCCTTGCGCACAAGACCGGCGCGGGCGGTGTCGCGCTCGGGGTGACGCGGGACGGGTTGGAAACCGCGCTCGCCACGCTCGCGCCCGGCGAGCTGCTTCTGGAGGAGATGGTTCCGGGCGCGGTGGCCGAGCTCCTGGTGGGGATCACGCGGGACGCTGCCCATGGCTTCGTCCTCACGCTGGCCGCCGGCGGCACGGAAACGGAGCTCATTGCCGACAGCGCGCATCTGCTGGTGCCGGCCACGCGGGGCGAGATCGAGGCGCAGCTCCTCAGCCTGCGCATGGCACCGAAGCTTCGCGGCTACCGGGGCCGCCCGGCTGCGCATCTGCCATCCATCCTCGACGCGATCGAGGCGATCCAGGCCTATGTCGTGGACAATGCCGACACGCTGGAGGAGGTTGAGGTCAACCCGCTCCTCTGCACGCCAAGCGCGGCCATCGCCGCCGACGCCCTCATCCGAAAGGCCCGCCAATGACCCGAGGTCCGATCCGCACGGAGCGCCGCGGCGCCGTCCTCGAGGTCACGCTCGACAGGCCCAAGGCCAATGCCATCGACCTCGCCACCTCTCGCATCATGGGCGACACGTTTCAGACCTTTCGCGACGATCCCGCCCTGCGTGTGGCCATCATCACTGGCGCGGGGGAGAAGTTCTTCTGCCCCGGCTGGGACCTGAAGGCCGCCCATGATGGCGATGCCGTGGACGGCGATTACGGCGTGGGCGGGTTCGGCGGTCTCCAGGAGCTCCGCGACATGGGAAAGCCCGTCATCGCGGCGGTGAACGGCATCTGCTGCGGCGGCGGGCTGGAGCTCGCGCTGAGCGCCGACATCATTCTCGCCGCCGATCACGCGAGCTTCGCCCTGCCGGAGATCCGCTCCGGCACGGTGGCCGACGCGGCCTCCGTCAAGCTGCCCAAGCGCATCCCCTATCACATCGCCATGGAGCTTTTGCTCACCGGGCGCTGGTTCGACGCCGAAGAAGCGCGCGGCTGGGGCATCGTCAATCACATCCACCCCGCTGCGGCGCTCATGGAGGAGGCGCGCCGGATGGCCGACCTCCTCGCCTCCGGCCCGCCCCTCGTCTACGCCGCGATCAAGGAGATCGTGCGCGACGCCGAGGACGCGAAGTTCCAGGACGCCATGAACCGCATCACCGGGCGGCAGCTGCGCAGCGTAGACGTGCTCTACAGCTCCGAGGACCAGGCGGAGGGGGCGCGCGCCTTCGCCGAAAAACGGGACCCGGTCTGGAAAGGCCGCTAGGCCGCGCGGAAGGTGACGAGGAGGCTCATATCCTCGGCATGGTCGTGGCGCGCGCCCTCGGCGTAGATGCGGATGGTCTGCTGCGCGAGGCCCTCGATCGCCGGTCCCATGGCGGTGAAGGCCCCGGCGAAGCCCGCCGCCTCGTAATGGACAGCGTTGACCGCGATGGCGAGGACACCGCCGGGCCGCGTGATGCGCACGAGCTCTAGGAGAGGGTCCGGCCCTAGATGGCCCAGCGTGAAGGTGCCCGCGCTGACGATGCCGCCATAGGTGCCGTCGGGGATTGCGAGGGGCCGCGTGATGTCGGCCTCGAAGACCTCCGCGTAGCAGCCCTTCGACGCCGCCACCGCGAGCATCTCCGCCGAGATATCGGTGGCGTGGAGCGGGCGCACGCCGCGCCCCGCCAGCGCAGCCCCCACGAGGCCCGTGCCCGCGCCCACGTCGAGCACCGGACCCGCGCCGCCCGCGGCCACGAAGCCCGCCGCGACGTTCTCGTGAAGCACGTAGTCCCGCTCCGCCGCGAAGCCCGCGTCGTAGGTTTCCGCCCAGTCGCCGTAGAGCGCCTTCACATCCTCAGGGCCCTGCAGCGCATAGGCCGCGTCGAGATCCGGTTTCTTTGCCATGGCGCGTGCCTCCCCATTGGCGCGAGGCTAGCGGAGCTTTGACAATTCCCCAAGCCCGGCGCAGGAGGGCGCATGGCTCCCACGCTCCTCTCCCTCGGTCATGGCTACTCTGCCCAGGCGCTCGCCGCCCGGCTCCTGCCGGAGGGCTGGCGCATCATCGGCACGACGCGGGACGCCGGCAAGGCCGCGCGGATGGAGGCCGATGGGGTCGAGGCACGGCTCGACCCGCACGACCTCAGCCGGGAGATCGCCGCGGCCACGCATATCCTCGCCTCCGCCGCGCCGGGCGCGGCGGGGGATCCGTTCCTCGCGCGCCACGATTTTTCCCGGTCCCCGGCGCTCTGGGTGGGCTACCTCAGCACCACGGGCGTCTACGGCGATCACGGCGGCGACTGGGTGGACGAGGAGACGGCGCTCACCCCCACGACCAGCCGCGGGCAGTACCGCGTGGCGGCAGAAGCCGCCTGGACCGCGACGGGCCTCCCCGTCCATATCTTCCGCCTCGCGGGCATCTACGGTCCGGGCCGCGGCCCCTTCGCCAAGGTGCGCGCGGGCACGGCGCGGCGCATCGTGAAACCGGGGCAGGTCTTCTCCCGCATCCACGTGGCCGATATCGCGCAGGTGCTCGCGGCCTCGATCGCTCGGCCCCGCCCGGGCGCAGTCTACAATGTCTGCGACGACGATCCCGCCCCGCCGGAGGATGTCATCGCCCATGCTGCGGAGCTTCTGGGCCTGCCCGTCCCGCCCGCCGAGGACTTCGCCACCGCGGAGATGACGCCCATGGCGCGCAGCTTCTACGGAGAGAGCAAGCGGGTGCGGAACACGCTTCTCCACGCGGAGCTCGGCGTGACGCTCCTCTACCCGAGCTATCGCGACGGGCTCGCAGCCCTGCTCGCCACCGACTAGGCCGGGCGATCCCCGAAGGTGCGGGTGATGAACCAGCCCAGCCCGAAGAACGCCGCCAGCGCGCCCAGCGCCAGGGCGGTGTTGGTGGCGTAAAAGCCCACCCGTTCCGACGGCAGGAGGTTGTTGAGAAACGGGTAGGGCAGCCCCGTCGTCACCGATCCCGCCGGAAAATCGTTCGCCGGACCCACCACGAGCTCTGCCCACAGGAAGTAGAGACAGGCGATGGACACCAGGATCAGCGCAGAGGTCGCGTAGCGCCGAAACGGGCGATTGATCACGAACGCATCGATCCAAAGGAGGAGCGGCCCCACCCCGTGGAGGTAGTATTCCCGCCACCACACGCCGAGCTCGCCGTTGCGCGTCACCGCCGTGGGATCGGCGAAGAAGAGCCGCCAGTAGAGAAAGACCACCATGAGGTTGAGCACCGCCGTGGCCGCGATGAGCGCGTCGAACCGCAGCTCCGTGCGCCCCTCGGTATAGGCCAGCACCCGGCTCGCGCAGAAAAAGCTCAGAAGCAGCGCCCAGATCGTGAGGAAGCGGAACGGCCCGCCCGGCTCCGAATAAGGCGAGGTGGTGAGCATGTAGACGGCGTAGAACCCGGCCAGCAGGAAAACCACCCAGCGGTAGATGAGGACGGGACGGGCGTAGGGGTTCATCGGCGCTCTCGTTTGGTGCTCGGCGGGCATAGCCCAGCGGACGCCTGACGACTAGCGCCGCGCGAGGCGACGCAGCGTTTCCGCGATCCCGGCGGCGTCGAGCCGGGCCTCCGCATACATCTCGGCTGGCGTGGCATGGGGCTGGAAGACATCCGGCAGCGTGAGCATGCGAAAGGCGAGGCCCCGGTCGAAGGCGCCATCGGCGGCGAGGAATGCGGCCACCGCGGCCCCGAAGCCCCCTGCCGCGCCGTCCTCCAGCGTCACGAGCACGCGGTGGTGGGCGGCGAGCTCCCGGATCAGCGCGGCGTCGAGCGGCTTGGCAAAGCGCGCGTCGGCCAGCGTCACCGTCCGCTCTTCGAGCGCGAGCGCCGCGCAGGCCTCCTCCGCCGCGCCGAGGCGGGCGCCGAAATTCAGGAGCGCGATATCGGCCCCCTCCCGCAGGACGCGGCCCGTCCCGATCTCGAGCGGCTGCGGCGCGGCCTCGGCTGCGGCCCCGCCCAGCGCCCCGCGCGGGTAGCGGAGCGCGCTGGGACCCGCGTCGTGCCCCGCCGCCGTGACCACCATCCGCGCGAGCTCCGCCTCGTCGGCTGCGGCCATGACGACCATGCCCGGCAGCGCCGTCAGAAACCCGATATCGTAGGCCCCCGCATGGGTGGGCCCGTCGGCGCCCACGAGCCCCGCGCGGTCGATGGCGAAGCGCACCGGCAAGCCCTGGAGCGCCACGTCATGGACCACCTGGTCGTAGCCCCTCTGGAGGAACGTGGAGTAGAGCGCGCAAAAGGGCGCCATCCCGCCCGCGGCAAGCCCCGCGGCGAAGGTCACGGCGTGCTGTTCGGCGATGCCCACGTCATGCATCCGCTCCGGGAACCGCGCGCCGAAGGCGGCGAGCCCCGTGCCCGAGGGCATCGCGGCGGTGACGGCGTGGATGCGCGCATCCTCCGCGGCGGCGGCGATGAGCGTCTCGGCAAAGACATCCGTGGCGCTCCGCCCGCCGCTGCCGGCGCGTTGCCCCGTGGCGGCGTCGAACTTCGACACGCCGTGCCACTTGTCCTCGGAGGCCTCGGCGGGCGGGAAGCCGTGCCCCTTCCGCGTGCGCACGTGGAGGAGCACCGGCCCCGCCTCCCCTTCCACCGCGCGCAGGGCGGAAAGGAGCGCGGACATGTCATGCCCGTCCACAGGCCCGCGATAGGCAAATCCCATCGCCTCGAAGAACCCGGCCGGCGAGCGCGCCTGCAGGAGCTCGGCCAGCGCACCGGTGGGCGTGTCGATGCTGCGCCCGTTATCGTTGAGGATCACGAGGAGCTTGCGCCCCGCCGCGCCCGCATGGTTCAGCGCCTCCATGGCCATCCCGGCGCTCAGCGCCCCGTCGCCGATGACGGCCACCGCCTCCTGCCCCGCCAGCACGAACCCCAGGGCGGCACTCACCGACGTGCCCGCATGGGCCGCGCCGAAGGGGTCGTAGGGGCTCTCGTCCCGCCGGGTGAAGCCGCTCAGCCCGCCCCGCTGGCGCAGGGTGCGGATGCGGTCCCGCCGCCCGGTGAGGATCTTGTGCGGATAGGCCTGGTGCGAGACGTCCCAGACGAGCTTCACGCCGGGCGTGTCGAAAACCGCGTGGAGCGCGATGGTGAGCTCCACCACGCCGAGCCCCGCGCCCAGATGCCCGCCCGTCTGGCTCACCGCGTCGATGAGCTCGGTGCGGAGTTCGCCCGCCAGCGCCGCGAGCCCCGCATCGGAAAATCCGCGCAGGTCCGCGGGCGAGCTCACCTTGTCGAGGAGAGGCGTGACCGGGGCCATCAGCGCCTCCGCGCGATGACGAAGCGGGCGGCCTCCTTGAGCGGGGCTGCCTCGGCGCCGTAGGGGGCGAGTGCCGCGCAGGCTTCGTCCACGAGCTCCGCGGCGCGCGCCTTGGCGCCGCCCAGGCCCAGGAGCGAAACGAACGTGGCCTTGCCGCGGCCCGCATCCTTGCCCACGGCCTTGCCCATGACGGCGGCGTCCCCTTCGACGTCGAGGATGTCGTCGGCGATCTGGAAGGCGAGGCCGAGCCGCTTGGCGTAGAGGCCGAGCGCCGCCGGATCCTCGCCCGCGAGCCGCGGCCCGGCCATGGCCGCCCAGCCGATGAGCGCGCCGGTCTTGAGGTCCTGCAGCTCCGTGATCTCGTCGAGCGTCAGCGGCGCCTCCGCGGCCTCCGCGGCCATGTCGCGCGCCTGGCCCAGAACCATGCCCCGCGCCCCCGCTGCGTGGGCGAGCGGCCCCACGAGCACGCCGCAATCGTTCTCCGCGAGGAGCTCGAAAGCCAGCGTCAGGAGCCCGTCGCCCACGAGGACGCCCGTGGCCTCGTCCCAGACCTTGTGCACCGTGGGGCGCCCGCGGCGCATGTCGTCGTCATCCATGGCCGGCAGGTCGTCATGAACAAGCGAATAAGCATGGACCGCCTCGATCGCCGCCGCCGCGTGGCGCGCGCGCGCCTCCGGCACGCCGTGGAGCCGCGCGGAGGCGAGCGCGAGGTAGCCACGCAGGCCCTTCCCGCCCTCGAGCGCGTAGCGCATGCCGGACACCACAGGCAGATCGCCCCAGCCGGCCAGCGCGTCGGTCAGCGTCGCGTGCGACAGCGCCGCCGCCGCGCGCAACTCCTCTTGGAACACTAGAGCCCCTCGACCGGCTTCAGCCCCTTGGGCTGCCCGTCACCGTCGAGCTGGATCGCCGCGACCTTTTCCTCGGCGGCCTTCAGCTTGGCCTCGCAATGGGCCTTGAGCGCCGCGCCGCGCTCGTAGAGCGCGATGGATTGCTCGAGCGCCACGTCGCCGCGCTCGAGCTGGCCCACGACGGATTCGAGCTCCGCCATGGCGTCCTCGAAACTCATCTCGGCTACCGTCTCAGCCATCGCCTCTCTCCTTCAGCACGCGCATATGGGCCGCGGCCGAGGCCGCCAGCGCCTCGAGGTCATAGCCGCCTTCGAGGCAGGACACCACCTTGCCGCCGCAATGCGTGGCGGCCAGATCGCAGAGCCGCCCGGTGACCCAAGCAAAATCCTCCTCGGTGAGCAGCATCCCCGCCAGCGGGTCCCGCGCATGGGCGTCAAAGCCCGCCGAAACAAGGAGAAGCTCGGGCCGGTGCGCCGCCACCGCAGGCAAGACATGCGCCTCCATCACATCGCGAAACGCCTCCGAGCCAGCCCCATCGGCGAGCGGGATATTGAGCACGTTGTCATCGGCGCCCGTCTCCTCCGGGTAGCCCGAGCCGGGATAGAGCGGCATCTGGTGCGTGGAGGCGAAAAAGATGCGCGAGTCCTCCTCCACGAGGTCCTGCGTCCCGTTCCCGTGGTGGACGTCGAAATCCACGATCGCCACGCGCGAGAGCCCGTGATGATCGAGCGCGTGCTTGGCCGCGATCGCCACGTTGCCGAAAAAGCAGAAGCCCATGGCGATCTCGCGCTCGGCATGGTGGCCCGGCGGGCGCGTGGCGACGAAGGCATTGGCGACCTCGCCGGCGAGGACCATGTCCACAGCCTTCACCGCGCCGCCCGCGCCCCGCATGGCCGCCGCGAGCGTGCCCGCGGACATGTGCGTGTCGGCATCGAGCGAAACCCATCCCTCCGCCGGCGCGGCCCGCCGGATGGCCGCCAGATGCGCGGCGGGATGCACCCGCAGCAGGTCATCCTCCGCCACGTAAGGCGCCGCAACGCGGGTGAGGTCCAGTCCCTCGAGCGCGCCCAGCACGGCATCGAGCCGCGCCACCTGCTCGGGATGGCCCGGCGGCGTCACGTGCCCGAGGCACTCTTCATGGGTAATCAAGGCCGTCGCCACATCGCACTCCCTCGCCTGCGCCGGGCGCGATCCCCGGCCCAAGAAACCAAATCAAGCCCGCGCCCAAAAGCCCAGCCCGTTACGCGTACCATGGGGCGCGCCAGCCCTTCATTTTTCTCCAAATACCTCCGCCGGAGGCAAGCAAACCCCATCACGCAAGCGCGATCTGACACTGGCGAGCGCCACGCCCCACCAGCGCCCCCGAGCGCAGCGAGGCCACCGAAGGCGCAAGCGTCAGCGCAGCGGGGAGGTGGGGGGGCCCGCCCTCGAAAAACGCGCCCTAATCCGGCTGAAGCATGTACCCCGCCCCGCGCACTGTCTGCAGGTAGCGAGGTTGCTTGGGGTCGGCCTCCACCTTCCGGCGCAGCCGCGTGATCTGGACGTCCACCGCCCGCTCCTGGCTGTTGCCGGTGGCCGACTGGCTGGCGCGGCCGAGCTCCTCCACCAGTTCCCCGCGCGAAATGGCCTCGCCCGGCCGCGCCGAGAATATCCGCATGAGCTGCACTTCGGTGGAGGTGAGCCGGATCTGCGCATCGCCCTGCCACATCTCGGATTTCTCCACGTCATAGCGCAGCGTCCCGAGATGCAGCACCTTGGGCACCGTGGGGCCGCCCTCCTCCTTGGGCATCCGGCGCAAGATCGCGTTGATCCTCAAGAGCAACTCCTGGGGCTCGAAGGGCTTCGTCAGGTAGTCGTCCGCCCCCGCCTCGAGCCCCTTGATCTTGTCCCCGCTCTCCGACTTCGCCGTAAGCAGCAGGATCGGCGTCTCACGCTCCTCGCGCAACGCGGCGCAGAGCGTCATGCCGTCCTCTCCCGGCATCATCACGTCGAGCACGATGAGGTCGAAATCGAGCCCCGACAGCACTCGCCGCGCATGGGCCGCGTCACGCGCCGCGCTCACCAGGAAGCCGTGGCGCATGAGGTATTTCTGCAGGAGCTTCCGGATGCGCTCGTCGTCATCGACGATGAGGAGATGCGGGTCGAGATCCATCACGCTCCGGGCAAGTCCGAGAGCCGCCGGAAATGGTCGTGGAGCTCCTCGTCCATCATCTGTTCGAGCACGGTCTGAAACCCCGCCACCGCCTCCGGCCCGGCACTGGCGAATGCCGCGCGCACCCGCGCCGATTGCACCTCGTTGAGTTCCAATTGCAGGGCGCGCCCGTCCCCAGTGAGCC
Source organism: Pseudomonadota bacterium (assembly GCA_038528385.1). Lineage (GTDB taxonomy): Bacteria > Pseudomonadota > Alphaproteobacteria > Rhodobacterales > Rhodobacteraceae > Shimia_B. Next base: position 40,595 of record JBCBET010000004.1, on the reverse strand, counting down.
AGAGATGGCGCTCGCGCTTGTCCTTCTCCCCCACGCGGCTTTCCACGAGCCCGTCCTCGATCAGCGCGCGCAGCACTCGGTTAAGCGACTGCTTCGTGACGCCGAGGATCGCCAGGAGGTTGTTCACCGTGGTGCCCGGGCTGCGATCCACGAAGTGCAGCGCCCGGTGGTGCGCCCGGCCGTAGCCGCGCTCGTGCAGGATGCGATCCGGGTCTTGCGTGAAGCCGCGATAGGCGAAAAACATCGCCTCTATGCCGCGGCGGAGGTCGCGTGCGGATGGGTCGTCCGTCATGTCTCGGGCCAGGCCCACCTGATCATCCACGCGGCTAGCTTTCACTCCTTCGCCGTGGAATAATACGTCAGCCTTGTTGACATTCCAAGGCGCGATTGATAGCTCAAACCGGTAATTTTGCGCAAGAATATGTCCGCTAGAGGCCTATTCTGGAAACAATTGCAAAAATTGGAGAGTTCCATGGCAGGCGCCTACGATGATCGCGACGGCAAGATCTGGATGAACGGCAAGATGGTAGAGTGGCGCGACGCCAACGTCCACGTCCTCACCCATGCCATGCACTACGCCTCCTCCGTCTTCGAGGGCGAGCGCGCCTATGGCGGGAAAATCTTCGAGAGCCGCCGCCATTCCGAGCGGCTGCATTTCTCCGCCGGCGAGCTCGATTTCCAGATCCCCTACACCGTGGACGAGATCGAGGCCGCCAAGGCCCAGGTCCTGGAGGTCAACGGCCTCTCGGACGCCTATGTGCGCGCCATCGCCTGGCGCGGCGCGGGCGAGGACATGGGCGTCGCGGCAGCGCGCAACCCGGTCTGCCTCGCCATCGCCGCCTGGGAATGGGGCAGCTATTACGGCGACGCCAAGATGAAGGGGGCCAAGCTCGACATCGCCAAGTGGAAGCGCCCCTCGCCGGAGACGATCCCCGTGCACGCCAAGGCCGCGGGCCTCTACATGATCTGCACCACGTCAAAGCACGCCGCCGAGGCCAAGGGCTGCTCGGACGCGCTCTTCATGGATTACCGCGGCTACGTGGCCGAATGCACCGGCGCCAACATCTTCTTCGTCAAGGAGGGCGAGGTCCACACGCCCGACCCCGATTGCTTCCTCAACGGGATCACGCGCCAGCGCGTGATCGGCATGCTGCGCGACAAGCAGATCAAGGTGCACGAGCGCTACATCCTGCCCGAGGAGCTCGAAAGCTTCGAGCAATGCTGGGTCACCGGCACCGCCGCCGAGGTCACGCCCGTGGCCCAGATCGGCGACTACAACTTCGAAGTGGGCGCCATGACCCGCGACGTGGCCGAAAGCTACGAGGCGATGGTGCGGGCGTAGCGCTCTTGAGTGTCTCGTCGCAGAATGGCCGAATTGCGGAAGTTCTGGTCGAACTGGAGCTTCTTAAGCGAGGCTGGCATGTGGAGCGGCTCGACGGATCAAGCAAGGCTGCAAACGGCGATCTGATTGCGATCAAAGGAAGCAAGCGCCCAATAATTCAGGTGAAGTCAGCGCTAAGTTGGGATCGGCCAAGCTTTGGTCATGCAACTCGTTTTCTCCGCGACGGAACGAGGTTCTTTAACGAGAAGAATGCTCCAGTTTTCGCAGACTTCCTCGTAACTGTCGTGTCAGATCCAGATGAGCCAATCATCCACGTCATTCCCATTGATACGGCGGAGGAGCTTGCACAACGAAAAGCAAAGCTTTGGATGGAGACTCCTACCAGATCTGGAGAGACGCGATCTCCAAACTTCCCAGTGAGCCTTCAAAAGGATGACCCAGAACTAGTAGAATATCTGTCTTCCTGGCACTTGCTTGAAAACTAGCGGGACTTCACTGCAGTCCCTTCGCACGCACCTTCCGGCGGGCGGTCTCATCCTTGCCGAGCTGGCGTTCACGCCAGACGATGATGGCCCCCGCCGCGATGACAATGAGCGAGCCGAGGAGCATCTGGGCGGTGGGGATCTCGGCGAACCAGAGCCAGCCCAGAATGATCGACCAGACCATCGACGTGTAGGTGAAGGGTGCCAGTGCGCCCGCGTCGGCGAAGCGATAGCTTGCGGTGAGAAAGATCTGCCCGAGCCCGCCGATGAGCCCCGCCCCCACGAGGTAGGCGGCCTGCTCCAATGACGGCCAGACCCATCCGAAGGGCAGCGTGCAAAGCCCGAGCACCCCCGCCGTCAGCGAGAAATAGAACACGATGGCCGAGGTGCTCTCCTGCTCTGACATGCCCTTCACGAAGACCTGCGCGAGGGCCGCGAGCGCCGCCGAGCCGAGCGTGAGCAGCGCACCCAGCGTCGCGGCATCCCCGAGGCCACCGCCCAGACGTGGCCACAAGATGATCATCACCCCCACGAGCCCGAGGAGCACCGCGCCCAGCCGGAAGAACCGGAATCGCTCTCCCAGCATCAGCGCGGCCAGCACCACGAGCATGATCGGCGTGGCAAATCGAATCGCCGTCACCTCCGGCAGCGGCAGGTAAAGGAGCCCGGCAAAACCGAGCCCCATGGCGCAGGTCCCCACGATCCCCCGCAGCGCATGGGCCTGCCAACGGACGGTGCGGAGACCGTCGCCCAGATGCCCGCTCTGCCAGAGCCAGGCGAAAATGACGGGCATTGCGAAAACGGACCTGAAGAAGACAGCCTGCCCCGCCGGCACCTCTGCCGCCTTGATGAAGCCCGACATCACCGTGAACACGAGCATCGCGCCCGAAATCAAGGCCGCGCCCAGGGCCGGACCCTTCAGCACGAAACGCACGGCCAGCACCCCGCTGCGCAGCAGCAAGCGCCCGCGGCGAGGGAGGGCGGGCGGGTGGGCCCGCCCGGCCTCACAAGAACGCCCGCTCGATGAACCAGTAGAATCCGATCGCCCCGATGAGGAGTGAACCCACGATGGCGTTGGCGCGGTACATCTCCGGCAGATCGCGCACCATGGCCTCCTCCGGATCGTCGAGGCGCCCCAAACGCGCCGCCCAGAGCCCCAGCATGATCACGAGGAACGCGGCGAGGATCACGGCGAGCTGCCCCAGTTCCACGCCCACGTTGAAGGCGATGAGAGAGACCACGAACTGACCCTGGGACAGCCCGAAATCGCTCAGCACGCTCGCAAATCCCAGCCCGTGCAGCAGCCCGAATGCAAAGACCACCGCGGGCCTCAGCCAGCCGAGACGCGGCTGCAGGATGTTCTCCACCGCCACCCAGGTGATCGAGAGCGCGATGAAGGCCTCCACCAGCCACATCCAGGCGTCAGGGATGGTGACCACCCCGAACGTGGCCAGCGCCAGCGTCACCGAATGGGCCACGGTGAAGGCCGTCACCTGCCACAGGATCGGACCCCATTTCAGCGCAAAGAAGAAGAGCCCGAGCACGAAGAGGATATGGTCCGCCCCGAGCGGGACGATGTGCTCGAAACCCGCCACAAGGAAGCGCCAGAAGGCCTCTCCGGCACTCTCCTCCACCACGCCCGCGATCGGCAGGGGCGCCGACATCCCGCCCCCATCGACGAGCTCGGCAAAGGTCTGCCCGTCCCGCGCCTGGCGGATGACGAGCACGCCGTTCTCCGCGGGCCAGCCGAGGGAGACCGCCTCCGCCCCGGCCTCGAGCGGCGCCGTCAGCGTCAGGACGGTCTCCCGCGCCAGCGCTTCGGACCCGGGCGCGACAACCGCGATCCCCGCGAGCGTGAGCGCGCCCGCACCCTCGAGCCTGAGCGACAGGAGGTCCGGCCCGGCCTCCGCGATGGCCGCGCGCAAATCCTCAGGCGCGAGCGCGCGCAGCGCATCGTAGGCCTCCGCCTCCGGGGCGTTGTTGGTGTCCGAATAGGTCCCGAGGTCCACGCCGGCCAGGAGCGCCTCGGCGTTCACGGCGATCTCCACCGCCACACCGTCCGGCCCCACGTCCACATTGGCGATGGCGGGCGCGGTTTCATGCGCGGTGAGCGCCGCGCCCCACATCAAGGTGAAGAGCGCAACCATTGACATCGCCCAGAGGCGCGCGGCACGTGAGGGCCAGACCAGAGGAGTTTTCATGCGTCATCTCTTTTCAGCTGTTGCCGTGGCCGTCGCGACTTTGACCCTGGCACCGGGGGCGACGGCCCACGAATTCTGGCTGTCGCCGCTCTCTTACGAGGTGGCTCAGGGCCGACCGCTCAAAGCGGATATCAGGGTGGGCGAAAGCTTCAAGGGGAATGCCTCGCCCTACTTCACGCGCAACGTGGCGCGCTTCGACGTCCTTTTCGGAGAGCGCCGCATCGACCCGGAGGCCACGTTGGGCGACCGCCCGGTCCTCGACCGCCGGGTGCCCGGCGAGGGGCTCGCCATCGTCGTCTACGAGACCCGCGACAGCCGCCTCACCTACCAGGAGTGGCAGAAATTCGTGAATTTCGTGGATCACAAGGCCTTTGACGGCGCGCTGGAGCGGCACGCGGCGCGCGGGCTGCCGCGCGAGGGCTTCGTGGAGACCTATCGCCGCTACGCCAAATCGCTCATCGCCGTGGGCGACGGCGCGGGCACGGACCGGCGCGTGGGGCTCGATACCGAGATCGTCGCGCTGGCCAATCCCTATACCGACGGCGTGACGGCCATGCCGGTGGAGGTACTGCTCTATGGCCAGCCCCGCGCCAACGCGCAGGTGGAGACCTATATCCGGGCGCCCTCAGGCCAGATCAGTGTCGATATCCGCCGCACCGATGCCAATGGCCGCGCCACGATCCCGGTGCGGCCGGGCCATGAATACATGGTCGACGCGGTGGTGCTGGAGGAGCGGGAGGGCCCGGTGGCCTGGCATTCCATGTGGGCCAATCTCACCTTCGCGGTGCCCGCGCGCTGATCGCCGGCTGATCTCCGGCCGCCGAGCTCCTGCTCAGGCCGCGGCGTTGAGGAGCGCCGCCTCGTGCGCGCGCAGAACGGGCCGCGCCGACACCGCCGCCGCGGGTCCAAGTTCGGCGAGGATGGGCATCAGGTCCGCCCGCGCCGCGGCGCTGAGCTGCGAGAGACCGAAATCGGAGGGCAGGAAGCTCTCCGCGCGCAGCCCCGCGCAATCGAGAACCGCGTGCCGCTCCAGCAGGAGGTGGTGGTAGTGCATCCGCCGTCCGGGGGCGAGCCGGATGCCCGGCCGCCCCAAAAGCTGCCGCGCCGCCACCAGAACCTCGGTCCCGCCGAAAAAGAGCTCCGCCCGCGGCCCGTGCACGAGGCAGCGGTGCTGCTGCGAGAGGCGCACGGGCGCGGTATTGCCGAGCGCGCCCGCCGCGATCTCCACCGGCGCCATGGGCCCGATGCCGAAGACGCGCCGCGACCCGATCCAGCGAATGGGCTGCGGCCCGTCATCGAGCGTCTCGACGAGGTCGCCCACCTGCAACGTCTCCACCGGGCGATGGCCGCCGGGCGTGCGGATCAGGCTGCCCGCGTCAAAACAGATGGGCGTGGCGTAATCGGCGGCCGCGAAATTCGGCCCCTCGCTTGCACCCGACAGCTGCAGCAGCTCGCCCGGGGGCGGAAATCCGCCCGGCCCGCCGATGACGGCGATCCCCTCGATGGAGCCGAAGCTGTTGTTGTAGGGGCTGTTGGCCTCCCGGATGTTGAAGGCGATGAGCGTCCAGGTCTCGCCGCCGAATTCGGCCTCGAACGAAAACTCCGCCTCGAGCCGGGACCCATCTGCGAAGCTGACGCCCCCGAGCGACTGCGCGCCGTCGAGCTCCTGAGAGCTGTCGTTGTCGGAGAAATTGAGGTCGTTGTCGCGGATCTCGATGGGAATCCAGTTCGGCGCGTCGATCGTCAGCGTCTGGCCGTTCAGGTGACTGCCGTCGCCCTGGCTCTGCCCGTCGAGGCCCTGGGGCAGCGACACGGTGAGGTCGCTTTCGTCGAGAACGAAGATCGTATAGGTCGCCATGTCTCACCCTTCTACTCGGAGAGGCCTTACGGACGAACTAAGACGCATTTGGGGCGGTTTCGGAGCAAGAGCGCAGCCGCGTCACCGCCCAGCGCGCGGCATCGGCCACCACCGGCGCGGGATCGTCGACGAGCGCCTCGGCGGCGGCGCGCAGGCGGCCCGCTCCGCTGTTTCCGATGGCGTAAAGGACATTGCGGACGAATCGGTCGCGGCCGATGCGCTTGATGGGCGAGCCCGAAAACCGCGCGCGGAACCCGGCCTCGTCGAGGGCCGCGAGGTCCGCGAGGTCGGGAAAGAGCATCCCCTCCCGCGCGGCGTAGCGGATCTCCCGGGCGTCGGCGGCGAACTTGTTCCACGGGCAGACAGCGAGGCAATCGTCGCATCCATAGATGCGGTTGCCCATCTTCGCGCGGAGCTCTTCGGGCACCGGGCCCTTGTGCTCGATCGTCAGGTAGGAGATGCAGCGCCGCGCATCGAGCACGTAAGGGGCCGGGAACGCATCGGTGGGGCAGGCCTCCAGGCACCGCGTGCAGCGTCCGCAATGGTCCTCTTCGGCGGGATCAGGGTCGATCTCTGCGGTGGTGAAGATCGACCCCAGAAAAAACCAGTTGCCGAGATCGCGCCCCACCAGGTTGGTATGCTTGCCCTGCCAGCCGAGCCCCGCCGCCTCCGCCAGCGGCTTCTCGGCGACGGGCGCGGTATCGACGAAGACCTTTACCTCTTCCCCCGTCTGCGCCACGAGCCACCGCGCAAGCCGCTTCAGCCGCTTTTTGACCGTGTCGTGGTAGTCCTTTCCGCGAGCATAGACACTGATATTGCCCGTCTCGGGCGCGGCCAGCCCCGCCAGCGCGTCTTCCTGGGGCGTATAGGCCTCCGCCAGCATGATCACCGACCGACATTCGGGCCAGAGCGCCCGGGTATCGCCGCGCCACCGCACCCGCTCGGCCATCCAGTCCATGGAGCCGTGATACCCCGCGCCGAGCCACGCCTCGAGCCGCGCGGGCACCTGGTCCACGGCGCCCGGCGTCGTCACCCGGCAGGCGGTGAAACCCACATCTCGCGCCTCGGCCAGAAGCCGGCTCCGAAGATCCGCGCGGTCAAAAATCAAGATCCGCATAGTGGCGCGGCGGCGGGAAGCCGGGCACCACATCCGCCAGGATGGATCGGAAGGCCGGGCGCGACTTGATCTTGGCGTACCAATCCTTCACGCCCTCCGACCGGTTCCAGTCCACGTCGCTGATGTAATCCAGCGCGCTGAGATGCGCGGCCGCCGCGAAATCGGCGAGCGTCATGACATCGCCGGCCAGCCAGCGCCGCTGGTCGAGGAGATGGCTCATGTAATCGAGATGGTACTTGATCGCCCTCGAGCCCGCCTTCACGTTGGCGCTATCGGGGTAGCCCTGGCCGGTCAGCTTCTTGTTGACGCGTTCATAGAGCAGGTTCGACGTCACCTCCCGGTGGAACTTGTCATCGAACCAGGCCACGATGCGGCGCACCTCGAACCGGGCATCCTTCGATTGCGGCAAGAGCGGCGGGGCCGGATAGGCCTCCTCCAGGTACTCGCAGATCGCCATGCTCTCGCTCATCACCCGGCCCTCCATGCGCAGCACCGGTACCTTGCCTGCCGGGTTGCGGCGCATGAAATCGGCGCTCTGCTCCCAGTAGCGTTCATCGATGAGCTTAACCTCGATCTTCTTCTCCGCCAGCGACAGCCGCACCTTGCGGCAGAATGGGGAGAGGGGCGCGTGGTATAGCGTGGTCATCGAAGTCTGCTCGCCTGCCGGGATTGTGTGTCAATGCCCCAGCGCCCCGCGCGCATCAAGCCCGGCATCACGACCCCTCGAAGCACGCCGCGCGGCCATCGGCGGCAATGGTGTCGGCCCCGGCAAGGATCTGCCGAGCGCGCCGCTCCACGAAGTCCGAGGGACGCGCCGCGGACCGGCCCTTGGGATCGGGCAGGATCGCCGCGAGCCGTGCCGCCTGCACCCGGCTCAGCGCCTCGGGCGCCACGCCGAAATAGTGCCGCGCGGCGGCCGCGACGCCGAAGACGCCCTCGTCGAATTCCGCCACGTTGAGATAGACCTCGAGGATGCGCTCCTTCGTCCAGGTGAGCTCCACCACCGGCGTGATCAGCGCCTCGAGCGCCTTCCGCGCATAGGACCGCCCGTGCCAGAGATAGACGTTCTTGACCACCTGCTGGGAGATCGTGGAGCCGCCGCGCAGCGCGCCCTCGTCGAGCGTCTGCCGGATCGCGGTGGTGTCGAGCCCCCAGTGGAGGCAGAAATTCGCATCCTCCGCCGCCACCGCCGCGCGGCCCATGATGGGCGCGATCCCGGCGAGGGCGACCCAGTCCTGCTCCGTCCCGCCGAGCCGTCGCGCCTCTGAGAACATGTAGGGCGTCGTGGGCGGATCGATCACCCGCCCCGCCGCGATGAGGAGGAAAACCAGCACCAGAAAGACGAGCGCATAGCGCGTGAGCCTGCGCCGCAGCTGGCGCCAGAACGGCTCCCGCGTTTTCACCTTCGCCCGTTTTCGCGTGCCCGTTGCCATGGGGTCCCATGGCATGCCCCCTCGGCGCACTCAATCGCCAGTTGCCGCGCGCCGCCCTGTCGCCGGCGCCCTGTCCCAAACCGACCACAGCATGGGGCCTGCCATGCCGGCATGCCCCTTCATTTTTCCAGAAATACCTCCCCCGGAGGGCCGCCGGAGGCTCCCGCCGTCTCGGGACGCGCGGATCACAGCAAAAGCGCGTCGCAGTTGAACGAAGGCTCCGGCGCCAGAAATCCCGCCTCGCCCGGGAAATGGAAACTCACCGGCGCGTCATCCTGCTGATAACTCCGCTCGGGCGTGCGTGTGACCGACTGCCCGCCCAGAAAGAGACGCCAGTCGAGGTGGATGTATTCGTTGCCGCGGCTCTCCCAGACGAGGCTGCCGTCGGGGCGCGTGGCGCGGGCGAAGGTCTCCGTCCGGAGGAGCGGCACGTCGTCGATGACCACCGTCTCGCCGGTGAGGGTGTCGGCCCCGCGGTAGCGGATGACCTCGCCCAGCTGGGAGCGGGTGGTGAAATCGAAGTCGTCGCGCCCGGTGCGGGTGAGCTCGGTGAAGTTCGCCGCGTCCGCCGCCCCCGGTTGCAGGCGGTCCACGATGCCCACGCGCAGGTCGCGGCTTTCGATCCACTGCGTCTCCGCGTCGATCGTGCCCACGAAGAACGGCCCTTCGTCGTCCACGTCCACCCGGTGCTGGTGGCCCGCCGGATCGCCCGCGCAGGTGTAGTGGTGCGTTACGGTGCAGAGCTTGTACTGGACCGTCACGAAGGCCTCGCAGCCCTGCGGAAGCGGGAAGCGCTCGGCCTCCTCGGCCGGGACCGGCCCGGAGGCGAAGGCGGCCAGCATCGCCAGCACTCTCGGCGTCGTCAGTCCCAACATCGTTCGTCCGGCCTCGATCCCTGCGTCACATGCGCCTGTCTGCGGCCCGCGTTAACCTTTCGCGGCGCTCTTCACCCCGCCCGCGTGTCCGGGCGGGAGCTGTACGGAATGTGTACGGGATGTGTACGCTTTGTGCCTCTGCTTTTTGCTTCCCGTGGCGGCATGTCGCCAGTAGTTAACGCCGCGAACGGCGGAGCGACCCATGCCCTTATTCCACCTCGTCCTCGTGGCTCTCATTCAGGGGGTGACGGAGTTCCTGCCCGTGTCGTCGTCGGGGCATCTCGTGCTTCTGCCGCTTCTGACGGGGCTCGAGGATCAGGGGCTCGTCATCGACGTGGCCGCCCATATGGGCACGCTTTTCGCGGTGGTGATCTTCTTTTGGTCGGAGGTGCGCGCCGCCGCGCTTGGCGCGCTGGAGCTCGCCCGCGGGAAGCTCCAGAGCCAGCGGGCGTGGCTCGCGCTCTGCCTTCTTCTGGCGACCGTGCCCGTCGTCGTCGCGGGCCTTGTTTTCAAGTTCACGGGGCTTGCCGACGCGCTCCGCTCCGTGGAGGTCATCGCCTGGGCCACGCTCGTCTTTGGCGGGGCGCTCTACCTCGCGGACCGGCATGCGCGCCAGGTGAAACAGCAGCGGAACCTTAGCCTGAGGGATGCGGGCATCCTAGGCCTCTGGCAGGCGCTTGCGCTCATTCCCGGCACGTCGCGCTCCGGCGTCACCATCACGGGCGCGCTGGCGCTGGGCTACACGCGCGAGGACGGCACGCGGATCGCCATGCTGATGTCGATCCCCACGATCCTGGGCTCCGCGGCGCTCTCCGCCACCGACGCGGTCACCGGCACGATCCCCTGGGGGGACGTGGCCATCGTTGTTGGGCTGAGCTTCCTCGCCGCCCTCGCCGCGCTGGCCCTGATGATGCGGCTCCTGCGCAGCGTGAGCTTCCTTCCGTACGTGATCTACCGCCTCGTCCTCGGCTCTGTGCTTCTCGCGCTCGTCTATGGCGGGGTGCTCAGCTGAGGTAGGTGGGCAGGACCTCGTCCATGGGCGTGGGCGTGATGCCGAGATCGTCGAACCCTTGGTAAGACCCTGAAACGACGTTGTCTTTTGCGAGGTTCTTCACCTGATCGCGGGTGATCTGGGGCGCGATGCGTCCGCCGGACACCGCGCTCAACGTCTCGAAGCCGAGCCCCATAAGCTGCCCCACGGGCACCGGCAGCGGCAGCACGAGACGCCTGCGTCCGAGGACGCCGAGCATCCGGTCCATGAGCTCCTGGAAGGTCTCGACCTGGGGCCCGCCCACCTCGTGGATGCCGCCGGCCCCGCCGAGGCCCGCCACCACGGCCTTCGCCACATCCTCCACGAAGACGGGCTGGAACCGTGTTCCCGCGCCGACGACGGGAACGAAGGGCGAGATTTTCGTCATGTCCGCGAAGCGGTTGAAGAAACTGTCTCCCGGCCCGAACACGATGGAGGGACGCAGGATCATGGCGCCCGGCATGTGCCGGAGCACGGCCTCTTCGCCCGCCGCCTTCGTGCGGGCATAGGCCGATGCGGAGGAGGCGTCCGCGCCGATGGCCGAAAGCTGCACCATGGTGGACAGGCCCGCCTTCGCCGCGAGCCGCGCCACCCGCGCCGCGCCCTCCGCTTGCAGCGCCTCGAAGGTCGCCCCGCCCCCCTCGGCGAGGATCCCCACGCAGTTCACCACCGCCTCCGCGCCCGCGAGCGCTGCGGTCACATCGTCATCCTTCCGGATGTCGCAGGCCACCGCCTCCACACCCATATCCGCGGCCTTCTCCGGGTGCCGGACGGCCACGCGGACGGTCCATCCGGCCTCGCCCGCGGCCGCCGCGATGGCGCGTCCCACGAAGCCCGAGCCGCCGATGAGTGTCACGAGTTTGGCCATGGTCATCTCCTTTGCGGAGGAGGACCTAGCCCCAATCCCCCCGTGCGCCACCAAAGCGGCCCACACCCGCGTTGACAGCCTCCCGGCTTCTCCTTAGACGGCATGCGACCAACCCGTGCCCAGATGGCGGAATTGGTAGACGCGCCAGCTTCAGGTGCTGGTGTCCGTATGGACGTGGAGGTTCGAGTCCTCTTCTGGGCACCACATCTTCCCCGCAATGCAACATCCAAAGCGCGAGCGCCGGTAAAGCGGTATCTGTCACGACGGCCATCCCTGCAGCGCCCTAGAGAGGCCCCGCCTGGAAGAGCCAGACCTTGAGCCCGCCATGGGCAATGGCCGCCCCCTCCGGCGCGAAGTCGAGGCCGGTGGCCCGTGCGAGCCCTGCCTCGCTCGTCAGGATCGCCACGCGCCAGCCCTCGAACGCGCCGAGCCGCTCTCCCAGCGTGGCGTAAAGCGCGTGGAGCGCCTTCACCTCGCCGATGCGGGTGCCGTAGGGCGGGTTGCAGATGACGAGGCCGGGCCGGTCGGTGGGCGGTTCGAGCGCGCCCACCGGCTGCGCGGCGAAGGTGCAGTCGAGCCCCGCCCGCGCCGCATTGGCCACCGCGTTCCGGATCGCGCCCGCGTCCCTGTCATAGCCGAAACAGCGTGCCGCGACGCCCGCGCGCTCCCGCGGGAGGAGGCGAAAGCGCGCGGCGTTGAAGCTCGGCAACCGCTCGAAGGCGAAGCGGCGCGCCCGCCCCGGCGCGCGGCCCGAGGCGATATCTGCGGCCTCGAGCGGGATCGTGCCAGAGCCGCAGAACGGGTCCACAAGAGGCTCCCCCGGCATATACCCCGCCTGGCGCAGGATGAGCGCGGCCATGGTCTCCCGGAGCGGGGCCTTGCCCACGGCTTCCTTGTGGCCGCGCTTGTGAAGGCCCTCCCCGGATGTATCGACACTGACGTGGCAGGCATCGCGTTCGATGCGGATCTTGAGCGTCACGGCCGCCTGCGCCGCGACGGGGATGTGCGCGACGCGCAGCGCGCGTTCGAGCTTCGCCGCGGCGGCCCCTGCATGGGCGATCTTCGACTTCCGGCAGGTGACGTCGAGCCGCACCGGCTCCCGCGGGGCGAGATATCGGGCCCAGGGAAAGGCCGCCCCGCGGCGCTCCAGGTCCGACAGCGTCCGCGCCGGAAAGGAGCCGAGCCGCACCAGGACCCGCGTGGCCCCGCGCAGCCAGAGATTGGCACGCCAGGCATCCTCCCAACTGCCGCGGATTTCCACACCGCCATGGACCCGGCTGGCAGGGCCGAAGCCGAGCTCCGTCACCTCCTCCTGAAGCGCGTCCTCGAGACCCGGTATGCAGACGAAGAAGAGGTGGAGCGGCTCGGACATGGCTCCGCATAGCCCGCGTCCCCGGCAAGGGGAATGTCACAAAAGGAAAACACAGGCTGTGTATCGGGGCACCAAATCTCGAGCGGAGACCGGAAGATGACGCGCATCGATCCCCTGCAATTCGTCCTCGGCTGCCTTTGGGGCCGACCGAAGCGCTCGGCCGCGCCGCGCTGGCTAAAGCCCTAGGCGCGCGATCTCGATCTTGGGGCAGCGGTCCTGGACGACCGTGATGCTCCGGGCACGGGCGGCGGTGGCCGCCTCGTGGATGACGCCGCGCTGAAGCCAGACCACCTTGATCCCCCGATGCCCAGCGCCGCGTCCACCCCGTCGGGCACCGCCTCGGACCGGCGGAAGACATCGACCATCTCCGCCGGGCCCGCCGCGACCAGATCCGCCACGACCGGCTCCCCGATGAGCAATCGACCTGCAAGGTTCGGATTGACCGGGATGACCCGCATCCCGCGCGCCACGAGGAACCTTCCCACGCCGTGCGAGGCCCGTGCCGGATCGTCCGAGGCACCCACGAGCGCCACCGTCCGCGTCCCGCGCAGGATGCGGGCAATCTCGGCGTCGGGCGGGTTCGGCGTCATGGCGGGAGCCATGCCGCCCCGCGCCTTGACAGGAAGGGCCGTGGCATAGAAGGAGCGCCGACCCTAAATGAGGCGCACCATGACGATCACCCTCCACACGCGCGACCTGCCCGACGGGCTCGACCTCGGCCCCAGGGTCGCCATCGATTGCGAGACGATGGGCCTCAACCCGCACCGGGACAGGCTATGCGTGGTGCAGCTCTCCGGTGGGGACGGGACGGCCCATCTCGTGCAGGTGGAAAAGGGTCAGACCGAGGCGCCCAACCTGGCCGCGCTCCTCGAGAACCAGGCGGTGCTCAAGCTTTTTCACTTCGGGCGCTTCGACATCGCGGCGATGCTCAACGCGTTCGGCGCGCTGGCGGCGCCGGTCTATTGCACCAAGATCGCGAGCCGCCTGGTGCGCACCTATACCGACCGCCACGGATTGAAGAACCTCACGTCCGAACTCCTCGACGTCGATATCTCCAAGCAGCAGCAGATGAGCGATTGGGGCGCCGAGGACCTCACCGAGGCGCAGCAGGCCTACGCCGCCTCCGACGTGCTTCACCTCCATGCCCTGCGGGAGGCGCTCAATGCGCGGCTCGTGCGGGAGGGGCGGATGGAGCTCGCTGAGGCGTGCTTCGACTTCCTGCCCATGCGCGCGAAGCTCGATCTTCTGGGATGGCCGGACACCGACATCTTCGCCCATTCGTGAGGCCGCGATGACCCGCGAAGAGTTCCTCGAAACCGCCCGCCGCGTCATCCGCATCGAAGGCGCGGCCCTTGGCGCGCTTGCCGACGGGATCGACGAGAGCTTCGGCGCGGCAGTGGAGACGCTGCTGGGCGCCAAGGGGCGCGTCATCGTGAGCGGCATGGGAAAATCCGGGCACGTGGCGCGCAAGATCGCGGCCACCTTCGCCTCCACCGGGACGCCGTCCGTGTTCGTTCATCCGGCGGAGGCCTCCCATGGCGATCTCGGCATGATGGCGCAGGGGGATGTGGCGCTGGTGCTCTCCAACAGCGGCGAGACGCCGGAGCTCGTGGACGTGGTGGCCCATACGCGGCGCTTTTCGATCCCGCTCATCGGGGTGGCGTCGAACCCCGATTCCTCGCTCCTCCGGCAGTCGGATGTGGCTCTGATCCTGCCCAAGGCCACCGAGGCCTGCGGGACGGGCAACGTGCCCACGACGACGACCACGATGACGCTGGCCCTCGGCGACGCGCTCGCCGTGGCACTCATGGAGCACCGGCAGTTCACGCCCGCGAACTTTCGGGAATTCCATCCCGGCGGGAAGCTCGGCGCGCGGCTCACGCGGGTGGGCGATCTCATGCATACCGGCGAGGCTCTCCCCCTCGTGGCGCCCGGCACGGCCATGGGCGAGGCGCTGCTCACGATCTCGCAAAAGGGCTTCGGGGTAGTGGGCGTCGCCGGGGACGACGGCGCGCTCCGCGGTATCGTCACAGACGGTGACCTGCGCCGCCATCTCGACGGGCTCCTGGAGAAGACCGCCGGAGAGGTCATGACCCACAAGCCCCGGAGCATCCGCGCCGACGCCCTGGCCGAAGAGGCGCTCGCCGAGATGAACGCGCGCAAGATCACCTGCCTCTTCGTCACCGAGGAGGCACGGCCCGTGGGCCTCATTCACATCCACGACTGCCTCCGGATCGGGCTGGGGTGATGGCGACGCGGCGCGATGGCTATTCCCGGCTGGTGAATGCGCTCCGCGTTCTGCTGCCGCTCGGGGCGCTGGGCCTCCTCTCCACGCTCTTCTTCTTCTCGGGCGAGGTCGATCCCACGCAATCCATCCCCTATGTGGAGCTCGACGTGGAACGGCTCGCCGAGGAGCAGCGCGTCACCTCCCCCTATTTCGCGGGCGTCACCAATGACGGCACGGCCATCACCCTCACCGGCAGCGCGGTCATCCCGGACCTCACCGGGCGCGACCGCTTCACGCTGGAGACGATGGATGCGCGCTTCGAAACCGCCGAGAGCCTCGTCCTCACGGCGCAGGCCTCCACGGCGGAGATCGACAACGACACAGGCCGCGCGCGCCTCGAAGGAGACACCGTGCTCGAGACCTCCGACGGCATGCGCATCGAAACGGCCGGCATCGACGTGGACCTCGGGTCCGCGGACCTCGTGACGCTCGGGCCCGTTTTTGCCCGCGCGCCCTTCGGGCGGGTTCGCGCCGAGCGGTTGGAGATGGTGCGCCCAAGTGCGGATGCACCCCATCGCATCGTTTTCCAAGGCGACGTGCGCCTGCTATACGATACCCGGGAGTGAGAGGTGGCCCTATGAGGATATGGCTGACATGCGCGCTGGTCTGGCTGGCGCCCCTTGCGGCGGCGCAGGGTCTTCAGGTGGCCTTTGCGGGCTTCGATCAGGACGCCGCCGAGGCCATCGAGATCGCCGCCGACACCATGTCGATCGACCAGGAAGACGGCTCGGCCGTGCTCACCGGCTCCGTGGTGATCGGGCAGGGGGACCTGCGCCTGTCGGCCCCCCAGGTCACGGTGAGCTATTCGGAGGCGGGCGGCATCGACCGGATCCTCGCCGAGGGCGGCGTGACGCTCGTGACGCCGGAGGAGGAGGTGGAGGCCGCCACCGCCGTCTACACGCTCAGCGCCGACGAGATGCTGCTCACCGGCGACGTCCTCCTCAGCCAGGGCAGGAGCGCCGTCTCCGCCGAGCGGATGCGCGTCGATCTCGCCAACGGGACAGCGCTCCTCGAGGGGCGCGTGCGCACGGTGCTGCAACCCAATGAATAGACCCGACCTCAGCGTCACAGACGGCGGCTCGGGCCTCGTGATCCGAAACCTGCGCAAGAGCTACCGCAAGAAGATCGTCATTCGCGATGTCAGCCTCTCGCTGGCCCGCGGTGAAGTCGTGGGGCTTCTCGGCCCCAACGGTTCAGGCAAGACCACATGTTTTTACGCCATAGCGGGCCTCGTGGATGCCGAGGCGGGGCAGGTGATGGTGGATGGCCGCGACGTCAGCGCGCTGCCCATGTATCGCCGCGCGGCCCAAGGCATCGGCTACCTGCCGCAGGAAATGTCGATCTTTCGCGGTCTCAACGTCGAGGACAACATCATGGCGATCCTCGAGATCGCCGAGCCGAAGCGGAAAACCCGGGACCGGAGGCTGGAGGAGCTGCTCACCGAGTTCTCGATCGAGCACCTGCGCCGCGCCCCGTCGCTGGCGCTCTCCGGCGGTGAGAGGCGCCGCGTTGAAATCGCGCGCTGCCTCGCGGCGAATCCGAAATACCTCCTGCTCGACGAGCCGTTCGCGGGTGTGGACCCCATCGCGGTGGGCGAAATCCGCGCCCTCGTGACCAAGCTCAAGGGCCGCGGGCTCGGGATTCTGATCACCGATCACAATGTCCAGGAAACGCTGGGCATCGTGGACCGCGCCTACATCCTCCACGACGGCAAGGTGCTCATGTCGGGCACCACTCAGGAGATCGTGGCGGACGAAAATGTCCGCCGCGTCTACCTCGGCCAGAACTTCCGATACTGAGCGGTTAACACTCTTTGGATTGACAGACCGGCCTCCGCATCCCCACATTACGAGGATGCAAGGCACCCTAGGACGCCCCACGACCCCTCGGCCCGTTCGGACTGATGGCGCCAATGGGCAAGGGACCGCGCTCACTCCCCCACGCTAGGTCCCATGGCGGCTCCGCCCGCCCGATGGAGACGTGCGACGACGAAAGAGAGGCCACATGCGCTACCAGATCACCGGCAAACAGATCAACATCGGCTCGGCATTGCAGACCCACGTTGAGACCGAGCTTGGCGGGACGCTGGAGAAGTACCCGGGGCGACCGACTGACGCGACAGTGGTGTTTTCGAAGTCCGCGCACGAGCATGCCTGCGAGACGGTGGTCCATCTATCGACCGGTTTGACCGTGCAGGCGCGGGGTCATGCCGTTGATATCTATGCCTCTTTCGAGGCCGCGCTGGAAAAGATGGACAAGCAGCTCCGCCGCTACAAACGCAGGCTCAAGGACCACCACAAAGAGCGAGCGACCCCCGTTGAACTCTCCGGCGGCGCTTCGTATATCCTTGCGAGCTCTGTCGACGACGGCGAGGACAGCGAGCCCGACAGCTTGCAGCCCATCATCGTGGCGGAGACGGAAACGCAAATCCCGGCACTGTCCGTAGGAGAGGCCGTGATGCAGATGGAACTGGCGGGGTCTCCCGTGCTGGTATTCAAGAACGAAACCGCCGGGCGGACGAACGTCGTCTACCGCCGCGACGATGGCAATATCGGATGGATCGACCCGTCGCAGACGGGCTGATCGCTGTAAGCCGGAGAAAGAGCCGTACGTACATGGATTTGTTGAGCATCCTCAAACCCGAGGCCGTGAAGGTTTTGGGGCAAGTGTCCTCCAAGAAGCGTCTGTTCCACGACGCGGTGGACCTGGCCATCGACGCCTACGACGTGGCCTTGCCGTCGGCGGTGGAGGCGCTCACGGAGCGCGAGAATCTCGGGCCGACGGGCGTGGGGCACGGCGTGGCGCTCCCCCATGCCCGCGTGGCAGGTCTCGATCACGTGCTGGGCGTGTTCATCCGGCTCGACAAGCCGCTCAACTTCGAGGCGGTCGACAAGCAGCCCGTGGACCTCGTCTTTTGCCTCTTCGCTCCCGAAGAGGCGGGCGCGGAGCATCTCAAGGCGCTGGCTCTCGTCGCGCGAACCCTGCGCAACGAGAGCATCTGCGAAAAGCTGCGGTCGAACCGAAGCTGCGCGGCATTGCACGGTATCCTCGCTCAAGCTCCCGCGAGCGCCGCGGCCTAACAGGCTGCGTCCCGGCACCCGCGCCGGGGAACCGCGGCACGAGACCTATTCCCTGAGCGCCCGGTCGAAAAACGCCGTGAACGGCTGTGCGAGGTATGCCAGGACCGTGCGGTCGCCCGTCCGAATGTAGGCTTCCACCGGCATGCCGGGCACCAACTCTTCCCCCGCGCGCAGCTCGCCGATCGCGTCCTCGGAGGGTCGGATATCCACCGCGAAATAGCTCGCCCCCGTTGACGGGTCGGTGATGGCATCGGCGGAGACGCGGACCACCGTGCCCTCGGCGGGGCTACGACTGTTCTGATCGAATGCCACGAACCGGAGCGCCACGTCCTGGCCCACATGGACGTCTGCCACGTCGATGGCGTCGACCCTGGCGGAGACGATGAGCGGCTGATCCTGGGGCACGATATACATGACCGGCTGCGCCGGCTGCACGACCGTCTGCGCGGCGAAGACGGTCGATTCGTAGACGATGCCGGACACCGGGGCGCGCAGGTCCATGCGCGACAGCCTGTCGATGAGGTCGATCCGGCGTTCCGTCAGCTCGATCTCGGTGAACTCGAGCTCCCGTTCGGCGCTCGTCGCTTCCTCTCGCTGCGCGGTGCGGAGCCGCAGACGCTCGATCTCGTTGGCGGTGATGGCCCCCCTCTGCCCGGAGATCTCGGCCCGGAGCCTGCCGGTCTCGCCTTCGAGGCCGGCGAGCTCCCGCTCCAGACGGTACACCTCCACGGCCGGGATCAGCCCGTCGTCGAGAAGCGAGCGCTTGTTGTCGAGCTCGCCGCGCACGAGCTCCGTCTGCCGGTCGAGCGCGGCGAGCTGCGCCTCGATCCCGGCGATCCGGCTGGCGATCTGATCGTTCTGCTCATCGAGAAGGTCACCCCGCTGCTGCAGGGCTTCGCGGCGCGCGGAGAAGAGCGCGGCCTCCCCGTCGAGGACGCTGCGCGCCTCAGTATCGGTCCGGGCCAGGGCCAGAAGATCGGCGGAAAAGGTGACGTGATCGGCGCCGCTCCGTTCTGCGATGAGCCGGGCCCGGCGCGCGGAGAAGCCGCGAAGGCGGCCTTCGGCGATGGCCAGCTCCGACAGGAGGCGCCGCCCGTCGAGGTGAAGGAGGATGTCGCCCGCCTCCACCCGGTCGCCGTCGCGCACCAGGACGTCGCGAACCACGCCGCCATCGGGGTGCTGAATGACCTGTCGTCGGCTCTCCACCTGCAGGCTGCCCGACGCGATCACCGCACCGGAGAGCGTGGTGCCCGTGCTCCAGCCGCCGATCCCGCCCACAAGGAGAACGGTGGCGAAGAGCCCCACGAGCATCGGCATCCGGGCCGGCCAGGACGTCCCAGCATGGCCCGCCGTGCCCCCCGGCTCAGCCATGGTGCGCCTGCGGGAGGCGATGCAGCGTGCGTTTCACGGCATCCGCGTTCTTGAGCATTTTCTTCATAACCTCGTCGCGACCGCCAAGGCAGGTCACGGCCCCGTTCTCGAGCACCATGAGCAGGTCGCACGCCGCGAGCGCGTTGGGCCGATGGGTCATGATGATGACCGCCTTCTCGGTGTCCTTGAAGTCCCGCACGGCCGCGTTGAGCGCCTCGGAGCCCGCCGCGTCGAGCGCGGAGTTCGGCTCGTCGAGGATGAGGATCCGCGGATCGCCGTAGAGCGCACGCGCCAGGGCGATGCGCTGGCACTGCCCGCCCGAGAGGGCGAGCGCGTCGGCCCGAAGGCGCGTGTCGTAGCCGTCCGGGAGGCCCGTTATCATGTCATGGGCGTTCGCGGCCTTCGCCGCCTTCACGACCGCCGCGCTGTCGGGGGCCTCCTCCATTCGGGCGATGTTCTGCGCGATCGTGCCGGAGAAGAGGCGCACGTTCTGCGGCAGGTAGCCGATATGCCGCGCCAGCGCGTCACGCCCGTATTGATCGAGGATCGGGCCGCCCAGTCGGATTTCGCCCTTCGTGACCGGCCAGTAGCCAAGAAGCACCTTCGCCAGTGTGGACTTGCCCGACCCCGAGGGCCCGATGACGCCGAGCGCCTGGCCCGGCTCCAGTCGGAAACTGATATCGCGCAGGGCCGGCGCGTCCTTGCCCCGGGGGACCACGGTGACGCCCTTGGCCACCACCTGGGCCTTCGGGCGCGGCAGTTCCGTGCGCGGAGCCGCCGCCGGGGTGTCGGCGAGGAACGCGTCGAGCTCGCGCCAGCCGGTGCGTGCCCGCTGCAGCACCGGCCACCCGCCCAGCGCCTGTTCCACCGGCGCCAAGGCGCGGCCCAGCAGGATCGACCCCGCGATCATCGCCCCGCCGGTGAGCTCCCCGCGCAGCGTGTAATACGCCCCCACGCCCAGCACCGCCGATTGCAGCAGCAGGCGGAACGCCCGGGTGACGGAGGTAAAGCTGCCGGTCCAGTCACTGGCGCCGAGCTCGCGTTTCAGGCCCTCGACGCGGGCCGCCTGCCATCTCTCGCTCATTGCCGGGCGCAGCCCCTGGGTCAGAACGAGCTCCTCGCCCGCGCGCGCCTCATTCGCGAGGACCTGCGCCCCCTGCGCCACGGTTTGAGACTGCCGCACGCGCCGCGCCGTGAGGAGGTGGTTCGCCAGCGCGAGCGCGACGAGCATGCCCCCGCCCACCACTGCGAGCCAGCCGATCATAGGGTGGAAGAAGAACATGAGCACGAGAAAGGCGGGCGTCCACGGCAGGTCCATGAGCGTCATGAGCACGGGCGACATGAAGAGCCTCTGGATGGCGTCGAGGTTTTGCACCGCTCCCGCAGCGCGGGCCTGGTGCTCCGGATCCTGGCGCCCGCTGAGGCTCGCCCCGAAGACGCGGGCGTCGAGCGCGCTTTGAAACCGGGCCCCGACCCGCGCCATCATCCGGCCACGGGCATAGTCGAACATGGCCATGATCGCGAAGAGCCCGGCGACCAGCACCGAAAGCGCGATGAGCGTCTCCACCGATTGCGAGCTCAGCACCCGATCGTAGATCTGGAGCATGTAGAACGGGCCGGTGAGCATGAGCAGGTTGGCGAAGATGCTGAAGGCGAAAACGCCCGCGAGGACCCCTCTGCTAGGCAGCAGCGCGGTGCGAAGTTCGGGCGCCCCCCGTTTCTGTGCCGCGCCCAAGGCGGGCACCCTCATCCGGCGCGTTCCTCGCTCTTTCGGAACTTCAGCTCGTCCTCACCGAAGTGTCGCAGGATGTCCTCGGCCACACTGTCCCGCTGCGTACGGGCGACCGGGCCCGCATCGGCGGGAACCGCCCGCGCCAGGGGGTAGATGACGCGCCTGCGCGCGCCGGGTGTGGCGGCGAACCAGCCGTCGCCCTGCGCCTCGAGCCGGACATGCCGCTGACGATCGCCCGGATCCTCGGACCCGGCCATCCGCACCGCGAGCTGGTCGATTGCGTTCACGAGCTTGGTGACATGGGGCATGACGATGGCGGTGGGCCGGCCATAGGCCTCGGCCAGGTCGCTTGGCGATGCGTGGCTGTCGAACGCTCTTTCCTGGTCGTCGAGACCGGCGAGGCCGCCGGGGCCGAGCACGAAAGGCCGCCAGGTGCCCTGCCGGAAACGCCAGCCACCAAAGAGCAGCACCTGGTCACGGCGGCGCCCGCCGAACGCCAGAAGCGGCCTGTTCTGCAGGAGGAGCCCGCGATCCTCCCCCAAACGGTGCAGGATATCCGCGACCCCGGCCTTTGCAGCGGCGAGGGACCGGCACGACGTGTCATGGGGCAGAGCGAGCCCGGTGAAACCGAAGGCCGCCTCCTCGGCATGGGCATTGCGCAAGACAAGGCAGCACCGGCCCGGCGCGTGATGGAGGCTGTCGTGGCGCGGCGTCGCTGGAATGTGCCACCCGAACGCGCGGAGGAAGGCCGCATGGTCGCGGGTGGCAAAGGCAGTGCGCGCCGTATTTACCGCCGCCGCCGTCGCCCCGTCGCGCGGCGCGGAGGGGTGTGCAAGCCCGCGCGTAGGCAGGTCCGCGTCCGTCATCGTCGGTTTCATGCTCACTGACCTCATTCGCCCGGTATTGTCGAATCCGGTTCCTGCAAGAGCTTTGCCAATTAATGAACGCGGGCGCACTGAGATAGGGTTCGGCAACCGTCATCGGCGAAAATCGTCCTATCAGGCGTCGATCCGGGGCCGCTTTGGTCCGACGCCAAGGAATCGCCGCAATGCGGATTTATGCACAAGCGGTAATCCGCTGCCGAAGACCTCCGCGCTTGAGAGTGTCGAAAGTGGCTTATATTTATGACCAACGCGTGCCGGTGTTAACGATAAAGTATCTTTAACCAGTTCTTAATCTACTTGGAGTTGTATACGAGGCAGAAATTCGGGAACGGAGCCTTCGGGAGGATCAGAGACACATGACTGTAGCCCTATTGATGATCGGCTCGGTACTTGGTTGTTTCGCGGCGGTATTTACACTCATTCTGGGCTATCCGGCTCTCTTCGCACTCGCGACCTATTTGGCCATCGGTGCGCTGACTGGTGTGGCGATCCCCCTGCTCTGCGCATACCGCAATCAGCGCGTCATCAAAGACATGTCGCCGGCAGCGCAGACCAGCCCATCTGAGCACTGAACGCAGCTGGGTCTCCCCGGCAAGGCGCAACCAACCCACGCGCCCCAAGTCCCGCACCTGCCGGCATCTTCGAAGTCCACCACTCACGGAACTATTTTTTTCAGGATCACCTTTCGCGCTGCGGGCACCAGGTTCCCAATGCGGTTGAGCATGACCGCGACCGTCGAGCGCAAGACAGCCAGCGAGAGCAGGAGCGGATTGATTCGTTTCACGCCCGACCCGCACACAGCGCCTACACCTTGGAGGTGTATCGATGTCCAATCACGCAACCCGGGCGAGCACCACGCCACCCCGACCGGTGAACGATTGCGCGATCGCACTCTTCCCCGTCGGACCGCCGCGAAATCACTTCACAAAGCCGACCGTCGCGATCATTGTGCCGATCATCAGAACGAATTCATTAAGGGGTATTGGGTCCATGCATTCTCTCCGGTCTTTGCTTGCCGCTCTTCTGGTCTTTTTCGGCACGCTTCCGGCACACGCCGTCACCTTCACCGTGGACACTCTCAACTCGTCCGTACTGCTCACCGACCGCGCGTCGGGGCTCCGGTGCTACTTCACGAACTGCGGGGTCTCCGCAGACCTTGCCGCCGGTCTGGCGGGAACGAGCTTTGATATCGACACCGGCAACCCGAGCGAAACGTTCGATTTCCTCACCTTCACGGGCGCTGGCTCCGGGGGCGTGACCTATGATGTCACGGCTACGTTGGCGTTCAATCCTCCGAACATCTCCACCACGAGCGGCGGCTCCGGAGGGGCGCTTCTCGCCCGAGGATCGATCTTGGGCGGCGCCTTGCACTGGACCGATGTGCCGAGGGTCGTCACGTTCGCCGACGGAACGGAGATCAAGATCAACTTCCAAGGCGGTGCCGGTATCCTTCTGGGCCACACCGTGACCACCTCCGCCTCCGTGTCGCTGGAGAAGGTCGCGCCCGTGCCGTTGCCGGCATCGGCGTTTCTGCTGCTCTTCGGTTTGGGGGGCCTCGTGGGTCTGCGGCGGTTCAAAGCGACCGCCGTCTGACGGCGCCACGCCGTCTGAACCTGTTAGTCAGTTGTTCTGCGGGGCGTCGGCTCCGCAGATCTCGTTTCAACGAATGGGTCAGGACCGCAGATGACTGCATTCCGGACGACTTCTCCCGTGGCGATCGGGCCGTTCGAAGTCCGAGCGACCGGCCTTCTCGCGTTTCTTCTGCTCGTGGCGGGCTCTCTGCCCATCTTCTGGATCGGGCTCGTTTCGCTGGTGGCGGCGTGGAGCACGCCTGAATACAGCCACGGGCCGCTCATCCCCGTCATCTCGCTCTATCTGTTCCTGCGCGAAATGCGGCGGCTGCCGCCGCCGGACGACCATCCGCCGGACCGCTGGCCTGGCGTGCTCATCATCGGCGTGTCCCTCGTCCTCGCGTTCCTCGGCAATCTCGCGAATGTTCCCGATATCGTCACCTATGCCATGATCCTGTGGATCGGCGGCGTGGTGATGACGGTGTTCGGCTGGCGGCGGGGCAAGCATCACCAGCTCGGCGTGGTGCACCTCGTCTTCATGCTGCCGCTGCCGCAGGTGCTCTACTGGAAACTGACGATCTTCCTGCAGCTCATCTCCTCCCAGATCGGCGTCTGGTTCGTGAGCCTGATGGGCGTCTCGGTCTTCCTCGAGGGCAACGTGATCGACCTCGGCGTCTACAAGCTACAAGTGGCGGAGGCGTGTTCCGGCCTGCGCTACCTCTTCCCGATCCTCAGCTTCTCCTACCTCTTCGCGATCCTCTATCGCGGCCCGCTCTGGCACAAACTCGTGCTTCTCATCCTCGCGGCGCCGCTGACGGTGTTGATGAACTCCTTCCGGATCGGGGTGATCGGTGTCCTCGTGGACAGCTACGGCATCGCCCATGCCGAAGGCTTCCTGCACTTCTTCGAGGGCTGGGTCATCTTCATGAGCTGCATCGCGATCCTTTTCGTGACGGCCATCGCCCTGCAGCGCCTGACCCCGGACCCCAAGCCGCTCTCGGAGGCCATCGATCTGGACACCCAGGGCTTCGTGCCCATCCTCGGGCGCATCTTCCAGATCCGCGCCTCGCTCCCCATGGTCGTCGCCGCACTCGTGACGCTCGCCGTCTCCACCGC
Organism: Pseudomonadota bacterium; assembly: GCA_038528385.1. Lineage (GTDB taxonomy): Bacteria > Pseudomonadota > Alphaproteobacteria > Rhodobacterales > Rhodobacteraceae > Shimia_B. Next base: position 15,976 of record JBCBET010000004.1, on the reverse strand, counting down.
TTGGGTGACACGGGGTGAGACGGCGGCACCCGTGCTCGACCGGCAGCCCTTCGCCGCCTTCCCGCAGCGGATCGGCACGTGGTCGGGGAGCCAATCGACCCTCGACCCCCAAACGGAGAACGTGCTCGGGGCCACCGATTACCTCAGCGCGACCTTCTGGTCCGCGGAGGCGCCGGCCCCGGTGAACATGTTCGTGGCCTTCTACGACACGCAGTCCGAGGGCGAGGGCATCCACTCCCCGGAGGTCTGCCTCCCGGTCGGCGGGTGGGAGATCTTCACGCTCGCCCCGCACGGGATCGACATGACCGGGACGGGCTACGGCGCCTTCGAGGTCAATCGCGCCGTCATCCAGAAGGGGCTCTCGCAGCAGCTCGTCTATTACTGGTTCGAACAGCGCGGCAAGCGGCTCACGAACGATCTGATGGCCAAGGCGAGCGTTCTGGTGGACGGCCTGACCATGGGGCGGACGGACGGCGCGCTCGTGCGCTACGTCACCGAGATCAGACCCGACGAGACCGAGGCCGATGCCGATGCGCGCCTGACGGGGTTCATCCGCGAAAGCATCGGCGCCCTGCCGCGTTTCGTCCCGCTCTGAGAGCAAGGCCCGCCGGTCGATCAACTCCGACCCGTCCGGTTTTCCGGGTCGCTGACGATCCGTCCCGCGTCACCGGCCTGCCAGTCCTCCGGCACGCGCGACCTTGCGTCTTCCCGGCGGCAGCGGCACCCCTAGCCCGGGACCACGTTCGGGGAGGATCATGCTGGGACAGTTCAGGCAAATGCCGTTGATCGTCTGGTGGCTGGGGGGCGTTTGCGTCGTCGTGGAGGCGCTCCTCCTCGCCTCCGATCTCGGGCTGCTGGGATCGCCCCTCTGGCGGAGCTACGCCTACCAGAACGGTGCCTTCTGGCCCGGACTTCTGGGAGGATGGGAGCCGAACTATGCCGCGCAGCCCCTCATGATGTTCGTGACCTACGCCTTCCTCCACGGCGGCCCCTGGCACCTGGCGGGGAACATGATCACGCTCCTGCTGCTCGGCCGGGTCCTCTCGAACCTGGGACTGCGGCCGCTTCTGGCGCTCTACGTGATCTCCGCCCTTGGCGGCGCGGCGCTCTTCGCGGCCTTCTCCACCACGCCGCAGCCCATGGTCGGCGCTTCGGGCGCCCTCTTCGGCATGGTCGGCGCCTGGCAGCACAGGGATTTCGCCCGTGACGCGGCGAGCGGCCCCGGCAGGTGGCGCCTGGCGCACGCGCTCGGGGTGCTCGTCCTGCTCAACCTCGTGCTCTGGGTCGCGTTCGCGGGCGCCCTCGCCTGGCAGGCCCATCTGGGTGGTTTCATCGCGGGCTGGCTCTGGTCGAGCGTAGAGCAGCGATGGCAGGGGCGGAGCGGTCAGTAGTAGGCGTCTTCCTGGCCCCACGCCCGGGACAGGAAGCGGCATTTGTTGAGCACGACCCCCATCACGTTGGTCTGCTCCGCGACTTGGCGCTCCGCGATGTCGAACTGCTTCGCTCCGGTGCTCCCCGCCTCCACGACGATCAGCGCCGCGTCCACCTGGCTCAGGAAACCCAGCGTGTCGTCGCCGGCGGAGAGGGGCGGCATGTCGAAGATCATGAAATCCGGCATGTAGGTCGTCTCGATCCCCTTAAGCACCTCTTTGGCCCGCTCGCTCTGCAGGATCTCGGAAGGCGATCTCGACGCGCCGTAGCCGAGGCCGAAGATCAGGTTGGCGCGATACCGGAGAGCCACGTCGGAAAACGCCACCGACCCCTCGAGCACGTCCGACATGGGAATGTGGCCCTTCTGGCCCAGAAGCTTTCCAAGCCCGCTCCGGCGCATATCCGCGTCGATCACCACGCTGCGAATGCCGCGCTTGCGGCCGAGGCCGAAGGCGAGATTGGCCACCATCGTGCTCTTGCCCGTCGCGCTGTGGGGGGACACGACCGCGATCCGCCGCCAGCCATTGGATTGCGCGAGGAGCGTGACCCGCGTGCGCAGGATATCGAACGGGGCCGCCGCTGGGCCGCCTTGCAACGCAAGGATGCGCTTGCGGTGCAGATACCGGGGATTGAGCTGGATTTCGGGCAGCTCGAGCCAGGCCGCTTCCGCCACATGCGGGGTCTCTGGCGGCGTATGGGGCGTGGGCGCCACGGTTTTCTCGCTGCGGCTGCGTTGCGTGCGCGCCTTGTTCAGAGCCGTTTGGAGCCGTTCCATGGTCCCGTTACCTTCCGGTTTGTGCGCTGCAGCCTACCAACGGATGCCCAACCTATTGGCCACCTTCTCCGCCAGGAGGTCGATGGGCAGATAATAGGTGTGCACCGCGTAGATGAGGGCCGGCGTGCCGACGATGATGGCCAAGGCCATGATGAGCTTCAGGCTCCGCTGCACGAAGACCTGCTGGCCCGTGCGGATGTAGGGCACCGTCGTGAGCGGAGAGATCCCGAAGCGGGAGACGAGATCCTCGGGACGCTTGATGGCGCTCCCGACGAATTCAAGCAGCACCACGAGCGCGAGGCCCGCCGCGATCCCGAAGCCGAGACCGCCGCCGGCGATCATCACGCGGTTGGGCCGGGAGGGCGAATTCGGGACGTTGGGCTGCTCGATGACCGCGATCCTCTGACCCCGGGACCGGGATTCGATGAGATCACCCGTCTGGGCCGTGGAAAAGCGCTGCTCTGCCGTGGCGTATTGCGTCTCGAGCAGCGCATAGGTGCGCTCCAGCTCCTCAAGCGTGATCGACACCTCCGGCGTGCGTTCGATGGTGGCCGTCAAGCGGCCGAGCTCCGTCAAGAGATCATCGCGGCGCTCGCTCAGGAGCTCGATCTCGCTGTCGATCTCGTCGATCTGCAGGGCGAGCACGTTGGGCGGCTCGCCATCGGCGCCCGCCCCGTTCGCCGAGAGCGGGGTCGTCGCCGCCTCGTCCGCGACCTCGTCTTCGAGAAGCGCGATCCGGCCGCGCAAGAGCCGCACCTTCGGGTTCTCCTCGGAGAAGACGAGAAGCGCCTGCCCGAGTTCGGATTCGAGCCGCCGGAGCTGCTGCTCGGTGGGGCTCAACACGGCCTCGGGGCGCAAAGCGACGCGGCCCGTTTCCTCGAAGAGGTCGAGGAACCGCGCGCGCTGGTCCTCGAGGCGCGTGATCTCCCGGTTCGTCTGGCCGAGGGCGTCCCGGATTTCTTCTCGCTTGGAGATACGAAATTCGAGGCTGGTGGGCAGCGCGTCGGTGTTTTCCTGTTTGAATGCGAGGATGCGCGCGCTCTGCTCGGTCAGCTCGAGGCCGAGGCGCTCGGTCTCCTGGGCGAAGAATTCCAGTGTCTCCCCCGCGCGCCCGCGCCGGAACTCCACATCGGCTTCCTGGATGATGGAGAGGTAGTCGTTGAGCACCGCCGCCGCTATGCGCGGCTCATGCGCCTCGAAGGAGACCCTCATGAGCGTGGCCGCATTGCGCCCGGAGCTCTTGTTGATGGTGGTGCGCGCGCGCATCCCGCGCACGATGTCGTCGGGCACCATGTTCTCGATATCCGGGAACACGCCCTGCACGCGCGCGATCTCGAGCATGTTGGCGCGAGTCAAAAGCCGCTGTTCGACGATCTGCAGCTGTTCGAGCGCCGGTGTGCGGACGGTGGAGGCGGCGAGCTCCGTGGGGATCTGCGGCGCTTCCACGACGAGCTGCATCTGGCTCACATAGGCCGGCGGCAAAGACACCGCGACGGCCACCGCGGACGCCGAGATCGCCGTTGCGACGATCAGGAAGTAGGGAAGCCTTCTGAGGAAGACCGCGAGGTAGTATCTGACTTCATCCATCTTGACCACCGCTGCTCTTGAATAGGACGAGGGGGTCGCCGGAGGCCTGGTAGCCCCTGAAGAAAACGCCGTCGTCCAGCACTTGATGCACGACCTTCTCGTCGATTTCCCGGACCTCGGCCGCCCAGGCATAGACGAGTGAAAACTCACAAAGCTGATTGACGAGTCGCGGGACGCCGCCGGTTTCCTCGTGGATCAGGCCGCAGGCATCCGCCTTGAACTCGTCGCCCGTGCCGCCCGCGATATGCATGCGATGCGCGATGTAGCGGCTCGTGGTTTCCGCATCCATCGGGCCGAGATGAAAGCTCGCTGCCACGCGCTGCGCGAGTTGCTGCATGGACGGCCCCCGCACCATATCACGAAGTTCCGGCTGCCCAGACAGGATAAGCTGCAAAAGCACGTCTTTTCCCGAATTGATGTTGGTCAGCATCCGAAGCTCCTCGAGGCCCTCGAGCGAGAGGTTCTGCGCTTCGTCGATGATGATGATGACCCGCCGTCCCGCCGCGTACTCCGCCAGGAGGAAGTCCTGCAGCCGCTGGAAGAGCTGCACGTAGGTCGCCTTGGCATCGATATCGACGGCCAGGGCGTTGAGGATCCACTGCATGAGCTCGCCGCGCCCGCCCTGGGCGTTGGAGATCAGCCCCACCGTCACGTCCTCGGGAACGTCGCGTAGCAGCGCCTGGATCAGGGTCGTTTTGCCCGCGCCGATCTCCCCCGTGATCAGCGTCACCGGCGCGCTCGACAACGTGCCGAACTCCAGGATGGAAAAGGCGCGCTTGTGCTGCGTGGACCAGAACAGGAAGTCCGGGTCGGGCAGCAGTGTGAAAGGCCGCTCGGACAGTTTGAAGAACGTCTGGTAGAGGGTCGTCGAGGGCATACGATCTCTTTTCAAATTCACCTACTACGGAACACGCAGCCTATGCCTGCACGGGTGCGTCGCGGTCTGTCACGGACGAACAGACGCCCTAAAATACACGGTTTCGCACCGGGGTAAAAAGCATTGCGACTATGCCGCAGGGATTGCCCCGCACAATGCCTATTTGATCACGAAAGGGTAACTTTGTTGCAGGTGCAGAAACCGCGCTCGCCCATAGATTGCAGGGGCTCCGAGGCCGCAGCCAAAAATACGTGCACACAACCTATCCACAGACTTTTGTCATCAAATATCACTGTATTTTAGTTCTCGTTTTGCTAACGTCCGGTCGTGGGAATCAAAGTGGTGAGCTGAGGCTGCCAAGCCTGTAACGCTTTATTTTGTGGGTGCAGACAAGGTCTGCGGTGTCTTGGTTGAAGGTATTGATGCCTGTTTTTTCTGTGGATATTTTTGTCGTTAAGCAGTGGGGATGGTTAAATGACTGCGCATTTTAAAGACTCAGTAGGTGCCCAAGTAATAAGCGCGAGTGCGTTTGAACCGGCGCACGAGATCGCCCCGACGTCCCTCTACCGCGCCTTCGGCAAACGTCTCTTCGACGTGGCTTTCGTCCTCATAGTGGCGCCGCTTGCCCTCCTCCTCGTGGCGCTCGGCGCGCTCTCCAGCGCGATCGGTGGCATGCACTGGCCGTTTTATGCACAGGTCCGCGTGGGTCTCGGCGGCAAGGCGTTCAAGATGCTCAAGATCCGCACCATGGTCGAGGACGCCGATGCTCGCCTTGCCGCGCATCTCGCCGAAAATCCGGCGGCCCGCCGCGAATGGGAAGAGAAGCAGAAGCTTGAGAACGATCCGCGGATCACGAAGTTCGGAGACATCCTGCGCAAGAGCTCTCTCGACGAGATGCCGCAGCTGTGGAACGTTCTCAAGGGCGACATGTCGATCGTGGGCCCCCGGCCCATGATGATGGATCAGCGTCATCTCTATCCCGGCACGGATTACTACCTTTTGCGTCCCGGTGTGACCGGCCCGTGGCAGGTGTCGGACCGCAGCCAGGGCAGCTTCGCGGGCCGTGCGCAGTTCGACGCGGAGTACAACGAGGCGCTCAGCCTCAAGAACGACCTTCGCATCCTCGCACGCACGGTCGGTGTGGTCCTTCGCTGCACGGGGCGGTAAGCTCCGTCTGGATATCGGCGCCGACGGCGCCCGTCCGAACCCCTTCGGTGTTTGCAGGTTTGCCATGTTTCCACGTATTCTCAGGATAACTTTCGTCATTCTTTCCTGCATCCTGCTGGTTGCCTGCGAGACGGCCGAGGAGCGGGCGCAAGCGCATTTCGAAAAAGGCACGGAGCTCTACGAGGCCGGGGACATCCCCCGCGCCATCATCGAGATGCGCAACGTCTTCAAGCTCGATACCGGGCATCTGGAAGCGCGCATGCTCATGGCCCAGATCGAAGAAGATCGCGACAATGAAAGAGCGGCCTACGGTCAATACCTCGCCGCCGTTGAAATCGCCCCGGATCACTTCCCGGCGCAATACGCCGCCGCACGGCTTGCGGGGGCCTCGGGCGATTGGGAGGCCGCAGAGCGCCATCTGACCGCGGCGACGGGCCTCGCGCCCGATGCGGACACTGATCCGGTCCTGCGCGCGGTGGGCCTCGGCGTTGCCTATCAGGCGGCGCGACGCGACGGCGACCTGGCCCTCGGACTGGACGTCTCGCGGGAGGCGGCGGACCTGCTCGACATCGATCCGAGCCTGATGATCGCGCGCCAGATCGTCATCAATGACAGCCTCTTGCGCCAGGATTGGGATCGCGCCCTCGCGGATATCGACGCCGCCATCGTGGAGGCCCCGGACGACCGCTTTTTCTACGATCTCCGCCTTGCCCTCCTCGGTCAGGTGAACCGGACGGACGAGATCGAAGCGCAGCTGCGCAGCATGATCGATCGCTTCGAGGATGACCCGAGCCTCCACCAGACGCTCGTGCAATGGTATGTCACGCAGGAGCGGATCGACGACGCGGAGGCCCATCTGAGGACGCGCATAGACACGAGCGAGGACCCCGACGAGGCCCGCCTGATGCTCATCGATTTCATCATCCAGGCCCGCGGCGCGGACCCCGCGCTCGCCGAAATCGACCGCATCCTCGCGGACATCGCCTCCGACAATGCGAAAAGAGGGCTCTACCGCGCCGCCCGCGCCAGCCTCGTCTTCGAGCAGGGCGACCGCGAAAGCGGCATCGCCGAAATGCAGTTGATCATCGACACGGCCGCCCCCTCTGACGAGACGCGCCGCATCAAGCTGGCTCTCGCGAACATGTTCGAACGCACCGGCAGCCCCGTGGGCGCGCGCACGCTGGTCGAGGAGGTGCTGCAGGAAGACCCCACAAATGTCGACGCGCTGATGAAAAAGGCCGCCTGGCTCATCGAGGGGGACCAGCCCGATGAGGCGCTAGTGGAGCTGCGCCGCGCCCTCGACCAGGCACCGCGCAATCCGGAGCTTTTCTCGCTCATGGCGCGCGCTCAGGAACGCGCCGGCAGCCGCGACCTCATGGGAGAGATGCTGGCCATGGCCGTGGAAGTCTCCAACAGCGCGCCTGCGGAATCGCTTCGCTACGCGGATTTCCTCGTGCAGGACGACCGGCCGCTGGTGGCCGAATCCATTCTCGTGGGCGCCCTGCGCCTGCGCCCGGGGGACCTCTCCCTCCTCGACGGGCTGGGCACGATCTATGTCCGGCTGGAGGACTGGGCCCGCGCGCAGGACGTCATTCGCGCGCTGGAACGGGACGGCTCTTCGCAGGCGACGACCATCGCAAACGCTCTGACCGTCCGGCTGCTGGCGGGGCAGAACCGGCAGGAGGAGCTGCGCGCCCTCCTCGGGGAGCTCACCGCCCTCCCCGAAACCGGCAATCAGGCCATGGTGGCCACGATCCGCCTCTTTCTCGCGGACGACGATGTGGCCGGCGCCTTCGCCTTCCTCGAGGAGCGTTTGGCGGAGACACCCGATGATCCCGATCTGCGTTTCATCTTTGCGGGTCTCTATGCCGTCGACGCGCAGCCCGTCGAGGCCCGCGAGATCCTGCGCTCCCTCCTCGAGGAATTCCCAACCAACGAACGCGTGTGGCTCTCGCTCTACAATCTCAGCCGCCGACAGTTCGACCAGGACCAAGCGGATGAGGTGCTCACCGAAGCGCTCGCCGTGCTCCCGGAGAGCACCACTCTCAACTGGGTGCTGGCGAGCGAGCGAGAGCGCCAGGGCGACATCCCTGGCGCCATCGAGATCTACGAGGAGCTCTACGCACGAAACACGAACAGTCCGGTCATCGCCAACAACCTCGCGAGCCTGATCTCCTCCTTCCAGGAAGACGAGGAGAGCCTGCGCCGCGCCTACGCCATCGCACGGCGCCTGCGCGGCACCGAGGTGCCGCAGTTCCAGGACACCTATGGCTGGATCGTCGCACGGCTCGGCAATCACGGGGAGGCGCTGGAATACCTGGAGCCCGCGGCGGCGGCCCTGTCCGGCGATCCGGTGGTCCAGTTCCACCTGGCCCGGACCTACGACCTTGCCGGCGAGGGCAGTTCGGCGCTGGAGGCCTATCGCACCACGCTCGCGCTCATCGAGGCGAGCGCGCGCGCGCTCCCGTTCCGCGACGAGGTCCTGCTCGCCATAACGCGCCTGGAAACCGAGGAGGGATCCTCGTCCAACTGACGCGCCGGCAGGCATTTCTGCCGCAGTGCCGGAAAATGTCGTTGGGCCCGATTCCGTCACGGCGCAAGACGCGGCATAGTAGAGTTACCTTACCAACGGCCCGGAAGTCCAAGATGCTGGCACGCATGACATTTACCTGGTTCACCGGCGTTCTTGCGGGGCTCGTGCTCCTTGCCGTGGCCACCGCAGCCCTCGCGCAAAGCGACTACCGGATCCGGTCCGGAGACACGCTTCAGATCGAGGTTATCGATGATCCGAGCCTCAATCGCTCGGTGCTGGTCTTGCCGGATGGCTCCTTCAGCTTTCCCTTCATAGGGTCCCTGCAGGCCCGCGGCAGCAGCATCGGGCAAGTGAGAGCGCAACTCGCCGCCGGCCTCGCTCCGAATTTCGCGAATCAGCCCACCGTGGTCGTCTCCGTCGTCTCCCTGGCGGAACGGGCGGCGGCCGCGGGACCCGCGGCTGTCCCGACGATCGATGTCTACATCATGGGCGAGGTGGGCCAGGCCGGCAGGCTCGACGTGGAACCTGGCATCACCATCCTACAGGTCCTCGCCGCGGCGGGCGGGCTCACGCCCTTCGCGGCTCAGTCCCGGATCGAGCTCCATCGCACCGACCGGGCGACTGGAGAAACCTCGATCTTTCTCTACAGCCGCGATGGACGCGGAAACGGCCCGCGGATCGGCTCAGGCACGAGGCTTGCCGCCGGCGACGTGGTCTTCGTACCCGCGCGCCGTCTCTTCGAATAAGGGCCCGGGGGCGTGACACCGCGTCGACAGCGACCCGGAGCGATCCTCGCGGGATCGGTTGTGGCAGGCATCGCCGTCTTTGCGAGCTGGCTGCCCGTTTTCGGTCAGGAGGATAGCGGCGGTTCCACGGTCACGCTCGGAATCAGCACGTCGCTGGAAACCAGCGACAATGCCGATCTCAGCCTGGTCTCACCGGGCAACACGACCCAGCTCAACACGACCTTCACGCTGGGTTTTGAAAGCGTCACCCGCAGCCAGGCGCTGCGCTTCTCCGTCTCCGACACGCTCCGCAATGGCGACGGGCCCGGCTCCGATTCCGGCCTGCGCGGGCCCGATCTGTTTTTGTCCTACGGCAACCAGGCCGCCAATGCGCGGATCGATCTGTCCGCGCAGCTCACGACCCGCGACGTCGACGGCGACCCCGACGAAGAGGAGCTCGACGATCCCGATGCACTCCTCGTGTCGGACGGCACCCTCTCTGTCCTGACGTTGACTGCGGGGCTGGAGACGGGGCTCGAAGCGCCCGTCGGGGCCTTCCTATCGTTCTCGCAAACGAGCCGCGACTATTCGGCGGACGCGCAGGTCCGGCTCGATGACAACCGCAGGTTCGGCGGCAGCGTGGGCCTCATCTTGCGTCCCAACGACGTGACCGAGGCGCGCCTCAGCTTCGGCTTCGACGAATTCGAGGAGGACGATTTCGCGGGCACGAAACGCAGCACCCGGAGCTACAACATCGACGCCTCGCGGCGCCTCGATCCCGTGACCACGATCCGGGCCGGCGTCGGGTGGACCGAGATCACCGAAGACTTCGACGATCCCACCCTCGAAAGCCCCGACGAGACCGGCCTGACGAGCGTCCTCGGCTTCGAACGCGACCTCGCCGCGGGATCGTTCAGCGCCGAGCTTTCGCGCAGCGTTGCGAGCAATGGCGGCCGGACCGACCTCGCCGCGACGCGGATTTTCGCGCTGCCGAGCGGCAGTGTCGAGCTCACGCTCGGGGCCGCGAAACCGGCCGAGACGGGCGTGCAGGCCGTCGGGCGGGTCGCCTTTTCACGCGCCACCAACGATCAGCGGCTGGGCCTCTCGCTCAGCTCGCAGGTATCGGTCAACAACGACAGCGAGGTGCAGAGGGACACGATCGCCGACGTGAGCTACGACTACAGGCTCAACGCGCGCGGCAGCCTCGGCCTCGATCTCGACTATGTCCAGACCTCGGGCCTGGACGGCGTCGGCATCATCGACCGCACGCGCATCACCGCCACCGCCAATTTCCGGCGGGAGCTCACCGCCGACTGGACGCTTTCCACCGGCCTCAGACACCGGGTGAGCCGCGAAGAGGGGCTGCCGGATGCGAGCTCGAACACGTTCTTTCTGACCCTTGGGCGCGACTATTCCTGGCGCTGGTAGGCGGACCGCCCCCGGCGTCTGATCACGCGCGCTCACGGATGACCCGCGCGGGATTTCCGGCAGCGACGGCGTTCGGAGGGATGTCCCGCGTGACGACGGATCCCGCGCCGATGACCGCGTGCGCACCGATCGTCACCCCGGCGAGCACGATGACCCGCGCGCCGAGCCAGGCTCCCTCCCCGATGACGATGTCGCGCTCCTCCATGGGCTGATCGCCCACCGGCACCCCGCGGCGGGTCCCGTAATTCGCGGCCGTCAGGAAGCAGTCCGGGCCGAAGGTGGCATCGGCACCTACGTCGATCCGTCCCACCGTGTCACCGGCCCAGAGGCTAGTTCGCGCCCCGATCTGCACGCCCGCCCCGAGGGCGATCCGTTCGGCATTGGCGAAGGAGACATTGGGCGCGATCCGCACCCCGCTCCCGGCGGTGAGCCTGCGCCGCTCGGCCACATGGGTGTAGTTGTAATAGTGGAGGAGACGCAGCCCGTGCAGCAGCGCACGGGGGTCGAGCGCGGAGGCGAGCCCGCGACGGAGCCGCGTGCCGAGCCGGGTATCCTTGCGATTCTTCACGGGCAGCCCGCGGCATTCAGGCCGGGGACACAGGGAGCGGAGGTGGGGCCCCTTCTCACCCGGGCAGGGCCGACCCGGACGGCCTCGGCACGGATCGCGTCACATCGGGCATCCGAGGGCACGGATCAGCTCCCTCTCCAGGCGGCCTGGCTCGACGTCCCGGACCCCGTCAGAAGGCGCACCATGCGACGCGCACGGTAGGCACGGATGCGCGCCAGAACGCGGAACGCAAGCCACCGATCCCGAGGCCGCGCAAGCCTGTCGGAGCGGAGAATGGTGACCCCCGCCACGAGCGGGGAGACGAGCAGCGCCAGCGCCTTCAGAGCCCAGCGCAGACGCGCCACCAACCCGTCGACCTCCGCGAACTGGTGGCCGAGCTGGCGGTCCCACTTCCGGGCGAGCTCGGAGAAGGTTTCCCGTGCGGGCGTCTTGATCGTCATCTCGGGCACGAAATCTATCCGGAGGCCCAGGGCGGTGGCGCGCATTCCCCAGTCGCGATCCTCGGCGATGGAGATGCCTCCGAACCCGCCGACCCGTTCGAAATCGGCGCGCCGCACCGCCATGTTGCCCGTGCCCGTGAAGCGCTCCCGCTCGTAATAGAGCCGCATCCGGTAGGCGAAGACGCTCTCATAGGCCTCGATCGGGGTGAGCCGCTGCGAGTCGACGTGGTCGATATAGACCTCCCCGCCGATGACGGCGGTCTCCGGGTGCGCTCCGAGGTAGGAGACGATCGTCTCGATCCAGCCCTCGCCCGGCGTGCAATCGGCATCGATGAAGGCGAGGATTTCCGCCGTCGCCTCCCGCGCGGCCCGGTTGCGCGCGGGCCCGGGCCCCGGTTCCGCTTCGCTCAGAAGGGTCACGAAGTCGAAGGCGGCGCAGACCTCGTCGGGACGCTGGTTCGACCCGTTATCGACGACGTAGACCCGAAAGGCCGTGCCGCTGCTGCGCCGCTGGTCCTCGAGCGCGCGGAGGCATCGGCGGAGCCCCTCCGGCGCATTCAGGTGGGGAATGATCACGCAGAGGTCCCCTGCGTCCCCTCCCACTGCTTCGCTCTCTGCACCCATCAAACCACGTCCCGCCCCCGCGGGTCACACTGCGCCACCCGGCCTCACCGCGATCATAGGGCAAAGGCCGGCACTCCATGCAATCCAAACATGTCCGGCGGGCTGCCGCGATGGAAATGATGCCCGAAAGTGCGTCCATCCGCGCCACCCAGCGGCCTTGCGCATCAGGGAAGCAAACGGCGCAGCTTCTTCGTGATCTTGCGCCGCGCCCGCTGAAGCCGGTCGCTGACCATGGACATCCGCGTGGGCCTCCAATCGCGCCAGGCGGACACCTCGAAGGCCTCGTCCCATTTCCCGGACAAGGGGTGCGAACACCCGTCCTCCCAGGGCTTCGGCCGCCCGGAGTAATGGATGATGTAGGGTCGATGCACGAGCTCCTCGAAGAGCTGCGCGTCATAGGGGCTTTCCGCGGCGGACCCGTACCAGAAGACGGAGGCCATCTGGTTCCAGCGCGGATCCACGAGCTTGGTCCTCTGGCGAAAGACGATGTTGAGCGCGTCGTTATCCGGAAAGGTGAGATCCGGGTAGCGCCGCAAGCAGTCGATCAACTCGTCAAAGCCCGAACGACGGAACGCATCGAGATCGAAGACGAGCACGCCGGATTGGAAGTAATGCGCCTCCTGGTCGAGGCCGAACCTCTCCACATCCTCGGGCGACAGCAGGGCCTTCAGTCTCGGCACGTGGTCGTTGGAATCAGGCAGGTCTCGGATCGCCAGCAGGGTCGCACCGTCGAAGGGTGTCTCCCAGAGCGGGGTGAGATCGGTCGCCACGATCACGTCGGTATCGAGGTAGATCGCACGGTCCACCCCGTGCAGCAGCTTGCCCGCGAGAAGCCGGGCATAGGCCGCCGGCGGATAGGGCCGGTTCGACGCCGTGAATAGGTCCTGGAGCAGCTTCATGTCGGCCCCGGTGATCTCGTGCCAGTGCAGCGCGTCGGCGTCGCCGGCCTCGAACTGGGACGCGATCTTTTGCCTGTTGGAGGTGCTGATCCCGCAGGACAGCACGTGGATGTCGAGGGACGTGTCAGGCTTTCGGTTCGTGAGCACGGAGGCGATCGCGACGCCCAACGCGAGCGCGAGGATATTGTCCGCCGCGAACACCACGGAAATTCTTGGAGGGGTCATCAATGAGACCTTCTGGCTTCAATCGGGCGATCCGGCAGGCCACTGCCTGGCGCGACGCTACATCGCCCCGCGCCGCGATTCGAGAAGGTATTGGCCGAGGTCCGATATTCCCGCAGGGAGGCGACACGGGCGCTACACCCCTGTCACACCCGCACCGCCGGGGCGCGCCGCGGCATGCCATGGGAGCGGGGCGGTCACGAAACAAAGGCTGGAGAGGTCACGTCACGGGACAGGCCACAAAGCCTCACCCTGAAATGGAGAACGCCCCCACACGGGGGACGTTCGCACAGCATTCGCATCTTCCCAGGACTAGGTCCGGCTTCCGATCCGCCAACCCGCCCGACAGGCCACAGGGGGCCTGCCGGGCCGGCAGGGGCTGATCGGATCAGCCGAGGAAGTAGTCCGTGTCCTGACCCGGTATCACCTCGTTGAAGATGAGGACGTCCGAGATCGTGCCGCGGAAGACATCGGAATACCCGCTATCCCCCGCATCGCTGGCCCAGCCCTTAGCCCCGATCTGCAGGAACTCGGTGTTCTGCTCCCAGGACATGTCGAAGGCGGCCTTGCCGAAATACGTGCCGTCGAGCATCGCCGACACCTGGCCGTCGCCGAACTTGATCGCGAGATCGTAGTCGGTCTTTGCCTTGATGCCGTCATACTCGAAGACCTGGCTTTGCGTCTCGTCCTGGAAACGGACCACGAGCTTGCCGTTGTCGACATAGGCGGTGATGTGCCCCCCGGCGCCGAAGCCGCCGGCATCCTTGGACAGCAACCCGCGATGCCCCGACACGGTGTCGGCGTTGAAGCTCAGCGCCAGCGTGCCCTCGGCGAACTCGAAGTCGGCATCGTGCGCGACCTCCAGAACGTCCCTGGCCTTGGAGATCTTCTGATCCCCCTCCAGCGCGAAGACAGGCTGCGGCACGGGTTCGGCCGGCGGTGCGCCCACCTCCGCCTGGACCGTCTTGAGCTCTTCCTGGGACAGCTTGCCCTCGACGATCACCACGTCCGAGATCGTGCCGCGGAAGACATCGGAGAAGCCGGCTTCACCGGTGTCGCTGGCCCAGCCCTTCGCCCCGATCTGGAGGAACTCGGTATTGAGCTCCCAGGACATGTCGAACGCCGCGTCGCCGAAGACCTTCCCGTCGAGCATGGCCTCCACCTGTCCGTCGCCGAACCGGATGGCGAAATCGTAGTCGACCCCGGTGGCGATCCCGGAATATTCGAAGACTTCGCTCCGGGTTTCGTCCTGGACGCGCACGATCAGCTTGCCGTTCTCGATGTAGGCCGTGAGGTGCCCGCCTTCGCCGAAGCCTCCGGCATCCTTCGACACGAGGCCGCGATGCCCGGATACGCTGTCGGCGTTGAAGGTCAGCGCCATCGTCCCTTCCGAGATCTCGAATTCCGAGCGGTGCTCGATCTCGAGGACGTCCCGGGCGCGGTCGATATCGTAGTCACCCGCCAGGACGAGAGCCGGTGCCACCGTCGGATCAGGCTCCGGTGCCGGTGCAGGCTCGGGATCAGGTGCCGGTGCAGGCTCGGGCGCAGGCTCCGGTGCCGGGGCAGGCTCGGGCGCAGGCTCCGGTGCCGGGGCAGGCTCGGGCGCAGGAGCGGGCTCGGGCTCGGGTGCGGGCGCGCCGATCGTCGCCTGTAGCGCCTTCATTTCCTCCGGTGAAAGGACGCCCTCAACGATCATGACGTCGGAGATCGTGCCACGGAAGACGTCCGTGAACGCGTCGTCTCCGGCTTTGCTCGCCCACCCGTTGGCCCCGATCTGCAGGGTCTCGCCGTTGTCTTCCCACGACATGTCGAACGCGGCTTCCCCGAAGACCTGACCGTTGAGGAACGCGGAGACCCGCCCATTCCCGAAGCAGACCATCAGGTCGTAATCGGCCTTGGAGGAGATGCCCGCCACCTCGAAGGTGGAGCTCCGGCTTTCGTCCTGGAACCGTACGATCAGCGTGCCGTTCTGGATGAAGGAGGTGAAGTGACCACCCGAGCCAAAGCCCGAGGCATCCTTCGACAAAAGACCGCTGCGGCCCTCGACGCTGTCCGCGTTGAAGGTGAGTGCCAGCGAGGCCTCCGCGAATTCGAACTCCGACCGGTGCTCGAACGCCAGGACGTCTTCCCGGCCATCAATGTCCTGCGCACCGTCGAGGACGAGCGCGGGAGAGAGACCCGGCGTTGGTGCCGGCTCCGGCGCCGGCGCGGGGGCCGGTTCGGGCGCCGGCGCAGGCGCGGGCTCTGGAGCGGGCGCAGGCTCAGGTGCTGGCGCAGGCTCCGGTTCTGGCGTGGGCTCAGGTGCTGGAGCGGGCTCCGGTGCGGGAGCAGGCTCTGGCACGGGCGGCGTCGCCGGTGCCTCATCGGCTGCATCGACTGCGCCTCCGGTGAAGGTCCCTTCGACGATCTTGACGTCGGAAATGGTGCCTCGGAAGACGTCCATGTAGCCGCTATCGCCGGCCTTGCTGGCCCAGCCGTTCGCGCCGATTTGCAGGACTTCGGTGTTATCCTCCCAGCTCATGTCCAGGGCGGCCTCGCCAAAGACCTGCCCGTCGAGCATGGCCATGACCTTGCCGGCGCCGAAACTGATCACGAGGTCGTAGGTCTTCTGCGTTTCGATACCTTCGAGTTTGAACACTTCGCTTTTGGAGGCATCCTGGAAGCGGATGACGAGGACGCCGTTTTCGATGAAGGAGGTGA
>JBCBET010000003.1:0-449713 GCA_038528385.1 Pseudomonadota bacterium | reverse complement strand
GTAAGGCCGGGGCGGAGCATTTTCCGAAGAAAATGCTCCGGACCATCCCAACACGCCAGGCCGGAAATTTCTTCGGAAATTTCTGGCAGCGCGACAACGCTCCAACGAGACGCCCGGTGGCCCCGCGCCCCCGGGCGTTTTTCTTGTGCCAGGACCCGGCTTGGGACAGGATGAAGCCACATCATCCGGAGAAAGGCCCATGTCACTCAAGGAAATCGCCGAGGACTGGCAGGTCTTCGCCAGCGAAGGCACTCTGGGCGTGGGGGCGGTGAGGAACGTCCACCCGGACCACCTCATCGTCTACATCGAAGGCTACGGCGAAGTTCACGTCTATGCCGATCAGATCGCCGCCGCCCATGACGGCAAGGTGGTGCTCGACGTGGACACGCTCACCGACGCCGTGCAGCACGCGATCCGCCACGCCCACGACCGCGAACTGCCCTAGCCGCCGCCTCCCCTAGTAGCGGTGCGCGCCAAGCCGCGCCATGCCAATCCATTGACACGGCGCCGTACCGTGGGCCGCGCGCCGCGGGCGGCCGTCCCCTCGTGTCCCGGTGGGCGGGCTGATTCTGACTATGCCCTAGAGAGCCGCGCCGGCGGCGCCGTCCACCGAGGTATACCGATTTCTGCGCCTGCGAAGGCGCCCGCGGATTTCCCAGCGTTTTCCGCATGCCGCAGCTGCATCCGCCCGCCGGTATACCATGGCATTCCGCTAACCCATTCAAATCATTTGCTTTTAAGGCCGCGCTGTGCACGTTGAGAGAAAATCGAGACTCCGAAAGGGATCGCCATGGACATGCTCAACACCCAAGCGTGGGTCGGCCGGGTACGCGAGGCCACCGGCACCCTCTCCGAAGCCGAGGCGGCGCGCATCGCCGCCACGCTCGGCACGCCCACGCCGCGCCGGGGCGATGTCCTTCCGCCCCTGTGGCACTGGTTCGCCTTTCCCGACGTGGTCGAGGAGGCCGAACTGGCCGAGGACGGCCATCCCCGCCGCGGCGCCTTCCTGCCGCCGCTGCCGCTGCGCCGCCGCATGTGGGCCGCGGGCGCGCTGGAGTTTCGCGCGCCCGCCCGCGTGGGCGAGGCGCTCACCTGCCGCTCCACCATCCTCAGCGTCGCGGAGAAGGGCAGCCCGGCCCGCCCCATGGCCTTCGTCACCCTAGAGCACGAGGTGCGCGGTCCCGGCGGCCTGGTCGCGCGCGAGCGGCAGACGCTCGTCTACCTCGACATCCCGGAGACCTTCACGCCCCCCGCCAAGCGCGCCATGCCAGGTGCCCCCGATGCCCAGCGGTCCGAGGCCGTCAGCGCCGCCACGCTCTTCCGCTTCTCCGCGGTCACCTTCAATGCCCATCGCATCCACTACGACGCCGACTACACCCGCGCGGTGGAACGCTATCCCGGCCTCGTCATCCACGGTCCCCTCCAGGCGCTGAAGCTCATGGCCTTCGCCTGCGACAGGCGCGGCCGCGCGCCGAGCCACTTCGAATTTCGCGGCGTGCACCCGATGTTCCTCGGCGCGAATCTCGACCTCGCCGCCTGCGAGGACGGGGATGGCGGCCTGCGCCTCGTCGCGGGGCAGGACGGGCACCAGGGCATGACCGCCACCGCGATCTGGGAGGGCCGGCCGTGACCACCCCGCTCCTCACGGGCATGCGGGTGGTGGAAAACGCGGCCTTCGTGGCCGTGCCCTATGCGGGCATGTCGCTGGCGCAGATGGGGGCGGAGGTGATCCGCATCGACCGGCCCACGGGCGGGCTCGATGCCCGGCGCTGGCCGCTCGCGCCCTCGGGCGAGAGCTTCTTCTGGGCCGGGCTCAACAAGGGCAAGAAGAGCGTGGCGGTGGACGTGGCCACGCCGGAAGGCCGCGAGCTGGCGCTGCGCATCGCCACGGCGCCCGGCCCCGATGCGGGGCTCTTCCTCACGAACCTGCCCGCCAAGGGCTGGCTCGACCACGGCGCGCTGAGCGCGGCGCGACCCGACATGATCAGCGTGACCCTCAAGGGCGACCGCGCCGGGCGGCCCGCGGTGGATTACACCGTAAACCCCGCCCTCGGCGTGCCGGAGATGACGGGCCCCGACGGATCGGAGGCGCCCGTGGCCCATGCCGTCCCCGCCTGGGATCTGCTGGCCGGGCAGATGGTGACGACGGCGCTCCTCGCCGCCGAGCGGCACCGGCTCCGCACGGGCGCGGGCCAGGCGGTGGAGATCGCGCTCAAGGACGTGGCCGCGGCGGCGCTGGGGCATCTGGGGCTCATCGGCGACGCGGTCGTCAACCGCCGCGACCGGGCCAAGGCGGGGAACGCGCTCTACGGCGCCTACGGGCAGGATTTCGTCTGTGCCTGCGGCGGGCGCGTCATGGTGATCGGGCTCACCGGGCGGCAGTGGACGCTCCTCGTCGAGGCCACCGACAGCGCGGGCGCCATGGCAGAGCTCGCCGCGCAAAGCGGGCGCGACCTCCGCGACGAGGGCGCGCGCTGGGAATTGCGCCACCAGATCACGGCCATCCTCGCGCCCTGGTTCGCGGCCCGGCGGATCGATGACTTCGCGGAGATGTTCGATGCGCGGGGGCTCACCTGGTCGCGTTTCCGCAGCCTGCGGGAGGCGCTGGCGCGCGATGCCGATCTGGGGCCCGACAATCCGATGTTTTCCACGCTCGCGCAGCCCGGTCTCGGTACCTTTCCCGTGCCCGGATGCCCGGCGCATTTCGGCGCCACGGAACGCGCGGCCCCCGTGGCCGCGCCGCGTCTGGGCGCCCATACCGAGGAGGTGCTCGCCGAGGTGGCACGCCTCGACGGTGGCGAGATCGCCCGCCTCTTTGACGCGGGCATCGTTTCCGAACCGGACCGCGGCGCTAGAACGGCAGCATAGGGGCCGGTGCGCCCCGCTGACCTTTCTAGCGACCGGAGGCCCTTCCCATGACCACCTGGCTCATCGCCGGCATCGCCGTGCACTTCATCACCGTGTTTCTTCCCGCGCTCTTTCTTCTGCCCAAGATCGGCTATGGCGAATATCTGGGCTCCCGCGATGGGGAGCCGGCAGCGGAGGGGATGTATGGCCGCGCCCGGCGCATCCTGCGCAATTCCAACGAGAACCTCGCCGCCTTCGTGGGCCTCGCCTGCGCGGCCCTGGCCCTCAACGCCTCGACGGGGGAGGCCGTGGTGCTGCCGGTGGGCAGCGCGGGCGACCTGGACATGGAGCTCGCAACGCTGGGCGCCATGATCTTCGTGATCGCGCGCGCGGCCTTCATCCCGCTCTACCTCTTTGCCGTGCCGCTCATCCGCTCCGGCGCGTGGATCGCGAGCTTCGTCGGGCTCATCGTGATGGCATTGGCGCTGATCTGAGCCCTTGCGCGGCGCGGCCGGGCGGGGTAACTCCCGCCTCGGCCTTAGGGGTATAGCTCAGTTGGTAGAGCGACGGTCTCCAAAACCGTAGGTCGCGGGTTCGAACCCTGCTGCCCCTGCCAGACCATTGCCCGGTTTTTCAGCACCTCCCGACCATCGCTTGGGCACTGCCGGACCACTGCCCATGGCGCGCCCGAATTGGGCCGGGTGGAGCCGCGATTTTCCCCATGCAAAGCCGCGGCGGTGTCCCGATTGTGCCGCAAACAGGGGTGAATTTCGCGTTACGCCCCTGTTTACACCCGGACCGAAAACATGACCCTTTCAGCGATCAAACGCATGTTCTCCGGCGCCCGCCGCCACGATGACGAGGCCGACACCGCCCGCGAGGCGCCCCGTCGCAAGCGGCTGTCCTTCAAGGAAAAGCTGCAACGCGACCCGTTCGAGCGGCTGGCCCAAGAGCGCGACCGTTAGCACCGCCGAACGCCGCGTGCGGCGCGGCATCTCTCCTTGAAACCGGGGCGTGGCCCGCGTATCTGACGCGGGTCAGACGGAGAGAGTGCCGATGAACCCGCTCAAATTCATCCAGGAGACCCGCGCCGAGGTGGCCAAGATCGTGTGGCCCACGCGCCGCGAGGTCGTGGTGACGACGATCATGGTCTTTATCATGGCCACGCTCACGGCGGTCTTCTTCTCGCTCGTCGATCTCGGCATCCGGTCGGCGCTGACGGGCATCCTGTCCCTCATGGGCTAGGGCCGCGCGGGCGGGACTTGAACTGCCCCACGGGGCACGGTAATGGCTTCGCCGAGTGGCGCGCTGGTCTGAGGACAGCGCGCCCCATTTGTTTCTGGGACTCCCCCACCGGGGGACGAGGCGAAAGGGCCCTACGACATGGCGAAGCGCTGGTATTCCGTGAGCGTGCTGTCGAACTTCGAGAAGAAGATCGCCGAGCAGATCCGCCAATCCATCGAGGAACAGGGCATGGAGGACCAGATCGACGAGGTCCTCGTGCCCACCGAGGAGGTCATCGAGGTCCGCCGCGGCAAGAAGGTCACGACCGAGCGCCGCTTCATGCCGGGCTACGTGCTCGTGCACATGGAGATGTCGGACGAGGGCTATCACCTGATCAACTCGATCAACCGCGTCACGGGCTTCCTCGGGCCCCAGGGCCGCCCCATGCCCATGCGCGACGCCGAGGTGCAGGGCATCCTCGGCCGCGTGGAGGAAGGTGCCGAGGCGCCGAAGCTCATGATCCACTTCGAGGTGGGCGAGAAGGTGAAGGTCAACGACGGCCCGTTCGAGGATTTCGACGGCACCGTGGAAGAGGTCGACGACGACAACCAGCGCCTCAAGGTCACCGTGTCGATCTTCGGCCGCGCCACGCCGGTGGAGCTGGAATACACTCAGGTTACCAAGCAGACCTGAAGCTCGGCAAAGGACCGCCCGGTTCACCCGACGCGGCTCAGGCAACATACCCTTCGGGCCAGCCCCTCAGGGCGCAATTTCGCGGGTCCCGAGATAGAATGAATGTTGCTGCGTCTCGCGATAGGCGCGTTCTTCGTCCTCAGGGAGGCTGTGTGCGCGGTACCAGGGCAAGTGCCGGGCGGTGAAGCGCCCGCCGATGCGGAGCGCGTCGAGGAAATTCGCCGGATCAAATCGCTCCTGGTCGTAGAGCGCGAAGGTCGTGTCGATGGCTGCCGCGTAGATCGGGTCCTGCCCGGGAGTGAAGCCAAGGCGGTTCGTCCAGAACTGCTCCTCCCAGTCCCAGATGTGATGCACCTCGGGCGGCTTGATGCTGAATTTCGTCTGTTTGAGCGCGGCGCGGTCACTGATGTCGAGGGCAAAGCCCGCCTTCCCTTTCTGATGCTCCGCCATGGCGCGGGCGAGATCGGCGAGAAAATCGGGCGGCAGCGCCGGATTGAAGACGAGGTCCGGATCGGTGACGCAGAAGTACCGCGGCAGTTCCGAGAGGCGCTCAGCCTGGAATATGGCCGCCTGCGGCCCAAGGTTTTTGCTCAGCCGCTCCACATGGGCGCTCCGACCGCAACGCTCTTGGACCGCCGCCGCGCTCCGGCCTTTGGGCGGCCTTGCCAAAGCCTGCGCAGTCCTCTAAGCGCGCCAGGGCTGAGAGCAGCCGATCAGGTGGGAGGCAGCGCGCACGCGTGCGCAACGCCGGACCACATCGACAAAAAGCCCCACCGTCGCGACGGGCGGGCGTTGAGAAAAGGAGACGCGCCATGGCGAAGAAAATCGCTGGCACGATGAAGCTGCAGGTTCCTGCAGGACAAGCCAATCCCTCCCCGCCGGTGGGCCCTGCCCTGGGTCAGCGCGGGATCAACATCATGGAATTCTGCAAGGCGTTCAACGCCAAGACGCAGGAGATGGAGCCGGGCGCGCCCTGCCCCACGGTGATCACCTACTATCAGGACAAGTCCTTCACGATGGACATCAAGACGCCGCCGGCGTCCTACTATCTCAAGAAGGCAGCGAAGCTGAAATCCGGCGCCAACAACCCGTCGCGGGAGACGGTGGGCTCGGTCTCGGTGGCGCAGGTCCGCGAGATCGCCGAGGCGAAGATGAAAGATCTCTCCGCCAACGACGTCGAGGCCGCGATGAAGATCATCCTCGGCTCAGCGAAATCCATGGGCATCGAGGTGAAGTAAGATGGGCAAGGTTGGAAAGCGCATGAAGGCGGCGAAAGAAGCCTTCGCAGAAAAGCTCGACGTCACCGTCGAGGAGGCCGTGAAGCTCGTTAAGGGCAACGCGAACGCCAAATTCGACGAGACCGTCGAGATCGCCATGAACCTCGGCGTCGATCCGCGCCACGCGGACCAGATGGTGCGCGGGACGGTGACGCTGCCGAACGGCACCGGCAAGACGGTGCGCGTGGCGGTCTTCGCCCGCGGCCCGAAGGCCGACGAGGCCAAGGAAGCCGGCGCCGACATCGTGGGCGCAGAGGACCTCATGGAGACGGTCCAGGGCGGCACGATCGAATTCGACCGCTGCATCGCCACGCCGGACATGATGCCCATCGTGGGGCGTCTGGGTAAGGTGCTCGGCCCCCGGAACCTGATGCCGAACCCCAAGGTCGGCACGGTGACGATGGACGTCAAGGAAGCCGTGGAGGCGGCCAAGGGCGGCCAGGTGCAGTTCAAGGCCGAGAAGGCGGGCGTCGTCCATGCTGGCGTCGGCAAGGCGTCGTTCGACGAGGCGAAGCTTGTCGAGAACGTGCGCGCCTTCGTGGATGCCGTGGCCCGCGCGAAACCCACGGGCGCCAAGGGCACCTACATGAAGAAGGTCGCGCTGAGCTCCACCATGGGGCCTGGCGTCTCCATCGACGTGGGCTCCGCCAACGAGCAGTGAGCCTAAGGTCTCAGGTCTGATCCCGGAAAGGGCGGCTCAGGGGGCCGCCCTTTTTCGTTGGGTCGGCGGCCACGAATTTCCGAAGAAATTCGCGGCACAGGGGGAGGTATCAGGAGACCAGCCCGAGCGTGTGCGCGCGCAGCCAGGCCATGAAGACCCGGGGGTTGCGGCTTTTCTCGGCGATGATCTCCTGGGAGACGGGCTCCCCGATGACGGGGCGCTGGGGCTTGCCGAAGCTGTGGGCCACTTCGTGGATGAGCAGCCCCTGGCGCAATGTGGCGCTGAGCTGATTGGCGATCTGGTACCAGCGGCTGTTCTGACCGGGAAAGCGCACGGGCACCACGGCCGCGCCGGAGCGCTGGATCATCTTGGCCGTGAACGGGTTCCATTCCCCCTCCACCGCCGGGCCCCACCACGTCTGCGAGGCCGCCACCGACCCCGAGGGAAAGATCACGATGCAGCCGCCATTGGCCAGATGCGCCATGGCCTGGCGGCGCATCTCCAGGCTTTTCTCCAGCGCGTCACTTTCATGGGAGAACGGCACGGGGATCATGTGTTCCGCCACCTCCTGCACGCCGGTGAGGAGCGAGCGTGTCAGGATCTTATAGTCGCTGCGCACCTCGCCAACGAGCTCGGCGATCATCATCCCGTCCACGAGCCCGTGGGGATGGTTGGCCACGATGATGCAGGGCCCCTCGCGGGGAATGCGCGCGATCTCCTCGGCGGGCGTCTGGAGGTCGATTTCCATCAGCCCGCGGGCCTGTTTCCAGAATTGCTGGCCGGTGGCGGGGCCCATGCGCTCGAACCTGCGGATGCGGCGCAGGAGGGTGATCTTGCCCGTGCACCATTCCAGGGTGCGGATCAGCCCGGCCTGCCAGGGATTGGTGAAAGTCCCGGCATAGCTCAGCTTGCGCTTGTCATAGGGGGTGGTCGCGGGTTCGACGAGATCGCCCGCGGGGCGGCGCGACAACAGGGGCGGCGGTGTCTGAGAATGATCAACCACTGGTCTCGTCCATCCACTTGTCATGTGTATCGGCCCCGCGCGGTATCACATCTCTTCGCCGAACCTGTCGGCGACGAGCGCCTGCAGCGCGTCGGCCAGCGCCTCCGCATGGAGGCCTGACGTTTCGATCTCAATAGTGGAGCCGTGGGAGGCTGCCAACATCAAAAGCCCCATGATGCTGTCTCCGGCGGCGCTCAGCCCGTCCTTGGCCACTGTGCAGGTGGCGTCGTATTCCTCGACAACTTCGACGAATTTCGCCGAAGCGCGGGCGTGCAGCCCCTTGGTGTTGACGATCTCGAGCGTTCGGGTCGTAGGCATCGGCTAGTGTGTAGCCTGCGGTTCCGCCTGGTAACAATCGATATATTTCTTGCCCGCCTCGCGCGCCGCCGAAACCGCCTCGTCCAGGGGTTTGTTGCGCTTTTTCGCGAGCTTGACGAGCATCGGGAGGTTCGCGCCGTAGAGGATGCGCCGCCCGCTGGGCTGGCAGGCGCGCAGCGCCAGGTTCGAGGGCGAGGAGCCGAACATGTCGATCACCAGCACCACGCCGTCGCCCTCGTCCACCGCGTCGGCGGCGCGGCAGATCTCCAACTGCTTGAAGCTGCGGTCATGGCTGGCCTCGATGGACACAGGCATGATCCCGGTCTGCTGGCCCACGACGTGTTCCACCGCCGATTTGTACTCGGCGGCGAGCCCCCCGTGAGCCACGATTACGATCCCGATCACGGGCCGTCCCCTTGTGTCACCGCTTGGGGTGTCCCCAACCCCGCGCGCTCCAACTCCCGGTGACGAATAGACACCTGCCAGCCGGTCTCCGCAAGGGATGACGCCACGTGCTCTGCCATGGTCACGGAACGGTGTTTGCCGCCCGTGCAGCCGAACGCGATGCTCAAATGCGCCTTCCCCTCTTCGCGGTAGGCCGGCAGCAAGAGCTCGGCCAGATCCCGAACCTTCGTGAAGAAGGGCGCGTAGCGCGCATCCTGTTTCACGTAGGCCTGTACGTCACGTGACATCCCAGTTAGGGCGCGCAGCGACGGCTCCCAGTAGGGATTTCGCAAAAAGCGGCAATCGAACACCATGTCGATCCCGCGCGGCAGGCCGCGCTTGTAGCTGAAGGAGTGGAGAGACACGGCAAGCTTCGTACCGCCCTCGTCGGTGGCAAAGAGGCGCTCGAGCTCGGCCTTGAGGTCGTGGGGGCTGAGATCGGAGGTGTCGATGAGCGTGTCGGCGCGGGCCTTGATCGGCACGAGCAGGTCCATCTCCCGCGCGATGCCCACCATGGGGGTCTCCTCGGGCGCGGCGGGATGGCGGCGCCGCGTCTCCGAATAGCGGCGCAGCAGCACGTCGGAGGCGCAATCGAGGAACACCACCTCCGGCGCGTGATCGCCCCGGCTGAGCTTGTCGATGACCTCGATGAAGGCGTTGGCGGAGAAGTCCCGCGCCCCGGGCGCGATGCCGAGCGCGAGCGGCTTTTCCATGGGCGGGCCGGCCATGAGGCGCGGGATCATCGTCAGCGGAAGCGCGTCGATGGCCTCGTAGCCCATGTCCTCCAGCGCATTGATCGCCGTGGACCGTCCGCCGCCGGACGGACCGGTGACGAGCACCATGCGCTGCGGCGCAGAAGAAAGGGGTTCAGACATCGGGGTCCCGTAGCGTCACATGCTTAAGATATTGCACCAGCGACGCGCTCACAGGACCACTCTCGGGTTTTTGAAGCAAGGGCTTAGCATGGCCGAGGAGCGAGATTTCCACGACCTGCGGCATGCGCTCTGCAGTGCAGCGGGAGAGATCGATCAGGGCGGCCACCGGGGCCGGCGGCGCGAGCGTGGCCCGCAGGAGCCCGAGGCCCCGTGCCTCGATCGCTGCGGGCAGCGTCGCGGGTGCCCGCGCCCAGAGCGCGCCACCGTCTTCGAAGAGCTCGGTGACGTCATCGGCGATGAGCCCCGCGCCCAGGGCCATCATCTCGAGCGCGAGGGAAGATTTGCCGGCCCCCGACGGCCCCGCGATGATCAGCGCGCGCTCCGCCAGAACGACGGTGGAGGCGTGGAGATGGGCCGCCCCGCCGCCGGGCACCGGCCGCAGCGCAAGCGGATCAGACGGCGAGTCAGACCGGGGGGCAGACGGGGGCTCGGACGGGGGGCCAGACCGGCGGTCAGACGGGGGCTCAGACAGGGAGACCCACCACGAAACGCGCGCCCAGCGGGTCGGAGGTGAGATCGGCCTCTGTGGGGCGGATATTCTCGGCCCAGATGACCCCGCTATGGGCCTCCACGATCTGCTTCGAGATCGCGAGGCCGAGGCCGGAATTGTTGCCGAACTGGCCTGCCGGGCGCTCGGAATAGAAGCGTTTGAAAATCTTCTGGAGCGCGCCCTCGGGAATGCCAGGCCCGGTATCCTCCACGACGACGAGCACGCGGTTCTCGCGTTTGCGCGCCCAGACGCGGATCGCGTCCCCTTCCCCGCAGAAGCTCACGGCGTTGGTGATCAGGTTCACGAAGACCTGCGCGAGCCGTGCCTCGAGCCCCTGGATGACGAGCGGCCCCTGGGGCAGGTCGGTGATGAAATCGACGCCCTTCGCCTCCGCCTCCTGGCCCAGATACTGCGCCAGGTTCGAGAGCATGTTCATGAGGTCGAAGGCCTCCTCCTCCTCTTTGACGAGCTCGCTGTCGAGGCGGGAGGCGTTGGAGATGTCGCTCACCAGACGGTCGAGGCGTCGGACGTCGTGGTCGATCACGTCAAAGAGCCGGTCCCGCTGGTCGTCGCGCTTGGCCACGCGGAGCGTGCCCACCGCGGAGCGCAGCGAGGCGAGCGGGTTCTTGATCTCGTGGGCGACGTCGGCGGCGAATTGTTCGTTGTTGTCGATCCGGTCGTAGAGCGCGGAGACCATGCCGCGCAGCGCGCCTGACAGGCGCCCGATCTCGTCGGGGCGCGCGGTGAGGTCGGGGATGCGGATGCGCGAGGGCGACATCTTGCGCGCGTTCTTGTCGCGGCCGAGCTCGGCAGCGGCGGCGAGGTCGGAGAGCGGGTTGGCGATGGTGGAGGCCAGCACGAGCCCGAGCCCGATGGAGACGAGCAGCGCGATGACGAACATCTGGAGCACCTGCTCGCGCTCCTGGCGCACGAGCTGGTCGATCTCGCCCGCCGCGCTCACGAGAGCCACGGCGCCCACGACGCTGCCGTTCTGCTCGATGGGCGTGGCCACGGAAAAGATGCTGGAGCCCTCGGCGTTCTGGCCGGTATTGGCCTGGGCGCTGCCCACGAGCGCATCGGGCAGAAGTGCGCGCACCTGATCCTCCGGAGAGATGCGCGTGGGCTCGGGATCGGCGGGGGCCAGAAGGCTCGAGATGCCGTCCCAGACGGAGTTCAGGAATTCGGTGATGATGGTCGAGCGCATCTCCCGCGAGAGGCCGCCCACGCGCACCGGATCGCCCCGCTCCATGCCCACGGTGCTGGCGATGAGCACCTCGCTCGTGTCGAAGACGAAGACCTCGATGCCGCCGCGCAGGTCGAGCCCGGCCAGCACCTCCGCCACCTCGATGCCATCGCCGGTGGCGAGGTTCGCCGGAGCCGTGGCCGGCAGACCCGCCTCGAACACATCGGCGATGAGCTCCGCCTCGGTGACGAGGCCCGTGGCCCGCTGAAAGGCGAGGCTTTCGCGCGAGGGATTGAGGTAGAGCACGCCCGCCACGAGGATGACGAGCGCGAGCAGGTTGAACGTGATGATCTTGCGTGCCAGCGGCGAGCGGTTAAGCGCGATGATGGAGCGGCGCTTGCGCCGGTTCTGAAGCTCTTTTTCGACGGTGGCGTCGGGTGCGACCCAATCGTCGCCCAGCAGGATATCAGCCTGCCGGACGCTGTTCAGATCGCGCACGTCGATCTCTCGGTTGCTCATAAGGGCGCAATCCCCCCGCCCAGGTTTTGCTACTCTTCGTTGTAACGGTAGCCGATGCCATAGAGAGTTTCGATAGCCGAAAACTCGTCGTCGGCGGTCCGCATCTTCTTGCGCAGGCGCTTGATGTGGCTGTCGATGGTGCGGTCATCCACGTAGACCTGATCGTCGTAGGCCACGTCCATGAGCTGGTCGCGGGACTTCACGAAGCCGGGTCGCTGCGCAAGCGCCTGAAGAAGGAGGAATTCGGTGACCGTGAGGCTCACGTCGTTGCCCTTCCAGGACACCGCGTGGCGGAGGGGGTCCATGGTCAGGTGCCCGCGGGTCATGACCTTGGTCTCCTCGGTGTCGGCCACCACGTCGCCCGAGATCGCCTCCTGCCGGCGCAGGAGCGCGCGGATGCGCTCCACCAAGAGGCGCTGGGAGAACGGTTTCTTGACGTAGTCGTCGGCGCCCATCCGGAGCCCGAGCACCTCGTCGATCTCGTCGTCCTTCGAGGTCAGGAAGATCACCGGCATCGACGTTTTCTGGCGCAGCCGCTGGAGGAGGTCCATGCCGTCCATCCGGGGCATCTTGATGTCGAGCACGGCCATGTCGGGCATGGATTTGTTGAACGCGTCGAGCGCGGACTGGCCGTCATTGTAGGTTTCCACGTCGAAGCCTTCGGCCTCGAGCGTGATGGAGACGGATGTCAGGATGTTTCTGTCATCGTCCACAAGGGCGATCTTGGACATGTTTTATGCCTCTCGTACTGCTCTGTTATTGCCTGCCGTTTTTCATCTTCGTCGCGGAAGCGGGGCGAAAAATCAACGGAAAAGCGAATCAGTGGTCGGTTCTCGGGCCCAGTGAGGTCTGAAAACCGTGAAAGGCGGCTTAATTGCCTCACTTTTTCCCGGGCGCTCCGGACCGCCGAGGATGGGTAAAAGTGTTTGCGCAAACGTAAGATTGATATCGCTAACATGCGTGGGACGCACTATTATTGCGCGCCACACTTGGGTATTGACGAAGCTGCTGCACACCAGAGGAGCCGCGAGAGCCATGTCACAGGGCCGCGTTAATCCGTCCTTCACCCTCGACACACAAGGGATCACGGGCCTGGGAGCGGTGTACTACAACCTCACCGAACCGGCCCTCGTGGAAACCGCGCTCAAGCGCGGCGAGGGGGAGCTCGGCCAGGGCGGCACGCTCCTCGTCTCCACCGGGAAATTCACCGGACGCTCGCCCAAGGACAAGCACATCGTGCGCACCCCGGACGTGGCCGACCACATCTGGTGGGAGCAGAACGCGGAAATGAGCCCCGAGGGCTTCGACGCGCTCTACACCGATCTCCTCGCCCACATGCAGGGGCGCGAATATTTCGTGCAGGACCTCTTCGGCGGGGCCGATCCCGCGCACCGGCTCGACGTGCGCATGGTCACCGAACTCGCCTGGCATTCGCTCTTCATCCGTCACATGCTGCGCCGCCCGGACGCCGAGGAACTGGCGGAGTTCGAGGCCGACTGGACCGTCATCAACTGCCCCTCCTTCAAGGCCGACCCGGCGCGCCACGGCTGCCGCAGCGAGACCGTCGTGACGATGAACTTCGCGCGGAAGATGATCCTCATCGCGGGCACCGAATATGCCGGCGAGAACAAGAAGAGCGTCTTCACGCTCCTCAACTACCTCCTGCCAGAGCGGGGCATCATGCCCATGCACTGCTCCGCCAACCACGCGCCGGGCAACCCGGTGGACACGGCCGTCTTCTTCGGCCTTTCGGGCACGGGCAAGACGACGCTGTCGGCCGACCCCGCCCGCGTGCTCATCGGCGACGACGAACACGGCTGGTCGGAGCGCGGCACGTTCAATTTCGAGGGCGGCTGCTACGCCAAGACGATCAAGCTGAGCCCGGAGGCGGAGCCCGAGATCTACGCCACCACCCGCAAATTCGCGACCGTTATCGAAAACATGGTCTACGACCCCGAAACGAAGGAACTCGATTTCGAGGATGACAGCCTGACGGCAAACATGCGCTGCGCCTACCCGCTCGACTACATCTCCAACGCCTCGGCCACGGCTTTGGGCGGGCATCCGAAGAACATCATCATGCTCACCTGCGATGCGTTCGGCGTGCTGCCGCCCATCGCGCGGCTCACGCCCGCGCAGGCGATGTATCACTTCCTGTCGGGCTTCACCGCCAAGGTCGCGGGCACCGAGCGCGGCGTGACCGAGCCCGAGCCCACCTTTTCCACCTGCTTCGGTGCGCCCTTCATGCCGCGCCGGCCGGAGGCATACGGCAAGCTCCTGCGCGAGAAGATCGCCAAGCACGGCGCGACCTGCTGGCTCGTGAATACCGGCTGGACCGGCGGTGCCTACGGCGAGGGCTCGCGGATGCCCATCCGCGCCACCCGCGCGCTGCTCTCCGCGGCCCTCGACGGGACGCTGAACAACGGCCAGTTCCGCAAGGACGACAATTTCGGGTTCGAGGTCCCGGTGAGCGTGCCCGGCGTGGCCGACCTCCTCCTGACCCCTCGGCGCACGTGGGACGACGGCAGCGCCTACGATGCCCAGGCCGCGAAGCTGGTGCAGATGTTCTCCGACAATTTCGAGCCCTACCTGCCCCACATCGACGACGACGTGAAAGCCGTGGCGATCGGCTGAGGCGATAGGCGGCTTTGCGCACTGCGCCGCCTTTCGCCGTTGCTTGGTCGAGGCCACCGTTCCGCTCGGTCTTCAAATGGGCGGTGGACGTGATACCTGGGCGGCGTTAAGTCTGAATGGGATAAAACCCAGCGAAAGTCGCGCACCCCGTGGTTTCCAAGAGAACCGCTCTGTACCTGACAGCACATTTAATTCAGCTGCTCGTGATAGAACTTCGCTGTGTTTCTTGGAGACACGCTGAGAATCGAGTCGTCCCTACACTCTTGATAAAGGAAACTTCACGGTGACCAGCGTTTTTCCAGCAGACATGTCGCACTGGGACGCGTTATTCCTGATCATCTCTCGCGTGTTCACCCGTTATCTATTCTTCGCCTCCGTCGCATTCCTCTGTTTCTATGTTCTTTTCAGAAAACCCCTTTGGTTTCGCAAGATTCAGAAACGATTGCCAAAGCTCACTGATTACGGTCGTGACATGGCGTATTCAACGGTCTCCATGGTTATATTCGGCCTGATTGCGACCCTCGCCCTGTATGTTTTGGATGACTTCAATAACGTGTATCGCGCACCAATTGAAGGCTGGGGAGCGGTCTGGTTTGGAGTGTCCATCGCATGGATGATCGTCCTTCACGACGCCTACTTTTATTGGATGCATCGATTCATGCACCTAAAGCCAGTCTATCGTCGCGTGCATCTTGTTCATCACCGCTCGACCAATCCGTCACCGTGGACGGCCTATGCTTTTCACCCGCTTGAAGCGATGCTCGAAGCTTCCATAATCCTGGTGATTGCGTTCACCCTTCCGGTTCACATCCTCGCGGTCATTCTCTTTTTCGTCTTTCAGATCGCTTACAACGTGTATGGTCACCTCGGCTATGAGCTTTACCCGAAGCGCTTTCATAAGACGTGGCTAGGTCGGTGGGTAAACACGTCGGTGTCACACAACCAGCATCATAGCAGGTTTTCAGGCAATTACGGCCTGTACTTTCTCTTTTGGGATAGAGTGATGGGGACCCTGCGGTCGGACTATGATGAATTCTATGAGCACGCGACCGGAGGGGCATCCAAAGCCTAGCGTCCGCAAGGGTGCTGATTTCGTTCGCTCTATGGCCAGCGGTCAGCGTTTCTTGAGGCCTGCGCCTAATCGAAGTACGACCCGTCTGGATTCTCTTTGTCTCAAATCTGAACAGCGGACATTTATCCGCAGCGCAGCATTTCGCAGTTTGAGCGCTTGGCGCACTTTCGCTGCGCTGCAGCCATCAGCTCTAGCGCTTAAAATTGTCTGCAAATCCCCGACGCACAGATTAAGCTCGCTCCGCTCACTCATGTGCGAAAACCGCGTATGTACAGGGTGTGTACGGGGTGTGTACGGACTGTGACCCCCGTGATTTCGGGGCTTATCGGCCTCTCGGCCCGAACGTAAACGCATCGCCCGGCCCATGCCGCGGTGCGGCGTGGCTCAGCCGAGGATCGCGCGGCGGATCAGGTTGAGGCCCGCCACCGTAAGCACGATCAGTGTCGCTGTGCGGAAGCGCGCGTGGTCCATCCGGTCCCCCAGCCAGAAGCCCGCGGCCATCCCGGCATAGGCCGGAACCAGCAAGAGGGCCGAGAACGGCGCCGTCTGCGCGTTGAATATCCCGCTCTGCACATGGGCGAGGAGGAGCATCACCGACCCCGTCCCGTAGATCACCCCCTGCACGATGAGCTGCCGCTCTCGCGGGGTGTCGATGGCCAGGAGATAGAGCACAGTCGTGGGCCCCCAGGTGCCCGCGAGGCCACCGAGAATGCCCGACACCGTGCCGATGATCCACTCCGCCGCCCGCCGCCGCGCCACCGGGATCGTGAGGCGCATACCGGCGAGCTGGATCAGCGACAGGATCACCACCGGCACGCCCAGAACCCCATAAAACACGCGCGTGGAGAGGTAGGGGACGAGCTGCGCGGCGGCCACGATGAAGAGCGACACGACCAGGAGGTAGCGCCAGAAGACGCGCGCCTCCGCAAGCGCGGGGCCCACCCCCTTCCGAAAGGTCTGGAGCGCGTTCGAGGCCACGATGGGCAGGATGATCCCCGCGATGGCGAGGCGCGGGTCCATGATGGAACTCATGCCCGAGATCATGATAAGGGGCATGGCGAAACCGATGGCGCCCTTGACGATGCCGGCGGCCAGCGTGATGCCCGTGGCGGCGAGGAGCACGCCCAGTCCGAGCTCGGAGAAGATCGAGAGGTCCATGGGCGCTCATACGATTGCGGGGCGGCGGCGGCCAGAGGGCGGAGAGAATTCGGGCGCGACACTTTCATGCGTTGAAATTGTTCAGCGGGAATTAATGTTGCGCTGCAGGTGCAAACACACTAGCTCACGGCAGAGCTTCACACGGAGGATTCCATGGCCCACGACGGACAGATCCAGATCGAAACGCCCATCCTGGCAGGCCTTCTCGACCTGACCCGCGACGCGCTCATCCCCGTAAATTCGGTCACCGAGGCCGCCAAGGAGGCACTGCGAGGCATGGTGGCCGAGGAGGGCCGCGTCTCCGGCGCGCTCGTGGACGCCCATCAGACCGCCGCCCATGGGCTCGCCTGGCTCGCCACCTATGCCGAAAGCCTCGGGCAGATGCAGGCCTGGGCGGAGAAGCTCGACGTCGAGGGCCAGTTCGGCGAGATGGAGCAGCTCATCCACCAGATCGCGTTCGGGGAATACCTCTGGCAGATCTACGGCGGCATCCAGATGAACCAGGGCGAGGTCGTGCGCCTGCAGGACATGGGCCTCAGCCAGGAAGACCAGCGCGCGCTCATGGCGCCGGCGGTGATGACGCTCTGCAATGCGGGCAACAGCCAGGCCGCGCGGCTCCGCCTCGTGGCGCTCATGCAGGAGCAGCAGAACACCATCGTAGGCCGCTCGGGCCTCGACGACGAGCTCGAGATGATCCGCGAGCAGTTCCGCCGTTATTCCATCGACCGTGTGGAGCCCCACGCCCACGAATGGCACCTGAAGGACGAGCTCATCCCGATGGAGACGATCGAGGAGCTCGCGGAAATGGGCGTCTTCGGCCTCACCATCCCGGAGGAGCATGGCGGGCTCGGGCTCTCCAAGGCGTCGATGTGCGTCGTCTCCGAGGAGCTCAGCCGCGGCTATATCGGCGTGGGCTCACTCGCCACACGCTCCGAGATCGCCGCGGAGCTGATCCTCTGCGGCGGGACGGAGGCGCAGAAGGAAAAGTGGCTGCCGGGCCTCGCCTCAGCGGAGATCCTGCCCACGGCGGTCTTCACCGAGCCCAATACCGGCTCCGACCTCGGCGCGCTCAAGACCCGCGCGAAGAAGGACGAGAACGGCGACTGGATCCTGAACGGCAACAAGACATGGATCACCCACGCCTCGCGCACCCACGTGATGACCGTGCTCGCGCGCACCGTGCCCGACACGAGCGACTATCGCGGCCTATCGATGTTTCTCGCTGAAAAGACGCCCGGCACGGATGAAGAGCCCTGGCAGGATCCCGGCATCTCCGGCGGGGAGATCGAAGTACTGGGCTACCGCGGCATGAAGGAATACACGCTCAACTTCGACGATTTCAAAGTGAAGGGCGAGAACCTCCTCGGCGGCGAGGAGGGCAAGGGCTTCAAGCAGCTCATGGAGACCTTCGAGAGTGCCCGCATCCAGACCGCCGCCCGCGCGGTGGGCGTGGCGCAATCGGCGCTCGACGAAGGCATGAAATACGCCCTCGACCGGCAGGCCTTCGGGAAGTCGATCATCGAGTTTCCGCGCGTGGCCTCGAAGCTCGCCATGATGGCCGTGGAGATCATGGTCGCGCGGCAGCTCACCTATTTCTCCGCGGTGGAGAAGGATGAGGGCCGCCGTTGCGATCTGGAGGCCGGGATGGCCAAGCTCCTCGGTGCGCGCGTGGCCTGGGCCGCCTCCGACAATGCGCTCCAGATCCACGGGGGCAACGGCTTCGCACTGGAATACAAGATCAGCCGCATCCTCTGCGACGCCCGCATCCTCAACATCTTCGAGGGTGCCGCGGAGATCCAGGCGCAGGTCATCGCCCGCCGCCTCCTGGCCTGAGCCCGCGGGGCGGGGCGTCGCGCGCCGCGCCCTGCCACGCACGTCACCAGGTGCGAGAGCGTCGGTCCCCCGCGCTGAATGAGGGCGCGGAGGAAGACGCATCCCCAGAGCGCCCGGGCGTTGTCCGCGTCCGGCCACCCATGTCGCGCGCTCGCTCAAATCTGGCGCCGCGTGGCCCGCCGCTTGTCCACGGCTGGGAGCTATGCAAATTGGTCGCCACGGGTGGGTGCGCGCTTTGCAGTCCCTCTCTTGCGAGGACGCAAAGGCGATGTCTGGACATTTGCGCATCATGAGCATGCTGGCGGCGCTCTGCGCGCTGCAAGCGGCCGCGCAGACGGTCTCCACGCTGGGCACGCCCGGCCTCATCGACATGCCCACGGCGGAGGTCTTCGAGGACGGTGAGGTCGCGCTGACGACGCTGCGCTTCGGCGGGATACAGCGCAACACCGCCACCGTGCAGATCTTCCCGCGCATCCACGGCAGCTTTCGCTACGCCATCATCGACGATTTCGACCAGGGCGGCGCGCGGGACCGCTTCGACCGGAGCTTCGACATCCATTTCCAGATCGCCGACGAGACGCCGCGAAGCCCGGCGCTCGCCGTCGGCCTGCGCGATTTCGCGGGCACGGGGCTTTTGTCGAGCGAATACATCGTGGCCACCAAGACCGTGGGCCGCGCCAAGCTCACCGGCGGGCTGGGCTGGGGCCGCCTGGCGGAGCGCGGGAGCTTCGACAATCCCCTGGGCCTCTTCGCCGAGCGGTTCGAGACGCGGCCCTCGGCGGGCGCGGGCGGCATTTCCACCACCGGCCAGCTCGATTTCGGGCTCTATTTCCGCGGCCCCATGGCGGTCTTCGGCGGGCTCGACTACCAGGTGACGGACCGGTTGAGCCTGCAGGTCGAGTATTCGAGCGATGCCTACGCGCAGGAAGAGGACCGCGACGTCATCGACATCGAGAGCCCGATCAATCTGGGGATGAACTACCGCTTCCCGTCGGGCTCGAATGTGCGCGCGCATCTCATCGGCGGCACGGAGATCGGGCTGCAATACACCTACCTCTTCAACCCGAAACGGCGGCCCATTCCCGGCGGACGGGAGGGCGCGCCGCTGACCGTGCCCGACGCGCGCGCGGCGCGGCTCGCGGATCTGCCGCCCGGGGCGCGGGAGACGCAGGCGGCGGCGCGCGCGGCGCTCGTCCCGCTTCTGGCGGAGGAGGGCATCACGCTCGAGGGGCTGAGCCTCGAGAGGCGCGAGGCCACCGTGCGGATCGAGAACGGGCGCTGGGACGTGGAGGCGCAGGCCATCGGGCGCACGGCGCGGGTGCTGGCCAACGTGCTGCCGGCGGGGATCGAGAGCTTCACGATCGTGCCGCAGACCTTCGGCGTGGCGAACACCGCGATCACGCTCAACCGGAGCGACCTGAGGGAGCTGCAGACGGATTTCGACGGGGCGTGGAAATCGCTGGCCCGCGCCCGGATCGAGGATGCGCCGGAGGCCGGGCGCGCCGGCGAGGTGCCGGGGCTCTATCCCGAGCTGCGCTACGGGATCGCGCCCTATTCGGCCTTCTCGCTCTTTGACCCCGATCAGCCCGTGCGCATCGCCGCCGGGCTCGAGCTGTCGCTCGGCCTTTCGCCGCGTCCAGGGCTGAGCTTCAACGCGCTCACGCGCTATCCGCTGGTGGATACGATCGAAGAGGCCTCGCGGCGCTCGGATTCCGTGCTGCCGCGGGTGCGTTCGGACGCGGTGCTCTATGCGCTCGAATCCGAGTTCGAGATCAACCAGCTCTACGGCCAGTACCTGTTTCGTCCGGGCGGCGATCTCTTCGGCCGCGTGAGCGCGGGCTATCTCGAGACGATGTTCGCGGGCCTCTCCGGCGAGGTGCTCTGGTCCCCCAACGAGGGGCCGCTCGCGCTCGGCGTGGAGCTCAACTACGCGCGCCAGCGGGATTTCGACATGCTCTTTGGCCTGCAGGACTACGACGTCGTCACCGGCCATGCCTCGGCCTATTACGATTTCGGAAGCGGCTATCTGGGTCAGCTGGATGTGGGCCGCTACCTCGCGGGCGACTGGGGCGCGACCTTCTCGCTCGACCGGGAATACAATAACGGTTTCCGCATCGGGGCCTATTTCACATTGACCGACGTCCCCTTCGAGGAGTTCGGAGAGGGCTCCTTCGACAAGGGCATCCGCTTCACGGTGCCGCTCTCCTGGATCACGGGCGAGCCGTCGCGGGGCGCGGTGTCCCAGTTGATCCAGCCGGTGCTGCGCGACGGGGGCGCGCGGCTCTCGGTGCCGAACCGGCTCCACGGGGTGACGCGGTCCTACAGGGCGCAGAGCCTCGCCAAGGGCTGGGGGCGGGTGTTCCGATGACTGTGATCTGGCGCGCCCTGCTCCTCCTCGCGCTGCTCGGCGGCTGCGGCACGGCCACGCAGAACAATCCCGCCCTCGCGCAGATTTCCGACCGCATCACCGGCGAGGTGGCGGAATTCGATCCGCGGTTCATCGCGCTCCTGCGCGCGGAGGCGCCGGCGCTGCAGGTGGGGTTTCCGGACGGCGGCACCGGCGGCACACTGCTCTTGGAGCGCCGCGACGGCGCGTTCGACTACTGGCTGAGCCCGGACGGTGTTCAGATCGTGCTGGAGGCCGGCATGCTGCACGGGACCCGCGGCCTGGGCGACGGGCTGCTCGCGTCGGAGACGCGCGCCGCGCGGGCCCTGGTGCGCGGCGCGCGGGCGGGGGTGGCCGACCGCTTCCACACCTATCTCGACGGCGAGGATTTCGCCGTCACGCGCACCTTCCGTTGCGTGATCGCGCCGCTCGGCCCGGACGAGGTGGAGATACCCGGAACGGGCCCCGTGGCCACGATCCTCGTGCGCGAGGTCTGCGCGAGCCTCGACGAGGGGTTCGAGAACCTCTATTGGGTCGTGCCCTCCACCGGGGACATCGTGGTCTCCCGGCAATGGGCGGGGGCGGAGACCGGGGCCCTGTCCACGCGGGTCGTCGTCACGCCCTAGCCCAGGGACGCCGCGCACGCGGATTTGGCCGGGTGAGTCGTTCGCGCAGCGGAGGGCATCCTTTGTGTAGGCCCCCCATTGTTTCCGGTTGACCGGCATCCGCCGGGCCCTCGCCCGCACCCATTAACCATGAAATCCGGAAAAGATCGCCACTGTGTCAATCTTGCACAAAAAACGATCAAAGCCTGGCCGGTTCAGCGACCGCCCAACCAACGCACCTAGGCCACTGATAGAACACGCTTTTTCATAACCGAGCACAGCCGCATTGGAGGATATCCGCCGCCGGACCGTGCCCAAACCAGAGCTTTCCTGCTGCAACGCGGCATGGGCTGCAATCGTTGATTGCAAGTACGGGTGCGGGCCATCTAATGAGAGTCAAAACAGCTTAAAAGTGTGTGCGTATCAGGACCACCATTCATGAACATGGACGAGTACACAGCGCCCTCCGGGCCGTCATTCGGTGCGTCTAAAGACTCCTCCCGCTGGTATGCGCGCCGCGGTAAGCGCGCCCTCGACATCTTCATCTCCCTCATCCTTGTGCCGGTGATCGCGCCGGCCATCCTCATCCTCTACCTCGTGGTGCGCGCCGATGGCGGGCCGGGCGTCTTCGCCCATGCGAGGATCGGGCGGCAGGGCCGTGTATTCGCCTGTTTCAAGCTGCGCACGATGGTGCCCGATGCCGAGCGCGCTCTGGCCGACGTGCTGGCCTCGGATCCCGCCGCCGCGCGGGAATGGGCCGAGACGCAAAAGCTCCGTGTCGATCCGCGCGTGACGCGCGTGGGCGCCTTTTTGCGCCGCACGAGCCTCGATGAGCTGCCGCAGATCTGGAACGTGTTGCGGGGCGACATGAGCCTCGTGGGTCCCCGCCCCGTGACGGCGCCGGAGCTCAAGCGCTACGGCCCCTACCGGAGCGTCTATCTCTCGCTCACCCCCGGCATCACCGGCCTCTGGCAGGTGTCGGGCCGCAACGACGTCTCCTATGACGAGCGTCGACTGCTCGATGCGCGCTACGCGCAGACGGTGACACTCGTCCGTGACCTCTGGCTCATCTTCAAGACCGCGCAGGTCCTCGTGCGGCCCACGGGCCGCTAGCCCCCGCTACCGGTAGAGGTCCCGCAAGAGGCCGCTGAAAGGGGGAAAGCGCATGGCAGTCACCGCGGCGTCGATGCGCGCGCACGCCGCGTCACGGTCCGCCAGCAGCGTCTCCACCCGCGCCACCGTCTCCTCCACCTCGAAGGCATCGATCGGCGCGACGAACTCCGAGAGCCCGAGATCCTCCATGATGCCCGTCGATTTGTAGGTGTAGGCCAAGCAGAAGAGCGGCACCCCCGCCAGCAGCGCGAAGACGCAGGAATGGAAGCGGGAGCCCAGCATCACCGAGGCGCGGGAGATCATGCCCACCATCTCCTCGGTGGTCCGGTCCGCCTCGTCGAGCACCACGAAGGACGCACAGCGCGCCGCCACCACGCGCGCGAGCTCCAGGTCCTGGCTCACCTGGTTGAAAAGCACGATGCGCAGCCCCGTGGCGGCGTGCAGCCGAGTGAGGAGCACGACCATCTTTTCGGTGTAGGCCCGGTAGGCGGCGGCGGGATCGGGCGCGCCGCGGAACTTCCAGTTGACGGTCGTGGCCCCGATGAAGGCCTCGTCCGCGCCGATGCCCAGTTCCATGAGCGCCGCCCGGCCCGCCGCCTTGCCCTCCACCCGGTATTCGAAGGCGATGTCGGTGGTGCGCACCACCCGCGCGGGATCGATGCCCAGCGCATCCACCACGAAATCGTAGGAGTATTGCTCGCGCACCGCGATCATCTCCGCCCCGGCGAGGGCGCGCGCCGTGAGGCGGCGCAGCAGGCGGGAGCGGATCGGGCCCACGGTCTGCGGGGCCAGCACGTAGCGCCGCCCGAACCGCCGCATGAAATGGAACTGGAGGAGATGGCTCAGGATCGTCGCGTTGGCGTCGAGGAGAAACCCCCCCGGGCAGCTCACCACCAGATCGGCGGATTTCAGATGCGCGATGGCGGCAAGCTGCCGCGCGGGCAGCGGGTAAAACGGCGCCAATGCCGCCGGGGCGCCCATGGCCCCGTAGGCCAGCGCCAGCAGGGTCCGCACCGCGTTGACCGCGCGGCGCACCCGCCAGGAGGGCGCATTGCACCGCGAGGGCGCTTCCTGCCAGTCGATGTCGGGGTGGCGCGCGGCCTCGATATCCGGGAAATGCGCCACGCCGGTGAGCCGTGCCTCGGGGAAGGCCTCGCGCACGGCCGCGATGAGCGCGTCGCTCAAGAGCGCGTCACCCCGGTTCAGCGAGCCGAAGACGTCGCTCAAGCAGACGGTTCTGGGCGGGGCCGCTGCCATGGCGTCAGGACGTCGGCGCCGAGGTGGGCATATCGGGGGCGTGGAGGTTCGGAGCGGGGAGGTCCGCGGCGGGGCTGCGATAGGCCGCCACCTCATCGGAGAGCGCCGCTTCGAGCGCCGCGCGCGCCTTGGGCGCGGGGCCGTCCTCCGCCGCCGCCTTCTGGAAGAACGCACCGCGCAGCCTGGTCTTCAGCTCCGGGGAGATCACCCGGCCCACCAGGGGCTTGAGCCCACTTTCCATCGCCCAGGCGTTGAACCGGGGAAAGCGTGGCGCGTCCCCCGCATTCCTCCGCTCGGCTGCGAGGTCGAGCTCTGTCACGTCGATGCCCAAACGCGCGCAAAGCGGGGCAAGCGCCCGCGCGGGGTCTGCGACCATGTCCTCGAACCGCAGCCTGACGATCTGCTCCTCCGGCACCTCGGCGGCGAGCCGCGCGAGCGCCGCCCGGTAGCGGCTGAAGCGGAGGAGAAATCCCTCCGCCTCCGCGCCGCCTTCGGCCGCGAGTTGCTCGGGGAGCGAGCGGCGCGTGCGCCCGGTCCGCTGCGCGAGCCTGAGATGGGAGAGCGCCCGCTCCACCGGGTCCCGCAGGAGCACGACCACCACCGCCTGCGGGTTGTAGGCGCGGATGCGCGCGATTGCGCCATCGCTCTGCAGATAGCTCGTGGAGGCATCCATCACCCACCGGGTAGCCAGCCCCTCCGCCAGGTGGGCGTAATGCGCGGGATCGCGGAAGACGGCGAACTGGTAGAACTTGCGCGTGCCCGCGCGGACATAGGCTTCGGGGTCCACGTCGTTGAGATGGGTTTCCCGCACCCGCACGGGATCGAAATCCTGGGACGAGAAATGGTTCGGCTCCTTCACCGGCAGAAGCGAGATGTCGGGATGAGTGTCGAGCCACGCAGCGAGCTGGGTCGAGCCGGACCGGGGCGCGGCGCACAAGAAGAGGTTTACCGTCGTGGACACTGCTGGGCGGCCTCCGATGCGCACGGCGCGGGGATAAGCCGATCGCCGTCCATGCGCAACCAGCGGCGGTGCGCGGGCCGCACGGCAGCGCGCAGGAGTTCGCCCGTGGCCCCGAGGCTGAACCCCAGATGCGCCATGAGAGCGAGGCCGAAGACCACGAGCACCAGATCACGCCTATCGACGCGCCAGGCCAGCCGCGCGCTCGCCCCCAGGACGGCGAGGAGATAGCCCATAGGCAAGAGCGCGAAGGCCCACCCCGCCAGGAGCGACAGGGCTCCCGCCGCCACGAGGATCGGCAAGAGCAACGCGGGCAGAAGCTGCCGCGGCTTCAGGCCCGTGCGATGTTTCACCGCCGTCATAATGCGCCCGGTGCCGTTGCGCGCGTATTGCCGGAACGTGGCCCCGAAGCTCCGGCGCGGAGAGTAGTCCACCGTCGCGCGCGGCTCCATCTGGATGCGCCCGCCGCGCGCCGTGAGCCGCCGGTCGAATTCGGCATCCTCGTTGGCGCGAAAGCCCGTGTCGTATCCCCCCGCCTCGATGAACGCGGAGAGGCGAAAGCCCGCGTGGTGCCCGTGCTCCACCGGGCCAGCCCGCGTCGCGCCGCGATGGGGAGAGCCGCCCGTGCCGAGCCAGGAGGAAAAGAGGATCGCCGCGGCGTCCTGGACCCGCGTGCCGCCCACCGTGCGCAGGGGCACGACGACGCTGTCGGCCCCTGACGCGACAAGCGCGTCGCGGATCGCGGCCACGTAATCGGCCCCGTATCCGGCATGGGCATCGGCGCGGATGAGGAGCTCCGCCTCCCCCCGCGCCGCGGCCCGCGAGGCGGCGAGGTTGAGCGCATGGGCCTGCGTCCGCCCCGGGTTTTCGATGAGCCACACGTGGGCGAGGCCCAGCGCGGTCACGATCTCCCGCGTGCCGTCGGAGGAGCCGCCGTCGAGGACCCAGATCTCCGGCGGCTGCCCGTCCTCGAGCGCGGTGGAGAGCTGCGCGATGACCTCGGCGATATGGGCGGCCTCGTTCAGCGTCGGGATGGCGATGATCGGTCTCACGCGC
Organism: Pseudomonadota bacterium; assembly: GCA_038528385.1. GTDB lineage: Bacteria > Pseudomonadota > Alphaproteobacteria > Rhodobacterales > Rhodobacteraceae > Shimia_B. The sequence continues at coordinate 424,047 of JBCBET010000003.1, read as the reverse complement.
GGTGGCTCCTGTCGTTCCGCGGCTCTTTTGCGATCTTTGGCGCGCCCGGGAAAGCCCCCTCGGCGCCGCCCGGCCCGCGGGCGGGCGAGGAAGTGCCCGCAGTGACAGGCCGGGCAGGTTGTCGCCCAGGTCGCGCGCACCGCACCGGGCCGCGCAGGACCCGATTGCAAGGACGCGCGGCGCATTGATAAGCCCGCCGGGCCCGGCTAGTTTCCCGGCGCCCGCCCAGAGCAAAGCGCTGTTCCATGTCCCTCGTCGCCCGTATCGTTCAAAGCAGCCTGGCGGCGATGGCGATCAAGGTCGGCGGGGCGGGTCTTTCGTACCTGATGTTCGTGGCGCTGGCGCAGACCATGACGCCGGTCCAGTTCGGCTATTTCAGCGTGGCCTTCAGCATCGCCGCCATCCTCGCCAAGATCGCCGTGGGCGGGCAAGGGCAGCTCGCGCTCCGGGAACTGGCGCGCCTCGCGGGGCAGAGTGAGGCAAAGGATGCGCGGGAGCGTTTCGTCACGCGGGCCTATGCGGCGGTGTTCGTGCTCGCGGTCGTGCTTTGCGGCGCGCTTCTCGGCGCCGTGCGCCTCCTCGAGGTGCCGGGCTCGAGCGCGTCGAACGCGCTTCTCGTGGCGGCCCTTTTCGTGCCCGTCATGGCGGTCAGCGAATTGCAGACCTCCATCCTGCGGGCCCACGGCGCGCTTGTCCTCGGCCTCGGCCCGCGGGAAATCTTGTGGCGGGGCGCGCTTTGTGCGGTGTGTTTCTGGATCGCCCTGGGCGCCGGGCCCGTGCTCACGGCCGCGCAGGGCTTCCTGATCTCTGTGGGCCTCCTCGCGCTCGCCACGCTGGGCCAGATGCTCGCAAGCCCGCATATCCGCGTCTGGCGGCAGGCCTTCTCATGGCGGAGCCTGGGCGACCGGGCGTGGATCGGGGTGTCGAGCCAGTTCGCCTCCACCGGCGTCGTGACCTTTGCGGCGCCCATGCTGTCGGTGGTCGTCGTGGGGCTCTTCCTGTCGCCGGTAGCGGCGGGGGCGTTCTTTGCCGCACTCAGGACCGCGCAGGTGATCAACCTCCTTCTGATGGCCATGGGCCTCGTGGCCTCGCCGCTCATCTCCCGCGCCTATGGGGCGGGCGATCTGGCGCAGGTCCGGCTGATCTGCCTGCTCTGCGCCGCCACGGGGGCGGGCTTCGCCGCGCTGGCCTTCGGCGGCATGGTCGTTTTCGGGGACGCGGTGCTCGGGTTCTTCGGCGAGGGCTATGACCGCGCCTATGACGCGCTCCTCCTGATCAGCGCGGCCTATGTGGTGAACGCGGCCTGCGGCCCGAACGGCGCGCTTCTGGAGATGACGGCCCACCAGGGGACGTTCCTGCGCATCGTCGTCCTCACCAACGGGCTGGGCATTCTGGCGCTGCCCCTGCTCACCTGGGCCTTCGGTGCAATGGGCGCGGCCGGCGCCATCGCGGGCACGCTGCTGGGCTGGAACATCCTCGCCGTCATCGCCTGCCGCCGCCAGGTGGGCGTGGACCCGTCGATCCTGTCGCTCCTCACTGGCGCTAGCGGCGCGCGGCGGCCCGCCCCATGAACGCCAAGACCTCGTTTTCCACCGTCATCATCGTCCACGATTACGGCGATATCCGCGGCGGGCAGGAAAAGGTGGCCGTGGACTCCGCGCTCGGGCTTCGCGCGGCGGGGGTCGATGTCGTCTATTTCTGCGCCTGCGCGCCGGTGGATCCCCGGCTCGCGGCGCAGGGTGTCCGGGTGATCTGTCTCGACCAGCACGACATCGCCTCCCATCCCTCGGCGCTGGGGGCGGCGCGGCAGGGGCTCTGGAACCCCATCGCCGCGCGGCGCCTCGGCGCGCTTCTCGCGGAGTTCGCGCCGGGGGAGGCCGTCGTCCATGTCCACGGCTGGACAAAGGCGCTGTCGGCCGCCATCGGGCCGGTGGTCACCGCCCCGGGGCAGAAGCATGTCTACACCATGCACGAATACTTCCTCGCCTGTCCCAACGGCGGGTTCTTCAACTACCCCAAGGGCGAGGTCTGCACGCTGCGGGCCATGGGCCCGGCTTGCATGGTGAGCCATTGCGACCAGCGCCATATCGCGCACAAGGCGTTCCGCGTGGCGCGCAGCGCGGCGGCGCAGATCCGCGGGAAGCTTCCCAAGGGGCTCAGGAACATCATATACATCAGTGAGTTACAGCGATCCGTGATGGAGGCGTATCTGCCTCGCGAGGCGCGGCTCCACGCCGTGGGCAATCCGATCTCCGTCGCCAAGGCGCCGCGCATCGCCGCCGAGGAGAACGCGCCCTTCGTCTTTGTCGGGCGGCTCGAGCCGGTGAAGGGCGCGCTCGATTTCGCCCGCGCCGCCGCGGAGGCGGGTCTGCCCGCGGTGCTCGTGGGCGACGGCGCAGAGCGCGAGGCGGTACGCGCGGCCAACGGCGCGGCGGAGGTCACCGGCTGGGTCCCGCCCGAGGAGGTGATGGCCCGTCTCCGTAGCGCGCGCTGCCTCGTCTTTCCGAGCCACTGGTACGAATGCCAGCCGCTCGTCCCCTACGAGGCGCTCGCCCTTGGCATTCCCGTGATCACCTACGACGCCTCCGCGGCCCGCGAGGCCGTCGTGGATGGCCGGAACGGTCAGGTCGTCTCCTTCGACCGGCGCGCGACCGCGCTACCGGAGGCCATGGCACGATGCGCCGACCCGGCCTATGTCCAGGCGCAGAGCGAGGCCGCCCATGGCGGCTACTGGTCCGCGCCGCTCACGCGCGAGCGCCACGTCAGCGCGCTCCTCGGGGTCTATGGGGCGCTCGCGTGAGCCCGCGCCGCGCCACCGTCCGGGCATAAAGCGCGGGGATCGCGCCGAGCCAGAACCAGTTCATGTAGATGCCGCGGTAGCCCGTCACGAGCAGGCTGACGAGGAAACTGGCGAGCGCCAGCACCACGAAGCAAAGGAGGGTGGGCTCGGCAAGCCAGCTCCCACCGTCGCCGGGCGGGGCCAGCAGCACGCGCGCTAGCATCGTGATGGCGGTGCCGACGAGCACGATGGCGAGCCACCCTTCCTCGAAGATGCGCGTGATGACAAAGCTGTTGATCCCCGTGGGCAGGAGAATGAACTCGAAATTCAGGGCCCGCGCCACCTCGAAGGCGCGGACGGTCACGGCGTCGTTGTTCCCGAGCCCCACGCCCAGCACCTCGTAATTCGGGATCACCGAGAGGCCGGTGAGCATCGTGATCCCCCGCAGGTAGATCGACCGAAGGGCCGAGCCCGCCACGCGGTCAGAATAGAACGCCGACAGGAACACCTGGAGCAGCACCATCGTCAGCACAATGGCGAGCGACAGGACGAGGATGTTGCGGAAGCTCAGCGCGCGCCCCTTCATGAAGGCCACGGCAAAGACGATGGGCGCCACCACGATCACCGAGGACGAGCGGCTCATCGCCAGGCAGGTCAGGACGAGGACGAGAAAGACCCACGCCATGGGCCGCGAGAGGAGCCCTCGCCCCACCTGGGTGGCGCGCAGCAGCACGATCGCCACGCCGGCGAAGTAAATCTGGTGGGTCGCGAAGGTGGAAACCTCCGGGAAGACCGCGAAACCCCGTCCGAATTGCGGCGGGTTGGAGAAACTGTCGTTGGTGCGGAAATCGAGGCTTTCGGCGCCGAGGCCCACCTGCAGGAGGAAGAGCGCGCTCGACGCCGCCGCGCCGAGCACGAAGGCGCGCAGGAACAGGCTGCGGAGCCGCCGCTGCTGCACGATCTTGGCCACGAGCAGGACGAAGCCCGACAGAAACACGGTGTAGTAGAGGAGCACGGCGAGCGCGCCCCCATTGAGATAGGCCGCGAAGGACGCGCAGAGCGAAAGCGACAGCAGCAGCCAGACCTGCGCCGGGAGCGTCGCGCTGTAGGCCAGCACGATGGGAAGCGCCGCCAGCGCCACGAGATCGGCGGGCTGGAGCGAGATCGGGCCCGCCGGAATGCCCAGGCTCGGGAACCAGAGCGCAAACCCCATGGCCGCGCTCGCAAGCCCCAGAAGGGTGCGCAACTCGGCCGGTTCTTTGGTCAGGAGCATGGACATCGTCGCATGTAAGGCAGCGGGTCTCGCTCCGTCCAGACCCAACGCCGCGACGCGCCGAACCTGGCCGCGTCCACGGGATCGCCGCAGGAAGCCCTTGCCCCGGCGCCCCGGGGACGAGACACTGCGGCGTATGACATCGGCCCCGTCGCCGCGCAGGCGGGCCGGGTCCTCAATGAGCCAAGGAGAGGCGCATGATCCTTCTGACCGGCATCACGGGCTTCATCGCCAAGCGCATCGCCCGCGACCTCCTCGCGGCGGGTCACAGCGTGCGCGGCACGCTCCGAAGCCCTGGGCGCGAGGCCGAGGTCCGGGCCGCCATGGGCGGCGATGACGTGCAGGACCGGCTCAGCTTCGTCACGCTCGATCTCGGCTCCGACGCGGGCTGGCCGGAGGCCATGGACGGGGTGGAGGCCCTGATCCATACCGCCTCCCCCTTCCCCATGGCGCAGCCGAAGGATGAGGAGGAGGTCATCCGCCCCGCCGTGGACGGCACGCTCCGGGCGCTGCGCGCCGCCCATGGGGCGGGTGTCACGCGCGTCATCCTCACCTCCTCCTGCGTGGCGGTGATGTACGCCAAACGTCCCGCGGGCCATCTCTTCGGCCCGGAGGACTGGACCGATCTCGATCACCCCGCCGCCTCCGCCTACGTGAAATCGAAGACGCTCGCCGAGCGCGCGGCCTGGGACTTCGTGGCCGAGCATCCGGAGATAAAGTTGACAGCTGTCAACCCAGGGCTTGTGTTGGGCACGCCGATGGATACCGCCTATGGTACCTCGCTGCAGCTGATCGAGCGTATCCTCGCCGGAAAGGACCCGGCGGTGCCCGACCTTTCCTTTCCCGTCATCGACGTCGCCGATGTGAGCCGCTACCACGTGGAGGCGCTCACGCGGGAGGAAACGATCGGCAAGCGCATCATCGCCGCCGAAAGCACCTGGACCATGCCCGAGATGGCCAAGCTCCTGAAGGAGGCCTTCCCGGACCGCAAGATCGCCACCACCGTCGCGCCGAGATGGCTCCTGCGCCTCCTCGCGCTCTTCGATCCCGCCGTGCGCAGCGTGCTGCCCACGATCGGCACCCGCACGCCCACCGATGACGGCGAGGCCCGGGCGCTCTACGGCGCGGACCCGGTTTCGGGGCGCGAGGCGATCCTCGCGGCCGCGCGCTTCGTGGTGAATGCCAAGGGATGAGGGCCACGCTCGTGCTTCTGGCGCTCCTGGGGCTCCTCGCCGCCTGCGGACCGGACGAGACGATCTCCGGTTTCCTCGACCCGGGCGAGACCTGGCAGCTCCGCGAGCTCGATGGCGCGCCCTGGACCGAGCGTGCTGCGCTGTCCTTCCCAGGGCCCGGCCGTGTGACCGGTCAAGGCCCCTGCAACAGCTTCACCGCGGCGCAATCGGCCCCCTATCCCTGGATCGACATCGGCCCCGTGGCCGCCACGCGCCGCGCCTGTCCGGAGCTCGCGGCAGAGGCGCGGTTCTTCGCGGCGCTGGGCGCCATGGCCGTCGCGGAGGTGAGCGGCGACGTGCTCCTCCTCACTGGCGAGGAAGGGCGCGAGATGGTGTTTCAGGCGGCGGGAGCTTCAGGCCCCTGAGCGTTCGAGCGCGGCGCGCAGCCGCTGTCGTGCCGCCGGTAGCTCCCCCTGCCCCAGCGCGCGATCGAGGAAGACCCCCGTCGTGCCCAGGGCCTCCGCGATCTCGGCATCGCTGCCATCGCCCCCGGGCACCAGGGGCGCGGGGAGCGGCAGGAGGCGCGGCGCCCATTCCCCGGCCGCCTCTGCGGAAACGGCACGGCCCGTCTTCGGCGAGACATAGGCGAGACCCTCCGTCGCGCCCGACACCGCGCAGCGCGTGAGGTCGAGCCCGTAGCCCATGAGCTCCAGCAGACCGAGCTCCCAGCGCAGATAGGCAAGCGGCCAGGCATCGGTGACGGCCATCAGATCGAGGAGCTCGGCCGTGCGCGCGTAGGCCTCCGGCGCCGCCTCGCGCTCAGGCAGGAGGAGCGCGGCGAGCGCCGTGGCGGATTGAAGCCCGGCAAGCGCCATGGCGTCGCCCAGGAGCCCCGCGGCGCGGGAGCGGATGGGCTCCACGCTGTAGGCGCCTAGGTGATCCTCGAGCCGAGCCTTCCAGGTGACGTCGAGCTGCGCGCCCGGTTGCAGGAGCGGGGCCATCTTCCGGCTCGCGCCACCGCGGACGACACCGGGCGTGCGACCGTGCTGGGCAGTGAGGACATGGATGATCGCGGAGCCCTCGCCGTGGGGGCGCACGGTGAGGAGCACCCCCTCATCGCGCCATTCGATCATTCCGAGAGCCCCGGCTCGTCGAGGAGATGCCGGCCCGCGCGGTCCTCCACCTCGATCACCCAGAGGTCGGGATCGCTGCGGCGCTGGCGGTCGATGGCGGCGTCCACCTCGGCCTCCGCGCCGCGCGCGAGCTCCATCCAGCGGCGGTCGCCGGTCATCAGGTCGAAGGTGCGCTGGTAACAGGTGGCCGCGCCGTCGAGGGTGGATTGCTTCACGAGCACGGCCCCCGCGGTCGCGTCGCCCCTCTGGACGACGAAAGCGGGGATGTCGCTCAGCCGCAGCCGCTGGAGATAGGCCGCGACCCAGATGTCGGCGGCGAGCCTCACCCGTCCCCGTCGCGGAACTCGAGGCCCATCTCGGCGTAGCGCGCGCGCTCCTCGAGCCAGCCAGGACGGACCTTGATCTGCATGAAGAGGTGCACCTTGCGGCCGAGGAACTCCTCGAGCTCGGCGCGGGCAGCCTGGCTGATGGCCTTCACCGTCTCGCCTTTCTTGCCGAGCACGATGCCCTTGTGGCCGTCGCGCATGACATAGATCACCTGGTCGATGCGGGCGGTTCCGTCCTCGCGCTCCTCCCAGGTCTCGGTCTCCACGGTGAGCTGGTAGGGTAACTCCTGGTGGAGGCGGAGCGTGAGCTTCTCTCGGGTCATCTCCGCGGCGATCATGCGGAGCGGGAGGTCCGCGATTTGATCCTCGGGGTAGAGCCAGGGGCCCTCGGGCATCTCGCGCGCGAGCCAGGCCTTGAGATCGGCGCAGCCATGGCCGCGCTCGGCGGAGATCATGAAGGTCTCCTCGAAAGGCCGGAGCGCGTTCAGCTCCTCCGCGAGGGCGAGAAGCTTCGGCGCTTCCACGCGGTCGATCTTGTTGATGGCGAGGACAAGGCGCCCGGGCCGGTCCTCGAGCGCCTCGAGGATCTGGCGGACGCCAGGCGTGAGGCCGCGATGGGCCTCGACGAGGAGCACGGTGACATCGGCATCGGCCATCCCGCCCCAGGCCGCCGTGACCATGGCCCGGTCGAGCCTGCGGCGCGGCTTGAAGATGCCGGGCGTGTCCACGAAGACGATCTGGCTCGACCCTTCGAGCGCCACGCCCCGGATCCGCGCCCGCGTGGTCTGCACCTTGTGGGTGACGATGGAGACCTTGGCGCCCACCATCCAGTTGAGCAACGTGGACTTCCCGGCATTGGGCTCCCCGATGAGGGCCACGAAGCCCGCGCGTGTGGTCTGTGTCTCGGTCATGCCGGTCCCGTTGCAAATAGGCTTGCGCTCTTAGCGCAGCGCCCCGCCGCTGACAATCGCGCGCGTGGCAAGCATCGTGGGGGCCAGCCCCCACACCCCCGAAGTACGGAGCACAAAGAAGCGGAGCCGTGACTCACGGCTGCAACGAGCGCAGGGCCGGAGACGGAGCGGAGGGCCCGTCTTCTTTGTGCCGTGTACTTCCGCCGGAGGCATCCCGTCTCGCCCCCGGCCCCTCAGCCCGCCTCCTGAAGCGCGGGGGCGAAGGTGATCTCGCCGGAGGCCGCCGGCCCGTGGAGGAGGAGGCGCAGGCAATACTGCGCTGGAGTGGTGAGGTAGGTCACGTGACCGCTTTCGAAGCCGAAGCGGGGGTAGTAGTCGTTGCTGCCGGTGAGGACGAGCCCCGCGGCGCCCCGGCCCATGGCCCAGCCCAGGCTGGCATGCATGAGAGCGCTGCCGATGCCCTGGCGGTGGCGGGCGGGGCGAACCGCGATGGGGCCGATCCCGTACCAGTTGGGGGCGCCGCCGACCCGGGCGGGCGAGACGCAGACCTGGCCCGTAACCTCGCCGTCCAATTCCGCCACGAGGGAGAGGGCGAGGTCACCCGCGGCGCGCAGCTTTTCCGGGATCGCGCCCTCGGTCCCGTCGGACCAGGGCGTCGTGGCGAAGGCGGCATAAGTGACGTCGCGGATGGCTGCGATGTCGTCCCGCGTCTCCAGCCGGAGCTTCACGCCCCGACCTCCTCGAGGAGCGCCTTCGCGGCGGCCTGTTCGGCCTGGCGCTTGCTGCCCGCCCTGGCTCGGGCGCGCGTGCCGTCCTCGAGGCGTGCCTCGATGGTGAATTCCGGGGCATGGTCGGGGCCGGAGCGGGCGAGTTCTACATAGGAGGGCGGCGGCATCTTGCGGGCCTGGGCCCATTCCTGGAGCGTCGTCTTGGCGTCGCGGGCGTCGTCCTTCACGGACGTGATGCGGTCGCCCCAGAGGCGCAGGATCAGGGCACGCGCCGCATCCATCCCGCCATCGCGGTAGACCGCGGCGATCACCGCCTCCATCCCGTCGCCCAGCAGCGCGTCCTTCTTGCGCCCGCCCGAAAGCATCTCGGAGCGGCCGAGCTTGAGCACCTCGCCCAGTCCGCAGGCGCGGGCCACCTCGGCGCAGGTTTCCTTGCGCACGAGGGCGTTGTAGCGGGGCGCGAGCTGGCCCTCGGAAGCGCCGCCATCGGCATCGAGGAGCGCCTCGGCCATGACGAGGCCCAGCACGCGGTCGCCTAGGAACTCCAGCCGTTCATTGTCGGATCGGGTCTCGGAGCTGAGCGAGGCATGGGTCAGCGCGGTCACGAGGAGCTCGGGACGCGCGAAGGCGTGACCGATCCGGTCCTGGAACGCGCGGACCTCGGCGGAGAGCTTCACTCGATCGCCTTGAAGTACCGGTCGCTCCGCCACGTCCAGAAGAAAAGGATCGAACGGCCCGCCGAGGAGAACATGATCCGGTCCGCGCGGCCCACGATATCCTCCAGCGGGACCTGGCCCACGCCGCCCACGGCCTGCGCAAAGCGGCTGTCAGTGGAGTTGTCGCGGTTGTCGCCGAGAAAGAAGAAGTGGCCCGGGCGCACGGTGTAGACCGGCGTGTTGTCGGCCGCGCGCTCCCCGATGTTGAGGACGCGGTAGGACGCGCCGCCGGGCAGGGTTTCGCGCACGGCCTCCTTGATGCATTCCCCGCCGCCGCCCACGGCGCCATTGGCGCAGAACGGCGTCTGGCCCTGGGGGCCCTGGGGGGCGAAGGTCTCGATGAAGGGCGCGGCCTCCACCCGCTCCACCGCCTCGCCGTTGAGAAAGAGCATCCCGTCGCGCAGCTGAACCTCGTCGCCCGGCAGGCCCACGAGGCGCTTAATGAAGTCGCGGCCCGTCACGGGGTGGCGAAAGACGACGACGTCGCCGCGCTCCGGCGCGCCGCCGAAAAGGCGGTCTTCGGCCCCCTTGAAGACGCCGCAGAACGCCTCCGCGTCCATGTCTATCCCGAGCTGCGGGATCAGGATCGTGGGACAGGAGGCGTAGCTGTAGCCATAGGCCATCTTGTTGACGAAGAGGAAATCGCCGATGAGCAGCGTGTCCTTCATGGAGCCCGAGGGGATCCAGAACGGCTGGAAAAAGAACGTCCGAAATACCCCCGCGATGAGGAGCGCGTAGACGACCGTCTTGACCGTCTCGACGATCGGGTTCTGCTTTTCCTTGGTGGCCTCGGCCATCGCACGGCTCTCCTCGTGATGCGTGCGGCTTACTGAGGTTTGCGGTAGGGCAAGTCAAGCGGACGTGGGGCCGCTCCGAGGGGGCGCGCCTCGATGAGGACAAAGGCCTGCGCCCAGGGGTGATCGTCCGTCAAAGTAACGTGAATGATGGCCTCGTGGCCGTCGGGCGTCATCTCCCGCAGGCGCTCTGCGGCCCAGCCGGTGACATGCATGACGGGCTGGCCGGAGCGGAGGTTGGTGACGGCCATGTCCTTCCAGGCGATGCCCATTCGGAGGCCGGTGCCCAGCGCCTTGGAACAGGCCTCCTTCGCGGCCCAGCGCTTGGCGTTGGTGCCCGGTGTGTCGGCACGGCGCTCGGCCTTGGCCTGCTCGATGTCGGTGAAGACGCGGTTGCGGAAGCGGTCGCCGAAGCGCTCGAGCGTGCGGGCGATGCGCTCGATATTGGCGAGGTCGGTGCCGATGCCGAGGATCACATCTAGGCCTCGAACAGCGGAAAGGTCACGCCGAGCGACCAAGCGAGGATGAGGCCGAGCGCCAAGCCCGGCGCGAGCGGGCCCGCGCGATCGGCGGTCCAGCGACCCATCATCCCGAAGATGAGGAAGAAGAGCAGAATCACCGGCGCGATGAGAAAGAGGAAGAAAAGCCGCTCGAAATCGAGCGCGATGGCGATACCAAGGGAGGCGAAGAAGGCTGTGCGCAAGAGGAGGCGATGCCAGAGCGGGCCGCGGCCGCCTTGCGTGGCCACGGCGTCGGCGACCATGTAGGGCACCGCGCCCAGCGCCAGCGCGGCAAGGATAAGAGCGCGCTCCGCATTGGGATGGAAATTCGCGAGGTAGGTGTCGATGGCGAGCCCGAAGACGCCGAGCCCCCAGGCGAGAAGCGCCGCGGCGGGGAGGTAGGCCAGGCGCCCGAAGGGCACGCCGAAATGGCGCAGGATCAGAAGCTGCAAGAGCCCTGCAAAGCCCAGATGGAGCGCGAGGTAATCGGCCACCAGCACCGGCAGCACGCCGAGTTCGATCCAGTAGACGGCGAGCGGCGCGAGGAGCTGGAGGGCCGCGCACCACAGGAGCGCCTTGCGCGGAACCGCCGCCGCCTCCCCGCCCGCGGGGAAAAGCGCGGCGATGGGGCGCCAGAGGAGCATGAGCGCGGCCAGGAGCACAAGCACGGGATAGCCGATGGTGGCGAGCGCGGGCGTCGCGCGGTCCACGCCGTAGAAGTCATCGAGCCAGGCCACCGTCTCGCGCAGCGTGTAGGGGGCGAAGAGGATGCCCACATGTTCCACGTTGGGCGCGATGAGGGCCATGCGGCCGCCCACGACCTCGCCCTCGGTGGCGTCGGGCTCCACCTGCCGGATCGCCTCGCGGCCGAAGTCGATGAGGCGGCCCTCCCATTCGCCCGCGATGAGCAGCATGTTGGGCGGGTGCGTGGGCGTGACGGCGCCCGAGAAGGCGGAGATGGCCACGACCGGGCCGGTCTCGCGCCCCTCGGCGGCTCGGATGAGGACGTCGGTGGCCATGGAATGGCCCAGCAGCGCGGGCGCGGGGCCCGCGTCCTCCATCACCGCGCGGGTTTCGGCCACCAGGCGCGCGGTGACCCCCGCGATCTCGTTCACGTCGCCCTGCATTGGCACGGGGTTCGTGCCGTGGCCCTCAAAATCAAAGGCGGTGACGTCGTAGCCCGCCCCCGCGAGGGTCCAGGAAAAGGCGTTCATGAGCTGGCGGGAGCCGGCAAAGCCATGGGCCACGACGACGGTGGCGATGGGACCTTCCACGCGCCACTCCGTGACCGGCGTCGTGCCCACGGTGCCGCGCGTCACCTCCGCATCGGGGCGATGGCTCTCCAATTTCCAAAGGGACCCCGCGGCGAGGACGAGGCCCACGCAAAGCAGGACCCAGCGCATTCTAGCCTGCCACCCTGCGAAATATGCCAGACGCCCGGTCAGGGGCCACCGCGATCTTGGCTGGCCCATTCATTGCGCGCGCCCATGCTCAGGAAGAGGCGGTTGGAGATGAGCCAGAACGTGGCATAGATGCCCAGCACCAGGACGAGCGCCGTGAGGTCGAAGGCGTCAGTGCCCATGGTGGGCAACGCCGTCGTGACGATGAGAAGCGCGGTGAGCGCGATGGAAAGCCCGGTCATTGCGCCCGCTGCCTTCCACGGGTCGGGGATCGGCGTGCGGGTGGATTTTGCATATTTCGCACCCTCCACCATGGCCGCCACCATGGCGGGCAGGATCGGCATGAACGCCATGCCGAGCCCGATGCCGAAGGCTTGCTGGAAGAGGATCGTGAAGAGCGTGATGACGAAACCCGTGCCCAGAAACCACAGAGAATAGCGCAATAGATTGACGGTGGGCTCAGGCATGGGTCAGGCGGCGACGCCGGCGCGAGCGGCCTCCATGAGGCGGCGCATCTCGTGGATGGCGGGCTTCAGCCCGCGGAAGATCGCCTCTCCGATGAGGTAGTGCCCGATATTGAGCTCGCGCACTTCGGGCAGGGCGGCGATGGGTCTCACGCTTTCGTAGCTCAGCCCGTGGCCGGCATGGACCTCGAGCCCCAGACCATGGGCGAACGTGGACATCTCGGTGAGCGCCTTCAGTTCCCGGTCGCGCGTGGCGGTGTCGCCCTCGGCGATGGCGTCGCAAAAGGCGCCGGTGTGGAGCTCGATCACCTGCGCGCCGATGCGGTGCGCGGCCTCGATCTGGCGCATGTCGGCGGCGATGAAGATCGACACGCGGCATCCCGCCTCGCGCAGCGGCGCGATGTAATGCGCGAGGCGGTTTTCCTCCCGCGCGACTTCGAGGCCGCCCTCCGTGGTCCGCTCCTCGCGCTTTTCGGGCACGATGCAGACGGCGTGGGGTTTGTGGCGCAACGCGATCCTCTGCATCTCCTCGGTGGCGGCCATCTCGAAATTGAGGGGCACGGTGAGCACCTCCATCAGCCCCTCGATATCGGCGTCGCTTATGTGCCGGCGATCCTCGCGCAGATGGGCGGTGATGCCGTCGGCGCCCGCTTCCTCGGCGAGCTTGGCGGCGCGGAGCGGATCGGGATAGTCGCCGCCGCGCGCATTCCGCACGGTGGCCACATGATCGATGTTCACGCCGAGGCGCTGGTGGGGGAGCGTCGTCATCCCGAGCCTTCCTGATCTTTCAGCTTCTTGTGCACGGCCTTCGACTTGGCCTTTTCTTTGATCTCGGCAAGCTTGGCGCGCATCATGCCACGGCGCCGGTTCTGGTAGGCGCGAATGACCGGCACCGAGAGGTAATAGCAGACCGAGGCCACGATGACGCCCGGAACGATCCCGCCGATGAGATAGGGAAAGAAGACGTCGTGCCAGAAGGTCAGAAGCCCGTCCCAGCGGGTCACGTCGCTGGTGAAGAGCGCAACGAAATTGTGCCAGAGATCGCCGAAGGCATCGGAGAACTGCCCGCCCAGCGAGCGGTCGATATCCTCCCGCGGGCGGATGCCCAGCATGAAGTACCCGGTCTGGAGCGACACCACCCCGATGGGCACGTAGGTGAGCGGGTTGCCAAAGAAGGTGGCAAGTAGCGCGGCCAGGATGTTGGCGCGCATGGCATAGGCCAGGAGCACCGAAAAGATGAAGTGGAGCCCGTAGAACGGCGTGAAGGCGGTGAAGACGCCCGCCCAGATGCCGCGGGCGATCTTTTCGGGCGGGTCGGGCAGTCGCCGCAGGCGCAGCTTGACGTATTCGAAGGCGCGCACCCAGCCGCCCTTCGGATAAAGGAAGTCCCTTACCCGGCGCCAGAGGCTGAGCTTGTCGCGTCGTTTGAAGACCAATCGGCCCTCCCCTCGCATGTCACGACGCTTGTGCCTTATCCGCTCCTGACGTCAAGCGGGCCGGGTTCCGGTAACGGCTGACGTCGGCCACGTTCGCGTCCGCCTCGAGCACGGTCATAACGGTGTGCAAATGCACCTGATCACGTAGGTCGATATCAATCACGAGACGATAAAAATCTGGTTTCTTATCGAGAAACGTCAGATCGCTGATATTGGCGTTCTGTTCGCCGATGAGGGTGCAGATGCGCCCGAGGACGCCGGCATCGTTGGAAATGGTCACCTCCACACTCACCGTGTTGGAGAGCCCGTGGCGGCCCTCCTGCCAGCGCAGGTCGAGCCAGCGCTCCGGCTCGTTCTCGTAAAGCGCCATGTTGGCACAATCGATGGCGTGCACGACGACGCCCTTGCCGCGGTAGGTGATGCCCACGATGCGCTCCCCCGGGACGGGCTGGCAGCAGGGCGCGCGGTGAAAGCTCTGGTCGGCATCGAGGCCGAGGACGGCGCGCTTGGGATCGATCTCGGCGCGGCGCTTCGGCGCGAGATCGGGATAGACCGCCTGCACCACCTCGCGGGAGGCGAGCTCCGAGGCGCCCACGCGCGCGAGCATCTCGTCGGCACTTTCGATGCCCAGCGATTTGGCCGCCGTGCGCAGGGCCTTTAGCGTCGCCGAGCGGCCCACGGCCTCGAAGCTCGTGCGCGTGAGCTCACGCCCGAGCTTGATGAAGCGCTGCCGGTCCTCCTCGCGGAGCGACCGGCGGATGGCGGATTTCGCGCGCCCGGTGGAGGCGATGTCGATCCAGGTGGCCTGCGGGCGCTGGCCCTCGGCGGTGATGATCTCCACGCTCTGCCCGTTCCTGAGCCGGGTCCAGAGCGGGACGCGGATGCCGTCGACCTTGGCCGACACCGTCTGGTTGCCGATGCGGGTGTGGACCGCATAGGCGAAATCGAGCGGTGTGGCCCCCTTGGGGAGGCGGATCACGTCGCCCTTGGGTGTGAAGGCGAAGACCTGGTCCGAGTACATCTCCAATTTGACCGCTTCGAGGAAATCCTCGTCATCGGCGTCGACATCGAAATGCTCGGAGATGCGCTCCATCCATTGGGTGGGGTCCACGGCAAAGCGGTTTTCCACGCGCTCGCCGTCCCGGTACGACCACGTCGCCGCCACGCCCGACTCGGCCACTTCGTGCATCTCCTGCGTGCGGATCTGCACCTCCACCTTCCGGCCATTGCGGCCGGAGACAGTGGTGTGCACCGACCGGTAGCCGTTGGTCTTCGGCTGGGAGATGTAGTCCTTGAAGCGCCCGGGCACGGCGCGCCAGCGCTGGTGGATGGCGCCCAGCGCGCGGTAGCAATCGGCCTCGGACTTCACGATGACGCGGAAGCCGTAGATGTCGGAGAGGCGCGAGAAGCTGAGCTGCTTGGTCTGCATCTTGCGCCAGATCGAATAGGGTTTTTTCGCGCGCCCGGCGACCTCGGCCTCGATCCCCTCCTTCTGCATCTCCGCGCGGATATCGGCGATGATCTTCGTCATCACGTCGCCGGTCTCTTTCTGGAGCGAGATGAAGCGGCGGATGATGGAGTGGCGCCCGTCGGGATTGAGCACGATGAAGGCGAGGTCCTCGAGCTCTTCACGCATGGACTGCATGCCCATCCGGCCGGCGAGAGGCGCGTAGATGTCCATGGTCTCCCGCGCCTTCTGATGCTGCTTTTCGGGCGGCATCGCCTTCATGGTGCGCATGTTGTGGAGACGGTCGGCGAGCTTGACGAGCACCACGCGGATGTCGCGCGAGGTGGCCATGAAGAGCTTGCGGAAATTCTCGGCCTGCTTCGTCTCGGTCGACGACAGCTGCAGCTGCGTGAGCTTGGTGACGCCGTCGACGAGTTCCGCGATCTCGGTGCCGAAGTGTTCGGCGACCTGGCTATAGCTCGCGCGGGTGTCTTCCACCGTGTCGTGGAGAAGCGCCGTGACGATGGTCGTGTCGTCGAGCTTCTGCTCGGCGAGGATCTCGGCCACCGCCACGGGATGGGTGAAGTAGGGCTCGCCCGAGCGGCGCGTCTGCCCCTCGTGCATGTCCTTGCCGAAGGCGTAGGCCTTCGTGATGAGCGCCCCGTCGGCGCGGGGGTTGTAGGCGTGGACGCGGTCTAGAAGGGCTTCGGGCCCGGCGAGGTCCAGCGCCATGGCACCCTACTTCTGCCCTTGCGCTTCCATGAGCGCGCGCAGCAGTTTCTCGTCGTTGAGATCGTCCTCGGCGGGCTTGTCCTGCTCGGCCCCCATGAGAAGCGACATGCTGTCGTCCTCGGGCTCGTCGATCTCGATCTGGGTCTGGTTCGACTCGATGAGCCGCTCGCGGAGTTCCTCGGCGGATTGCGTCTCCTCCGCGATCTCGCGGAGCGACACAACCGGGTTCTTGTCGTTATCACGGTCGAGCGTGATCGGCGCGCCGGAGCTGATCTCGCGCGCACGATGGGCGGCGAGCATGACGAGCTCGAAGCGGTTGGGGACTTTGTCGACGCAGTCTTCAACGGTGACGCGGGCCATGGGTGCTCCAATGCGGTAGAGGTGAGCGCCTGCAATAGGCTGTCAAGTAAAAAAGCGCAAGGGCTAAGGCAACGGTGTCACAGCCTCGAGATCGCTTGCGGGCAAGGCGTCGCGCATCTCCTGCACGGTCTTCCCGAGGATCGGGTGGCGCCAGTCCGGCGCGACCTCCGCGAGGGGTACGAGGACGAAGGCGCGGTCCTGCAGGCGGGGATGCGGCAGGATGAGATCGCCGGGCGTCTGCGTCATCTGCGCCGCCAGCGGAAGCGCGCGCCAGGCGGCATGCGTTTCCGCGTCCGGGTGCACGTCATCGCCCGCGGTCAGGAGGTCGAGGTCGATCACCCGCTGGCCCCAGCGCTGGGACCGCGCGCGGCCCAGATGCGCCTCGATCCCGTGGAGCACGCCCATCATCGCGGCGGGCTCCGGCGGGCCCTCGATGGCGGCTGCGGCGTTGACATAGTCTGGGCCGTTCCCCGCCGGAAAAGCCGGCGTGGTGAAAAACCTGCTCAGCGCCACCATATGACACTTATACTCACGCAGATGTTCCACAGCGTACCGCAAGGTTTTTTCCGGTGTGCCATAAGAGGATGGAAGGTTTGCGCCCAAGGCCACGTGATAAAGCCGACGGGGCGGCATCGAATTTGTGGCTTGTGACACTAAAATAATCATTTATGACACGCGATGCGCTTGGGACGGCCTCACTCACCGTCCTGTCACAGGCGCGTCAGGAAGGACACATCATGTTTTACCGGGACGAACGGCTGGCGCTGTTCATCGACGGGTCGAACCTCTATGCTGCCGCGAAGGCACTTGGATTTGACATCGACTACAAGCTTCTGCGACAGGAATTTATGCGTCGCGGGAAACTGCTGCGGGCCTTTTATTACACGGCCCTGCTGGAGAACGACGAGTATTCGCCCATTCGCCCGCTCGTGGACTGGCTCCACTACAACGGGTTCTCCATGGTCACCAAACCGGCCAAGGAATACACCGACAGCCAGGGCCGCCGCAAGGTGAAGGGCAACATGGATATCGAGCTCACGGTCGATGCCATGGAATTGGCGCCGCATATCGACCACATCGTGCTCTTTTCCGGGGACGGGGATTTCCGCCCGCTGATCGAGGCGTTGCAGCGCCGCGGCGTGCGGGTGAGCGTGGTGTCCACCATTCGCTCCTCTCCCCCCATGATCGCCGATGAACTGCGCCGGCAGGCCGACAACTTCATCGAGCTCGACGAGCTCAAGGATGTGATCGGGCGCCCGCCGCGCGAGCCCCGCGACGAGCCGCGCGTGGAGCGCCGGGTGACCGCGAGCTCCGAGGAGGAGTGATCAGGCGGCCAGGCCCGCGAGCATGAGGCCCGCCATCGCCACCATGGACAGGTCCTCCGTCAGCGTGACGGTGGACAGCGGCACCGACAGGATCGAGCCCATGCAGGGGCAATCGATGTCGAGCCCCCGGCGCAGTGCCGAAATCACCCCGAGCGTTCCGAAGCTGAACACCGCCACGGTGGCCCATTGCACCGCCGTGGGTGCCACGCCGCTCAGATAGGCGAGGCCGAGACCAAGCTCGATGAACGGGTAGACGAGGGCGTAGTTCGGCACCCGCCGCGCCAACAGGTCATACATCTTGAAGCCGCGGCGAAAGCCCTTGAGATCGAAAATCTTGAGGAGCGCGAAGAAGACGAGGAAAACGCCCATGAAGGCGGGCATCCAAGCCATCCCCTGCGCCGCGAGCGCCCCGCCCGCGAGCACCGAGACCCCCACCAGCGCGATGAGCGGCCAGTAATCGGCGATGCTCTTGCCGCGCCCGTCCTGGCGCACGTGATAGGTTGCCATGGTGACCTCCGACATATACTCCATACCCCCATAGGGTATAATCTGGAGCACCACAAGATGCACGGCAACAAAGAGGCGACGCTCGCCCGGCTCAAGCGCATCGAAGGCCAGGTGCGCGGCATCGCCAAGATGATCGAGGATGATCGCTACTGCGTCGACATCCTGAGCCAAACGGCCGCCATCCGCGCGGCGGTTAAAGGCGTGGAGACGCTGATCCTCGAGGATCACGCCGCGCACTGCGTGGAACACGCGATCCGGAGCGGCGACGCGGGCGAACAGCGCGCGAAGTTCTCCGAGCTCATCGACATCCTCCAATCGCGGCGCTGAACCTCGGCATCAGCGCTATTCATTGGTGCCGGGCCGCGCGCTGTGCTTGGGTGCGCCCAAAGGAGCCCGCCCATGTCCCTGCAATTTCTCGTCACCGCCTTCGTCGTCGTCATCGCCCCGGGCACGGGCGTGATCTACACGCTGGCGGTGGGCCTCGGGCGCGGCGCACGGGCGGCGAGCTGGGCCGCGCTGGGATGCACCATGGGAATCGTCCCGCATCTCCTCGCCGCGGCCTTGGGCCTTGCGGCGCTGCTCCATGCCTCGGCGATGGCATTTCAGGTCGCGAAGTTCGCGGGCGTGGCTTACCTGCTCTACCTCGCGTGGCAGGCGCTCCGCGCGGGTGGCGCGCTCTCCATCGAGGCTGATCCCCGCCCCGAGCATCCCTGGCGCATCGCGCGGCGCGGCGCGCTCATTAACATCCTGAACCCGAAGCTTTCGATCTTCTTTCTTGCGCTGCTTCCGCCGTTCCTGTCAGGCGATCCGGCCGCGGCGACGCTGGAGATGGCCACGCTGGGCGGGGTCTTCATGGCCATGACCTACGCGGTCTTCCTGCTCTACGGCGCCTTTGCCGCGCGGGTACGGATCTTCATCCTCGGCTCGGAGCGGGCGCTCGTCTGGATGAACCGGACCTTTGCGGGCGTCTTCGCGCTCCTCGCGGGCCGACTGGCCATGGAACGCGCCTGAGGCCGCGCTATACCCGCCCCATGACCGTCCCGCGCTCCGCCCTTCTTCTCGGCCTCGCCGGTGTCTTGCCGTTCCTCTGGGGCGCGCTCACGACGCTCTTGCCCGAGCTCGGCACGGCCGCCCTGCCCTATCTCAACGCGCGCCTCATCGGGCCCTTCGTGCAGCTCTGGTACGGGGCGATCATCCTGAGCTTCATGTCGGGCGTGCTCTGGGGCTTTGCCACGAAGGCGGGCGACTGGCAGGTCTGGGGCTACGCGCTGTCGACGGCGCCGGCGCTCTACTGCTTCTTCTTCGTGGGGGCCGGGGCGGACAATTCGGCGGACATGCTCATCGTGGGATTTGCGGGGCTTCTGGGGCTCGACTACCTCTTTTACCGGCGCGGGCTCACGCCCGATTGGTGGATGCAGCTGCGCGTGCTGCTCACGGCGCTCGTCATCGCCGCGCTCACGGTGGGGCTGCTGGCGGGGGGGCTGGCATGAGCGACGACGAAACCCTCGCCGCCTACGCCGCCCGCGTGGCCGAGTACGAGGCGATAGTGAAACCGGAGCCCGCAGCCTCGCTCATCGCCTTCGCCGATGCGTTGCGCGAAGGCGGGCGCGTGCTGGACCTCGGCTGCGGGCCGGGGCATGCGGCGCGCTATCTGGCCGGGCGCGGCTTCGAGACCCACGCCTGGGACGCGAGCCCGGAGATGATCGCCGCCGCGGAGGCACCCGGCGTCGCGGCCCGCGTGGCCACGTTCGAGGCCCTGAAAGAGGCGCGCGATTTCGACGGCATCTTCGCCTCTTTCTCCCTCCTCCACGCGCCCCGCGCGGACTTCGCAGGCCATGTCTCGGCCATCGCCGCGGCGCTGAAGCCCAGAGGCGTGCTCCATCTCGGCATGAAGCTCGGCACTGGCGAGGGGCGCGACAGGATCGGCCGTTTCTACAGCTACTTTACCCGCGAGGAGCTCCTCGCGACGCTGGAGGGCGCGGGGTTCGAGACGGTGTGGGAGCAGGAGGGCGCGGAGGCGGGGCTCGCCGGCGACGTCTCGCCCTTCATCCTGATTCGGGCGGTGAAGCGTGGCTGAGCTCTTCGCCTACACCGACGGGGCCTGCAGCGGGAACCCCGGGCCGGGCGGCTGGGGCGTGCTCCTCATCGCGCGGGAGGGTGAGAGCGAGGTGAAGCGCCGCGAGCTATCGGGCGGGGAGGCCCAGACCACCAACAACCGTATGGAGCTCATTGCCGCCATCACCGCGCTCGAGACGCTGGAGCGGGCCACGAAGCTGACGCTCGTGACGGACTCCTCCTACGTGAAAGACGGCATCAACTCCTGGATTCACGGCTGGAAGGCGCGGGGCTGGAAGACCGCCGCGAAAAAGCCGGTGAAGAACGTGGAGCTTTGGCAGCGGCTCGATGCAGCCCGCGCACGCCATGACGTCACCTGGGAATGGGTGAAGGGCCATGCAGGCCACCCCGAGAACGAACGCGCCGACGAGCTGGCCCGCGCGGGCATGGCGCCCTTCAAGCCCGAAAAGCCATGATCGGGACGGTCGTCCCCCTCGTCCTGCATCCGGCGGGGGATCCCATGCGCCTTTTGGCCTTCACCCACCCCGAGACGGGCGCGCAGATCGTCAAGGGCACCATCAAGGACGGCGAACACCCCACGCGGGCGGCGGCACGCGCGCTTTGGGAGGAAAGCGGGCTTCTGGCGATCTCGGCCCTCGAACTGGCCGTGCGGGACGACATCCGGCCCGGCGAGCGCTGGCATTTCATCCTCACCCGCGTTCGCGGGCCGGTGCCGGAGCGTTTCCAGCATGTCTGCGCGGACGATGGCGGGCATCTCTTCAAGTTCTGGTGGCACGACCTCGCGGAGCCCGGTCCCTTCGAGCCTCCCTTCGAAGCCGTGCTGACGGCCGCGCGCGACGCGCTCAGCGGGTAAGTTTGAAGAAATAGGGCTGCGCCATGCCCTTGAAGTCCATCCAGCCCAGCCGCTCGTCCTCGCCGATCTTGGCGAAGACATCGTGGATGGGCTGCGCGTCATAACACATAGCCGCGTGATCGCGCCCCCGAAAGCGCAGCGTACGGAGCCGCGCGCGGGGTTTCGACGTGAAGAAGAGCGGCGCGAGGAGTGGGAAGGTGAGCCTGAGCAGCGTGTCGCGCGCCGGGAGGCCCGTGATGAGCCGGAGCGGCAGGAAGCGCGGGTTGAGCGAGCGCGCGCCCCAGAGCGGGACGGCGTGGATCAGGGGATGCACAGCGTCCGGCCCGTCAAAGCGCTTCCCCTGCCAGTATGACGCGGCAAGGAGACCGTCCATGGGATGCCCGGTGGGCACCTCCTCCCCGCGCCAGCTCCCGAGCATGTCGTCCTCGGTGGCGGGTGGGAGGCTGTCGAACCAGGCTGGGGCCTCTTCGGGGGTCATGTCAGGCGATCAGGCAGCGCCGCGCCGCGCAGGAAGTCCTCCGCGCTCGTCGCGCGCTTCCCCGCCTTTTGCAGCTCGAGGATCTCTACCGCGCAGTCACCGCAGGCCACTGTCAGACCACCCAATACTTGCCCCGCCGCCCCCTGCCCCGCCGCGACCCGCGAGCGCAGGAGCTTCACCCGCGCGCCATCCATCTCGCACCACGCGCCCGGAAAGGGCGAGAGGCCCCGGATATGCGCGTCCACCTCCGCCGCGGAGCGGGTCCAGTCCACCCGGGCCTCGTCCTTGGCGATCTTCTCGGCATAGGTGACGCCCTCTTCGGGCTGGGCGTCCGGCTCCAGCGGGAGCTGGGCAAGCGCCTCGATGATGAGCCGCGCGCCCATGGCCGCGAGCCGGTCGTGGAGGTCGCCCGTCGTCTCCTCCGCCCCGATGGGCGTGGCCTCGCTGAGGAGCACGGGGCCGGTATCGAGCCCCGCCTCCATCTGCATGATGCAGATGCCCGTCTCCGCGTCGCCCGCCATCACGGCGCGGTGGATCGGCGCGGCCCCGCGCCAGCGCGGCAGGAGAGAGGCGTGGATATTGAGGCAACCCAGGCGCGGCGCGTCGAGCACCGCCTGCGGCAGGATGAGCCCGTAGGCCACCACGACAGCGATATCGGCCTCGAGCGCCGCGAAGTCCGCCTGCGCGTCTTCGCTGCGCAGCGAAACGGGATGGCGGACGGGGAGGCCCAACGCCTCCGCCCGGGCGTGGACAGGCGTGGGGCGGTCCTTCTTGCCGCGTCCGGCAGGGCGGGGCGGCTGGCAATAAACGCAGGCGATCTCGTGTTCCTCCGCCAGCGCCTCGAGCACCGGCACGGAGAAATCGGGCGAGCCCATGAAGACCACGCGCATCAGCGGCGCCCCGCCTTGCGCAAGAGCATGTCGCGCTTCACCCGGCTCAGATTGTCGAAATACATGCGCCCGTTGAGGTGGTCGATCTGGTGCTGCACGGAGCGGCCCCATTGCAGCACGAGCTCTTGCCGGTCCCAGACGCCCTGCGCATTGAGGAACCGCACGGTGACGGCGCGCGGCCGCTTCACCTTGGCCGAGACGCCGGGAAGGTTGGGAGAGGCTTCCTCGCCCATGACCTCCTCTACCGAGGCGTGCAGCACCTCCGGGTTGGCCATCCGGATCGCCTTGCCCCGCTCTCGGCTGGCATCGACGACGGCGAGGCGGAGGCCCACGCCGATCTGCGGCGCGGCGAGGCCGATGCCCGGCATCGCCTCCATCGTGTCGATCATGTCCGCCCAGATCGCCTGGATCTCCTCGGTGATCTCCTCCACGGGTGCGGCGGGCGTGCGCAGGCTCTTATGCGGCCAGGGCAGGCAGGGGCGGACGGTCACGCGGGCGCCTCGGGGTGATCGAGGATCGTCTTGCCCTCGAGATGGTCGAATTCATGCTGCACGCAGGCCGCCTCGAAGCCGGTGAAAGTACCCTCGTGGGGGATCCCGTGCTCGTCCTGCCACGCCAGCGTGACCTCCGACGGGCGCGCCACACGGCGGGGCGTGTCGGGAATGGAAAGGCAGCCCTCCTCTTGGGTGGCGAGCGCGGTGGTGTGATCGGTGATGACGGGATTGACGAAGACACAGGGGCGCGGCGCGCCCTCCTTCCAACCCGCATCCATGACGAAAACGCGCTGGGTCTGCCCGATCTGGACGGCTGCGAGGCCACGGCCCGGCGCATCGTACATCGTGTCGAAGAGATCGCGCACGAGGCCCGCCAGATCCTCGTCGAAGGCGCGCACCGGGGCGGACACCTCCGCCAGCAGCGGATCGGGATAGAGCACGAGCGCCCGGATCATCAGGCGCGGGCCTTCTCGCGTTTGAGCTTCTGCATCTTGCGCGTGATCATCTGGCGCTTGAGCGGGCCGAGATAGTCAATGAAGAGCTTGCCATCGAGGTGGTCGATCTCGTGCTGGACGCAGGTGGCCCAGAGGCCGGCGAAATGCTCCTCGTGCATCTGCCCGTCGAGCCCGAGCCAGCGCACGTCCACCTCCGCCGGGCGTTCGATATCGGCGTATTGCTCGGGGATGGACAGGCAGCCTTCCTCGTAGGTCGCCGTCTCGTCCGAGGCCGCGACGACAAGGGGATTGAGGAGCACCATGGGGCGCGGGTCGGCCCCCTCCTCCTTGACGCAATCCATCGTGATCATGCGCAGGCTCACCCCCACCTGCGGCGCGGCAAGCCCGATGCCCGGCGCATCATACATCGTCTCGAGCATGTCGTCGGCGAGGCTGCGCAGCTTCTCCGTGATCTCCGTCACGGGCTCGGCCGGCTTTTTCAGGCGCGGGTCGGGGTGGATCAGGATCGGTCGGATGGTCATGGGCTGCACATAGTAGATGGCTCCGCCCCCCGCAAACCCCTTGCAGGCCCCCTCGCGGCGGTTACGTTCCCGGCCAAAGGAGACATCCATGAGCTTTGACACGCCCTTCGATCACGTGATCGACCGACGCAACACGGACTGCCTGAAGTGGGACCTCATGGAAAAACTCTACGGCGTGTCGAGCGACGACGGGCTCGCCATGTGGGTGGCCGATATGGATTTCCGCCCCCCGGAGGTCGTGCAGGACGCCTTGAGTGAGATGCTACGGCACGGCATCTACGGCTACTTCGGGGACCTGACGAAGTACAACGCGGCGGTGAAATGGTGGTCGGAGACGCGCCACGGTTTCGAAATCGACCCGAGCTGGATCCTGACCACCAACGGGCTCGTGAACGCCATCGGGCTCTGCGTGGATAGCTTCACGAAACCCGGGGAGGGGGTCGTGGTGTTCTCCCCCGTCTACCATGCCTTCGGGCGCGTGATCCGGGCGGCAGAGCGCGACATGGTCGAGCTAGAGCTCGTGAATGCCGATGGGCGCTACGAGATGGATTTCGCGGC
Organism: Pseudomonadota bacterium; assembly: GCA_038528385.1. GTDB lineage: Bacteria > Pseudomonadota > Alphaproteobacteria > Rhodobacterales > Rhodobacteraceae > Shimia_B. The sequence continues at coordinate 399,719 of JBCBET010000003.1, read as the reverse complement.
CTATGACGCTCAGATGAAGGGGCATGAGAGGCTCCTCATCCTCTGCTCGCCGCACAATCCCGGGGGGCGCGTCTGGTCGAGGGAGGAGCTCGAGGAGCTCGCCGCATTCGCCCGTCGGCACGACCTCATCATCGTGGCCGACGAGGTTCACCGCGATCTCACCTTCCACGTGAAGCACGTCCCCATGGCCCATATCGACGGCGTCGCGGACCGGCTCATCAACCTGTCGGCGACGACGAAGACCTTCAACATCGCGGGGGCCCATGCGGGCAATGTGATCATCGCCGATCCGGATCTCCGCAACGCGTTTTCAAAGCGTATGGCCGCGCTCGGCACCTCGGCCAATTCCTTTGGGCTGGCCATGGCCACGGCGGCCTACTCGCCGGAGGGCGCGGCCTGGGTCGATGATCTGTGCGCGTATGTCGATGAGAACCGGAAGGTCTTCGACGCGGCGGTGAACGCGATACCGGGGCTGTCCTCCATGCCCCTGGAGGCGACCTATCTGAGCTGGGTGGACTTCTCCGGAACGGGCATGGAGCGTGAGGAATTCACCGCCCGCGTCGAGAAACAAGCGAAAATCGCCGTGAACCACGGCCCGACCTTTGGGAAGGGCGGAGAGAGCTTCCTCCGCTTGAACATCGCGACCCCGCGCGCGCGCGTCATCGAGGCGGCCGACCGCCTGGCAGAGGCGTTCTCGGACCTACAGTGAGCGTGGTTATTGCTGCGTGTCGCTGCGCAGAAATGCAATGGGCTGAAGCGTTTCACGCGCGTAGTCCAGCGGCGCGGCATCGGCGGCGGAGGTGTTGCGCTTGAACTCGAAATGACGCTCGCCGCCGGTCTCGGAGGAGGTCACGATGAGCGCCTGGTAGAGGTGCCGGGGCCCGTCATAGAGGTCCACCAGACCCCGCAGGTTGAGCGCATCCTCCCGATCCACGGCGAAGCCCCCCTCCCAAAGCCGGAGCACCGGAAAATAGGTATCGCCCGTCTCGACCCGCAGACGCGATCGGCGTTTCGCCTGTTTGGCGCGTGCCGCGTCGAGAACCGCCCGAACCTCGTCAGAAAGGTAAGTCATGCCATTTCCTCCGCTTCCCGCGGCGGAAACTATAGCACATCACCATTTTGTCATGGGTATTGTTGCGTTTTCACGGGTCCGCCGCGCGGGGACGGGCCTATGCGCCCTTTTTCACACGCAGGATGTGCGTCTCGTTGGGATCGTAGAGCGCGCTGTCCTTGAAATCGGTCACCTCGCCTAGGGCGGGCCCGACGAGAATCAGGGCCGTGCGCGTGATTTTCGCCGCTCTGACCTTCCGCCGGATATCGGAGAGCGTGCCGCGCAGAATCAGCTGATCGGGCCAGCTCGCGCGGTAGACGACGGCCACCGGGCAGTCTTCCCCGTATTCGGGGATGAGCTGCCGCTCGATCTCCCGCAGGTTCCGGATCGCGAGGTGGATGGCCAGGGTGGTCCTTGATTTGGCGAAATTAGTCAAGCTTTCGTGCTCCGGCATGCCGGTCGACTTCATGGACATGCGGGTGAGCACGATCGACTGGGCAACCTCGGGGATGGTGAGCTCCTGGCCGAGGGCCGCAGCGGCGGCGGTATAGGCTGGAACGCCCGGTATGATCTCGTAGTCGATCCCGTCCCGCTTCAGGAGCCTGATCTGCTCCGCGATCGCGCCGTAGAGGGACGGGTCGCCGGAATGGACCCGCGCCACATCCTGCCCATTTCGCTGCGCAGCGAGGATCTCCCCATGCGTCTCCTCCAGCGTCATCGCGGCGGTGTCCCTCACATGGGCGCCCTCGGGCGCGCCGGCCACCACCTCCGCCGGCACGAGGGACCCGGCATAGAGGCAGACCGGGCAAGCCGCGATGCGCTTCGCCGCCTTCAACGTCAAAAGCTCGGGGTCCCCGGGACCGGCACCGACGAAATAAACCTTCATTATTCGCCTCCTATATTGCTCAAATCGCCATCGATCTTGCGCGCATAGCCGCGCGGCGTGTACATCCGCGGCCCGGTGCCGAGCGCGGCAAGCTGGGAATGCGACGAGCCCACCAGGACCGTCGTCAGCATGTCGACCTCGTCGACGTCGAGCTCCGCGAGCGTCCGATAGGTGATGCTCTCCTCCGGGCGCCCCAGAGACATGGCCAGCATCACCGGTGTATCGGCGGGCCTCCGTCGCAGGAGGATATCCCGCGCCTCGGCCAAGAGCGTGCGCCGCCGCCGCGACACGGGATTGTAGAACGCGATCACGAAATCACCGTCGGCGGCCGCGTGGATGCGGCGCAGGATGTCCTCGCGCGGGGTCAGAAGATCGCTCAGGGAAATCGCGCAGAAATCGTGTCCGAGGGGCGCACCGGCGCGGGCCGCCGCGCCCTGCAGCGCCGAGACGCCGGGCGCGCAGACGACCTCCACCCGCCGCGCAGGATCGCTCACGCCGTGGGACTGCCGGTCAAGCAATTCGAAAACCAGCGCGCCCATGGCATAGATGCCGGCATCCCCGGAACAGACGAGCGCGATATCGCGCCCCTCCCCCGCGCGCTCCAGGGCGTAGCGGCAACGGGCCTCCTCCCCGCCGAGGGGGAAGTCCGACCGCGCCTTGCCGTGCGCGAGCGGGCCCAGGAGATCGATGTAGAGGCCGTAGCCCACAAGCTCCTCGGCCTCGGAGATGAGGCGGCTCGCCTCCGGCGTGCGCCAGGCCGCCTGACCGGGGCCGATCCCGACGACGGAGAGCCGCCCGCGCCCGCGTCCCCGCAGCTCGGTCAGGGGGTCCGGCGCGAGGGAGATCGCACAGGTCGCCCGGGCGGTCTTCGCCTTCGGCCGCACGAGCACCGAGGACGGCGACTGGGCCAGCGAGGCGGCCTCGGCCACCGAATGCGTGCCGACTTCCGCGAAAACAATGTTGGAAGGAGTTTTTACACGGCCGATCTGCCCCTCCAGCTCGTCTGCGGAAAACAACCTGAGCGGCACGTCGAGCGAGGCCGCGAGGTCGAGGATCGCAGGCTCATCGGCCTTCAAGTCGATCGTGTTCACCGAATGGATCGCGGTGGGGGCAAGACCCGCCGCGGAGAGCTCCCGCCCGACGAGGTCCGCGAGCTCCGACGGCGGGCAGTCCCGTGCGCAGCCCACGCCCAGGGTCACGCGGAGCGGCGCGAAATGGAGCGTAGCGTCCGGCGCGGGCGCGACGGTGGCGGCGATGCGGACATCGTCGCCGGGCGGCAGGTCGAGCCACGGCGCGTCTCCCGTCACCTCGGCGCCACCGCCCGCGAGGAGCGCGGCCATGGCGGATTTCGCAGCCTCTGGATTGGCGAGCCGCCAGCCGGCCGGGGGCTCATCCAGCGCCACACCGAGCGAGACCTCCCCCGCCGTCGTCACCGCAGCGGTGCCGCCCAGGGCCTCCGCCACATCCCGCGCCAGCCGGTTGGCGCCGCGGTGACCGCCGAGGAGCGGTACGACCACCCCACCATCGTCCGAGACGCTGATCACGGGCGGCTCCGCGCGCTTGTCGGCGAGGAGCGGCGCCACCGCGCGGATCAGGATGCCGGAAGCGCAGACCCCGATGATCGGCACGCCCGCCGCAAAGAGCTCCCGCGCGTGGTCGAGGGCGTTGTCAAAAAACCCGTCGGCCCGGTCCACCCTGGCGGCCCGCCCGTGGACGGGAGCGTCGAGCGCGGCGGCGATGCGGTGGGCCACGGGCTCTCCCGACTGCGACAGGGCCAGGATTACGGGGGTCAGAGCCATGGATCGGCCCCTTTCGTGAGAAGGATCATGGAAAAGTACGGCGCGGGGTCGGGCGCCTCCGCCAGGGGCAGAACCCGCTCCTCGGGGAGCGTCGCGCGCTCCACGTAGGTGGCCTCGCCCAACACGCCGAGCCGGTCCATGACGCCGCGGATCTTCGCCAGGTGGCGGCCGATCTTCATGATGACGACGCTCTCGGCCCCGGCGATGCGCGCCTCGAGCTCCTTCTCAGGAAGCGGCCCGGGGAGCACGGTCACGCGCTCGTTTCGCGCCGCGATAGGCATGCCCGCGCGGGCGGCGCATGCGGTGACGCTGGTGATGCCGGGGATGATCTCAATGTCGAATTGAGATGACAGTCGGGCGAAAATATACATGAAGGAGCCATAGAACAGCGGATCGCCCTCGCAGAGACAGGCCACGTCGCGCCCGTCCCGCAGCGCCGCCGCGATCTCGGCGGCGCCCCGGTCATAGGCCGCCTGGGCCGGGGCGCGGTCGGGCGTCATGGGCACGTCCATGGCGATTTCGGCGTGGTCGCGGGTGATGAGGTCCGCCGCGATGCGACGGGCAAAGCTCTCCGCCCCCGCCAGGGTGGGATAGGCGATGACCGGGCAGGCCGAGATGAGGCGCGCGGCCTTGAGCGTGATGAGCTCCGGGTCGCCCGGCCCCACGCCCACGCCGTAGAGCGTACCGGGCGCCGTCATGGCTTGACCAAGGAGAGCTGGGTAACGGGCATGGCGGGCTTCCATCCGGTAAGGCGGCCCACGGGCTCCGCGCGCTGGACCGCGATGCGGAGGAGCTCTCCGCCATGGGCCTGGTGCAGCGCGGTCAACGTCGCCTCGGATTCCAGGGTGACGGCGTTGGCGACGAGGCGCCCGTAGGGCTTCAGGGCCAACCAAGCGCGTGCGAAGGCGCGCTCCGAAAGCCCGCCGCCGAAAAAGACGGCGTCAGGGGCCGGTAGCTCCGCGAGGGCGTCCGGTGCCTCCCCGTCGAGGATCGTCAGGCCCGGCGTGCCGAGCGCGGTGGCATTGGCGGCGGCCAGGGCGCGGCGGTCGGCGCGGGGCTCGATGCCGATGGCCTCCGCCCCCTTGGCGGCGCGCATCCACTCGATGGCCACGGAGCCCGCGCCGGTGCCGATATCCCAAAGAAGCGCGCCCGGCGCCGGGGCGAGCGCAGAGAGCGTGAGGGCGCGGACCTCGCGTTTGGTCATCGTGCCGTCGCTTTCGAAGGCCGCGTCAGGGAGGCCGAAGCTCCGCGGCAGCATCCGCGCCCCCGGTCCGGGTACGAGGTGGACGGCGAGCGTGTGGAAGGCGGGGGCCGGGCCCTGCCAGCCCTCTGCGGTGCCGTCCATACGGGTCTCGTCTCCGCCGAGATCCGCGAGCATTGTGAGCATTGACGGGCCGAAGCCACGCGCCACCAGAAGGTCGGCGACATCCCCTGGGCTCCCCGCACCGCTGGTGAGCAGCAGAAGGCGCGCGCCGGGACGCAGGAATGGAAGCAGGGTCTCCACCGGGCGGCCATGGATGCTGAGCGTGTCGACCGCGCAGAGCGACCATCCCATGCGCGCGGCGGCGAGCTGGAAGGCGGAGAGTTGCGGGTGAAAGACGGCCCGCGGGAAAGCCTCGGCCAGCTTTTCCCCAACGGAGAACCAGAGGGGATCGCCCGTAGCGAGAACCGCGACCCGCCGCCCGGCGAGGTCCTCGAGCTGGGAGACGAGCGCGTCGAAGGGGGACGGCCATGACAGGCGCTCGGCCTCGATCCCGCCGGTGAGCGCGTGGTGGCGCGCCCCGCCCACGATCACCTCCGCGGCGTCGAGCGCGGCCCGCGCGGAGGGCGCGAGGCTTTCCAGCCCGTTCGCACCGATGCCGATGACATGGAGGCTCATGCCACGCCGCCGTCGAGCCCTGCAGCGAGGGCGTTGACCGCCGCCGACGCCATGGCCGAGCCGCCGCGCCGTCCGCGCAGGGTCACGAAATCGCAGCCACGGGGGTTGGCGGCAAGCTCCGCCTTGCTCTCCGCCGCGCCCACGAAACCCACCGGGAAGCCGAGGATCACGGCGGGCTTCGGCGCGCCCGCCTCGAGCATCTCCAGAAGGTGAAATAGCGCCGTGGGGGCGTTGCCGATGGCCACGACCGCGCCCGCGAGGTGGGGTCGCCAGAGCTCCACCGCCGCCGCGCTCCGCGTTGTGCCGCGCGCCTTGGCGTCCGCGGGCACACCTGCCTCGTTCAGGGTCACGATGACCTCGTTGCCTTTCAAGATGCGCCGGATGATCCCCGCCCCGACCATCTCGCAATCGCAGAGGATCGGCGCGCCCCGGGCGAGCGCAGCGCGCCCCACCCCCGCCGCGTCGGGCGAGAAGGTGAGCCGATCCGCGATGTCCACCATCCCGCAGGCATGGATGAGGCGGATCACCATGGGCTCCAAATCGGGCGGGAACCGCCCGAGGCGGGCCTCGCTCCGCACGGTGGCAAAGCTCTGGGCATAGATCGCCGCCGGGTCGCGCTCGTATGGCCTCATCATCCGTCCCGTCTGCCCGCGCGGCGCGTGTGACGCGGCCCTCTGCGCCCCCGTCCCGGGTCGGCGCGCGGGGCCCTCCGTGCAGGGTGGTTCACCTCGTCGCGGGGGGTGTAAGGCACGGGCGGGTTGCCAGCAATCGCAAAGGGCGGCGGGGAGTTGTCAGCGCCTGTCCGCCCCATAAGTATGGCCCATGCGCACGACACTGGCTCTCCTGCTCTCTTCGGCCCTGCCCGCTTCGGCGGCGGATCTCACGCTTCTCGTCGACCGGACGGAGCGTGGCGTGGAGATGTTCATCAAGTTCGAGACGCGGGAGACCGAGGCCCTGCTCGCGCCGCTGCCGGCGGGCTTTCTCGATGCCGAGGGGCTCGTGGACATCGCGCCCTTCCGCGAGGGGACCTACATCTATGGCGACGAGCTCTGGGCGGATATCGAGACGGTGATCGGCGGGGAGGAGGCGCTGGTGGAGGCCATGTCGCTCATGGTGCATCCCGACAGTCTGCCCGTGGATTTCGATGACCCCATAGACGGCTGGATCGCCATGGCGGTCTGCAATGTCACCGACCCCGATGCGCGGTTCGAGCTGGGAGAGCTGTCGACCTATGCCGGTTTTATCGCCTGGGACGTGCAAGGCCACGCGCCGCTGTCGCTCACCTTCCCGCGGGACATGGAGGTCGAGATGACAGAGTTCCTCGAAGGCCGGGAGATCAGCGCGCGCACAGTTGCCGTGGGTCCCGACGCGCCGCTTACCCTCGACGCCGTCACCACGTGGGAGCGCTTGCGCTTCTGGTGAGGTACGTGGCCGCGCCCGTCACATCATGCCAAACGAACAAGACACGCCAAACGAAAACGGGGGCCGCTGTGGGCCCCCGCTCTCGTATATCCGGGAAACGTTAGGACGCTTCGGCGGCGAGGATGGCATCGGCCTCCTCGAAATACTGCTCCGCGCGCTGGCGGGCCCGGCCGCGGAAGCGCTCGCCCTTGAGGTCTTCGTAGTTGCCGGACACGTCACCCACGAGCAAGAGCCCGATCATGCCCGCCGACGCGTGCGGCTGGCATTCGTACATGTAGGCGCCCTCGACATCGATGGTGACCTCGAAATCATCGTTGATGGCGGAGGCCCATTCAGTGCCGCCCTCCGGCGAATAATCCTCGTTGGACTGGGCATTGTGGCCCCGATCCACGGAGACGAAGCGGACCGTATCGCCCGGCTGCATGCGCAGCACCGCGGGCGCGTAGATCTGGCGCTCCCGCGGGTTGTCGGGGTCCTGGTTCAGCATCTCGACCACGTGGGTCGTGGGACCTTCAGCTGCCGCGTGACTGTCCGCGGAGAGGGTGGCCGGAAGGGCCGTTGCGGTCAGTGCGCCGCCCATGAGGGCGAGCTGTTCACGACGTGTGAGTTTCATAGTGTACTCCTTTGCGTTCCGTGGAGGCACCTAGCCGCGCGTAAGCTGGCGTAAAGGCTGGCCGTCCACATTCTGGGTAAAATTTATGCGCGTCGTCCTATGCTACAGCGCGTGCGAGCGCGCATTGTTCCCAAAGAGTGCTCAATGCGCCGGCGAGCCGGTCGATTTCGGCGTCGGAATGGAGCGGCGAGGGGGTGAAGCGCAACCGCTCCGTGCCCTTGGGGACGGTGGGATAATTGATCGGCTGCACGTAGATGCCGAACTTGTCCATGAGGTAGTCGGAGATCATGCGCGTCTTGTTCGGATCGCCGATGAGCACGGGAACGATGTGGCTTTCGTTGCGCATGTAGGGGATGCCCGCGCGCTCCAGCGCGGCACGCAGCTTGGCCACCTGCCGGCGCTGGCCCGCACGCTCGATCTGGCTCTCCTTGAGATGGGCGATGGAGGTGCGCGCCGCGGCGGCCACGGCGGGCGGAAGCGCGGTGGTGAAGATGAAGCCCGAGGCGAAGGAGCGGATGAAATCGCAGACCGCGGCGGAGCCCGTGATGTAGCCGCCCACGCAACCAAAGGCCTTGCCCAGCGTGCCCTCGATAATGTCGATCCGGTGCGCCAGGCCACGTTCCTCGGAGACACCGCCACCGCGCGCGCCGTACATGCCCACGGCATGCACCTCGTCGAGATAGGTCATGGCGCCGTGTTTCTCGCAGACATCGAGGATCTCCTCCATGGGGCAGATGTCGCCGTCCATGGAATAGACGCTCTCGAAGGCCACGAGCTTGGGGCGGTCACCCACCGCGGCGAGCTTGCGGTCGAGGTCTTTTGCGTCGTTGTGCTTCCAGATCACCTTGTCGGCCTTCGAATGCCGGATGCCCTCGATCATGGAGGCGTGGTTTTCGCTGTCCGAGAAGATCACGACGCCGGGGATGCGCGCGCCCAGTGTGGACAGCGTGGCCCAGTTCGAGATGTAGCCCGAGGTGAAGAGAAGCCCCGCCTCCTTGCCGTGGAGATCGGCCACTTCGCGCTCGAGGAGCAGGTGATCGTGGTTCGTGCCCGAGATGTTGCGCGTGCCGCCTGCGCCGGTGCCGCAGCGCGCCACGGCCTCCTGCATGGCGGCGATGACCTTCGGGTTCTGGCCCATGCCGAGATAGTCGTTCGAACACCAGACGGTCACATCCCGGACCCCGTCGGGGCCGTGATTGGCGGCCTTGGGAAACTTCTCGCAACAGCGCTCGAGCTCGGCGAAGTAGCGGTAGTTTCCTTCGTCTTTCAACGTCTTCAACTGGTCTTCAAAAATCTGGTCGAAGTTCATCGTCTATCCCTGTTCTTGGGGGCCGGGTTGACCGGGAGTTGGGCGCGCCTCGCCGCGGGAGGGCATGAGCCAGCGCCATAGTTTCGTGTCCGCCATGGGCAGGAGCATCATCCAGTGCTCGAGGAGCGCCAGCGCCGTGAGCGCGGACAAAAGACCTAAGGTCACCGTCTCCTCCGCGCTTGACGAGGCCGCAAGCCGCGAGAGCCAAAGCGCCGTGGCCAGCGAGAGCACGATCACCGAGACCGGAAAGAGGATCGACGGGTCGCCCTGCCGGAAATAGGATGGGATGTGGGACAGCGCACGGGGCACCGCCTCGTGGTTGATGCCCGGCACCCCGAGAAAGAGATTGAGCTTGGCCAGCACGCGCGCCCCGTACAGTACGCCAAAGGTCCAGCCGGCCATGGCCTGCGCGCCGCCCGCGCTGGCCCAGAGCACGTAGACGAGCCCGGCAAGGAGCAGCAATTCGTGCCAGGCCACGGCCCACCAGGCCGCCCAAACCCGGGCAAGTCCCGTGACGCCCGGTGCCAGCGGCGCGCGATTGGGCCCGGTGACGAGCCCCGACATGAAGGAAAGCTCGATCCAACCCCAGAGCGCAAGCGCCGCGAAGAACCCGCCGTAGAGCCCCGCCACGCTGGCATCGCCCGCCGCCACTGGCACCCCGACGAGCCCGAAGACGAGGAACGGCAGACCGCCGAGCACGAGCCCGAGCGGCCCGGCGCCCGCCATATCGGCGCGGCGCACGGCCAGGAGGATCACCCCCGTCCCCATCCACCACGCCATGAGCGCAATGAGAAGAGCCGCGAGCGCCGTCACGGGGCGCACCTCTTCATTTTTCCCCAAATACCTCGGGGTCTGGGGCAGAGCCCCAGGTCCGATGTCGCAAGGTGCGCTGTGCCCGCCATCAGTAGGCGGGCTCGAGCCGCGTGCTCACCGGCACGTCATGGCGTACGACGGGGATCGTGTAGAGCGCGACGAACGCCGCCGCGGCCTTGACCGAGCCTACCGCGCGGGCCACGAAGCCGCCCGCGCCGCCCGCCTTCTTGCCCGCCGCCACCTGGCGAGAGGCCGCCTCCATCCGGCGCAGCGCCGGCTTCCATCGAGGATGCTCGATATCGAGGGTGAAGGGGAAGATCTGCTTCGTCAGCTCGGAGGTCTTGGTGAAAACCTCCTGCCCGTACCATTCCTCGTCGACGCCGAGCGCGGCGTGGAAGGCCGGACGCTGGTGGTCGCGCACCCACATGGTGGAATAGACCGCCGTCAGGAAGAACTTGATCCACCATGCGTTGCCGCCCTGCGTGAGCTTGGGATCGGTCTTCATCAGGAGCGCGAAGGCCTCGCCGTGGCGGAACTCGTCGTTGCACCATTCCTCGAACCACTTGAAGATCGGGTGGAAGCGCTTCTCCGGGTTGGCCTGCAGATGGCGATAGATCGTGATGTAGCGCGCATAGCCGATCTTCTCGGAGAGGTAGGTGGCGTAGTAGATGAACTTCGGCCGGAAATAGGTGTACTTCTTCTGCTGGGTCAGGAAGCCCAGATTGACCTTGATCCCCGCCTCGCGCAACGCGTCGTTGATGAAGCCCGCATGGCGGGCCTCGTCGCGGGCCATGAGCCCGAAGAGCTGGGTGATATCGTCGTTGTTCCCGCGCCGCTTCATCTCCTTGTAGAGGACGCAGCCGGAAAACTCCGCCGTGCAGGACGAGATCAGGAAGTCGATGAACTCGGCCTTGAGCTTGGGCTCCATGCCGTCCCAGTCCACTTGGTCCCAGTCCTCGTTCTTCTTGAAATGGCCCTTGTTGGGGTCGCTCACCATCTCGGCGATGAGCGGGTCCCACTCGTCGCGGATATGCTCGACGCTGATGGCGTCCATCTCGTCGAAATCGGTGGTGTAGAAGCGTGGCGTGAGCAGGGTGTCCTGCATGGCCACCTCGGTGGCCTCGGCGTCGCTTGCGACCGCGCCGCGCTTGGCGATTTCGCTCACATCCTCGTTGGTCCCGTGGACCGAGGTGGAGGAATGGTTCCCGTTCATGCGCTTGGGGGTCTGGACGTTCATGACATCACCTCCTCGGAGAATGAGAATTCGCAGAGTTCCATGAATTCGAGATCGCCCGTGGAGCGCGTCCAGAGCCTCTCGAGCGCGGAGGCGCGGGTGATGGTGGCGGTGCGGTCTTCCTCCACGACCTCGCCGTAGGGCGCCATGATCTCGGTGCCGTGGACGAGGACGCTGTCACCCGGGTGGATGACGGCGCCGTTGTTGAATTTGACGTGGGCCGACAGCTCCTCGAAGCGGTGACTGACGGTCACGGTGCAGGGGGCGGTTTCCCTGTCGCGTGTGAGTAATCCCATGGTTCCAACTCCTCTTGGAAAGCGGGTTATTCGGGCAAAAGCCCGGCGAAGAGTGCGATGTTGTCTGACCCGTAGCCGTGAAGCTCGATGGAGAAATCCGAGGTGGGATCGACGATATCGATGCGCCCGGTTTCCCGGCGCACGAGGGTGAGCGGCGCGGAGGTGTCGGAGCGCGTGATCTTGCGGCGGCGCTGGATGGCCTGGCCCACGGCGCCGAGGAAACCCGCCTTGTAGACGGTGGAATCCACCAGTAGCGCGCCTGCCTCGTCCGTGAGGATATAGGTGCCGCGATGGGCGCCGGGCTCCAGGTAGACAATCCGTTCCGACACGATGGGCGGCTGCGTTGGCTGGCCCACGAGCGGGCGGTCGGTGAGGCGGGCAAAGGCCACGAGCGCCACGGAGACGAGGGCCAGTCCGAACATGGCGCGCACGAGGACGAGGGGGATCATCTCCTTGTCGCGGCGCACGAGCTTGGCCTGTTCCTGGGCGAGCGTGGTGTGGTGATTGAAATCGGTCATGGGCTTCACTCCGCTGGGACCGCCGCACCGCCCGGGGCCGCGCTCGGGGCTGCGGCGGCGGGTGCGACTTTGATGGATGAGGCGTCGGAGACCCGCGCCTCCGCTGCGGTGGCCAGAATCTGAGCGACTTTGGCGGCGTCAGGTATGCAGCGGAGGGCGGGTTCCGGCCGGGCCAGGCGCCAGGGGCGCAGGTGCGGCCAGGCCATCAGGTAAGAGACCTTGCTCTCACCCTTTAGTTGGAGCGCGATGGTGCCGGTGCCGTCCTTGCGGGTCTCGAGCCCCGCGTTCTCCACCCACTGGTAAGGCAGGTTGAGCGTGATCGGCAGCGCGGCCCCGATGCGCATCACCACCCGGCGGGAGGTGAGCGTGTAGATCGTCCCGCGGACCTGGAGCCAGGCGATGAAGAGGATCACCAGAACGGCCGCGGCCCCGAGGGCGACGAGGGGGACACCGTGGCTGAGCGCCTCGGCCACGGTGAAGTCAGCCAGGGAGGCCCCGACGCGCCAGAGCGTGATCAGCACGAAATAGCCGATCACCCAGTCGAGCCAGAGCGACTGTCGCGCCAGTGGCACCACGCGCGGGCGCCCCTGCCAGAGGATCTCCTCCCCCTCCGGCAGCGCCTCGGGCAAGCCCGGTGCGTGGTCGAAGGCGAAATCATCGTCGTTCTCGATCAATGTGGCCATGTCAGGTCTCCTGGTTTGCGGACCGGGCACACGAATTTCCGAAGAAATTCGTGTGCCCTGTTTTCAGAGTTGCGGCTCGAGCCGGGCCTCGGAGGCGTAGAGCTTGCCGCCGGCGACGTAGGCGGAGATCTTATCCTCCTCGAGGCAGGTCACCTGCGTGGGCGAGGCGGTCGTGGGGATGCCCGCGAAGTGCTCCTCGAAGAGCGACTGCACCTTCACGCGGTCGCGCTTGATGACGGCGAGCGTCATGGGGATGAGGCGCTTGCCGCCGCCGATCTGGTCGGTGAGCTCGATCTCGAGATACCGCACGAGCTGTTCGGGCTCGTCGATCCACATGTCGCTGACGACGCCCACGGGCTCGCCGTCACCCGCCTGCACGATGAGACCCCTCGGATCGCGCCCTGCGGACACGGTGAAGGCATCGAGCGTGGCCATGGGCACGATCTTCGGGTGCCCCTTGCCGTCGAGCTCGGGCACGTCGCGGCGCGGTGTCCAGGAGGCCGGGCCCACGCCATCCTTCATCGGATCGCCCGTGGGCATGAAAGGCGAACCCTGCGCCGTGCCCATCTTGACGAGCGCGAGATCCTCGCGGCGATGCGCGGCCTCGTTCTCCTCGGACGGCACCGTCACGTCACCGCGCCCATGGGGCAGGTGGAAGGTTTTCGGCGACGGCACCGGGAACGGGCCCTGGTTGCCCGCGCGCTCGCCCTCGTCGTTCTCCAGCGGGTAGCCCTCCCGCATGTTCTCCGTCTGAAGGTAGTAGATCAGGAACGCGAAGAAGCCCCAGAACGACCAGATGGCGACCGAGGCAAGGTCTACGTTTCCCCAAAATTCGACACCGACCATGGCGTATTCCTTTCGTGGTCAGGTGGGGAAGTCGGCAAGGCCGAGCGGCCTTCCGTCCCCAGGGTTCGGGTTCGTGCGCTGGAACCGCGCGAGCGGGCCCAGAGCGATCAATGTTGCGAACATCAGACCGATCTCGGTGTGGTAGACGACCGAGTATCCGGTTGCGGGATCAGCCAGCGCCGGGCCGAAGAGGCCGGTGGCGGAGGCGGAATTGACGAGGTCCCTGACGGTCCCCCCGATGGCGATGGAAAGCCCGGCCGCGGTGGCCTGCGCGGCCCCCCAGGCGCCGAGCGCAAGGCCACGGCCTGCGAAGCCCTCGGCGGGCATCGTCATGGCAGCGGTGAGCGTGGCCACGGCAAAGAGCCCGCCCCCGAAGCCGATGAGGCTCGCGCCGATGAAAAAGAGCACGCCCGATTGCATCGGCGCGGCGAAGATGACGGCGGAGAAGGCCACAAGGCCTGCGACAAGCGCCCAGCCCGCCATGCGGTAGGGGCTCTGGCCGCGTGTCAGCTTGTGCGCGGCCAGTGCGAAGCCCAGCAGAGCGCCTGCGGCCCACAGGGCCGTCAGCAGCGTGGTCGCCGAGACGGAGAGGCCCAGGATCTCGCCGCCATAGGGCTCGAGCAGGACGTCTTGCATGTTGAAAGCCATGGTGCCGAGGAAGACCACGACGAGGAGCCGGCCCGCCGCCCCGCCCTTGGCGAAATCGCCCCACGCTTCGTGGAAGCTCGGGCGCGGGGCCTCCCGCTCCGCGCGGGTCATGGGCGTCACGCGCTCCTGCTTCCAGAGGGCGATCACGTTGAGCACCAGCGTCACCACCGCCGCGCCCTGCACCACCTGCACGAGGCGCAGCTCAGAGAAATCCCGCAGGAGCCAGCCCACGATGACCGCCGAGACGGCCATCCCGAGGAGGAACATCACGTAAAGGAGCGCCACCACGCGGGGCCGTGTGTCTTCCGTGGCGCGGTCGGCGGCGAGTGCCAACCCGGCTGTCTGGGTCATATGCATGCCGAGCCCGGTGAGCAGGAACGCGAGCGCGGCGCCCGCCTCCCCCACCCATTCGGGGCCGATGGCCTGCTTGCCCTCGCCGAGGATCACGAGCGCCATAGGCATGATCGCGAGCCCGCCGAACTGGTAAAGCGAGCCGAACCAGAGGAAGGGGATCCGCTTCCAGCCGATCGCGGAGCGGTAGGTGTCGGACCGGAAGCCGAGGAGCGCGCGGAACGGCGCGGAGACGACCGGGAGCGCGATCATCACGGCCACGATCCACGCGGCCACGCCGAGCTCCACGATCATCACGCGGTTGAGCGTCCCGAGCAGCATCACCGCCGCCATCCCCACGCTCACCTGGAAAAGCGAGAGGCGCAGCAGCTGCCGGAGCGGCAGCGCGTCGGAGACGGCATCCGAGAACGGCAGCATGCCGATCGTGAACTGGGTCAGAGGATGCCGCGCCCTAGCCATGGGACACCTCCCTGGACATCAGCGCCCCCCGTCCCGGACCTGATCCGGGACCTCTCCCGAGCCACGCAAGGCCCCGGCTCGGAGGCCGGGGCGCGATGGGGAGGAGGGCAGACCGCTCAGCCATCGCGCCGCTCCATGCAGGTGGAGGTGTAAAAGCCGCTCTGCACCGTCTGCACGACGGCCGAGCCCGTGAGCCGCGCGACGCGGTCGGTGTCCTGGGGGACCATGACGGGGCTGCGATCCCCGCGCGGGAAGAGCTTCCCCAGGGACCAGAATGCCATGAGGAATGTGGTGCGCGGCGCCAGCGTGAAGACCGTGAGCGGCGCGGTATTGGCAAAGCTCGCGAGCGCCCGGCGCAGGTCCGGCAGATCGTAGTAGATGAGCGAATCCATCGCGAAGACGGCGTCGAACTGGCCCCGCGGGCTGAGCATGTCGCCCGCCTCGAAATGGACGCGGTCGCGCAAATGGGCCGGTAGCCGCTCCCGCGCGACGTCGATGAGCGAGGGCGAGATGTCGATGCCGGTGACCTCGGCCCCGCGCTCCGCGAGGGCCTGGCTCGCCACGCCGGGCCCGCAGCCCGCATCGAGCACGCGCATGCCGCTCAGATCGCCCATGCGCGAAAGCATCACCTCCCGCATGGCGTCGCGCCCGGCGCGCACCGTGGCCCGCACGCGGGAGACCGGCGCATCCGACGTCAGTCGCTCCCACGTGGCCGTGGCGGTGCGGTCGAAATAGTCTTCGACGCGGGCGCGCGTGGTCTCGTATGTGCGGGCGACGGCCATCAATCGAACCCCAGCAGTTCGAAGATCTCGCGGTCCGGCAGCGGCGCGGGCGCGAGCGCCTCGGTCCCGTCCCAGAGCGACTGCGCGAGGCGGATGTATTCGGCCCGGCAGCGGACGATGTCTTCTTCGTCGGGCATCTCGAAGAGGGTCTTCTTCTTGAGCCGCGAGCGGCGGATGGCGTCCACCGCGGGCATGTGCGCGATGCGCTTGAAGCCCACGGTGTCGCAGAAGCGGTCCACCTCCTCGGTGGTCTCGGAGCGGTTGGCCACGCAGCCCGCGAGCCGCACGGCGTAGTTCTTCGATTTCGCCTGCACCGCGGCAATGATGCGGTTCATGGCGTAGATGCTGTCAAAGTCGTTGGCAGTCACGATCACCGCCCGGTCGGCATGCTGGAGCGGGGCGGCAAAGCCGCCGCAGACCACGTCGCCCAGCACGTCGAAGAGCACGACGTCGGTCTCCTCGAGCAGGCGATGCTGCTTAAGAAGCTTCACCGTCTGTCCAACGACATAGCCGCCACAGCCCGTGCCCGCCGGCGGGCCGCCCGCCTCCACGCACATCACGCCGTTGAAGCCTTCGGTGACGAAATCCTCCGGGCGTAACTCTTCCGCGTGGAAGTCCACGTCCTTGAGGATATCGATCACGGTGGGCTGGAGGTGCCCGGTCAGCGTAAAGGTCGAGTCGTGCTTCGGATCGCAGCCGATCTGCAGCACGCGCTTGCCCAGCATGGAAAACGCCGCGCTGAGGTTCGACGACGTCGTCGATTTCCCGATCCCGCCCTTGCCGTAGACGGAAAAGACCTTCGCCCCCTCGATGACGGTGGACATGTCCTGGTGCACCTGGACGGAGCCCTCGCCGTCCTGCCCGCGCGCGAGCACCGGCGGCGTGGCAAGCCCGGCCGCACGCTTCATTGCCCCGACCTTGCCGAGAACGGAGCCCGGCGCGGCCTCCCGCGCCTTGAGCCCGCGCTGTTCGCGGGCATTGGCGCGCGCGGCGGGCGGCATCTTGTGATCGTCATAAGGGCTCACTGGCCACCTCCGATGACAGGGCACGGGACCCCGTCCTTCATTTTTCCAAAAATACCTCGGGAGATCCGGGGGGCTGGCCCCCCGATCCGGGCCCATCCACGGGTGCGATCGACGGTCATGGCCCCACCCCCTCGAGCCTGTCTTCGAGAGCATCGGCGGCGTCCTGCAGCGCCTCGAGCGTCGCCGCATCCGGTTGCCAATAGGCGCGGTCGGAGGCCTCGAGCAGCCGCTGGGCCATGCGCATGGAGGCCTGCGGATTGAGCTGACTGAGCCGGTCGCGCATGGCGTCGTCGAGCACGAAGGTCTCCGAGATGCGCTCGTAGACCCAAGGCTCCACCTGGCCGGTCGTGGCCGACCAGCCCATCGTGTTCGTCACCTGCGCCTCGATCTGGCGCACGCCCTCGTGGCCGTGCTTCAGCATACCTTCGAACCATTTCGGGTTGAGGCTGCGCGTGCGTGTCTCGAGCGCCACCTGGTCGCGCAGCGTCCGCACCTTGGCCGTCCCCGTGGTCTGATCCCCGATCATGACGGCGGGTTCCACGCCGCCCTTGGCGCGCTTCACCGCGCGGGCGATACCGCCCAGCGTGTCGAAATAGTGGTCCACCGTGGTGACGCCGAGCTCGACGCTCTCGAGGTTCTGGTAGGCCACGTCCACATCCGCGAGCGCCTCCTCGAGCAGCGCCTTTTGCGCCTGGGCCTTGCCGTCGCGGCCGTAAGCGAACGATTTCCGAGCCTGGTAGGCATCGGCGAGCTCGTCCTCGTCGTCGAAGCCCCCCTGATCCACGAGCATGTTGACGTTCGAGCCGTAGGCGCCCTCGGCATTGGAAAAGACGCGCAGCGCGGCCTCTTCCAGCGCGCAGCCCGTCTTCTCGGCATAGTCGAGCGCGTGGGCGCGCAGGAAGTTCTGCCCGAGCGGCTCGTCGGCTGACGCACATTTCCACGCGGCCTCGGCCAGCATCCGCGTCTGGAGCGGCAAGAGATCGCGAAAGATCCCCGACAGCGTCATGACCACGTCGATCCGCGGGCGTCCGAGCTCTGCCAGCGGCACGAGATCCGCGCCCGCAAGTCGGCCGAAATTGTCGAAGCGGGGCTTGGCACCCATGAGCGCCAGCGCCTGGGCGATGGGGCCGCCATCGCTCTTGATGTTGTCGGAGCCCCAGAGCACGAGCGCCACCGAGCGCGGCAGCGCGTCCTGCGTGGCGAGCAGGAGCTCCGCCTGTGCCTGCCCGTCGCGGAGCGCATAGGCTGTGGGCATCCGGAAGGGATCGAAGGCGTGGATGTTGCGGCCCGCGGGCAGCACCTCGCCCGAGCGCACGAGATCGCCACCGGGCACCGGCGCGATGAAGCGCCCCGACAGGGCGCGCATGAGGCCCGTCATCTCCGCGTCGCCATTCAGATGCGCCGCGGCACGGCTCAGCGCCTCGGGCATCTGGTCGGCCATGACGGCGAGATAGCCTTGCAGTTCGCTCTCGCTCGGACGCCGCCCCAGCACGTGAAGCCCGTCGGGGATGAGTGCGTCCTGCGTCTCAAGGAGAGCGAGCCAGAGGTCCTCGGGCGCGCCCGTCATGTCCACCGCCGCGGCTTGATCGGCGATGAGGCTCACCATGTCGTCGCGCGCGGACCCGTCGACCATGGCGCGCCACCGCGTGAGCGAGTCCTTGAGCTCCGCGAGCCCCTTGTAGAGGCCGGAGGTCGCCAGTGGCGGGGTGACATGGGTCACGGTGACGGCATTCATGCGCCGCTTGGCCAGAGTGGCCTCGGAGGGGTTGTTCGACGCGTAGAGGTAGACATTGGGCATCTCGCCCACGAGCCGGTCCGGCCAGTCGCGCCCGCCGAGCCCGGCCTGCTTGCCCGGCATGAACTCCGCCGCTCCATGCATCCCGAAATGCAGGAGCACATCGGCCTCGAACGTGTTCCGCAGCCAGAGATAGAACTGTGCGAAGGCGTGCGTCGGCGCAAAGCCCGTCTCGAAAAGGAGCCGCATGGGATCGCCTTCGTAGCCGAAGGCCGGCTGCACGCCCACGAAGACATTCCCGAATTCCGCGCCCAGCACGAAGACGCCGCGCCCGTCGGATTGCACCTTGCCCGGGGCCGGGCCCCAGACGGCCTCGATCTCGGCGAGCGGTGGCGTGTGGCGCACGATGTGATCGGCGCTCACATGGGCCGCGACATTGGCCTCCTGGCCATGGATCGCGGCATTGCCCATGAGCACCGCGTCGCGCAGCGCCTCCACGCTCTCGGGCGGGGTGAGGTCATAGCCCTCCGCCGCCATCCGGTGGAGCGTGTTGTAGAGGCTCTCGAAGACGCTGAGATAGGCCGCCGTGCCCACCGCCCCGGCATTGGGCGGGAAGCCGAAGAGCACGATCCCCACCTTCTTCTCGGCGTTCCGCTTCCTGCGTAGCGCGGCGAGGCGGGCGACCTTCTCCGTCAGCACCGTCACCCGCTCGCTGCAGGCCGCCATGGCCCGCTCGTGAGGCCGCGCGGGATCGGGATCGTGCCGACCGGCAAAGACGGTGGGATTGGTGGCGCCGTCGATCTCGGGCAGCGCGATGAGCATGGTCGTCTCCACCGGGCCGAGGCCCTGGGGGGAGGCGTCCCATTGCTCGAGCGTCTGGAATTCCAGCGGGTGGGCGGCCACGTAGGGCACGTCGTGCCGCTTGAGCACGGCGACGGCGGCGTCGCTGTCGTTGTAGGCCGGCCCGCCCACAAGGCTGAACCCGGTCAGGGAGACGAGCGTGTCGATCCCCTCGAAATAGGCGTCCATGGCTGGCCGCGCGTCGAGCCCGCCCGCGAAGGCAGGGATCACCCGCATGCCCCGCGCCTCGAAGCTGCGGATGACGGCGGCGTAATGCGCGGTGTCGGAGGCCAGCACGTAGGAGCGCAGCATGAGCAGCCCCACCGTGGCCACCTTGCCTTCCACGGGCGGCAAGTCGGCAAGCTCCGTCGTGATGCCGAGCCCCGGCAGGTCGGGGTGGTAGAGCGCCACTTCAGGGTAATCCACCGGCGCCGCCACGGCCACGGGGGCAAACCGATGGCCCGAGTAACGATCCACGAGAAACCGGATCATCTCGCGGACATTGTCGTCCGACCCACCCAGCCAGTACTGCATGGAAAGGAAGTACGCGCGCAGGTCCTGCGCCTTGCCGGGGATGAATTTCAGGATCTTCGGCAGCCGCCGCAGCATACGCATGTGGCTCTCGCCGGAGGCCTTGGCCCCTTTCTTCGGGCGCAACTTCTTGAGCAGCTCCATGGCCGCCGAGGAGGGTGCCGACATGTCGAGATCGCCCATCCGCGTCATGTTCACGATCTTCTCGTCGGCCACCACGCCCACCAGCGCGTCGAGCGCGGGCCGCCGCGCGGCGATGTCGGCGGCGATGGCCTCCACATGCTCCTCGAGGAAGAGGAGGTTGGCGACGATGATATCGGCGGACGCCACGGCGAGGCGCGTCTCTTCGAGCGCCGCCGGATCCTCCGCCCAGGTGGCGGCGGCATGGACCGACACGTGAAGCCCCGGGAAATCGCGCTCGAGCGCCGGCAGCGCGCGCGCCGCCGGGCCCGCTGCGTGGTGGTCGAGCGTCACGATCACGACGCGGTAGATGCTATGATCGAGGCTATCGCGCATAATGGGCCTTCGCCTCGTAGAGGGTCTCCACGCTGATCCGGGCCACGCCGCGCTCCGCCGCGAAGGCCTCCGTGTTCCGCTTGGCCTTGCCGCGCACGAAGAAGGGGATTTTCTTCAACTCCGCCTCGGCCGCCGGCAGCCAGACCACCGACCCGTCCGATTGCACCTCGGGGAGCGAAACCCCGTCTTCTTTGTGCTCCGTACTTCCCCCGGAGGGATCCGGCGCCTCCACCGGCGCGGACCGCAGATCGATCGTCCCGCCGTGATGGCTGGCGCCGTTCTCGTCGTGGAACTCGAAATCCTCGCGGAACATGTGAAGGAGGTGCTCCTCGAGCCCCATGACGAGCGGGTGCACCCAGGTGTCGAAGATCACGTTGGCGCCCTCGAAGCCCATCATGGGGGAATAGCGCGCGGGGAAGTCCTGCACGTGGACGGGGGCGGAGATGACGGCGCAGGGGATGCCCAGGCGCTTGCCGATATGGCGCTCCATCTGGGTGCCGAGGATCATCTCCGGCGCGAGGTCGATGACGGCCTCCTCCACCTCCAGGTAGTCGTCGGTGACGAAGCAGGGGACGCCCATCTCGGCGGCGAGCGCGCGAATGTCGCGGGCCATCTCGCGGTTGTAGCAGCCGAGGCCCACCACCTCGAAGCCCATCTCCTCGGCCGCGATGCGCGCGGCGGCGCGAACGTGCGTTCCGTCGCCGAAGAGGAAGACCCGCTTGCCGGTGAGGTAGGTCGAATCGACGCTCCGCGACCACCAGGGCAGGCGCAGCCGGCTTTCGTCCGGCGCGTGGCCCAGGCCGGTAAGGGCCTGCACCTCGGCGATGAAATCGCGCGTGGCGCCCACGCCGATGGGCACGGTCTTGGTGAAGGGGAGGCCGAGCTCCCGCTCCATCCAGCGGCAGGCGGCCTCTCCCGTCTCGGGATACATCAGCACGTTGAAATGCGCGGCGCCCAGCCAGGTCAGATCGGTGGGCGTGGCGCCCATGGGAGCCACGACGTTCACGGCCACGCCCATCTCTGCGAGAAGCCGCGTGAGCTCTTCGACGTCGTCGCGATGGCGGAAGCCGAGGCCCGTGGGCCCGATGAGGTTGCAGGTGACCTCCTCCGTGCGCTCGAGCGGCCCGGAGAGATGGCGCACGATCTGGAAGAACGTCTCGTCGGCGCCGTAATTTTCCTTCCTCGAATAGCTCGGCAGCTCGAGCGGGATAACGGGCACGCCGAGATCCATCGTCTCGGCCAGCCCGCCGGGATCGTCCTGGATGAGTTCCGCCGTACAGGAGGCGCCCACGATGATCGCCTCGGGCTGGAAACGCGCCACGGCGTCCGCGCAGGCATCCTTGAAGAGATGGGCGGTGTCGGCGCCGAGATCGCGCGCCTGGAAGGTCGTGTAGCTCACCGGCGGGCGGTGGTCCCGGCGCTCGATCATGGTGAAGAGCAGATCGGCATAGGTGTCGCCCTGCGGGGCATGGAGCACGTAGTGCAGCCCGCGCATCCCGGTGGCCACGCGCATGGCGCCCACATGGGGCGGGCCCTCATAGGTCCAGACGGAGAGCTTCATGGCAACGTCCTGGGGGGCCAGCCCCCCAGACCCCCCGAAGTACGGGGCACAAAGAAAACGGGCGCGGCGAGCGGGGTCATTCCGCGGCCTCCATGCGGTTCGGGTGCATGGCGCGGATCATCGCCTTGCGGCGGAGCGGGCGGGCAAAGAGCGCGGCGAGGTCGCCGGCCTGTTCGTAGAAGTGGACCGGCGTGAAGACGAGCTCGATGGCCCATTTGGTGGTGAGTCTCTCGGCCTCCAGCGGATTGGCGAGGCCGAGCCCGCAAACCGTGATGTCGGGGCGCAGCGCGCGGGCGCGGTCGAGCTGGAGGTCGACATCCTGGCCCTCGGAGATAACCGGGCCCCCGGTTTCATCGGCGGGGATCAGATCGAGGTCGGGCCCCACGATCTCCTTCGTGATGTAGGGCTGGCCGATCTCGAGGGGGCGCATGCCGCATTCGGTGGCGAGAAAGCGCGCGAGCGGGATCTCGAGCTGGCTGTCGGGGAAGAAGAAGACGGAGCGGCCCGCGAGGTCCTGCGCGGCGGCGGCGATGGCCTTCCGCGCGCGGGCGCGGGGGGCGGCGGTGACCGCCTCGAAGTGCTCCTTGCTCACGCCGTACGCCTCGGCGACGGTGCGGAGCCAAGCGGTCGTTCCTGCCTCGCCGAAGGGGAAAGGCGCGGAAAGATGGGTGGCACCGCGGCCGACGAGGACAGCATGGGTGTCGCCGAGGAAGGGCTGCGCGAGGATGAAGCGCGTGTTCGCCCCGATGGCCGGGTGATCGCCGGCGCGGCGCGCTGGAAGGACGGAGACGGTCCCGATCCCGAGGCCCTCCAGAAGGCCGCGCATCTGGTCCTCCACCACGTCGGGGAGCGCACCCACCACCACGAGGTTTTCGGCGTCCGTCCCCGGCAGGTCGCGCGCGAGCGCGGCGAGGCAGGCATCTTCGCCCTGGGTGAAGGTCGTCTCGATCCCGGAACCGGAGAAGTTCACCACGCGCACAGCGGGCGCATACACGCCCGAGAGCCGCTCGGCGGCGCGGGCGAGGTCGAGCTTGATCACTTCCGACGGGCAGGAGCCCACCAGGAAAAGCTGGCGAATGTCAGGCCGCCTTGACAGTAGGCGCGCCACTTCGCGGTCGAGCTCGTCCTGGGCGTCGGCCATGCCGGCGAGGTCCTGCTCCTCCAGGATGGCGGTGCCGAAGCGCGGCTCGGCGAAGATCATGACGCCGGCCGCCGATTGCAGCAGATGCGCGCAGGTCCGCGAGCCCACGACCAGAAAGAAGGCGTCCTGCATCTTCCGATGTAGCCAGATGATTCCGGTGAGCCCGCAAAAAACCTCGCGCTGCCCGCGCTCCTTCAGGACGGGCACGTCGCGGCAACCGGTGGCGGGTGCGGCAGGGGTGGGCAGGTCCTTCATGGCCGCGCGTGCTCCGCGTGCAGAAGGATCGTTGCAGCCTCGGGCGCCGGGGCCTCACCCTGACGCCGGGCCTGTCGGAGCTTCAGCAGGAACTGCGCAGCGTTGATCACGTAGGCCGCGTAGGCCGCTAGCGCGATCACCATCTCCGCGCGCGGGCCCGCCGTT
Source organism: Pseudomonadota bacterium (assembly GCA_038528385.1). GTDB lineage: Bacteria > Pseudomonadota > Alphaproteobacteria > Rhodobacterales > Rhodobacteraceae > Shimia_B. The sequence goes on along the minus strand of JBCBET010000003.1, from coordinate 376,361 downwards.
CCGGCAAACAGCATCCAGAGATAGGCCGTGTGCAGCCCGATCACCGCAAAGGAAAAGACATCTTCCCAAAAGAATGCCGGCGCAAAGAGATAGCGGCCGAAGACGGCCTTCTCCCAGATCGCGCCGGTGACCATGATGAGGTAGAGGAGCGCCGTCTTGGCGAGGATCGACAGCGTGGCGAGCTCGTAACCCGCGCCGGTGGCGAGGTAGCGGATGACCAGCACGAGCGAGACCAGAAACACGAGGAACTGCAGCGGGGCCAGCACGCCCTGGACACGCGTCCAGACGCTGGCGTCGCGCCGCGCGCGCTCGGCGGGCGTATAAAGCGGGGGCGTGCCGCGGGGGCCCATGATCGGACCCTCCGCGGGATTGGAACCCTGAGGTGACATGCTCCGACTCCCTGACAGGTCGTGCTTCCTCACGCTATGGGCCGCGAAACGGAGTGTCAAGTTAAGCTTACACTTGAATAGTTGACACTTTGCCGCGTCGGCGCGTCGATGCCGGGCCGCCCTGCGCCTCGCCTGGCGCGCACGGCAGCGCCGCGCCGCAGCCATCGAGACGCTCCGGACCCGGCGACGCCCGACTGAAATGTCAAAGTGTTTTGACATTGGGGAGGCAGTAAGAGACAGTTACGGCAGGCCCGCAAACCTCAACCACCAATCCTGGGGGTTCACGACGGTGCAAGCGGCCTTGAGGAACGTTTTTATGTCAGATGGCCCAGACCAGGGCCGTTCAACGGGAAAGCCGGCCAATATCGGCCTAGGCGTTTCCGGCGGTCAAGGCGCCCCAAACACGGTAGCAGCGCTCGCGTCCCGCGTGCTCTCGGTCGTTGCGTCGAATTCGCAGGTGGCGAAAGGCGCCGTGCGCCACGACCTGCTCGAAGAGCTGATCGCCGCCGTCATGGCGTTCGAGGACGCGCCGCGGCAGGCGGTGCTCGCCCGCTTCAGCGCGGCGGGTATCTCCCGGGCGGGCATCGTCGACCGCTACATCCCCGCCGCTGCGCACAAGCTCGGCGCGGCCTGGTGCGAGGATCAGATGAGTTTCGCCGACGTGACCATCGGGTCCGCGCGGCTGCAGGCGGTCCTGCGCGATCTGCGCGCCCCGCAGGTCACCGACCCCGGCGCGCAGAGCGTGCTCGTGGCGGTGCCGCAGGACGCCTACCACACCCTCGGCGCGGGCATCGTCGCCGATCGGCTCCGCCGGGTGGGGGTGGCGCCGCAGATGGCCCTGGGCCTCGGCGCGCTGGAGCTCTCGGAGCTCGTAGAAACCCATGATTTCAACGCTGTGCTGATTTCGGCGGCCGCCTCGCAAAGGCTTGAATCGGTCCGGGATATGGTCAATTGTATCCGCGCAGCGTCGCGCTCCGTCACGCCCATCGTGGTCGGCGGCTCGATCACGGACATGGACACGGATATCAAGACACTCACCGGTGCAGATCACGTATCAAACAATCCAGAAGAGGCGTTGAGAGCATGCGGGCTGACGATCCCGGTGCTCGCCGTCGCGCCGCCAGGACACTCGGGTTTGGGGGGCTAGACGATGATGGCGCAGATCATTCGCCAGAGTTTGGCCCCGTGACCTCGCGGGGGATGAAATACTGGTCCACCGGATCGATCCCCCTGATCGCACCGGAGATGTTGGGCGGTATCATCTCCTCGGCCTCGGACCTCTCCCTCGTCATCTCTGCGGATGCCGAGATCCTGTCGGTTCTCGTGAACCGGCACACCAAGGCGCTGGAGAGCGTGGAGCATTGGGAGGGGCGCAACGTGCGCGACGTGCTCACCCCCGAAAGCGTGCCGAAACTCGACGCCAAGCTAGCCTCCCTCGGGGGGCCGGATGCGGGGCGCGCGGTGGAGCTCAATCACCAGGATCGCAAGGCCTGGGAATTCCCCATCCGCTACACGTTTCACCGAATCACCCCGGATGGCGCGCTCCTCATGCTGGGCCGCGACCTGCGTCCGATCGCGGAGATGCAGCAACAATTGGTCAAGGCGCAGATCGCGCTGGAGCGTGATTACGAGACGCAGCGCGAATACGACACGCGCTACCGCGTGCTCATGGACACCTCGTCCGAGGCGCTGGTTTTCGTGCAGGTCTCCAATGGCCGCGTCACCGATCTCAACGCGGCTGCAGCAAAACTGCTCGGCGGGAAGCGGGACGACATCCAGGGCCACGCCTTCGCGCAGGAATTCGAAGGACGACGCCGGGGCGAGTTCCTCGAAAGCCTAACGAACGCCGCCATCGCCGATGACCGCCGCACGGTGACGCTCCAGGCGCGGCGCTCGCAGAAGGATGTGAGCATCCTGCCCAAAGTCTTCCGCGCCTCGGGCGAGCGGCTGCTGCTCTGCCGTCTCGAACTCGCCGAGGCGAGCGAGACGGTAAACGACGAGTTGAGCGAAAACCTCTCCGGCCTCTACCAGGAGGGAGTGGACGCGATCGTCTTCACCGATCGGGAGGGTGTGATCCGCTCGGCCAACGAGAGCTTCCTGAGCCTCGCCGACGCCACGCATCTCACCAATGTCAAAGGCCGCTCGCTGGGCGATTACCTCGCGCGCGGCACGGTGGACCTGAAGGTGCTCTTGGAAAATGCGGCCCGCGCGGGCCAGATGCGGATGTACGCCACCAAGCTCGCCGGGGAATACGGCGCGGCGGTGAGCGTGGAAATATCCGCCACCTATCTCGATGACCGCGCGCATCCGAGCTTCGTCTTCGTGATCCGCGATGCCTCCCGCGTGGAGGCCGTGCGCAAGCCCGGCGTGGCCGTGGGCGATGACGCCATGCGCTCGATCATGGAGCTCGTGGGCTCCGCCTCGTTGAAGGACATCGTGTCCGAGACCACCGACGTCGTCGAAAAGATGTGCATCGAAACGGCCGTGGAACTGACGCGCAACAACCGCGTGGCCGCCGCGGAGATGCTCGGCCTCTCGCGGCAATCGCTCTACGTCAAACTGCGCAAATACGGCCTTCTCGCCAAGGACGGCTGAGCCCGAAGTCCCGCACGAAGCTCCCCGCAAGCCCCCCTGACTCGTCGCGAAATATCGCGGCGCGCCGCGACCCCTGCGGCAATGTAATCCTTGCTGGACAGAGTGTGTCCAGTATAGTTGACACATGTCCGTCGCAGGCACCTTTCAGATTCGCCGGTTTCCGGAGCCCGCCGCGGCGCTCACGCTGATCAAGCCGATCACGTGGTTCCCGCCCATGTGGGCCTATCTTTGCGGCATCGTCTCCTCGGGTGCGGGTCTCTCGGAGGCCTGGGCGCTGGCGCTCCTCGGCATCGTGCTCGCCGGCCCCATCACCTGCGGGATGAGCCAGGCCGCCAACGATTGGTGCGACCGCCACGTCGACGCCATCAACGAGCCCGACCGCCCGATCCCCTCGGGCCGGATCCCCGGCCGCTGGGGCCTCTGGATCGCGCTGGCCATGTCGGTCCTCGCCCTCATCGTCGGCTGGCAGCTCGGGCCCTGGGGCTTCGGCGCCACCGTGGCCGCCGTCCTCGCCGCCTGGGCCTATAGCGCGGAGCCCGTGCGCGCGAAGCGCTCCGGCTGGTGGGGGCCGGGCCTCGTGGGCCTCTCCTACGAGAGCCTGCCCTGGTTCACGGGTGCCGCCATCATGGTGGCGGGCCTGCCCCGTTGGGAGGTCATCGCCGTCGCCGTGCTCTACGGCCTCGGCGCCCATGGCATCATGACACTCAATGATTTCAAGGCTTTGGAGGGTGATCGCCGGATGGGCCTGCGCTCGCTCCCGGTCACGCTCGGCCCCGAACGCGCCGCACGCCTTGCTTGTGTCGTCATGGCCTGCGCGCAGATCGCCGTCATCGCGCTCCTCCTCGCCCTCGGGCGCCCCGGCCACGCCGCCGCCATTGCCGCACTTCTCGCGGTGCAGGGCTGGGCCATGGCCTGGATGCTTCGGGATCCGAAGGGCCTCGCCCCCTGGTATAACGGGCCGGGCGTCGGCGCCTATGTGGCCGGCATGATGATCGCCGCCGTGGCGCTCCGGGGGCTCGCATGAGCGCGGGCTGGCTCACCATCGCGCGGCTTTGCCTCGTCAATGCCGCCATCGGCGGGCTCGCCGCGCTGCCCGTCAATCTCTTCAACCGGCTGATGACGGTGGAGCTTGCGCTCCCTGCCCTGCTGCCGGGCCTCCTCGTTGCGCTTCACTACGGCGTCCAGCTCACGCGGCCCGTCTGGGGCCACCGCTCGGACGCGAAGGGAGGGCGGACGCCCTTCATCATTTGGGGGATCACCCTCACGGCCGCCGCCATCGTGGCCGCGGCCTGGGCCATCGGCGTGGCGGGCGGCTCCGCCTCGCTCGCCTTGGCCATCTGGATCGCGGCCTACGCGGCCCTCGGCCTCGGGATCGGCGCGGCGGGCACGTCCTTCCTCGCGCTCCTGGCCACGGTCACGTCCGGCCGCGGCAAAGGCGCGGCGGCGACCGTGGCGTGGCTCTTCCTCATCGCGGGGGCCATCGCCGCCTCCATCGGCACCGGCATCGCGCTCGAGCCCTACTCGCCGGAACGCCTCGTGGTGGTGGTGAGCGCGGTGGCCGTGATCGCCGTCCTCCTTTGCGTCCTGGCGACCTGGGGCGTGGAGCGGCGGCTGGGCCACGCCCCCGCGCCGGAGCATACCGAGCTCATGCCCGCCCTCCGCGCCACGTGGGAGGACCCTGCCGCGCGGCGTTTCACGGGCTTCGTCTTCCTGTCAATCTTGGCCTTCTACCTGAGCGAGCTCATCTTCGAGCCCTTCGCGGGCCACGTCCACGGCCTCTCCCCCGAGGCCTCCACGAAGCTCTCGGGCGGCAAGGACGGAGCGGCGCTCTTGGGCATGCTCCTCGCCGGGATCCTGTCGGCCTTCCGCATCGGCAGCTTGCGCGCCTGGGCGGTGGCGGGCTGCATGCTCTCGGCCGCCGGGCTCCTCGCGCTCGGCGCGCAGATGCCCCTCGTGGCGTCCTCGGTGGCGCTCGGGCTCGGGAACGGGATGTTCGTCGTGGGCGCTGTGGGCTCCATGATGGCGCTGAGCTCGGAACGGGAGGGCGCCACAGGCACGCGCATGGGCGTCTTCGGCGCCGCACAGGCCATCGCCGCGGGTGCCGCGGGGCTCCTCGCCACGGGCCTCCTCGATCTTATTCGCGTGGCGCTGCCCGATGCCGCCGCCTACGCCACTGTCTTCACGCTCGAAGCGGTGCTCTTCTGCGCCGCCGCGCTCATGGCGCTGCGCATCCTCGGCCAGCCAGCCGCGGTCGCCGAGCCCGCCGAACGCCAAGCCCTTCAACCCGGAGAATGAACATGTTTGACGTCGTCGTCGTCGGGGGCGGACCCTCCGGTGCCACCGCCGCAGAAGACCTCGCCCGCACGGGGCACCGCGTGGCCCTCATCGACCGGGCAGGCCGCATCAAGCCCTGCGGCGGCGCGATCCCACCCCGCCTCATCACTGATTTCGACATCCCCGACGCGCAGCTCGTGGCCAAGATCAACACAGCACGCATGATCTCGCCCACCCAGCGACAGGTCGACATCCCCATCGAGAACGGCTTCGTCGGCATGGTCGACCGGGAGCATTTCGACGAATTCCTGCGTGTGCGCGCTGCCGAGAGCGGCGCGGAGCGGCACACCGGCACCTTCCTGCGGGTGGACCGAACGGGCCCCCACCCAAAGGTCATCTACCGCGACCGGCAGAAGGAAGAGGTGGCGCTCCAGACGCGCATGATCATCGGCGCAGACGGCGCCAAGAGCCGCGTGGCCGCCGCCGAGGTGCCGGGTGCGGGCAAAGGCCGCTACGTCGTGGCCTATCACGAGATCATCAAGGCACCCGGCAAGGTCGGCAGCTACGACCCCGCGCGCTGCGACGTCGTCTATGACGGGGCGATCTCGCCCGATTTCTACGGCTGGGTCTTTCCCCATGGCGGGTCCGCGAGCGTGGGCATGGGCACCGAGGACATGAGCGTCGATCTCAAGGCGCGCACCGCAGACCTGCGCCGCGCCTCCGGCCTCGAGGGCTGCGAGACGATCCGCAAGGAAGGCGCGCCCATCCCGCTGAAACCGCTCGACAAATGGGACAACGACCGCGACGTCGTGCTCGCGGGCGATGCCGCGGGGGTCGTGGCCCCCTCCTCGGGCGAGGGCATCTACTATGCCATGATGGGCGGCCGCGTAGCGGCGCTGGCCGTCGAAAGCGCGCTGGCCACGGGCGAGGCGCGGGCGCTGGCCCAGGCGCGGCGGGCCTTCATGAAAGAGCACAAAAACGTCTTCAAAGTCCTCGGCGCCATGCAGGACGCCTATTACAAGTCCGACGAGCGCCGCGAGCGCTTCGTCTCCCTGTGTCATGATGTCGACGTGCAGCGCCTCACCTTCGAGGCCTATATGAACAAGAAACTCGTGGCGGCGCGGCCCCTGGCCCACGTCAAGATCGGCATCAAGAATCTCGCCCACCTGATGGGTATCGTAAAACCGGAGCACGTGTGAGATGGATTTGATCCCGGCCTGGGTCGATGGCGTCCTGACGCCCGTCGAAAAGCTGGAGGTGCACCAGCGCGGCCTCAAGCATAAGGCCGTGAGCGTCTTTGTCATGGACGGCATGGAGGTGCTGCTCCAGCAGCGCGCGCACGGCAAATATCACACGCCCGGCCTCTGGGCGAATACCTGCTGCACCCATCCCCACTGGGACGAGGACCCGGCCGATTGCGCCGTGCGCCGCCTCGATGACGAGTTGGGGATCAAGGGGCTTTACCCCGCGCACCGGGACCGCGTGGAGTACCGCGCTGAGGTGGGCGGCGGGCTCATCGAGCACGAGGTGGCCGATATCTTCATCGCCCCGGCCTCCAAGAGCCTGACCATGGCACTCAACCCCGACGAGGTCGCGGACGTGCGCTGGATGGATCTCTACGAGCTCAAGGCGGAGATCGCGCGGCGGCCGGAGCGGTTCACGCCCTGGATCCGCATCTACCTCGCGCAGCATTCCGAGAAGATCTTCGGCGGCCTGATGAAGGCCTGAGGCCCCCCGAAAAGCCATTGCCCGCGCCGCGCCTTGGCCTAGGCTGACGGTCGGGAGGATTGCGTCATGTTTGCAGCGCAAAAGGTCGTCATCATCACGGAGCGGAGCATCCTCGACGGCGTCGCCGCCATCATCGAGGAGAAGGGCGCCACGGGCTACACCCACACCGCCGCGGGGGGTAAAGGCTCGCGCGGGATGCGCCGGCTGCAGCGCGCGGCGGTCTCGGGCCTGCAGACGAATGTGCGCATCGAGGTGATCGTGGCCGACAAGGAGGCCGCCGAGGCCATCATCGAGGCCGTCGCCGAGCGCTATTTCGAGAACTATTCCGGTATCGCCTATGTCATGCCGGTGGAGATCCTGCGCCCCCACAAGTTCAAGGTCTAGATCGCGAAGACCACCTGCGCCAGCGCCACGAAGAGCGGGATGCACAGCCCGATGGAGATGGGCGTGCCCACGCTCGTCGAGGCCCCGATATAGGCCGAAGGGTTCGCCGCCGGGATCGCCGCACGCAGTGTCGGCGGGCCCGAGATGTCCGACGAGGACGCCGCCAGGATCGCCAGGAGCACCACGCCCCCGGGCGAAAAGCCCGTGACGAGGTGAATGCCGTAGCCGATGGCGAAGGCGATGAGGCCGTGGGTGATCGGCGCGGCGATGGCATAGACCACGTACCAATGCGCCACGCGGCGCAGCTCCGACAGCCGGGCCCAGGCCTCCATTCCCATGGTGAGCATGAGCACCGAAAGAAGCCCCCGGAAGAGCGGGTCGTAGAACGTCTCGAACACCCGCTCGGGCCGGGTGAATAGGCCGAGGAGAAGGCCGAGGATGAGCGCGGAGAGCGCCGCGCCGCGCAGGCTGTCGACGACGATCGCCCGCACCGAGATGCGCGCCGCGGCGCCGCCGGTCTTGCGCGCCTTGTGGAGCCCCGCCAGCACGATGGCGAGGACGAGCGCGGGGATATCCATGAAGGGATAGAGCGCGGGAACCCAGGCCTCGTAGGCGATGCCCTCGGCCTCGAGGACGACCATGGCCGCGCCGAGGGTCGAGGCGCTGACCGCACCGAAAAGGCCCGCCGTGGCGATGGCGTCCTCGCGGGCGATGGAAGGCAGGCGCGCCAGCGTGATCCAGCCGAGCAGCACGATCAGCGCGCCGAGGCCGAAGGCCGCGATGGCGGGCAAGATGATGACGGTGAGGTCGGCATCCCTGATCTCCATCCCGCCGTTGAGGCCGATACGCATGAGCAGCATGAAGACCGCGAACTGGTAGACGGCGTCGGGGATCTCGAGCTTCGATCCGGCAGCGGCGATGAGAATGCCGCCGAGGAGAAAGGCGAGTGACGGGGACTGGAATTGCAGCAGCACCCGCAAGAGAAAGTCTAAAAGTACGTCCATGAGCCCCTCGCCGTTGGGCGTATATAGCCCGCGCCGGGCGGGATGAAACCCGGCTTCGGCGCCCTAGCGCGTGGGCCGGTCCCAAGGCTGGGCACTGTCTTCGCAGATCTGGCGTTCGGGCGCGTAGCGGCCGGGATCATGGAGCGAGCCCGCATGGACATAGATCGTGCCTGCGTTCCGCGCGCTCCGGCGCGTGAGCGGCGCGCCGCAAACCCCGCAGAAGCCGCTCCAAGTGGCCTGTCCGGAGCCGCCCGTCATCTGATAGGTCCGGTAGCTGCCTGTGATCTCGAAGCCCTCGGCGCGGAGCGGGACCATCTCGGCATGGCCGGCGCCGGTGAGCTGCTGGCAATCGCGGCAGTAGCAACGGAACATTGCGGTCTCGGCACGTGTGCCGCGGTAAGTGACGCGGCCGCATTTGCAGCCGCCTGTGAATGTCTCTGCCATGCCTGTCCCTCCCCTCCGAGAGCCTAGCAAGAGGCGGCTTCCCTGTCCGCATCCGGGGCGGCGCACACAAAAAAGCGCCGCGAGAGCAATGCTCCGCGGCGCAAGTGTCCTGTAGCCAACAGGAAGGGAACCGGGGTCGAAACCCCGAAAATCGGACGCCTCGAAAGCCGATGAGACATCCGAACGGTGAGCCGGGGCGAAGGCCTGCGCCCGCCCCGGCAATGGTCACGCGACGGGCAGCGCCTCGATCACGGTGAGCTCGAAGCCGAGCGGCGTGGGATCCTGTGCTTCCTGGCTTTCGGGCGGCAGGAACCAGCTGATCACCACGAAGACATAGACGAAGGCCCAGCAGGCGAGGACGAGAAGGGCGGCGTAGGCCGCGCCCTTCAGCATCAGGCCGAGGATGCCGTAGCGCATGCGCTGCGTTTCCGACATGCCGAGCAGATTGTTGTTTTCGTCAGCCATATCTCTCAGCCTCCCGTCAGTAGGTTTCGAAGCCGTAGCCACGCTGGACCGCCCAGGCGAACCAGTCGTCCACCACGGTTCCGGTGAGCAGGATGCCGATGCCTCCGGTGAGCGTCGTCAGCACCGCAAACCACCAGGCCCAGCGGTGGATGCCTTCCATCGTGGCGTTGAACCCCATGGTCCAGCGCCAGAAGAGGCCCGCCCGCTCCGAGGCCGTGCCGCGGTCGTAGATCTGCTCGAGCTCGCGGTCGCCGCCGAAGCGGGCGGTGGCGAGGATCGTGGCGCCGTGCATGGCAAAGAGCAGGACCGAGCCATAGAGGAACACGATCGAGAGCGCGTGGAACGGGTTGTAGAAGAGGTTGCCCCAGGTGATGGAAAAGAGGTTCGTCCAGTCGAGATGGGGGAAGATGCCGTAGGGCACCGCCTCCGACCAGCTGCCCATGAGCACCGGCCGGATGAGGCCGAGCACGAGGAAGAGCCAGATCGCGGAGGCGAAGGCGTAGCAGACATGCTTTCCCATGCCGAGCTGATCGGCCAGCATCCACGACCGGGCGAACCAGGTCAGCACGCTGATCAAGAGGAAGAACGAGGCAATGAGATACCACCCGCCTTCGTTGAGCGGCGGGATCGAGAGGCCATATTCCGGGAAGGGCGGCTCGAGCGCGAGGTAGAAGAGCTCGCGCAGGAAGAGCGCGGGCGAGTAATCCACCTGCGCCCAGAAGCTCATGCCCACGATGAAGAACCAGGCCACGCCCGTGGCGATGGAGACCACGCCAAGCCCGCCCAGGTAGATCGGGCCGAGCTGCGCATTGCCGAGCCACCCGAGGAGGGTGGAGAAGCCGGGGCTTCCCGCACGCTCTTCGATGAGGTTGAGCTCGTTATCCATGCCCCATTCGGGTTCGCCCCGAACCTGGACCTGGGTGAAGATGTTTTGATATTCAGGCATATCGCATTCTTTCCTTACAGGTCCGCCCACCAGGGCAGATCAAGATACCAATCCCACCAGACGACCCAGGCCTCGAACCAGACGGTGCCGGAGATGACGATGCAGATCGCCGACCAGATGCCCGCGTTGAGCGCGAGGAGCAGGCCCAGGCGGTGGATGCCCAGCGTGCCCACCGAGTAGCCGATGAAGTCACGGAAGAACGTGTCCTCGTGATCTGGCGACTTGGCCTCGAGCCCCTTGCCGGGGTTGGCCGCCGAAAGCACCAGCGCGCCGTGCAGCGCAAGCGCGAGCGTGGTCGTGAAGAAGAACGTGATCGCGACCATGTGGGCGGGGTTGTAGTGGAAGTTGCCGTAGGCATAGCCCACGTTGTTGACCCAGTTGAGGTGGCTGAAGATCCCGTAGGGGAAGCCGTGCCCCCAGGCACCCATGAGCACCGGACGGATCACGACGAGCGTCGTGTAGGCCAGGATCGCGATGCCGAAGGCGAAGGGCACGTGGTAGCCGATGCCGAGTTTTCGACTGATCTCCACCTCCCGCATCATCCAACTGATGAAGGCGCCGTGGGCGCAGATCGTGATGATCTGCCAGAACCCGCCTTCGCGCAGCGGTGCCGCGCCCAGCCCGTATTCGAGCGCCGGCGGCTCGATGGAGATGAGCCAGGGGTTGAACACGCCGTCTTGCGCTGTGCTGATGAAGATCAGCAGCGTGCCGAGGCCGGCGAAGAAGATCGTCGTCACACCGAAAAAGCCCACGTAGTAAGGGCCTACCCAGAAGTCGAACAGATCGCCGCCGACAAGCGTCCCTCCGCGGACGCGATATTTTCTTTCGAACGATAGCATCGCCATCTTCAAAAATCTCCGCTTGGTGGCGTCCCTCGCAGGCTTGCGGACCTAAGCGAGAGGGGATCGACCGTGATTGGGGTTTTGCCGCGGGCGAGGCCTGCGCCCCGCCCACAGCAGTCATGCCACGCGCTGGTCAGCCGCCCGAGAAGGCGAGCGTGAACCAGTTCGTCGTTTCGTTGCTGAGCAGAACCAGATGGATCATCGCTGCCAGCAGGAACAGGAAGACGCCCTGTGCCACGAAAACGCGGCGAGGGTCGAAAACCAGCCAGATCTTGTAGAACTGTGCCATGTGTCTCTCTCTTCCTCTTACCAGGCGAACCAGGGCAGCTTGAGGTACGTCAGGAAATGAGCGACGACTGCGACGCCGGTGAACACCGTCAGTCCGCTCATATACACCGAGTGCAGCTCTTGCGCCTGCTCGTCTGTGAGACCCGTAAAGGACAGGTCGGTTTTATCAGCCATAGTATTACCTCCAGGAGGTGACTGACGCCGCGCACCCCGCGGCTGGGTCCCGCCGCGGCACAGCTCGAAAGACATGCCGCGTCAGGTGCCTCCTTCCGGCCCCGAAGGACCGGAAAGGAGATCGGTGACACCCGTTCGTTGCGGCTCCCGGGTTTGGGTGATGGCGGCCGGCGGACCAGCAACCACCAATTCTGTTTCCGGCCCGTCATGCCCCGGGCTTGATCCGGGGCCTCCTCATCGGACCGAGGGTCTCGGGGCGGGCCCGGGACGTGAGGGCCTCAGGCGTGAAAGATCATCGGCGTGATGATCCGCGCCTGGCTCCAGGCCCGCGCGATGGGGCCTTTCTCCGGCAGTGTCAGTTGGCGCCCGGCCGCCAGGGCCCAGGTCAGAAACGACAGCGGCAGCGCCGCGAGAAAGATGATCGCGAAATACGCGTAGTATTCGCGCCGCGGCGCGGTGCGGCGGATGCGGCTCACGGCGCTTTCGCCCGCGCTCACCGGCGTTTCCACGGGCACGTGGTTTGTTGCGTCCGTCATGCGGTCACTCCCTGTTGAGCGGGCGCACCCGCCTCTTTCTCTGGTATTGTTCGGGCCAATGCGGCCACTGTCTCCCGCACCACGCGGGAGGCGCCGGCATCGAGCGCGGCGCTCTCGGCCCGGTCGCGCAGCGTCTTGGCCGCCGAGATCCGGGTCAGGATCGGATACGTCTCCACGATGCGGTCGAGCTCCGCCTGGGCGTCGTCGTCCCAGGGGAAATCGCTCTTGAGCCGCGCCGGCGTCGCCTCGGACGCGTCCATCTCCGTGCCCAGCGGCAGGATGTGGAAGAGCGCGTCGAAGAGCCCGTTGCAGATCTCCTGCAACAGGTAAGTGGCCCCGGCATAGCCCATGAAGGGCGTGCCCGTGTGCCGCCTGATGGCAGCGCCCGGGAAACTTGCCGGGATGAAGGCGGGCTGCGGACCGTGCCCCGCCTTCAATTCTGAAAGGTACATCTTCTCGTTGATGGAGCCCAAGACGACGAGCGGGCGGTGCTCGGCCATGAGCGCGCGCACCTCGTCATTGTCGGTCTTCTTGCCCCGGCACCGCGCGACCGCGAAGTCGCACGGGAAGCCGAGATCCTGCTCCAGGAAGTTTCGAACCCCTCGCGCATAGGTCTCGTTCGCCACGATCCCGAAGGAGGCCGTGGCGAAGAAATCCTGCGTGACCGAGCGCCAGAGATCCCAGACCGGTTTGATCGTGGAATGCTTCTCGCGCTCGATGAAAGGTTCGGGGTCGAGTCCGAGGAGTTCACCAAGGGTCCGCAAAAACTTGGTGGTGGACTCGACCCCGACGGGCGCTTGAAGGTAGGGCTTCCCGAGAAGCTCTGCCAACCCGCGCCCGAACTCGCGGTACATCACGACATTGACGTCCGCATTTACGAGGTTCCGCATCTCCGCGACATGCGCGCCGAGCGGATGGGTCATGTTGATCTCTGCCCCGATGCCTTCGATGAGGCGCCGGATTTCTGCAAGATCGGAGGGCATGTTGAAGGTGCCGTACATCGGCCCGAGGATGTTGACGCGGGGCTTTGCCCCCTCCGCGCGCTTGGCCTCGCGGGGCATGCGGCCCTTCGTTTGCCCGAATTCGGTGAAGATCCAGGTCATGGCGCGGTCCGCGCATTCCCACTGATCCTCGTCGATTGTCCGCGGCAGGAACCGCTGGATATTGGTGCCCTGGGGCGTGACGCCGCCGCCGATCATCTCGGCGATGGAGCCCGTCACGACGACCGCGGGAAGCGCGGGGTCGAGCGTGCCCCAGGCGCGCTTCATGGCGCCCTCGGTGCCGTCGCGGCCCAGTTCCTCTTCGCCGAGGCCCGTCACCACGATGGGCAGCTCATGGGGCGGCAGACCGTCGGTGTAGTGGAGGACGGAGGTCACCGGCAGATTCTCGCAGCCCACCGGGCCATCAATGACGCATTGCAGGCCCTTCACGGCACAGAACGCGTAGACGGCGCCCCAATAGCCCCCGGCCCGGTCATGGTCTTGCACTAGCATGACGCACCCCCGGCTGTTCGGAGCCAAAGGGCCTTCGAAGGCCCTTCCAAAGCCGTTTGGAAACGGCTTTTGGCGGCGGCGTTAACGCATGCACTCCCCGGAATTGCTGCACCTGCGGTATGTACGGCCTGTGTACGCCCGGTGTACGGGATGTGACCCGCGGGGCATCCGGGCCTTGCGGCGAGGGCGGAATTATGAACGGCGCGTGCGGTCATCAGATCATCTCCGCCGCTTTGGCCGCGCGGGTCTGCTTGTCGAGCTTCTTCTGGTGCGCCGCACGGAAGTCGGGCCGCAGGTTCGGCGCGCCTTCCCAGACGCCCGCCGTATCGCCGCCGCCCACGCCCTCGAAGAAACGCTTCATGTGGCGCATGCGGCCGCGGTTCTGCATGGCCGCGTTCATCACCGTGGCAAGGGATCCCGCCCCCGCCGGGCCCATGAGAGGCCGCGCAGAGATGAGATTTGTGTAATAAAGCGAGGGGATTGCCCGCTCCTTGGCCTTCTGCACCACGGGCGTCGTGCCGACGGTGAGGTCGGGATCATGGGCCTCCATGGCCGCGCAATCATCCTCGAGAGAGGCGCGGAATTTGACCTCGACGCCCTTGGCCTCGAGCCACGCCGCATCGTCCGCGGAGAAGGGCGTTTTCGGGCAGGCCGTGCCCACGTAGCGAAGGTCCGCGCCGCTCTCCACGAGGAGGCGCGCGACGAGAAGTTCGGAGCCTTCATACCCGCTTAAGGTGATGCGGCCCTTAATGGGCGTCCCCGCGAGGGCCTCCTTGATGGCCGGCAGGAACGCGTTCTTGGCGGCATCGACTTGTGCAGACGCCAGACCGAAGGCCTCGCCGATCGCAGTGAGCCAGGCGGCCGTGCCGTCATGGCCCACGGGGGCGGATCCCACGATGGGTTTGCCGGCGGCGGTGAATTCGCGCATGGCCGCGGTGTAGAACGGGTGGATCGCCGCCACCGCGCCGCAATCGAGCGCGGCGTAAAGCTCGCGCCATTCGCGGCAGGGCACGACCGGCCCCGCGGCAAGGCCGAGCGGGGCGAGCATCGCGCCGATCATCATGGGATCGGCCGGGAACATCTCGCCGAGAAGCGCCACCGAGGGCCGCCCGTCGCGCGCCTTCTCGGGCGCGGGCACGGGGCCCGCCTCGATCTCCTGGCGGGCGAAGTTGAGCATGGCACCGGCGAGGACGTCCTTGGCCTCCGCATGGGTGGGGATGCCGAAGCCCGGCACGTCGATGCCCACGACACGCACGCCGTTGATTTCGTTGGGCAGGAGCCTGAGCGGGACGCCGGAGGCCGTGGGCACGCAGAGGTTCGTGACGACGATGGCGTCGTATTTCTCGGGGTCGGCCATCGCGTAGACGCTGTCGCGGATGTCCTCGAAGAGCTTGCCGGTCACGAGGGTCTCGGAGTTGAAGGGCACATAGCCCACCGAGCGCCGTGCGCCGTAGAAATGGCTGATGAAGGTGAGCCCGTAGACGCAGCAGGCGGACCCGGAGAGCACGGTCGCGACCCGCCGCATCCGGAGCCCCACGCGGAGCGATCCGAAAGCCGGGCACATGCTTTGGGGCTTGTCGTGCGGCCCTTGCGGATAGTCCTCGGCAAAGCGTTCGAGCATGTCGGCATTGCCGTTGGCACGCGCCTCCGCGTCCATCCGGTCAGCTGACGAATGACAGCCCACGGGCGCCGACGGGTCGCTCGGCAAGGCCGGCGCCCGGTCGAGCGCTGGCGGGCTCTCCCGCTCCGTCACGGCATCCACGGCGGCCTCGGCGGCCTCGTCGTATTTGACCTCGAAACTCACGGCGCGCGCATCCCGCCCCGGGCCTCGGCCCGAGCCATCGCGCCCCTCGAGGCCTTGGGGATCATCCGCTCATGCATCGTCGTAGACCACCTCGAGCGAGGCTTTCGGCGCGGCGTTCTTGCCACGCATGTCGGCGTCCGTGGCGGGCTCCAGAACCACGCCCGCGCCGGTGTCCGAGCCATCGAAAAGGTCAAGCAATCCATCTTGGGTGAGGGGCTGCGGGCGCACCGGCGGGGCCTCGGCAACGTTGAGCCCCAGCTCGGCGAACAGGCCGCCCCACTGGCTCTCGGCGGTGCCGACGATCTGATAATTGGCGGATTTTTTGCGGAGGTCGTCGTCCTGCGGAATGGACGCGAGAACGGGGATGTCGACGGCCTTGGCGAAGGCCGCGGCCTCGCCCGATCCATCGTCCTTGTTGATGACGAGACCGGCCACGCCGACATTGCCGCCGAGTTTGCGGAAATACTCCACCGCCGAGCAGACATTGTTGGCCACGTAGAGGCTCTGGAGATCGTTCGAGCCGACCAGGATCACCTTTTGGGCCATGTCGCGCGCGATGGGCAGGCCGAAGCCGCCGCAGACCACGTCGCCAAGGAAATCGAGGAGGACGTAGTCGAAATCCCAATCGTGGAAGCCCAGCTTCTCCAGCGTCTCGAAGCCGTGGATGATGCCGCGCCCGCCGCAGCCACGGCCCACCTCGGGCCCGCCGAGTTCCATGGCGAAGACGCCGCCCCGCTTGAAACAGACGTCGCCCACGGCGACTTCCTCGCCCGCGAGCTTCTTCTTCGTGGAGGTCTCGATGATCGTGGGGCAGGCCTTGCCTCCAAAGAGGAGCGAGGTCGTGTCGGATTTCGGATCGCAGCCGATGAGGAGGACGCGCTTACCCTGCTCGGCCATCATGTGGCTGAGATTGGCCAGCGTGAACGATTTCCCGATGCCGCCCTTGCCGTAGATCGCGATGATCTGCGTCTTCTTGGTGGGGGCGTCGGTCACGACGTCGGCCAGGTCCTCGTTCGCCTCCTCGCGGAGCCGGGTCGAGAAGTCCTTGAGGTCGGGGACGTCCTTCATGCGATATCGCTCCAGTCGAGGGTCATCTTGAGGCAGGCGGGATCGCGGAAGGCGGTCTCGTAGGCCCCTTTTGCATCCGCTGCGGCGGCGCGATGGGTGACGAGATCGTCGAGCCGGAGCGCGCCGGTCTCGATGAGGGCGCGGATGGCGTCGAGATCGGCCCTGTCCCATTCCGCGGCGACGCGCAGGCGCGCCTCCTTGAGGAAGGCGGAGGGGAAGGCGAAGGAGAGCGGCGCGCTGTAAAAGCCCGCCAGCGTGATCTCCCCGCCCTTGGCGAGGCGCGCGATCAGCGTGTCGAGCAGCGCGCCCTGGCCCGAGGCATCATAGATGGCGCGGTAATCGTGGCGGGCGTCCTTGGCGGGATCGATCACGGGGTAGTCCTGTGCGTCCCGGCGGGACGGGTTGACCTCCCACACGGTGGGTGCGGGCGCGCCCGCGATCACCGTGAGCCGCGCCAGGAGCCGGCCCAGCGTGCCGTGCCCCACGATGAGATCGGGCAAAATCGCGCCGGGCGCCGCGAGGGCGTGGCGCGCCGTGGCCGCGAGCGCCAGGAGGGCCCCGGAGGGCCCCATGGCAGAATCGATCTTCACGGCGCGGGCCGCCGGGGAGACGAGACGCCGCGTCGAGCCGCCGAAGAGCCCGAAGGCCCCCTCGTAGCAATCCGCCCCCGGCACAAAGACCGTGTCGCCCACGGCGAAGCCGGTGCCGGGCCGGGTTTCCACCACCTCGCCCGCGGCCTCGTAGCCCGGCACGAGCGGGAAGCCGGAGCCGGGAAAGGGCGGCATGTCGCCGGAATAGAACAGCTTTTCAGTGCCGGTGGAGATCGCGGAATGGGCGATGTCCACGACGATGTCTCCCGCGCCCGGGGCCTTCAAGGCCACGGTCTCAAGCCCAAGCCTGCCAGGCTCGGACATAAGAACGGCGGTTGTTTGCACGGGTCGTGCTCCCTTTTCGTCGTGCCGCGCGCTGGCGAGTCGGGACTCGGAGCGGGGGCTTGGCTGTGAGTGTCAGTCTAACCTTACACATCGGTATGTCAATTGAACTGGACAAAGAATTGTCAGGTTTAGCGACGGAATGCGGTCACCACGGATGTGACGAAGGCGCGCCGCGCGGGCGGCGTCTCGATGCTCTCGAATCCAGCCTCGGCGAGAAGCTCCGCGATACGCGCCTGAGAGCGGGCCTGACCCGTCTCCATGCACAGCGTGTAGAACGCGAAATAAACATCCCCCGGGACATGGGGCCGCGCGCCGCCGGTCATGGGCTCGGAAATGACGATGCGACCGCCCTCCGGGAGAGCGGACCGCGCCTTTTTCAGGAGCGCGCGCACCGTTTCATCGCCGTGGTCGTAAAGCACGCGGACCAGCGTGATGACGTCAGCGCCGGTGGGGAGCGGGTCATCGCGAAAGGAGCCCGGCGTGATGCGGGCGCGGTCCGTGAGCGTGGCTGCGCGGAACCGGCTCTCCGCGCCCGGCGCCACGGCGGCCAGATCGAAGAGATGGAGCCGCGGCGCCCGATGCGCCTGCCCCAGGGCCGCCAGAAACGCGCCGGTGCCGCCGCCCACGTCGAGCACTTCCTCCGCGCCCGACAGGTCCACCATGCGCAACGTATCCTCGGCCACGAGGCGCTGGGTGTCGGCCATGAGGTCGGAATAGGCGCGCGCCTGATCGGGGTCCTCCGCCGCTCCGGCGCCGAAGACGTAGGGCCAGAAGCGCGCGAGCGCGGGCTCCGTCTCCCCGCGCAAGAGCGCGGAGGGATCGGCCATGTCCCGATACATCAGGGCGTGGTGACGGACGAGGGCCTGCCCGCCGGGCACGGCGAGAAACGCGGCGCCGCGCGTGGTCAGGCGATACCGTGTCCCGCGCTTCGAAACGAGGCCGGTGGCACAGGCGGCGTCCATGAGGAGCGTGGCCTTCCTCTCCGACAGATCGGGGACCGCCTCGCCGGCCGGGCGCGCCCCGTGGCTCAGCCGCACGAGCACATCCATGTCGACGAGCGCGACGAGCACCTGGGACTTCACGAAGCCCGCCATGAGGTCGAACATCGCCTCTCCCTCTCGCCGCGCCCTGCGGGCGAGGAGGGGATTGCGGGCCGCAAAGCTCTGAAATCGCGGGCTCGCCGCGAGCCGGTGGAGCCACGCGCGGGGCCCGCGGCCAAACCGCCCGATGGCGGCGTCCGGCAGCGGGATGCGGCGCGTGTCGTTCACGGGCCGCCCCCCTATTCGGCGGCGGTGCGCGCGGCCGCGAAGAGCGGCGTCAGGCGCTCGGCGTAGCGGCGCACCATCTCCGCGAGCATGGCCTCTCCCGGGCAGTGCGGGATGGAGGCGATGGCACCTGCGAGCGTGTCGTCGAGCTTCGCGATCGCGCCCTTCACGCCGAGGAGCGAGACGGCATTGGGGCGGCCGTGCAGGTCATCCTGCCCCGCGGGCTTGCCCAGCGCCGCCTCGTCATAGAGCGCATCGCGCAGGTCGTCGGCGATCTGGAAGCTCTGCCCGATGCGCGCTCCGAGCTCCTCCCAGGGTTCTGCGTCCTGCCCCGCCGCGATGGCCCCCATCTGCGTCGCCGCGATAAAGAGCGCGCCGGTCTTGGCGCGGTGGTAGGCGTCGAGGTCGACCTCCGTCTCGCTCTCCCAGCCCTGCCCGGCACAGATGCCGCGGGGCATGCCCGTGCGTTGCGCGAGCGTGACGGTGAGCCGGGCCGCGCGGAGGGCGTCGTGGGAGGAGGCGCGCCCCAGGATCTCGAAGGCCAACACGATGAGGCTGTCGCCGGTGAGGAGCGCGAGCGGTTCGGAATAGGCGCGGTGCAGCGAGGGCTTTCCCCGCCGCATGTCGGCATCGTCGAAGCAGGGCATATCGTCATGGACGAGGGAGGCGCAGTGAATGAGCTCCAGCGCCGCGGCGGCGGCATCGGTGATGTCGGGTGCGTCGTCGCCGCAGGCCAGGGCCACGGATGTCAGGATTGTGGGGCGGATGCGCGCGCCGCCGGGCGTCACCGCGTAGCCGAGGGCGGACGCCAATCTGCCCGGGACGGCGCCTGTGCCCTGGCCTCTTCGGATCGCACCGGCAATCGCGGCTTCGATTCGCTGTTCCATGGCGGCGATCTCCCGAGATCTTTGGCGGCATTGAGTGCAGTATCCTGGGCGGCACGGCAGGGCGTCAGTCCAGGCGGACAACACAGCTGTAAATTAAACTGGACACTTTGCTATCCAAAGTCAACATTGGCCGAGGGAGGTCCCCATGAAGGCGCAGGCGCGCACCATCATCATCGGAGCAGGTATCGGGGGGCTCGCCGCCGCTCTCAGGCTGCGTGCGCTCGGGCGCGAGGTCCTCGTCCTCGAACGCGCTGCGGAGGTGGGCGGCAAGATGCGCGTCGTGCCTTCGGAAGCGGGCCCCGTGGATACCGGGCCCACGGTTCTGACGATGAAGCCCGTCTTCGACGCGCTTTTCTCCGATATCGGCGAGGATTTAGCCGATCACGTCACATTCGTCCCGGAGCCGCACCTGGCGCGGCACTGGTGGCGCGACGGCGCCGTGCTCGACCTCTGGCAGGATCGCACACGCTCCGCAGAGGAGATCGGCGGCGTCTTCGGCACCCGCGCGCGGCGCGACTACGAGCGGTTTGCCGCGAAGGCCGCGCGCCTCTTCGCGGCCTTCGACGCGCCCATGATGCGCACGGGGCGGCCAAACCCGCTCGCGGTGACGGGGCGCGTCCTGCGGGAGCCATCGCTCATCCGCGCCATGGCCCCGTTCCGCACGCTGGCGCAGTCGCTCTCGCGCGATTTCCGCGATCCGCATCTGAGACAGCTCTTCGGTCGCTACGCCACCTATGTGGGGGGCTCGCCCTACAGATCTCCGGCCATCCTCTCTCTCATTTCGCAGTCCGAGGCGGCCGGGGTCTGGCGCGTGGAGGGCGGCATGCACGCGCTGGCGCTGGCGCTGCGGCGCCTGGCCGAGGCCCGCGGGGTCCGGTTTCGGATGCACACGGAAGTCACCCGCGTGGAAGTGCAGGAAGGCGCCGTGCGCGCCGTCCATACGCGCGACGGGCGCCATGCCTGTGCGGAGGCGGTCTTCAATGGCGATCCGCGGGCGCTGACCCAGGGCCTCCTCGGTCCCTCCGCGGCCCGGACCGTCGATGCCGCATCGCTTGAACGGCGCAGCCTCTCCGCACGGGTCTGGGCCTTCGCCGCCGCGCCTACCGCGCCCGCCACGCCCGAGGGACCCGAGGGACCGGAGCTCGTGCACCACAACGTGTTCTTCGCCGCAGATCCCGCAGCGGAGTTCGGCGCGCTTGCGCGCGGCGACATGCCCGAGGACGCCACGCTCTATATCTGCGCCGAGGATCGCGGCACCGGGCGCAGCCCGCCCGCGCTCGAGCGCTTCGAGATCATAATGAACGCCGCGCCGCTGGATACGCGCGCGGACGCCGACCTTCCTGCCGCAAAGGAGATCGACACATGTCGCCAACGGATGCTTTGGACCCTCGCCCAATTCGGGTTGACCTTCGAGAGATCGCCGCCGAGCGGCGCTCTGACCACGCCCCGGGGGTGGGAGGCGCTCTATCCCGGATCGGCCGGATCCCTCTACGGGCAGAGCCCGCATGGGATGATGGCCGCCTTCGCGCGCCCGACGGCGCGGACGCGGCTCCGGGGCCTTTACCTCGTGGGGGGCGGCACCCATCCGGGGGCGGGCGTTCCCATGGCGACCCTCTCCGCGGCGCACGTGGCCGCGGCGATCGCGGAGGACCGAACTTTGACATCGACGTCCCGCCCAACGGCTATGCATGGTGGTATGTCGACGGCCTGAGCGATTGCGGCACGCGGGCCATTTCCATCATCGGGTTCATCGGGTCGGTGTTCTCGCCCTGGTACGCGTGGTCCGGCCGGAGACGCCCGCAGAACCATTGCTGCATCAACGTGGCCACCTACGGCCGCGGCGGACGCTTCGCCATGACGGACCGGGGGGTATCGGCCTTGCGCCTCTCGCCGCACCGCTTCGAGGTAGGCCCGAGCGCGATGAGCTGGACGGGCGGAGAGCTCGTGATCGACATCAACGAGGTGTCGAGCCCCCCGCTCATCTCCCGAATGAAGGGCCAGGTCCGGGTCACGCCCGCGGCCCTGACGGGGGTGGAGATGCCGCTCACGCCCGACGGCGCCCATGTCTGGCGCCCGTTCGCGCCCACCGCATCGATCTCCGTCGACCTCGGCGCGCCCGGATGGCAATGGACGGGCCACGGCTATTTCGACGCCAATTTCGGCACGCGGGCTCTGGAGCAGGATTTCGGGTTCTGGAGCTGGGGGCGATACCCGGTGGGCGACGGGGCGGCCTGCTTCTACGATGCCGATAGGCTCGACGGCTCGCAGCTCGCCACCGCCATCCGCTTTGACGCGGATGGGCGCGCCGAGGTGATGGAGCGTACGCCGCCGCTCACACGGTTCCGCAGGTCGCTCTGGGCGGTGAAACGCGAGACCCGCGCCGATGAGGGCTATTTTCCCCACCAGGTCCAGAACATGCTCGACGCGCCCTTCTACTCCCGGAGCGCGGTGCGCACGCGGATCGAGGGCGAGGAGACGGTGGGCGTCCACGAGGCGCTCGATCTGCGCCGCTTCCGCTCTCCCCTCCTCAAACCGATGCTGGCCGTGCGCGTCCCCAGGCGGGCCAGCTGGCGCTGAAAAGCCGTTTCCAAACGACTGGAGCGCCTTCAAAGGCGCTTCAGCTCTGCGGGGCTGGCGTCGCCGCGTTATTGCGCCAGATCCACCAATTGAGAGCGCCGGCATAGCTTACCCAAACGATGTAGGGGGCCATGAGGGCACCGGCGATCCAGTCGAGCATCGCGAAGGAGACCGCCGTCGCCACCACGGCAAGCCACAGGAAGGACAGCGCGACCATGGCGGGCCCGAGCTTCTTGAGGCCGAAGAAGACGGGCGACCAGAGCGTGTTGAGCGCGATCTGCAGCGCCCAGAACGCCGTGGCGAGTGATGCGCCCTCGAGCCCCGCCACCCGGGCCGCCGCCACGGCGGAGGCGATGTAAAGCGCGCTCCAGGCCAGCGGGAAAAGCCAGGGCGGCGGTGTCCAACCGGGCTTCTTCAGCTCCTCGAAATACCACTTGTCCGGCGGGAAGAGGCTGCCCGTGGCCGCGGCTGCGCAGCAGGCGGCGAGATAGACGAGAAAGACAGTCAGCTCCATCGCGGGGCTCCCTTCTGGCGTTTGCCAGAGCTAGGGCGTTACTCGCCCGGCGCCAGCGGGCGCAGGTCCCGCGCGCGCAGATCTGCAAGCACGTCGAGCACCGCGGAGGCGCGCCCCGGCGCCGGACGGCGGGTGGCCGCCGCTTCCACGAGGAAGGCCACCTCCGGCAGGGGCCGGGCATAGAGCGTGGCGGGCTGCGGCATCACGAGGGTCCCGGCGGACTGCAAGAGCGCGCGCCCGAGCCAGCCGATCTTCTGGGCGCGCGACGTCACCGCGCGCCGCGACACCGCGTCATAGCCGTTGCGCCGCACCTCCCCGCCGATCCCGGCATAGACGTGCCGCGCGGCGCTGATGCCCGGGCGCGCCGCGAGCGGCAGGCGCGGGATGCCGGCCTCCGACCGGCGGTAGAGCCTGCCTGCCTCGTGCAAGAGGCGCCGCGTCATGCGCCGGATCTCGGGCGTGGGCAGCGGATCCCCGAGCCACGCCTCCGCGTCGAGCCCCGCCTCCACGAACCAGTCGCGCGGCAGGTAGATCCGGCCCATGCGGGCATCCTCGCCCACGTCGCGCGCGATATTGGTGAGCTGCATCGCCACGCCCAGATCGCAGGCCCGCGCCAGCGCGTCGGGGTCCCGCACGCCCATGAGCACCGCCATCATCGCGCCCACGGCCGCGGCCACCCGGGCCGAATAGGCAAAGACGCCGGAGAGCGTCTGGTATTCGCGTCCGAGCGCGTCCCAGGCGAGCCCCTCGAGCAGCGCCTCGGGCAGCGCGCGCGGCATGTCGAAATCCTCCACCAGCGCCGCGAAGGCACGGTCGGTGGGCGTGTTCCGTGGCCGCCCGGCATAGGCACGCTCCAACCGCTCCTCGAGCGACAGGACCGCGGCGCGCTCGTCAGCGCCCAGGTCGACCGCGTCATCGGCGAGGCGGCAGAAGGCGTAGAGCGCCAGCGCCGGATCCCGGACGCGAGCGGGCAGAAGCTTCGAGGCGGTGTGGAAGGAGAGCGAACCGTGGCGGATCGCGTCCTTGCAGAAGGCGAGGTCGTCTGGCGCGATCATTCGGCGGCCACCTTGAGGTCGTGGATCGGTCGCGCGGCATCGGGGATGAGCTTGTCCAGTACCTCCGCGCTCGAGATCACGCCCGGCACGCCCGCGCCGGGATGCGTGCCGGCCCCGGCGAGGTAGAGCCCCGGAATGCGCGTGACGTTGTGGGGCCGGAACCAGGCCGATTGCAGGATGCGGGGTTCGAGACTGAAGCCCGCGCCGAAGGGCGACTGGTACCGGTCGCGGAAGGTCTCCGGCGTGAAGACCACCTCCTCGGTCAGGTGATCCTTGAAGCCGGGGATCGCGTCGTTGAGGACCCGCGCCACCTTGCGCTTGTAGGCCGCGCCCGCCTCGGCCCAGTTCACGCGGCCATGGCCCAGATGGGGCACGGGCGAGAGCGCGTAGAAGGTATCGCCGCCCTCGGGCGCCACGGACGGGTCCGTGACCGAGGGCCGGTGGAGATAGAGGCTCATGTCATCGGCGAGCCTGCCCTTGATGAAGATGTCGCGCAGCAGCCCTTCGTAGCGGGGGCCGGAGAGGATGGTGTGGTGACCCACATCCTCCCACAGACCGCGGGTCCCTTCGGTCCCGAAATACCACACGAAGAGCGACATGGACCACCGCCGCCCCTTGCCTGCGCGGCTCCAGCCGCGGCGCGGATTGTTGCGCAAGAGGGTGTGGTAGGTATGGCCCGCATCGGCGTTCGACACGACGACCGGCGCGCGCCAGATATGGCCGCCCACGCGCACGCCCGTGGCGCGCCCGCCTTCGACGACGATCTCGTCCACATCGGTGCCGAGCCGGATCTCGCCGCCCTGATCCTCGATCACACGGGCCATGGCATCGGCGATGGCCTGCACGCCGCCTTGCGCGTAGTGCACCCCGAATTCCTTCTCCAGGTGACTGACAAGCGCGTACATCGACGTTACATGCATGGGGTCGCCGCCGATGAAGAGCGGATGGAACGAGAGCGCCATGCGCAGACGTTCATCGGTGACCCGCTTCTGCGCGAGCTTCAGGATCGACTGATCCGCGCGCAGGAGGCCGAAGGTCGGCAGCACCTTGAGCGTGTCCCAAAGCCGCTGCATGGGCTTTGCCACCATCCCCTCGAAGCCCACGACGTAGCGCCGCTCCGCATCCTTGAGGAAGCGGCGGTAGCCGGGCACATCGGCGGGATTGAGCCGGGCGACCTCGGTCTCCATGATCTTCGTGTCGCCGGTGGCGTAGAAATTCGTCCCGTCGGGCCAGCGGATCTCGTAGAACGGATCGAGGGGGACGAGCGTCACATCGGCGTGGAAATCGCGCCCGCAGGCGGCCCAGAGTTTTTCATAGACCTGGGGCACGGTGACGATGGTGGGGCCGAGGTCGAAGCGGTGCCCGCCCCGGGTGATCGAGGAGCCGCGCCCGCCCACGCGGTCGAGCCGGTCGATGACGGTCACGGCGTAGCCCTTCGCCCCGAGCCGCATGGCTGCGGCGAGCCCGCCGAGCCCGGCGCCGATCACGATCGCCTTGGTTGGGTCTGTCATCGCAACGTCCTGACTGTCAGTCTTGATTTACATCTATCGCAAGAATCTCTGCGCTTGTCTTCCAATATTTGCGCGAATGTGTAAGGATAAATAGACACACACGGGAATCCGCATGCCCCAGACCGTCTCCCTCTCCTTCTTCCGCTTCGCGGGGGTCGGGCCGAAAGCCTGGGCCTTCGCCATGATGGGGGTTTCGCGCCTCCTCTTACCGCGCGTGCCGGACGTGGGATTCTGGAAATTATGCGGGTCGGGCACGGGCGAGGGCTTCACCCCGGTCCCCAACACCTCCGTCTACGCGATCCTGTGCACCTGGCCGGACGCCGACACCGCGAAGTCGCGCGTGGAGGAGGAGCGGTTTTTCGAACGCTACCGCCGGCAGGCCCGGGAAAGCTGGACAGTCTACCTCACACCCACGCAGGCGCGGGGGAACTGGTCGGGCCAGCAACCCTTCGAGACGAGCGACAATCCCCCGGACGGGAACGGCGGTCCCGGCGATCCGGGCAAAGCCCCGCTCGCCGCGCTCACCCGCGCCACGCTCAAACCCCGCAACGCGCTCAAGTTCTGGGAGCGGGTGCCCGACATCTCCGAGCGTATCGGGCTCGACGAGAACGTGGCCTTCAAGATCGGCATCGGCGAGGTGCCTTGGATGCAGCAGGTCACCTTCTCGATCTGGCCCTCGCCGCAGGCCATGGCCGAATTCGCCCGCGCCGACGGGCCCCATGCCCGCGCGATCCGCGCCGTGCGCGAGGGGGCCTGGTTCCGCGAGGAGCTCTATGCCCGTTTCGCCGTCACCGGCGACCACGGCGCGTGGGACGGGCGCAGCCCGCTCGACAGATTCAAGGACGACGCACCATGACAGTTTTCCCCTTCTCCGCCATCGTGGGCCAGGACGAGATGAAGCAGGCGATGGTGCTCACGGCCATCGACCCCTCCATCGGGGGCGTGCTCGTTTTCGGCGACCGCGGCACCGGCAAATCCACCGCCGTGCGCGGGCTCGCCGCGCTCCTGCCGCCGATCCTGGCCGTGCCGGGCTGCCCGGTGAATTCAGCGAGCCATGCCGACTGCCCGGACTGGGCCGCGGTGCCCGAGGCCGAGGCTGTGGAGAGGCCCACGCCGGTCGTCGACCTGCCGCTCGGCGCCACGGAGGACCGCGTCACCGGCGCGCTCGACATCGAAAAGGCGCTGACGCAGGGCACGAAGGGCTTCCAGGCCGGCCTCCTGGCGCGCGCCAACCGCGGCTATCTCTATATCGACGAGGTGAACCTCCTCGAGGATCACATCGTCGATCTCCTCCTCGACGTTGCGCAATCAGGGGAGAATGTCGTCGAACGCGAAGGGCTCTCGATACGCCATCCCGCGCGCTTCGTGCTCGTGGGCTCCGGCAACCCGGAGGAAGGCGAACTCAGGCCCCAGCTCCTGGACCGCTTCGGGCTCAGCGTGGACGTGAAATCGCCCACTGACATAAAGACGCGTGTGGAGGTCATCTCGCGCCGCGATGCTTACGAGCGCGACCGGGCGGGCTTCCTGCGCGACTGGGCCGGGGAGGAAGCCAGGATCCGCGATCAGATCCTCGCGGCGCGCACGCTCCTGCCCAAGGTGGTGACACCGCCCCGCATCCTGGAGCGCTGTGCCGAGCTTTGCGTGGCGCTGGGCTCCGACGGTCTGCGCGGCGAACTCACGCTACTCAAGGCCGCCCGTGCCCTGGCCGCCTTCCGCGGAAAGCGGACGATGACGCAAGGCCATATCGCCGCGATCGCCGCGCCCGCGCTCCGCCACCGCCTGCGCCGCGACCCTCTAGACGAGGCGGGCTCCGGCACGCGCGTGACCCGCGTCGTCGAAGAGGTGATGGGCGCGTGAGCGAGGCCTCCCAGCGCTGGCAGCGCGCGCTGCTCGCGCTGAAGCTTCTGGCGCTCGAGCCGCGGCTCGGCGGTGTCTGCCTTCGCGCGCGCGCGGGCCCGGTGCGGGAGCGCTGGATGGAGACCCTCGCCCGGCTCCCGGTTCCGCAGCGCAAAGTGCCGCTCAATGTCGGGCATGAAGAGCTCGATGGCGGGCTCGATCTCGCCGCGACGCTCGGCGCGGGCCGCGAGGTGCGGACCCGCGGAATGCTGGCCGAGCCCTGCCTCCTCGTCGTGCCCATGGCCGAACGGCTCGCGCCCGGCCTCGCCGCGCGGCTCGCGCAGGCCCTCGATACCGGGCACCGGATGATCGCCCTCGACGAAGGCGCGGGGGACGATGAGGGGGTGAGCCCGACGCTCTCGGACCGCCTGGCCTTCCTCCTCGATCTCGACGGCATGGCCTGTGGCGACGCGCTCGTGGGCTTCGGCACGCTGCCGGAGGCCGCGGAGGTCTCCTCCTCGGAGGCGGACATCGCCGCGATCGCGCAGCTGGCCCAAAGCCTCGGCGTGGCGTCCACGCGGGCCGCGCTCTTTTGCCTCTGGGCCGCGCAGGCCCATGCGGCGCTTCACCGGCGGCGCGCCGTTGCTCCCGACGACATCGAAATCGCGGCCATCCTCACCCTGGCGCCGCGCGCCACGCGCCTGCCGGAGGCCGCGGAGAACGACCAAGACGACGCCCATGACCCACCCCAGCCCGACGACCCGCCGGAGCGCGACGGGGCGGAGGGGGAGGCGGAGGCGATCCCACAGGATATCCTGCTCGAGGCCGTCCGCGCGGCGCTTCCCGCCGACATCCTGACAGAGCTCGCCCGGCGCCGCGCGCGCCGCGGCGCCAGAAGCGCCAAGGGCGCGGGCAAGGGCGCAAAGCGCGCGGGCAATCGCCGGGGCCGCCCGCTGGCACCGAAGCCGGGCCCCTTCGATGGGCGCACGCGGCTCGATATCGTGGCCACGCTCCGCGCCGCCGCGCCCTGGCAGCCGCTGAGACGCAAGCAGGGCGCCGCGCACCCCATCGAGATCCGCCGCAGCGATTTCCGCATGAAGCGCTTCGAAGAGACTTCCGACACGCTCCTCGTCTTCGCGGTGGACGCGTCGGGCTCCGCCGCCCTTGCCCGGCTGGCAGAGGCCAAGGGCGCCATCGAGCTCCTGCTCGGCGAGGCCTATGCGCGGCGCGATCACGTGGCGCTCGTGAGCTTCCGCGGCACCCGGGCGGAGGTCCTCCTGCCGCCCACGCGCTCCCTCGTGCAGACCAAGCGCCGCCTGGGCGCGCTCCCCGGCGGGGGCGGCACGCCGCTGGCGGCCGGGCTCCAGGCGGCGACCGAGCTCGCGCTTCAGGGGCGGGCGAAGGGGATGACGCCGACGCTCATTCTCCTCACCGACGGGCGTGCCAACGTGGCCCTCGACGGGGAGGCCGACCGCCTCCGCGCCGGTCAGGACGCGCTGCGGCAGGCGCAGGCGGTGCAGGGCCACGGCCTCGAGGCGCTCGTCATCGACATGGGCAAGCGGCCCGAGCGGAGCCTGAGGACCCTCGCGGAGACGATGGACGCCACCTATCTCCCGCTGCCCCGCGCCAATGCGGAGCGCGTGAGCGCCGCCGTCTCCACCCTCGTGACCTGAGCGGCGCCCGGTGGACTGGGAGCGGCACAAGGACGGCTGGCCCCATGCGGCGCACAGCCGTTTCATCCCCGCGGGCAAGGGCGACGGGCGCTGGCACGTGCAGATCATGGGCGCGGGGCCGGACCTCCTCTTTCTCCACGGCGCGGGTGGCGCGACGCAGAGCTGGCGCGGGCTTCTGCCCCTGCTCGCGGGGGCGTATCGCTGCATCGCCATCGACCTGCCGGGCCAGGGATTCTCCCGGCCGAAACTCGCCGGCCGCTACGGGATCGATCCCATGGCGCGCGATATCACGGCCCTGGCCGAGCGCGAGGGCTGGGCGCCCGTGGCCCTCATCGGGCATTCCGCGGGCGCGGCGCTGGCGCTTCGCATCGCGGAGACGGGGCTCAGCTCCCGCGTCATCGGGATCAACGCGGCGCTCGGACGATTCGAGGGCGTGGCGGGCTGGGCCTTTCCGCTCGCCGCGCAGCTCCTCTCGCTCAATCCGTTCACGGCGCTCATGGTGTCGAGCAGCGCGGCGAATGCGGGCTCCATCGGGCGGTTCCTTGACGCCACGGGCTCCACCCTCGATGCCGAGGGACGCGCGCTCTACCACGCGCTCGTGAGCGATCCGCGCCACGTGGACGGGACGCTGCGCATGATGGCGGCCTGGAACCTGACCCCGCTCATCGCGCGTTTCCCGCGGAACGAAGCGGAGGTGCTCCTGCTCGCCGGCACCGGCGACACCACCGTGCCCATGGACGTCTCGCGCAAGGCCGCGGCGCGGCTCCCGAAGGCCCGCGTCATCGCGCTGGAGGGCCTGGGCCACCTCGCCCACGAGGAGGACCCGGGCACCGTGGCCCATCACGTCCGCGAAAGCCTGAAGGCCGCATAAGCGGTCCACACGCCCGCCAAACCGATCACGAGAAGCGTCACGAGGAGCGTCGTCGCCGGCGGACCGGCCTCCACGAGCCGCGCGGAGATGGCGGTGAAAAACGCGCCGAAGGCCAGCACGAGCGCGCCCGAGAGCCCCGCCGCACTGCCCGCGAGCCGTGGGTCCACCGACATCAGCCCCGCATGGGCCGATGGATTGGCGATCCCGTTCCCGAACCCCACCAGCGCCATGAGCCCGAAGAAGGTAAGCGGGTTGAAAAGGCCCACGCCGAGCAGCAGCAGGTTGAGCGCGATCGCCGCGAGCTGGACCACGCGTCCCGCGAGGACCATGGGCCCCAGCCCCGCCCGCTCCGCCACGCGCCCCGAGACGCCATTGCCCACGAAAAAGCCCATTGTGATGATCCCGATGGCGAGGCCGAGCTCGGCGGAGTTGATCTCCAGCACGCGCGCGGCCACGAGCGGCGCGCTGGAGATGAAGACGTAAAAGCACCCCACCCCGGTGATGATGACCCCTGAGAACGACCAGAAGACGGGCGAGGCGACGAGGGCGGGATAGGCGCGGAACTGCGCGCCGAAACTCACTGAGCGGGTCAGGTTGGTCTCCCGCCAGAAAAGGGCGATGATCGCGGTGAGCACAGCGCCCGCCCCCGCGAGCGTCCAGAAGATCGACCGCCATCCCAGTGCCGCGTCTAGAACACCACCGATCATCGGCCCGACCATGGGCCCGATGGCCATGCCCATCGCCACCCAGGAGATGCGGCGCGCGGCGGCGCGGGGCGCCTCGGTATCACGCACCGCCGCGAGCGCCATGGTGGAGCCCGCGATCACCACCCCCTGCAGGAGCCGCGCCGCGAGGAAGACGGCAAAGCTTTCGGCCAAGGCGCAAACGACCGACAGCACCGTGAAGGCCGCCATGGCGCAGAGCACGACAGGCCGCCGCCCCACCCGGTCCGACACCGGCCCGAGCAGGAGCTGCAGCCCCGCCGTCACCGCCAGATAGCCCGAGACGGCCCAGCTCGCGGTGGCGTAACTCACCCCGAAATCCCGCGCGATCACGGCGAGCGCGGGCAAGAACATGTTGAGCGTCACGATCGAGAGCCCGGAGACCGCCATGAGGAGGGCGAGGGACGGCGGTCGCGCCGCCACGGGCGCCTCGGTTTCGTCCGTCCCCGCCTCGTCCTGTGCATTGCCGCAGCCCGCCCGCGCGCCCATCGGCGTTTTCGCGGGGGCGTCCGGGCGTATCTCTCGTTCATCAGCCATGGAGGCACGCAATATGGGACTTCTCGTTGACGGCCAATGGGTCGACAAATGGTACGACACGAAATCCACCGGCGGCGCGTTCAAACGCTCCGAGGCGAAATTCCGCAACTGGATCACGCCCGACGGGGCGCCCGGCCCCTCGGGCACGGGCGGCTACAAGGCGGAGGCAGGCCGCTACCACATGTACGTCTCCTATGCCTGCCCCTGGGCGCATCGCGCGCTCATCTTTCGCAAGTTGAAGGGCCTCGAGGATCTCATCACCGTGGATGCCGTCCATCCCGACATGCTGGGCGACGGCTGGACCTTCGAGACGGACGATCACGGGGCAACGGGCGACAGCCTCTTCGGCTACGACTTCGCGCGCGAGGTCTACCAGCGCGCCGAGCCCGGCATGACGGGACGCGTCACCGTACCGATCCTCTGGGACCGGGAGACGGGCACCATCGTCTCCAACGAAAGCTCCGAGATCATCCGGATGTTCAACTCCGCCTTCGACGGGCTCACCGGCAACCGCCTCGATTTCTGGCCCGCCGACCTGCGCGAGGAGATCGAGCCGGTGAATGCGCGCATCTACGACACGCTCAACAACGGGGTCTACAAATCGGGCTTCGCCACCACGCAGGAGGCTTACGAGGCCGCCGTCACGCCGCTCTTCGAGACGATGGACTGGCTCGACGAGCGCCTCACCGCGCACCGCTACCTCCTGGGCGAGCGCCTCACGGAGGCGGATTGGCGTCTCTTCACCACGCTCGTGCGCTTCGATGCGGTCTACCACCTGCATTTCAAGTGCAACAAGGCGCGGCTCATCGACTACCCGGCGCTCTGGGCCTATGCACGCGAGCTCTACCAATGGCCCGGCGTGGCCGAGACGGTGAACATGGAGCACATCGTGCGCCACTATCACTACAGCCACGAGAGCATTAACCCGCATCGGATCATTCCCATCAATCCCGAGATCGACTGGTGGCAGCCCCACGCGCGCGGGGTCTTGAAAGCGGCCTGATCCTGTGGCCCTGTCCGCGCCATGGCGGGCAGGGATCACGGCGGAGGGGTCGACGCGGCGATGGCGCGCTACGGTGGCGCGCGCGCCGATTGGCTCGATTTGTCCACCGGCATCAATCCGGAGCCCTATCCCGTCTCTGTGGAGACTTCCGCCTGGACGTCCCTGCCCGATACCGACGCGCTCGAGCGCCTTCTGGGGGCGGCGCGCGCGTTCTGGCGCGTGCCGCCCGAGGCCGCCATCGTCGCCGCCCCCGGCGCATCGGCCCTCATCGCGCAAATTCCGTTCCTCGTGCCTCCGGACCGCGTGTCGATCCCCGAGCGGACCTATAACGAGCACGCCGCGAGCTTCCGTCATGCGGGCTGGGAGATCGGCGAGAACGCCCCTGCCGCCGTCATCGTGCATCCCAACAACCCAGACGGCACGCTCTATCCCGCGCCCAATGCGCCCTTCACTGTGATCGACGAAAGCTTCTGCGACGTGACACCGGGCGAAAGCCACATCGCCGAGGCCACGCGGCCCGGCCGTCTCATCCTCAAGAGCTTCGGCAAGTTCTGGGGCCTCGCCGGTCTGCGCCTCGGCTTCGCCATGGGAGACCCGGCCTTGATCGCGGCGCTCTCCGCGCGGCTGGGCCCCTGGGCCGTCCCGGGCCCCGCGCTCGAGATCGGCGCCCGCGCCCTCGAAGACACCGCCTGGGCAGAGGCCACGCGCGCCCGCCTGGGCCGAGACGCCGCCCGCCTCGACGGGCTACTGGAGGCCCACGGCGCCCGCGTCCTCGGCGGCACCTCCCTCTTTCGCCTCTGCGACGTGGCCGGTGCCTTGGAAGTCCAGGACGTGCTGGCACGGCACCGCATCCTCATCCGATGCTTTCCCTACTCCCGGACCTGGCTCCGCCTCGGCCTGCCTCCGGCGGACGGATGGGACCGGCTGGAACGGGCGCTGGGGACGGCGGGCGGGGCGATCCGCGCTGGCGAAGCCGGCCGCGGGAGCGCCGTCCCGTCGTCATGACCCTCGCCCTCGCCCTGGTCCTCGACGCCGTCTTCGGGGAGCCGAAATGGCTCTGGGATCGCGCGCCGCACCCCGCTGTCCTCATGGGCCGCGCCATCGGCTGGGCCGACAGGCGCTTGAATTCCGGCGCGGGACGGCGGGCCAAGGGGGTGGGCCTCGTCCTCGCACTCGTCGCGGGCGCGCTGCTCATCGGCACGCTCATCGCCGCCGTGGGCTGGCCCGTCGAGGCGCTGGCCGCCGCGATCCTCCTCGCCCAGCGCTCCCTTGCAGATCACGTGCGCGCCGTGGCCACGGGCATGCGCGACAGCCTCCCCCGAGGCCGCCGCGCCGTCGCCATGATCGTGGGCCGCGACACCGCCGCCATGGACGGCGCAGCCGTCGCACGGGCGGCCATCGAAAGCGCGGCCGAAAACCTCTCTGACGGGGTCATTGCCCCCGCCTTCTGGTTCGCGGTGGGTGGCCTGCCGGCCATGCTCGCCTACAAGGCCGTCAACACCGCCGACAGCATGGTGGGCTATCTGACGCCGAAGCACGCCGCCTTCGGCTGGGCCTCGGCGCGCCTCGACGACCTGCTCAACTGGGTGCCTGCGCGCCTCACCGCGCTCCTCATCCTCGCGGCCCATGGCCGCCTCGACGCCTGGCCCGCCGTGCGCCGAGAGGCCCCGCGCCACCGCTCCCCCAATGCCGGTTGGCCGGAAAGCGCGCTGGCCCGCGCCCAGGGCGTCGCGCTCTCCGGCCCCCGCGCCTATGACGGCGAGATGCGCGATTTTCCCTTCGTGAACCCGGCGGGCCGCCGCGACCTCGGTCCCGCGGACATCGACACCGCCGTCGCCGCGCTCTGGCGCGTCTGGGCCGCCGCGCTCGCCGTCGCCCTCGGGCTCGCGCTCGTGGGCGGCTGAGCGCGCCTGCGCAGTAGCGCGGCAGTGCGGCGCCCCAGCGCGAAAACATTCTGCGGCGCAGCATGATGCCTCTGGACGCGGGGGTGCGCCCTGCCCATGCTCGCCGCGAGGTAAGCAACCGAAAGACGTCCCCATGACCTTTCTCGGCATGTCGGCCGTGATCGTCCCCCTGCTCGCACTCATCGGGCTGGCCTGGCGGGGCCTGCCCATCCTCCTCCTCGCGCCGCTCGCGGCCGCCGCCGCCGCGGCACTGGCCTCCGAGAACGTCTTTTCCGCGATCACCGCGACCTTCATGGAGGCCACGTCCCGCTTCGTGCGCGATTTCTTTCTGCTGTTTCTGCTCGGGGCGGTCTTCGGGCGCATCATGCGCGACACGGGCGCCGCGGACGCGGTGGCGGGCTGGATCGTCCGCCGGCTGGGCGCCGGCCGGGCGATCCTCGCCATCGTGCTGGCCTGTGCGGTGCTCACCTACGGGGGTGTCTCGCTCTTCGTGGTGGCCTTCGCCGTCTACCCGCTGGCGCTCTCGCTCTTCGCCTCCGCCGACATTCCCCGCCGCATGATCCCGGCGACCATCGCGCTCGGGGCCTTCACCTTCACCATGACCGCGCTCCCCGGCACGCCGGCCGTGCAGAACGCGATCCCCATCCCGGTCTTCGGCACCTCGCTTTATGCGGCGCCCTGGCTCGGCCTCGTGGCGGCGGCCATCATGGCGCTGGGCGGGGTGGGCTGGCTCGAGCACCGGGCGAGGCGGCTCCGCCGCGC
The DNA here is from genome assembly GCA_038528385.1 of Pseudomonadota bacterium. Taxonomy (GTDB): domain Bacteria; phylum Pseudomonadota; class Alphaproteobacteria; order Rhodobacterales; family Rhodobacteraceae; genus Shimia_B. Next base: position 341,875 of record JBCBET010000003.1, on the reverse strand, counting down.
GGGCGAGGGCTTCGCGCCGCGCAGCACGCATCACGATGCGGGACACCCGGCACCCGCCGTGGCCCGTGCCGCGCTTCCGCTCGTTCTCGTGCTGGCCACGAACGCGCTCCTCGTCTACGGGCTCTTTCCCCTGAGCGGCCTCGGCGCGGCCCCGGCGAGCGGGGTCTGGGCGATCATCCTTGCGCTGACGCTGGCCTCCTGCGCTGCGCTCGCCACCATGCCCCTGCCCGCGGGGAGCCTGCGACCCACGCTCAACGGCGGTGCCGAGACCGCTCTTTTGCCGCTCTTCAACACCGCCGCCCTCGTGGGGTTCGGCGCCGTGGTGGCGAGCCTTCCGGGCTTCGCCGCGATCGAGGCGGCCGTTCTCGCCATCCCCGGCGGGCCGCTCGTGAGCCTCGCCGCCGCCGCCGCGATCCTCGCGGGTATCACGGGCTCCGCCTCGGGCGGCATGACCATCGCCCTCGACGCGCTGGGGGAGACCTATCTCGCGGAGGCGGAGGCGGAGGGCATCCCCCCGGCCCAGCTTCACCGCGTCACCGCCCTCGCCACCGGGGGCCTCGACGCGCTGCCCCATAACGGCGCGGTGGTCACGCTGCTTGGCATCGGGAAGCTGAAACACGCGGAGGCCTACGGCAACATCTTCGTCGTCGCCGTCGCGATCCCGGTCGTGGCCCTTCTCGCCGTGCTGGGTCTGGCGAGCCTCTAGGGACGGTGGGCGGGGCGACTTTGCCGCCAGGCAAAGAGCGTCGTCCCGCCGGCCTCAGGCCACGAGCTTCTCGGCCCCCTCCAGATCGACGGAGACGAGCTGGCTCACCCCCTGCTCCTGCATCGTCACCCCGAAGAGCCGGTTCATCCGGCTCATCGTCACCGCGTGGTGCGTGATGATGAGAAAGCGCGTGTCGGTGCGCCGCGTCATCTCGTCGAGGAGATCGCAAAAGCGCGTGACATTGGCGTCGTCGAGCGGCGCATCCACCTCGTCGAGCACGCAGATCGGGGCCGGGTTCGCCAGGAACACCGCAAAGATCAGCGCGAGCGCCGTGAGCGTCTGCTCCCCGCCGGAGAGGAGCGACAGCGTGGAGAGCTTCTTCCCCGGCGGCTGGCACATGATCTCGAGCCCGGCCTCGAGCGGGTCCTCGCTTTCCACCAGCACGAGCTTGGCCTCGCCGCCGCCGAAGAGATGGGTGAAAAGCACCGAAAAGTTGCGGTTCACCTCGTCGAAGGCCTCGAGCAGCCGCTCGCGCCCCTCCTTGTTGAGCGAGGCGATGCCCGCGCGCAGCGTGGCGATCGCGGCCTCGAGGTCGTCCTTCTCGGCGGCCAGCGTGTCCCGCTCGGTCTCCACCTCCCGGGCATCCTCCTCGGCGCGCAGGTTCACCGCGCCGAGCGCGTCACGCTGGCGGCGGAGCCGCGCCACGTCGGCCTCGATCCGCTCTGCGTCCGGCATCGCCTCGGGATCAGCGTCGAGCGTGGCGAGCAAGGCCTCGGGCGAGACGGACTGCGCCTCCCTGATCCGCTCCGCGGCGGTCTCCAGCGTCTCCTTCGTGGCCTCGAAGCGCGCCTCGCTGCGCGCCCGGCCCTCCCGGGCCAGGGAGGCGTCCCGCTCCGCCGCGCGCTCGGCCTCGACCCGTGCGCGCAGGTCGGTCTCCGCCAGGGCCAGCGCATCGGCCGCCGCGCGCCGCCGCGTCTCCGCTGTCCGGGTATCGCCTGCGAGCGCCTCCCGCCGCGCTGCCACATCGCCGGGGGTGCCGCGCGCGGCCTCGAGCTCCGTCTCGGACGCTGCTTTCCGCGCGCCGAGCTCCGCCGCGCGGCCCGTCGCTGTCTCCAGCCGGTGGCGCCAGCCGCTCAGCTCCTTCTTGATCTCCTGGGCGCGCTTGGTGCGGGCCTCGCCCACGCGGCGGAGCTCGTCATGGGCCGCGCGGTGGGCGAGCATCGTGACCCGCGCCGCCTCCACGGTGAGCTTCACGTCCTCGAGCTCGGCCCGCGCCGCGTCGATATCGGGGAGCTCCGCCACTCCGCGCTCGGCCTCGGCGAGCTGTGCGCGCGCTGCGCTCTGTTCGTCTTCCATGCGCGCCACGGCGGCGGTGAGTGTCTCGAGCTTGCCCTCGGTGAGATTGCGCTCCGCCTCGGCCCGCGAGAGCGCGCGCGCCGCTTCGCCCACGGCGCGGTCAGCCTGCCGGCGCGCGTCCCGCGCGGCCTGGTCGGCTTCCGTTTTCGCTTTCAGCTCCGCGAGGCGCGCGTCATGGGCCTCCCGGGCCTCGCGGGCCTCCTCCTCCGCCGCCTCTTCCTCGGCCTTGAGCGCGGTGAGCCGGTTCATCTGCTCGAGCTTCAGCGCCGCCGCGGACGGCGCATCGGCGCCCGCCACGACGAACCCGTCCCAGCGCCAGAGATCGCCCGCGAGGCTCACCAGCCGCTGACCGGGCGCGAGTTCGGCCTGCAGCCCCGGCGCGTCTTCGGCGGACACGACGCCCACCTGCGCCAGCCGCCGCGCCAGCACATCGGGGAGCGTGACATGGGCGCTCAGCGGCGCGACCCCCGCGGCCAGGGATTGCGGCGCCGCGTAATCCGGCAGCGCGCGCCAGCCCGAGCCCGCGCCGACGACGCGCGGCGCCTTGAGGTCATCGGCCAGGGCCGCCCCCAGCGCCTTCTCGTAGCCCGGGGTCACGGTGAGCTCGTCGAGCACCTGCGCCCCGCCCGTCTCGTCCCGCGCCAGGAGCCGCGAAAGCGCCTGCACCTCCGCGCGCAGCGCGCTCGCCTCGCCCTCGGCCTCTGACCGCCGGGACCTTGCCTCGGCTTCCTGCCCCTGGATCTCGGCCCGGGCGGTCTCCGCGGCCGCGAGGGCCGCTTCGGCTGCCTCCGCCCCGGCCTGTGCCTCGCCCTCGGCGCGGGCGGCTGTCTCGAACGCCGTCCGCACCCCGTCGAGGGCCGCGCGCGCCGCCGCCTCCGCCGCCGACGCCTCTTTCGACCGCGCCGCGATCCGCTCCACGCCCCGCACCGCATCATCGCGGAACCGCACCGCCGATTGGTGCCGCGCGGCGAGGCGGGCCACATCCTCGTTCGCCGTCGAGAGCGCGCCTTCGCGCTCCTCGAGCACGGCCGCCGACGCCCGGGCGGCCTCCGCGGCGGCGGCGATGTCGTCCTCGAACCCGTTCGAGGCCTTCGCGATCTCGCCGGCTTCCCAGTCGAGCCGCGCGATCGTCTCGCCCGCGTCGCGGTTGAGCCCCTCTTCGCGCTCGATGTCATGGCCGAGCTGCGCGATGCGCTTCTCGAGCGTCGCCACCGCCTCGAGCGCCGCGCGCTCCTGCTGGGCCAGCGTGTCCCGCTCCACGGTGAGCCGCTGGAGCACGGCGCCTGCGATGGTCTCTTCCTCGCGCGCCGGGGGCACGCGCGCCTCTGCCGCCTCCCGCGCCGTCGCCGCCTCCCGCGCCGCGGCCTCTGCCCGGGCCGCGCCCGTGACCTCCGCGCGCAGCGCCGCCTCGGCCTCTGCCCGCGCGAGGTCCGCCTCCTTCCAGCGGCGATAGAGCAGCATGCCCTCGGCCACGCGCAGCTCCGCTCCGATCTCCCGGTACCGCGCCGCCTGCCGCGCCTGCCGCGCCAGCGAGGCGAGCTGCGCGGTGAGCTGCTCGAGCACGTCATCCACGCGCATCAGGTTCGCCTCCGCGCCCTTCAGCTTCAGCTCCGCCTCGTGGCGCCGCTGGTAGAGCCCGCTGATGCCGGCCGCCTCTTCAAGCACCCGCCGCCGCGCGCGCGGCTTGGCATTGATCAGCTCGCTGATCTGGCCCTGCCGCACGAGCGACGGCGAGTGCGAGCCGGTGGAGGCATCGGCAAAGAGCATCTGGACGTCCCGCGCGCGGGTGTCTTTTCCATTGGCCTTGAAGGCCGACCCGATGTCGCGCGTGATGCGCCGCACGATCTCGAGGCTGTCGGTATCGTTGAATCCGGACGGCGCGAGCCGCTCCTGGTTGTCGAGGATGAGCGCCACCTCCGCGAAGTTCCGCGCGGGCCGCGTGGCGGCGCCGGCAAAGATCACGTCCTCCATGCCGCCGCCCCGCATGGCCGTGGGGCGGTTCTCGCCCATGACCCAGCGCAGCGCCTCCAGAAGGTTCGACTTGCCGCAGCCATTGGGCCCCACCACGCCGGTGAGCCCGTCGGCGATTATCAGGTCCGTGGGGTCCACAAAGCTCTTGAAGCCGTTCAACCTGAGTTTCGAAAAGCGCATGGAGGTCCCTGATTCCGCTCGCCTCACCATGGTGGGTGCCGCAGCGCCGCCCTGTCAACATCATCTGGATCAGGCATGGAGCTTATCCACAAGATATGGGGCTCGCTCCGAGACACATGGCGCTTGACGATCCCCGCCACCAGCGCGACACAGGACCGCGACAGCCGCTCCGCCGCCCCGGAGCGCCAGCATATCGCAAAAGGCCGACCAGGCCTTTTTCCGGTTTTCAGGAGGTCCGCCATGCCCGCCAAAATCCCCGCCACGGTCGTCACCGGCTTCCTCGGCGCAGGCAAGACGACGCTCATCCGCCATGTCCTGAGCGAGGCGCAGGGCCGCCGCATCGCGCTCATCATCAACGAATTCGGCGATCTCGGCGTGGACGGCGACATCCTCAAGGGCTGCGGAGACGAAACCTGCCGGGAGGACGAAATCGTGGAGCTCTCCAACGGTTGCATCTGCTGCACCGTGGCCGACGACTTCATCCCCACGATGGAGGCGCTGCTGGCGCGCGACACGCCCCCCGATCACATCGTCATCGAGACGTCGGGGCTCGCCCTGCCGCAGCCGCTCGTGCGCGCGTTCAACTGGCCCGGCATCTCCACCAAGGTCACCGTGGACGGCGTCATCACCGTGGTGGACGGCAAGGCCGTGACGGAGGGCCGCTTCGCCCACGACACCGCCGCCGTCGACGCGCAGCGCGCCGCCGATGCGGGCCTCGATCACGAAACGCCGCTCTCGGAGCTCTTCGAGGATCAGGTGGCCTGCGCCGACATGATCGTCGTCAACAAGGCCGATCTCCTGGGCCCCGACGCGGCGGCGGAGCTCACCGCGCACCTCAAGGGGAGCAGCCGCCAGGGCGTGCAGGTCCTCGCAGCCACCAAGGGCGCGCTGCCGGTGGGCATCCTGCTGGGCATGGGCGTCGGTGCCGAGGCCGACCTCGCCGCACGCCACGAGGTCCACCACCACCATCACCACGACGAGGAAGACGCCCACCCCAACGATCGCGGGCACGATAACGGGCACGGGCACGATAACGGGCACGACCAAGATCACGGGCATGGTAACGGGCATGCCCACGGCCACGATAACGGGCACGCCCATGGCCACGACGCCTTCGAAAGCTTCACGGTGGAGCTCGGCGAGATCGCGGACCCGGCCACCTATGCCGCGCAGGTGGCCGACGTCATCCGCGCCCACGACATCCTGCGCCTCAAGGGTTTTCTCGCCGTGGAGGGCAAGCCCATGCGCCTGACGCTCCAGGCCGTGGGGCCCAGGATCGAGACCTATTTCGACCAGCCGCTTTCGGATCGCCGCTCCCGGCTCGTCGTCATCGGGCAGGCGGGGCTCGACCGCGCCGCCATCACGGCGGCCCTCGCCGTACCCGCACCGGTCACGGCCTAGGCGCGCCCTGCGCTCCACGGCCATGGACGTCGCCCGCATAGACCCGCTCCACCCCGATGCGCGCCTCCTCATCGCGGGCTCGGAGGCGGAGCAATCGGCGTTCTACCCGCCGGAGCATCGCTACGCCTTCTCGCCAGAGGAGCTTGTCGCGGGCGACATCCGTTTCTTTCTGGGCCGGGCCGGGGACGCGCCCGCCGTCTGCGGCGGCTACGGGTCCTACGGCGCGTATGCGGAGCTGAAACGTGTCTACGTCGCCCCCGCCCATCGCGGCCAGGGCTGGGCCGATGCGCTCATCGCCGCCTGCGAGGCCGGCGCCCGCGCGGAAGGCCTCGCTCTCATGTGCCTCGAGACGGGCGAAGCCTCACCCGCCGCCCTCAAAGTCTACGCGCGGCTGGGATATGCCCGCCGCGGGCCCTTCGGCCCCTATGCGGAGAACGGCTCCTCCGTCTTCATGGAGAAGGCGCTGTGACCTATTTCGGCAGCTTGTCCTTGAGCGCGTCCACGAGCTTGCCCAGTTGCAGCCCGTTAATGGGCGTGGGCCGGTCCTCGGGATGCCCGCGCATCGTCTTGGGCATTTCGTCATCGACGATCCGGTCGGCCGGATTGGCGGGTTCATCTCTGATATGCGGCGACTTGGTCATGGAGGGTGACATAGGCGCGCCCGCGCCGAGGGCGAACTAATGCACCTTCTTGCCGCAACGCCCGGGCAGGTGAGCGACGGCGCAGAACCCGTCGACCTCGCCCAGACGCCCGCCGACATCGTCGTCCTCAGCGCCGCCGATACCGAGCTCGCCGCGCTGAGTCAGGCCCGGGGAGAGATGGCGGCGCCGCCCACGCTCCGGCTCGCCAATCTCACGCATCTCGCGCACCCTCTCTCCGTCGACATGCATCTCGAGGCCTGCGCCACCAGGGCCCGGCTCGTCATCATCCGCCTGCTCGGCGGGGCAGGCTACTGGCGCTACGGGTTCGAGCAATACGCCGCGCGCCTCGACGAGGCGGGCGTGACCGTGGCCTTCCTGCCGGGCGACGACAAGCCCGACGAGGAGCTGCGCACGTTCTCCACCGTGGCCGACGACGATTACGACGCGCTCTGGGCCTTCCTCGTGGAAGGCGGGCCGCAAAACGCTGTGGGGTTTCTCACCCATGCCCGGGCGATGCTCGCGGACGCGCCGCGCCCGCCCGGGGCCACGCCGCTTCTGAAGGCGGGGCTCTACTGGCCCGGCGCGGGCCAGGCCGATCTGGCCACGCTGGAGGCGGCCTGGACAACGGACGCGCCCATCGTACCGCTCGTCTTCTACCGCGCGCTCGTGCAGGGGGCGGGGCTCAACCCGATCAACCGTCTGGTCAAGGCGCTGACCCGCCGCGGGCTCAATCCCATGCCCGTCTTCGTGGCCTCGCTGAAGGACCCCGTCTCCGCCGCGACGCTGGCGCAGCTCTTCACCGCGGCACCGCCCGCCGTGATCCTCAACTGCACGGCCTTCGCCACGGGCACCCCCGACAGCCCGGGCGCGAATCCGTTCACCGGCCCCGCGGCCAATAACGCGCCGACCTTCCAGGTTGTGCTCTCCGGCGGTTCGGAGGCGGCCTGGGCCGAGGGCCTCACGGGGCTTTCGGCCCGCGACATCGCCATGAACGTGGCGCTGCCGGAGGTGGACGGGCGTATCCTGTCGCGCGCGGTCTCCTTCAAGGACGAGGCGTTCTTCGACGAAGAGACTCAGTGCCCCATCGCCACCTACCGCGCCGAGGGAAGCCGCGTGGATTTCGTGGCCGATCTCGCCGCGAACTGGGCCCGCCTCCGCGCCACCGCTGCGCAAGACCGCCAGGTGGCGCTCATCCTCGCCAATTACCCCAACAAGGACGGGCGGCTCGCCAACGGCGTGGGCCTCGACACCCCCGCCGCGACGGTGGACGTGCTCAAATCCCTCGCGGCCGAAGGCTACACCACCCATGCCCCCGAGGATGCCGACGCGCTGATGCAGCAGATCATGGCAGGCCCCACGAACTGGCTCACCGATCGCGCGGAAACCGAAGGCGGCGTCACACTCTCCCTCGCCACCTATGAGGAACACTACAAGAAACTCCCCTACGATCTCCGCCAACAGATCGAAAACCGCTGGGGCGCGCCGCACGAAGACCCCTTCATCCTTCCGAAAACTCCTTCGCCGAAGGCATCCGACGCGGGCTTCAAGCTCAGCATTCTCCGGTTCGGGAACGTCACCGTCGGCATCCAGCCCGCCCGCGGCTACAACATCGACCCGGAGGAGACCTATCACGCCCCCGACCTCGTCCCGCCGCACAACTACATCGCCTTCTACATCTGGCTCCGCCACGTGCAGGGGGCGCACGCCATCGTCCACATGGGCAAGCACGGCAATCTGGAATGGCTCCCGGGCAAGGCGCTGGCGCTGAGCGCGGCCTGCGCACCCGAGGCGGTGCTGGGGCCGGTGCCCCATATCTATCCTTTCATCGTCAACGACCCGGGCGAGGGCACGCAGGCCAAGCGCCGCGCGCAGGCGGTGATCCTCGATCACCTCACGCCGCCGCTCACCCGCGCGGAGACCTACGGTCCCCTGCGCGATCTCGAGGCGCTGGTGGACGAGTATTACGAAGCCGCGGGCGTGGATCCCCGCCGCGTGACGCATCTCAGGAAAGAGATCCTGAGTCTTGCCGCAGCCACGGGGCTCGACGCCGATGTGGGCATGGGCGCGGATGCAGAGACCGACCTCGCCAAGCTCGACGCCTATCTGTGCGAACTCAAGGAGGCGCAGATCCGCGACGGGCTCCACATCTTCGGCACCTCGCCCGAGGGCCGCCTCGCGCGGGACCTCGTCATCGCGCTCGCCCGCGCGCCGCGGGGCGACGGGCGGGGGCGGAACGCGTCTCTCATTCGCGCGCTCGCCGCCGATTGCGGCGTGGAGGTGGACCCGCTGGATTGCGATATGGCCGCGCCCCACACGGGCCCGCGTCCGCCGGCCCTGGCCGCGGTGGACGACAGCACCTGGAGGAGCAACGGCGACACGGTCGAGCGCCTCGAGCTGCTCGCCCAGGAGCTCCTCGATGCCTCCCGGCGGGCTCAGGCCCTCGCAAGCCTCCCCGGCCAGGAGGACGGGCAAACCCCCGCGGTTCTGGCGGAGATCGAAACGGTCATCCGCCCCGCCGTCGACGCCTGCGGCCCCGCGGAGTTGCACGCCATGCTCCGCGCCCTCGAGGGTCGCGCCATCCCGGCGGGGGCCTCCGGCGCGCCCACGCGCGGGCGGCTCGACGTGCTGCCCACGGGGCGCAATTTCTTTTCCGTCGATACCCGCGCGGTGCCCACGCAGACCGCCTGGACGCTGGGCTGGAAGAGCGCGAACCTGCTCATCGAAAAGCATCTGCAGGACCACGGTGACTGGCCGCGCGCGCTGCTGCTCACGGCCTGGGGCACCGCCAACATGCGCACCGGCGGCGACGACATCGCGCAATGCCTCGCGCTCATGGGAGTGAAGCCGACATGGGATGCCGCTGGACGCCGCGTGACGGGCTTCGAGGTGCTGCCCGCCTCCGTCCTCGGCCGTCCGCGCGTGGATGTCACGCTGCGGGTCTCGGGCTTCTTCCGGGACGCGTTCCCGGGCCTCATCGACCTCGTGGATGCGGCCGCCCGCGCCGTGCAGGCCCTCGACGAGCCCCTCGACCAGAATCCGGCCAAGGCCGCGCCGGGCCACCGCGTCTACGGCTCGAAACCCGGCGCCTACGGCGCGGGGCTCCAGGCGATGATCGACGAGCGGCTCTGGAAGACGAAGGCAGACCTGGGCGAGGCCTATCTCGAATGGTCGTCCTACGCCTACGGCAAGGGAAGCGAGGGCGCGCGCGACCGCGCGGGATTCGCCGCACGGCTCGCAGGCAGCGAGGCCATCGTGCAGAACCAGGACAACCGCGAGCACGACCTCCTCGACAGCGACGATTACTACCAGTTCGAGGGCGGCGCCGCGGCGGCGATCTCCGCGCTCAAGGGCGAGAGCGTGCCGGTTTACCACAACGACCATTCGCGCCCCGAAAGCCCGCGCATCCGCACGCTCGACGACGAGATCGGCCGCGTCGTGCGTTCCCGCGCGGCCAATCCGAAATGGATCGCAGGCGTCATGCGCCACGGCTACAAGGGCGCCTTCGAGATGGCGGCGACGACGGATTACCTCTTCGCCTTCGCGGCCACGACGGGGGCGGTGCAGAACCATCATTTCGACCTGCTTCACGAGGCCTACCTCGAGGATGACGAGACCCGCGAATTCATCGCCGAGCATAACGCGCCCGCGCTGCGCGAGATGGCCCAGCGTTTCCAGGAGGCCATCGACCGGGGTCTCTGGCAGCCGCGCTCGAATTCCGCGCGCGCGCTGCTTGCCGAGCTCAGCGCCTGAGCGGGCTCAGTAGGTCGCGCAGTAAACGCGCTCGACGCGGTGTCCGTCGCCGTCGCAAACGATGCGAAGCTCCACCTCCACGGGCCAGGGCCGCGCGCCGGCCCCGCAATCCACGCGGGCATTGGCGAGCGCCACGTCCCCACGCAGCGCGCCGACCACGCGGCACCCCGACACGATCTCGATGGCCTGGGTGATCTTGGCCTCCGCGTTCAGGTTGGGCCTGAGCTCGGGGTTCGTGCGGATCGCCTGCGCCCGGTCGCCGCGGAAGAATATCTTGTAGGCGGAGCCGTCCACCGTGACGTCCACCGGCGCCACGCCGTAGAATTCCGGCGTGGGCGTGTTGCACGCGGCGAGCGCCAGGAGCACAAGGATCACAAGGGACCGCATGGCCCGACGCTGGGCGCGGTTGGTTAAGGAAGGGTTAAGATGAGCAGCGAGAGCGCCAAGGCCGATGCCGACCGCCACGCCATGAAGATGGCCAAGAAGAAGGCCGCGCGGGACAAGATCATGGCCACCAAGACCGATGAAAAGGGCCTCGTCATCATCCATACCGGCCGCGGCAAGGGCAAAAGCTCCGCCGCGTTCGGCATGATCTTTCGCCACATCGCCCATGGCCGCCAATGCGCGGTGGTGCAGTTCATCAAGGGCGGCATGTCTACCGGCGAGCGGGACCTGATCCTTTCGCGGTTCTCCGACCTCTGCGCGTTCCACACCATGGGCGAGGGCTTCACCTGGGAGACGCAGGACAAGGCCCGCGACATCGAGATGGCGCAGGCCGCCTGGGCCAAGGCCAAGGAGCTCATCCGCGACGAGGCCAACCACATGGTCCTCCTCGACGAGATCAACATCGCGTTGCGCTACGACTACATCGACGTGGGCGAGGTCGTGGCCTTCCTCGAGGCCGAGAAACCGCCCATGACCCATGTCGTCCTGACGGGCCGCAACGCCAAGGAAGAGCTCATCGAGATCGCCGACCTCGTCACCGAGATGGAGCTCGTGAAGCACCCCTTCCGCTCCGGCATCAAGGCGCAGATAGGGGTGGAGTTCTGAGCCCGGTGGCCGGGGCACGGGGGCAGGCTATGTCGCGGGTCTGACACTCGCAAAGGACTGCCCCCATGCCTGCCCACCACCTCCTCGGCATCTCCGGGTCGCTGCGCGCGGCCTCCACGAACACGAAGCTCGTCCACGCCGCGCGGGACGTCTTCGACCCGGCGGAGTTCACGATGGGTTCGATCGCGTTCCCGCTCTATTCCGGCGACGTGGAGGAGGAGGAGGGCATCCCCGCCCCGGTCCAGACCCTCGCCGACCAGATCGCGGGGGCCGATGCGGTCATCATCTCCACGCCGGAGTATAACAAGCTCCTCTCCGGGGCGCTGAAGAACGCGCTCGACTGGCTGAGCCGCACGGACGGCAATCCCTGGAAGGACAAACCGGTGGCCATCATGTCGGCGGCGGCGGGCCGCGCGGGCGGGGAGCGGGGGCAATGGACGCTGCGCCTCGCGCTCAATCCCTTCTCGCCGCGGGTGATCCCGGGGCCGGAATTTCACCTCGCGCAGAGCTCGAATGGCTTCGAGGAGGACGGATCGCTCAAGGGCGAGATGGCGCAGAAGACGATGGCCACGCTCATGGACAACCTGCGCGCGGTGATCGGCTAACACGGCCGCCCGCCCAGGGCCTGACCCGGGGCCTCACCCTCGCAGCCCTGGGCAAAGACCCCGGCGCGGGGGCTGGGGCGTGCGGCGCCCGCCGCGCGGCTCAGCGCAGATTGTCTTCCACCCGGAAGCCTTCCGGGACCGCGTCGCGCCCGTCGAGCACGAGATCGGCCATGACCTCGCCCACCTTGGGTGCCATGCCAAAGCCGATCTTGAACCCGCCATTGGCGATGAAGTGACCCGCGCGCCCGGGCCAGGCCCCGAGCATCGGCGCGCGGCTCCGGGCCCGGGGGCGCAGCCCTGCCCAGCGCTGGATGACCTCCGCGCCCTCGAGGTCCGGGACCGCGGTCCGCGCGCGGGCGATGACATCGTCGAGGAGCGCATCGGTCCCGGTCGCGCTCTGGAAGTCGCGCTCGGTGGTGGAGCCCACGGCCACCGTCCCATCGAGATGGGGTATGATGTGGAGACCATCGACAAAAAGCTGCGGCGCGCCCGCGCGGTCGAGCCGGAAAAGCGCGGCCTGCCCCTTGATGGGGGCGCCGACGCTGCGCCCGGTGGCAGCGTTGAGCTCCGCCAGTCCCGCGGCACCCGTGGCCCAGATCACGGCACCGATGTCCTCAGCGTCCCGCACCACGCGCCCGCCCTTCGCCTCCACCGCGCGGGCCAGCGCTCGCGTGGCGCGGCGGGGGTCGATATGGGCGGAGAGCGTGTCGAAGATGAGCCGCCCCGTGGCGCTCGGCGGGGCCCAGTCCGCGGCCTGCACGATCTCCCAGGTGGCCGCGCCCTGCCAGAGCTCCTGCGCGCCTGCGCCGCGCGCCCGGGCGAGGGCGAGCGCGTGGTCGTCGGCGATGGGCTGGAGCCGCCCGGTGCGCGCATAGCCGGTGGAAAGACCCGTGAGCGCCTCCACCTCCGGCCAGAGACTGCGCGCCATGAGGAGGCTGTCGAATTGGAACGCCTTCTTCGGGTTCCAGTTCTCGGGGGTATGCGGCGCGAGCGCGCCCACGATCCCGCCCGAGGCCCCCGCCGCCACGCCCGCGGGGTCGATCACCTGCACGCGGGTGCCGCGCGTCACGGCGGCCCAGGCGATGGAGAGTCCGAAGATGCCCGCCCCCCGGATGGTCAGATCATAGCTTGCCAAAGCGCGCGCGCCCTCGTTACCTCGCCCCGATGTTGGCGCAGATAAACCAGCCCTCCGCGGAGGTCACGTGGCACGAGGCGGGCACGGGGCGCATTCCCGTCTCCACCCGCTTCGATGACCCGTATTATTCGCTGCATGATGGCCTCGCGGAGGCGCGGCACGTGTTTCTGGCGGGCAATGACCTGCCCGCACGCTTCCGGGATGGGCTTCACATCGCGGAGCTCGGCTTCGGCACGGGGCTCAACCTCTTTGCCGCCGCGCTGGCCTGGCAGGCGGCGGGCATAGGCGGCCAGCTCCGCTTCACGAGTTTCGAGGCCTTTCCCGTGGACGCCGCCACTGCGGAGGCAGCGTGGGCGGCCTTCCCGGAGGTGGCACCCATCGCGGCCGCACTTGCCCCGCTCTGGCAGGGCACGATGCGTGTGACGCTACCCTGGCTCCGCGCGGAGGTGATCCCGGGCGACGCGCGCCAGACCCTGCCCGCCTGGGCGGGCGCGGCGGATGCCTGGTTCCTCGACGGGTTCTCGCCCGCCCGCAATCCCGAGCTCTGGGAGCCCGCGCTCCTGGCCGCTATGGGAGAGCACACAAGCGCCGGCGGCACCTGCGCCACCTACTCCGCCGCGGGCGACGTGCGCCGGGCGCTCACGGCGGCGGGCTTCGCCGTGGACCGCGTCCCGGGCTACGGGCGCAAGCGGCACATGACGCGGGGGCGGCGCGGGTGAGCGGCAACAGGCTCGGCATCGCGCTCATGGTGGCCACGACCTTCGTCTTCGCCATGCAGGACGGGATCAGCCGCCACCTCGCCTCCGAATACAACGTCATCATGGTCGTCATGATCCGCTACTGGTTCTTCGCGGCCTTCGTGATGGCCGTGGCGGGCCGCAAGGCGGGCGGCATCCGCGCCGCCGCGCGCACCTCCCAGCCCGTGCTTCAGATCGGGCGGGGATTGCTCCTGGCCGCCGAGATCTGCGTGATGGTGCTGGCCTTCACGGTGCTGGGGCTGGTGGAGAGCCTCGCGATCTTCACCGCCTATCCCCTCATCGTCGCGGCGCTGTCGGGGCCCATCCTGGGGGAGCGTGTGGGCCCTTACCGCTGGGCGGCCATCGGCATCGGTTTTCTGGGCGTGCTCATCATCCTGCAGCCGGGCTTCGCCGTCTTCTCGCCTTCCGCGCTCATCGCGGTCTGCAGCGCGCTGATGTTCGCGCTCTACGGCCTCCTCACGCGCTACGCCGCGCGCCGCGACCGCACGGAGACCTCGTTCTTCTGGACTGGCACCGCCGGTGCCGTGGCCATGACCCTCGTGGGCGTCTGGTTCTGGGAGGCGATGAGCCCGCGCGACTGGGCCTGGATGGCCACGCTCTGCGTGACCGGCGCGCTGGGGCATTACCTCCTCATCCGCTGCTACGAGGTGGCCGAGGCCTCCGCCGTGCAGCCCTTCGCCTACCTGCAGCTCGTCTTCGGCGCCACGATCGGCGTGAGCGTCTTCGGCGAAGTCATCCGCTGGAACGTGGCCACCGGCGCGGCCATCGTGGTGGCTGCGGGGCTCTTCACTCTGTGGCGGGAGCGTCAGCAGGAGCGGGAGCAGCAGCCGGGCGCGACCGCGGGCGCAGACTGAGCTCCGGCGCCCAGTTGGGCGGGGGCGGGCCATTGACCGCGCGCCCGTCGGGCCGCGCGCCGCGCAAATCCGCCAGGAGCCCCAGAGGCTCCGTCTCCCCCGAAAGCCGCGCGCGGTAGACAGGCAGGCTCTCGGTCACGCGCATCACGTAATTGCGCGTCTCGCGAAAGGGGATGTGCTCGATCCAGTCCACGAGATCGGTGCGCGCCTCCCGCGGGTCGCCCCGCGACCGCATCCAGGCGAAGGCCCGGCTCGGCCCGGCATTGTAGGCCACGGAGATGAGCACCGGGCTCTCTCCGAAGGTCTCCTGCAGCTCGGCCAGATAGGTGAGCCCGAGGCGGGCATTGTAATCGGGATCGCTCAGGAGCCGCCGCTCGATGAAACGGACGCCGAGGTCGCCGGCCATCTCCTCCGCGGTGGCGGGCATGAGCTGCATGAGGCCCCGCGCGCCCACGCCCGAGCTCACGCGCGGGTCGAACTCGCTCTCGCGGCGCGCGATGGCCAGCGCCAGCGCGGGCGGCACATCGCCCGTCTCCGCCAGAAGCGGGTGGAGCGGGAAGTAAGGCGCCTCGAGGACGTGGCCGTACTGCACCGCGCGCTTGGCGATCATCACCTCGAGATGGGGCTCGCCGTGGACCTCGCGCACGTAGCCCGCCAATTGCCCGATGTCCTGGCGCGAGAGGCTCTCGGTGAGATGCGTGAGGAACCGCTCGCCCAGCGAGAGGTCCCCGGCGGCGAGGAGGAGCTCCGCAGCCTCGAAGACCGAGGATTGCATGAAGGCCGCGCCGCGCCAGTCGGGGAAGCTCTCCGTGCCGGTGAGGAGCGGATCGGGCGGCAGGCCCGCCTCCTCCGCCGCGAGCTGCCCGTAGAAGGCCGTCTGGTGCGCGGCGGCGCGGGTGTAGTCGGCCATGGCCGCGGCCTCATCGCCCAGCGCGGCATGGGCGCGAGCCTGCCAGTACCCGGCGCGTCCGAGCGAGATGGGCGTGTCCACCGCCGTCTCGAAACGCTCGAAATGGGCGAGCGCGGTCTCGGCGTCGCCCAGCTTGCGGAGCGCGATGAAGCCCGCCAGCCATTCGAGATCGTCGAAGTGGCGGCCCTCGCTCAGCCCGTGGCGGGCGGCGATGCGGTAGGCGCGCCTGTTCTCCTCGGCGCGCATGAGGATGCGGGCGTAGCGGCGGCGCAGGTTGCCCCAGTCCTCGGCCCGGCCAAGCTCTTCGGTTTGCTCCAGCATCTCGATTGCGCCGTCCGTGAGCCCCGCCCGCGCGCGCCACAGGAAGCGTTCATAGGCGAGCCCGGGATCGCCCGCGCGCGCGGCAGGCACCCGGTCGATGAGGGCGTTCACCCCGTCGCGCCGCTCGCGCAGGGCGATGCGCGCGGTGGCAAGCCGCTTTTCGGCCTCGGTGAGGAGGGGCAGCATCCGCTCCGCCTCCCCCGAGAGCCCGCGCCAGAGGAGCATGTCGGTCCGCGCCCAGTGATGGGGCCTGAGGAGCGCGCCGTGGCGCGTGATGAAGGCGGCCTCCTCGCTCGCGGTCAGGGAGTGCGTGGTCCAGCCCCGGATGAGCTCGGCCTCCGCCGTCTCGCCCTGGCCGGTGGCCCGGAGCGCCGCGGCGTAGCGCAACGTGCCCGCGCCCGAGCGCGGGGCCTGCGGGACAAAGAAATCGATCACCTGCCGGGCGTCGGCGCCGGGCGGGATCGCCCCCTCCGACCGGGCGCGCAGCAGCGGCAGACCCGGCCAATCGGGCCTGCGGGCGAGGAAGGCGCGCGCCTCCGCGAAGGTGCCCTGCCGCGCGCGCAGGTAGTGCCAGGCGATGATATCCTGGCCCACCGGTCCCGCACCGCGCGCCTCCGCGAGGGCGCGGTCCCAGTCGCCCGCGGCGCGGGCGCCGAGCGCGCGCTCGAGTGCGGCGGCCTCTTCCTCAGCGGCGGGGGCGCTGGCCCACAGGGCCAGGCTCAGAACGAAAATGAAAACCGGGCGCATGGCGGCCCCTCTCCTGCCTCCCCGGTGAAATGAGCGCTCCGGCCCCTTGTGGCAACTGACAAAGATGGCATAGCAGGACGCAGCGGATGCCGCCGCGCGAATTTGCCGATGGGAGGGCGGACATGTTCAAGGGGTCTATGGTCGCGCTGATCACGCCGTTCGACGGGGATGCGGTGGATTTCGACGCCTTGAAACGGCTGGTGGACTGGCACATCGCCGAGGGCACCCAGGGCCTCGTGCCGGTGGGCACGACGGGCGAGAGCCCGACGCTCAGCCATGAGGAGCACGACGCGGTGGTGGAGACGGTCGTGGGTCAGGCCGCGGGCCGCGTGCCGGTGCTCGCCGGGGCGGGATCGAACAACACCGCCGAGAGCGTGCGCCTCGTGCAGGCGGCCAAGGCGGCCGGCGCCGACGGCGCGCTCGTCGTCACGCCCTATTACAACAAGCCCACCCAGCGCGGGCTCGTGGCGCATTACGTGGCCTGCGCGGCGGTGGGTCTGCCGATCATCATCTACAACATCCCGCCGCGCTCGGTGATCGACATGAGCGACGCGACCATGGCCGAGCTCGCCAAGCTGCCGGAGATCGTGGGCGTGAAGGACGCCACCGCCGATCTCGCCCGGGTGCCGGCCACGCGGCTTTCCTGCGGGGCGGATTTCATCCAGCTCTCCGGGGAGGACGCCACCGCGGTGGGCTATAACGCCATGGGCGGCGTGGGCTGCATTTCGGTGACCGCGAACGTGGCCCCGAAGCTCTGCGCCGAGATGCAGGCCGCGTGTGCGGCGGGGGATTACGCGCGGGCTGTGGAGGTCCAGGACGTGCTCATGCCGCTCCACCAGGCGGTCTTCGCCGAACCGGGCCTCTGCGGCGCGAAATACGGCGCGGCGCGGCTGGGCCACTGCTCGGAGGCCGTGCGCTCACCGCTGGTGCCGCTTTCCGAGCCGGCCAAAGCGCGCATGGACGCCGCCATGGCGCGCGCCGGTCTCCTCTAACCGCCAGAGCGGCTTCGAAGCCGCTTCAAGGCCCTTTGCGCCTCAAGCCGCCAAGGACCGCGACGCGAAAGAGGCGCGTAGGTGGTCGGCGGCGGCGGCGGCCTGATCGGGCAGGTCGTCGCGCGTCACGAGGCAGAGTTCGTAGACACCCAGCGGGGGCAGCCCCGCAGCGGCCGGCACTTCCACGACGTCGCCGCCGAGCGCGCTCACCGGGATCGGTGCCACGGCGAGATCGGCAAGCACCGCCGCCTTCTGCCCGCTCAGATGCCCGGATTCGAGCGCGATCCGGAACGCGCGGCCCTGCGCTTCGAGCCCCTCGGTTCCCGCCTTCCGCCAGGCGCAGCTCTCCTCCCACACGCTCACCGGCACGGGGTCCTGCTCGTGGGCGATCCCGCCCCGCGCGCCGGCCCAGACGAGCCGCTCGTCATGGAGGAGCTCCGCGGGCCGCGCGGCCCGCTGGCTGGGCAGCCGCGTGATGATCGCCAGGTCGAGCTTGCGCTCCTCCACCAGGCGCAGCATCGGTTCGGTGTTGCCCACCTTCGCGTTGATCTGCACGCCCGGATAGCCGGCCGAAAACCGGCGCAGCATCTCGGGCAGGTACCGCTCGGCCACGTCGTCGGGCACGCCCAGCGTCACCACGCCCCGCAGGGCGGCGGGATCGAACGCGGCGCGAAAATCGAGATCGAGCGCGATCATCCGGCGGGCATGGAGCAGGACGCGCTCCCCCTCCTCGGTGAGCCGCACCGACCGGCTGTCGCGCACAAAGAGCGGACGGTCGAGCGTCTCTTCCATCTTCTTGACCTGCATGGACACCGCCGAGGGCGTGCGGTGGACCCGCGCCGCCGCTGCGGAAAAATTGCCGGTATCGGCGATGGCGGCGAAGGTCTTCAGGAGGTCGAGGTCGATGGACTGCATGGCGAGAGCTTTCAGCAATTCTGATAGAACCTATGCATCCTTTTCGTTTTTCTCACAAGTCTCATCTGCCTACCTTGGGTCCATCAGCACAAAGGATGACCCCATGGACCACGCAGCCCGGACATTCCCGCCTTCGCACTTCGCCGCCATCGCCGCCGCCACCGCAGCCCTCGGTACGGCTCTCGCAGCCCTCGTCGCGGGCCCGCTCCCTGCGCTTTCCGACAAGGCGCTCCGCGATGCGGGCATCTCCCGCGCCGCCCAGACGCCGCCGGTCGCGCAGGACGCGGCCACGGCGCTGCACCTCCAGTCCCTCGGCCAGTGGCATTGAGGCCGGCCGCGCTCCCTGTCGTCCGCCTCGATAAAGCGGGGCCCGTGCCTTGCCGCGCGGGCCCCGCCGCGCCTATATCCCGCCGATGGCCAAGAAAGACGACAACCCGAATTACAAGGTGATCGCCGAGAACCGGCGCGCCCGCTACGACTACGCGATCGACAGCGATCTCGAAGTGGGGATCGTGCTGGAGGGGTCGGAGGTGAAATCGCTGCGACAGGGCGGCTCCAACATCGCCGAATCCTATGCCGAGGTGGCCGAGGGCGAGCTCTGGCTCGTGAACAGCTACATCGCCCCCTACGAGCAGGCGAAGACCTTCGGTCATGACGACCGCCGCAAGCGCAAGCTCCTGTGCTCCCGCCGCGAGCTCTCCGAGCTTTGGAACGCGACCCAGCGCAAGGGCATGACCATCGTGCCGCTGGTGATGTATTTCAATCACCGCGGCCTTGTGAAGATGAAGGTCGGCGTCGCAAAGGGTAAAAAGAACGTCGACAAGCGTCAGACCGAGGCGAAGCGCGACTGGCAGCGCCAGAAGGCGCGCCTCTTGCGCGAGCATTGAGGCAACAGCGCCGCGCGTTTTCGCGGGCGGGCTTGTGCATCGCACACCCTTTGTTAGCTTGGCATAGAGATAGACGGCAGCGAATCGTCTTTCTTGAACATGGATGGGCGGAGCGGGTCGGGCTCCGCCCATTTTGTTTTGCGCCGATTGTTTTGCGCCCGCCTCTTCACGCCCATCGTTTCGCACCAGTCGTTTCGCGCCCGTCGTTTCGCGCCCAGCCCGCCCCCTGCGCCTTGCGAGACCGGCATCGGAGGCGTAAGCCGAGGCGGAACGGAGCAGAGCCATGGCCGACCCATCCAGCATCGATGATCCCCGCCGTCTTGTGTCCACCGCGTGGCTGGCCGACCACCTCCGGAACCCGGATCTGCGGGTGCTCGACGCCTCCTGGTACCTGCCCGCCATGGAACGGGACGCTCGGGCCGAATATGACGCGGCGCATATCCCCGGCGCGCGGTTCTTCGACATCGACGACATCGCCGACGCGCGCAGCGACCTGCCCCACATGGCGCCCAGCACGGAGAAGTTCATGAGCCGCATGCGCGCGCTGGGCGTGGGCGACGGCCACCAGGTGGTGGTCTATGACGGCATGGGGCTCTTCTCGGCGGCGCGGGTCTGGTGGCTCTTCCGCCTGATGGGCAAGCGCGACGTGGCCGTGCTCGACGGCGGCTTTCCCAAATGGCAGGCCGAGGGCCGCCCGGTGGAGGACCTGCCCCCCGTGATCCGCGACCGGCACATGACCGTGAGCCGCCAGAACCAGCTCGTCAAGGACGTCACGCAGGTCGCCATGGCCTCGAAGATCGGGGACTACGAGATCGTCGATGCCCGCTCCGCGGACCGGTTTCGCGGCGAGGTGCCCGAGCCCCGCGAGGGGATGCGCGCGGGCCATATCCCGGGCTCGAAGAACGTGCCCTTCCCGACGCTTCTGGAGGGGGACCAGACGATGAAGGGTCCCGAGGAAATCCGCCAGGTCTTCACCGCGGCGGGTGTCGACCTCGCAAAGCCCGTCATCACGAGCTGCGGCTCGGGCGTGACGGCGGGCATCCTCGCGCTCGCCCTCGACCGCATCGGCAAGACCGACGTGTCGGTCTATGACGGCAGCTGGTCCGAATGGGGCCGCTTCCCAACCCTGAACGTAGCCACCGGAGACGCATGATGTTCGACGCGCTCACCCCCCAACCCGCCGACAAGATCCTCGCCCTCATGGCCGCCTACAAGGCCGACCCGCGCGCGAGCAAGATCGACCTGGGCGTAGGGGTCTACAAGAACGCCGAGGGCGTGACGCCGGTCATGCGCGCCGTGAAGACCGCCGAGCAGCGCATCTGGGAACGGCAGGAGACGAAGTCCTATACCGGGCTCGCGGGCGATCCGGCCTTCTCCGACGCCATGGTGGGCCTCGTGCTGGGCGAGGCGGTGCCGCGCGCACGGGTCGCGGCCATCGCCACGCCGGGCGGGACAGGGGCGTGCCGGCAGGGCTTCGAGCTCATCAAGATGGCCGCGCCGGGGGCCACTGTTTGGGTCTCCGCACCCACCTGGCCCAACCACAACTCGATCCTGAAGTTCATGGGACTGCCCGTCGCGGAGTACCGCTATTTCGACGCGGAGACTTGCGCCGTGGATGCCCCGGGCATGCTGGAGGATCTGGGCCGGGTGGCGGAGGGCGACGTCGTCCTCCTCCACGGCTGTTGCCACAACCCCACCGGCGCCAACCTAAACCCCGCGCAGTGGGACGCGGTGATCGAGGTGCTGACCACGCGCGGCGCGCTGCCCATGATCGACATCGCCTACCAGGGCTTCGGCGACGGGCTCGACGCCGACGGCGCGGCGGTGCGGAAGGTCGCCGCCGCCTGCCCGGAGACGCTGATCGCGGCGAGCTGTTCCAAGAATTTCGGCATCTACCGGGAGCGGACCGGCATCCTGATGGCCGTGGGCGGGCCGGACACGGCGCTCGCGCAGAGCACGCTGAGCTTTCTCAACCGCCAGAACTACTCCTTCCCGCCCGATCACGGCGCGCGCATCGTGACCGAGATCCTGACCGATGACGCGCTCCGCGCGGACTGGGAGGCGGAGCTCGCAGAGGTCCGGGACGGGATGCAGAGGCTGCGCCGCGACCTCGCCGACGCGCTCCAGGCGGAGACGGGCTCGAACCGGTTCGGCTTCATCGCCGAGCACCGCGGCATGTTCTCGCGGCTCGGCCTCACGCCCGCGCAGGTGGAGACGCTCCGCGACACGCACGCCGTCTACATGGTGGGCGACAGCCGGATCAACATCGCCGGGCTCAACGCGCAGACCGTCCCGGTGCTGGCCAAGGCCATCGCCAGCGTCCTCTGACCCCGTACGCGCCATGATTTTCTTCGGAAAATCATGGCCCCCGGAACCGGAAACCGTGCGCCGTGGAACCGCCAAAAGTTGACAGCTGTCAACTCAACGAAATCAATGGCTTGGCCATGAAAAAGCCCCGGCGCACGAGGGTGCGCCGGGGCAGGGTCCGAAGGCCGATCGGAAGGGGGATCAGCCTTTCGAAAACTCGGGATAGGCCTCCATGCCGAGCTCGGAGGTGTCGAGGCCCGCGACCTCGCTCTCCTCGTCGACGCGGATGCCGAAGACACCGTTGAGGATCGTCCACACCACGAGGCTCACCACGAAGACGAAGACCGCCACGATGATGATCGGGATGAGCTGACCGGTGAAGGTCGCGTCCCCGTTCGTGAGCAACACGGCCATTGTGCCCCAGATGCCCGCGAAGAGGTGCACCGGGATGGCGCCCACGACGTCGTCGATCTTGAGCTTGTCGAGGAACGGCACGCCGAAGACCACGATCACGCCGCCCACCGCGCCGATGAGCGTTGCCATGCCGAGGGACGGCGTGAGCGGCTCTGCCGTGATGGAGACGAGGCCCGCGAGGCAGCCGTTGAGCACCATGGTGAGGTCGACCTTGCCGTACATGACCTGCGTAAGGATCAGCGCCGCGATGGCGCCGCCGGCGGCGGCCGTGTTGGTGTTGGCGAAGATGCGGCTCACGTCGGCCACGTCCCCAACCGTGCCCATGGCGAGCTGGGAGCCGCCATTGAAGCCGAACCAACCGAGCCACAGGATGAACGTGCCGAGCGTGGCGAGCGCGAGGTTCGAGCCCATCATCGGCACGACCTTGCCGTCGACATACTTGCCCTTCCGCGCGCCGAGGATGATCGCACCGGCGAGAGCGGCCCAGCCACCCACGGAGTGCACCACCGTGGAACCCGCGAAGTCGAGGAAGCCGAACTGGCTGTCGAGGAAGCCGCCGCCCCATTTCCAGGAGGCCTGGATCGGGTAGATGAAGGCGGTCAGGATGATGACGAAGGCGAGGAACGGCCAGAGCTTGATCCGCTCCGCCAGCGTGCCCGACACGATGGAGGCCGTCGTGGCGCAGAACATCAGCTGGAAGAAGAAGTCCGAGCCGGTCGAGGCGTAGCCGTAATCGTCCGCGCCGTCGCGCCCCACGCCCACCGCTTCGAGAAGCGCGGGGCCGAAGGCCCCGAGATAGCCTCCCGTCTCATCTGCGCCGATCGACCAGTTCCCGAGCGGATACATGAGGTTGTAGCCGATCAGGTAGTAGAAAATCGCCGCCAGCGAGAAGAGCGAGATGTTCTTCGTCAGCTGCATCGTCACGTTCTTGGATCGCACGAGGCCGGCCTCCAGCATCGCAAAGCCAGCCGCCATCCAGAACACGAGGAACCCGCCGATCAGAAAGAGCAGCGAGTTGAAGATGAAGATGGTGTCAGAGGAGGCGTCCACCCCGGCCTCCTGCGCCACGGCCCAGGTCGGCAGCGCGGTGGCCAGCGCGACGAGGGGGAGAGTTTTCATGAATTTCATGTGTTTGTCCCTGAGTTGGATCACGCGCGATCAGAGCGCTTCGTCGTTGAGTTCGCCGGTGCGGACGCGGAGCGCGCTCTCGACGTCGATCGTGAAGACCTTGCCGTCGCCGATCTTGTCGGTCTTGGCGGTCTTGGCGATGGCCTCGACGACCTGCTCCGCCATGGCGTCGGCCACGACGATCTCGAGTTTCACCTTCGGCACGAAGTTCACCGCGTATTCTGCGCCGCGATAGATCTCCGTATGTCCCGATTGCGAGCCGAAGCCCTTGATTTCTGTGACCATCATGCCGCGCACGCCGAGACCGGTGAGCGCTTCGCGCACCTCCTCGAGCTTGAACGGCTTGATGGCTGCAACGATCATTTTCACGTGTCGTCCCCTTCCTAGTTCCGTGATTGCCGCACCGCAGCAGCACTGGCGGCGCGCGCTTTCGGGAGGAGTGACGGAAGATGCCTCCTATTCAAGCAAACCTCCCGCCGCGGCGCCCATGCGCGGGGAAAGTGGAGTCGATTTTTGCACAAAATCTAATCATCGCCTGAAATTTGAGCGTTTTGGGAATGCGGCCCGAGACGCAGCGAAATCGGCAATCCGACCGTTACTTCCCGCAGCGTGTTGGATAAGCTGGCACAACACGCGCGAGCTGCAGGACGCCGCCCGATCATGAGCAGACCACCCAACCGCAAACGCCGCCTCGTGGCGGAGCGCCGCCCGGCGCCCACCAAGGAGACGCGGCGCGAGACCCGGCGGAAACCCGCGCGCCGCCGCAGCGCCCGGCGGCGGCCCTGGTATGCGCGCCTCGTGCGCTGGGTCTTCGGGCTACTCTGGTCGGTCACCTGGCGCGCCGGGGCCACGGTCACCGTGCTCGTGGCGCTCGCCGCGCTCTACGTGGCGGTGACGCTGCCGCCGGCGGAGACCCTCATCGACCAGCGCGCGCGGGGCTCGGTCACGATGCTCGACCGCGACGGTCAGACCTTCGCCTGGCGCGGCGATCAGTTCGGCGGGCGGGTGAGCGTGGACACGGTGAGCCCGCACATCACCAACGCCGTCCTCGCCACGGAGGATCGCCGTTTCTACCGCCACTTGGGGATCAGCCCGCGGGGCATCGCCTCGGCCATCCGCATCAACCTCAGCGAGGGGCGCGGGCCGCTCTCGGGCCATGGCGGCTCCACCCTCACGCAGCAGACGGCGAAGCTGGTGTGCATGGGCACGCCCTTCGACCCGGAGGCCTGGCCGTCGGAGGCCGCCTACGAGGCCGATTGCCGGGAGGGCTCCATCGCGCGCAAGGCGCGGGAGGCGCTTTTCGCGCTCGGAATGGAGATCCGCTACTCCAAGGACGAGATCCTCACGATCTACCTCAACCGCGCGTTCCTGGGCTCCACCGCGCGCGGCTTCGAGGCGGCCACGCAGCGCTATTTCGGCAAGCCCGCCTCTGAGGCCACGCCCGCGGAGGCGGCGATGCTCGCGGGCCTCCTCGTGGCCCCGTCGCGTTTTGCCCCCACCAACAACCTGGAGCGCAGCCAGGCGCGCGCGGCGACGGTCGTGCGGCTCATGCGCGAGGAGGGGTACCTGTCGGAGGCCGAGGCGGCCTTCGCCCAGGCCAACCCCGCGACGCTGAGCGCAGCGGCGGCGGCGCGGCAGGGCGGCTATTTCACCGATTGGGTGATGTCCACGGGCCCCGAATTCTTCACCCGCGACACCACCGAGGACGTCATCATTCGCTCCACCTTCGACCCGCGCATCCAGCGCGCGGCCGAAGAGGCGCTGGTACAGGTCTTCGAGGAGAAGGTGCGCGAGGGGTCGGAGGCCGAGGCCGCCATCGTCGTCATGAGCGCCGACGGCGCGGTGCGCGCCATGGTGGGCGGGCGCGATCTGCGCGTGGCGGGCGCATTCAACCGCGCGGTGCAGGCCAACCGGCAGACGGGCTCCACCTTCAAGCCCTTCGTCTACGCCACGGCGATGGAGCTGGGCTACGGGCCCAACGACACGGTCGTGGACGCGCCCTGGTCGATCGAGGTGCCGGGATCGGGGACCTACGCGCCGCGCAACTATTCGCAGGAATTCGCGGGCCGCGTGACGCTCACCCAGGCGCTGGCGCGCTCGCTCAACATCCCGGCGGTGAAGATATCGGAGGCGCTGGGCCGCGATCTCGTGCGCAAGGTGGCCGAGGATTTCGGCATCCGCTCGGAGCTCGCGGCGGGCCCGGCGCTGGCGCTCGGCGCCTCGGAGAGCACGCTTCTGGAGATGACGGGGGCCTATGCGGGCATCCTCAACGGCGGCTCGGCGGTGGTGCCCTACGGGCTCGAGGAGCTGCGCCTCCTCGGCGACCCGGAGCCGCTCATGGGCACCGGCGGCGGCATCCAGGAGCGCGTCATCACCGAGGACGCGGCGGCGAAGCTCGTCTACATGATGCACGAAACCGTGGAGCGCGGCACGGGCCGGCGGGCGCGCATCGACGGCTACGAGATCGCCGGCAAGACCGGCACCACGCAGGCCGCGCGGGATGCGTGGTTCATCGGCTTCACCGCCGATTACGTCACCGGCGTCTGGATGGGCTACGACGACAACCGCCCGCTGACGGGCGTCACGGGATCGGGGCTGCCCGCAGATATCTGGCGCGAGACCATGTCCCGCGTCCACGGCCCCGTCCCGCCGCCGCCGCTGCCCATGGCGCGCCGCATCGATCCGCCCGCCGCGGCGCGGGCGCAGGCGGCGCCGCGCCCCCCCGCCCGGCAGCCTCAGAACGCGGTGGAAGGCCTCATCCTCGACGTGCTCCGAGGCATCCTCGGGGGCGGCTGAGGCGCCGGACACGGGTGGCAGACGGGCGGCATACGGTCGGCAAGCAGGCGGGATTTGTCACATAATCCCGTCGCTGCGCCGCGCCCGGTGGGAAAAGATTGCTTCACCCGCCGCCCCCCATCAGAGATAGTGCGGTAGCCATCCAAAGAGCGAGCCTCTATGCCCCCGTCCGCGCCCTCGACCGTCGAACCCGGCCTGAACGAGCTCCGTGCCGCGCGCCAGGAGAGCCGCGGGCTCTACTGGTTCGTGGGCACGTTCAGCTTTTTCGTGAACCTCCTGATGCTCACCGGGCCGATCTACATGCTCCAGGTCTATGACCGGGTGCTGGGCTCGCGGTCGGTGGAGACGCTGGTGGCGCTCTCGGTGCTGGTGGCGTTCCTCTACGGGATGATGGGCCTCCTCGATTACGCGCGGGGGCGCGTGATGGGGCGCGTGGGCGCGCGGTTCCAGTCGCGGCTCGACCGGCGGGTGTTCTCGGCGGTGATCCGGCGCACGGCGATCGACCCGAACCCGGCCAAGGCCATGGGTCTGAGGGACCTCGAGGCGGTGCAGCGGCTCATGACCTCGCCCGTGCTCATGGCCTTTTTCGACATTCCGTGGACGCCGCTTTTCATCTTCGGCATCTTCATCTTCCACCCCTGGCTGGGGACGCTGGCGCTCGCCGGTGCCGCGGTGCTCGTGACGCTGGCGATCATGAACCAGGTGCTCACCAAGCGCCCGCTGAAGGAAGCCAACTCCGCCCAGATCCAGGCCGAGCGGCTGAGCGAGCAGCTCAAGAACGAGGCGGAGATGGTCCAGGCGCTGGGCATGCGCGACGCGTCCTTCACCCGCTGGCAGGTGGCGCGCGATGCGAGCCTGCGCCAGGGCATCGCGGCGGCGGATCAGGGCGGGACGTTCCAGACGACGACGAAGGCGTTCCGGCTCTTCCTGCAATCGGCCATGCTGGGCCTCGGCGCGCTCCTGGTGCTGCGGGGCGAGCTCACGCCCGGCGCGATGATCGCGGGCTCGATCCTGCTCGGCCGGGCGCTGGCGCCGGTGGAACAGCTCGTGGGCCAGTGGCCGCTCGTGCAGCGCGCGCGGGACGGCTGGGCCGGGCTCGCCACGCTCCTGAGCGAGGTGCCCCAGGAGGAGCAGCGCACGGCGCTGCCGCGCCCCCGCGCGCGGCTCGAGGCGCAGCAGGCCACGATCATCCCGCCGGGCGAGTCCCAGGCGGCATTGCGCATCGTGTCCTTCAAGATCGAGCCGGGGCAGGCCTGCGGGGTCATCGGCCCCTCCGGCGCGGGCAAATCCACCCTGGCGCGGGCCATCACGGGCGTCTGGAGACCCGCGGGCGGCAAGATCCGCCTCGACGGGGCGAGCCTCGAGAATTACGAGCCCGACGTGCTGGGCCAGCTCATCGGATACCTGCCGCAGCGCGTGCAGCTGTTCGAGGGGACCATCGCGGAAAACATCGCGCGCCTCTCCCAGACGCCGGACGCCCAGAAGGTGGTGGAGGCGGCCAAAAAGGCCGCGGCCCACGAGATGATCCTGCAGCTCCCGGACGGCTACGACACGCGCGTGAGCGCCATCGGCGGGCGGCTCTCGGGCGGGCAGGTCCAGCGGATCGGGCTGGCGCGGGCGATGTATGGCGACCCGGTCCTCCTCGTGCTCGACGAGCCGAATTCGAACCTCGACAATGACGGCAGCCAGGCGCTCAACAAGGCGATCCGCGACCTCAAGGCGGCAGGGGGCGCGATCATGATCATGGCCCACCGGCCCGCGGCGATCCAGGAATGCGACGTACTTCTGATGCTCGAGAACGGGCAGCGGCGGGCCTTCGGGCCCAAGGAGGAGGTGCTGCGCGAAGTGGTGCAGAACCAGGCGGAAATCCGGGCCAATGCGGCGCGGGGCCAGGCGGGAGGCGTGACATGAAGCTGAAGACGCCAGGGAAGAAGACGCCAGGGAAGACGGGAGGAGCGGCCCCGAAGTCGGGAGCATCCGGTCCGAAGACAGCAGGGGCAGCGGCCCCGAAGGCAGGGGCGGCACCGGGGGGCAAGGCGCCCCCTGCGGCCAAGGCGCCCCCGGCGGCCTTGCAGGCCAAGGCGCCCGGGCCGAAGGCGGAGGGCTGGTCGGCGCGCCGTCCTCTCACTTTCGGGCTCATCGGGCTCGCGCTCCTCGTGGGCGGGTTCGGCACCTGGGCCACGCAGGCCAACATCTCCGGCGCGATCGTGGCGTCGGGCCGCATCGAGGTGGACCGCAACCGGCAGGTCGTTCAGCACCTCGACGGCGGCGTCGTGGCCGAGCTCATCGTGGATGAAGGCGCCGACGTGGCCGCGGGCGAGGTTCTGATCCGGCTCGACGACACGCTCCTGCGCTCCGAGCTCGCGCTCATCGAGGGCCAGCTCTGGGAGACGACGGCCCGGCGCGCGCGGCTGGAGGCGGAACGCGACGGGACCGAAACCATCGCCTTTCCGGCCGCGCTCCTCCAGGCGGAGGGCAACGCCGATGTGGCCGACCTCATCGAAGGGCAGCGCCGGCTCTTCGCGGCGCGGGGCGAGACGGTGGCGGCCCGGATCGAACAGCTCGAAAAACGCCGCGGCCAGATCGAGGACCAGACCGACGGCATCGACGCGCAGCTCGCCGCGCTGGAGCGGCAGGTGGAGCTCATCGACCAGGAGCTCGAGGGGCAGCAGGACCTGCTGGATCGCGGCCTCGCGCAGCTCGGGCGCGTGCTGGCGCTCGAGCGGGAAGAGGCCAACCTGCTCGGCTCCATCGGGGAATTGCGGGCCTCCCGCGCCCAGGCCGAGGGCCGCGTCACCGAGATCGACATCGAGATGCTGAGCCTGCGCTCCACCCGCCGGGAGGAGGCGATCACGCAGCTCCGCGACATCCGCTTCAACGAGGTGGAGCTCATCGAGCGGCGCGCGGGGCTTCTCGAGCGGCTGAACCGGCTCGATATCACGGCGCCGGTGTCGGGCGTGGTCTACGGGCTGACCGTCTTCACCGAGCGGGCGGTGATCCGCGCGGCGGAGCCGGTGCTCTTCATCGTGCCCCAGGACCGCCCGCTCATCATCGCCGCGGAGGTGGACCCGATCCATATCGACCAAGTCTTCGTGGGCCAGAACGTGACGCTGCGGTTCTCCGCGCTCGACCAGCGCACGACGCCGGAGCTCGAGGGGCAGGTGCTGCAGCTCTCGGCCGATGCGTTCGAGGACGAGGCCACGCGGGCGAGCTTCTACCGGGCCGAGATCATCCTGAGCGAGGGCCAGATCGCGCGGCTGCCGGAGGGGGTGTCGCTCATCCCGGGCATGCCGGTGGAGAGCTTCATCCGGACCGACGACCGCACGCCGCTGGCCTACCTCGTGAAGCCCCTGGCGGACTACTTCTCCCGCGCGTTCCGCGAAAGCTGAGCCCAGCCTCTGGACAGGCGCGGTTTTCCGGACCGGGCCCGCCCGCCTCCCCCTCACGCTGGCGCGTTCGGCCTTCGGTGGCCTCGCTTCGCTCGGGGGTGCCCTGCCGAGACCACTGCCCGGGCGGAGGGATCGCGAGCCGCAGGAAGGGGGTTTCGGTGCCGCGCGGTCCGACTATGGTGCACGCGACGCGACAAGGAGGCCTCGATGGCAGCAAACTACGAAGAGCGGCTCGCAGAGATCGGCGTGACACTGCCCGAGGCACCGGCACCGGCGGCGAATTACGTGCCCTTCGTGCGGGTGGGGGACCTCGTCCATGTATCGGGGCAAATCTCCGCCGGGGCGGAGGGGCTCATCACCGGCAAGCTCGGCGCGGACATGGAGGTGGCCGCGGGCGCGGCGGCGGCGCGGAGCTGCGCCATCTCGCTTCTCGCGCAGGTGAAGGCGGCCTGCGAGGGCGATCTCGACCGGCTTGTGCGCGTGGTGAAGCTCGTGGGCTTCGTCAATTCCACCGCGGACTTCACCGACCAGCCCAAGGTGATCAACGGCGCCTCCGATTTCCTCGTGGAGGCGCTGGGCGATGCCGGGCGCCACGCGCGGAGCGCGGTGAGCGCGGCCTCGCTGCCGCTGGGCGTCGCGGTGGAGATCGAAGGCATCTTCCAGATCGCATGAGCTTCTGGTCGCGGCCCTTCGCCCATCGCGCGCTGCACGGGGCCGGGCGGCCCGAGAACAGCCGCGAGGCGGTGCTGGCGGCCGTCGAAGCCGGGTACGGGATCGAAATCGACGTACAGCTCTCCGCCGACGGGCAGGCGATGGTGTTTCACGATTACGGGACCGAGCGGCTCACAGGCGTGGCGGGCACCGTGCGGACGCGCAGCGCGGACGAGCTCGCGGCGCTCGGGCTCCTGGGCGGGCCCTCGGGGGCTCCGACGCTGGGGGAGGTCCTCGAGCTCGTGGCCGGGCGCGTGCCGCTCCTCATCGAGATCAAGGATCAGGACGGGGCGCTCGGGCCGGATGTCGGCCCGCTCGAGACGGCAGTGGCGGCGGCGCTCGAGGCCTATGAAGGACCGGTCGCGGTGATGTCGTTCAATCCCCATGCGGTCGCCGCCATGGCAGAGCACGCGCCCGCCGTGCCGCGCGGGATCACCACCTGCGCCTTCAGTGCCGAACAGTGGCCCACGATCCCCGCCGCGCGGCGCGCCGAGCTCGCGCCGATCCCGGACTACGCGCGCGTGGGCGCGACGTTCATCTCCCACGATCACAGGGACCTCGGGGCCGAACCCGTGCAGCGGATCAAAGCGGCGGGCGCGACGGTGGCCTCCTGGACCATCAGGAGCCCGGAGGAGGCCGCGCGGGCGCGCGAGGTGGCGCATCAGATCACGTTCGAGACCTACCTGCCCGCGCTTGACGCCTGAGGGGCCGCGCCCACATCCTCCCCATGGCCAACCCGCAACCCAAAGAGACCCCCGTGGAGGTGCGCGTCCTCCCCTCCCTCGCCGAGATCGCGCCGGAGGTCTGGGATGCCTGCGCAGCACCAGAGGGGAGCGCGCGGCCCCTGGACCCGTTCACCACGCACCGCTTTCTCAAGGCGCTGGAGGACAGCCGGTCCGTGGGCGTGGGCACCGGGTGGGAGCCGCGTTACCTCGAGGCGCGCGTGGGAGGAGAGACGATCGGCGTCGCCCCGCTCTACGCCAAGGCCCACAGCCAGGGCGAGTACATATTCGATCACAACTGGGCGCACGCGCTGGAACGCGCGGGCGGGCGCTACTACCCCAAGCTGCAGATGGCCGTGCCCCACACGCCCGCCACGGGACGCAGGCTTTTGGTGAAGCCGGAACACGCGGAGATCGCGCAGGCGGCCCTCGTGCAGGGCGCGGTGCAGATCGCAGACCAGAACGGGCTGAGCTCGCTCCACATCACGTTCTGCACCGGGGCGGAGGCCGAGGCGGGCCGCGCCATGGGCCTCATGCCCCGCGCCTCCCAGCAGTTTCACTGGCTCAATGACGGATACGCCGATTTCGACGGCTTCCTCGCCTCGCTCAATTCCCGCAAGCGCAAGAACATTCGCAAGGAACGCACGCAGGCGCAGGCCTTCGGCGGCACCATCCACGCGCTCACCGGCGACGACCTCAAGCCCGAGCATTGGGACGCGTTCTGGCGGTTCTATCAGGATACCGGCGCGCGCAAATGGGGCACGCCCTACCTCACCCGCGCTTTCTTCGACCGCGCGCAGGAGGTGCTGCGCGACGACATGCTCCTAGTGCTGGCCGAGCGCGACGGGCGTTACGTGGCCGGCGCGCTCAACTTCATCGGACGCGAGACGCTTTACGGCCGCTACTGGGGCTGCACCGAAGACCATCCCTGCCTCCATTTCGAGCTCTGCTACTACCAGGCCATCGATTTCGCGATCGCGCACGGGTTGACGCGGGTGGAGGCCGGT
This sequence comes from Pseudomonadota bacterium, assembly GCA_038528385.1. Classification (GTDB taxonomy): domain Bacteria; phylum Pseudomonadota; class Alphaproteobacteria; order Rhodobacterales; family Rhodobacteraceae; genus Shimia_B. The sequence continues at coordinate 310,222 of JBCBET010000003.1, read as the reverse complement.
GCGCAAGGAACGCACAAGCTGGCACGGGGTTACCTGCCGGTGACGTGCCATTCGCTCCACTGGATCGCAGATCCGCGCTTTGCCGATGCCGTCGCGGAATTCCTGGAGCGGGAGCGCGACGCGGTGGAGCAGGAAAACGAGATCCTCACGAGCTACGGCCCGTTCAAGAAGATCGACGTAGAGGAACAGGAATGACCAAGCTAGACGACGCCGCGCTCCAGGATTTGCGCGCGGCAGGCTGGGCCCACGATCCCGAACGGGACGCGATATCGAAAAGCTTCGAGTTCAAGGACTTCACCGAAGCATTCGGCTGGATGACCCGCATGGCCATCACCGCCGAAAAGATGAACCACCACCCGGAATGGTTCAATGTCTATCGCCGCGTGGACGTGACGCTGACGACCCATGACGCGGGCGGGCTCTCCGCGCTCGATGTGACATTGGCCCAGGCCATGGACGCCGCGGCATGAACGAGCTTCTCAACAGCCCGATATTCACCACGGAAATCATCGGCGGGCAGTCGCTCGGCGACTGGCTCTCGCTCGATTTCCTCGCCGCCATCCTCGGCACCGTGCTCACCGCGATCCTCATCCTCATCGCGGGCTTCATCGTCTCCGGCTGGGTGAGCCGGCGGATCAAGGGCATCGCCACGCGCCACAGCACGCTCGACCCCACGCTCTTCAACTTCCTCGCGCAGATCGCGCGCTACATCATAATCGCGTTCACGGTGCTCTTCGTGCTCAACACGTTCGGGGTGCAGACGACGTCGATCGTGGCGGCCATCGGTGCGGCGGGCCTCGCCATCGGCCTGGCGCTGCAGGGGACGCTCTCGAACGTGGCGGCGGGGATCATGATCATCTTCTTCCGCCCCTTCAAGGAAGGCGATTTCGTGCAGGTCAACGACAAGATGGGCACGGTGAAGGGCATCACGCTCAACTTCACCGAGCTCGCCGACCTGGGCAACGTGCAGGTCATCATCCCGAATTCCGAGGTCTGGGGGAACACGATCACCAACTATTCCGCCTATCCGCTCAGGCGCGCGGAGTGGACGTTCGGCGTGGCCTACGGCGCCAACCTCGCGGAGGCCGAGCGGATCATCCGGGAGACGATCATGGCCGACGACCGCAGTCACGCGGAGCCCGAGCCCTTCATCCAGGTCAACAATCTGGGCGATTTCTCGGTGGATTTCCTGGTGCGGGTGTGGTGCGACGCGCCGGTCTACTTCGCCTACCAGGCGGACATGAAGCGCAAGGTCAAAGAAGCGCTGGACCGTGCGAACGTGGCCATCCCGTTCCCCACGCGGACGGTCTACAACCTCGCCGACGCCGCCGAATAGCCTGCGCATCCCGGGGCGCGTGAGGACCCTGCGCGCCCCGGTCCGCGCTCCGTGGGGCGTCTTGATCCGCCCTCGCCCCAGGCCGCATTCCCGCATCATCGCGTGATCTCTCCCCCCGCACCGCGCGGGTGGAGGGCGGGGGTGGGCGGGTGGGACGCCCTCCGCCCGCGCGGCCCCGGTCTCAGATTTGTTCGAGCAGCGTCTCGCCCGCCGAGATCTCGCATTCGCCCGGCGAGGCCTCGGGATTGAGCACCTTCACCACGCCGTCTTCCACGAGCATCGAATAGCGCTTGGAGCGGTCGACGAAGCCCACGGGCGGCGCGGTGAAGTCCATGCCGATGCCCTTGGTGAAGGTGCTCATGCCGTCGGCCAGCATCGTGATGCCCGCCGCGCCCGCGCCGGTATCCTTGCTCCACTGCTCCATCACGAAGGGGTCGTTGACGGCGATGCAGATGATCTCCTCCACCCCCTTCTCCTTGAAGGCCGCCGCGGTGCGGATGAAGCTCGGCACATGGGCCGTCGTGCAGGTGCCCGTATAGGCGCCCGGCAGGCCGAAAATCACGACCTTGCGGCCTTTCACGAGGCTGCCGAGTGCCACTTCTTCGGGGCCCTCGGCGCCGATCCTCAACAGGCCCGCCTCCGGCAGGGTCTCGCCCACGGAAATCGCCATCTTCGCGTCCTCTCTTCATTGCGTCGCGTTGGCGGGAAGCATAGCGTCACGCTCGCCGAGAACCAGAGGAGGTTGCCCATGGGCCGCGTCGTCGTCATCGGAGCGGGCCAGGCCGGCGCCACGCTCACGACCAAGCTGCGCGCCCTCGGTCACGGGGGTGAGATCATGCTCCTCGGCGAGGAGCCCGTGGCCCCCTACCAGCGCCCGCCCCTGTCGAAGAAATACCTCTTGGGCGAGATGCCGGTGGAGCGGCTCTTCCTGAAACCCGAACGCGCCTATGGGGAGGCGGACATCACGCTGCGCCTCGACACCCGCGTGGACGCGGTGGACACCGACGCGAGGGAGGTGCGGCTGGGGGAGGAGCGCCTGTCCTATGACGACCTCGTCTTCACCACGGGCTCGGTCGTGCGCAAGCTGCCCGGGAGCATCGGTGGCGGGCTGGGCGGCGTCTTCACCGTGCGCACGCTCGCGGATGTGGATGCCATGGCGGAGGCCTTCGAGGCCGGCGGCCGCGTCCTCATCGTGGGCGGCGGCTATATCGGGCTCGAGGCCGCGGCGGTGGCGGCCATGAAGGGGCTCGACACCACCCTCATCGAGGCGGAAGACCGCATCCTGAAGCGCGTGGCCGCGCGCGAGACCTCCCGCTATTTCCGCAAGCTCCATCTCGGCCACGGCGTGGACCTGCGCGAGGGCGTGCGATTGGAGAAACTCGTGGGCGAGGATCGCGTGGCGGCCGCCGTCCTCTCCGACGGGTCCACCCTCGAGGTGGATTTCGTCATCGCGGGCGTGGGCATCGACCCAGCCATCGGGCTCGCGCAGAATGCCGGGATCGAGTGCGACAACGGGATCGCCACCGACGCGCGGGGCCGCACCTCCGCGCCGGGGGTCTGGGCCGCGGGCGATTGCGCCTCCTTCCCCTATCGCGGCACGCGCATCCGGCTCGAAAGCGTGCCGAACGCCATCGACCAGGCGGATGTCGTGGCCGCCAACATCATGGGTGCCGGGAAGGACTACATCGCCAAGCCCTGGTTCTGGTCCGACCAATACGACGTGAAGCTTCAGATCGCGGGGCTCAACACGGGCTATACCCGCGTCGTCGTCCGCGACGGCGGGGCGGCCCGGTCCCACTGGTATTACAGGGGCGACATCCTCCTGGCCGTGGACGCCATGAACGACCCGCGGGCCTACATGATCGGCAAACGCCTCATCGAGGCCGGCAAGAGCCCCCCCGCCGAGACGGTCGAGGACCCGTCCGCGGACCTCAAGGCGCTTTTGGCATGAGCGGGGCCCCGTGCGAATCATAGCCGGACGGTTCCGGGGCCACCCGCTCGTGGGCTTGGGCCGGGGCGATCCCGGGGCGCATCTGCGCCCCACTTCGGACAGGGTGCGCGAGGCGCTCTTTTCCATGGTCGGCGCGCGCATGGAGCTCGAGGGGCTCCGCGTGCTCGACCTCTTCGCCGGCACGGGCGCGCTGGGGCTCGAGGCGCTGTCGCGGGGGGCGGCCCATGTCACCTTCGTCGAGCGCGGGCGCGTGGGGCAGACGCTCATCCAGGCCAATATCGCAAAGCTCGGCGTGGCGACTGAAACCGCGCTCCTCGCGCTCGATGCAGCGCGGCTACCCCCGGCCCGCGCACCGGCCGATCTCGTCTTTCTCGACCCGCCCTATGGCAAGGATCTGGGCGCGCCCGCGCTCGCCGCGGCCCGGGCGCAGGGCTGGATCGCGCCCGACGCGCTCATCGTGTGGGAGGAGACCGCGCCCCAGCGGGCGGAGGGCTTCACAGCGCTCACCAGCCGCCGTTATGGTGATACGACGATCACCCTCCTGGAGCCATGCGCATGACCTATACCGATGCCGCCCCGACCTGGCCCTGGACGGCGCGGACCGACCAAACGGACCGGCTTGCGGAGGGCGGGGCGGAACCCAGCCCGCCAGAGCCCCGCGTGACCCCGCCGCTCTTCATGTCCGACAGCCTGCGGGCGCGGAATGGCATCCCGGTCTTCGTGGAGGACTGGCTGCGCCTGGAGCGGGAGCGGGATGCCAGGCGCGCAGCCAAGGCCTCGAGAGACGCTCCACGAAACGCCCGAGGAAATGGCCCAGGAAACGCGTAGGGGCGAGCCCTTTCGGACCCGCCCCCGGCGCAGCCTCCGACCCAGGCGGCGCAGGATGGTTTCAGTCGGTCGGCGCGGCTAACCCCACCGTGGATGCCACGGCGGCGCGCGCGTCTTCGACCAGCATCTGACCATCCAACCCCTTGGATGCCATTTCGGCGACCCAGTCGGATATCACAACGTCACCCAAGGCAGCTATGCGAGCCGTTTCCGCCTCGCTCATCACGGCGATCTCGTTGCCGGCGGCGGCCATGGCCTCGCGGCCCACCACGTCGCCGGTGTCATGGGCGCGCCCGGCCCAGGCGGAGGCCATGAGACCGGAATTGGCGTCGATGACGGCCTTGAGATCGTCGGGCAGGCCTTCGTAGGTCGCCTTGTTCATCGCCCAGATGAAGTACAGGTTATATAGGGACCGATCGCCGGCAATGTCAGTGTGGCTGTCGGTGAGCTCATCAAGCTTCAGTGAGGGAGACATCTCCCAGGTGATCACGCCGCCGTCCACGACGCCCTTGGCGAGCGCCTCGGGAAAGGCGGGGACGGCCATGCCCACGGGGCTCGCGCCGAGCTTTTCGAGGAGCAGCGTGGCGGGCCGCGACGGGCCGCGGAGCTTCAGCCCCTCGAAATCCTCCACCGCCGTCAGGCCGGGCCCTTTCTTGTGCACGAGCCCGCGGCCATGCATGTGCGCGGCGATGAGATGGACGTCGCGGAAATCGTCCATCAGATGCTTTTGCGTGAACTGCCAGGCGGCCATGGAGGCCTCCTCCCCGCTCTTCGTGGTCATGAAGGGGAGTTCCAGCGCCTCCGCCTCGGGGAAGCGGCCCGGCTGGTAGCCGGGGATCACCCAGCCGCCGTCGATGACGCCGTCGCGGATGAGGTCGTACTGGCTCGGTGCGCGTCCGCCGAGCTGCATGGCGGGATAGAGCTCCACCTTGATGCGACCGTTCGAATCCGCCTCGATCTTGTCCGCCCAGGGCTGCATGAAATAGGTCGGGTTCGCCGATTTCGGCGACACGAAGTGCTGAAAGCGCAGCGTAACCTCCTGCGCCGCGGCTGCGGCGGCAGTGACGGAGACGAGCGCGGCGAGCGCGGCGGTTCTGAGCATCATGTGAACTGCTCCTTTTTGGGCAGGGTCGTGGCATGCCCCTCGCGGGCAGGCTTTAGCTAGGCAGCCTTTCCCATTTTCCCAAGGCCCGCGCAAGCCCTGCGCGCGTGCCAAATCCGCGCGACGCCCCGTGCCGTTGCGTATTTCCCGGCCCCGGCGAGTCCCATAATGGCGCCTGTCCACGAAGCGCGGCGGGCCGCGCGCCGTCTGCCATAACCTACTGCAGAAGCGCGGTGAGCAGCGCCTGGTCGAGGGCGGCCAGCGCACCCTCCCCTGGGCAGCCGTCGAAGGTAACGGCCACCGTGGGGCCCGGGGCGATCTGCACGAAATACGCGCCCGCGCCGTCGATAGAGCCAAAGCAGAGGAGGCCGGTGTGCCAGGTGATGCGCAGGCCCTCCGCCTCGAAGAAGAACGCGCCCATGCCGTAGCGCGCGCCGCGGCCCACGGGCGCGCTGGGAAAGGCGCCTGGATCGGTTCCGGCGAAGGTGGCCTCGGCGAAGAGCGCGTAGTCCTCCGCCGACATCTCCCACCCGCCCCAGGGCAGAAACGCCCCGTAGCGCGCGCTCCGCGCCGGGGTCTCGAGCGCGAGCGGCGCGAAGACCCGGGCGGTGCAGGCGGCCTCGAAATCCTCTCCCGTGACGGCCTCCACCAGGTGGCCCAGCACGGCGTAATTCTCGTTGTTGTAGCGGTACCCGGCGCTCTCGAGCGGGCGGGCCAGCGCGGCCTCGGACGCCGCGCGGTGCCGGTCTTCGGGGTCGTTCACCCAGCCCCACATGCTGGCCTGCGTCCCGTCGGGCCAGAGCCCGCCCCCATGGGTCAAAAGCTGCGCCACCGTCAGACCGGCCGGCGCGTCGGGGATATACTCGGAGAGCGCCGTGTCATAGGCCACGCGCCCCTCCCCTGCGAGCGCGGCGATGCAAGCGGCGGTGACGGCCTTCGACAGCGAGGCGAGCGCCGCCGGCCGCCCGGGCGCGACACTGCGCGCGAGGCTCAGGCGGAGCGCGCCGTCCTCGGCCACGGCGAGCGACGTGTCGCCCACGCGGTGGGCGCCGTACCAGTCGCGCCAGGCGGTCTCTGTCGCGGCGAGCCGGTCCTCGGCCCCGGCTGCCCCGGCAAGGAGCCCGAGCGCCAGTGCGAGCGGCCTCACGCGTCGTAGGTGGGGTGGAAACGGCCGCCGGGCGACAGCGTGAAGATGTCGGCACCGTCCGCCGTCACGCCCACGGAATGCTCGAACTGCGCCGAAAGCGACTTGTCCCGCGTCACGGCGGTCCAGTCATCGGCGAGCACCTTCGTCTCCGGACGGCCCAGATTGACCATGGGCTCGATGGTGAAGAACATCCCCTCCTCGAGCCGCGGCCCGGTGCCCTCGCGCCCGTAATGAAGGACGTTGGGCGGCGCGTGGAAGACCCGGCCGAGCCCGTGCCCGCAGAAATCGCGCACGACCGACATGCGGTGCGCCTCCACGTAGGCCTGGATCGCGTGGCCGATATCGCCGAACGTGTTGCCCGGCTTCACCGCCTCGATCCCCTTGAAGAGCGCGTCGTGCGTCACCTGGATGAGACGCTCCGCCTTCCGCGGGAGCTTGCCGGCCACGTACATGCGCGACGTGTCGCCGAACCAGCCGTCCACGATGACGGTGACGTCGATATTGAGGATGTCGCCATCCTTCAGCGTCTTGGCGCCGGGGATGCCGTGGCAGACGACGTGGTTGACCGAGATGCAGCTCGCATGCTCGTAGCCCTTGTAGCCGATGGTGGCGGATTTCGCGCCGAGCGCGTCTACGCGGTCGGTGATGTAGCGGTCGATCTCCGCGGTGGACTGGCCCACGCTGACGAGCGGCGCGACCTCGTCGAGGATCTGCGCGGCCACGCGGCCGGCCGCGTGCATGCCGGCGAAATCGCCGGGCTCGTAGAGCCTGATGCCGTCTCTCGTCATCCGTCCACGCGGGGTATCCATGGAAACAATCCTTACGGTTTGGCTACATATACGCGGCCCGCGACGGTTTCGCCAGTGAAGGCCGCGTCACACCCGCTCAGCCGGGGGCCACGGGGGCGACAGGGGCCACGGGCACCGCGTGGCCGAGCGTGATCTCCCCCGGCGATACCGCGCAGCGATAGGCGAGCATCTCCACCCCCGCCGCCGCGGCCTCCCCGAAGGCGGCCGCATAGGCCGGATCGAGGTCGGGGGCCACGCGAAACCGCGCGCAGCCCTCGTGCTGGATCACGTAGAGCATGACCGCGCGGGCGCCGGAGGCCTTCACCGCCATGAGCTCGCGCAGGTGCTTGGTGCCGCGCGCGGTGACGCAATCGGGGAATTCTGCCCAATCGTCCTCGCGCAGCAGATGGACGTTCTTGATCTCCACATAGGCGTCGGGGAGGCCTGCCTCGGTAAGGAGGAAATCAACCCGGCTCCGCGTGCCATAGGCCACTTCGGGGCGCACATGGGTGTAGGCGGCGAGCTCGGCGATGCGCCCTGCCAGGAGCGCCTCCTTGGCCACGCGGTTGGGCGTGGCGGTGTCGATGCCCACCATGACGCCGCCCGGGAGCTCGGCCACACGCCAAGCGTAATCGAGCTTCTTCTTCGGGTCGTCATTGGGCTCGAGCCAGACGCGGAGGCCCGGCTCCTTGAGCCCCATCATGGAGCCCGGATTGGGGCAATGGGCCGTCACCGTCTGTCCGGTGTCGAGCGTCACATCCGCCAGGAACCGGTTGTAGCGCCGGATCAGGCGCCCGAGGACGAGGGGGGTTTGAAACCGCATGGGCCGGGTCTAAGACTTCCGCTCAGCCGACGACAGAGCGCGCCACGAATTTCTTCGGAAATTCGTGGCCGCGAAAGGAGACATCCATGCCCAATCCCACCGCGGCCATGCTCGTCATCGGGGACGAGATCCTGTCGGGACGCACGCGCGACGCCAACATGCATCACCTCGCCGGGCAGCTCACCGACAAGGGCATCGACCTGCGCGAGGTCCGCGTGGTCTCCGACGACCGCGACGCCATCGTGGCCGCCGTGAACGCGCTGCGCGCAGCTTATACCCACGTCTTCACTTCGGGCGGTATCGGGCCCACCCATGACGACATCACCGCCGATTGCATCGCCGCCGCCTTCGGCGACGGGATCGGCGTGCGCGCCGACGCCGACAGGCTTCTCGCGGACTACTACGCCTCGAACGGACGCGACTACAACGCCGCGCGCAAACGCATGGCGCGCATTCCCGACAGCGCCACGCTCATCGACAATCCGGTCTCCGTCGCGCCGGGCTTCACGCTGGGCAATGTCCATGTCATGGCCGGGGTCCCCCGCGTGTTCCAGGCCATGGTGGAGAGCGTCCTGGCCACGCTCGGCGGCGGTGCGCCGCTGCGCTCGGTCTCGGTCCGCATCGATCGGGGCGAGGGGGATATCGCGGGGCCGCTGGGCGAGGTGGCGGCGGCCTTCCCCGACATCTCCATCGGCTCCTACCCGTTCCAGGAGAACGGCCGCTTCGGCGCCAATGTCGTCCTCCGCCACGTCGAGGAGGCGCGGCTCGCGGCCGCGCGGGACGCGCTCGCCGCCAAGTTCGGACTATGACGCCGCCCACGCTGCCCGACATCGCCGCCGCCGTCTGGGCCACCTGGCCCGGGGAGGCCGTCACCCACACGCCCGCCTTCGCGCTTCGCCGCTCCGCCGATGACAGCCGCCGGTCCCGGGCCGCCACGCGCAACCGCCCGGTGAGCGACGCCGAGATCGCCGAGGCGGCGGAGGCGATGCGCGGCTGGGGCCAGCCCGCCATGTTCTGGGTGCCGTCCGATCAGGCGGATTTCGGCGCGCAGCTCGCTGCCCTGGGCTACGCGGATCACGACCATTCGGTCTACTACGGCGCGCCGGTGGAGGTCCTCGCCGCGCGGACACCTCCGCGCAGGGCCACCTTCGAGATCTGGGAGCCGCTCGCGATCATGGCCGATATCTGGGCCGAGACCGGCACGTCGCGGGCCCGGCAGGAGGTCATGGCCCGCGCCACCTGCGCGAAGACGGCGATCCTCGGCCGCGTGGATAACGCGCCCGGCGGCGTGGCCTATGTAGGCGCGCATAACGGCGTGGCCATGGTCCACGCCGTGGGCACGCTGCCCCGGCACCGCCGGAAGGGGCTCGGGGCCCAGATGATGGCGCAGGCCGCGATCTGGGCCGCGCGCGAAGGGGCCACCTGGATCACGCTTGCCGTGGGCGCGCAGAATGCGCCGGCGCGCGCGCTCTACGCTTCCCTCGGCATGGCGCCCGTGGGAGAGTACCACTACCGTACATGGCCCAAGACCGACCCGAGGGAGGCGCACCATGGCTGAAAAGGTGACGGCGCTCGATCTCGCGCCGGTGGACCCGCTGCCCGAGGCCACGCAGAGATACTTCGACATCTGCACCGAAAAGCTCGGCCTCGTGCCCAACGTGCTCAAGGCCTACGCCTTCGACATCGAGAAGCTCGACGCCTTTACCGCGCTCTACAACGACCTCATGCTCGCCGAAAGCGGCCTCACGAAGCTCCAGCGGGAGATGATCGCCGTCGTGGTGAGCGCGTGCAATCGCTGCGTCTACTGCCTCACCGCCCACGGGCAGGCGGTGCGGGCGCTCTCGGGCGATCCGGTGCTGGGCGAGCACCTCGTGATGAATTACCGCGCCGCCCGCGTCACGCCCGCCGAACGCGCCATGCTCGATTTCGCCGTCCAGCTCACCGAAGCGCCCCACACCGTGGAGGCCTCCGACAGGCAGGCGCTCCGCGACGCGGGCTGGAGCGACCGGGACATCTGGGACATCGCCAATGTCGCGGGCTTCTTCAACATGACGAACCGGGTGGCCACGGCCACCGACATGCAGCCCAATCCCGAGTACCACGCACGCAGCCGATGATCCTCCGCGCCGCGCTCCTCTCGCTCCTGGCTGGGCCCGCCGCGGCGCTTTCGCTGCCCTTGCCCGAGGGGGCGGAGCTGACGCGGGAGGTCACGGTGCCCGAGGGCGCGCGCGGCGTGCCCACCGGCGTGGCGGAGGATGGGGAGGTCCCGAAGACGCTCGCCCAGGGCGCGATCTCGATCCAGGCCTTCCGCGTGGCGGGCGTGCCCACGCCGTCGGCCCTCCTCGCGCCGGCGGCCGCGCGGCTCGAGGAAGAGGGCTTCGACACGCTCCTGAGCTGCGCTACCGAGAGCTGCGGCGGGTTCGATTTCCGCTTCGCGCTGGAGCTCATTCCGCCGCCGCACATGTTCGTCGATCTGGGCGATTTCCAGGTGCTTTCGGCCCGCCAGCCGGGGACCGGCGCCCATGTGAGCCTCGTGGCGAGCCGGAGCGTGAGCGACGGCTACCTCCATGTCACGCGCATCCTGCCGCTCGGCACCGAGGTGCCCGACCTCGCACCCGCGCCCCGGCGGGCGGCGGCCCCCGCCAGCCCCGGAGCGAAGGACGCGCCCGAAACCCTCGCTGCGGCGTTGGAGACGCGCGGGCATGCCGTCCTCGAGGATCTGGCATTCGACAGCGGAACCGCCACGCTCTCCGACGAAAGCTACCCCTCGCTCACGGCGCTCGCGGCCTATCTGGAGCGCAATCCCACGCGCGAGGTGGCGCTCGTTGGCCACACGGACAGCTCCGGCGGATTGGCGGTTAATATCGAGATCTCGCGTCAGCGCGCCGTCTCGGCCCGCCAACAGCTCATCTCCCGCTATGGGGTGGATCCGGGCCAGGTGCGCGCGGAGGGCATGGGGTATCTGGCGCCGCGGGCCAGCAATCTCACGCCCGAGGGGCGCGAACGAAACAGACGGGTCGAGGCGATACTCACCTCGACCCGCCCCTAGTCAGCCGCTCCAAAGAACTCATCACTGGGGACACACTCGTTACCCACTCCAGCGCGACTGAACGTAACCGAGCCCTTACCAGGCGTCGGGTCCCTTCTCGGCAAAGGATTGCACGAGGAAATCGATGAAGGCGCGAACCTTGGGCTGCGTGAAGCGGCCCGGCGGATAGACCGCGTAGATGCCCTGCCGCTCGTCCGGCAGGTCGGGGATGGCGTCCACGACGAGCCCTTTCTCCAGGGCATCGGCAAAGAGGAAACTGGGAAGATAGGCGATCCCGAGCCCGCTGATGGCGGCATTCAGCAGGGACTGCCCGTCATTGACGGTGAGCCAGCCGGCCGTGCGCACCTGCCGCTTCTCGCCCGAGGGCGCGGTGAGCTTCCAGACGGAGCCGCCGGCGGCGTTGGAATAGTGCAGAAGCTTGTGCTCGTTGAGATCGTCGATCCGTTCGGGCCGGCCATAGGTCTCGAAATACGCGGGGGAGGCGATCATCCGCTTCGTCGTCTCGGTGAGCTTGCGGGCGCGGAGGGTCGAATCCTCCAGATCGCCGATCCGGATGGCCATGTCGAAGCCTTCGGAGATGAGCTCCACGTAGCGGTTGTTGAGCACCATGTTCACGGTGATATCCGGGAATTCCCGAAGGAATTCCCCGAGCACCGGGCTCAGGTGATTGACGCCGAAGTCGGTGGCCACCGAGATCCGCAGCAACCCAGAGGGCGCCGATTGCATGGAGGTGACGAGGGCATCCGCCTCGCCCGCATCGTTGAGCACCCGCCGAGCCCGATCGTAATAGGCCAGCCCGATCTCCGTGGGCGAGACCCGCCGCGTGGTGCGATTGAGGAGCCGCGCCCCGAGGCGGGCCTCCAGGGAGGACACATGCTTGGACACCGCCGACTTGGAAATACCCATCTTCCTGGCAGCATCCGTGAAGCCGCCCTGATCCACCACCGTGGCAAAGGCTTCCATTTCCGTGAGGCGGTCCATCCGCATACCTCGCTCGTCACATCCCGGGGTCAGATATCGCGGGTGAACGGGGCACCTTCTGGGCGGCGGCGGGACAATAACGCGGTCTTTCTAAGCGCTGTGGATAACCGCGAAACGACGGAATATCGGGACGCCGCGCCAGCGTTCCCAGGCAGCGACGTAAGGGAAACTCCGGCTGCCCGGGCGCGGGGCTCAGGCCCCGGTTTCGACACAATGGCGCCGGAAGGCGCGCTTGAGCATATCGAGCTCCGACCGCAGCAGGTCCACCTCGGCGCGCAGGTCCTCGCTCAGCACCGATCCTGCCGCGATGGCGAAGCTTCCGAGCTTCTGCCCCGTTTGCGCATCGCTCATCACGTAGGTCTGCACGCCGTCCGACAGCGTATCCACCGGAACGCCCACCCGGACACGCCAAAGTCCCTCGCCCTCGGCGGTCACCGTCACGTCGTGGAGCTCCGCCTCGCGGTGGGTGACGCGGAGCTCGGGCTTCTGTTTGCGCGGGAGCACGCCCTCCCACACGCCGTCTCGCATGCGGGTCTGGGTCAGGGGGGTCGTCTTGGTCATGGCAAGGGCCTCAGAGATCGGCCCGCGGCGCGCGGGACATTGTGACGTCGCGGATGATGACCTGATTCATCTGGGGCCCCTCGAAGATGAGGTCGAGCCACATCTTCTCCACCCGCTTTTCATTGATCTGGCTGTAGGCGAGGTCGAACTCCACCCAGACGTCCTCCTGCGCGAGGGGCAGTTCGCGCACGATCTGTTCGGTGTTCGGCCCATGGCGGAGATTGAGCCGGGCGAAGATCTCTAGCGGGCGCTCGAACTCCACGATGGTGTTCATCCGGATGAGGTGGCGCTTGGATATGCCGCGCACGGCGCCGTCGGGCAAATCGAGCACGAGGGACAGGAACGAGCCGTCGAAGCGGAACACATCCATGCGCAGCCCGAACGGCGCGAGGTCGGCCTCCCGCGTGTTCCTGATCTGGCGAAGCGTGAGCTCTGAGACGCGGCAATCGTGAAAAATATTGGCTTCCGTGCCGAGCAGGGTTTGGCTTTCCACGGCCACCTGGCCCACCTCGGGCAGCGGCACCCGCCAGAGCGCGGGCCGCCAGGCCCAGTCGGCGGCGCGGGGCTTCATGAAGGTCGTGGCCCCGATGGCCGGCAGCGCCAAGCGGCTTTCGGCGGTGGCGATGATCTCGTTGAGGTGGTGGCGCACGTCGCGGGCGCGCCCGGCGGCGGCACGCAGCGCGGAGAGCGGCATCGCCCCGGACCGGCGCGCCAGCCGGGCCCAGAGCTCTTGGGAGCCGCGCTTGAGCATATACTGGATCACGGCCTGCGCCCTTCGATCTGCCTTCATCCCTAAGCCTTGCCCGTCATGGCCCTCAACGGTTGCCGAAGAGGCGCCGGAGCTCTCCGGGGGAAGCATCCGTGCTTTGACGCGTCGTTTCAACCGCTTCGGCGGGCAGCGGCGGCGTGGCCGGAAGCGCGGTGCCTCGGTTGGCGTCGAGGATGGCCTGCGCGGCGGCGCGGGCGAGCCGTTCGCCGCCGGCAGCAGGCAGCGTGCCGCCCTCCGGCCCGAAGACGGAGATGACCACCCCGCGCCCGGCCACGTCGAGCGCGGCCTTCCAGTGCCTGGGGCTGAGCCCCTCGGGCCCGCCATCGCTCCGGTCCACGAGATTTGCGTAGAGCGCCAGGTCGCTCTGCCTGAGCGACAAGAGCTCCACATCCTCGGGGACGCCCGAGCGCGCGAGCACGGAGGGTGCCGCAGAGATCGCCCGCCCCAGCGTGGCGAGATCGCCGTGGGCGGCATCGCTCACCGTCACGAGGAGGAGCGCGGCCTCGGGGGCGCCCGCATCCGGGCGCCCGCCCAAGTTGGAGCAATTGGCCATGACGAGGGTGGCGAAGCCGCGCATCTCCTCGGTGCGGGCCAGGTCGATGCACTTGCCCGCGGGCGCGCGGATGGCAAGCCCGCCGGTGAGCCGCACCTCCTGCGTGGCGAGCTGTCCTCGGTCCTGCCCCAGGGGCGCGAAGGAAAACGCGGGCAGACCCTCGCAGCCCGCCAGCGCCGCCGCCGTCAGCGCGGCAATGGCCCCGCGCCTAAAGCTCGCCGTATTGGTGCTTTTCCTCAGCGCCGCCGGGATGCGTGACAGCCCCGCGATAAGTCTCGCCCACGAGTTGCGCATATTTCCACAATGCCCCTGACGCGTAGATCGTGGGCCTTGCCCCCGTCCACGCTGCTCTCCTCTTGGCGAACTCTTCTTCCGAGACGTCCACCGATATTTCGCCCTGTATTGCATCGAGCGTTATAACATCGCCGTCCTTGAGCAAGCCGATAGGCCCGCCATGGGCAGCTTCCGGCCCAACATGGCCCACGCAGAAGCCACGTGTTGCGCCAGAGAAACGCCCATCGGTGATGAGCGCGACCTTCTTGCCCATGCCCTGGCCGCTGAGGGCCGCGGTGGTGGCGAGCATTTCGCGCATGCCGGGCCCGCCCGAGGGGCCCTCGTTGCGGATGACGAGGACCTCGCCCTCCTTGTACTCGCGCTTCTTGACGGCCTCGAAGGCGTCCTCTTCGCATTCGAAGATCCGCGCGGGTCCGACGAAGCGCTGGTGCTCTGTGGCCATGCCCGCGACCTTCACGATGGCGCCCTCGGGGGCGAGGTTGCCCTTGAGGCCCACGACGCCGCCCGTCTGGGTGATGGGTTTCTCGATGGGGTAGATCACGCGGCCATCGGCCTCGCGCTCGACGATGTCGAGCTCCTCGCCGATGGTGCGGCCCGTGGCGGTCATGCAGTCCTCGTGGACGAGGCCCTGCTTGCGCAGCTCCTTCATGACAACAGGCACGCCGCCGACCTCGTACATGTCTTTCGCCACGTATTGCCCGCCGGGCTTGAGATCGACGAAATAGGGCGTGTCGCGGAAGATGTCGCAGACATCCTCGAGGAAGAACTCGATCCCCGCCTCGTGCGCGATGGCGGGCAGGTGGAGCCCGGCATTGGTGGAGCCCCCGGTACAGGCCACCACGCGCGCCGCGTTCTCCAGGCTCTTTCTGGTCACGATGTCCCGGGCGCGGATGCCCTTGGCCAAGAGCTCCATGACCGCCATCCCGGAGGCGGTGCCCAAGGCGTCGCGGCTCTCGTAGGCCGCCGGCGCGCCCGCGGAGTTCGGCAGCGCGAGGCCCATGGCCTCGGACACGCAGGCCATGGTGTTGGCTGTGAACTGCCCGCCGCAGGCGCCCGAGGTGGGGCAGGCCACGCGCTCGAGCACCGCGAGTTCTTCGTCGGAATAGTTGCCCGCCTGGTGCTGGCCCACGGCCTCGAACACGTCCTGAACGGTGACGTCCTGCCCGTTGAGACGCCCCGGCAGGATCGAGCCGCCATAGATGAAGACGCTCGGCACGTTGAGGCGCACCATGGCCATCATCATGCCCGGCAGCGACTTGTCGCAGCCCGCGAGCCCCACGATGGCGTCGTAGCAATGGCCCCGCATGGTGAGCTCCACCGTGTCCGCGATGGCCTCCCGCGAGGCGAGAGAGGACTTCATCCCCTCATGGCCCATGGCGATGCCGTCGGTGACGGTGATCGTCGTGAATTCCCGCGGCGTGCCGGAGGCTTGCTTCACGCCGAGCTTGACCGCCTGCGCCTGGCGGCCCAGCGCGATATTGCAGGGCGCGGCCTCGTTCCAGCAGGTCGCCACGCCGATGAGCGGCTGGTGGATCTCCTCGTCCGACAGCCCCATGGCGTACAGATACGATCGATGCGGCGCCCGGGCCGGACCCTCCGTCACGTGGCGGGAGGGCAGGTCTCGCTTGTCATAGGTTTTCTTGAGCATCGGGCGGGCCTCTCGATGTAGCTGGCACGGTGGTCTCCTGCGATAAAGCCCGGTGACGCAGGGCGCAAGGTGGACCGTGCCGGGCAGTGTCGTGCAGCGGGGCTGGAGGTGGCGCGTCCGGGGCTTCGGGAGAAGAGAGCCGGTCGCCGCGGGAATGACGTTGCAAGCCAGCCAGCCGCCCCCTACCTCTCGCGCCATGGCCTATCCCGGTTTCGAAACCCATACGGCTCCCGCGGCGGCGCGGGCGGAGCTCTGGCGCACGGCGCTGGGCGCGGTTCTCATCCTGCTGGTCTATGCCGGGCTCGCGGTGGGGTTCATCGCGGGCGCGGGATGGCTTTTGTCGGACGAGGTCACGGCAAACCAGATCGCGGCAGGGTCCACGCCCCTGGCGGTGGTCATTCTGCTCGCGCATTTCGCCGTGATGGTCATCGCCGTGGCCGTGGTCACGCGGCTCCTGCATCGGCGCGGCGCGCTGACATTGATGGGCGACCGGACGCATCTTCTTCGGGATTTCCTACGGATGGCGGGGATCGCGGCGGCCATGGCGGCCCTCGCCACGGTCTTCATCCTCCTCACGCAGGAGATCACGATGGAGATCGCGCCGGGACGCTGGCTCCTTTTCCTGCCGCTGGCGCTGCCGCTTCTGCTGCTCCAGACCGGTGCGGAGGAGCTCGTCTTTCGCGGCTACCTCCAGCAGCAGCTCGGCGCGCGGTTCGGCGTGGGGGTCCGTGCGGCCTGGATGGTATGTCCGGCGCTGATCTTTGCCGTGCTCCATGTGGACCCGGCGAGCCAGGGACAGAACCTATGGCTCGTGGTGCTGGTCATCACGCTCTTTGCGCTCCTGACCGCGGACATCACCGCGCGGACCGGGAGCATCGGCGCGGCCTGGGGGCTGCATTTCGTCAACAACGTCCAGGCGCTTCTCATCTTTTCGCTGGAGGGGCCGCTGTCGGGCCTGAGCCTGGCGAGCCTCGGGCTTTCGGCGGCGAGCCCTGCGGCGCTGCCGCTCTTTGCCGCGGATGCGGCGGTGCTGCTCATCGTCTACGGCCTCTGGCGGCGCGTCCATGACTGACCCCTACGCCGCCAACAAGCGCTTCATCGCGCCCGCCCGGGGCGGCGCGCGCCCGGGGCAGTTCGTCGTCACGGCGCTTCTCGTCTTCTTCGGCTGGACCTTCCTGCGGGAGCTCGTCTTCCTGCCCATCGACCGCAGCGACGGCGTGGGCGCCACGCGCTGGAGCTTTTTTCTGGAACTCGCCGCCTTCGCCGTTCTCGTGGTCGTCCTCGACCGGGTGATCTGGCGCGCCTACGGGCGGCGCTGGACCTCGCTTCTGGGCGATCCCGCTCGGCTTCTGCCGGATTTCGCGCGGGTCCTCGTGGGGTGCCTCGCGCTCTACCTCTTCTTCCTGCTTCTCGGCTTCGACGGGAGCGGCGCGAGCCAGCGCCCGCTCGGCGCGTGGGTGGCCTTCCTGCCGGTGGCGCTCCTCGGCATCGCGCTCCAGACCGGCGCGGAGGAGGTGTTCTTCCGCGGCTTCCTGCACCAATATGCCGCCGCGCTCTTCAAGCATCCGCTGCTCTGGATGGGCGGGCCGGCGCTCGCCTTCGGCCTCGTGCACGCGGCCAACGATCCGACCTCGGCGGCCTCCGTTTTCGCCTATGTGGCCTGGACCACGGCCTTCGCGGTGGCCTGCATAGACCTCACCGCACGCACGGGCAGCATCGGCGCGGCCTGGGGCCTGCATCTGGCTGTCAATGTCACCGCGCTCACCGTGGCCACGACGGAAGGCGCGCCCATGTCGGCGGCGGCGCTTTTCGTTTACCCCGCGCGGCCCGATGCCATGGCCGGGCCCGATCCGGCCTTCGTCCTCTTCGGGCTCGTCTTCGAGCTCGCCTTCCTCACCGTGCTCTGGCTGATGGCGCGCAACATGATCGCGCGCTGATTGCCATTCCCCCGCGGCTTGCCTATCTCGGGCGCGTCACACTGCGGAACCCCCCATGAACTGGATCTCGAACTACGTCCGGCCCACGATCAATTCGCTCTTCTCGCGTCGCGAGGTGCCGGAGAATCTGTGGACGAAGTGCGACGAGTGCGGGCAGATGCTGTTTCACCGGGAACTGGCCGACAACCTGAACGTCTGCACGAACTGCAACCACCACATGCAGATCAGCCCCCGGGCGCGGTTCACCTCGCTTTTCGACGGCGGCGTCTTCACCGAGGTGGAGGTGCCCGAACCTATCCCCGACCCGCTCGGCTTCCGCGATCAGAAACGCTACCCCGACCGGCTCAAGGCCGCGCAGCGGCAGACGGGGGAGAAGGAGGCCATGCTCGTGGCCGAGGGCGAGATCGGGCGGACGCCCATCGTCGCCGCCGCGCAGGACTTCTCCTTCATGGCGGGGTCCATGGGCATGTATGTGGGCAACGCCGTCATCGCCGCAGCCGGGCGCGCGGTGGAGCTCTCCCGCCCGCTCATCCTCTTTTCCGCGGCCGGCGGCGCGCGGATGCAGGAGGGGATCCTCTCGCTCATGCAGATGCCGCGAACGACCGTGGCCGTGCAGATGCTGAAGGAGGCGGGCCTGCCCTACATCGTGGTGCTCACGCATCCCACCACGGGCGGCGTGACGGCCTCCTACGCCATGCTCGGGGACGTTCAGATCGCGGAACCCAACGCGCTCATCTGCTTTGCGGGGCCGCGCGTGATCGAGCAGACGATCCGGGAGACACTGCCGGAGGGGTTCCAGCGCGCGGAATACCTCCTCGATCACGGGATGCTCGACCGCGTGACGCACCGCGTGGACATGCGCGACGAGCTCATCACGATCACACGGCTGCTCTTGAAGAAGGCGCCGGCGGTGAAGGGTGAGCTCCCCGCGCCGGTGACCCCGCCGAGCCCGGCGGAGGAGGCAGGCTCCGTCGCGCCGCAATCCCAGACCGAAAGCTAGGACCCGTGTCCCGAGAGGGCTCCGACGCCATCCTCGCGCGGATGCTGGAACTGCACCCGAAGCTCATCGACCTCACGCTCGACCGCGTCTGGCGGCTCCTCGCGCGTCTGGATCACCCGGAGCGGAGGCTGCCGCCCGTGACCCACATCGCGGGCACCAATGGCAAAGGCTCCACGCAGGCCATGATCCGCGCGGGGCTCGAGGCGGCGGGAGAGCGCGTGCACGCCTATACCTCGCCCCATCTGACGCGGTTTCACGAGCGCATCCGGCTCGCGGGGGAGCTCATCTCCGAGGACGCGCTGAGCGCCGTGCTCGACGACTGCTACGCCGCCAATGACGGCGCGCCGATCACCTATTTCGAGATCACGACCGTCGCGGGCCTCCTCGCCTTCGCGCGGAGCGAGGCGGATGCGACGCTCCTCGAGGTGGGGCTCGGCGGGCGGCTCGACGCCACCAATGTCATCGCGGCCCCGCGGCTCACGGTCATCACGCCGGTGGATCTCGACCACCAGCAGTTCCTTGGCGACACGCTGGCCGAGATCGCCGGGGAAAAGGCGGGGATCCTCAAGCGCGGCGTGCCCTGCATCGTCGCCCGTCAGCACGACGCGGCGATGGAGGTGATCGAGGCGCGCGCAGCGAGGCTCGGCGCGCCCGTAATCGCCCATGGCCAGCACTGGCATGTCTTCGAGGAACGGGGGCGGCTCGTCTTCCAGGACGAAACCGGGCTCCTCGACCTGCCGCTGCCGAACCTTCGCGGCCCTCACCAGGTAGAGAACGCGGGCACCGCGCTCGCCGCGTTGCGCGCGCTGGGCCATGGCGAGGACGCGTGCGAGGCGGCGGTGACGCGCGCGGACTGGCCCGCGCGGATGCAGCGCCTGCGCCATGGCCCGCTCGTGGCGGCCGCTCCGGAAGCGGAGCTCTGGCTCGATGGCGGGCACAATCCGGCGGGCGGCGCCGCGGTGGCCGCCACGCTCGCCACGCTGCCGCGCAGGCCCACGCATCTCGTCTGCGGGATGCTGAAAACGAAGGACGTCGCGGGTTATCTCGCAGAGCTCAAGGGCGAGGCCGCCTCCCTCACGGGCGTCTCCATCCCCGGCGAGCGGGCCACGCTCAGCGGCGAGGAGACGGCAGAGGCCGCGCGCCAGGTGGGCCTCGACGCGCGGAGCGCGGACACGGCGGCGGAGGCGCTCCACGCGATCCTCGCGCGGGAGCCCGGGGCGCGCGTGCTCTTTTGCGGCTCGCTCTATTTCGCCGGCTCGATCCTGCGCGAGAACGGCTGAGGCCGACAATTTCGACTCAGAAGTGAAGAATTCGAATCAGGTCTGTTGACATGATTCGTTCACACTCCATAGATGCAGGCGAGCATTATATGTGTGCCATGCTTGCCTCTGGCTGACACCAGATGTGGTACACATCGCGGGGATTTTCATGGGTGACAGCGGGTATTCCGCCGGCGATACCGCCGTGTCGATCGCGACCTTGAGACCGTCATCCCCGCGCAGCGGGGGGAGGAGACAGGCGCAATGTCACGGTCGATGATCATCATGGCCATATTTGCGGTAGTGACGGCGAGCCTGATCGTGCTCCAGCCCGCGCGGACGCCCGCGCCGCTGCCGCCCCTCCCGGAGACGGCGCGACGGGCCGAGACCGCGCCAGCGGTGCCGGAGGCCGCCCCGACCCTGAGCGCGGCGATCCGCCCGAAGCTCCGCCCGCAGCCGATCATCCGCGCGCTCGACCCCGCCGCGCCGCCGGACAGGCCCGAGGTTGTCCCGGCGGTGACGGAGGAGCCGGGCGAGACGGACGGCTCGGGGACGGAGGACGTCGCGCCACGGGGGGATGTCGTGCTCTTCGCCGCGCTGGCGGCGGAGCGGCCGACGCTCCTGACGCTGACCGCGCGGGGTCCCGACGGGCGCTTGCGTCCCGCGCCCCTGGCTCTCGATCCGGGCGATTGGGGCGTGGCCAGCCGCGCGGCGGGAACGCCGCTCGATCTCGCGGCGGCGTCACCCCTGTCTGGCCCCGAGACGCGCCGCGCGCGCCTGCGCCAGGCCCCCACCCGCGCGGTGCACCGGGTGCGCGCGGGAGAGACCCTGCAGGCCATTTCCCGGCGCTATTACGGCGCGCCCAACCGCGCGGGCACGATCGCGGAGGCCAACCGGCGCATCGTGGGAGAGACCGGGCTCGTGAGCGCGGGACAGGTCCTGCGCATTCCCGATCTGGACGGTCTCTGACCCGCCCCGCGGCCGCTTTTCACCCGCAGCGAGGTGCACCCCTGCCCGCCGCGCCCTATGCTATGGCAGCAAATACCGCGCGGCACGGGAGGCAGTCATGAAGCTCGAATTCCACCACATCAACATCGTCGCCGACGATGTCGCCCGCCTTCACCGGTTCTACACGGAAGTGCTGGGCCTCGATGACATGCCCGCCGATCGCTTCCCGCGCACCGCCGCGGACGAAGAGAGCGGGTTCGACGGCGATATCCGCTTTGCCACCGAGGGCACGATGCAGATGCACGTGGCCCAGCGCGACTTCACCGTGCATTTCAAGAACGGGCGGGTGATCAATCCGGTGGAGCGGGGCCACGTGGCGTTTCGCACCGACGACCTGCCGGGCTTTCTCGCGCGGCTCGACGCGGCGGGCATCCCCTATTCGGATTACGGCACCACCTTCTCCGCCGAATGGCACCAGGTGTTCTTTCAGGATCCCGAGGGCAACGTCATCGAGGTTCACCAGGAGGTAGCCGGCGGCTAGAGCCGCATGAGAAGCGCCTCGAGATCGGTCTTTCCATAGGGTTTCTTGAGCACGGGGATGTCCGGAAACTGCTCCGACAGCGCCGTATCCTCGCCGTAGCCCGTGGCGAAGGCGAAGGGCACGCCCGCCTTTGCGAGCGCATCGGCGACGGCGCCGCTCGTCTCGGTGCCGAGATTGACGTCGAGGAGAGCGAAGCTCGGCGGCCGGGCGGCGATTTCCTGGAGCGCGGCCGCCGCGGCCCCCGCGAGACGCACCTGCCGGGCGCCGAGATCGGTCACCATGTCCTCGGTGTCGAGCGCGATGATCATGTTGTCCTCGACGAGGAGCACATCGGCCAAGAGCGTGCCGAGGTCGGTCTTGGGGCGCAGCGTCTCGACCTTGGCGGGGCTCGACGCGGCGGGGCGGGCGTCGGCCACCGTGACGGATTGCGCCGGCAGCACGAACTCCGCCCGGAGGCCCGCCACGTCGAACTGGACGCGTGCCTCGCCCTTCAGGTCATAGGGCACGGAGCGCTCGATGATGGTGGACCCGAAGCCCCGCCGCTCCGGCGCGGACTGGATGGGCGGGCCGCCCACCTCGCGCCATTTGAGGCGCACGGCGCCGTCGGGCTCGGGCACCGTCTCCAGCGTCACGCGGCCCGAAGCGACCGAAAGCGCCCCGTATTTCGCCGCATTCGTCACGAGCTCGTGGAGGACGAGCGCCATGGTGGAAAACGCCAGGGGCTCCAGCAGGATATCGGGGCCCGCGAGGTTCACCCGCGGCGCGTCGCCGGAGACATAGGCCTCGCATTCGGTGACGACGAGCTCGCGCAGCGAGGCCGCCGACCAGTTTTCCCGCGTGATCTGGTCATGGGCGCGCGCCAGCGCGTGGATGCGCCCCCCGATGACCTCCGTGAGCTCGCCCGCGGAATGCGCCTCCACGGAGCTTTGCGCCACCAGCCCGCGGATGAGGTTGAGGATGTTGCGGACGCGGTGGTTGAGCTCCGCGATGAGCAGTTCCTGCCGCTCCTGGGCGCGGGCGCGCTCCTCGAGTGCCTCGTCGGACATCCGCAGCACCACCTCGAGCAGCGTCACGCGCAACGCCTCGGCGGAGGAAATCTCCTGCTTGGACCAGCGTGCGCTCTTGCTGCGCACGACTTCCTTCCACGCCTCGAAGCTCTTGCGCGGGGTCAGGCGGATGCCGTTGGGACCCGCCTCCACCGGTTTCTGCGGATTACCGGCCCAGGTGACGCTCCGCGCGATCTCGCGGCGAAAGAGTACGATGTAATCCCGCGGACGCCGGGAGACGGGCAATGCCAGCAGCCCCGCGGCACGCTCGGCGAAATCCTCGGCGGCGGGGTAGAGGCCCGCGATGTTGTCGGTGTTGAAGATCGTGCCCACGGCGGTGGTGTTCAGGAACCTGGTGAGGCCCAGAAACTCCTCCTGCGTGGGCGTGGCACCGCGGCAGACGAACTCCCCGTCCACCCAGCCCACGGCGCCGTCATGGGGAATGACGGGCAGGATCGAGTCGATGAGTGTTTCGAAGTTGTCGGCGATCGTGCGCCCCCCGGCGAGCTGCGCCATGACGTGGTCGTGGACCTCCTGGGCGGCGTCCCGTTCCGCCCGCTCGATATCGGCCTCCTTCTGGTCGAGCACGAAGGCGAAGAGCTGGCCGAAGAGCTCGGCGGCGGTCCGCACCGAATAGGGCAGGATGCGCGGCGACATGTGGTGGCAGGCAAAGAGCCCCCAGAGCTTGCCCCGCTTCAGGATCGAAACGGAGAGCGAGGCCTCCACGC
Organism: Pseudomonadota bacterium; assembly: GCA_038528385.1. Classification (GTDB taxonomy): domain Bacteria; phylum Pseudomonadota; class Alphaproteobacteria; order Rhodobacterales; family Rhodobacteraceae; genus Shimia_B. Next base: position 286,933 of record JBCBET010000003.1, on the reverse strand, counting down.
CCATGTTGCGCAGGTATTCGAGGTGGATGGGCGACACCGCCCGGGTGGAGGAGAGCGAAAGATCGAGCGGCGCACCCTCGGGACTTTGGGCCGGCGTGATGGCGAAGCCGGGGTCGTCCACGTCGCTGATGATCCGAAGCAGGCTGCGCTTGTAGAGGGCGCGCGCCTGCTTGGGGATGTCGGAGGCCGGGTATCTGAGGCCGAGATAGGGCTCGAGCCCGGTGCGCAGGGCCTCGGCCACCACGGTGCCGGTCTCGTCCTCCTCGAAGCGGTAGACCATGACCCGGTCGAAGCCCACGAGCCCGCGCAGCTGCCGCGCGGCCAGTTGGCACAGATGCTCCACATCCCGGCCCTTCGCGATGCGGTCGATCATCGGGCGAACCTGGGACACGTAGTCGGCCTGTCCGATGCTGGCATCGGCGCGTTCCAGTTCGATGATGATCGTGCGGTCGGAGCAGTGGATGGCGAGGTCGAGCATCATCTCCTCGTCGCCGCGCCGGAGCGCGACGCCAAAGACACGCTCCACCGCGTCTGGGCCCGACAAAAGCTGCATCCGGCCCCGGATGTCATGGGCCAGCGACGCCGGCACGATGTCGGTGAAGAGGGTCCCGATGAGCGCTTCGGCAGGGGCACCGAGATAGGCGTCGATATTCTCGGAGGCGTGCTGGATGATCCAATCCGAGGAGATCGCGATCAGCGCGCCGTAGGATTGCACGCGCCCCAGGGCGTGGATGGGCTCCCGGTCGCAATTCGTGAGGTCGAGCGGTTCGCCGTCTGGGATCGTCGTCAGTTCAACGGACAAGCGTCGCCTCCTCGCAGAGGGCCGCCTCGAAGCACCGCTCGAAGAGCCGGAAACATTGGCGCGCGCCCTCGATGACGGGGGCGTGGGGGCCTCCGTAGGCGCCGAGTTCCACGATCACGGCGCGCCAGAGGGCCATGAGCTCGGTGTCGCCCAGAAACCGCCCCGCTGCCAGGACCCGCGCGTTCCCGCCCCCGGCATGGATCCGCGCCAGGACGGTGCCGCCGAGCGCCGAACCCGCGATGACATAGCGAAAGCCCAGCGCCGCCGCCTGGGCAGGGGCCGCGAGCGCATCCATGGAAGCGGGCCTGCCCGCGCCCAGCGCGGCGAGATCGGTATCGATGAGCGCCAGGCGGCGCGACACATGGCCATGGAGCGCCGGATCGGCGGGCAGAAGCGCGCCATAGGCCAGGGCGTTTGCCCTGAGAAACGGCACGAGCCCCGCCTCGGTCCCGAGATCGAGATCGGCCACGAGCGCGTCCAACCTCCGGTGATCCTCCCCGGTGGCGTCACGCAGCACCCAACGAAGGTCATTCGATGTTTCAGCCACTGTGCTCTCCCATCGTAAACCGTGTTTACACATCATCCTCTCAGAGTTTGATCTGGACCGCAAAAAGTAAAGAATGACTGAAGTTCAGCGCCCCCAATCGGCGCTTTGCATCTCGCGCAGGCGCGAAGCGGTGCGCTCGAATTCGAAACTGCCCGCGCCTTCGACATAGAGCATCTCGGGCTCCGCGGCCGCGCTCGCGATGAGGCGCACGCGCGCCTCGTAAAGCGCGTCGATGAGGGTGACGAAGCGCTTGGCCTCGTTGAAGTTCGAACGGCCGAGCTGCGGGATGTTCTCGAGGATGAGCACCCGCAGGGCCTCCGCCACGGCGAGGTAGTCGGCGGGGCCGAGGGGCTGACCGCAGAGGCCGTGGAAATGGGTCCGACCCACGCCGTTGCGAAAGGCGGGGATCGTCACCGCGCGCCCCTTGACCATGAGCGTCAGCGGTTCCTCCCCGCCCGCGAGGTCATCCCAGATCCCTTGGATCGCCGCGCGCGCCTCGGGCCCGTTCGGGGTGAAATACACCGTCTCTCCGGCGAGCCGGTCCTGACGGTAATCGGTGTCCGAGGCCATCTCCATCACCGTGAGCCGCTTGGTGATGAGCTCGATGAAGGGCAGGAAAAGCTGGCGGTTGAGCCCGTCCTTGTAGAGATCGGCGGGCGGCCGGTTCGACGTGGTGACGACCGTGACCCCCGCCGCGAAGAGCCGTTCGAAGAGACGGCCCACGATCATCGCGTCCGTGATGTCGGTGATCTGCATCTCGTCGAAGGCCAGAACGCGCAGCCTCGCCGCCACATCTGCGGCCACCGGCGCGACGGCGTCGTCCACGCCGGTCTTGCGCACCTCGTGGAGCGCGGCCTGGATCTCCTGCATGAAGGCGTGGAAATGCACGCGGCGCACGGGGATGCCCTCGAGGCTCTCGACGAAAAGGTCCATGACCATGGACTTCCCGCGCCCCACGCCGCCCCAGAGATAGAGCCCCTTCACGGGCTCCGGGGCCTTGGCGAACCAGCCCTTCCTGGCCGGTTTCGCGAGGGCGTCGGCGATGCGGGTGAGCTCCGGCAGGACAGCCCGTTGGGCGGCGTCCGGCTTCAGCTTTCCCTCCGCCACCAGGCGCTCGTATCTGGCCGTCACGTCCATGGGCTCGCTCTAGCGGTTCACATATCCTGATGCGAGCCCGCAGAATTGCTGAATTGACGGATGCCCCCGGTGCGCGCACCACTGGCGCTATGAGCAAATCCGCACCCCTCATCACGCCCGTCCTCGTGGCGGGCTGCGTCATCATGATGGTGAGCTTCGCCATCCGCGCCTCCTTCGGGGTGTTCCAGATCCCCATCGCCGAGGAATTCATGTGGCTGCGCACGGAATTCTCGCTGGCCATCGCCATCCAGAACCTCGCCTGGGGCATCGGGCAGCCGATCTTCGGCGCGATCGCCGAGAAGCTCACCGATCGCAAGGCCATTATCATGGGCGCCGTGCTCTACGCGGTGGGCCTCGTCGCCAGCGCCTATTCGGTGACGCCCGAGGCGCATCAATGGCTCAACTGGATGATCGGCTTCGGCATCGCCGGCACGGGCTTCGGCGTGATCCTCGCCGTCGTGGGCCGCGCGGCCTCCGACGAAAACCGCTCCATGGCGCTCGCCATCGCCACCGCCGCGGGCTCGGCGGGCCAGGTCATCGGCGCCCCCATCGCCGAAGGGCTTCTCGCGCTCTTCCCCTGGCAGACGGTGTTCCTCATCTTTGCGGCAGGCATCCTCGCCGCGCTTCTCGTGCTCCCGGCCATGAAGGCGCCGGAGGCCGCGAGCCGCGCCGAGCTCGAGGAGACCTTCGGCCAGGTCCTCCTGAAGGCCGCGCGGGATCCGAGCTATACGCTCATCTTCCTCGGGTTCTTCTCCTGCGGCTACCAGCTCGCCTTCATCACAGCGCATTTCCCGGCCTTCGTGACCGAGCTCTGCGGGCCCATCATGCCGGGCGGCGCGCTCTATTCCATCGGGATCACGAGCACATCGGCGCTGGGCGCGGTGGCGATCTCCCTCATCGGGCTCGCCAATATCGCGGGCACGCTGGCGGCGGGCTGGGCGGGCAAGCGCTTCACGAAGAAATACCTCCTCGCGGGCATCTACACGGGCCGCACGATCGTGGCGGCGCTCTTCATAATGTTCCCGATCACGCCCACCTCGGTGATCCTCTTTTCCATCGCCATGGGCTCGCTCTGGCTCGCGACGGTGCCCCTGACGAGCGGGCTCGTCGCGCATATCTACGGGCTGCGCTACATGGGCACGCTCTACGGGATCGTCTTCTTCTCGCATCAGCTCGGCAGCTTTCTCGGCGTCTGGCTTGGCGGGCGGCTCTATGACATCTACGGCGATTACACCGCCGTCTGGTGGGTGGGCGTGGCCGTGGGCGCCTTCTCGGCCATCGTGCACCTGCCCATCAAGGAGAGCCCGCTCGGCTCCCGCAGCCAACCGGCCGCTGCCTGACGCGCCATGGTCCGGGGCCTGATCGCGATCCTGCCGCTGGCGCTCGGCGTGGCCACCTACGGCTTCGCCTTCGGGATACTCGCGGGCGAGGCGGGCTTTTCGCCCGAGGGCATCGCCGCCATGGGCCTCGTCGTCTTTGCCGGCAGCTCCCAGATCGCGGCGGTGGACCAGTTCCTCACCACCGGCACGGTGCTTGGTGCGGCGCTAGCGGGGGCGGCGCTCAACCTCCGCTACATCGGCATCGTGGCCACCACCGTCCCGGTCCTGAAAGAGGTGCCCTGGCCCGCCCGCCTCATCGCAATCCAGGGCACGACGGACGAGAATTTCGGCCTGACGCTCGCTGCCCGAAAGGCCGACCCGAGGATGGGCGGCCGCTTTCTCCTCGGGACGGCGCTGGGCCTCATGCTCGCCTGGATCACCTCCACCGTGGCGGGCGGCATCGTGGGCCAGGCCCTCCCCGGTCTCGAGCGCTTCGGCATCGGCTTCGCCTTCACCGCCGCCTTCATCGCCATGGCGCGCGCGCTCTGGCCGGGCCGCCGCGCGCTCCTGCCCTGGGCGGTGACCTTCGCCCTCACGGTGCTCCTCATTCGCGCGGGCCTGCCCAGCGCCGCTGCGCTCATCCTCGGCGCGCTCGCGGGCGTCAGCGCAGACTTCGCGACCAATCGACATGACCGCTGACCACTGGCTCCTCATCGCGGCGCTCGCGGCCTCGACCATCGGTCTGCGCGTGCTGGGCTACCTGGCCGGCGCCGCTCTCATGGAACGCCCGGCCTTCCGCCGCCTCACGGACGTCTTCCCCGGCTGCCTCATCGTGGCCCTCGTGGCCAGTGCCCTGGCCGAGGGAGGCCCGCCGGAACTCTTCGCCGCCGCCGCAGCACTCCTCACCGCCATCGCCACGCGAAACATCATCGCCACCATGCTCGTGGGGATGGCCGTCGTGACGCTCACCACGGGCCTTTTCTAGCAACAGCGCGCCACAAGGGACGGGGCCCGCAATTCTCCCGGGCGCCTTTGCCGCTAGGCAAACAGCGTCCGACCCGCCGTCAGCCGAATTGATCGAGTATGTAGCGCGCCGTCATCAGGTCGAGATGCGCCCCGCCCCCGTTCTTGAAGAGCGTCGTCCCCCCGGGCGTCATGCGGTCCATCTCGTAAAAGTCTCCCAGCACGTGGTCCGGCCCGATCACTCCTGCCTCGAGCGGGATCTTCAGCTCCCCGATATGGCCCAGCGTGGTGTCCCGCGCATCCACGAAGACCCGGCTCGACCGGAGCGCGGCATCATCGGCCTCCCGCATATCCGGCCGGTAAGCTCCGATGAGGTTCACGTGGGTCGCCTCCCGGAGCCAAGCGCCCCGAAGCCAGGGCTCCGTCGCCATCGTGCAGCCCACGACGATATCGGCCCGACCGACCGCGCGCTCCAGATCGCCCACCGGCAGCGTGGCATCGAATTCAGCGGCGAGCGCGTCCGCCGCGGCCCCCGTCCGGTTCCACACCTCGAAGGACGCCCCGGGAAACCCCGCCCCGAACGCCTCCCTCACGGAGCGCCCCACGGTGCCCGCGCCCACGATCAGGATCGCCCGCGCCCCGGGCGCGAGCTTTAGCGCCGCGAGGAGACTGTCAGCGGCCGTCTTCCATTTGGTCACCAGCTTGAAATCGATGAACGCCGCCGGCGCGCCCGTGGCATCATCGAAAAGCGTCACCGCCCCGTCGATGACAGGCCGCCCCGCCACCGCGTTCCCCGGAAAGATCGTCGCCGTCTTCACCAGCGCGCCCAGCCCGTCGATCCACGCCGCCCGGCTCAGGATCGTGTCCGCTCCACGATAGAGAAACACGTCCTCGATGGACGCCTTCGGCAGCCCATGCCCCGCCTCGATCGCGGCAACGAGGCCCAGCCAGTCCATCCGTGCCTCGCCGTCGTCAAACGAGATGAAACGCGGGTTCACGCCGCTTCCTCCGCCGTGAGAAGCCCCTCATCCACGAGCCGCGCCGCCCAGCCCGCGGGCCCCTCGAAGAGATGCGTCCGCCAGCCCCGCGCCGCCGCCGCTTCGATGTTGTCGGCCCGGTCATCGGCGAAGAGCAGATCGGCGGGCGCCACGCCGCAATCGGCTTCGACACCGGCATAGATCGCCGGATCGGGCTTCACCACGCGCATGTGCCCTGACACGTATTCCCGGTCGAACTCGCTCAGGAAGCCAAAGCGGGACTGCGCGAAGGCATAGCTCTCCACTCCGAAATTCGTGAGCGCGAAGACGGGCACGCCCTTGCGCCGCAAGGCGCGCAGAAGCCGCACCGAGCGGTGGATGACCGGCGTGGCGAGCTCGCCCCAGCGGTCATGCCAGTCCCTTATCTCGGCCTCCCACGCGGGATGGGCCTCCGCCGTGGCGTAGATCGTCTCGCGAAAGGGCTCTCCCATGTCCACGCGGTTGTTCATCCCGTGGAGGTCCACCGCCTCGAAAAGCGCCTCGCGCCGGGCGCGTCCGTAGACACGGTCATAATACCGCTCCGGCTGCCACTCGATGAGCACGTTGCCGATGTCGAAAATCACTGCCTTGACCATGCCCGCACCTCACAGCCGCGCGCGGGGATCGTCAACCGTCCCCGGGTCGGTGGGCGGGCGCCTTTCGAGCACGCCGCACGGCGCGCGCAGAAACAGTGCCGCCTAGCGACCCGCCGCCGCCTGCCGGACGAGGCGTTCCAGCGTGTCGAGGAAGCGGCCCTTGTCGGCCTTGGTGAACGGGCGTCCCTTGCCCTGTCGGAACGGGTCGGCGGCGCGGAGATCGGCCATGAGGTCCCGCGTGGCCAGCGCCTCCGTCACGTTCTTGGCCGTGAGCGCTTCGCCGTTGGGCTTGAGGGCGAGAGCGCCGCCCTCCACGGCCCGCGCGGCGAGCGGGATGTCGGCGGTTACCACCACGTCGCCCGCGCCCGCGCGCTCGGCGATCCATTTATCCGCCTCGTCGGGCCCGTCGGGCACGAGGACGACCTCCACCAGCGGATTGCGCGAGGGCCGCAGCCCGCCATTGGCGACCAGCGCGACCCTGAGCCCGTGCCGCGAGGCCACACGCTCCACCTCCGCCTTCACCGGGCAGGCATCGGCATCGACATAGATCACCCGAAGAGCGCCTCGGCGTGGAAGGCCACGTGATCGGCCATGAAGCTCGACACGAAGAAGTAGGAATGGTCATAGCCCGGCTGCATCCGGAAAACGGCCTCCTGCCGCCGCGCCGCGATCGCCGCCGCCAGCGCTTCGGGGCGCAGGAGATCGATGAACTCGTCGGCGGTGCCGGTATCGATGAGGAGCGGCGCGTCGAGGCCGCGCTCGGCCATCTGGATCGTGGCGTCGTGCGCGGCCCAGGCCGCGCGGTCCTCGCCAAGATAGGCCGAGAGCTGCTTTTGCCCCCACGCGCTTTCCGTCGGATTCGAAATGGGCGCGAAGGCGGACACGGAGCGGTAGCGCCCCGGATGGGCCATGGCGATCGTCAGCGCCCCGTGCCCGCCCATGGAGTGCCCCGTGATCGCCTGCCGCGCGAGGTCGCAGCCCATCTCGCCCACGAGCGCGGGCAGTTCCTCGGTCACGTAGCTCCGCATCCGGTAATGGGGCTGCCATCGCGGCTCCGTGGCGTCCACGTAGAACCCCGCCCCCTGGCCCAGGTCGTAGGCCTCGTCATCGGCTGCCTCCCCGCCCCGGGGCGAGGTGTCGGGAAATACGAGCGCCACGCCCGCCTCTGCGGCCCAGGCCTGCGCGCCCGCCTTCGTCATGGCGTTCTCATGGGTGCAGGTGAGCCCGCTGAGATACCAGATCACCGGCACCGGGCCGCGCGCGGCCTCCTCCGGCAGGAAGAGCCCGAAGGTCATGTCGCAGGCGCAGACCTCCGAGGCATGGCGATGGACGCTCTGCACCCCGCCGAAGCACGCATTCTCCGACACCGTTTCCATTTCCATGGCCTTACCCTCCCTCGATGATGACCGCGCTCTCGACCCAGCCGATGACCAGCGAGACCGTCACCACCGACACCGCCGTGGAGATGAGGATCGCCGCGGAGACGCGCGTGGGCGCCACGCCGTAGTGCTGGGCGAGGATGAAGACATTGCCCGCCACCGGAAGTGCGGCGGCGGCGATCATGACGCCCGCCGCGTAGGGCTCCACCGGGAAGATCACGAGGGCCGCGAAGGCCACCGCGGCGGGATGGGCAAAGAGCTTGAGCGCGCTCAGGTAGCCCGTGAGCGTCACGCGATCGGCCTGCTTCGTGGCCAGCGAGGCCCCGATGGCGAAAAGCGCCCCCGGCGTGGCCGCGGCCCCGAGGATGCCGAGGAACTCCTCCGCCGGGGCGGGGATGCCGAGGCCCGTGGCCGCCCAGAGAAGTCCCAGCGAGATCGACACGATCATGGGGTTCTTCAGGAGCCCCATGCCCACGGTCTTCAGGATCCCGAAGGAGACACGCCCGTCGCGCGAGCCGGTGATGAGAATGACGATGAGCGAGCCGAAGACGATGAGATCGACCGCGAGCACCATCATCACCGGCCCGATGGCGGCATCGCCCAGGAGGAGCACCAGCATGGGAATGCCCAGAAAGCCCACATTGCCGATCACGGCCACCTGCGCCTCCACGGCGATCTCGGCCACGGTGATCCCGCGGAGGAGCCCGATGGCCGTCGCCACGAGGTAAACGAGCGCCGTGCCCCAGAGATAGGCCAGCACGAAGGGCCAGGAGAACACCTCCCCCACCGACAGCGTCGCCGAAAACCGGAACAGCATCGCCGAGAGCGCGAAATAAAACACGAAGCGCGTGAGGTAGGCGGTGGCCTCTTCGGTGAAAAACCGCGTCCGCCCCGCCCAGTAGCCCAGCCCGATCAGGGCAAAGAAGGGGAGCGTTTTCAGGAAGACGGCGAGCATGGGCCCATCGGTAGCGACCGCGTCTCGGGGCGGCAAGCCGGGGCGTCGGAAAAAAATGAACCCGTCGGTTCAGTTTTTTCTTGATTTCTGAACCGGTCTGTTTAGTTATCTCGATATGAACTTTCGAGTTCAGTTAAACGCCGATCGACACCATCTCGATAGAAGGACCCGACCCATGAAATCGCTTCTCGTCGCCGCCACCCTCGTTCTCACCGCCTCCGCCGCCGCAGCGGACACGATGAGCTTCCAGCTGCCCTATCTCACCTTTCCGGACGCCACGACGCAGACGTCCGCGGACACGCCCACCGCCACGCTGGCCACCCAAAGCGGCCAGTGATCGGCGCCAGCGGCCCGGGCCCCCGGGCCCTGGGCCCCGCCGTCTCCCCCCGGAGGCTTGCCCCCCGAGCCTCTCCTCCCTTGCCGGACAGGAACCCTCACGTTTATACCTGTTCTGCAAGGGAGACCTAATGCCAGACGGAACGCCAGAGGTCCGCAAGGGCCGCAAATTCGACCAGGTCGTGGAGGGCGCGACGCAGGTCTTCCTGACGGTCGGCTTCGAACGCGCCTCCGTCGATGACATCGCAAAGCGTGCCGGCGTGTCGAAGGCGACGCTCTACTCCTACTTCCCGGACAAGCGCCTCCTGTTTTCGGAGGTGATGAAACGTGAATGCGCCGCGCGCGCCAAGGCCGCGGAAGCCTTCATCGACACCTCCATGGCCCCTGACGTGGTCATGCCGCTCGCGGGGCAGGTGATCCTCGACATCATCCTGTCGGATTTCGGGCAGCAGAGCTTTCGCGTCTCCATCGCCGAAAGCGGTGAGTTCCGCGAACTCGGGCAGGCCTTCTACGATGCCGGTCCCGCCCTCGTGGTGGCCGAGCTCGTCCCCTATTTCGAGGAGGCCGAGGCCCGCGGGGAGCTCTCCATCCCCGACAAGGAGCTGGCCGCGCACCAGTTCGGCGAGCTCTGCAAGGCCTGGATTTTCCCGCGCCGGACGCTGCACCTCCAGGACACGTTCACCGATGCCGAAAAAAGCCGCGTCGTGACCGGCGCGGTGGAGATGTTCCTGGCGCGCTACGGCACGTCGTGAGCGGCAATCCCGCGCGCGTGCGCGCCCTGGGCGAGGTGGCGATCCGCTGCCGCGACCTCCTGACCATGCGCGATTTCTACCGCGACGTCGTGGGCCTCGAGGTGCTGGAGGATTTCTCCGCCGAGGGCGGCATCGTCTTTTTCCGCATCGCGGAGGGGTTTCAGGGTCATACCACGGTGCTCGCGCTCTTTGACAAGGCGGCGGGCGCGAACCGGGGCCACCCCACGGGCGCCGTGCCCGCCACCGGCGCGGGCTCCTCGCTTCACCATCTCGCGCTGACGGTGGACCATGCCGACCACGACGCGCTCCGGGCCTATCTAGACGGGCGGGGCATCGCCCACCGCACCGAAGACTTCGCCTGGATCGGCTGGCGGGGTGTCTTCATCGAGGACCCGGAGGGCAACACCGTCGAATTCGTCGCCGGTGTGCACCAAGGTCGCTAAGAGCTACTTGGCGCCGCTGAGCAGGCTGCGGGTTGCCCATAAGGCGAGCAGGCGCCGAAGCGCGCACCACTGCGGCGAAAAAGGACTCGGTGTTTGGGGACGTGAAGCGATACCCTCGCCTCATACGCGAGTTGCTTATGCCCCAAGATATTCACGTCTTCGTCTCCTACAAACGCGAGGAACGGCACCTGACGGAGCCGGTCCTGAAAGCGCTGCAAAAGGCGGGCTTCAACGCGGTCACCGATCTCAACATCGCGCGCAACACCGAATTCGGCGACGCGATCGACGCCATGATCCGCGCCGCGCGGCTCACCATCGTGCTCTGGACGCAGGCCTCCGCCCGCTCGGACTGGGTGCGCAGCGAGGCCCGGCTGGCGCTCCGCCTCGACAAGGAGGGCTTTCCCAACAAGTATCTCGGCGTGATCATCGAGGACGCCGACCTCTACCTGCCGCCCGATCTGGGCGGGCTCCAGATGCTCACCGCGCCCGAGGGGCTGACCGCGAAGGCGATCCGGGACATCGTGTCCAAGGCCAAGGAAATCCTCGCGCCGGACGTGGCCGCCTCGCCCAAGACCTCCGGCTCGACGTCCGCGGCGCTCTCCGAGGAATTCCAGCTCTTCGAGACGGCCAAGAAGATCGACGTCAAGGGCGGCTACCAGCGCTACCTCGATCTTTACCCCGACGGGCAGTTCGCAGCAGCCGCCCGGCGCGAGCTCTCCATGTTCCGCTGGTATCTCCATCCCTTCCGCCGCGCCAACGTCGCCAACACGCTCACGGCTCTTTCGGTCGTCACGGCGGTCGGGCTGGGTTCCTGGACCGTCCACATCCAGCAGAACCCGCCGGGCACGGTGCCCCTGGCGCGCTTCACGACGCTCGAAACCCGGCTCGAGACCGCGCAGAGCGACCTCACAACGGCGCAGGAGAAAGCGCGGCAGGAGCGGGACGGTTTCCTCGCCAAGGCCGCGACGACGCGCGCGCGCACCGAGCAACGCGAGGCGGAGCTTGAGGCGCGTCTTGACACGCTCGCAACCGCGGAAGCCGCGAGCCGGGAGGAGAACGCGACCCTGAACGCGGAACTCGAGGACCTTCGGGAGGAGCTCATCCGCCTGAGCCTCGAACTGGCCCTGGCGCGACCCGAAACCGTCCCGGAACGCGTCCTCGAGCCCGGTTCCGCTGCGCCCGGCGATCGCGGCGGTCTCTCCCTCGGCGGCCTTGCCCCGATCATCCCGCCACCGCCCGCGAACGCGCAGACCTCGACGCGAAACGCGCGCGCCGCGCGGGACCTGCCGGAGCCCGATTGCGACGGCGGGATAGGCTACCTGATTCTCGAGGACCTCTGCGTGTCGCGCGACATCGTGAGCCTCAACCTGGAGGCGAGGGACATCGACGAGGCCGGCTTCGCCAAGATCGCCGGGCTCACCGATCTCACGTCGCTGAACCTTCGCGGCACGGACGTCTCCTCTCTCGAGCCGCTGCGCGACCTCGACGCGCTCACCACCCTCAACCTCTGGGACACCAAGATCTCGGACATCGACGTCCTCGCGGACCTGCCGAACCTCGAATGGCTCACGCTCCACGGCACGGCCGTCACGAGCCTCGAGCCGCTCTCCGGGCTGTCGGAGCTGCGCGGCCTCGGGCTGAACGACACCGAGGTCCAAAGCCTCGAGCCGTTGGCGGACCTGCAAAAGCTCGAGCGGCTCTTCATCCGCGGCATCCCCTCCATCGCGCTGGAGCCGCTGTCGGACCTGGGCGCTCTCACGCAGATCCGCATGCCCGACGACACGCTCTACACCGGCGAGGCCGTCCTGACCGACATCGAGAACTACATCTTCGCCCGCAACCTCCGCTAAGGGACCGTCCCGGCCCGGCCGCCCGGCGCAATTTACGTCCCGTTCGTCCCATGCGTCCCGACCCCGGTGGCAGAGCGCCGTACCCCGGGTCGGTGGGCGGGCGCCTTTCGAGCACGGCGCACGCCGCGCGCAGGAACAGTGCCGCCCGGCGACCCGCTCAGAACGTCACGACGGAGCGGATCGACTTGCCCTCGTGCATGAGGTCGAAGGCCGTGTTGATCTCCTCGAGGGGCATGGTGTGGGTGATCATCGGGTCGATCTCGATCTTTCCGTCCATGTACCAATCCACGATCTTGGGCACGTCCGTGCGCCCCCGCGCCCCGCCGAAGGCGGTGCCGCGCCAGACCCGGCCGGTCACGAGCTGGAAGGGACGGGTGGAGATCTCCGCTCCCGCGGGCGCCACGCCGATGATGATCGACTCGCCCCAGCCCTTGTGCGCGCATTCGAGCGCGTCTCGCATGACCTTCACGTTGCCCGTCGCATCGAAGGAGTAATCCGCCCCGCCGCCCGTGAGCTCCACGAGATGGGCGACGAGATCGCCCTCCACATCCGTCGGGTTCACGAAGTCGGTCATGCCGAAGGCCGTGGCCATGTTCACCTTGCCCGGGTTGAGGTCCACGCCCACGATCTGGTCCGCACCGGCAAGCCGCAGCCCCTGGATGACGTTCAAGCCGATCCCGCCCAGCCCGAAGACCACGCAGCGCGAGCCGATCTCCACCTTCGCGGTATTCATCACCGCGCCGATCCCCGTCGTCACGCCGCAGCCGATATAGCAGATCTTGTCGAAGGGCGCGTCCGCGCGGACCTTGGCCAGCGCGATCTCGGGCAGCACCGTGTGGTTCGAAAAAGTCGAGCAGCCCATGTAGTGCAGGATCGGATCGCCATCGAGCGTGGAGAACCGCGAGGTCCCGTCGGGCATCACCCCCTGGCCTTGCGTCGTACGGATCGCCTGGCAGAGGTTCGTCTTCGGATTGAGGCAATACTCGCATTCCCGGCATTCGGGCGTGTAGAGCGGGATGACGTGGTCGCCCTTCTTCAGCGACGTCACCCCGGGCCCCACATCGACGACGACGCCCGCGCCCTCGTGGCCGAGGATCGCCGGAAACATCCCCTCGGGGTCCGCGCCCGAGAGCGTGAACTCGTCGGTGTGACAGATGCCGGTGGCCTTGATCTCCACCAGCACCTCGCCCTCCCGCGGGCCGTCGAGGTTGACCTCCATGATCTCCAGCGGTTTGCCAGCGGCGGTCGCAACAGCTGCCTTGGTGCGCATGACGGTCTCCTCCCCGTGTCCGTTGGCCGTGGCCAATCGCTCGGACACTAGGCGGAGCATTCCGTGCAATGCAATGATTTTGAAGCGTCTTGCGGCGCGGGCCCGATTGACGGACGATCCCGCCATGATCCGCCCGACGCTCCTCTTCGCCGCGTTCGCCGTCTCGGGCGCGCTCGCGGCCTGCGCGCCAGTTGCGCCGGTTGAGGCTCCGGCAACGGGCGCGGCGCTCGCGCCCTGCGGCGCAGACGCGCTGCAAGGCCTGGTGGGCCAAACCCACGAAGACCTCCTGCGGACCGAGATCCTCGGCCCCGTGCGCATCATCCGCCCGGGCATGGCCGTGACGATGGATTTCCTGCCCGCGCGCCTCAACATCACCCTCGACGCGGCCGAGCGCGTCACCCGGGTGAGCTGCGGCTGACCGCGCAGCCCTGACGCACGTCTTGCGTCACGCCTCGACTCCGCGCGGGGAATCACCGACTGTGAACAAATGAAGAACGCAGCCGCCAAACCGCGCCGTATCCTGGCGCTCTGGTTCCCGCGCCTCGGCGCGGAGCGGGCGATCCGCCGCGCCCGCGGCGCCGTGACGGGGCCACTCGCGGTGGTGCGCGAGAGCGGCAACATGCAGGTGTTGGCCTCGCTCTCGGAAGAGGCGTCGCTGGCGGGCCTCAGCGCGGGCCAGCCGCTCCGCGACGCGCTGGCCATGTGCCCGGAGCTTCTGACGGAGAAGGAGAACGTGCCCGCCGAGGAGGCCTTCCTCGGTCATCTGCGCCGCTGGGCGGGCAAGCTCTCGCCCTGGGTGAGCGGCTCGGGCCCCGCGGGGCTCTTCGTCGATCTCACCGGCGCGAGCCACCTCTTCGGCGGGGAGGAGGGCGTGGCCGATCTCGTGGAGGCCGATTGCGCGCGCTTCGGGCTCACGGTGCAGCTGGGCATCGCCGACACGCCCGGCGCCGCCTGGGCGCTGGCGCGTTATGCGGGCCAAGGCGTAGGCGCGGCGCGCAGCAGCGACGCCATCGACCAGGAGGCCTATGCCACCCGCGCGCGCGCCGTGAAACGCCGCAACTGGGAGCGGGGCGGGGCCGCGCCCAAGGTGGTGGCGCTCCACGCGCGGCAGGCCCGCATCGCCGCGCCGGGCCAGGCACGGCAGGCGCTGGCAGCGCTGCCCGTGGCCGCACTCCGCCTGCCCGAGGACGTGGTGACGGAACTGGGCCGCGTGGGCCTGCGCCGGGTGGAAGATCTCCTCAACCAGCCCCGGGCGCCCCTCGTGCGCCGCTACGGCGCGGTGCTGGGCCAGCGCATCGACCAGGCGCTCGGGCTCCTGGCGGAGCCCATCAGCCCCGCGCGCCCGCCCCGGATCTTCGCCTGCCGGATGTCGCTGCCGGAGCCCATCGGGCTCGAGGAGGACGTGGCCGCAGCCCTCGACCGGATGCTGCCCACGCTCGCCGATCGCCTCGCCGAGGCGGGGCGCGGCGCGCGCAGGCTCCGGCTCGAGGCGCACCGCGCCGACGGCACCGCGCAGGCCGTGGAGGTGGGCCTCGCCCGGCCGTCCGCGCTCCCCGACCGCATGCGCCCGCTCATCGCCATGAAACTGCCGGAGATCGACGCGGGCTTCGGCATCGACATGCTCCGCCTCTCCGCGCCCGCCCACGAGGCCGTGCGCCCCGAACAGCACCGCCGCCTCCCCGGGGAGGCCCCGCCCGAGGCGGTGAACGAGATCGACGATCTCATCGGCCGCCTGGGCGCGCGCATCGGGCTCGAGGCCGTCACGCGCCGCGCGCCGGGCGCCTCCCACATCCCCGAAAAGGCAGCGCAAACGCTGGCCGCCGCCTTCTCGGAGCCCGCGACGGACTGGCCGCGGGAGCATCCGCCGCGCCCGCTCACGCTCTTCGAGGTGGAATTCGTCGACGCTCCCGACACCCCCGACGCGCCGCACGTGCCCGCCCGCTTCAAATGGCGCGGTCGCTGGTTCGACACCGCCCGCGCCCGCGGCCCCGAACGCATCGCGCCGGAATGGTGGCTCGACGAGCGTCCCTGGCGCACCGGCACCCGCGACTACTGGCAGGTCATCACGCACCAGGGCGAGCGCCTCTGGCTCTACTACGCCCATGGCGGCGCGCAGACCGGCGGCTGGTTCTGCCACGGCCAATTCGCCTGACGCACCGCGCGGCACGGTCCGTACCGGGGGCCAGCCCCCGGACCCCCGAAGTACATGGGCACAAAGAAGGGTGAGGCCCGTCTTCTTTCGTGCTCCGTACTTCCGCCGGAGGCATTCCCATGACGACGTCCCGCACGAAACCCACCGCAACGCGCCCCCGAGCGAAGCGAGGCTACCGAAGGCCGAACGCGGCAGCGTGAGGGGGAGGCGGGCGGGGCCGATGGCGATAAAAGCGCGGCGCAGGCTTCGGAGCACGGGCCGCGCAAAAAGAGCCGGCGTGCCCCACACCGGCTCTCATCTGCGTTCCGTGCGGAGCAGCGGACGCACGCAAGGACGCCCCAGTGGCCCGCACTGGGTGGGGGCAATTGAGCGACCCACCGGGACGCCTTGCGTAGCCCGTCCCGACTGGACCGCAAGATGGGCATCCAGAGGACCGCTCCGTGAAACTTCGCGGGCAAGAGTGGGGCAACACCGCGACAGGGTTGATTTCAGCGCCCGCCGCGGCAAGTCTGGCGCCATGAACATGCAGCCCGCGCCCTTCCGCCTGCCCGAGCAGGTGGCCTTTCACCGCACCGAGCTTTCCCCCATCCTCTCCCTTTACGGGCGCATGGTCGCCGCCGGCGAATGGCGCGATTACGGCATCTCCACCTTGCGCGACGTGGCGGTCTTCTCCGTCTTCCGCCGCACCGCCGAGCACCCGCTTTACCGCATCGAAAAGCGCCCCAAGCTCCGCGGTCGGCAGGGGATGTACGCCGTCATCGGCGCCGAGGGGCAAGTACTCAAGCGCGGGCACGACCTCAAATCCGTGCTGCGCGTGCTCGAGCGGAAGCTCATCCGCGCCGTGGACTGACAGGGGAGCCAGGCCGCGCGACCTTCGTCACCGCGCCGAATTCCCGCGCCCCTATGCGCGCCACGGCCTCCGCGAGGGGCTCTGTCGCCACCGCCATGTGATGGGCATTGGCATGGAGGAGCGTTTCGGCGTCGAGCAAGATGCCCACATGCCGCTCCCAGAACACCAGGTCTCCGCGCCTGTAGGGGTCGGACGCCACTTCGAAGGCCGCCGCCTGCTGGTCACTGTCCCGCGGACAGGCGATCCCGCAGGCCGCGAGGCTCCGCTGCACGAGGCCCGAGCAATCCATCCCGTGCCCCGAGTCACCCCCCCAGAGGTAGGGCGTATGCAGAAAACGCTCCGCCACACCGGCTGGATCGCTTTCCACGTGATCCACGGGCACGACATGCGACCAGCGCAGGTAAACCCAGCGATCCACCTTCAGCGTCGGCTCCCGCGCCACGAACCAGCCAGCGTCCCTGAGATCGCGCTCCCGCGCCTCCTGGCTGAGCGGCCTGTGCCAGACCCGGCTGCCCAACGATAAGAGCCGCCCCGCCCAGAGGTCTCCGCCCGGCGCTGTCTTGATCTCGGGCGCGTCGAACATGGGCGCGCGCGGCACGCAGACCCGGTACTCCGCCACGTCCGAACGCTGCCTGCCCCGGCCATGCAGGCCGGACTTGCTCACCCACCCGACATAGCCGTCCGCTTCGCGGTAGCCGAAGGCGTGGAACGCGTCCTCCTCCTCGTCGAGGACGCGAAAGGGTTCCCCGAAGAGGAGCTGGCACTGCCGCGCCCCCATCGGCGCGTCGAGGAGGTCCACCACCGGCGCACCTGCAAAGGCGAGATGCCCGTCGGTGAAGACCTCCGCATCGACCCGGCCCCGCAGCGACGTGTGCGCCACGCGCCCGTTCGACGGCGTCAGCCTCGGGTCGCTCAAAGGCCCAGCACGTCCGGCAGCGCCTCGAAGAGCGCGCGGGTGCCCTGGCCCACGCCGCCCTTGGGCCGTGCGGGCTCCGCACTGGGCTGCCAGCCGTAGATGTCGAAATGGACGTAGCGCGGGGCCTCGCTCGCGAAGCGGCGCAGGAAGAGCGCGGCGGTGATGGCGCCTGCGAAGCCGCCCTTGGGCGCATTATCGAGATCGGCGATGCCCGGTTCGATCATCGCCTCGTAGGGCGCGTGGAACGGCATCCGCCAGACCGGGTCGCGGACCCGCGCGGCACCGGCCTCCAGCGCCGCCGCCAGCGCCCCGTCATCGGTGAAGAACGGCGCGATATCGGGGCCGACCGCCACCCGCGCGGCGCCGGTGAGCGTGGCCATGGAGACGAGGAGGTCGGGCGCCTCCTCCTCCGCGAGAGCCAGCGCATCAGCCAGAACGAGCCTGCCCTCGGCATCGGTGTTGTTGATCTCCACGGTGAGGCCCTTCCGGCTCGTCAGGATGTCCTGCGGGCGAAACGCGGAGCCGTCGATGCTGTTTTCCACCGCCGGGATCAGCACCCTGAGGCGCAGCGTCATCCCCGTGGCCATGATCATCCGCGCGAGGCCAAGGACCGCCGCGGCCCCGCCCATGTCCTTTTTCATGAGCCCCATGGAGGCGCCGGGCTTGATGTTGAGCCCGCCGGTGTCGAAGCACACGCCCTTGCCCACCAGGGTGAGACGCGGCCCCACGCTGCCCCAGCGCACGTCGATGAGACGCGGCCGCCGGGCCGAGGCGCGGCCCACGGTGTGGATCATGGGGAAATTCTCGCTGAGGAGGTCCGCGTCGCCCGTGACCTCCACCTCGGCGCCGAATTCCGCGGCGAGGGCGCGCGTGGCCTCCTCGAGCTCGGCGGGCCCCATGTCGGAGGCGGGCGTGTTGATGAGGTCGCGGGTGAGCGCCTCGCCCGCGGCGATGGCCTCCACCCGCGCGGCCTCCACGCCGTCGGGGCACAAGAGCGTCGCGCCCAGCGCGGATTGGGAGGCGTACCGGTCGAAGCGGTAGCCCGACAGGAGCCAGCCCAGGGCGAAGCTTTCGGCATCGAAATCCTCGGGCGCCTCGGCGATGCGGTAGACGCCCTCGGGCAGGGTGCTCACCGAGCCCAGCGCGCCGAAACGCTTGCGCGCCCGGGCAGAGGGCGTGCCGAGGCCCAGCGCCACGCCCGCGAGGCCCGCCCCGTCGGGGAGCGGCACCGCCTGCCCCAATTGGCCGGTGAAGCCCTGGCTCGCCACCCAGGACCCTAGGGCGGCGGGCAATGCGCGGGCCCAGGCCTCGAAGCCGTCGGGCGTCACAAGGCTCAGGGGCAGCGCCGCATCGGTGGCGGCGGCAAAGGTCAGCGGCATGGAGTTGGTCTTCCTCGGCGGGGGCGCATTGCGCCGCACCCTAGCCAAGGGGCCGGAGCGTGGGAAGCGGCCTTAGCGGGTCGAGATTTCGGGCATGTCCCAGACGGCGGTGAGCGAGCGGTCGCCCAGGCGGATCAACCGGTTCATGGTGGCCGCGAGGGCGGTCTTGTCGGTGCGGCCCGCGCAATCGGCGACGGCCCGTGAGGCCTCAGCCAGGGTCACGACGCCGATCTGTTCGGCGATGCCCACGAGGCCCTTGGCCGCCTTCCACAGTGCGGCATGGTCGTCCTGGTAATAGCAGCGCTCGATGAGCGAGAGACGGTTGGCCATCTCCTCCATCGCGCGGTTGAGGACACCTTCGGCACCGGCTTCTCCGAGCTGTGCCTCCAAGGCGCCATAGGTCTCCATATCCATCCGGACCGTCTCATCATGTGCGAGAACAATCACGTTTTCCATCTTTTCACCCTTCGGTCTCGTCGCCCCCACGACGTGTGAATGGTATGGCACGGGCGCGATTTAAGAATTGTTACCGGCGTCCATGACTGTCTTAATCATTTGATGTAATGCAGCCGGGAAAGCGTAAGAAAGCCGTCACCACGCCATGCATCGGGCCAAGCCGCTCCCCCAGGATCTCATCGACCGATACCGAAGCTGGAGCGAAACCACGCTCGCCGTGAACGCCGCGCAGATGCGGCGGCTCGCCGATGAGGGGCAGCATCCCAAGGCGCTTCTGATCTCCTGCTCGGACAGCCGGGTGAACGGGCTCTCGATCTTCGGCGCGGCGGCGGGGGATTTCTTCGTGCACCGCAACATCGCCAATCTCGTGCCGCCCTACCGTCCGGACGCCACCGGGCAGGCCACCTCGGCGGTGATCGAATACGCGGTCTGCGTGCTCAAGGTGCCCCACATCATCGTCATGGGCCATTCAGGCTGCGGCGGGGTCGCCGGCTGCCGGGACATGTGCGAGGGCCGCGCCCCCGCGCTCGAGGCCGAGGAAAGCTTCGTGGGCCGCTGGATCGACACGCTGCGCGTGGGCCATGCCCGCGTGGCCCATATCGAAGACGAGGTCGAGCGCACCCGCGCGCTCGAGCACGAGGCGGTGCGGGTCTCGATCACGAACCTCCTCAGCTTTCCCTACGTGGCCCAGGCGGTGGATGCGGGCGCCCTCGAGCTTCACGGCCTCTGGACCGATATCGGGAGCGGCGAACTGCTGGCCTTCGACGGGGCCACCAAGGGCTTCTCCCAGGTCTGAGGCCCACGGGCGTCTGGACGCGGGAAACGGGCACGGCTAAAGGCGCGCCCATGCTCGATCTCGCCGCCCAGAACCTGCTGTCGCCCATCATCCTGAGCTTCGCCCTCGGGCTCTTCGCGGCACTGGCGCGCTCGGACCTCTCGATCCCGGAGGCCGCGGCGAAGGCGATGTCGATCTACCTCCTCTTTTCCATCGGCTTCAAGGGCGGCGTGGCCGTGGCCGAAAACGGCGTCGACGCGCAGCTCATCGGCACGCTCGCGGCGGGCTTCGTCCTCTCGGCGCTGATCCCCTTTGTGGCCTTTAATCTGCTCCGCGTGATGACACGGCTCGACACGCTCAACGCCGCCGCCGTGGCGGGGCATTACGGCTCGATCTCCATCGTCACCTTCGTGGCGGGCTCCTCCGTGCTCGAAAGCTTGGGGCTCACCGCCGAAGGCTACATGGTCGCCACCGCCGCCATCATGGAGGCACCGGCCATCCTGTCGGCCCTCTGGCTCGCCTCCCGCGGCTCGGGCACGAACCGGATGGATGCGAGCCTCCTACGCGAGATCCTCCTCAACGGCTCCATCGTCCTGCTCGTGGGGGCCTTCTTCATCGGGCTCGGCACCGGCACCGACGGGCTCGAGATGATCGCGAGCTTCATCGTGGCCCCGTTCAACGGGGTGCTTTGCCTCTTTCTCCTCGACATGGGGCTCATCGCGGGCCGGGGCCTGCGCGAGACCCGGGGCGAGATCGGCGCGGGCACCGTCGCCTTCGGGCTCCTGATGCCGCTCGTGGGCGCCACGTCAGGGCTCGCCGCCGCGCTTCTTCTGGGCCTCAGCACGGGCGGCGCGATGCTCCTCGCCGTGCTCTCGGCCTCGGCCTCCTACATCGCGGTGCCTGCCGCCATGCGCGTGGCGCTGCCGGAGGCCAAGCCCGCCATCTACCTGACGCTCTCGCTGGGCATCACGTTCCCCTTCAATCTCGTCGTCGGCATCCCGCTCTATCTCTTTGCCGCGACGGCGCTCACCGGAGGCTGATCCATGCAGACCCATCCCGCCAAACGCGTGGAAATCACGATCGAGGCCATCATGGAACGCCGCCTGCGCGCAGCGCTCGAAGAGGCGGGGATCACCGGCTACACCATCCTGCCCGTCCTCGGCGGGTCCGGCCGCTCCGGCGGCTGGTCGCGGGAGGGGCAGATCGGACGCTCGGGAATGGTGCAACTCGTGGCCATCATCCGCCCCGAATTGCTCGACCCGCTGCTCGATGCGGCCTTCGGCGTGGTGGAAAAACAGATCGGCGTGGTCTGCGTCACTGACGCCCAGGTGCTGCGCGCAGAAAGATTCTGACATCCGGCAAAGCTGTGATACCGTATCAAGCGTAGCCTTCATCGAGGGTCCGCGACCTTTGACGTGGAAGACAGAAATGCCGCGCTGTAGCCGACAGCGCGGCATTTTCTTTACAATGGGCGACGTCGCGGGTCAGGGCGCCCAGAAGAGCTGCTGCCCCTCGGGCCAACTCAGATCGAAGGACAGCGCCAGGTCGGCCTCTTCCCCCGGCGCGAGGTCGAGCTGCCATTCCATCACCCCGATGAGGTCGTCGACATTGGCGGTATCCGGCGGCGGGCGCATGTCCACGTCGATGACAAGGTCCTCCTGCTGCGAGGTGGGGACGGCGTAGCGCAGCCGCACCGCCCGCGCCGCGTCGCCGAGGTTTTGGGCCCGGAGCCTGATCTCGTCCTGGCGCACGGCGCGCCCCCGGATGATGCCCCGGTCTCCCTCCTGCTGATCGAGGAAGGTGACGGAGAGCGCCACGTCGGGCTCGGGCCCGAAGCCCAGCGTGGCCTCCGCCCCGGCCGCGATGGCGGGCAGGAAGACCTCCCCCACAAATGCCCCGTCCCGGGTGAGGCGCGCCGGTCCCGGTAGGATGGGCTCGCCAGACGCGTTCAGGGTCTCGACCATGTGAAAGGCGGTCTCGTCGAAGCGCGGCGTCGCCGCCAGGTAGCGATCGACATCGAGCACGAGCGGTGCGAGCGCCACGCTCAACTGGCCCTCGAGGAGGACGGTGACCGGCGCGGGCAAGCGGTAGGTCACGACGGGCCCGTCGGTCTGCGCCGCGGCGAAGGCCGGGGCCGCCTCCATGAGCATCGCGGGTGCGCCCGCCGCGTCCCGGGCCGTGCCGCGCATGAGGGGCGCCGCCGCGCCGATGCGCGCCACGTCGCGGGCGACGGGCCGCGCCTCCATCTGCCCGGAGGGCAGGGCGGTGGAGAGCGTTACATCCGTATCGATCCAGGCCACGCCCGCGCCGTGGCGGATATCCACCACGCGCTCGAGCGTGAGCGCCTCGCCGAGCGTGGCGTCGTAGGACACGCTCCACCCCGCGCTCCCATCTGTGAAGGTTCGGGTGACGGTGACCTCGCCCGCTTCGGGCACCTCCACATCGAGGCGCGCGAGGGACCAGCCCGCGCCCTCCGGCGGCCCGAGCAGCGCGAGCCGCAGCTCCGCCCGGTCAAGAGCCGCCGCGGCCTCCTCCACCGTCTCGATGAGAGGCGGCAGCGCGCGTTCGAGCGCCGCCAGAGCCTCCGCGATCTCCACGAGTTCGGTGCCGACGAGGTCGACGATCTGCGTGAGTTCCACGGGCGAGGGCAGCGTCTCCCCGCCGCCTACCGCGCGCACCAGCGCCGCCGCGGCCTCCAGCGCCTCGATCTGCGCCGTGCGGGTGGCGAGCGCCGCCTCCGCGACCCTGAGATCGGTTTCCGCCTCTCGCACGGCCTCCCGCGCCGCCGCCTGCGCGGGTGCGTCGAACGCCTCCGGCGCGTAGTCGGTGTTTTGCTCCACGCGCGTCGCGCGCAGCACCGCCCCGCGCACCCGGGGGCGAAAGCCATCCCTGAGATAGGGCGGCGGCACGAGCGTCACGATCTGATGCGCCCCCGCGGGCAGCTCCACCGAGGCCTCCGCCACCACGCGCGCGCCCTGGGGAAAGACCTCCGCGGCGACGACCGGCAGGGGCAGTTCCACCACCTCGGCCGCCGCCAGACCGGGCATGTTAGGCAGACCAGCCAGACCACAAAGCAAGACCAACGCGCGCATGACACCCCTCCCGGCTTCTGCCGGAAGGGTCCGTCATTCCGCGCCGTTAGGCAATATCACCCCTTCTGGAGGCAGCGGTTCCCCAGCGTCTCCGCGATCTGCACGGCGTTGAGCGCCGCGCCCTTGCGCAGGTTGTCGCTCACGCACCAGAGGTTGAGCCCGTTCTCGATCGTGCTGTCCTGGCGGATGCGGCTGACGAAGGTCGCGTAATCGCCCACGCATTCCACCGGCGTGACGTAGCCCTTGTCCTCGCGCTTATCGATGACCATGACGCCCGGCGCCTCCCGCAGGATGTCGCGGGCCTCGTCCTCGTCGAGGAAATCCTCGAACTCGATATTGATCGCCTCCGAATGGCCCACGAAGACAGGCACCCGCACGCAGGTGGCCGTCACCTTGATCTTGGGATCCACGATCTTCTTCGTCTCGGCCACCATCTTCCACTCTTCCTTGGTGGAGCCGTCTTCCATGAAGGCGTCGATATGGGGGATGACGTTGAAGGCGATCTGCTTGGTGAATTTCGCGGGTGCCACCTCGGTCGTGGGGTTATAAATCGCCTTCGTCTGATCCCAGAGCTCGTCGAGCCCCTCTTTGCCCGCGCCCGAGACGCTCTGGTAGGTCGAGACGACCACGCGCTTGATCCGCGCCCGGTCGTGGAGCGGCTTCAGTGCCACCACCATCTGCGCGGTGGAGCAGTTGGGGTTCGCGATGATGTTCTTCTTGGCATATCCGTCCACCGCCTCCGGGTTCACCTCCGGGACGACGAGCGGCACGTCGGGGTCGTAGCGGTAAAGCGAGGAGTTATCGATCACCACGCAGCCCGCACCCGCCGCGCGCGGCGCATAGACCTTCGTCGCCTCCGAGCCCACGGCAAAGAGCGCCATGTCCCAGCCCGTGAAATCGAACGTGTCGAGGTCCTGCGTCTTGAGCGTGTCCTCGCCAAAGCTCACCTCCGTCCCCAGCGATTTCCGGGAGGCCAGCGCGGCGATCTTCTCCACCGGAAAGCCCCGCTCGCTGAGAATATTGAGCATCTCGCGTCCCACGTTCCCCGTGGCGCCGACGACAACGACATTGTAGCCCATGACTGGTCCTTCCGTTCAGGCAGGGGGGCTGTAGGGGGTTTGGGAGGGGAAGGGAAGGGGGTGAAAGACGGCTGTTCAATCGGGCGCAACAAGCGCAAGTCTTCGAAGCGACGTTATAAGCACGGTCAGTCGTCGAGAGCGGCAACCCATTTTCGATAGTCAGTGGCGAGCATCCGCACTGCGTTGTGGTCAAAAATATAATCAGCCTTGCTCTCCTGCCACCAAAGCTCGCCTAAGTCGGTATCTTTTGTGCGAAGCAAAGCCTCGAAATAGGAGTCCAATTCGAGGACAGACGCCATACCATATTGCCCGAGGAAACTCTCGTAAATGCTGACAAATGAGTCAGGCGGCACAAGATCGTCGAGCACACCTTGATATATCTGACGTGTGAAATTGTAAAACGATTGCGGCACACGCATCTTAGTCATTCCTAGGATAAGACGTAATAATCACGAAGCCATTGGGCATATCTTTATTGTGTAAGATCTTCGTTCCGACGCCAGTTGTTTCTCTAAGGATGACAGGCGAGCTATGGCGTCTTGTCAGCCGTATCGCCTCTCGACCTGTAACCGACGAGAACTCGGACGTAATGAATGCATCCGACTGCCTCCCTTCGGCGACACGCTGAACGATCTCAGCATTTCTTGCCAAGTTGGCATTCGTCAAACGTTCAGCAGAATCTACCGATAAAAACGTGCCATGTCGCCAACGGTATTCTGTTCCAAGGAACGTCCTCCGCCTAGGGGTGGTGACGGACCTGAGGAGGTATGCATCGCTCCTTCCAACATGAAGCGCAATGGTGTGAGCGCGACGTATGCCCTCATGATCAGACAACGACTGCAGAGGAAACCCGCCAGAGCTATCCGGAACGAATTCAACTCCAACAAGCTCGGTTTCCGAGGTTGGCGGCACGGGCACCGCTACGCACCGGCAGTTGTGCGCCTCGCCCGGATGCCCATCTTCCGGCGGCTCGTCCCATAAGAACACCTCGCCGTGACGGGGCGCATGGGCATCCCGCACTTTTCCATCCTGCGCAGTTCGCCAGACGTATTCCTCTATGCCCAAATGCTGTTGCTGCACCCGGTTGATCGCTCCCGCAAACGCGCGCAGTAGGCGCTCCTCCATCTGTGCGCGCAGAGGCGCGAGCCTGACAGGGTGTGTGCTTTACTCCCGATTAATCGCTGCGCTGCGAACGTCCCACGCTTCGAGCGCTGCCTCTTTTGCGTCGGACAGCTCGAGCAAGTCATCGGTTGTCACCGAAGAAACCTCGTCCGGCTCGTTCAACGCTCGGAGAAGGAAAGCTGCATTCTCGGCAATCGCAACATCTAGCTTGTGTGCAAATGCGGCACGGTCCGCCAAGCCGCCGGGATACAGCGATTTACCGAAGACCGACCGAGACCTGAAACTGTGCCGATTGTGGATCACCACATCTGCTCCCCCCACATTTCACGGCACTTATGCCGCGGCAGACGTTAACAAGTTCTCATGGCGTCGTCCGCTACCGGCACAGTTAGCGTCGAGTGGGCGCTGCGCTCCAGCCCATGCGACCACTATCGTGACCTCCGGACCTTCTGGCGGCGAGAGGTGTGCTCTCGTCCAAATTCGCGACGGCGGCGGAGGGGAGACTTGCGCGCCAACGCTGCCACCGTCAGGTGGCGGGCGACCCTTGGCTGCGGACCCGGGCGTCTCGGGTGGGATGACCGCGTTGCCGATCCGTAAACAGGCGACCAACGCATCTTGGAAACCCTAACGCCTCTGTGCACACGGCGCGTATGTACAGGTTGTGTACGGGTTGTGTACGGAATGTGCCCCCGCCTTTTCCGCGGCAAACGGCGGGGTTAAAGGCTCAGCGCGGCTGCGTCGGGCCGGCGGGGTCGTCGGTGCTCAGCACGCGGTAGAGCGTGGCTTCGCCGGTCATGGCGGGCGCCAGGGAGCGCTCGAGGCCCGGCGGGACGGCCATGGTGTCGCCGGGGTTCAGGACCGTCGTGCCCCCCTCCCAGCTCAGCCGCCAATGCCCGCGCACGGGCATCAGGATCTCGTGCCGATCCGTGGAATAAGGCGCGTCATGGATGGAAAAACGGCTCAGAAGCTCGACCTCGAAGCCCGGCTTGTCGCGGAGCACCGCGTGCTCTCCGATGACCTTCGCGGGCTGGCGATCGCTCAGCGCCACAAGGTCCCAATAGCGCGCGACGTAGTGGGGCACCACGTCCTGCGTGGTGGGTTCGGGCATGCGGGCGAGCACCTCCTCGGAGGCGAGCGGCATGGGTGTGACCCCGTTGGGCAGGGTCTGCCCCTGCTTGGTGTCGTAGAGCTTCCCGTTGTCGCCCAGAACAAGCCCGTGCGCCGCCGCATCCGAGATCACCTGCGGTGCCCAGAGCACTCCGCCACCCGCATCGTCGCCGCCGAGGATCGCCATGATCATCCCGTAATCGGTGCCGATATTCTCGAAGCCGCGGAAGATGCCGGTGGGGATGTTGAAGATGTCGCCCTCCTCCAGCACCACCTCCCCCGCATCGCCCCAGCGACCCCAGAAGAACCGCCAGCGGCCCTTGAGGACGAAGAAGACCTCGGCGGTGCGATGGGAATGCAGCGAGTTCCGGCATTTGGGCGGCTGGCCCGCCGCGCCGATGTTGAAGCCCGGGGTCTCGCGCAGATGGACGAACTGGTCGGCCGCCTCGGAGACGCCGCCGCCGATGATGGTGAAGTTTTCCTTCTGGTCCGAGCCCGGGGTGTGGGCGTCGATGAAGGCCGTCTTGCAGGGCCGCAGATCGCCGTAGCGGATGATGCGGGCTTCCATATCGGCCTTCGTGGGGGTCGGTGCGTCGTCGAGACTCATGGGTTTGTCCTTTCTGCGCAGGAAGAATGCGCATTTTTGCAAACGAATGCAATATGCGAGCCCGCGCGGACAATCGATGGTTGTGACCCGGCCTCAGCCCCGCGCGCGGTCCTGGATGTCCTGCATCTCGCGGCTCAGCTGCGGCAGCCGCGTCTCGAGCATTTCCCGGACTTTCTGCACGTAGGGTTCGTTTTCGGCGGCGGGAATGGAGGCGTCGTAGAGCCCGGCCACCTCGATCATGCCCTCGCGGTCGTTCTGGTTGAAGGCTTCCACCATCTCCTCCGCCGCCGCGCGCTCCATGCCCAGCGCCTCGAAGGCCGAGCGGCCCATGCGCAGCGAACTGTCATAGGTCTCGCGGATGATGTCCCGGCAGCCGAGTGACCACAGGACGTAGACGTGATGCCGGTTGCGCGCGCGGGCGATGATGTGGACGTGGGGGTGATGCTCGACGACGTGGCGCACGATGGTGTTGATGCTCTCCTCTCCATCCACGGCCACGACGATGATGCGCGCGCGCTCGATCCCCGCGGCATGGAGAAGATCGGGCCGTGTGGCATCGCCGTAATAGGTCTTGATCCCGAATTTCATTAGGTTGGCGATCTGCTTGGAATTATAATCCACCACGGTCGTTTGATAGCCTGCCGCCGACACCATCCGCTCCACGATCCCGCCCACGCGGCCCCGCCCGCAGACGAGAATTTCGCCCGGCTCCTCGATCGCATCGGCCTCCCGCGTCTGGTCGCTCACGGATCGGGGGACGATGACCCGCTCGTAAAAGATGAAAAGAAGCGGCGTGAACAGCATCGAAAGCGCCACGATGAGGAGCGCTTGATCGGCGATGGCGCCGGGCAGGATGGCGTTGGCGGTGGCAAAGCTCAAAAGGACAAATCCGAATTCCCCGGCCTGGGCGAGGCTGAGCGCCAAAAGCCAGCGGTCGGTTCCGCGTATGCCGATGATGGTTCCCAGGGCAAAGAGTACCGCGAACTTGATCGCCATCACGAGGATCGTGAGCGCGAGGTAGAGCGGCAGCGCCTCGAACAGGAGCCCGAAATCGATACTCGCCCCCACCGTCATGAAAAAGAGCCCGAGGAGGAGACCGCGGAACGGGTCGATATCGCTCTCGAGCTCGTGGCGGTATTCGCTGTTGGCCAGAACCACCCCGGCCAGGAAGGTGCCCAGCGCCGCCGAAAGCCCCACGAGCCCCATGAGAAGCGCGATGCCCACCACGAGCATGAGCGCCGTGGCGGTGAAGAGCTCGCGCAGCCCGGCCTGAGAGATGAAGCGAAAGAGCGGCCGGGTGAGGTAGCTGCCGCCCAGGATCACCGCGGCGATGGCCGCCAAGGACACGAGCGCCGTCTGCCAGCCGTTGAGGCCGCTCACGAGGCTCATGGCCTCGCCGTGGCCGTCCCCGTGGTCGCCGCCGTGGTCTCCTCCATGGCCGGCCTCGCCCGCGACCTCCATCAGCTCTGGCATGGCCAGAAGCGGCAGAAGCGCGAGCATGGGGATGACGGCCACATCCTCGGTCAGGAGCGCGGCGAAGGAGGCCTGTCCGCCCTCGGTCCGCATCAGCCCCTTCTCCTGGTGGGTCTGTAGCACGATGGCCGTGGAGGACAGCGAGAAGATGAGCCCCAGCGTGAGGGCGAAGTGCCAGGCAAGGCCGAAGGCCATGGCGAGGCCCGTGACGACGAGCGTGGTGGTGAAGACATGGCCTAGGCCGAGCCCCGCCAGCGTCCCGCGCATCTCCCAGAGCCGCTTCGGCTCCAGCTCGAGCCCCACGAGAAAGAGCATCATCACCACGCCGAACTCCGCGAAATGCTGGATGGAGATGACGTCGACACCCAGCGCGGCGAGGAGCGGCGCGATGGCGATGCCCGCAATCAAATAGCCCAGTACGGAGCCAAGCCCCAGCCGCGTGGCGATGGGCACGGCCACCACGCCCGCGATCAGGAACGTGAAGGCAAGAAACAGGAAATCGGTCATGGGCGGCCCCTCTCTGCCGCAGGTTTGCGTCTCGGGAGGCAAAGCGCAACGCCCGTCTTGCGGCCCGCTTCTCCGTTTCCCGATCCCGTTGCCCCTCGACGGCGATCCGCCCCAGGCTTCGCGCCGTGACCTGATCCGGTGCCCTCACGTAGCCCGACAATGTACCCCTCGGCGTGGCGACGATCATCGGCACGGTCCTGGCGCTGTCGCTCGGCGACGCCCTCATTAAGGCGCTGGGCGGGTTCGGCGGCATGGGCCTTTGGCAGCTTTTCGTGCTGCGCCCCGGATGACCGCGCCGGTCCTCCTCGTGGGGACGTTCGGTTTCGCCGATCTCGGCTCCGCGCTGACCTGGGGCGCGCTCTTTTTCGGGGAGCGGCCGGCGGGCCCGGCACTCCTCGGGATCGGGCAGATCGTCGTGGCCGATCTCTTGGCGGTCCGGCGGCCCGGCGCCCGCGCCTAGCTCGCGCGAAAGCGGTTTCTCCCCCCGGCGGGCTTGGCTAGGCTCCGCGGAGCAGGGAGATCGAGATGCCCGAAAAGATCCGCCTCGGCGTCGATATCGGCGGAACATTCACGGACGTCGTGCTCGAGGGCCCGTTCGGACAGGCATCGGCCAAGGTGCTGACCACCTATGCCGCGCCCGAGGACGCCATCGGCGAGGGGATGCACCGCGTCTGCGCCGTGGCGGGGATCGCAGCGGGTCAGATCACCCAGATCATCCACGGCACGACGCTCGCGACCAACGCACTCATCGAGCGGCGCGGGGCGCGCACGGCCTTCGTGACGACGCAAGGCTTCCGCGACGTGATCGAGATGCGCACCGAGAGCCGGTTCGAGCAATACGACCTTAATCTCTCGTTGCCAGAGCCGCTCATCCCCCGCCACCGCCGCTTCACCCTCCGCGAGCGGATGGACGCCGATGGCGGCGTGCTCGTGCCCCTCGTGCGGGCGGAGATCGAGGCGCTCGCGGAGCGGCTGGCCCGGGGCGGCTACGCGGCCATCGCGGTGGGGTTTCTCCATGCCTATGCCAACCCTGCCCATGAGCGGCTGGTGCGCGAGGTGCTGAGCGCGCGGCTCCCGGACGTGATGATCTCGCTCTCTTCGGATGTGTCGCCGCAGATGCGGGAATACGAGCGCTTCAACACGACCATCGCCAACGCCTACATCCAGCCGCTCATGAAGAGCTATCTCCTTCGGCTCGAGGCCCGTCTCGCCGCCGAGGGCGCGTCTTGCCAGATCTTCCTGATGCATTCCGGCGGCGGGATCATTTCGCTCGAAAGCGCCGCCGAGTTTCCGGTGCGGCTCGTCGAGTCGGGCCCGGCCGGCGGCGCGGTCTTCGCTGCCGAGATCGCCGCACGGCACGGGCTCGAGAAGGTCTTGAGCTTCGACATGGGCGGCACCACGGCCAAGATCTGCCTGATCCGGAACGGCCGGCCCAAAACGGCGCGGGTCTTCGAGGTGGCGCGCTCCTACCGGTTCAAGAAGGGCTCGGGCATGCCGATCTCCATCCCCGTCATCGACATGGTGGAGATCGGCGCGGGCGGCGGTTCGCTGGCTTCCGTCGACGCCATGGGCCAGATCCGCGTGGGCCCCGAAAGCGCGGGATCCGAGCCGGGCCCGGCCTGCTACGGGCGCGGCGGGACGCGGCCCGCGGTGACCGATGCCGACCTCGTTCTCGGCCGTCTCGACCCGGAGCGCTTCGCCGATGGCACGATCCCGCTCGTAACCTCCCGCGCGGAAGACGCGCTTTCTACAGCACTTGGCGCCCGCCTCGACATGGGCGCGGAAGAAGCGGCCTTCGGACTGGCCGAGGTGGTGGACGAGAACATGGCCAACGCCGCGCGCGTCCACGCCGTCGAAAACGGGGAGGACCTGGCGGATTACACCATGATCGCGTTCGGCGGCGCGGCGCCTCTCCATGCAGCGCGGCTTTGCGAGAAGCTGGGCATTTCGAAATGCCTCGTGCCCGCCGGGGCGGGCGTGGGCTCTGCCATCGGCTTCCTGCGCGCGCCGTTTTCGTTCGAGGCCAACCGCACCGTTTTCATGCCCATCGCGGCCTTCGACGCTGCCCGCGTCACCGCGCTTTTCGCGGAGATGGAGGAGGAGGCCGCGGGCTTTGTCCGCACCTGCAATGCGGAGGCGGAGATCATTCTCGAGCACCGCGTCTACATGCGCTACCGCGGGCAGGGCTGGGAGATCCCGGTGGTGCTCACCGCCGCGCAGGCCGCCCTGCCAGAAGCGGATACGATCCTCGCGCTCTTCGAGGCGGAGTACGCAAAGCGCTTCAGCCGCACCGTGGCGGGGATGGTGGCGGAGATCACGGTCTGGTCGGTGAATGCCACGACGGCGATGGAGGCCCCGGATCAGTTCCGGGGCGACAGCACGCCCCGTCCCGGGCTCGACCTTTTGCCTGCCCCGGCCCCCGAGCCGGGAGGACCTCTCCCCCACCGCACGCTCTTCGATCCGGCCTTGGGCGGGACAGTTGAGGCCGCGCTCCTCGACCGGGACGCGTTCGACGCAGGGAGCACCCTACCCGGCCCCGCGCTCATCACTGAGCGCGAAACCACCATCGTCGTCCCGTCGAGCCGGATCGCCCACAAGGCCGCCGACGGCACCATCGTGCTCTCGGAGGCCCCGGATCAGGTCCGGGGCGGGGCGGATATCTCGACCGTGGCGAACCAGGTCATGTGGAACCGCCTCATCTCCATCGTCGAGGAACAGGCGCAGGCCCTCGTCCGCACGGCCTTCTCCACCTCCGTCCGCGAGGCGGGGGACCTCTCGGCGGGCGCCTACAACGCCGCGGGCGACATGCTCGCGCAGGCCGTCACCGGCACGCCGGGGCATGTGAACGCCATGGCCGACGCCGTGGGCCACGTCATCCGCCGCATCCCCGAGATGGACGAGGGCGATGTCTACATCACCAACGACCCCTGGGAGGGGACGGGCCACAAGCACGACATCACCATCGTCACGCCGGTCTTCCACGGCGGCAAGCGCACCGGTTTCTTCGCCTGCACCGCGCACGTGACCGATATCGGCGGGCGCGGCTTCGGAGCCGATGCCGACGATGTCCATGAAGAGGGGCTCGCGATCCCCACGATGCCTTTCATCAGGGCGGGCACGGTGGATGCCACGCTTCTCGCGATCATCCGCGCCAATGTACGGGAGCCTGACCAGCTCGTGGGAGACATCTACGCACTCGCCACCTGCAACGATATCGGTGCGCGGCGTTTGCACGAGATGATGGCGGAGTTCTCGCTCGCCGACCTCGGCGCGCTGTCGGACTTCATCCTCACCCGCTCCCGTGAGGCCACGCTGGCGGCCATCAACGCGCTCTCCCCCGGCGAGGCCGAAGGCCACATGCGCATCGACGGCTACGCCGCGCCAATCGATTTACGCGTGAAACTCACCATCGAGAAGGACCGCATCCTCAGCGACTGGGCGGGCACGAGCGGCGTGGACAAGAAGGGGATCAACGTGCCCCTCGTCTACACGAAGGCCTATGCCTGCTACGCGCTCAAATGCGCCATCGCGCCGGAGATCCCGAACAACGCCGCCTCGCTCGCGCCCTTCGAGGTGACCGCGCCGGAAGGCACCATCGTGAACGCGCCGCCCCCCGCGCCTGTGGCGCTCAGGCACGTCATCGGACACATGGTGCCCGACACGATCTATGGCGCGCTCGACACTCTCCTGCCGGACACCGTGCCCGCCGAGGGCGCGGGCTGCCTCTGCAACTTCCAGGTCTCGCTCCGCCCCACCGGGCGGGAGGGCCGCCGCGCAGAGGTGCTGACCTTCAATTCCGGCGGCTCGGGCGCGCGACCCACGCTCGACGGGCTCAGCGCCACCGCCTTCCCCTCAGGCGTCATGACCATGCCCGTGGAGGCCACGGAGCAGGTGGGCCCGGTCCTCATCTGGCGCAAGGAGCTGCGCCCGGATTCGGGCGGCGCGGGTGCGCAGCGGGGCGGGCTCGGGCAGGTCATGGATGTGGGCGCCCGCGCGGGCCACGAATTCGACATCTCCGCCATGCTCGACCGCGTGCACCATCCCGCCCGCGGACGGCGCGGCGGGGGCCGAGGCGGCGCGACAGAGATCGCGCGGAAAGACGGCACCCAAATGCGCGGCAAGGGCCGCCAGTTCGTGCCCGAGGGCGACATCGTCCGCATGGCCTTCCCGGGCGGGGCGGGCTTCGGTGCGCCAGAAATGCGCGACCGAGCGGCGGTGAAACGCGACCTCGCCATGGGATACATCTCCGAGACTGCGGCGCGCGACATCTACGGCTTGACCGAGGACGAGATCGCCGATGTCCTCGCCACCATCGCTAAGGGAGACGCGCCATGACCGACTGGCAGACACCGAAGCACGCGAGCTACGACATCGTCATCATCGGTGGGGCGATGATGGGCTCCTCCACGGCGTTCTGGCTCACGAAGCTGGGGTTTACCGGCCGCGTGCTCGTGGTGGAGATGGACCCGAGCTACGCGCACACTTCCACCGCTCACACCAACAGCTGCATCCGTCAGCAATTCACCAACCCGCTCAACATCGAGATCAGCCAGTTCGGCGCGCATTTCATCAAGAACGCGGCGGAGGAAATGGGCGATGAGCGCGTGCCGGGCATCCTCCTGCAGAGCTACGGCTACCTCTACCTCGCCGCCGATGCCTCCCGCGCCGAGGACCTGCGCGGGCGGGCGGCGCTGCAGCGGGCAGCGGGTGCGGCCACCGAGGTACTCGACCGCGAGGACATCGCCGCGCGGTATCCGTTCTACCACCTCGACGACATCGCCATCGGCACGATCAACACGCGCGACGAGGGGTATTTCGACGGCGGCACGCTCTTCGAATGGTTCCGCCGGCTCGCCCGCGAGCGCGGCGTGGAATACTGCAAGAACCGCGCGACGGGGCTTCGCATGAACGGGGCACTGATCACCCATGTGGAACTGGCCTCGGGCGATGTGGTGGCCTGCGGGCAGGTGCTCAACGCCGCCGGCCCCCGCGCGGCCACCGTCGCGGCCATGGCCGGGATCGACCTGCCGGTGGAGCCGAGGAAGCGCTACACCTACATCTTCTCCGCCGCCGACCCGCTCGACCGGGACCTGCCGCTCACGATCGACCCTTCCGGCGTCCATGTCCGGCAGGACGGGCCAAAGACCTACCTCGTGGGTGCCACGCCGGATGACGATCCCGCCGTGGACCCCGCCGATTTCACCATGGACGGCGACGTGTGGATGGAGAAGGCGTGGCCGGCCATCGCGCACCGCATCCCCGCCTTCGAGCGGGTGAAGGTGGTGAGCGAGTGGGCAGGGCATTACGAGTACAATCCCTTCGACCACAACGCGCTCATGGGCGCGCATCCCGAGGCGCGGAACCTGACCTTCCTCAATGGCTTTTCCGGCCACGGGCTCCAACAGAGCACGGCCATGGGCCGGGCGACGGCCGAATGGCTCATGACCGGAGGCTACCAGAGCATCGACATGTCCGAGTTTGCGGTCACCCGCGTCGCCGAGGGCCGCAAATTCGTGGAGCACGCGGTGATCTAGCCGCGCG
Organism: Pseudomonadota bacterium; assembly: GCA_038528385.1. Lineage (GTDB taxonomy): Bacteria > Pseudomonadota > Alphaproteobacteria > Rhodobacterales > Rhodobacteraceae > Shimia_B. The sequence continues at coordinate 252,512 of JBCBET010000003.1, read as the reverse complement.
ATCCGGGGCGATGCGAAGGGGCTGAATTGGTCGGAGTGGCGAGATTCGAACTCACGACCCCTGCCTCCCGAAGACAGTGCTCTACCAGGCTGAGCTACACTCCGACCGTGGCGCGCTGCCTAGCGGCGCGCCTATCGCTTGGCAAGGGGATTCGCGGTGCCTAGCCGCGCCCAGGCAGCCCGCGCATCCCGGGCGAGGGGCTGGCACTGACCGTGCCGGGCGCGGGCGCGTTGGGTGGCTCCGCGCCGCCCGCGCGGATGAGCGTGCTCACACGGGGGACGGTGCCCGTGTCGAGGCGCGTGCGGGTGCGCAGCACAGGGGCCTGGCTGCCGGGCTTCCGGCTCTCGCGGAGCACGATGTAGACCCCGGCCGCGATGATGATCACCGCGCCGATGGCAGTGTTGAGCCGCGGCAGCTCCCCGAAGAAGAGCGCGCCATAGGCGGTGGCCCAGAGGATCTGGCTGTATTGCATGGGCGCCACGATGGCGGCCTCGCCCGCCTTGTAGGCCGCGATCAGGCAGAGCATGGCCACCATGGCCAGCGCGGCCATCGCGAAGGACAAGCTCAGATGCTCCACCGGCATGGGCCGGTAAACGAAGGGCATGAGCGCGCCCATCAGGACGAAGTTCGTCACGAGCGGGTAGAGCACGAGCACGATGGACCGCTCCTCCCGCCCGATCTTGCGCACCACGATGGAGGCAAAGGAGCCGAAAAGCGCGCAGGTGAGCGCGGCGAGATGGCCGAGGCCGAGCGTGGTGGCGCCGGGATTGAGCACCACGAGGACGCCGCCCAGCCCTACGAGAACCGCGAGACCGCGCCGGAGGCCCACTTTCTCCCCCAGAAATGGCACCGACATGATCGTGATGAGGAGCGGCGAAGCGAAGAGGATCGCGTAGACCTGCGCAAGGGGCAGGACGGAGAACGCGTAGAAGGCGGCCGCCCCGGTGATGACCGCGGCGAGCGTGCGCGCGATGACCCACCAGGGATGCTTCGGAATGAGCGTCCCGGAGGTCTCGTCTCGCAGGAGCAGGATCGTGGCGACGGGAAAGCTGAAGAGGACGGAAAAGAAGACGATCTGGAAGGCGGAGTAGTCGGCCCCGAGGAGCTTGACGATCACGTCATGGGTCGCAAAGAGCCCGAAAGCCGCCAGCGCGAGTGTCACGGCGCGCAGATTGACCGACATGGGGGCCTCCTTTCCCAGCCACGGTCACTTTATGGGCCGCGGCGCGGAGGACAAGGCAGAGCAAGCCGAGCGGCAGACGTGGAGGGCTCGCCTGCCCGCAATTCGCGCAGTGCTGGGCCTCAGCCCGCTTCGAGCGCGGCCACCACCGCGTCGCCCATCTCGGCAGTCGTCGCGGGGGTGCCGCCATCTGCCTGCATGAGATCGGGCGTGCGGACCCCGTCGCGGAGCACCTGCTCCACCGCCTGCTCGAGACGCGTGGCCTCCGCGCCCATGTCGAAGGAATAGCGCAGCGCCATGGCAAAGCTCAGTATACACGCACAGGGGTTGGCCTTCCCCTGCCCCGCGATATCGGGCGCGGAGCCGTGGACGGGCTCATAGAGCGCCTTCGGGCGCCCGTTTTCCATGGGCGCGCCGAGGGAGGCGGAGGGCAGCATACCGAGCGAGCCGGTAAGCATGGCGGCGGCGTCGGAGAGAAGATCGCCGAAGAGGTTGTCGGTCACGATGACGTCGAATTGCTTTGGGTCGCGCACGAGCTGCATGGCGCCGGCATCGGCGTACATGTGCGTGAGCGCCACGTCTTCGTACTCGGCATGGACCTCGGTGACGACATCGCGCCAGAGGATGCCCGACTCCATCACGTTGGCCTTTTCCATGGAGCAGACACGGGCCTGCCGCTTCCGCGCAAGCTCGAAGGCGGCGCGGGCCACGCGGGCGATCTCGCTCTCGGTGTAGCGCTGGGTGTTGATGCCCACCCGCTCGTTGCCTTCCTTGATGATGCCGCGCGGCTCGCCGAAATAGATGCCCGAGGTGAGCTCACGGATGATGACGATGTCGAGGCCCGCCACGACCTCCTTCTTTAACGAGGAGAACTCGGCCAGCGCGTCGAAGCACTGCGCCGGGCGGAGATTGGCGAAGAGGTCCATCTCCTTGCGGAGCCGCAGAAGCCCCCGCTCGGGCTTCACGGAAAAATCGAGCTTGTCGTACTTGTATCCGCCCACCGCGCCGAGGAGGACGGCGTCCACCACCTGCGCCTTCTCCATCGTGGCGTCGGTAAGGGGCGTGCCATGGGCGTCGTAGGCGGCGCCGCCTACAAGATCCTCGCTCACGTCGAAGGCGTGGCCTTGGCGTTCCATCCAGTCGATGACCTTGCGGACCTCGGCCATGACCTCGGGGCCGATGCCGTCGCCGGGCAGAATGAGCAGGGATTTCGTCATGGGGCGCTCCGCGTACGGCCTGAGTGGGATGTCGCGACGGCGGTAGCCGCCGGCCCGAGGGGGGTCAAGCCGGGCGAGCGCCCTCAGCCGCCGCTCGGCACCGAGATGTCCACCCAGACCGGCGCGTGACGCGTGCGCTCGATGTCGGTGGCCGCGGCCCCGGCAGGCAGGGCCCCGACCGCCGCTGCGCGCACCTCGACGTCCCGCGTGGGCAGCACGTAGGACACGCGGAGACGCCCCGCGCTGTCCGGTCCGAAATCCACCGTGACCGCGCCGGGCAACGGGTCCTGCAGACGGGGATGGGAGAGCAAGCGCGCGATCTCCTCGCGCCGCCCCTCGCCGCGCCCGGGGTCGAGGTTGAAATTGCCCGCCACGATGGCGGGTCCCGGGCTGGCCTCCAGCATCTCCGCGAGAAGCCGGATCTCGTCCGCGTTCCTGAGGCCGTTGCGATCCTCGGGCCCGTCGAAGACCGGTGGCGTCACATGGGCTGTGATGACCGTGAGCGGCCCGCCCGGCGTGGCCACGTCGAGCGCCCAATGGGCGGTACTGGAGAGCCGCTGGATCGCGCGCGCCTCCGCCGTCATGGTCTCCGGCGGCGTGGCCCAGGGGATCTCGGACCAGATCAGCTCGCTGCGGTCGGCGCGCAGAGACAGCGGAAATCGGGAGAGGACGGCCATGCCGCCCTGCCCCGAGAACCAGCCGAAGCTCTGGCTGTCGCGCGGTCGGCCGGCGCGCCCGTCCCCGTCGAGATCGGTGCCGCTGCGGAGCCCGGAATTCGGTGCCTTGGCGAAGCTGTGGGGATAACCCGCCTCGGCAGCGAAGCGCGAAAGCGCCTCTTCGCCCAGATCGTAGTCGACCCCCTGGAGGACCCAGACATCGGCGTCGACCTCGGCCATGCGGGTGAGGACATGGTCGATATCCTCGGCACCCCGCATGATATCCCGCAGCAGGAGCCCCGGCCCCTCACGCGACAATTCGGTGTGGAACGTGGCGACGCGGACGGTCTCCGCCGAGGCGAGCGCGGCCCAGAGGGCCAGGATCAGGCCAGCGCCCGCTCCTCGCCGAACTCGGCGTAGCGCTGGCGCCGCTTGTCCTCGATCATCTGCGCCACGCGCCCCATGGCGATGCCGCGCATGAAGAGCGAGGATGGCAAGAAGGCCCATGCCGTCATCATCCAAATGAGCGATTGCGGCGAGGCGAGCGAGATCGGCTCGAACGTCTCCGCCGCGATCTTGAGTACTGCGGGTATGATGAAGGGCAAAAGGAAGCCCAAGGCAATGTTGAACCGCGCATCGCGGTGCAGCCTGACGACGACATCGCCCCCCGCCGTGGGATCGAAGGTCGGCAGGTTGATCCAGACATTGAAGCTGCCGAACCGGCCCGGCCAGTGGAAGACGCGGATGATTATGACGAAGATCGCGAGCGACAGGAGCGAGCTGAGATAGCTGATGCCCGCCGCGGTGCGCACCGTCTCGACCAGGGCTTCGTCGGCGTAGTCGGGCAGCGTGAGCACCATGTTGCGCACCGGCGAATAGGGGAAGTCGATGGCGAACCCGATGATCTTGCCGATATCGGTGATGAACTCCGTCATGGCGGTGGGCGCAATGGACCCGCGCGCGATGACGGTGAGCAGGAACACGGTCATGAACAGCGAGACGAAACGCACGCGGTTGAACGGTGAAGCGTGGCGAAATTCGATCAGCGACGGGTAGATGGAGGCGTATTCGATGAAGGTGATGAGCGCGGCAAATAAGGCAACGAGCGCGACGACCTGCGTCGCATCGGGCCCCGCCTCCGGCAGAAGCAGCGATGGCGTCGCGATCATCCAGATCACGAGCAACGCACGCAAAAACGCCCCTACGAGCCGTGAAATCACTGCCTGACCCTCAAAAATGGACGACGCCGATACGATGCCGGAGCCTTGTCCCAGTTCTTGATTTCGGGCCTCTTGGACCCGAATGCCTCATTCTTGCCCTGATTGTGCCTACTTTCGCTTCGCCGGGCAAGCACCTGTTATCGCCGGGTGATTCTTTTTCCGCGTTGACGCGGCGGGAGGCGCCATGGCGCAGGGCGCGTGCTTGAAATGCAGGCGTTTCGCCGTGGGGCGCTCGATACTTGTGTTGTTTCTGGGCCGCATTTCAGCGCCGAGCGTGCAGCAGATGCGGCGCGCAGCAACGGGCGCGCACGAGGGGCGTCCGACAAGAAAAACGGCGCCCGAAGGCGCCGTTCTCCATAATGATGTCAGGCGGCCTAGGCGGCCGTCATGCGCCGCCGGCGGAGCCCCAGGAGGGCGCCCAACCCGGCAATCAGCATCCAGCCCGCCGCTGGGAGGGGGATCACATTGGGAGGCGTGGTGGAGCCACCCGTCGTGGTGCCGCCCGTGGTGATCTCCTGCACCTTCGTATCGATGAAGCCGGTGAGGAACGCCGTCGCGTCGAGGCGGAAGGCGTTCAGGTCAAAGAGCCCACTGCTCGGACGCGCCGCGGGCCCGTAGTAGTTGGTGAACGTCGTGCTCGCGCCGGTGATGATGTTGTTGAAGTAACTCACGCTGTCGAGCAGCTGCCCAAGGGCCGTCGGCCCGGCGCCGAACCCATTGGTGTAGGCCTGGTCGTTGCCGATCTCATCGGTCACGAGGATGACGGACTTCACCGTGTTGTTGCGCCAGCCCGCCGCGGTAAAGAGCGAGCCGCCGGGAAGCACGGAGGTCACGGCCGTCAGACCGCGTTCCGTCCCACCGAAGAGCGGCGTATTCGCGAACGCCGTCTGCAAGGCACTCACGTCGCCGGTCACGGCCTGCTGAAGTGCGGGATTGAACTCGTAGGACACGAGGCCCGCATGCACAGAGCCGATCGTCACACCCGTTGTGGTGTTGGTGGCGCCCTGAAGGCCGTTGATCACGTCGCCGATCCGCGCGCCGAGGGTGGTGAATTCGTTGCCCATGGAGCCCGACTGGTCGATGACGAACATCAGGTCCACGTCGACGGTCGCCGCCTTGGCTGTGGGAGCTGATATCATCAGCGTCGCCGCGGCGAGCATGGCAGCGAATAAAGTGTTGATACGATACATGGCACTCGATCCTTTCAATGATTGGTAAAAAAAATACACGGGCGCAGTATGCCCGGGCCGCTCTTTCGTACGAAGCGAAAATTCGCCCACAACATGGCGTATCGCGCGTTCTTCCACCTCTGGTTGTGTTAGGCAATATTTCTTTCATCTTATGGCGATATTTTCCTACGGCGCCGATGTGGGTCCCGACGCTGAAAGAGGCCAGTGGGCGAAGCATTCTCCCCGGCCTTGAACCCGCCCATTGCTCCGAGCTGGCCCCGCGCATTGCCGACGCTCGAGCGGTCGTCCACCGACGGCCGCTTTCCCGGGCACCCAGGCCCGCCATGCGCCCGCGATGCGTTAGAGAAGTGGCCGCAGTCCCGGCGCCAAGGCCGTCAACTCGACGACTGCGCATTCAGGGCAGCTTCGGGAAACTTAAATGCCGAGCAAAGGCACGACACCCGTAACTGAGCCTTCCCCCGTCGCGCCCACCGCGGGTCAGGTCAACTCGCGCACATCCGTGAGGCGACCGGTCACCGCGGCCGCCGCCGCCATGGCCGGTGACATCAGATGCGTGCGCGCGCCGCGGCCCTGGCGTCCTTCGAAATTGCGGTTCGAGGTGGAGGCGCAGCGCACCTCCGGGCCAAGCTGGTCGGGGTTCATCCCAAGGCACATGGAACACCCCGCGAGCCGCCATTCGAACCCGGCCTCTCGGAAGATGTCGGCGAGCCCCTCTTCCTCCGCCTGGAGCCGCACCAGACCCGACCCCGGCACGACGATGGCCGTCTTGACGCGCGCGGCCACGCGGCGCCCACGCAGGATGTCGGCGGCGGCCCGCAGATCCTCGATACGGCCATTGGTGCAGGAGCCCAGGAACACCGCGTCGATCTCGATCTCGGAGAGCTTCGTGCCCGCCGTGAGCCCCATGTAGTCAAGCGCGCGCGCCGCCGCGGCCACCTTGCCGCCGTCGAAACTGTCGGGTGCGGGCACGGAGCCCGTGATCGGCAGCACGTCCTCGGGAGAGGTGCCCCAGGTGACGACGGGGGCGATGTCGGCGGCGTCGATCTCCACTTCGTGGTCAAACTGCGCGTCGTCATCGGTCTTGAGCGTGCGCCAGTGGCTCAGCGCCGTCTCCCAAAGAGCGCCCTTCGGCGCATGGGCCCGACCCCGGACATAGGCGAAGGTCGTCTCGTCCGGCGCGATGAGGCCCGCCCGAGCACCGCCCTCGATCGCCAGGTTGCAGATCGTCATCCGCCCCTCCATCGAAAGCGCCTCGATTGTGTCGCCGGCATATTCGATGACATGGCCCGTACCGCCGCCGGTCCCCGTGACCCCGATGACATGGAGCGCGATATCCTTGGCCGTGACGCCCGGGCGCAGCGCACCGGATACACGCACACGCATGTTTTTGGCCTTCTTCTGGATCAGCGTCTGGGTGGCGAGGACATGCTCTACCTCCGACGTGCCGATGCCGTGGGCCAGCGCGCCAAAGGCGCCATGGGTGGGCGTGTGGCTGTCGCCGCAGACGATGGTGCAGCCGGGCAGCGTCCAGCCCTGTTCCGGTCCCACGATGTGCACGATGCCCTGCCGGTCATCGTTCATCTCGTAGTAATGCGGGAGCTCGAACCGGGCGACATTGGCGTGGAGCGCCTCCACCTGGATGCGGCTCTCCTCGTTCGCGATGCCCTCGGCGCGGTCCCATGTGGTCGGCACGTTATGGTCGGGCACGACGATGGTCTTATCCGGCGCGCGCACCTTGCGGCCCGCCAGCGCGAGGCCCTCGAAGGCCTGGGGGCTCGTGACCTCGTGCACGAAGTGCCGGTCGATATAGATCAGGCACGTGCCGTCGCTGCTTCCATCGACGACATGGGCATCCCAGATTTTGTCATAGAGCGTCTGGCCAACCATGGTGAAAAGCCCGCCTTGCAAGTTTCAGCCCAACGAAATACGGGCCGCCGCTGCCGAGGGCAAGGTGACACGGCGCGTGATCCATGGCGCCCGATGTGACGTATCCGTGTCATGAGATCTGCAAAATCCGACCGCTTCGGCCTTTTCCGGATCACCCATGTGGTGCTGATCCTGGGCCTCATCGTGGCCGGCGTCGCCTCGGCCACGGAGCGTGACATGTACAAAGGCTACGAGCTTCCTCCCTATGACGTGCTCGAACGCGACGGCGCCTTCGAGCGAAGGACCTACGCCCCGCACATCCTGGCGGAGGTGACCGTGCGCGGGGGACAGGGACGCGCCGTGAGCCGCGGGTTCCAGGTGCTGGCCAACTACATCTTCGGCGGCAACGCCACGGGCGAGAAGATCGCCATGACCGTCCCCGTGGCGCAGGCCCCGAGCGAGGGCGCGGCCGCGCCGGGCGAAGGCTGGACGGTGAGCTTCATGATGCCCGCAACCTTCTCGCTCGGCACGCTGCCCGACGCCGATAACGGGGCGATCCGCTTTGTGGAGTCGCAGGCGGAGGAGTTGCTGGTCCTCTCCTTTTCCGGGCTCAGAACCGCGGGCGCCCTCGCCCGGCAGACCCAGGCCCTGATCGACGAGGCACAGGCGCGCGGCGTCACGATGGTCGGTGCGCCGCGGTATTTCTTCTACGACGGCCCGCTGACGCCCCCCTGGGCGCGACGCAACGAAGTCGCCGTGCCCATCCTCCCGGCCTCGGCCGGCTGAGAACGCGACCAGGCCGCGGGCAGCGGCATTCGCACATGGTTAAGCTTTTGCCGATATCGGCTGTGGCATGACGCAGTACGAGGTGCATTTCGATATCGGTTTCCCGGCCTCCCTGGGTCGGGACGCCGACAGCGAGCTGGCGCGTTCGATGATCGCCGACCTCCCCGTGCTGGTGCGGGGGCATTGCATCAGGATCTGCATGTTCTCGAGCGTGGCCAAGATCACCGATGATCCGGAGGCGAAAGCCTCCGCCATCCACGGCGCGGCGCGCGCCCTCACCGGCCTGAAGAAGATGGAAAGCGCGCTCATCGGGCGACAGCCCCTGCCCGAACTCAATCAGGAGGCGCTGAGCTGGATGCGCAGCGTGGCCGATGCTCATGCCTCCGATCTCGGACCGATCACGGAGTATCGCGAACGGGCCGAAATCATCGTGGCGGAGCTGGAGACGACCGGCGACGTCGCCACCCATCACATCGAGGGTCTCATCTCCTTCGCCTATTCGACACTGCATTTCGCCGCGGTGGCCCTGACGGAGGCGATCCAAAACGCGCACCTAGCCCATATCGAGCAGACCAAGGCGCAGGCCGAGGAGGCCCGCGGCGCGGCGCGCGACGCCGTGGACAGGATCGACACGATCTCCCGCACGGTGCGCCTCATCGCGCTCAACGCCGCCGTGGAGGCCGCCCGCGCGGGCGAGGCGGGCCGCGGCTTTTCCGTGATCGCCCAGGAGATCAAATCGCTGTCGGAGGCGACCGAGGCCGCGAGCAGCGATGTCCGGCGCAGCATCGACGGGATCATCATGGGCGCCCATCTCTGAGGCGCGGCAGCGCGCCCCGGACCGCGACAGAGTTGAAACCCCGCAGGCGCACGATAGAGTTCCCCCATGGAGCCCACCGAGGAAGAGCTTACGGCCGAGCAACTCACGTCGATCGCCACTGATCTTCTGTCGCGGGCAGACATTTTTCTGTCCGGGCTCATGCGACCGTGGAGCGCCTATCAGGTCATGATCGCGCTCGCGCTCTTTCTCGTCTCGTGGCTCATTGCCCGGATCATAGCCCCGCGGACGCGCACCTGGCTGTCCACCCGCGAGAACTGGCCGCTCTGGCGGATCAAGACTGTGCTGGCGATCCTGCAGCGGCTGCGCGCGATCATCTTCGTCGTGCTCATCTGGGTCGTCATCTGGACCATGCGGGAGATAACCTGGCCCTCGCGCTCCTATCTCCTCGGGATCATCGGCACCCTGGCGTTTGCCTGGCTCGCCGTGGCCTATGCCACGCGGCTCATCCGTAATAGGGCCCTGCGGCAGGTCGTTCGCTACGGCGCCTGGGTTTACGTGACGCTGCAGATCACCGGGCTCCTCGACCAGGGGATCATCCTCCTCGACAGCCTTGCCTTCACCCTCGGTGAGTTCCGATTGTCGGCGCTTCTTGTGGTGCAGGCGCTCATCTCGCTCGGCGTTCTCATCACCGCCGCGCGGCTTCTGACGCGCACCACCTCGGCCCGCATCCGGCGCTCCGAGGAGATGTCGCCCTCAATGCAGGTTCTCGTGGTCAAGGTCCTGCAGATCGTGTTCTACGGCCTAGCCATCGTCATCGGCCTCAACGCCGCCGGCGTCGATCTCACGGGCCTCGCGGTCCTCTCCGGCGCCATCGGCGTGGGTCTGGGTTTCGGCCTGCAAAAGGTCGTGTCGAACCTCGTCTCCGGCGTCATCATCCTTCTCGACAAGTCGATCAAACCCGGCGACGTCATCTCCCTCGGGGAGACGTTCGGCTGGATCCAGACCCTGGGCGCCCGCTACGCCAGCGTCGTCACGCGCGACGGCAAGGAATACCTCATTCCCAACGAGGACCTCATCACCAACCAGGTGGTGAACTGGTCCCATTCCAACGAGTTCGTCCGCCTCGATATCTATTTCGGCACGGCCTATGGCGACGATCCGCACATGGTGCGCCGGGTGGCCATCGCAGCCGCGCAAGGGGTCGAACGCGTCCTGGCGGAGCGGCCGCCGGTGTGTCACATCGTGGGCTTCGGCGACAGCTCGGTGGATTACATCCTCCGCTTCTGGATCACCGACCCCACGGGCGGCCTCACCAACATTCGCGGCAACGTCTATCTCGCCCTCTGGGACGCCTTCCAGGAGCACGACATCTCCATCCCGTTCCCGCAGCGGGAGGTGCGCGTGCTGGGAGATGGGGCAGGCCCTGCGAAGGCGCTCGATTAGGCGTCGATGTCACAGGCCGCGCGCCCGGCAACGGGATTCATTGAACTGACACCTCCGCACGGCTATTTTGCTCATACGCCCTGCGCCGGGGCACACGGCGCGTCAAAGAAGGAGGACAATGTCCTGTCTCTTTCGTCCGATGCGGCGCTGGCCGCGGATGCGGGGGTGAGCGCGATGGCCGCATCCGCCCCCCAATCGATGAGCGAGGCCACGCGCGCCCTCATCACCCGAACCCTCACCGAGGAAAAAGCCGAAGACATCGTGGAGATCGACCTGCGCGGGAAATCCGAGATGGGCGATTTCATGGTCGTGGCCTCCGGCCGGTCCACGCGGCAGGTCTCTGCGCTCGCCGACAAGCTGACCGAGAAGCTGAAATCCGAGCTCCGCATCAGCTGCCGGAGCGAGGGCAAGGCCACCGGTGACTGGGTGCTGCTCGATTCCGGTGACGTCATCGTGCATATCTTCCGCCCGGAAGTCCGTGAGTTCTATCAGATTGAAAAGATGTGGCAGTCGCCGGGCGACGCCGCCTCGGGAGCAGGCAACGCCTGAATGCGCGTGACGATCTGCGCCGTGGGACGGCTCCGCGCCGGCCCCGAGCGCGATTTGATCGATGACTACGCCCGGCGCTTCGAGCGGACCGGTCGCGGGATGGGCCTCACGCAGCTCACCGTCTCCGAAGTGGAGGCCAAAAAGGGCGGCACGGCCGAGGAGGCGCAGCTTCTCTCGAAGGCCGCGCCCACCGGAGCCCGCCGCATCTGCCTCGACGAGCGGGGGAAGCTTCTGAGCTCCCCGGATTTCGCCCAAGCGCTCGCGGAGTGGAGGGACACCGGAGTGCAAGACGCGGTGTTCTTCATCGGCGGGGCCGACGGCCTCGCGCCGACGCTCCGCGCCGAGGCAGATCTTTCCCTAAGCTTCGGAAAGATGGTCTGGCCCCACATGCTGGTCCGCGTCATGCTCGCTGAGCAGCTCTACCGCGCGGCCTCGATCCTTGCCGGGAGCCCCTACCATCGCGCCTAGCAGCCCAAGCCGGCCCAGACCTGGTAGAGACCCGGCCCGCCGCTTGCCGCGCCACGCCGCTCTGCTAGACAGGAGCCGCTGGCAGGGAACGACCGCATGACCACTCCAAAACCCGTTGTTTTGTGCATTCTCGATGGTTGGGGCGACAGCCCGAACGCGGAGGCCAATGCGCCGGCCCTGGCCGCGACGCCCACCTTCGACCGGCTCCGTGCGCAAGGTGCTGCGGCCCAGCTCATCACCCACGGGCCAGATGCGGGGCTGCCTTCCGGCCAGATGGGCAACAGCGAGGTGGGCCATACAAATATCGGTGCGGGCCGCGTGGTGGCCATGGATCTCGGCCAGATCGACCTCGCCATCGAGGACGGCAGCTTCTTCGAGAACGAGCAGATCCTGGCCTTGGGCGACGCCCTTCGGGAGACGGGCGGGACGGCCCATCTCATGGGCGTGGTCTCCGACGGGGGCGTGCACGGCCATCTCGACCATATCATCGCCGCGGCAAAGCTCCTCACCTCCATGGACGTGGCGGTGGCGATCCACGCCATAACCGACGGGCGCGACGTGGGCCCGCGCACGGCGGACGCCTTCCTCCCGCGTCTGGCCGATGCCCTGCCCGACCGCGCGACGATCGCCACCGTCATCGGCCGCTACTACGCCATGGACCGCGACAACCGCTGGGACAGGGTCGAAAAGGCCTTCGCCGCCATGGTCCGCGCCGAGGGGGAGCGGGCCGGCGATCCCGCCGCGGCCGTGGCCCAGAGCTACGCGGCGAATACAGGCGACGAGTTCATCCTGCCCACGATCATCGGAGACTACGCAGGGATGGCGGACGGCGACGGGCTCTTCTGCTTGAACTTCCGCGCCGACCGCGCGCGGGAGATCCTCGCCGCGCTCTGCGCACCGGGCTTCGACGGGTTCGAGACGGGCGAGCGGCCCCGCTTCGCCGCGCAGCTCGGCATGGTCGAATACTCCGACGCGCATTCAGAGTACCTCGCCGCGGCCTATCCGAAGCGCGAGATCCACAATACGCTGGGCGAATGGGTGTCGAAGCACGGCCTCACGCAGTTCCGCCTCGCCGAAACCGAGAAGTATCCTCACGTCACCTTCTTCCTCAATGGCGGGGCCGAGGCGCCCTACAAGGGTGAAGCGCGCTTCATGCCGCCCTCGCCCAAAGTCGCAACCTATGACCTCGCCCCTGAAATGGCCGCCGCGGAGGTCACGCGAAAGTTCGTGGAGGCGATCCGCGACGGCTACGACCTGATCGTCACGAATTATGCAAATCCCGACATGGTGGGCCATACCGGCGATCTCGACGCTGCCATCAAGGCCTGCGAGGCCGTGGACCGCGGGCTCGCGCAAGTGGTGGCCGCGCTCGAGGAGGTGGGTGGGGCTATGATCGTCTGCGCGGACCACGGCAATTGCGAGGTCATGGTGGATCCGGAGACCGGCGGACCCCACACGGCGCACACGCTCAACCCGGTCCCGGTCATCCTCTTCGGCGGGCCGGGGGGCGCGCGGCTCTCCGATGGACGCCTGGCCGATCTCGCGCCGACGCTGCTCGCGCTCATGGACGTGCCCGCGCCGCCGGAGATGACCGGGCAGAACCTGATCCGAGCGCGGAATGCGTGACAGCCCCACTCTGCGCAACTTGGCCCTGGCGATTTGCCTCCTCAGCGCGCCGCTCGGCGCCGACCCCGCGGCGGGCGCCCGCGAGGCCATCGCGGCGCTCGAGGCCGCGACCGCTGCCCTCGACGAGGCAGAGAGCGGGCGGGACAGGATCGCCGCACTCACCGAGACAGTGCGCGCCTTCGAGGACGGGCTGGCCGCGGTGCGCGCCGGCCAACGCGCCGCCGCACAGGCCGAGGCGCGCCTGACGCAGGGCCTTTTGTCGAAGGAAGAGGACATCGCGCGGCTGGTGGGCGTGCTTCAGGTCATGGGGGCGCGGGACACCCCGCACATGCTGCTGCACCCCGAAGGACCCACCGGATCGGCACGGTCGAGCATGCTTCTGGCAACGGTCACGCCCCGTCTACAGGAGGACGCGGCGGCGCTGCGCACTGATCTCGCGGATGTCGCAGCCCTGCGCGCGCTGCAGGCCGACGCGGCGGCGCGTCTCAGGGACGGGCTGATCGACGTGGAACGGGCGCGCAGCGCCCTATCGGAGGCGATCGCGGAGCGCGCACCGCTGCCGCGACGTTTCACAGAGGACCCAATCCAGATTTCGGTCCTGATCGCCGCGTCAGAGACGCTCGACGGTTTTGCCGCCGGTCTCCTCGGCACCGTGGTGAGGACGGGCAGCGCGGACGCGCCGGCGGCGGAGGATCTGCGAGGCGCCCTCGACACGCCGGTGCGCGGGCGGATCCTGCGACGGTTCGGAGAAGCCGATGCCGCGGGCGTCGCGCGGCCGGGCCTCATCCTGGCCACGGCGCCCTCGGCCCTCGTCACCGCGCCCGCCGCGGCGACGGTGCGCTATGCCGGGCCGCTTCTGGACTACGGAAATGTGATGATCCTTGAGCCCGCCCGCGACGTTTTGCTGGTGCTCGCGGGGCTCGCGCGTCTCTATGTAGGCGGAGGCGAGGTCGTTACGGCTGGCACACCGCTCGGATTGATGGGCGCCGCCCAGCACGCCACTTCCATCGATCGGAGCGAAACGCTCTATATCGAGGTGAGAGTGAATCAGGAAAAAGCAGACCCCGAAGAGTGGTTCGCACTGGAGAGGAACTGACGATGCGGAAATTCATCATTGCGGCTGGGATCGGCGTTCTCGCCGGTGGCCTGGCGACCACGCAGGTCGCCGGGCCGCTTCTGGCCCAGCAGGCCGATGAACAGGCGAGCGTGTACGAGCAGCTCGACCTCTTCGGCGACATCTTCCAGCGCATCCGCTCGCAATACGTGGAAGAGGTGGAGAGCGAGGAGCTGATCGAGGCCGCCATCGACGGCATGCTCACCTCCCTCGATCCGCATTCCTCCTACCTGTCACCCGACGACGCCGCGAACATGCGCGTGCAGACCCGCGGCGAATTCGGCGGGCTCGGCATCGAAGTGACGCAGGAAGAGGGTTTCGTGAAGGTCGTTGCGCCCATGGATGACACGCCCGCCGACCAGGCCGGCGTCGAGGCCGGCGATTTCATCACCCATGTGGACGGCGAGGGCCTGCTCGGCCTCACGCTCGACGAGGCGGTGGAGCTCATGCGCGGGCCCGTGGGGTCCGAGATCGTGATCACCGTCGTTCGCGAGGGCGAGGACGATCCCTTCGACATCACGATCGTGCGGGACACGATCCGGCTGACGGCGGTGCGCACGCGGACGGAGGGCGACGCCGTGGTGCTGCGCGTGTCGACCTTCAACGACCAGACCTATCCGAACCTCCGCGACGGGCTTGCCGAACAGATCGAGGAGGCGGGCGGCATCTCGAACGTATCGGGCGTCGTCGTGGACCTGCGCAACAATCCGGGCGGGCTCTTGACGGCGGCGGTGCGCGTCTCCGACGCGTTCCTGACGGCGGGCGAGATCGTGAGCACGCGGGGCCGCGATCCGCAGGACGCCGAACGTTTCAACGCCTCGCCCGATGACCTCGCTCAAGGCCTGCCCATCGTTGTGCTGATCAACGGCGGTTCGGCCTCGGCCTCCGAGATCGTGGCGGGCGCGCTGCAGGATCACCGCCGCGCCATCGTGGTGGGCACGAAGAGCTTCGGCAAGGGCTCGGTGCAGTCGATCATGCCGCTCCGCGGCTCCGGCGCCATGCGCCTGACGACGGCGCGCTATTACACGCCCTCGGGGCGTTCGATCCAGGCGCTGGGCATCTCCCCCGACATCATCGTGGAGCAGCCCCGCCGTGCGGCGGAGGTCACCGAGGAAGAGGAGGAGGATCAGCGCCCCTCCCGCTCCGAGGCGGATCTGCGCGGGTCGCTCGGCAATGAGCTCACCGAGGAACAGCTGGAACAGATCCAGGCCGAGGAGGCGATTGCCGAGGCCACCGCGGAGCTGCGAGATGAGGATTACCAGCTGGCATATGCCATCGACATCCTCAAGGGCCTGAGCGCGCTGCAGCAGTGAGGCTCCAGCCCGGGAGCGGCGCGTTCTGCCAAAGCGGGCCCGCCCGCCTCCCCGCCGCGCTGACGCTTGCGCCTTCGGTGGCCTCGCTTCGCTCGGGCATGCCCGGGGCCGCCGGAGGCGCGCCGATCTGGATTTGGGACATGTGTCATGACACCGGATGAAATCGCGCGGCTCCCCTACCGGCGCAACGTGGGCGTCATGCTCGTGAACACCGCGGGCCATGTTTTCGTGGGCCAGCGCCGCGATGCCCCGCCGGGCCAGGACGCCTGGCAGATGCCCCAGGGCGGGATCGACAGGGGCGAAAGTCCAGAGCAAGCGGCGCTGCGCGAGCTCGAGGAGGAGACCGGCGTGCCCGCGCAGCTCGTGCGTGTGGAGGCAGAGACCGGAGGCTGGCTGGCCTACGATCTGCCCGTTGATCTCGCGCCGAAGCTTTGGGGCGGAAAGTGGCGCGGGCAGGAGCAGAAGTACTTCCTCATGCGCTTTCTCGGCGTCGATGCGGACGTGAATATCGCCACCGAGGACCCCGAGTTTTCGGCCTGGAAATGGCTGCCGCCCGAAGAGTTGCCTGCCGTTATCGTGCCCTTCAAGCGTCACGTCTACGAGCGCGTTCTCGCGGAACTGGGTCCGGCAATTTGAGGGGGTCCTTGCCTCACGAGGGACCCTCGCGCACCCAGGATGCCATGCGCGCGCTCCTCGTTGGCCTGTGTCTTGCGGTGGGCTCACCGGCCAGCGGGCTAAGCTGCTTGCCGTGGTCCGTGCCGAGCGCCTATCTGGCGGCCGAGGCGGCGGAGGAGACCTATGTCATCGCGCTGGGGCGATTCAGTTTTTCGAGGGACGCCCTTGCGCCGCTTCCCGTAGAGAACGGGTCAGCGCGTACGCGGCGCGTGGAGGCGGGTTTTATCGGCGCGCTGTTCACGGGCGAAGGCTTTGGCTTTTTCACCGAGCTCGACGTCACGATCCTGGCCCCCTGCGCGGGTCCGTGGTGCGCCTCCTTGGCGCCGGGCGTGGAGACGCTCGCCTTCCTGGAGGCGCGCGGGGACGGATACCACCTTGCCCTCGACCCTTGTGGCGGCAACGCCTTTGCTCGCCCCAGGCAAGCGCAGATCGCGCAGGTCCTAGCGTGCCACGAAGGCGGGCTTTGCGCGCCTGCGGAGCGAGAGCGGTAACGCTCTGGGACGGCTGGAAATCGCGGCGGGTGGCACGGGCGCGCATCCTCTTTTCACCTCAGCTGCACATGACGCACTGGCATTCTGGAACAAAGTGTGAACAATTGGGCTTCCGAGTCGTTTCAGGAGCTGCCACTCCATGACGGACCACCCGCCCTTCGCCGAGCTTTCGGCCACGTCGAACTTCACATTCCTCACCGGCGGCGCGCATCCGGAGGAGTATATGCGCCGTGCCGCGCTGCTGGGGCAGCCGGCCATCGCCATCGCCGATGAAAACAGCGTGGCGGGCATCGTCCGCGCCCATACCGAGGCCAAGGAGATCGCGCGCCGGGTGAAACTGCGCGCGGAGGCCGACGCGCGGGACGGGATCATCGGCCCGCCCTGCCCCGCGCATCTGCCGCGGCCCGCGAGTGCGGCGATCCGGAATGTCCCGCGGCTCCTTCCCGCCGCGCGGCTCGTGCTGGTGGGCGGCTTCACCGTCACGGCGCTGCCGCGGGACCGCGCGGGCTGGGGGCATCTGTGCCGGCTCATCTCCCGCGGGCGGCTTCGGGCTGAGAAGGGCAGCTGCATCCTCCACCTCTCGGATCTCGAAGAGTTCGGAGAGGGGCTCGAGCTTTTGCTGCATCCGCCCCGGGAGCCGCTCTCGCAGCCCGGCGGGCGCGCCTGGGCAGAGGCGGCGCGGGGGCTGACGCGCCGCTTTCCCGGGGCCTGTCACCTGCTGGCCGCACCGCGCTATGACGGGCAGGACGCCGCCCGCCTCGATGCGCTTGCGCGCCTGGCCCGCACGCTCGGACTGCCGCTCGTGGCTTCCGCGCGTCCCCTCATGCATCACGGTCGCAGGCGCAAGCTCACCGACGTGCTCACCGCCGTCCGGTTGGGCACCCGCGTCGATGCGCTCGGCCGCGAGGCGCAGTGCAACGCGGAGCAGCGCCTGCGCTCGGAGGCGGAGATGCGGCGGCTTTTTGCGGGGCACGAGGAGGCGGTGGACGGCGCCGCGGCGCTGGCCGCGCGGCTGAGCTTCTCGCTCGAGGAGCTGCGCTACGAATATCCCAAGGAGGTCATGGGCGGGGAAGAGCCCCCTGCGCGGCTCCGCCGCCTGGCCTATGAGGGGCTCGCCTGGCGCTACCCGCAAGGCGCGACAGAGCGGGTGAAAAATCTGCTCGAGCACGAGCTGACCCTCATCGGGAAGCTGAGATACGAGCCCTATTTCCTCACCGTCAACGACATCGTGGCCTATGCGCGAAGCCAGGGGATCCTCTGCCAAGGGCGCGGCTCGGCGGCCAATTCGGTGGTCTGCTACTGCCTGGGCGTCACGTCGGTCTCGCCCGAACTCGGCACGATGGTCTTCGAGCGCTTCGTCTCCGAGGCGCGGAACGAGCCCCCCGATATCGACGTCGATTTCGAACACGAGCGGCGCGAGGAGGTGATCCAGCACATCTACGAGCGTTACGGCCGCCACCGTGCGGGGCTCTGCGCCACCGTCATCCACTACCGCGGCAAGCGCGCCGTGCGGGAGGTGGGCACGGCCATGGGGCTCTCCGAGGATACCATCGCGGCCATGTCCTCCCAGCTCTGGGGCTTTTTCTCGGCCAACGGGCTCGAGGCGGAGAGGATGGCTGAGATCGGGCTCGACCCCACCGACCAGCATCTGATCCAGACGCTGGAACTGATCTACGAGATCATCGGCTTTCCCCGGCACCTCAGCCAGCATGTGGGCGGCTTCATCGTCACCGAAGGGCGGCTCGACGAGCTGGTGCCGGTGGAAAACGCCACCATGGAAGACCGCACCGTCATCTGCTGGGACAAGGACGATATCGACTCGCTTGGCATCCTGAAGGTCGATATCCTTGCCCTCGGGATGCTCAGCTGCATCCGCAAGGCCTTCGACCTCATCGACCTGCACCACCACGACCGCTTCACGCTGGCGACCGTGCCCGAGGACGACAAGCCCACCTACGACATGCTCTGCAAATCCGACTCGCTCGGCGTCTTCCAGGTGGAAAGCCGGGCGCAGATGAACTTCCTGCCACGTATGCGGCCGCAGAAATTCTATGACCTGGTGATTCAGGTCGCCATCATCCGCCCCGGGCCGATCCAGGGGGACATGGTCCATCCCTATATTCGCCGCCGCAACGGCGAGGAGGAGGTCACCTTTCCCTCCGACGCGCTGGGGCAGGTGCTGGGCAAGACGCTGGGCGTGCCGCTCTTCCAGGAGCAGGCCATGCAGATCGCCATCGTGGGCGCGGGCTTCGACCCCTCCGAGGCCGATCGCCTGCGCCGCGCGCTTGCGACGTTCAAAAAGCACGGAAACGTGTCGGAATTCCGCAAACGCTTCATGAAGGGCATGGCCGCCAACGGCTATGACCAGGATTTCTCCGAGCGCTGCTTTTCCCAGATCGAGGGGTTCGGCTCCTACGGCTTCCCGGAGTCTCACGCGGCGAGCTTCGCGCTCCTCGTCTACGTCTCGGCGTGGATGAAATGCCACCATCCCGGCATCTTCGCCTGCGCGCTGCTCAACTCGCAGCCCATGGGATTCTACGCCCCCGCCCAGATCGTCCGAGATGCCCGCGAGCACGGCGTGACCGTCCTGCCCGTCTGCATCAACGCCTCCGACTGGGACAACATCATGGAGCCGCAGCCCGACGGGTCGCTCGCCATCCGGCTGGGCTTCCGCCAGCTCAAGGGCATGTCCGAGGAAGATGCGATCTGGATCGTGGCCGCCCGCGCCAACGGCTACCGGGCGGTGCGCGATGTCTGGCGCCGCGCGGGCATCATCCCCGCGGCGGTGAAGGCGCTGGCCGAGGCGGATGCCTTCGCGAGCCTCGGCCTCACCCGGCGCGAGGCGCTCTGGGAGGCCAAGGCACTCGTGGGTACGAAGCCGCTCCCGCTCTTTGCCCATGACACCGAGGACGAGGCCATCGCCGAGGCGGCGCCAAACCTGCCGGCCATGACAGAAGGCGAGGAAGTGGTGGAGGATTACGTCGCCATGCGTCTGACGCTGCGCAAGCACCCGCTCGCCTTCCTGCGCCACCGCCTGACGCCCGGCATGGGCGAGGCGCCGGCGCTCTCGGAGGTGGGGCTCGCCCGCGACCACTGGCAGGCGCTGCAGCCGGGCCGCACGGAGATGTGGGACCGCGCGAAACCGGAACGGAGCGTGCCCGACGTGAGCCCCATGCGCCGCGTGGCCGCGGCCCGCACCGGCCACCAGCATCCGCGGGACCAGGGGCTCAGGATCGTGAGCAACGGCTGACGCCCGCGCCCGCGGCCGTCACCGGATGCCTCCGGCGGAAGTACGGGGCACAAAGAAGGGGGGCTCCCGAACGATCATCCCCGCTTTCCTCGGCCAAGCATCCCTCGAGGAGGGTGAGGGGCTGGCCCCTCGCTCCCGCCGGTCACGCCAGCGCGGCGCCCACGGCCACGCGTCCGGTCACGCGGCCCGCCCAATTCGTGATGGGACCGAGCCGCTTGAGCGCCGCCGGGTGACCGGGCGCCACTGCGCCAAGCCGTATGAGCAGGGCCGTGATCGCCGCCTGGGCTGCGCGGGTCGCTCCGTCCGATACCTTGAGTGCAATACCGAGCCCTCGATCCTGCAGGATCGCGACGAAGACCCCCTCAGCGCCGGTTTTGAGTGCAACGCCCGGGGCCGCGCGCATGAGCTCGGTGCAGGCGCGGGTTTCTCCGGCCACGAGCTCGGGATGGGCCATCATCGCCGCGCGAAGCGTGGCCTCCGCGCCGTCGCGGGCCGCGGCGAAGCCCGCCATGGCGCGGGCAAGCCCGGTGAGCGTGCAGGCGAAATTCGGCGCCGAGCAGCCATCGATGGCCCAGGTTGGACTATCCTCGCCCACCGAGTCCTCGAAGGCCTGCCGCACGGCCCGCTGCACAGGGTGATCGGGCGCGATGTAGCCCTCGGACGCCGCGCCCAGATACCGGGCGAGGTGGAGAAACCCGGCATGCTTGCCGGAGCAATTGCTATGCACTTGGCAGACCGCGCCGCCCTCCCTGATCAGCCGGACCCGCTCCGCGTCGTCGCGCGGCGGTTGCGGCCCGCAGAGGAGAGCGTCGTCACCGAAGCCGAGATCGCCGAGCCAGCTTTCTACATGGGTTCGATGAAGCGCTGCGCCCTGGTGCGACGCGCAAGCCAGCGCGAGCCGCTCCGGTGTGAGCCCGAGCCCGGCACGCGCCAAGGGCAGCGCCTGCACCATCTTGCACGCGGAGCGTGGGAAGATGAGCGTGTCGGGATCGCCCCACGCCTCCCTGATCTGGCCGGTTGCGTCCGCGATGACGGCGTGGCCCCCATGCACGCTCTCCAGGAGCGCGCCGCGCCAGATTTCGACAAGGGGTGCGCCGACGTCCATGGCGGGTCCCTTTCCGCGGCAAGAAATCGCAAATGTGATGCGCGAGCCTTTGCTCACGGGTCCTCGCTAGGCTATGAAAAGCGCAACAACAAGGGTGGGCCGAATGCGCACCGCCCGTCCCGTACATGAGGCTTCTTGAGATGATCCGTCCCCTTGCCGTACTGGCCGCCACGGCCACCCTCGCCACCGCAGCACTTGCCCAGGAGGAAAGCGAGAACCGCGTGTCGGCCAACACCGACTGGAGCGTATTCGTAGCCGAGGAGCCCAGCGAATGCTGGGGCGTGACGGCGCCCAAGGAGACGGTGAACACCCGCGAAGGTCGCGAGGTGGCCGCACGGCGGGGTGATATCCTGCTGATGGTGTTTTACCGGCCCTCGGCCTCCGTCTCCGGGCAGCTGAATTTCACCGGCGGTTACCCGTTCGCGTCGGGCTCCACCGTCAACCTCAACATCGATGGGACCGAGTTCGAGCTTTTTACCGAGGGCGAATGGGCCTGGGCCGCCTCGTCCGCCGAGGACGCAAAGATCGTCACCGCGATGAAGCGGGGCAGCCAGGCGATCGTGACCGGTCGCTCTTCTCGCGGAACGACCACGCGGGACACGTTCTCGCTCCTCGGCTTCACGGCTGCCGTCGAGGATGCCGAGCAGCGCTGCAACGCCTGAGGGTCGGTCCCGGGATGCCCCGTCGCATATCGCCTAGCTCGGGACCGCGCGCGGGCACGGCGGCACGACTTTTCAAGCGGCGCGCGCGGCTCTATATGCGAGCCTCAACCAGTTGAAGGCCAGTGCCCGTGACCGAGCCCGCCCCCATCGCGCAGGACTACCTCACCGTTCCCAGGAAGCGGCCGGAGGGCGCGCGGAAGAACATCGTGGGCCTCACCCGCGCCGAGCTGCGCGACGCGCTGACCGCCATGGGCACGCCCGAAAAGCAGGCCAAGATGCGGACCGGCCAGATCTGGCAGTGGGTCTACCAGTGGGGCCGCCGGGATTTCGGCGAGATGACAAACCTCGCCAAGGCCTACCGCGCGGAGCTCGCCGAGCATTTCGTGATTGAGGTGCCGGAGGTCGTCTCCCGCCAGGTGTCCGAGGACGGGACGCGCAAGTATCTCGTCCGCATCTCAGGCGGGCACGAGGTGGAGGTCGTCTATATCCCCGAAGCCGACCGGGGGACGCTCTGCATCTCGTCGCAGGTGGGCTGCACGCTAACCTGTACATTTTGCCACACGGGCACTCAGAAACTCGTGCGCAACCTCACCGCGGGCGAAATCGTGGGCCAGATCATGGTGGCGCGCGACGACCTCGGCGAGTGGCCCGTGCCGGGCGCGCCGAAGGACGAGACGCGGCTGCTTTCCAACATCGTGCTCATGGGCATGGGCGAGCCGCTCTATAACTTCGCGGAGGTGCGTAACGCGATGAAGATCGCGATGGATCCGGAGGGGATAAGCCTGAGCCGCCGTCGCATCACGCTATCCACCTCGGGCGTCGTGCCCGAGATCGCGAAGACGGCGGAAGAGATCGGATGCCAGCTCGCCGTGTCGTTCCATGCGACGACGGACGAGGTGCGCGACGTGCTCGTGCCGATCAACAGGAAGTGGAACATCGGGACACTGCTCGACGCGCTACGAGACTATCCGCGGCTTTCGAATTCGGAACGGATCACCTTCGAATACGTGATGCTCAAGGACGTCAACGACAGCGACGCCGACGCCTACCGCCTCGTCAAGCTGATCAAGGGTATTCCCGCCAAGGTGAACCTCATTCCGTTCAACCCCTGGCCCGGGTCGCCCTATGAGCGGTCCGACTGGTCCCGGATCGAGGCCTTTGCCGATATCGTCTACAAGTCGGGCTATGCCTCCCCCATCCGCACACCGCGGGGCGAGGACATCATGGCCGCTTGCGGGCAGCTCAAGTCCGCCACCGAACGCGCGCGCAAATCGCGCCGCCAGATCGCGGAGGACAGCGGTGTTTCGGCTGCTTAGCATCTGCGCGGCCCTCTGGGCCGGTCCCGCCCTGGCCTGCACGGTCGACACGTCCGAGGCGGCAGGCGTGATCACGGCCACGAATGCCTACCGCGCGACACAGGGACGCCCCGCGCTGAGGTCCGATGCGGACCTCGTCCGCGCCGCCCAGCGCCATGCCTGCGAGCTGGCCGCAACGCAGCGTTTCTCCCATGAGGGGCAGAACGGATCGCGGGTGGGCGACCGCGTCACGCGCGCGGGCTACCGCTGGCGCTACGTCGCCGAAAACCTCGCGATCGGGCAATCCAGCGTCGGCGCAGTGATGACGGCCTGGCGGCAATCGAGTGCGCACCACAGCAATCTCCTGACACGGCGTGGCCGCGATATCGGCGTTGCGGCGGTGCCGTCCTCGCAGGGCATGCTGTGGGTGATGGTGCTCGGCGCGCCGCGCTAGGCGGGTCGGGCGGTCTCAGCGCTCCAGCGCGGCAAGCGCCTCCTCCGCCGATTCCACGAAGGTGAAGAGCTCGAGGTCCGTCTCTCCGATGGTGCCGGCCTCCACGAGGGCGCTCCAGTTGATGATGCGCTCCCAGAAGTCCCGGCCGAAGAGGAGAACCGGCACCGGTTCCATCCGCTTCGTCTGGATCAGCGTCAACGCCTCGAAGAGCTCGTCGAACGTGCCAAATCCCCCGGGAAAGACGCAGATAGCCTGCGCGCGCAGGAGGAAGTGCATCTTGCGGATGGCGAAGTAGTGAAAGTTGAAGCAAAGCTCCGGCGTCACATAGGCATTCGGCGCCTGTTCATGGGGCAAAACGATGTTGAGCCCGATGGAACGACCACCGGCCTCCTGCGCGCCGCGGTTTCCGGCCTCCATGACCCCGGGCCCGCCGCCGGTGACGATCACACCGTCGCGCCCACCGGAGCGCAGGGACCTTTCCGTCATGAGGCGGGAGAAACGCCGCGCCTCCTCGTAGAATTCGGAGAGCGCGCCCAGCGTTTCGGTCCGCGCGCTATCCCTCTTGGCCGGCTCGGGGATCCTCGCTCCTCCGAAGAGAACGATGGTGGAGGCCACGCCCTCCTCCTCGAGCAGCATCTCCGGTTTCAGCAGCTCTAGCTGTAGCCGCACGGGCCGCAGTTCCTCGCGACACAGGAAGTCAGGGTCCGCGAAGGCAAGCGCATAGGCCCCGGCCCGCGTCTGCGGCGTGTCGGGCGTGCCACGCGTCGTTTCGATATCCTCGTGCGAGGTCCGCAGCGCGTGGCGCCGGTGATACTGGTTCATGAACTCCTCCCGGATTTTGGCCGAGGATTGCACGGGCACGCGCGCGCGGGAAGCCCGGAGCCGCCACCAGAAAATCGTGGGCCAACGCCCCGAAACTGCTATCAAAATGAAAAACGGGGAGAGCAGCGATGAAAACCTTGCGGCGCTATGCGGACGCCTCGCTGGGACGTTGGACGCGGCACCTCTTTTTCGTGCTGCTGCGGAGCTATTACGGGCTCTTCTTCAATATCAGCTGCGCGGACAAGGCGGCGCTTCAGAACCTCCCCGGCGGTCTCATCCTCTGCTCCCACGGGTCGCGCCATGACGGGCCCATGATCTGCGCGCTGCTCTACACCACGCGGCGCGTGCGGCCCGCCGTGCTCTATAGCGAGTATTACAGCCCGCTTCAGTGGTTCCCGCTCATGGTCGCGGGCTCGGTGCCCATGTCCTCGCCCAAGACATGGCCGCCCGAGCGCCGACAGGCGCAAAAGGCCAAATCGCTCCGCACCATGCGGCGGATCATAGAGAATGGGAACATGGTCCTGCTCTACCCGGCGGGCATGATCAAGAAACAGCGGCGGGAGATCATCGCTCCCCATTTCAGCGGCGCCTACGAGACGATCAAGGCGCTCGACGGCATGCCCGTGGCGCTCATCCGCATCCGCGGCCTCAGCCCCCATGAGGAGATCCGGCGCGACAGGTTCTGGACCTTCATCGGCTGCAAGACAGGGCGGCGACACGTGCTCATCGACATCGAAATCCCGGAGACGCCCTTCGACACCGCGCAGCCCCTGGCGGAGTTCAATGCCCAGATCGAGGCACGCCTCAACTTCGGTCTGCCCCCGGACAGCGCGCCCTGAGCCCGCTTCCCCTCCCCGCGCGCAGAGGCTAAGGACGCGCCGACGGAGCAGGGAGGCACAGATGTCGCATCAAGAGCTGGAAACCGCGATCGAGGCTGCATGGGAGGCGCGAGACACCATCACGCCCACGACCGGCGGCGAAACGCGGGAGGCCATCGAGGCCACGCTCGAGGCGCTCGACGCTGGCACGCTACGCGTGGCCGAGCGGCAGGAGAGCGGCGACTGGCACGTGAACCAATGGGCCAAGAAGGCCGTGCTGCTGGGCTTCCGCCTCAAGGACATGGAGATGCAGCCCGGCTCCGCCCAGGGCGGCGGCTGGTGGGACAAGGTCGACTCGAAGTGGAAGGACTGGGGCGAGAACCGCTGGCGCGAGGCCGGCTTCCGCGCGGTGCCGAATTGCGTGGTCCGGAAATCCGCCTTCATCGCGCCGGGCGTGGTGCTCATGCCGTCCTTCGTGAACCTGGGCGCCTATGTCGACGCGGGCACGATGGTCGATACCTGGGCCACCGTGGGCTCCTGCGCGCAGATCGGCAAGAACGTGCACCTTTCGGGCGGCGTGGGGATCGGCGGGGTGCTGGAGCCCATGCAGGCGGGCCCCACGATCATCGAGGACAATTGCTTCATCGGGGCGCGCTCCGAGGTCGTGGAGGGGTGTATCGTGCGCGAGGGCTCCGTCCTCGGCATGGGCGTCTTCATCGGCAAATCCACCAAGATCGTGGACCGCGAGACCGGCGAGGTGAGCTATGGCGAGGTGCCGCCTTATTCGGTGGTCGTAGCGGGCTCCATGCCCTCGAAGAACAACATCTCGCTCTACTGCGCCGTCATCGTGAAGCGCGTGGATGAAAGGACCCGCTCAAAGACCGGGATCAACGAACTGCTACGCGACTGAAGCCCTCCCACGGGTGGGCCCGCGCAGCGGCGCTGCAAGTCCCCGATGCGCAGCGCCCTCAACTGAGGCAGCCATGGCCAAACCTGACAAACCCAAGAAACCGCACCAGGTCTTCACCCTCCTTGTCGAAGTGGGGCGGAAGGCGGGCGACGGGTTGCCCGACGGCGCGACGGGGGCTGCGCTCATGGTCTATGCCTCCGGCGTGGACGAGGCGGAGGCCGTGCGGGAGACGGTGGCGGTCCTGAAACAGGCCGATATGGCGCCGCTCGATGTCTCGGGCTACGGCACGCTCGAGGAACGGCGCGCGGAGGGGCACGACATCCCCGAGGAAGAGGCCGCCCTCATGGACCGCGCGCTGGCCGAGAACGCGGTCATCGTTGCCCAGGTCACGCCGTTTTTCGAAGGTAGCGCCTAGGCGGCCCGCGTGGCGTTCAGCGTCATGATTTCGTAGGGCCGCGCCAGCGGGATCTCGTCGCGCCGGGCGCTCACCGGTGCGCTCTGGCTCATGTCCGCCCAGAGCGTCGTGGCGGCACCCAGGCCCGCGCGCGGCACGGGCGTGAGATCGAGCGAGGAGATGCCCACACCCGTGTCGAGCGTGTCGGCCTCCTCCAGCACAAGCTGGTGGTAGCTGGCCAGCGATGCGCGGGGACGGACGCTCGAGGCCCGGCTTTCGCCCAGTTGGTTGGCCTGCGCCAGAACGGCCTCCACGCCGAGCAGGTACTCCACATCCGGCCCCTCGAGCCGCACGAGGCTTTCCCCGCTCAGCGTCAGGTCGTGGTCGAGGCCGAGATAGGGCGCACGCAGGCGGAAGGGCGCAAAGCTTCCCCGTGCGGGGAGCTGCCGGCGAACCGGGCGGATCACGCGGAGCGGGCGGCCGTCCGGCGAAAGCACGCGGTCCTCCATCCCGATCTCGCAGATGCGCCGCATGCCTCCGGGCGTGGCCACCTCCACGTCGCCGCGCAGGCCGGGCATGGGTCCCGCGGGCTCGAAGCCACGGGAGAGCGCGACAAAGCTCATCTCGTTGGCCCGGCACATGTCCGGGGCCTCGTGGATGAGGCTCCGCAAGACGGCCCAGGGCACCGGGCGCGGTTCGGGCACGAGGCATTGCGCCACGTGGCGCGAGCGGGGCTGGTAGACGCTCAGGACGCCCGCCCGACTGGCGGCGTCCCAGGCGTAGCTCACGCGCACCACCTGCAGGTCGTTCGTGATCTTGAGCGGCAGCCGGTGCTGCCACACCGCGTCACCCACCGACAGGGTGAAATCGAGCTTGTCCTCGGTCCCGAAATCCACCTGCAGCATGAAGCTCGCCCCGATCCCGTGGCCCACGAGGGGGCGGGGGACGGTGAATTGCGCCACGTCCGCCTCGAAGAGGATGGTTCCGCGGCAGGCGAGGGCGTCATCGCGCGCGCGCGCCGGACGCATGCCCACGCGGGCCCGGTTCTCGAGCCCGAGGAGATCGAACTCGGCCCCCTGGGCATCAGCGAGACCGACCCAGCTCATGCCGCGCGCTCCATGAGGACGCGAGCCTCGTGCGCCTTGAGCGTGCGCCGCGCCGCGGGGCTGTAGCCGAGGCCGGTGCGCGGATCGAGCTCCGGAAAGATGGCGCAGATCTCCTCGAGAATGTCGGCCTCGAAGCACTCGGTGGTCTGTGGTCCGGGCAGAAAGCTCTCGGTGGCAAGCCCCTCTGAGAAGACCACCTCGTGGCGATCAAAGAGCATGTGGACATAGGTCACGAACCCGCCCTCCATGGCCCGGATGGACCGGTCGTTGACGAGATATTTGGCGGAGACGAGCACCTCGGGCTCGCCGAAGAGAAGCTCGGAAAGCGTGTCTTGGATCAGCACGCGGTGCTGGGGAGACACGAGGAGGTGACGATGGTCGCCCAGGGCGCCCGCCTCGATCCGGATCGGCGCGAGCGCTCCTTCGGCGCGCACGGTGCGCGTGCCGATCCAGCGGATGGGCTGGGGTCCCCCATCATGGGTCAGGACGAGGTCGCCCACGTCCAGCGTCTCAATCCGTCGCTCCCCCTCCGGCGTGAGGATCAACGTCCCCGCGACGAAGCAGGGGATCGTGTCGATTTCGACGAAACCCACATCCGTCACGCCGTCATCGTCGGCCACCTCGTAGGTGAAGACGACGCTTTCAATGTCGGTCGTCGTTTTGACGTCGAAGGTGTAGTCTTCCTTGAGCGTGACTTCCTGGCCGGTGGGCAGGATGACCGTGTCGCCGATGGAGACCGGTACGCCGTTGATATGGGTGACCTCGACACTGCCGGTGAAGGTGTCGTTGGCGAGCACATCGAGGTTGCGCGTCGTGCCCTCGAGCATCGTGAATTCATCGAATTCCGCGATGAGCACGCTTTGGACGCTGTCGGCGGCGATAAGCACGTTCGAGTCATAGACGCTGTCGGAGGCATCGGCGATGCCGATCCGGATCGTGTTGACCTGCGGATTGGCCGGGTCGGTCGTGGGAATGACCGGTATCGTGAGCGAGAGCGTGACGGTGAACCCGTCCATCTCGGTGTTGAACTGATCGCCCGTATTGTCCTTGTAGAGGTTGAGGGTGTTGTTCTCGTTGATGCTCGTGACGGAGGTGTTGCCGTCGCCCACGGCCATGGGCACGTAGGAGCCGTTGATCCAGACGGCGAGCACGTCATTGTAGATCGAGGAAGTGTATTCCGGATACTCGTCGGAGGCGAAGACGAATTGCATCGTCATCGTGTCGCCCTCACTGGTGAAGGACACGTCGAGGTAGGACGCATCGAAGGTGGACCTGCCTGCGACCGCGTTGAAGTCGGCGTTGTTGTTTTCGCCGGACGTGTTCGTGGACCGGCTGCCCGAGAGGTTCGACTGACTGTTGTTCTGGTTGGTGAACTGGTCCGCCCGCCCGGTCGACAGGATCACGCCCCGGTCGGAAGGAACGACGTTTTCGGCCAGCTCATCCCCGCGGCTGTAGATCGCCGAGGATCGGTCGTCGCCCGTGTAGGACGCGCCGACCACGCTGACCCCCTCGCCAAAGATCGCATCCGCCATTTCCCGTGCGGTGGCGTCCAGATCGTAATTCAGCTCGCGCCCAGCGACCATGCCTTGCCCCAGCGCCATGACAGGTTGCACGGCCGCACGGGGGAAGGGGGCGACACGCCCACGACCCGCATTCGTTCCGATAGTGAGGCCTGCTCGACCTCTGCCCTGCCTCAGGCATATTTTTGTGTATGCGTACTTTGCGCACGCTATTGCCTTGTGGATAACTCAATTCTGCCATGCTGCCTAGCGGCAATATCTCTGCGGGTTCGAATGGGTTGTGAGAGCCTTCCTCTTGTCGCATCAAAGGCACATGCAAAGACCCCACGACCCGATTGCACTCACCGCCGATCTCGTGCGCTGCCCGTCCGTGACACCCGTGGAGGGCGGCGCGCTGGAGGTGCTGCAGAGCCTGCTCGGCGCGGCAGGGTTCCTGTGCATGCGCGTGGATCGGGGGGGCGTGTCCAATCTCTTTGCCCGCTGGGGCGAAAAGGGCCATGCCCGCACCTTCGGCTTCAACGGGCACACCGATGTCGTCCCCGTGGGCGATGCCGCGGCATGGACACATCCCCCTTTCGGCGCGGAGATCCATGACGGTTACCTCTACGGCCGAGGCTCCACCGACATGAAGAGCGGTGTGGCGGCCTTCGCCTCCGCGGCGGTCGATTTCGTCCGCGACACCCCGCCCGACGGCGCGGTCATCCTCGCTATCACGGGCGACGAGGAGGGCGACGCCCTCGACGGAACGACCGCGCTCCTCGACTGGATGGACGAGACCGGCGAGGTCATGACCCACTGCCTCGTGGGAGAGCCCACGAACCCCGAGGAGATGGGCGACGCCATCAAGATCGGCCGCCGCGGCTCCATGACCGCCTGGGTCACGGTCACGGGCAAGCAGGGGCACTCCGCCTACCCGCACATGGCCGTCAATCCGCTCACCGCGCTCGCCCGGCTCATGGATACCTACGCCTCCCACACGCTCGACGAAGGCACCGATCACTTCGATCCTTCCACGCTCGCCATCGTCTCCATGACCACCGAGAACACCGCCACCAACGTGATCCCTGCCCATGCCAAGGGGATCGTCAACATCCGCTTCAACGACCTTCATTCCGGGGCCAGCGTCAGCGACTGGCTGGAGCACGAGGCCGCGCAGGTCGCCGATGCCTTCGGCGTCACGGTGGACCTGCAGATCAAGATCTCCGGCGAGAGCTTCCTCACGCCCCCCGGCGCCTTCTCCGAGCTCGTTCAGGCGGCGGTGCAGGCGGAGACGAACCGCACGCCCGCACTCTCCACCTCCGGCGGCACCTCGGATGCCCGCTTCGTTAAGGATCACTGCCCGGTCGTCGAATGCGGCCTCGTCGGAAAACGCATGCACGCAGTGGACGAACGCGTACCACTGGACGATATTCACCGTCTCAAGGCCATCTACACGCGTTGTCTGAGGGAGTATTTCTCATCGCCGTCACCGTAGCCGAGACGCAGAACGTCACCGCCTGCCAAGCCATGCGCCGCGCGGTGTTCATCAATGAACAAGGCGTCGCCGAGCAGGACGAGGTGGACGGAAAGGATGGCGAGGCCGTGCATCTCCTCGCCTCGCTCAACGGCTATCCCATTGGCGCGGCGCGGCTCCTGCCCATGGGCACGACCGCCAAGATCGGGCGCGTCTGCGTCCTCCGCGATCATCGCGGCAAGGGCTTCGGCGAGGCCATTCTCGAAGAATGCCACAAGAGTGCGCGCCGCCTCGGCGCCACCCGCGCGATCCTCGGCGCGCAGCTTTCCGCCCTCTCGTTTTACGAGCGGCTGGGCTACCGCCCCTACGGTGCCGTCTTCGACGATGCCGGCATCCAGCACCGCATGATGGAAATCTCGCTCTAGCGCAGTGCCTCGAGCAGTTCGAGCGAGGCAAAGCCGTCCACGGTGAGCCCGTTCGCGCGCTGATAGGCCCGGATGGCGGCGATCGTGTTCGACCCCATGAGACCATCCGCGCCTTGCGTGTCGAACCCCGCCGCCGTCAGCCGCTGTTGCAACTCCTGCACCTCGCGCGCGTTGAGCGCCCGCTGCCCCACCGGCCACGCGCCTCGGATGCCCGGCGCGCCGGCGATCCGCCGCGAAAGCTCCCCCACAGCCATGACATAGGCATCGGCGGCGTTGTAGCGCTCCACCACGCGGAAATTGTTGAAAAGGAGGAAGGCGGGACCTTGGACCCCGGCTGGCAGGTAGAGCGCGGCTTGCCCGAAATCCGGCACCGGTCGCCCGTCGAGCCCGGTGACGCCCCGCGCCGCCCATTGTGACGGCGCGAGCGTGAAGCTCCTCCGCGCGAGCGACGTGTCCGCCCCGCCGGAGAGCCGCACCTCGACAGCGATGGGCTGTCCTGCTGTCCAGCCGAAGCGGTCGAGATAGGCCGCCGTGGACGCCAGCGCATCGGTGGGATCATCGCTCCAGATGTCGCGCCGCCCGTCCCCGTCGAAATCCACGGCGTATTCCTGGTACGAGGTGGGGATGAACTGCGTGTGCCCCATGGCGCCCGCCCAGCTTCCGGTCATGTTGGCCGGGCTCGTGTCCCCGCGTGCGAGGATGCGGATGGCCTCGTCGAGCTGACGCCGGAAGAACTCGCCCCGCCGCCCGTCGAAGGCCAAAGTCGCCGTGGCCTCGATCACCGGGATCGTGCCGCGCGTCTCGCCGTAGCGGGTCTCCGCGCCCCAGACGGCCACGACCGCCTCCTTGTCGACGCCGTAGCGCGCCTCGATCCGCTCGAGCACGGCGTTGTGCCGCGCGAGCGCCGCCTGCCCGCCCCGCACCTGCGCGTCCGAGGCGATCCGAGCGAGGTAGTCCCAGATCGGCAGCGAGAATTCCGCCTGGTTGCGATCCTTCTCGATCACCTCGGCGTTGTAGCGCACATCGGCAAAGGCCCGCGACAGCACCGCCCGGGGCACGCCCCGCGCTTCGGCGCCGGCGCGGTACTCCGCGATCCACGCCTGGAAGGCCTGCTCCTTGGCTGGGTCCACCTGTCTCTCCGCCCTCTGTGATTGGGTCGATGGGCCCAGAGTGGCGACACCGGCACAGGCGGCCAAGATCAAAAGCGCGAGGAGAGCGGAAACAAGGCGCATGGCGATGCCCGAAGACCAAGGGAACTGGCCCCACGTTAGGCACGCGCGGCACGCCTGTCAGCGGCGATCATGGCGCTCGGCGCGTTATCGCTTCCGCCGGGTGACCTTGCGCACCTTCGTGCTCTTCTTCTTGGCCACGCGCATCTTGCGCTTGGGTGGTTTCGCGCGGCGCTGGGGCCCGCGCGTGAGGGCCGCGCCCTCTATTTCGAGCATCTCGAGGATGAGGCCACCGGTCACCGGCGTGGCCTCGGCCAGGCGCACGGTCGCGCGCTGCCCCAGCCCGATCTCGCGGCCAGTGTCAGAGCCCGTGAGCGTGAGCGCGTCGGCATCGTAGTGGAAATACTCCGCGCCGAGGTCCCGGATGGGCACGAGCCCGTCCGCCCTGGTCTCGTCGAGCTTCACGAAGACGCCGAAGCGCGCGATGCCGGAGATCCGCCCGGTGAATTCGTTGCCGACGCGCTCGCTCAGATACGACGCGAGGTAGCGGTCCGTCGTGTCGCGCTCGGCCAGCATGGAGCGGCGCTCGGTCTCGGAGATGTGCTCGGCGGTGGCCTCGAGGCGTTCGATCTCGTCTTGCGAGAGCCCGTCCTCGCCCCAGCCATGGGCAGTGATGAGCGCGCGATGGACGATGAGGTCGGAATATCTGCGGATGGGCGACGTAAAGTGTGCGTAATGGCTGAGCGCCAGCCCGAAATGCCCGTAGTTCTGCGGCGCGTAATAGGCCTGCGTCATGGAGCGGAGCGTGGAGATGTTGATCATCTCCGCAAACTCCGTGCCCTCCGCTTCCGCGAGGAGGCGATTGAGATGCCTTGTCTGCAAAACCTGCCCCTTGGCCAGCGGCAACCCCACGGAGCCAGCCGTCTCCCGCAGCGCTTCGAGCTTTTCGGGCGACGGCTCCTCATGGACGCGGAACAGGAGCGGCACGCGCTTCTCGCTCAGCGTCTTCGCCGCGGCCACGTTGGCGAGCACCATCATCTCCTCGATGAGCCGGTGGGCATCGAGCCGCTCGCGAAACGCCACCGCGGTGACCTTTCCCGTATCCGAGAGCTCGATATGCCGCTCCGGCAGATCGAGATCGAGCGGCTGCCGCGCCTCGCGCGCGCGTACAAGCGCAGCGTAGGCAGCGTAGAGCGGCTTCAACACCGGCTCGAGCAGGTCTTGCGTCCGCGCGTTGGGCGCGCCATCGATCGCTGCCTGCACCTCTCCGTAGTGGAGCGCCGCAGGGCTTTTCATGAGCCCCCGCGTGAAGCGGCTTCCCAGAAGCGCGCCCTCAGGCGAGATCTTCATCTCCACGGCGAGGCAGGCCCGCGTCACCCCCTCGTGGAGCGAGCAGAGATCGCCGGAGAGGATATCCGGCAGCATCGGTACGACGCGGTCGGGGAAATAGGTCGAATTCCCTCGCTTGCGTGCCTCGCGATCGAGCGCCGATCCCGGGCGCACGTAATGCGCCACGTCGGCGATGGCGACCCAGATGGTGAAACCGTGCTCGGCCTCGAGCGCGCAGACCGCGTCGTCATGGTCCCGCGCATCCGCCGGGTCGATCGTGATGAGCGGCAGGTGGGTCAGGTCCTCCCGGTCGCCCAGGGCGGCGGGCTCGGCGGCGTCGGCCTCGGCCACCGCATCGTCAGGGAAGGCGTCGGGGATGCCGTGATGGTGGATCGCGATGAGCGAGACAGCCTTCGGCGCCGACGGATCGCCCAGCCGGGAGACCACGCGCGCCTTGGGCAGGCCCATGCGCCCCTTCGGCCCGGCCTGCTCGGCCTCCACGAGCTCGCCGTCCCGCGCGCCGCCCGTCGCGCCCGCGGGCACGATCCATTCGCGGTCCTGTTTCTTGTCCACGGGGACGACCCGCCCGCCCTCGGATCCCTGCCGGAAGACCCCCAAGATGCGCCGCGGGTTGGCGCCGATCTTGCGGATCAAGCGCCCCTCATAGTGATGCTCCTCGCCCTTCACCTCCGAGAGCCGCGCGAGGATGCGGTCGCCTTCGCCCAGCGCGGGCTCCGAGGCGCGTTGCACCATGAGCACGCGGGGCTCAAGCCCCTCGCCGCCCCACTCCATGGGCCGGGCAAAGACATCCCCGTCTTCATCGGGCGCCTGCACGAGCAGCACCGCCACTGGCGGCAGCCTGTCGGCGTCGCGGTAGCTCTTCTTCCGCTTGGCGAGGTGCCCCTCGTCCTCCAGCTCGCGGAGAATGCGCTTCAGATCGATCCGCGCCGCGCCCTTGATGCCGAAGGCCTTGGCGATATCGCGTTTCGAAGCTTCCTTGGGATGGGCGGAGATCCAGTCGAGGATCTCGTCACGCGTCGGTATCCTGCTCATGGGCGGAGGCCTATCACGGCCACCACGGTGCCGAAAGCAGAGACCACGCGCTCAGCAGGCGCAAGCGCGCGCGCAGCGCGCTACCGAAGCCCGAAGCCTTCTAGGCTGAGGGGGGTGAGCGTCCGAACGCCATGCGTTCAAGGGAGGACGCGAACGGCCGGGCCCGTCCCGAAAAAGGCGCGGGCGCCGGTCAGGGCGTGATGAACGCCGCGCGCGGGATGCCCTGCAGGAAGAGAAGCGCCGTGAGGTCCCCGTGGTTCACCCGCACGTCGCAGCGCACCTGCACCGAGGGCTTGGCATGGAGCGCCACACCGAGCCCCGCGCGCCCGAGCATCGCGAGGTCGTTGGCCCCGTCGCCCACTGCCAGCACGTCTGCGGGCGTGAGCCCGCGCCGCGCCGTGATCTCCTCGAGGGCCGTCACCTTCGCCTCCTGCCCGAGCACGGGCTTGGCGACCGCGCCGGTGAGCGCACCGTCCGCGTGAAGCAGCACGTTTGCGCGGCTCTCGTCAAAGCCGAGCGCTGCGGCCACACGCCCCGTGAAATAGGTGAACCCGCCGGAGACGAGCGCGGCGTAGGCGCCCCGTGCCTTCATGGTCGCCAGAAGGGTGGCACCGCCGGGGGTAAAGCGGATGCGCTCCTCGAAAACAGTCTCTAACGCGGCCAAAGGCAGCCCTTCGAGGAGCGCCACGCGCGCGTTGAGCGCTGCCTCGAAATCGAGCTGCCCGTCCATGGCGCGCGCGGTGATCTCGGCCACCGCCTCGCCGATCCCGAAATGGGCGGCCATCTCGTCGATGCATTCCTGCTGGATCATGGTCGAATCCATGTCCGCGAGCAGCACGCGCCGCGCGCGCGGCCCGCCGGGAAGCGCGTTGACATCCACACCCTCGGGCCCGAGCGCGCCGCGCACGCCCGGGGGCAGAACGCCGTCCACCAGCGCTGCTTCACCGTCGGACAACCACGTCACCGGCCCCGGCACCTGTGCGAGATGGGCCGCCGTGAGCCCCCCCGGCTTGGCAATCATCGATACTGTCATGGGCAGCGCCATACGGGGCCCTACTGGACCCGCCAAGGGGAAACGCCGTTTCCGATGCGCGCGCGCCTTCCGAGGTGAAGGTTCACTTTCCGCATTGCAGCGTCGCGGGGCCCGCCGTAAACGCGGCGGTGGGACAGCCCTCCCCAACGAGGGCCGTATATCTGTAAGGGTAACACCAATGGCTCACGACGCTCCCGGCACGCGGCCGGCCAATCCGCGCTTTTCCTCTGGCCCCTGTGCCAAGCCCTCCACCTTCAGTCTCGACAAGCTCGCCGATGCCCCCCTTGGGCGCTCGCACCGCGCCGCGGTGGGCAAGGCCAAGCTCAAGGCCGCCATCGAGCGGACCCGCGCGCTCCTCAGCGTGCCGGACGACTACAAGGTGGGCATCGTGCCGGCCTCCGATACCGGCGCCTTTGAAATGGCCATGTGGACGATGCTGGGGGAACGCCCGGTGGAGATGGTCGCCTGGGAAAGCTTCGGCGCAGGCTGGGTCACCGACGCCATAAAGCAGCTCAAGATCGACGCCCATGTCCACACCGCCGACTACGGCGAGATCGTCAACATGGCCGCCCTCGATTACGACAAGGACGTCTGCTTCACGTGGAATGGCACGACCTCCGGTGTCCGCGTCGCCAGCGGTGATGTGATCCCGGCCGATCGCGCGGGCCTCACGATCTGCGATGCCACCTCCGCGGCCTTCGCCATGGACCTGCCATGGGACAAGCTCGATGTGACAACATTCAGCTGGCAAAAGGTGCTCGGCGGGGAAGCGGCCCACGGCATGCTCATCCTGAGCCCCCGCGCCGTGGCGCGGCTCGAGAGCTACACGCCGCCCTGGCCGTTGCCGAAAATCTTCCGCCTGACGAAGGGCGGCAAGCTCATAGACGGCATCTTCGAGGGGGCCACGATCAACACGCCCTCCATGCTCTGCGTGGAGGATTACCTCCATTGCCTCGACTGGGCCGAAAGCGTGGGCGGTCTGGCCGGCCTCGTGAGCCGGGCGACGCTCAACGCCAAGACCGTCTGGAACTTCTGCGCCGCGCGGGACTGGATCGACAACTTGGCCGCCGACCCGGCCACGCGCTCCACCACGAGCGTGTGCCTCAAATTCACCGATGGCCGCATCGAGGACGGCGTCGCTTTCGCGAAGGCGGTGGCCAAACGGCTCGAAGGCGAAGGAGTCGCGCTAGACATCGGCGCCTACCGCGACGCGCCTCCCGGCCTCCGGATCTGGTGCGGCTCCACGGTGGAGACCTCCGATATCGAGGCGCTGCTGCCCTGGCTCGACTGGGCCTTCCACGCGGAAATCGACGCGCTCCACGCCGCCGCCTAACCGAAATTTCCAAAGAAATTTCTTCGGAAATTTCGACCTTCAGGACAACTGACATGCCCAAAGTTCTCGTCTCCGACAAACTCTCCGAAACCGCAGTGCAGATCTTTCGCGACCGCGGCATCGACGTCGACTTCCAGCCCGATCTCGGCAAGGACAAAGGCAAGCTCCTTGAGGTGATCGGCCAGTATGACGGCCTCGCCATCCGCTCCGCTACCAAAGTCACGGAGAAAGTGATCGCGGCGGCCACGAACCTGAAGGTGATCGGCCGCGCCGGGATCGGCGTCGACAACGTTGACCGCGACGCGGCCTCCAAGGCCGGCATCATCGTCATGAACACGCCCTTCGGCAACATGATCACCACCGCCGAGCACGCCATCGCCATGATGTTCGCCGTCGCCCGCCAGATCCCCGAAGCCTCCTCCTCCACCCATGCGGGCAAGTGGGAGAAGTCCAAATTCATGGGCGTGGAACTGACGAGCAAGACCCTCGGCGTCATCGGCGCGGGCAATATCGGCGGGATCGTCTGCGACCGCGCGCGCGGTCTCAAGATGAAGGTCGTGGCCTACGATCCGTTCCTCTCCGAAGAAAAGGCCGCCAAGATGGGCGTGGAGAAGGTGGAGCTCGAGGAGCTCCTCACCCGCGCCGATTTCATAACGCTCCATGTCCCGAAGACGGAGCAGACCGCCAACATGATCACCGCCGAGCGGATCGCCATGATGAAAAAGGGCGTGCGCATCATCAACTGTGCCCGCGGCGGCCTCGTGGACGAGGACGCCCTCGCCGAGGCGCTGAAGTCCGGCCACGTGGCCGGAGCCGCCTTCGACGTCTTCGCCGTGGAGCCCGCCACGGCCTCGCCGCTCTTCAACCTACCCAACGTCGTGGTCACGCCCCATCTCGGCGCGTCCACCACAGAGGCGCAGGAGAACGTGGCGCTCCAGGTGGCCGAGCAGATGTCGAACTACCTCCTCGACGGGGCGGTGGAGAACGCGCTCAACATGCCGTCGATGACCGCCGAGGAAGCCAAGGTCATGGGCCCATGGGTCGCGCTCGCCGGCCATCTCGGCAGCTTCATCGGCCAGCTCACCGATGAAGGCATCAAGGCCATCAACATCCTCTATGACGGCGGCGTGGCGCAGATGAACCTTCCCGCGCTCAACTGCGCCGTCATCGCCGGCATCATGAAACGCGCGAACCCGGACGTGAACATGGTGTCGGCCCCCGTCATCGCCGAAGAGCGAGGGGTCAACATCTCCACAACGAACCAGGCGAAATCGGGCGTGTTCGATGCCTACATCAAGGTCACCGTGGTCACCGACAAACGCGAGCGCTCCGTGGCAGGCACGGTCTTTTCCGACGGCAAGCCGCGCTTCATCCAGATCAAGGGGATCAACATCGACGCCGAGATCGGGCGGCACATGGTCTACACCACCAATGAGGACGTGCCGGGCATCATCGGCACCCTCGGCATGACCATGGGCCAGAACGGCGTGAACATCGCCAACTTCACGCTGGGCCGCAACGAGGCGGGCGGGCAGGCCATCGCGCTCCTTTACGTGGATGAGGCGGTGAAGCCCGACGCGCTGGGTGCGCTGAAGGCCACCGGCATGTTCGGGACCATATCCACGCTGGAATTCGACGTCGCCTCATGACCCTCTACGCCCTGGGCGACATTCACGGTCATATCGCTAAGCTCGACGCCGCTCTCGCCCTGATCGAGGCGGATGGCGGGGAAGACGCGGAGATCGTTTTCGTCGGTGACTACGTGGATCGCGGCCCGGACAGCCGCGCCGTGATCGACCGCCTGCTGGACGGACAGCGCGCGGGGCGCCGGTGGACCTGCCTCAAGGGCAATCACGACCGGCTCATGGAGTGGTTCCTCGACCCCGCCGGCCCCCGGCAGGACCCGCATATTCTCGTGGGCTATCACTGGCTTCACACAGCCTTTGGCGGGGCCGAGACGTTGAAATCCTATGGCGTGTCCGTGCCAGAGCGCATTCGGCTCAGCGATCTCGCGGACAATGCGCGCGACCGCGTGCCAGAGGACCACATCGATTTTCTCCGCGGGCTGCCGCTCACGCGTGAGGTCGGCCCGCTCCTCTTCGTCCATGCGGGTATTCGCCCGGGCGTTCCTCTGCACCGCCAGGAGGAGAACGACCTCGTCTGGATCCGAGAGCCGTTTCTGGAGGTTGGCGCCGCGCTGCCGCGGCTGGTCATCCATGGCCATACGCCGGTCGAGGGGCCGACGCATTTCGGCAATCGCGTGGCCATCGACGGCGGCGCGGCCTTCGACCGCCCGCTCGTGCCCGTTGCCTTCGAGGAGAGCGAGGTCTTCACCCTCACGGCGCGCGGGCGCGTGCCGCTCAGACCTCCCGGTAGTCCTTCGTGATCAGCTTCCAGAGCGAGTGACCGAAGAGAAAGGCGCCGAATGCCGCGCCGAAGATGGTCGATTCGGAAGTCATGATGCCCTCCGGCACCCCGCGCGCGAGGAGCGCATAGGCCACGAGGCCAAGGATCACCGCGCCCATGCCCGCTCGAAAAAGGTACTCGCCCCGCGTCGGACCGAATTTGCGTTTGTTGCCCATGACGGGTCAGGTGGCTCTGTCGAAGGGATCGTCCAGCGCGGGGAGCAACTTGCCGCGGGCCACGCCGAACCCCACGCGGTAGCCGGCGCCCAGCGCCGCGCCACGGAGCACGATGTCGTCCCCGTCCTCGAGAAAGCTTCGCGGCCCGGCATGGGTCTCGACGGGCTCCGCCCCGTTCCAGCTCAGCTCCAGCATGGAGCCGCGATTGCCACGGTCCGGTCCCGACACCGTCCCGGACCCCAGCAGATCGCCCGTGTTCATGGAACAGCCCGAAGTGGCGTGGTGGGCGAGCTGTTGCGCGGGTGACCAGTACATCTCCCGGGAGGTGGTGCGGGTGAGCGGTGTCCTGCCACCGTCGCACTCGAGATCGACCTCGAGCGCGATGTCGAAGAGCGTCGCATGGGGCTCCTCGAGGTGGCGCAGCACGGGCACTTCCCGCGTGGGCACGGCGCACCGGAAGGGCGCGAGCGCCTCCGCCGTCACGATCCAGCGTGAGATGGTCGTCGCGGTGGCCTTGGCCTGGAACGGGCCGAGCGGATGGTATTCCCAGGCCTGGATGTCCCGTGCGGACCAGTCGTTGAGCAGGACGTAGCCGAAGATGGCCGCATCCGCCTCCGCCACGGTGAGCGGTCCCCGTGACGCCGCGCCCACCACCGCGCCGAGCTCGAGCTCGAAATCGAAGCGCTCCGAGGGCGCGAATCGCGGGCCGTCATCGCCGCGCAGCTGGCCCCAGGGGCGTCGGATATCCGTGCCGCTCGGCACCACCGAGGAGGCCCGTCCGTTATAGCCGATGGGCATGTGGAGCCAGTTCGGCGGCAGCGCGCTCTCGGCTCCCCTGAACATGGTGCCGACATTGGTCGCGTGGTGGCGCGAGGCGTAGAAATCGGTGAACTCCGAGACCTCGAACGGCATGTGCAGCGCCACGCTCCGTCGCGGCAAGAGGTAGTCCGTCAGGGCAGCCTGACGCTCCGCACCCGCGCTCAAGAGCGCGGTGAGTTCGCCTCGAAGCGCCAACCAGGCCCCGGGGCCGCGCGCCATGAACGCATTCCAGGACGGCCCGGCCAGCAGGGCCGGATCCGCGGCGCGGAGATGCCCGTCACCCGCGAGCGCGGTGAGGTCGAGCACCTCGTCGCCGATCGCCACGCCGCAGTGGCGCGCGCCCCCGCCGATGGAGAACACGCCGTAGGGCAGGTTGTTCAGGGGAAAGTCCGTGTCGGCGCGGTTCGCGCTATCGACCCAGGACGGGGCAAGGCTCACTTCTTCTTATCCCGCTTCTTCTTGATGCGGGGCCCCGGCCGCCCGATCACGAGCAGGAGGCTGAGCCCCGAAAGCCCGAGCAGGATCAGAACGAGGATGATCTGGCCCAGCGTCACGATCCGTCGCCGCCCGAGCTGCCCTGCCCTTCTGGGCCGTCCGAGGGCGGGGGCGTGTCTTGCGAGGCCTCGCTCCGCCCGTGGCGGCGGTCCCTGAGGCGCCCCATGAGGTAGCCGGGCACAGCCGCCAGGGCGGCCAGGACCACGGCGCCCAGCGCCCATCCCGCGCCGCTCACTTCTGACAGAAACTCCA
This sequence comes from Pseudomonadota bacterium, assembly GCA_038528385.1. GTDB lineage: Bacteria > Pseudomonadota > Alphaproteobacteria > Rhodobacterales > Rhodobacteraceae > Shimia_B. The sequence goes on along the minus strand of JBCBET010000003.1, from coordinate 211,661 downwards.
TCAGCCCGTGCCCCGCGACCCGTCGAACTTCTTCTCCAGCGACGCCCAGCAATCGATGTAGTCGTCCTGGAGCGGCGCCTCCTTCGCCGCGAAGGGCGTGAGCATCTGCGGAAAGCGCGTCTCGAACATGAAGCTCATCGTGTCCTCGAGCTTTGCCGGGCCGAGGTTGGAGCTTATGGCCTTCTCGAACGCGTCGCGATCCGGCCCGTGGGGCAGCATCATGTTGTGAAGCGACATGCCGCCGGGGACGAATCCCTCCTCCTTGGCGTCATAGACGCCTTGGATGTTGCCCATGAGCTCGGACATGACGTTCTTGTGGTACCAGGGCGGGCGGAAGGTATCTTCGGCCACCATCCAACGCTCGCGGAAAAGGACGAAGTCGATATTGGCCGTCCCCGCCATGCCCGAGGGCGCCGTGAGCACGGTGAAAATCGACGGGTCGGGATGGTCGAAGAGCACCGCCCCCACCGGGCAATAGGTGCCTAGATCGTACTTCACCGGGGCGTAATTCCCGTGCCAGGCCACGATATCGAGCGGGCTCTGGCCGATCGTGGTCTCGTGGAACGCGCCGCACCATTTCACGGTCACGCGGCTCTCCACCTCCCTGTCCTCGAAGGCGGCCACCGGCGTCTTGAAGTCCCGCGGATTGGCCATGCAGTTCGCCCCGATGGGCCCGCGCTCCGGCAGCGCGAACTTCTGACCGTAATTCTCGCAGACGAAACCGCGGGCGGGACCCTCGAGCACCTCCACGCGGTAGACGAGCCCGCGCGGCAGGATCGCGATCTCCCGCGGCGCGATGTCGATGATCCCGAGCTCCGTGGCGAAGCGCAGCTTGCCTTGCTGCGGCACGATCAGCATCTCGCTGTCGGCGCTGTAGAAATAGCTGTCCACCATGCTTTCGGTAACGAGGTAGATATGCGCGGCCATGCCTGTCTGCGTATGGACGTCGCCCGCCGTCGTCATGGTGCGCATACCCGTGAGCCAGGTGAACGCGCCCTCCGCCTCCACCGGGTTCCAGCGGTACTGGCCCAGGCTGATGATGTCGGGATCGATGCAGGGCGCACTCTTCCAGTAGGGCAGCGCGACCTTCTTGAAGCGGTGCGTGTGCTTCACGGAGGGCCGGATGCGGTAGCACCATGTCCGCTCCGGCCCCGGCGCGGTGAAGGCCGTGCCGGAGAGCTGCTCGGCATAGAGCCCGTAGGCCACCCTTTGCGGCGAATTCATGCCCTGCGGCAGCGCGCCGGGCACCGCCTCCGTTTCGAAGTCGTTGCCGAAGCCGGGCATGTAGCCCTCGTGCGGCCCGGGCAGGCTCGGCGCCTGGATCATGTGATGGGGCAGGCGTTGCGTGTTCATGGGCGTGGCCTCCTGAGGGAAGGATATCGGCGCGCGCGCGACCTCGTCAAATCAAGCGGTCGCCGTCCAATCCAGCACGACCTTTCCCGATGCGCCCGACAGCATCGCCTGGAACCCCGCCTCGAACTCGGCGGCCGGGAAGCGATGGGTGATGACCTTCGACACGTCGAGCCCGTTCTGGAGCATGGCGATCATCTTGTACCAGGTCTCGAAGATCTCGCGCCCGTAGACCCCCTTGATCGTGATCGCCTTGAAGACGATGCGCGACCAATCCACGGGGCTCTTTCCCGGCGGGATACCAAGAAGCGCGATGCGCCCGCCCATGACGAGAGCCTCCACCATCTGATCGAGTGCGCGCTGGTTGCCAGACATCTCGAGCCCCACGTCGAAGCCCTCCGTCATGCCGAGCGCGGCGATCACATCGCGGAGCTCCTCCTCGGCGACGTTGACGGGCCGCACATCGGCCACCTGAGCGGCGAGCGCGAGCCGCGCCGGATTGAGATCGGTGATCACCACGTGCCGCGCGCCGGCGTGGCGGGCGACGGCGGCGGCCATTATCCCGATGGGCCCTGCCCCGGTGACGAGCACGTCCTCTCCCAGCAGGTCGAAGCTCAGCGCCGTGTGCACGGCATTGCCCAGCGGATCGAGGATCGCGCCGATCTCGTCGGGGATACTGTCCGGCAGCGGGACGACGTTGAACGCCGGCAGCCGCAGAAACTCTGCAAAGGCGCCCTGCTCGTTCACGCCGATCCCCCGCGTGCCGGGGTCGAGGTGAAACCGTCCCGCCCGCGATTGCCGGGAGGTGGTGCCGATGAGATGCCCCTCCCCGCTCACCCGCTGCCCGAGGCCGAGGCCGGTGACGCCCGCGCCCATTTCCACGATTTCGCCCGCGAATTCATGGCCGGTGATGAGAGGGACAGGCACCGTGGAGGCGGCCCAGTCGTCCCAGTTCCAGATGTGGATGTCGGTGCCGCAAATGCCCGTGGCCTTCACCCGGATCAGCACATCCATCGGCCCGATCTCCGGCACGGGGTGCTCCCCCATCCAGAGGCCCACTCCCGGCCGCTCCTTGGCCAGGGCTTTCATGCTCTTCGGGGCCATCAGGCGCCTCCCGCCCCGGGCCTGACCCGGGGCCTCCTCGTTCGAGGGCAGAGGTCCCGGATCATGTCCGGGACGCAGCGGCGGCAAGAACGCCAAGCTCCCGACCCGCCTGCTCGAAAGCCGCCAGCCCGAAATCGAGGTCCGCGCGCGTGAGCGCCGCGTTCATCTGCGTCCGGATCCGCGCCTGCCCCTTGGGCACCACCGGGTAGAAGAAGCCCGACACGTACACGCCGAGCTCGAAGAGCCGCGCCGCCATGTCCTGCGCGCGCTGCGCCTCGCCGAGCATCACCGGGATGATCGGATGCGCGCCCGGCAGGAGCGTGAAGCCCCGCGCCTCGAGCCCCGCCCGCCAGTACGCCGCGTTCTCGAAGAGCTGCGCACGCAGATCGTCTCCCGCCTCCACCAGATCGAGCGCCCTGAGCGACGCCGCCACCACCGCGGGCGGCAGCGCGTTGGAAAACAGGTAGGGCCGGGCCCGCTGCCGCAGCATCGCGATGAGCGGCGTGGGCCCTGCCACATAGCCCCCCATGGCCCCGCCCAGCGCCTTCCCCAGCGTGCCGGTCAGAAGCGTCACCTCCACCCCGTAATGGGCATGGGTGCCTGCGCCCCTTGGGCCCATGAACCCCGTGGCGTGGCAATCATCCACGAGCGTCATGGCGTCGTGGACTTCTGCCAGCCGCGTGATCTCCGGCAGGTTCGCGATGGTTCCGTCCATGGAAAAGACGCCGTCGGTCACGATGATCCGGAACCGCGCGTCCCTCGCGGCGATGAGCTGCGCCTCCAGATCGGCCATGTCATTGGTCCGGTAGCGGTACCGCTTCGCCTTGCACAGGCGGATGCCGTCGATGAGCGAGGCATGGTTCAGCGCATCGCTGATGATCGCGTCCTCGGGCCCGAAAAGCGGCTCGAACACACCGCCATTGGCATCGAAGCACGCCGCGAATAGGATCGCGTCCTCCATTCCGAGATAGCCCGCCAGCCGCGCCTCGAGCGCCGCATGAAGCTCCCCGGTCCCGCAGATGAACCGCACGGAGGCCATGCCGTACCCACTCTCCTCCAGGGCGGCTTCGGCAGCTTCCGCCAGCTCCGGGTGGTCCGCGAGCCCGAGGTAGTTGTTGGCGCAGAGGTTCAGCACCTCGCGTCCGCCCACGTCGATCCTTGCGCGCTGCTTGCCCTTGATCGGACGCTCCGTCTTCAGGAGCCCGTCGGCCGCGATCCCGGCAAGCTCGTCTTCGATATGGGCTAGGAATCGCTCGGTCATGGCACTCTCCTCGCCGCCAGCATGGCGCAGCACGGCCCCCATGGCACGCCATAGCCGACAGGATCGGGCGCTTTTGACCCAGAGTTTCGGGCACCGCCCCTTTCCCTGCCGCAGCGCAGAGGGCAGAAGACCGCAAAAGGGAGAAGACCATGACAGATATCGTGATCCTCGGCGGCGCACGCACGGCCATCGGCACCTTCGGCGGCAGCTTTGCCGGCACGCCGCCCATCGACCTCGGCGCAGCGGCGATCAAGGAAGCGCTCCACCGGAGTAGCGTGGAGCCGGGCCAGGTGGGCACCGTTGCCATGGGTCACGTCATCAATACCGAGCCGCGCGACATGTATCTGAGCCGGGTCGCCGCCATGGATGCCGGCACGCCGGAGACGGTGCCCGCCATGAACGTGAACCGCCTCTGCGGCTCGGGGCTGCAGGCCATCGTGTCCGTCACGCAGTCGCTGATGCTGGGCGATGCCGATTTCGGCGTGGCCGGCGGCGCGGAGAACATGAGCCGGTCGCCTTTCATCGTCCCCTACCAGCGCTGGGGCGCCAAGATGGGCGATGTGAAGACCCTCGACATGATGCTCGGCGCGCTCAACTGCCCCTTCGGCACGGGGCATATGGGCGTGACCGCCGAAAACGTCGCCGGTGAGCACCAGATAACGCGCGAGGACCAGGACGCCTTCGCCCTCGAAAGCCAGACCCGCGCGGCAGCCGCGCAGGAGGCGGGCCATTTCGACAGCCAGATCGTGCCCTTGGAGGTCCGCGTGAAACGGGACACGGTGGCCTTTGCCAGGGATGAACACCCCAAATCCACGACCATGGAGGCCCTCGCGGGCCTCCGCCCGGTGTTCCAGAAGGACGGCACCGTGACCGCGGGCAACGCCTCCGGCATAAATGACGGGGCCGCGGCCATCGTGCTCGCCCGCGCCGACGCGGCGGAGGCGGCGGGCCTTGCGCCGAAATTCCGCGTGCTTGGCTACGGCCACGCGGGCGTGCGGCCCGAGGTGATGGGCGTGGGCCCGATCCCGGCGGTGCGGAACCTGCTGGAGAAGACGGGGCTCACGGCGGAGGATTTCGACGTGATCGAATCGAACGAGGCCTTCGCCTCCCAGGCCATCGCCGTGAACCGGGAGCTCGGCCTCGACACGTCGAAGGTGAACCCCAATGGCGGCGCCATCGCGCTGGGCCACCCCGTGGGGGCCACGGGCGCGATCATCATGGTCAAGGCGATGTACGAGCTCGAACGCATCGGCGGCGCAAAGGCGCTCTGCACCATGTGCATCGGAGGCGGGCAAGGCATCGCCGTGGCGATCGAACGCCTCTGACCGGCAGCTGCCGCGAATTTCTTCGGAAATTCGTGGCTCCCGGCTCAGGCGGCCTTCACGGGGTCCGGATAGGGCCGCGAGAAGGCGAGCGTGGTCCCCGCGCTGCGCTCCTCGTCGAAGCGATAGCCGCCGAGCTCGAAATCCTTCAGCGCGTCGGGCGACGTCACGCGGTTTTGCACGACAAACCGCGCCAGCGCCCCTCGCGCGCGCTTGGCAAAGAAGCTCACCATCTTCGCCTGCCCGTCCTTCTCTTCGTAGAAGGCCGGCGTGACGACCGGCAGCTTCAGCGCCTCGATGTCGACGGCGCCGAAATACTCCTGGCTCGCGCAATTCAGGAGCACCTTCGCGCCGACCTGCGCGGCCTGCGCCCTCAGGGCCTTGGCGATGTCGCGGCCCCAATAGTCGTAGAGCGAGGCACCCCGGCGGGTCTTGAGCTTCGAGCCCATCTCGAGCCGGTAGGCCTGGATCTCGTCGAGCGGCCTCAGCGCGCCGTATAGCCCGGACAGGATGCGCAGATGGTCCTGCGCGTAACGCAGATCCTCTTCCTCCAGCGTCCGCGCCTCGAGCCCTTGATAGGTGTCGCCCGCAAATGCGAACGCGGCGGGCCGCAAGGCCTCTGCCGAGGGCTCGGCCGCGAAGGCCTTGAATCGATCGCGGTTCAGCCGCGCCAGATCGTCCGAGAGATCCATGAGCTCGCGCAGCCCGCCCAGCGTGAGGTTCCGCGCCGTCCGGGCGAGGCTCATCGCCTCCGCCTCGAATTCGGGGCGTGTGAGGTCGTCCCGAGGGACCTCCGACCAGTCCAGGCGTTTCGCGGGCGAGATGACGACGAGCATGGGCGCCTCCTTCGGCTGAAACCTAGCCGGTCTCAGGAGGCCTTCAACACGTCGAGGAACGCATCGCCGAAACGCTCGGCCTTCATTTCGCCGACCCCCTGAATGCGGGCAAGCTCCTCGCGGGAACGCGGGCGGCGTTCGGCGATCTGACGCAGGGTCGAGGCGGTGCAGGTCAGGGGCTTTTGCGTGCCGAGAGCACCGTATTGCAGCTCCGACTGCGCCGCGAGGAGCCGATCATAGACCTCGCCCTCGGTGCGCCCCGCGAGCTTGCGCCGCGTGGGATGCATCTCGGGCGCATCCTCCGCGATGACAGTGAGGAACTCCCGCCCGTAACGTTCGAGCTTCTTCGCCCCGATCCCGCTGATGCCCGCCATGGCGTCGAGGGACGTGGGCCGCGCCTCGGCCATCTCGATGAGCGTGCGGTCGTTGAAGATGACGTAGGCCGGCACTTTCGCCGCCTCCGCCAGTGCGCGTCGCTTGGCCTTGAGCGCCGCGAGGAGCGGTGCGGCGTCCTCGCTCACCAGGCTCTTCGGCTCGTGGCGGGCTTTGGCCGCGCGGATCGTGTCGAAGCGCAGCGAAATCCCCTCCTCGTCCCGCAGGATGGGGCGGGCGCGCTCGGTCATGCGCAGCGCGCCGTAGCGCTCGGGATCGGGGCGCACGAGGTCGTGGCCCATCATCTGCCGAAAGATCGCCTGCCATTGCGGCTTCGTCCAGCGGCGGCCCACGCCGAAGGTGGGCAGCGCGTCATGCCCCTTCTGGCGGACTTTCTCCGTCTGCGCGCCGAGCAGTATGTCGATGAGGTGGCCCGCGCCGAAATACTCCCCCGTGCGGAGGATGGCCGACAGCGCCATGCGCACTGGCGTCGTGCCATCGGCCACCTCCGCGGGCTTGTCGCAGAGGTCGCACTGCCCGCAGGTCGCCGGAGCATCGTCAAAGTATTCAAGGAGCTTTGCGCGCCGGCAGGTGAGCGCCTCCGCCAGCCCGAGGAGCGCATTGAGCCGCGCGTGATCGGCCGCCTTGCGTTCCATGGGCGCGAGCCCTTCGTCGATCTGGTTGCGGCGCAGCGCGATGTCGGAGGGGCCGAAAAGCGTGAGCGTCTCCGCCGGCGCGCCGTCGCGGCCCGCGCGGCCGATCTCCTGGTAATAGGCCTCGATCGATTTGGGCAGGTCGGCATGGGCCACCCAGCGGATGTCGGGCTTGTCGACGCCCATCCCGAAGGCCACCGTGGCCACCACGATGAGCCCGTCCTCCCGCTGGAACCGTGCCTCCACGATGCGGCGATCCTCGGCCTCCATCCCGCCGTGGTAGTGACAGGCCGCGTGCCCCTCGGCGCGGAGCGCGAGGGCCAGTGTCTCCGTCTTCGCGCGGGTGCCGCAATAGACGATGCCGGACTGCCCCTTCCGCGCGGCGGCGAAGGCGAGGATCTGCTCCCGCGGCTTCGTCTTCGGCTGGAACGCGAGGTGGAGGTTGGGCCGGTCGAACCCGTGGAGAAACGTCCGCGGCTCCGCCCCGCCGAAGAGCTTTTCGACGATCTCCTCGCGCGTCTCGGGATCGGCGGTGGCCGTGAACGCCGCCAGGGGCACGCCGAGCGCCTGCCTGAGCTCACCCACCCGCAGGTAATCGGGGCGGAAATCATGGCCCCACTGGCTCACGCAATGGGCCTCGTCCACGGCGATGAGCGAGACACCGATCCTGCGCAACAAGCCCAGCGCCGATCCCGCCGCCAGCCGCTCTGGCGCGATGTAGAGGAGCTTGAGCCGCCCGGCCTCGATCGCGTCCCAGATCTCCGCCGTTTCCTCCTCGGTGTTGCCAGAGGTGAGCGCGCCGGCCTCGACGCCGGCCTCCTGCAATCCGCGCACCTGGTCGCGCATGAGCGCGATGAGCGGCGAGATGACGACCGTCACCCCGTCCCGCTCCAGGGCGGGCAGTTGAAAGCAGAGCGATTTGCCCCCGCCCGTGGGCATGATGGCAAGCACGTCCTCGCCTGTCGTCACGGCGCGCGCGATCTCCTCCTGTCCGGGGCGGAAGGCATCGAAGCCGAAGACATCACGCAGCGTGTCGTGCATGGAGACCTGTCAGATTTCTATAAAACTGCTCTTTTCGTGACCGTCCCACATTAAGATTCGCTGAACAAGAGCGCGGGTCACACCCCGCGCGCAAAAGCGCCTTCGAAGGCGCATGAAAGAGCTCTGCAAAGCCCTTTGGCGCGCGCGTCAGACGAAAGCGCCCACATTGTTGGTGAGGACGATCCGGAGCGCATAGATCAGGAGCAGCGCGACCAGCGGCGCGAAATCGAGCCCGCCGCCCGACGGGATCACGCGACGGATCGGCCCGTAGAGCGGCTCGAGAATGCGCTGGAGCCCGTACCAGATCTGCGCCACGAGCTGCTGGCGCACATTGAGCACGTTGAAGCTGATCAGCCAGCTCATGATGAAATGGGCGAAAATGAAGAACGTCGCCACATCGAGAAGCAGCATCAGGATCTGGAAAAGGCTGGTCATCTGGGTCTCCGGAGTCGTCCGCTGCATCTAGGGCCCGGGCCCCACGCGCACAAGCGGCTTCCGCAACGGCACGGTTGACGCCCGCGTCACCGGCTGCACGTCACATTCCATGTATCCCTGGCTCCGCTTTGTTCGCACCATGATCACTGGCCGCAGGCTGGGGCCCATGGGCGTATTCGACACCCACGTCTCCCAGCACCGCGTCTCGCTCTTCGATTGCGACATGTTCGGGGAGATGAACAACGGCCGGATTCTCACGATCTTCGAGTTCGGCCGCTGGCAGCTCTCTCTCCGCACGGGTCTCTGGGACGCGCTCAGGACCCGCGGCTGGGGCTTTGCCGTGGCCGGCGCCTCTGTCCGCTACCGCAAGCGGCTCGTGCCCTTCGAGCGGTTCGAGATGCGCACCCGTGTCCTCGGCTGGGACGAGCGCTTCATTTACGTGGAGCAGGGCATGTTCAAACGCTCCGGCGAGTGCGCCAATCACTGCCTCTTCCGCACCGCCATCGTGTCGAAGGGGCGCGCCGTCATGACCGACGAGGTGGTCGAGATCATGCAGGGCGTGGAGGCCTCCCCGCCGCTGCCCGACTGGGTGCGCGGCTGGATTGAGGCCGACCGGCAACGCCCCTGGCCACCCATGCAGGGCTGATCCCCTGATTTTCCTTGCCGGGTGAGCCCCGCCGCGCGCTAATGGCCGAAAAGCCAGAGGGAGCGGTATGGCAGAGGTCAGCGTCAAGAAACGCATCTGGGGCTGGATGGCCTTCGACTGGGCCACGCAGCCCTTCTACACGCTGGGTCTGACCTTCATCTTCGGCCCCTATTTCGCCGGGGTGCTCGCGGATTTCTTCCTCGCGGGCGGCGCGACGGAGCAGGCCGCCGACGCCGATGCGCAATCGATCTGGTCGCTGGGGCAGACCGCGGCCGGGCTCTTCATCGCCTTCACCGCGCCGGTGCTTGGCGCCTACGCCGACAGCACCGGTCGCCGCCTGCCGGGCATGATCGGCTTTTCCATCCTCTATGTCCTCGGCACCTGGTCGCTTTGGTACATGCTGCCCGATGGCTCGAACTGGCTCTTTTGCCTGATCATGTTCTCGGTGGCCTTCATCGCGGCGGAATACGCGCTGATCTTCACCAATGCGATCCTGCCCTCGCTCGGCACGCAGGAGGAGATCGGCAAGATCTCGGGCGACGGCGCGGCGCTGGGATATTGGGGCGGGGTGCTGTCGCTCTTTATCATGCTGATCTTTTTCTTCGAGATCTCGGGCGGGCAGACCCTCCTCGGCAATCCGCCTCCGTTCGGCCTCGACGGCTCTCAGAGCGAGGGCACCCGCGCCGTGGGGCCCTTCGTGGCGCTCTGGTTCATCGTGTTCATGATCCCCTACTTCGCCTTCGTCCGGGAGGGCCCGCCCAACCGGGAGGGCAGTCTCAAAGGGGCCATCAGTGACCTCAAACAGAGCCTGCGCGGCGTGGTGGGTCGCCGGAGCCTCCTCAACTTCCTCCTCTCCTCCATGTTCTACCGGGACGCGCTGGGCGCGCTTTACACCTTTGGCGGGGTCTATGCCCGGCTGGTGCTGAACTGGACGCTGGAGCAGATCGCCGTCTTCGGCATCATCGCGGCCATCACGGCGGCCATCGGCACGCAGATCGCCGGCCGCTTCGACCGTGCGAAAGGTCCGCGGCCGGTGATCATGGTCTGCATCTGGACGCTCATCGCGGTGAGCGCCACGATCATCGGCATGGCGCCGGGGGCGTTCTACGGCATCCCGCTGCCGGACACGCCGGTCGTCTCGCTGCCGGTCTTGGGCGATCTCTTCATCCCCGATGTCTCGCTCTATGTCTGCGGCTCTCTCATCGGCGCGGCGGGCGGCGGCATCTATTCGGCCTCGAGGTCCATGATGGTGCGCCACACCCACCCCGAGCGGCCCACGGAGGCCTTCGGCCTTTTCGCGCTTTCGGGCAAGGCCACGGCCTTCCTCGCGCCCGGCCTCATCGCGCTCTTCACCTGGGTCCTGCAGGACGCGCGGCTGGGCTTCACGCCGGTCATTGCGCTCTTTCTTTTGGGGCTCTTCTTGCTACGCTGGGTTCAACCGGAGGGAGACCAAGCCGAATGGTCCAAGGACGCAATCCCCGTTCCCTGATCGCCGCGCTTTTTCTCGGCCTCGCCGCCTGCGGACCCACGGAGGACGCAAGCGCGCCGGAGCCTGAGGCCGCGCCGGAGGCGCTGGCCCGCGTGGCGACGCTGGCGACCTCTGGCCCCGCGAAAAATCTCTTCGGCGCGGAGCCGCGCGGCTCCCGGCAAAGGCCCCAGGCCATCGGCGGCTATGCCCGCGGCTGCCAGGCCGGCGCGGTGCAACTGTCGGAGACGGGGCCTACCTGGCAGGCCATGCGGCTCTCGCGGAACAGGAACTGGGCGCAGCCCGTGACGGTCGATTACGTCGAGACCCTCTCCCGCCAAGTTGCGCGCCTGCCTGGCTGGGAGGGCATCTATGTGGGCGACATGAGCCAGCCCCGGGGCGGGCCCATGCTCACCGGCCATCGCTCCCACCAATCGGGCCTCGACATCGACATCTGGATGCTGCCGCCGCAGCGCCTCGACCTATCGGTGGCGGAGCGTGAAAGCATCTCGTCCATCTCCATGCGCCGCAATGCCGGTGCCTTCGTCAACGATCGCTGGACGCCTGCGCATCGCGAGGTGCTCAAGCTCGCCGCCTCCGACCCGCGCACGGCGCGGATCTTCGTCTTTCCCGGGGCGAAGGTCGACATGTGCAAGGCCGAGACCGGCGACCGCAGCTACCTGCGCAAGATCAGGCCGTGGTGGGGGCACCACTACCATTTCCATGTGCGCCTGAACTGCCCGGCGGGCGATACAAATTGCGTGGCGCAAACCCCGCCGCCACCGGGCGATGGCTGCGCGGAGGCGCAAGGCTGGGTGGACCGCATCCTGAACCCGCCGCCGCCCGCCCCGCGCGATCCCAACGCGCCCGCCCCGCAGCCGCGACGGGAGCTCGTGCTCGCCGACCTGCCGCAATCCTGCCGGGCAGTGCTCGCCTCGGATTGACGAAGGCAGCGGCCCTCCCACCCGTGGTAGCCGCACGGCCATCCGTCCCGCGCGATAGGCCGGTTCCCGCTTTCACTTTTCCAAAAATACCTCCGCCGGAGGCACCCGGCGGTGACGCCCGCGCTGTTTTCCCCGTGAAGAACCGCAACCACCGCCCTTGCCAAGCCAGCCCTGCGTCACTAGGACGCCACCGCTGCGCGTCGCGTAGCCAAGTGCCGCAACCTTGCCAAAACGGATACATATATGGACCGCTCCCACATTCCCGGCATCCTTGCCATGGCCGCCATCGTGCTGGCCTCCAACATCCTCGTGCAGTTCCTCTTCGGCAACTGGCTGACCTGGGGCGCGTTCACGTATCCGCTCGCCTTCCTCGTCACAGACCTGATGAACCGCTTCTACGGGCCCCGCGCGGCGCGGCAGGTGGTGATCGTGGGCTTCATCGTGGGGATCTTCTGCTCCCTCGTGGGCACGCAGATCATGGGCGAGTTCGGCCCGCTCGTGACCTTCCGCGTGGCGCTGGGCTCGGGCCTTGCGTTCCTCACCGCGCAGCTCATCGACGTCGCCATCTTCGACCGGCTCCGCGACGGTCGCTGGTGGCGCGCGCCGCTCGCCTCCACGCTCATCGGCTCCACGGTGGACACCGCGATCTTCTTCACCATCGCCTTCTCGGCCATGCTCAACGGCATGGAGCCCGACAACATGCCCCTCTGGGCCCAAGAGGTGCTGCCGCTCCTTGGGATGGGGCCAGAGGCCCCGCTCTGGGTCTCGCTCGCCGTAGCGGATTGGGGCGTGAAGCTTTCGCTCGCGCTCATCGCGCTGGTGCCGTTCCGCCTCATCGTTCAGCGACGCACTGCGACACAGGAAACCGCGTGAGCGCTTTCAGTTGACTTTCCGCCGGACGCGCCTTTCTTTCGCAGCATAGGCGAAACATTCAGAAAGGAGGTGATCCAGTGTCGATGAAGGTTCTGGAGAAAGCGGTCGGGACAACTGGGGAGGCGCGCCTCTAAGGCAACCCTTGGCGCGACGCGCGCCCCAGCTGGCAACGGTCTCTAACCGGCCCTGCCTCCGCAAACTTCGAAGGGCCACTCCGTTTCGCCGGGGTGGCCCTTTTCCTTTGCCGGGCAAGCGGTAGGGTGGCGCCATGAAAATCGCTGTCGTCACCGGCGCGGCGGGCGGGCTCGGCTCCGCCATCGCCACAGCCCTCGCCCCCACCCACCACGTGATCGGCCTCGACCTGCGCGCCTCGGAGACCGCCGAGCCCATCGAGATCGACCTCACCGATGCGGAGGCCATCCGCACCACCTTCGACGGGATCGCCGCGCGCCACGGGGGGCTCGACGTGCTCGTCAATAATGCCGGCACCTGCTTCATGTCCGACTTCCCCGAAATTCCCGTGGCGGAGTTCGAGGCGCAGATGGCCGTGAACTTCTCCTCCATGTTCCATTGCTGCCAAGCCGCCGTGCCGCTCATGCTGGGCCGCGCGGGCGTGAAGAAGATCGTCAACATCTCGTCGAACGGCGCCTACAATTTCGACGTCTTCGACCCGCCCCATTACCGGGCCTCGAAGGCCGCCATGGACACTCTGACGAAAGACCTCGCCCGCCGCTACGCCGCGGACCGCATCGCCGTGAACTCCATCGCCCCTGCCATGACCGAAACACCCCTCTTCTGCGTCCTCGACGACGCCACGCTCCAGAAAGCCATCGCCGCCATGCCCCACGGCGCGCCCATGCGCCCCGAGCAGATCGCGGGCTGGGTGGCCCACCTCGCCGGACCGATGGGCGATGTCTCCTCCGGCAACGTGATCATCCTCAACCAGGGCCGCGACGTCCGGTAGCCACGCGCGTGGAGAGATCGGATGCCTCCGGCGGAAGTACGAAGCACAAAGAAGACGGGCCAAGCACACCACGTCTTCTTTGTGCGACGTACTTCGGGGAGCGCGAGGGGCTGGCCCCTCGCTCCCGCTCTCACATCAGGTGCTAGAGGTAGCTCAAAGGCGCTTTTCTCAGCTCGTACCACTGCTCGGGACCATGGCCATAGATCGCCAGATCGTGCTCCAGCGCCAGCAGCCGCTCGGCGTGGTGCAGCGCCTGCTCCGCATCCCACGCGCCCGCGAAGCGCTCCGCCACCTCCGAGGGGCGCGAGATCGCGTCGGAGAGCCAGAGCACCCGTCCTGTCTCAGGCAATTGCAGCCGGAAGGCGAGCTGTCCCGGCGCATGGCCCGGCACGAGAAAGACCTCGAAGCCCGGCCCGATGGCGCCGTCCCCCTCGATCACGCGCCAGTCCCGGTCCGGCCAATCCCAAGGCTGCCCGCCGGTCCAGTAGGCCGGCCTCGGCAGCGCGCGTTCGGGTGCGGAAATCACGGTGGGCACGCTGGGAAAATCGAAAAGCCCGCCGATATGGTCGACATGGGTATGCGTGATGACGAGGAGGTCGATCTCCTCGACCCCGCAGAGGGCAAGCTGCGCCGCGGGCACGTTCTCCTCCGTCACGCTGAGCACGTGGCCAAAGCTCTGGAGCCCATCGTCGGCACCGGCGCCCGGATCCCGCGCGTATTTCGCCGGAAGCCCGGTATCGATGAGCACGCGTTCGCCCCGATCCGTCACCACCAGCGCGCCCATGAGCCCGATATCCCGCGGCCCCGCATGGACACGGAAGGTGCCGTAGTCCAACACAGTGAGCGAAACGGGGCGGCCCTTCAAAAGCATGCCCCGAAGGGACGGCGCAGGATGCATAAAGTCAAGATTCACACGCTCTTCGAGTATCTGCTGGAGACGACCGAGGCGGAGCCCGAGGCCTTCGTCGGCTTCTCCCTGGCCGAGCCCCCGCGCCTCGGCGCATTTCTGGACGACTTAGACCCAGATTTGCCGCTCGACTGGAACGGCCAGGACTTCCGTGGCCTGCCCGCGCTGCGCCGCCACGTGCTGGGCCGCGCGGGGCTCGACCTGCCCGTCGAGAGCGTTCTCATCACGGCCGGCGCGGCGGAGGCGAACTATCTGGCGCTGCGGCAGCTCGTGCCCCCCGGCGCGAAGATCGTCACCGAAGCGCCCGGATGGCCCCAGGTCGCCGTCATGGCCGATGCCATCGGGGCGGAGCTCGTGAGCGTCCCGCGCGACGAAGACGCGGGCTGGGCACTCGACCTCGACGCGCTCGCAGCGGCCGCCCAGGGCGCAACCATGATCTTCCTAACCAACCCGAACAACCCAACGGGCCGCATGATCCGGGAGGAGGAGCTCCGCGATATCGTCTCCATCGCCGCCCGAAACGACGCCTGGCTCCTCGTCGACGAATGCTATGCGGGCCTCGAATGGGCCGGGCCGCGCCCGCCCTCCGTGGCGGGCCTCTACGCCAAGGGCATCACCACGGGATCGGTCTCGAAGGCCCTGGGCCTCCAGGGCCTGCGCACCGGCTGGATGATCTGCCAGGACGAGGACGCCATCCGCGACGCCTTTATCCTGCGCGAGAACAGCTCCGAGATCATGAACATCCTGGGCGAGGTTATCGCCGAAATCGCCCTGCGCGAGGACCGCTACGCCGAGAAACTGCACGCCGTGCGCGCCGATGCCCGCGCCACCCTTGCGCGCCTCGATGCCTTCGTCGCATCCGAACCCAAACTCTCCTGGCAAAAGCCGGAGGCCGGCCTCATCGGCCTCGCCAGGCTTGAGGGCCTCGACGGCGACAGCTTCGCCCGCCGCCTCCTCGCCGAGCACCGCACCTTCCTCCTCCCCGGTTCCGCCTACGGGCAGCCGCGCCACATCCGCGTCGGCGTGGGTGGCGGCGAGGCCGCGAACCTCGCGCTTGGCCTCGCGCGCATGTCGGACCTCCTCACCAGCCTGTGAGCCATCGCCCGGGTCGGTGGGCGGGCGCCTTTCGAGCACGGCGAACGCCGCGCGCAGGAACAGAGCCGCCCGCAGGCCTACTCCGTCTCCGAGGACCGCGCCCAGAGGTTGATCGGCTGATCCTTGGCCACCTTGTCGATCTCCGCAAGCTCGGCGGCGGTGAACTCCAGGTTGCCCACTGCGCCCGCGCATTCGGTGATCTGCTCGGGTCGCGAGGCCCCGATGAGCGCCGTCGTGATCCCTTCGTCCCGCAGGACCCAGGCAATCGCCATCTGCGCCAGCGACTGCCCGCGCGCCTCTGCAATCGCCGTTAGTGCGCGGATGCTGTCCCGCACGCTGTCGGTATAGGTCGCGGGGTCGAGCGATTTGCCCTGCGTCGCCCGGCTCCCCTCCGGAATGCCATCGAGATACTTCTTCGTCAGCAGCCCCTGCGCGAGCGGCGTGAACGCGATGGAGCCCACGCCGAGCTCTTGCAGCGTCTCCTTCAGCCCGTCCGTCTCCACCCAGCGGTTGAGCATGTTGTAGGACGGCTGATGGATCAGGCAGGGCGTCCCGAGATCCTCGAGGATCGCCACCGCCTCCCGCGTGCGCTGGGAGTTGTAGCTCGAGATCCCGGCATAGAGCGCCTTGCCGGATCGCACGATCTGGTCGAGCGCGCCCATGGTCTCTTCCAGCGGGGTGTCCGGGTCGAAGCGGTGGGAGTAGAAGATATCCACGTAGTCGAGCCCCATCCGGCGGAGCGAGGCATCGCAGGAGGAGATCAGGTATTTCCGGCTTCCCCACTCGCCGTAGGGACCGGGCCACATGTTGTAGCCGGCCTTGGACGAGATCACGAGCTCGTCCCGGTACCCGCGGAAATCCTCCGCCAGGAAGCGGCCGAAAAACGCCTCCGCCGAGCCCGCCGGCGGCCCGTAATTGTTGGCCAGATCGAAATGCGTGATGCCCGCGTCGAACGCCGTTCGGCACATCCGACGCTTCACGTCGTCGGGCGTATCCTCCCCGAAATTGTGCCAAAGCCCGAGGGAAACGGCGGGCAGCTTCAGGCCGGACCTACCGCAATAACGGTAGACCATCGTGTCGTAGCGGGCGGGGGAGGGTGCGTAGGTCATAGCCAAGTGTCATAGTCCGACACGAGGAGGTGGGAAGGCGCGCTATCCTCCTCGATCCTCGAAAATCGTCCGATGGGCGCGCGGAAAATATTGTCCGTGCGGTCGTCGTTCACGTTCGAGACCTCCACGATGAGCACCTTCCCCCCCTCGCCCCAGAAGGCGTGCCAGGTCTGGGGCTCGAGCGTCACGGACGCGCCGGGTGCGAGCCTCAGATGCTCGCCGCCATTCATCTTCACAAGCCGCCCATCGCTCACCAACTCCACGGGCGCGGCCTCGTCCACCCGGCCCGCGCCGTCATCGGTGAAGAGCTCGAGCACGAGGTCACCGCCGCCGCGGTTGATGATGTCTTCGGTCTTCGTCACGTGGCGGTGCATGGGGCTGATCTGCTGCTCGCCCGCAATCATGACCTTTTCCGCGTAGAGCATGCCGCGCCCGCGCTCGATGTTCGATTGCAGCCCGTTGCGCGTGGTGAAGAGGAAAAGCCCCAGCTCCTCGAACCGCCCCTCGCCGTAATCGGTGATGTCCCAGCCGAGGAAGCGCTCTCGAATCGCGGGGGCCTGCGCCACGTGCGCCTTTAACGCCGCGGGCGAAAGATAGGCGAAGGGCGGCAGGTGCACCCCGTGGGACCGGATGAAGGCATCGGATTCGGCGATGATGTCGTTGACGGTGGATCTGAGCATGGCGCGCCTCCTGCGGCGGGAGCGTGGGCCAGCACGCGCCCCGCCGCAAGCCGGTTTCCACCCGCCCGGCGCAGGGCTAGGGTGCGGCCATGCTGCGGATCAGCCGGGATATCACGATCGAAGACTGGGAGCTGGTGGAGACCTTCGCCCGCTCCAGCGGCCCGGGCGGGCAGAACGTGAACAAGGTGAACACCGCCGTGGAGCTCCGCTTCGAGGCGGAGCGCTCGCCGCACCTGCCCGACCCGGTGAAGCGGCGGCTGAGGCGGCTCGCCGGGCGGCGCTGGACGCAGGACGGCGCGCTCATCGTGCAGGTGCAGGAGACGCGCAGCCAGGCACGCAACCGGGAGATCGCGCGGGATCGCCTGACGGAGCTGATCCGCAAAGCCCTGGAAAAGCCTAAGCGCCGCATCCCCACGCGGCCCACGCTCGCCTCCAAGAAACGGCGGCTGAAGGCGAAGTCCGTGACCGCCGAGAAAAAGGCGCTCCGCGGGAGGGTCGCCCCAGATGACTGAGCTCCTCTCGCGGCGCGCCGGCGCGCTCGGCCCCCATGTGCCGACCTTCTACACCGACCCCGTCCACATCGTGCGCGGCGAGGGGTGCTGGCTCTGGGATGCGGACGGCGCGCGCTACCTCGATTGCTACAACAACGTGGCCCATGTGGGCCACTGCCACCCGCGCGTAGTGGAGGCCATCGCGCGGCAGGCGGCCACGCTCAACACCCATACGCGGTACCTCCACGAGGGCGTTGTGAGCCTCGTGGAGCGTCTTTCGGCACTGTTCGAGACGGCGCAGCAGGCGATACTGGTCTGCACGGGCTCGGAGGCGAACGACATCGCGCTCCGCATGGCGCAGGCGGCCACGGGCAAACGCGGCCTCATCGCCACGGACGCGACCTATCACGGCAACACGGCGGCGGTCTCGCAGCTCAGCACGCGCCGCCCGCCCATCGGCGGCTACGGCGACCATATCCGCCATGTCCCCGCGCCCACGACGCTTACGCCCCTCGGCGGCACGATGGAGCGCCAGGGCGAGGCCTTCGCGGCGGAGATCCGACGGGCCATCGCGGAACTGGAGGAGAGCGGCGCGGGCTTCGCGGGGTTCATGGTCTGCCCGATCTTCGCCAATGAGGGTCTTCCGGACCTGCCGGACGATTTCCTAGCGCCGGCCGCCGCCGCGGTGCGAGATGGCGGCGGGCTCCTCATAGCCGACGAGGTGCAGTCGGGCTTTGGCCGTACGGGGCGTCACATGTGGGCCCATGGCTGGATGGGGATCACGCCCGACGTCACCACGCTGGGCAAGCCCATGGGCAACGGGCACCCCGTGGCGGCCTGCCTCGCGCGGCCCGACATCATGGCCGCCTTCCGCGGCGCGTTCGGCTATTTCAACACCTTCGGCGGCAACCCGGTGAGCTGCGCGGCGGCGCACGCCACGCTCGACGTCATCGAAGGAGAGGGGCTCATGGCCCACGCCGCAGGCATGTCCCCCCGTGTGGTCGATGCGCTCGCGGGCACGGATTTCGGGGCCGAGGCGAATGTCCGGGGGCGCGGACACTTCTACGCCGTGGAGCTCACCCGCGACGGGGCGCCCGCAGCCGACCTCGCCGCCTGGCTCATGGAGGAGCTGCGCAGGCGCGGCGTCCTTCTGGGAACCATCGGGCCGGACCGGAACATCCTCAAACTGCGCCCGCCCATGCCCTTCGGCGAGGAACACCTCGACCACCTCATGACGACACTGAAAAAGGCTCTTTCCGCATGTCCGATCTAGCAGACATCGCCGCGCTCTGGGGGAACGTGGAGGAGCCACCGACGCTCGTCGCGGCCCGCGAAAACAGAGTCTATTCCTGCACAATCGATGGCCAGAAGCTCGCGCTCCGCCTCCACCGCGCGGGGTATCAGAGCCGCATGGCCATCGAGAGCGAATTGCGCTGGATGTCGCGCATCGCCGATCTCGGATTTCCGTGCCCACGCCCCGTTGCCTCGGACGACGAGACCTATCTCCGCGCCGTCCATGGCGGGCAATATGCCAGCGCCGTCACCTGGCTCGAGGGACGCGCCATCGGCGCGGGCGACCGCGCGCTCGAGGGCACCGACGAAGAGCTGCGCGCGCTCTACGCCGCCGTGGGCGCGCTCATCGCCGCCTTCCACGACGCCACCGACGCCGCCGAGACCGAAGACATCCAACGCCCCGCCTGGGACGCCGACGCGCTTCTGGGCGAAGAGCCGCTCTGGGGCCGGTTCTGGGAAAACCCGGCGCTCGGCGCGTCCGAGCAGGAGCTCCTCCTGCGCGTGAAAGCGCGGGCCTATGACGCGCTCGTGGACATGGAGGCGGTGGATGCGGGCCTCATCCACGCCGATTGCCTGCAGGAGAACATCCTCGCCACGCAGGCGGGCCTCGCGCTCATCGATTTCGACGATGCGGGCTTCGGCTACCGGGCCTACGACCTCGGCACGGCCATGGTGCAGCACGCGGCGCACCCGGAACGGCCGCTCCTCGAGGAGGCGTTGATCGCGGGTTACGCGACGCTGCGCACGCCGCCCACGGTCGCCAGGCTCCGCTTCTTCACGATGCTGCGGGCGCTGGCGAGTTGCGGCTGGGCGATCTCGCGCGGGGCGGGCGATGCGGCCAATCAGCGGGCCTATGCGGAGCGGGCGCTCCACTGCGCCCGGGGCTGGCTGGAGATCACCGCGCCCCCGGCCTGAGCCGCGTCCGCGCCGGGGGCCCCGCGTCGCCGCCGGGCAGAGTGGCCCTCACACCACGACCTCCACCCGCTCCTGGGCCCCGACGCTGAAGACACGCTTGTACCGCTCGATCTCGTCCACCGGGCCCATGGCCTTCATCGGATTGTCCGAAAGCTTCACCGTGGGTCGCCCGTTGGCCGCCACCGCCTTGCAAACGAGCGAGAACGGCGCGAGGCTGTCGCCCGGCGTGAGCCCGCGGAAATCGTTCGTCAGCAGCGTGCCCCAGCCGAAAGAGACCCTAACGCGGCCCGCGAATTGCGTGTGCAGCGCCTCGATCTTGTCGACGTCGAGCCCGTCGGAGAAGATGATGAGCTTCTCCCGCGGGTCCTCGCCGCGTGCCTTCCACCATCGGATCGCCGTCTCCGCCCCCTCCTCCGGCTTGCCGGAATCGATGCGGATGCCCGTCCAGCCCGCCAGCCAGTCGGGCGCCCGTTCGAGGAAGCCCGCGCTGCCATAGGTGTCCGGCAGAATGATGCGCAGATTGCCGTCATGCTCCTCGTGCCAGTCGGCGAGCACGTCGTAGGGCGCCCGGGCCAGCCCCGCGTCGTCGCGCGCAAGCGCGGCATAGACCATGGGCAGCTCGTGGGCGTTCGTGCCGATCGCCTCCACCTCCCGCTGCTTGGCGATGAGGCAGTTCGACGTCCCGACGAAGCTCTCCCCGAGCCCCTCCAGCATGGCCTGCACGGCCCAGTCCTGCCACAGGTAGGAATGCCGCCGCCGCGTGCCGAAATCGGCGATGAGGAGCCCGTCGAGCGCGCGCAGGCGCTCGATCTTCTCCCAGAGCTTGGCCATGGCGCGGGCGTAGAGCACCTGCAATTCGAACCGGCCCATGGCGTTGACCACCGCCCGCCCGCGCAGCTCCATCAGCACCGAAAGCGCCGGGATCTCCCAGAGCATCACCTCGGGCCAGGACCCCTCGAAGGTCAGCTCGTACTGCCCGTCGCGTTTCTCCAGGTGGTAGGGCGGCAGCCGGAGCCCCTCGAACCATTCCATGAAATCGGAGCGGAACATCTGCCGTTTGCCATAGAACGTGTTGCCGCGGAGCCAGGTGCTCTCCCCCCGGCTGAGCGACAGCGAGCGGATATGATCGAGCTGCTCGCGAAGCTCGCCCTCGTCGACGAGATCGGCCAGCCTCACCTCGTGGGATCGGTTGATCAGCGAAAACGTCACCTGCGTGTCGGGGCTGTTCCGAAAAACCGACTGACACATCAGGAGCTTGTAGAAATCGGTGTCGATGAGCGACCGCACGATGGGGTCGATCTTCCATTTGTGGTTCCACACGCGCGTGGCGATATCGACCATCGGGGCCTCCCAGCTCGACGGGAGGATGAAAGCGTTCCCGTCCGGCAGGGGCAAGGTCTTTCCGTTAACATTCCATGAAGACGTCCCATTCCGCGCACATTTCCGGGGCATGGTCACGCAACGTAAAACGGATTCGGAGTTAGGGCTATGGCTTTGAAATACGATATCGACATCCTTCCCGACAGCGCCGCCGACGCGGCCGGACCCTATGTTGCGGCGTTCCGGGATCCCGCCACTGCGCAGGCCGCGCGCGACGCGGATCCGCGCATCGGGGTACTCCTGCAGGAGGCGGGCATCTCGCTCGAGCCGTCCGGGAGCGCCACGCCCGCGGGCCATTTCCCGTGCGCCGATGCCGGGACGCGCGCCTATGTCGCCGCCTGCCTCGAAAGCGCGCTCGAGGATGCCGCGGACACGCCGCGCCGCGATCCGATCACGGATTTCGACGTCTCCGATTTCGCCAAATCCGTGGCCACCGCGCGCCCCTTCGGCGCGCTCGTTGTGGTGCCGGAGCCGCAGGAACGCACGCCCATGAAAGTCGGCGTGGCCTTCGGCATCATGTCTTTTTCCGGCTACCTCGCGGGGTTCGCCGGCATCATCTGAGGCGCACGCCCGCCTCCGCCATGCCGGCGCGCGCGGCGTCGAGCGATCCGTCGAGGTCGATCGCTCGGGTAAGATCCTCGCGCAGCGTCACCTCGAAGCCCGCCTTCGCCGAGTCCACGGCGGAGAAGTTCACGCAGAAATCCGTGGCGAGCCCCACCAGCGTCAGCGCCGTGATGCCCCGCGTCCGCAGGTATCCCTCGAGGCCCGTGGGCGTCTCGTGATCATTCTCGAACAGGGCCGAATAGCTGTCGATGGCGGGGTTGAAGCCCTTGCGGATGATGAGGTCCGCGCGGTCCGAGGCGAGGTCGGCATGGAAGGCCGCGCCATGGCTCCCCTGAATGCAGTGATCGGGCCAGAGGACCTGGGGGCCGTAGGGCATGTCTGTCATCGTCATGGGCGCCGCGCCGGGATGGGAGGAGGCAAAAGACGAATGCCCCGCCGGGTGCCAGTCCTGGGTGAGGATCACCGCCTCGAAATCGGCCATGAGCGCGTTGATGCCCGGCACGATCTCGTCGCCGCCCGCCACGGCGAGCGCCCCGCCGGGGCAGAAATCGTTCTGGACATCGATGACGAGGAGGGCGTGGGTCATGGGCATTGTCCGCGTCAGGCGAGGGTTGCGCGCTTGCGCTCTTCTAGAAGTTCGGCGGGCCGGTGCCGCGCGGCCTTCAAGGCGGTGTCGAGGGGCACGCCCTCCAAAGCCGCCGCCGCCACCTGGCGGAGCGCGTAGGTGGGCGCGTGGCCGGGGCCGAGCGCCGCACGGCCCAGCGCGTGAACGGTGAGGTAGGTGCCGTAGGCGGCGCGCGTGCCTGTCCCGTCGGCGGATTTGCCCTCCGCGATCTTCTCACAGGCGGACACGTCGCGGCTCACATAGCTGCGGCAGATCATGGGCCGCGCCTCGTAGGCCCGGCACATGCGCGTCTCCGGATCGAGGGCGGGACAGGCCTTCGGGTGCCAAGCACGCCCGTCGGGCTCGCCCTGCAGCGGGGAGAGCGCAGCGTGCAGCTCCTTCGCCTCCGCCCCGGTGATCACGCCGCCATCCTCGCCCTGCAGGATGCAGCAAAACGCGCAGCCCGCCCGGCAGGCAAGCCCCTCGGGCTCTGCCGTCGTGGCCAGCCCGATCTGCCCGATCCGCGTGGCCGCGACACCGGAATGCAGCTCCGCCGCGAGCGCCTTCTCCCCGAGCTTCTGCGCGCCGATATAGGCGTCGAGCTGGGCGCGCGCGCGGCCCTCGCCGCCGCCCTTGACCTTCGCCTTGCTGAGCTTCTTCAGGATCATGGCGAGGAGCCTAGGGATTGAGCGCGGGAAGGCAAATGCGTATCTGCCGCGGCATGGTCACCATCGCCGCCCTCTACCACTTCACCCCCTTCGAGGACCCGGCCGCGCTCCGACCCGGCCTGCGGCAGGTCTGCGAGGCGGCCGGGGTCCGCGGCACGCTCCTCCTCGCGCCGGAGGGGATCAACGGCACCATCGCGGGCCCGCGCTTGGGCGTGGACGCCGCACTGGCCGCCATCCGCGCGCTGCCGGGCTGCGCCGATCTGACCTGGAAGGAAAGCAGCGCCGAGGCGCCGCCCTTCAAAAAGCTGAAAATCCGCCTGAAGCGGGAGATCGTCACGATGGGCCAGCCCCAGGTGAACCCCGGGGAGGGGACCGGTCACTACGTGGACCCCCGGGACTGGGACGCGCTCATGGCCGCGCCCGACGTCGTCACCATCGACACGCGCAACGATTTCGAGGTGGCCATCGGCAGCTTCGCGGGCGCGGTGGACCCGCAAACGAAGAGCTTCAGCGACTTCCCCGCCTGGTGGCAGGAGAACAAGGACCGCTTCGCAGGCAAACGCATCGCCATGTTCTGCACCGGCGGCATCCGCTGCGAGAAATCCACGACCTACCTCCTCGGCGAGGGGGTCGAGGACGTCTACCATCTTAGGGGCGGCATCCTGAAATACCTCGAAGAGGTGCCCGCCGAGGACAGCGCGTGGCGGGGCGGTTGCTTTGTCTTCGACAAGCGCGTGAGCGTCACCCACGGGCTCGCGGAAGGGGAGCACATCCTCTGCCACGGCTGCCGCCGCCCCATCCTGCCCGAGGACACGGCGCGCCCGGAATACGAAGAAGGCGTGCGGTGCCATCTCTGCGTGGACGAGTACGGGGAGGAGGACCGCGCCCGCTTTCGCGAGCGCATGAAGCAGCGGAGCATCGGCGGCCATGACTGACGCCCTGGCCGAGCGCGCGGGCCTGTCGGAGCCGCTTCGCGTCCTCCTCAAGGAGTATCCGCGCGCCGCCTGGGAGGCCGATCCCGGTTTTTCCCAGCTGATCCGGTTCTGGCTCGACCGCCACGCGATGTTTCGGGAGCTCTGCACCGCGCTCGTGCCGCTCCTCGAGGGCCATCTAGATGGCAAGGCCGATCCCGCGCGCACCGCGCCCATGCTGTCGCGCTACGGCAACGCCCTCCTCGGCGGGCTCCATGAGCATCACCACATCGAGGACACGCATTACTTCCCGCGGCTCGTGACGCTGGAGCCCAGGCTCGAGCACGGTTTCGAGATCCTCGACAGCGACCATCACGCGCTTGCGGAGCGGCTCGAACACACCGCAACCGCGGCGAATGGCGTGCTCCGCGCGGTGGATGACCGGAAGGCGGTGGATAAGGCGCTGACGGAGGTGCGCCTGCTCGCGCGGCTTCTCGACCGACATCTGTGGGACGAGGAGGAGGTCATCGTACCGGTCCTGCTCAAGCACGGGCTCGACGCTTAAGCGAATCCGCATTTCATGGCATGATGTCCCCACGAAGGAGGGTCTGCCCATGCCAAATTATCTCTTCATCTATCACGGCGGCAAAATGCCGGAGACGCCCGAGGAGGGCGCCAAGGCCATGGCGGCCTGGGGCGCGTGGTACGAAAATCTCGGTGACGCGACCGTCGATCCGGGCAACCCGGTGATGAAATCCCACACCGTCAGCAAGGCGGGCCATGCCGAGGATGGCGGGGCCAATCCGGCCTCGGGCTATTCCATCCTCAAGGCCGACAGCTACGACACCGCCTGCGAGATGGCCGCCAAGAACCCCATGGTCCTTGACGGGTCAGGCTCCGTCGAGGTCGCGGAAATCCACGAGATGTGACGTCAGCCGTTGTCGCGCAGGTTGTCCTCGGCCTCCTGCGCGTCATCGGCGTGGTTCTCATCGCCGTCGCCGGACCAGTCGCCTTCGAGGCGCATGGCCTCCTTGGCCTCCGGCGGCAATTCCCGCGCGAGGTCGGCCACGGGCGGGTCGGTGTAATCGACCTCTTCCACCTGTTTCATCTTGCGCGCCCGGGGCGTCACCTCGGTGAGGTGCTCGGCATGGGCGTCGGCGTCGGGTTGCGTGCTGTCTATTGCCTTCTCGGCCATGGTCGGTCTCCTTTGCTCATCGGAGAACGCGGGGCCCCCCCGGGTTTGTTCCGTCCCGAGGGGAGGCGCGTGGTGCCCCGCATGTTTTGGATTGTCGCGGCCCTGGTCCTGGTGCCCCTCGCCCTGCTGGGATGCCAGCAGGTGCGCCTGTCCCCGGCGGGCAGGCTGCCGCCGCCACCGGCGGAGGCGCTGCGCCTGGCCACCTGGAACGT
The DNA here is from genome assembly GCA_038528385.1 of Pseudomonadota bacterium. Classification (GTDB taxonomy): domain Bacteria; phylum Pseudomonadota; class Alphaproteobacteria; order Rhodobacterales; family Rhodobacteraceae; genus Shimia_B. The sequence goes on along the minus strand of JBCBET010000003.1, from coordinate 186,371 downwards.
GCACTACATCTGGCTCGATCGGGAGGAGGGCCGCTGGGGGCGCGCCGGTTGGGAGGCGCGCAAGGATCCCATGGACGCGGCATTCAAGGCGCTCGGCGTCGATATCATCGGGTTCCAGGAGATGGAGAGTTTCTCGTTCCGGGGCGACGGCAACGTCAACCTGACACGCGATTTTCTACTGGCGGAGAACCCGGACTACGCCGCCGCCGCCACCGGAGACGCCCGCATCCTGCCGCCCACGCAGCCGATCTTCTATCGCCGCGACAAGCTCCGCGTGGTGGAGGAAGGCTGGTTCCATTTCTCCGAGACGCCGGACGTCCTCTATGCGCGCGGCTTCGACGGTGCCTCACCGTCCTTTGCGAGTTGGGCCGTGTTCGAGACTGTTTTGGGGGCCGCACCCGCCCGCTTCCGCGTGGTCAACATCCACCCCGACGCGTTCTCCCGCGTGAACCGGCGCGCGTCCCACGCGCTCGTGTCCGCGCGCGTCGCGCCCTGGCTCGCCGCCGGAGAGACGCTCGTCCTGCTCGGCGATTTCAACGCGCTCCACGGCTCGCGCGTCCTCGACCGGTACGAGGCGCAAGGCCTGACATTCCCCAAACCGCCAGGCGCCACCTTCCACCTCGACCGCGGCCTCCACCTCTTCGGCGCCATCGACCATATCGGGGTGACATCCGGCCTCGTGCCGGGCGAGGCGATGATCTTCAACGAGAAGCTCGGAGACGTCTGGCCGTCCGACCACCACCCGGTGGTGGTGGATGTCGTGCTTGAGTGAGCCAACTCTGCGGCGAGGCCGGATTGCTTGCTACGCTCAGCCGAAACCTGCGCCCGCCTCGACCCGCGTTTCCATGCATCCTCTAAGGAGCTGTCCCGGCGCGGATTCTTCACGTGCATGACGACGGAGTAGACGACGATCGCAGCGCCCGCGAGAAGTGCAATCAATTCCGGATCGAGGAGGATATTCAGCATGGCGGAGCTCCTCATACCCTTGAATTTGTTCAATCGTGAGCGCGATGACCGCTGTGGCGAGCCGTAACGCTTCCGCATGGCGCAGTACGGATTACGCTTTCAAGCTGCTGAGTTGGGCGAAAACAATACCGATGGCGACCACCGTGATTGTCCTCACCAACAGGAAATCGCCTGATGCAGCCTACTCAGAGAAGCGTCATCGCCAAGGGCCGCTCCGGTCCCCGTGAGCCCGGCGCCGCCCGCCCGGAAACTTCACTGATCGTCTCCGGATTTCCGGGTGCCTTTAACTGCCCTCAGCTCCCCCTTCCGTTCGCTTTCGACCGTCCGCAGGAGCAGCACGACTGCTGATCTAAAGCCGTGCAGGTCGGCCGCGCGGACAGTCTCGCCAAAGGCTTGTTACTCTACCGGAGAGGAGATCCGTGTTCTAATCGCCGAGCCCACTTCTCCCTCGAAGGGCAGTCGCGACCTGTTTTGAAACTGGTCGAAGACCCTTTCGACGAGAGGGTTTTTGGAGGTTGGTATGGGCCCCTAGAAATCCAGGTTCGCCACGCTCAGCGCGTTGTCCTGGATGAACTCGCGGCGGGGTTCGACCACGTCGCCCATGAGCTTTGTGAAGAGGTCGTCGGCCTCGGCCACGTCGTCGACCTTCACCTGCAGGAAGGTGCGCGCGTCGGGGTCGAGCGTCGTCTCCCAGAGCTGGTCGGGGTTCATCTCGCCGAGGCCCTTGTAGCGCTGGAGCTGGTTACCCTTCTCGCCCTCTTCGAGGATCGCTTCGAGCAGGGTCAGCGGCCCGAGGATGAGCTGGTGCCGCTCCTTGCGGTGGAGCGTGGCGGGTTGGGAATAGACCTCCTGCAGCGACTGCGTGAAGCTGCCCGTCCGCCCGGCCTCGCCGGAGCGGAGCATCGTGCCGTCGAGCGTGCGCACCTCTTCCACGCCGCGCAGGATCCGCGCCAGGCGGATGCCGCGATCCTGGGTGATGCGCCCCTGCCAGCCGCGCTCGTATTCGAGCGCGATGAGGTCGAGCCGCGCGGCCACGCGGTCGGCCACGCCCTGGAGGTCGGCATCCACGGCACCGGGCACGAAGGCGCCCGCGATGGCCGCCTGCTCCAGGATGTGGCGGGGATAATGCGTGGGGAACGCATCGAGCAGGCGTTTGAGATTGCGCGCCTCCTGCACCACGCGGGCGAGATCCTGCCCGATGATCTCCTCGCCCGTGGCGAGGCGAAGCGAGGCGCCGTCCACGCCCTGCTCGATGAGGTAGTCGTCGAGCTCGCGCTGGTCCTTGAGATAGACCTCCGAGCGCCCGCGCGACACTTTGTAGAGCGGCGGCTGCGCGATGTAGAGGTACCCGCCCTCGATCAGCTCCGGCATCTGGCGGAAGAAGAACGTGAGCAGCAGCGTGCGGATATGCGCGCCGTCCACGTCGGCATCCGTCATGATGACGATCTTGTGGTAGCGCAGCTTCTCGATATTGAACTCGTCGCGCCCGATCCCGGTGCCCAGCGCCATGACGAGGTTGCCGATCTCCTGAGAGGAGAGCATCCGGTCGAAACGCGCGCGCTCCACGTTGAGGATCTTGCCGCGCAGCGGCAGCACCGCCTGCGTGCGCCGGTCGCGGCCCGTTTGGGCGGAGCCGCCGGCGCTGTCGCCCTCCACGAGGAAGAGCTCGGTCTTCGACGGGTCCTTCTCGGAGCAGTCTTTCAGCTTGCCGGCCAGGAAATTCACGTCCATCGCCGTCTTGCGCCGGGTGAGCTCCCGCGCTTTCCGCGCGGCCTCCCGGGCGAGCGCCGCCTCGATGATCTTGCCCACGATCTGCTTGGCCTCGTTCGGGTTCTCCTCGAACCATTCGGTGAGCTTTTCGCCCACGAGGTTCTCCACCGCCGGCCGCACTTCCGAACTGACGAGCTTGTCCTTCGTCTGGGAGGAGAATTTCGGGTCCGGCACCTTAACCGAGAGCACGCAAGTCAGCCCCTCCCGCGCATCGTCGCCGGTGAAGCTTACCTTCTCGCGCTTGGCGATCCCGGTGTCAGTGGCGTATTTCTGGATCGTCCGCGTGAGCGCGCCCCGGAAACCGGCGAGATGCGTGCCCCCGTCCCGCTGGGGGATGTTGTTGGTGAAGGGCAGCACCATCTCGTTGAAGCTGTCGTTCCACCACATCGCCACCTCGACGCTGATCCCGTCACGGTCGCCGGTGACATAGATCGGGTCGGTCATGATGGAGCTCTTGGAGCGGTCGAGATACTTCACGAATTCCCGCACGCCGCCCTCGTAGAAGAGCTCCTTCTTGAGGGGTTCGGCAGGGCGCTCGTCCTCGAGGATGATGCGCACGCCGGAATTCAGGAAGGCGAGTTCGCGCAAGCGCTTCTTAAGCGTGTCGAAGACGTAATCGAGATTGGAGAAGGTCTCGGTCGAGGCGAGAAAGCGCACCTCGGTCCCCGTCTTGTCGCCCGCGTCGCCCACGACCTCCAGATGCTTGACCGTCTCGCCGTGTTCGAAGCGCGCCACGTGCTCCTTGCCGTCGCGCCAGATGCGCAGCTCGAGCCAGACGGAGAGCGCGTTGACGACGGAGACCCCCACGCCGTGGAGGCCGCCCGAGACCTTGTAGGAATTCTGATCGAATTTGCCGCCCGCATGGAGCTGGGTCATGATCACTTCGGCGGCCGAGACGCCCTCTTCCTCGTGGATGCCCACGGGGATCCCGCGGCCATTGTCGGACACGGAGACGGAGCTGTCGGCGTGGATTTTGACGTGCACGTGGTCGGCATGGCCGGCCAACGCCTCGTCGATGCCGTTATCGACGACCTCGTAGACCATGTGATGCAGGCCCGAACCGTCATCGGTATCCCCGATATACATGCCGGGGCGTTTCCTGACCGCCTCCAAGCCCTTGAGAACCTTGATCGAATCCGCGCCGTATTCCGGCTGTTCTTGCTCTTTGTCGGCCACGCGCTGCCCTTCTTCTTTTCCTTCCGATTTATACGGTTTCCGGCCGCCGATGTCACGCTGCCTGCGCGCGTTTTTGCGAGCTATTGCACAACCTTAGAACGCCATCGCCCCCGGCCCGGCGACGCTGTAGCCGCCCCGCGCGCCCGGCGCCCGGGCATGGCCGTCAAAGACGATCTCCTTGGCGGTGACGTCCCCGTTCGACTGCACCGCGTCATAGAGGTCGCCGGGGGAGGTCGTGGTGCTGAAGACGGTGATCGGCTTCTCGATCTGCTTGTAGAGCCAGGTGACGAGGGACGAGCCACAAGGTTCGGATAGCCCGCCGACAGGCTCACAAGAGACTGCACCCTCCTGTTGAGGACCTTCGAGCCGAGCCGCGTCAGGGTGCTCACCGGGTTCCTAGGGCCCGCGATCAAGGACAGCGGCTGCCAAGCGCTGACCATGTCGTCCAGGGCGTTGGCGAGGGCCATCGTGTCGGGATAGCCGCCATGGGCCCCTAGGCGCGTTTTCCATGGCAAAGCCCGCGCAGAGGGCGAAGAGCCGGTCCGCCTCTGCCTTCGACAGCAGTGTCGGGCGCACGAGCGCGAGGCCAATGCTCGCGTCACAGGCGAGGATGTCCTCGATCTCCTTGAGATTGAGCAGCAGCTCGAAGGCCCCGCGGACGAGGCGCGTGCTCGGGAACGTGAGCGTCCGATTGCCCAGCGTCCAATTCGTGGCCGGGGTGTCTGCCCGGCAGACTGAAATGGACACCGGCCACGCTGGCGGGCCCTCGGGCAAAAACACAGTCCCGAAATCCTGGCCTCGCCGCGCGCAGGTCAGAGCCAAAGGAGAGCCCCCGCGACACGCAAAGACCTCCGTGCACAGGCCTGATGACAGGCCCGTTAACGGGTTCTGAGGGTCGCGCCGCAAGTAAGAGCGTGCATACGCGTTGTGTACGGCATGTGTACGCTCTGTGCACCGGGCGCCGTGGGGCCGCCGGGGGCGCAGGGCGATCGTTACACCCCCGCGCGCAGCTCCGACATGCCGCCCTCCTCGGCGACCTCGAAGTACTGCGCGCGGGGACCCATGGCGGTGAAGAGCTCCGCGCCGGTCCCCGTCATCCAGGCCTGCGCACCGAGGGCGCAGATCTCGTCATAAAGCGCGGCCTGCCGCCCCTGGTCGAGATGGGCCGCCACCTCGTCGAGGAGCAGCAGCGGAGGGGTGCCGATCTCCGCCGCAAGCGCCCGCGCATTGGCCAGGATGAGCGACACGAGGAGCGCCTTCTGCTCCCCCGTGGAGGCCGCCCGCGCACCGATGCCCTTGGCGCGGTAGGTGCCCTCCATGTCCACGCGGTGAGGTCCGATGAGGGTGCGCCCCGCGGCGAGGTCGCGCCGCCGCGTTTTTGACCACGCCTCCGAAAGGTGCTCTGCGCTTTCCGGCAGATCGCCTTCGGCATGGGTGATCACGAGATCGGCGGTTGGAAATGCCGTCTCCGCGTCATCCTGCGCCGTCGAAAGCGCACGGAGCGCGGAGGCCCGCGCCGCGATGATCGCCTCCCCGGCCTCGGCCATCTGCCCCTCGAGCGCGCGGTACCAGGCCGGGTCCGCCACGTGCTCTTTGAGGAGCCTGTTGCGCTCCCGCATGGCCTTTTCGTAGGTGAGCGAGGCCTCGCCGTGCTCGGGATGAAAGCTGAGCGTCATGCGGTCGAGAAACCGCCGCCGCCCCTCGGCCCCCTCGATCCAGAGCCGGTCCATGGCGGGGATGAGCCAGAGCACGCGCAAAAGCTCTCCCAGCGATGCCTGCGTCGCGGCCTTGCCGTCGATGCGCACCTGCCGCGCCGCGCCGCCTTCCGACCATGTCTCGATCTCGTGGCCGCCCGCGGCGGCGATGATCTTCCAGCCGATCGCGTCGGGCTGCCGGGTCATGTCCTCGGCCCCCGCGCGCCTGAGGCCTCGCCCGGGCGAGAGAAGGGACACGGCCTCGAGCACGTTCGTCTTGCCCGCCCCGTTCGGCCCGTACAGAACGACAGGCCGCCCATCGAGCGCCATACGCGCCACCTTGTGGGACCTGAAATGGGACAGCGTCAGATGCTCGACATAAAGCACCGACCCGCCCCTTCTTTGTGCAAATGTACTTCCGCCGGAGGCAATTCCGGCGTCGTCACACGCGCATGGGCATGACGACGTAGACCGCGCTCTCATCGGTTCCCTCACGCATCAGCGTGGGGTCCCCGGCGGAGTTGAAAAGGAAGACCGCGTTCTCGCGATCCACCTGGCTCGCGATCTCGAGCAGGTATTTGGCGTTGAAGCCGATCTCGAGCTTTTCGTCGCCATAGGCCACGCCGAGCTCTTCCTCCGCGGCACCGCTGTCGGGCGCGTTGACGGACAGGACGAGCCGGTCCTCGTCGAGCTGGAGCTTCACCGCGCGGGAGCGTTCGGAGCTCACGGTGGCCACGCGGTCCACGGCCTGGGCGAACTCGCCGGCATCCACCTCGAGCCGGCGCGTGTTGGAGGTGGGGATCACCCGCATGTAATCGGGGAACGTGCCGTCGATGACCTTGGAGGTCAGCGTCACCTTGTCGGTGGCGAAGCGCACCTTGGTTTCGCTCACGCTCACGGAGATCTCCGCCTCGTCGTCATCGAGGAGCTTGCGCAGCTCGCCCACGGTCTTGCGCGGCACGATGACGCCGGGCATGGCCTCGGCCTCCGCCGGCAGCTCCGCGTCGATGCGCGCGAGCCGGTGGCCGTCGGTGGCCACGCAGCGGAGCGAGCGGCCCTCGCCGCCCTCGGCCACGTGCATGTAGACGCCGTTGAGGTAGTAGCGCGTCTCCTCCGTGGAAATCGCGAATTTCGACTTGTCGAAGAGGCGGCGCAGCGTGGGGGCGGGGCAGGTGAAGTTGGCCGTGTATTCCGAGGAGGTCATCACGGGGAAGTCCTCCTTGGGCAGCGTGGCGAGGTTGAAGTTCGAGCGCCCCGCCTCCACCGTGAGCCGCCCGCGCGTGCCATCGTCAGACAACGAAACGAGCGCGCCATCGGGCAGCTTGCGCACGATTTCGTGGAGCGTCACCGCACTCACCGTCGTGGCGCCCGCGCGTTCCACCATGGCCTCGGCCTTGTCCACCACCTCGATGTCGAGATCGGTGGCGCGGAAGCTCACGGTGTTCCCGTCCGCCTCGATCAGCACATTGGCCAGGATCGGGATCGTGTTGCGCCGTTCGACCACGGATTGCGCCTGGGACACGGCCTTCAACAGCGTGCCGCGTTCGATGCTGAGCTTCATAATTGGCCTCTTCGTCCCCGCTCCGGACCCTCTGGCCCGGGGCTGCGACACTACCCCCTCGCGCGCCTCTGGCAAGCCCTTATGGCGCGAAATAGGCGCCGCGTGACGGGCGCGCCGCGGTTTTGCGCGCGCGGCCCTTTCCGCCCAAGCGCGCGGGTCCGTTATCGGCTGCAGCTCTTGGTGCGGGTCAGGCTTCCAGCGCGCGGCGCAGCATCTCGAGGTCGTCGGCCATCTGGCTGTCCTGGACCATGAGTTCCTCGATCTTCTTGACGCCGTGCATGACCGTGGTGTGGTCGCGCCCGCCGAAGCGCCGCGCGATGTCGGGCAGGCTGCGCGTGGTCATCTTCTTGGACAGATACATCGCCACCTGCCGCGGGCGGGCGAGGTTGCGCGACCGTTTGGGCCCCAGCATGTCGGAGAGGCGGATATTGTAGTGCTCGGCCACCTTGCGCTGGATCTCCTCCACGGTGGTCTTGCGGTCCGAGGCGCGCAGGACGTCCACGAGGCATTCCTGCACGAGGTCCATGGTGATCTCCCGCCCCACGAGGGAGCCGAAGGCGAAGAGCCGCGTGAGCGCCCCCTCGAGCACCCGCACATTGGTGGAGATGCGGTGGGCGAGGAACTTGATCACGCCCTCCTGGATGACGAGGCCGGGATAGGATTTGCGATAAAGCTCCACCTTCGAATGCAGGATACCGAGGCGGAGTTCGAAATCGGTGGGATGCAGATCGACCACGAGGCCCGATTGCAGGCGCGAGGCGATGCGATCCTCGAGCTGCTTGATCTCGCCCGGGGCGCGGTCGCCGGTGATGATGATCTGCTTGCCCTGGTCCACGAGCGCGTTGAACGTGTGGAAGAACTCTTCCTGCGTGCTGTCCTTTCCGGCGATGAACTGAACGTCATCGACCATGAGCACGTCGGCGTTGCGAAAGAGCAGCTTGAAATCCATCATGCGCTTCTCGCGGAGCGCCTGCACGAAGCGGTACATGAACTGCTCCGCCGACAGGTAGAGCACCTTGAGATCGGGATCGTTCACGCGGAGTTCGTGGGCGATGGCCTGCATCAGGTGGGTCTTGCCGAGCCCCACCCCGCCATAGAGGAAGAGCGGGTTGAACGTGACCTCGCCGCCCTCGGCGACACGGCGCGCGGCGGCATAGGCGAGCTCGTTGGGCTTGCCGACGATGAAGCGGTCGAAGGTGTATTTGGGATCGAGCTTACCCCCGCCCATGGACAAGCGCGCGTCCTCTCCCAGGGCCTCGTCGCGGTCTTCCTCATCCTCGTCGTCGAGGGTCGCGGTGGCGGCGCGCTGGCCGTTGGCGGGCTGCGCGCCCTGGCTGGAGACGTCGAAGGTGACCCGTTCCACCGTGACGCCGTGGGCGCGGAACCCGTGCACGATATCGTCGCCGAAGTTGCGGTTCACGTAGGTGCCTGCATAGGCCGTGGGGGCGATGAGGGTGGCGACCCCGTCGCGTGCCTCCGAGAATTTCAGTGGTTTGATCCACGTGTTGAAAGCGCTCATTCCCACCGAGGATTTCAGGCTTTCTTTCACGGTCCCCCAGGCATCTTGCGTCATCGAGTATCTCTCGCTTTTTTACAATTTCTTCGGTGCCCCCAGCGGACAGGGGCGGCTCGCCGCAGGCCAAGTCGATGAAACAGGGGCGCCGTCCCTCGCCTGTGCCGGCAAGGGAGGTTGCCACAACGGACCGGTGGCTTCCCCGTGTTTTCTGGACATACGGAACGATCCCCCAGGATCATCCCGTCAACCGGACGACGCTGCCACGCCGCGCCGGAGGTACGCTCGGAAGGTCGGATCGCAATCCGTCACACCCTTCGGTTCAGAGCGCCATGTCCCCCCAGACGATGACTCGCTCAAAGAAACTAGTGGCTTCGCCGAGCCGCCGACAACCGTTCAATTCTCTTGACTCAAAAAAAGCTCAAAAGGAATCTGTTGACCTGATCGAAGGCGTGAAAAATGCAAAAAGCGCCGCAAAACGGCGCTTTCGAAAATTGTGTTCCACCCGGCGGATTTGGTCGTGAGTCGCGGTGAGCGACTCAGCCCATCGCCTTCACCCGCGAGACCAGTCGCGACATTTTCCGGGAAGCGGTGTTTTTGTGATACACCCCTTTGGTCACGCCGCGCATGAGCTCGGGCTGGGCGGTTTTCAGAGCCTCCGCGGCCGCGGCCGAGTCGCCGGAGGCGATCGCCTCTTCCACCTTGCGGAGATAGGTGCGGATGCGGGAACGGCGCGCCTTGTTGACGGCGGTGCGGCGCTCCTGCTGGCGGGCGCGCTTCTTGGACTGGGGCGTATTGGCCATGGGTGATGTCCCTTCCTTGGGTCAGCGTCAGAATTCGGATGCGTGCACTGCCCACCGGAACGTCGGTCGCCGGGACGATTCGAGCCTTGAGCGGGCTGCACGCGCATGTCAGGCGCGCCGTATAGAGCGGGCCCGGGGTTTACGCAAGCGTCCGCTGGTCGCCGCGCCGGGCCCTCACTTGTCGCGGAAGCGCGGCTCCCGCTTGGCCAGGAAGGCCTCCATGCCCTCGGTCTGGTCATGCGTCGCAAAGAGCGCGTGGAAGAGACGCCGCTCGAAGATGAGCCCCTCCCGGAGCGTGGTCTCGTAGGAGCGGTTCACCGCCTCCTTGGCCGCCATGACGGAGGGCATGCTCTTTTCGGCGATCTTGGCGGCGATGGCCTTGGCCTCGCCCAGGAGCTTGTCGGTGGGAAAGACCCGGCTGACGAGGCCCGACCGTTCCGCCTCCTCGGCATCCATGAAGCGGCCGGTGAGGTGCATGTCCATGCTCTTCGACTTGCCCACGAACCGCGTCAGCCGCTGGCTGCCGCCGATGCCCGCGATCACGCCGAGATTGATCTCCGGCTGGCCGAACTTGGCGCTTTCCGAGCAGACGATGAAATCGCACATCATGGCGAGCTCGCAGCCCCCGCCCAGCGCATAGCCGGAGACGGCGGCGATGATGGGCTTGCGCACGGCCATGATGACCTCGGCCTCGCGCACGAAGAGATCCTCCCCGTAGACATCGACGAAGTCCTTGCCGGCCATCTCGGAGATGTCGGCCCCGGCGGCGAACGCCTTCTCGGAGCCCGTGATCACGATGGCGCGCACCTTCTTGGCCTCGTCGGCCTCCCGCAGCGCCTCGGCCAGCTCGCCCATGAGCCGGGAATTGAGCGCGTTGAGCGCCTCGGGCCGGTTCAGCGTGATCACCGCGACGTGGTCGTCGATCTCGTATTCGATCGTCTCGTAGGCCATGGCGCTCTCCTTAGCGTTGACAGGTGGGGCAGTAGAAGCTCGACCGCCCCGATTGCACTATTCGTTTCACGCGCCCGGTGCAGCCTTCTGCGACGCAGGCGGCGCCCTCCCGATCATAGACGCGGAAGGTGTGCTGGAAATAGCCCAGCTCCCCGTCGGCCTGGCGGTAGTCGCGGAGCGACGATCCCCCGGCCTCGATAGCCTCGCCGAGGACGTCGCGAATGATGGGCACGAGCGCGCCGGCGCGCTTGGCGCTCAGGTTGCCGGCCTTGCGGCGGGGCGAGATGCGCGCGCGGTGGAGCACCTCGCAGACGTAGATGTTGCCGAGCCCCGCCACCACGCGCTGATCGAGGAGCGCGGACTTGATGGGCGTGTTCTTCCCGCGGAGCCTGCCCGCGAGGTAGTCTTCGTCGAAGCCGTTGCCCAGGGGCTCGGGGCCGAGGCTTTCCACCAGCCAGTGGCCCTCGATATCGGGGGTGGGCCAGAGGTCCATGTGCCCGAAGCGCCGCGCATCGTTGAACGTGATCCGCGCGCCGTTTTCCATGTGGAGCACCACGTGGTCGTGCGTCGCCGGAGCCGGATGGGCGTGATAGAACCCGCCCACCTCCGCGCCGGAAATGAGCATCCGGCCGGACATGCCCAGGTGGACGAGGAGCGTCTCCCCGCTGCCCAGGTCGGCCAGGATGTATTTCGACCGCCGCACGAGCCGCAGCACACGCTGCCCGGTGAGCCGCGCGGCCATGCGCGCGGGCAGCGGCCACCGCAGGTCGGGGCGGTTCACCTCGGCGCGCGCGATCCGCACCCCCTCCATCACCGGAAGGAGCCCCCGGCGGACGGTCTCCACTTCCGGCAGTTCAGGCATAGACGGCGGGCTCAGCAATCATGGCATCCGGGCTAGCAAGAGCGCCGGTACGCCACAAGATGCGCGCGCCTCAGGGCGCGGCCCGGGCCGCGTGCGCCTCCAGCCGCCGCAGGAGCGCGTCGCGCCCGCGCACGAATTTCAGTACCGCCGCGCTGGTGCCGCCCTTGAAGTGAAGCCGGAGCTTGAGCGCGCCCGCCTCCTCCACGCGCACGAGCTCCCGCAGATCGAGCTCGCGCGCGCCGAAGACCCAGGTCGGCACGCTGAGCCGGTAACCCTCGAGCGAGAGCGCGTAGGTCCACAGGTAGCTGAGAAACCACGCCAGGAGCCCGCTGGCCAGCGTGTAGACCTCCCAGAAATAGGGCCGCGGCACCGGGGAGGAGACCGGCCCGTCGGAATGAAGGTTGAGCATGTAGAGAAGCGCGACGGCCAGGAGCGTTCCCGCCGCGCGGGCCCCGAGGCTCAGCGGCAGGATCAGATGGCGCGGCCCGCCCGGCATCGCAGGGGGCGGTGCCGAGGACGTCGCAGGGGTGGTTGCGGAGTTCGTCGCTTGGGGTGACGCGCGGGGTGACGTAGAGGACCGTGCAGGCGCCGCCGCCCGCACGAAGCGGATCACGTGACCGAGCGCGCGCCGCAACCCGTCGAGGCCCACCCACCACCAGGCGATGAGAAGGCAAAACGCCAGCGCGCTCGAAGCTGTCCACAAAAGACCGCCCGCCATCGCCACACTGCCCTTCCACGTTTACACGTTTGTTCTTTCATTTCCCGGCATATATCACGACTTGGACAAGACTTGGGCAAAGCCGCATCTCCATGACAGAGAACGACACCACCACCCATTTCGGCAACGAGACCGTGCCGGAAGGCGAAAAGGCCGGGCGCGTGCGAGGGGTATTCACCTCCGTGGCCTCGAAATACGACGTCATGAACGACGTCATGAGCGCGGGCATCCACCGGCTCTGGAAAGAGGCGATGATGGACTGGCTCGCGCCGCGCCGCGGGCAGCGGCTCCTGGACGTGGCCGGCGGCACGGGCGATATCGCGTTCCGCTTCCTCGCGCGCGCAGGCGCGGGCCACGCCACGGTCCTCGACCTTACCGAAGGCATGCTCGTGGAAGGCCGGAGCCGCGCGGAGGCGGAGCGCATGGCCGGGCAGCTCGACTGGATCGTGGGCGACGCCATGGCGCTGCCCTTCGAGGACGCAAGCTTCGACGTCTACACGATCAGCTTCGGCATCCGGAACGTGACCCGCCCGGAGGAGGCACTGCGCGAAGCCTTCCGCGTGCTCAAACCCGGCGGCCGCCTCATGGTGCTGGAATTCAGCCAGCTGCCCAATCCGGCGCTGCAGGCGGCCTACGACGCCTACAGCTACAACGTGATCCCGGAGATGGGCCGCCTCATCACCGGGGATCGCGACAGCTACCAGTACCTGGTGGAGAGCATCCGCAAGTTCCCGGACCAGGAGACGTTCCTCGCCATGGTCCGCGCCGCGGGCTTCGAGAACGCCAAGTACCGCAATCTCAGCCAGGGCATCGCGTGCCTCCACAGCGGCTGGAAACTGTGATGTCTCTGAAAGCGCGCACGAATTTCCGAAGAAATTCGTGTCCCCGCCGCGGATAGATGCGCGGGCCCCATAATATCCTGCGCCTGATCCGCACCGGCGCCACGCTCGAACGGACGGGCGCTATGGGCGTCGTGCTCGAGGCGATGGATGCCCCCGCGCCGCTCCGCCTCGTGGCGCGCATCCTGGGCTGGCCGTTTCAATGGCTGGGCTACCGGGGCGATCCGATGATGCCGCCGCTCACCCGCGCGCTGACCGCGCTAGGCCCGGCCTACATCAAGTTCGGGCAGATCCTGTCCACGCGCCCCGATGTCGTGGGCGAGGAGCTCGCAGTGCAGCTTCGGGTGCTTCAGGACAAGCTGCCGCCCTTTTCTCTCCGCGATGCCAAGGCCACCATGGAGGCGGAGCTCGGCGTGCGGGTGGACGACACGTTCGTGAGCCTCTCGGAGCCCATCGCCGCCGCCTCGCTCGCGCAAGTCCACAAGGCCGTGGTCCGCGACACCGGAGAGACCGTGGCCGTGAAGGTGCTGCGCCCGGGGATCGAGCGTGCCTTCCGCAAGGATATCGACGCCTTCTACCTGGCCGCTTGGATGGTGGACCGCCTCTCGCCCATGTCGCGGCGGCTCAAGCCGCTCGACGTCATCGGCCATTTCGAGGGCGTGGTCATGGCCGAGCTCGACCTGCGCCTCGAGAGCTCCGCCGCCGCCGAATTCGCCGCCAATACCGAAAAGGACGAGGGCTTTGACGTGCCCGCCGTCAAATGGGACCTGTCCTCACGCCGCGTCATGACGCTCGCCTGGGTCGACGGGCTCAACGCCTCCGACCTCGCGGCCATCGAGGCCGCGGGCCACGACCGCTACGACCTGGGCGAGAGCGTGCTCCGCTTCTTCCTGCGCCACGCGCTGCGGGACGGTTATTTCCACGGCGACATGCACCAGGGCAATCTCAAGATCGGCGCGAAGGGCGAGCTCATCGCGCTCGATTTCGGGATCATGGGGCGGCTCGACGAATACACCCGCCGGGTCTATGCCGAGATCCTCTTCGGCTTCATCCGGAAGGACTACAAGCGCGTGGCGGAGGTCCATTTCGAAGCGGGCTACGTGCCCGCCGACCGCGACGTGGAGGAGTTCGCCCGCGCGCTCCGCTCCGTGGGGGAGCCGATCTTCGGCATGGACGCCTCGCGCATCTCCATGGGCCGGCTTCTGGCCTATCTCTTCGAGGTGACGGAACGCTTCGGGATGGAGACGCGGACGGAGCTCATCCTGCTCCAGCGCACCATGGTGGTGGTGGAGGGCGTGTCGCGCACGCTCAACCCCAACATAAACATCTGGTCGGTCGCCAAGCCCGTGGTGGAGGATTACGTGCGCCGCAACGTGGGGCCCCAGGCGCTGGCGAAGGACCTCTTCGAGACGGCGCGCGTGCTCTCGCGCTTCGGGCCGCGCCTGCCGCAGCTCGCCGAACGCGCCCTCATCGAGGTGTCGAACCCGCGCTCCCGCGAGGCGCCGCAGCGCACCTCGCTGAGGATCGTGGCACTGGTGGCCATCGTCAGCGCGGCCTTCGGGGCGGGCGTCGCCAATTTCCTGTGACGCGGCCGGCCGACATCCGCGTCGTCGCTCCGAATTTCAAGCGCCGCCTCTCGGGCGTGACCGCCACCATCGCGCGCCTCGTGCCGCTCATGGCCGGGCGCGGGGTCGTGGCCACGGGGCCCGGTATGCCCGCCGACGTGCCGCATATCCCGCTTTGGCGCGCGGCCACGCTGCCCAACACGCGGTGGCGGGTCTGGCACGCGCGGCGCAACACGGAGATGCTCGCGGGCCTTGTCCTGCGCCACGTGCTGCGGCGCCGGTTCCGGCTGCTCTTCACCTCGGCCTCCCAGCGCGTTCACACCGGCTACACGCGCTGGCTCATCGCGCGCATGGACGCGGTCATCGCCACGTCGTCGAAGACGGCGAGCTACCTCGCGGGCGCGGCCGCCGTCATCCCCCACGGGATCGATACCGCGCGCTTTTCGCCGCCCGAAGACCGCCGCGCCGCGAAGGCCGCGCTGGGGCTGCCACAGGACGACATCTTCGTTGGCTGCGTGGGCCGCATCCGGCACCAGAAGGGCACCGATGTCTTCGTCGACGCGATGATCGCCGTGTGCAAGGCGGACCGCCGGGTGCGCGGCGCCGTGATCGGCCGCGCCACTGAAAAGCATGTCGAATTCCAGGAACGCCTCGAGCAGCGCATCCGCAATGCGGGTCTTCACCACCGCATCCGCTTCGTGCCGGAGGTGCCGGTGGACCGGATCGCGGAGTGGTACCGCGCCCTCGACCTCTTCGTCGCGCCCCAGCGGTGGGAGGGGTTCGGCCTCACCCCGCTGGAGGCCATGGCCTCGGGGGTGCCGGTCATCGCCACCCGCGTGGGCGCGTTCGAGGACCTCGTCGTCGACGGGCAGACCGGCACGCTTCTGGCGCCCGGGGACCGCGCCGCCATGGAGCGGGCGATCCTCGACGCGCTCTCGGGCGATCTCGACGCCATGGGCCGCGCCGCCTACCGTCACGTCACCGAGAATTTCCGCATCGAGCGCGAGGCGGAGGCGATCCTCGCCGTCTATGACGGCCTCCTCGACGAGGCCTGGAAGGAGCCGAAATGAGAAAACAGGACTTCGTGCTGCCCGAGGGCGTCATCTACCTCGACGGCAATTCGCTGGGGCCGCTGCCGCGGCACGCCGCCGCGCGGATCAAGGAGGCGACGGAAGCCGAATGGGGCCAGATGCTCGTGCGGGGCTGGAACGCGGCGGGCTGGATGGACGCGCCCGCGCGGCTCGGCGACCGCATTGCGCCGCTCATTGGTGCGGGGCCCGGCACGGTGATGGTGGGCGACACGCTCTCGATCAAGGTCTTCCAGGC
The DNA here is from genome assembly GCA_038528385.1 of Pseudomonadota bacterium. Lineage (GTDB taxonomy): Bacteria > Pseudomonadota > Alphaproteobacteria > Rhodobacterales > Rhodobacteraceae > Shimia_B. The sequence goes on along the minus strand of JBCBET010000003.1, from coordinate 170,627 downwards.
GCTCTCGGCAGGGCTCGCCCTGCGGCCGGAGCGGCGCGTCGTCCTCACCGATAGCGGCAACTTCCCCACCGATGTCTACATGGCCGAGGGCCTCGTGAAGGCGCTGGGCCAGGGCCACGAGATTCGCGTGGTGGACCCCGAGGAGGTGGCGGGCGCCCTCGATGAAAGCGTCGCCGTCCTCATGCTCACCCATGTGGATTACCGCACGGGCCGGATGCACGACATGGCCGCGCTCAGCGACCGGGCGCGCGCGGTGGGCGCGATCACGCTCTGGGACCTCGCGCACAGCGCGGGCGCGGTGCCGGTGGACCTCGCGGGCGTGGGTGCGGATTTCGCGGTGGGCTGCACCTACAAATACCTCAATGCTGGTCCCGGCGCGCCGGCCTTCATCCACATTCGCCCCAACGTGGCGGAGCGCGTCTCGCCCATCCTGGCGGGCTGGCTCGGCCACGCGGCGCCCTTCGACTTCGACCTGAGCTACAGCCCCGCGGAGGCCGTGGGCCGCATGCGCGTGGGCACGCCGCCCGTCCTCCAGATGGCCGCGCTCGATGCTGCGCTCGACCTCTGGGAGGGCGTTTCCATGGAGGAGGTGCGCGCCCGCTCCATCGCGCTCTCCGAGCTCTTCATCGCGGAGGTGGAGGCGCGCTGCCCCATGCTCACGCTCGCAAGTCCAAGGACCCCGGAGGAGCGCGGCAGCCAGGTCTCCTTCCGGTTCGCGGAAGGCTACGCCGCCATGCAGGCGCTCATCGCCCGCGGCGTCATCGGCGATTTCCGCGCCCCCGACATCATGCGCTTCGGCTTCACGCCGCTCTACCTCGACGAGGGCGACATTCGCCGCGCCGTCGACGTGCTGGCCGAGGTGATGGACCACGCGCTCTGGGACACGCCGAAATTCAAGGCCCGCGCCGCCGTCACGTGACCGCGCCGCGCAAGGTGCCGAAGATGCGTGGGAGTGGTGCGGGTGGGAAGAAACACCGCGCCCCGGCCTCAAGTAGCCCGAAGGGCGGTAGGCCTAAATTCGCCTCAAGTAGCCCCCAGGGCGGTAGGCCAAGGAAAGGCTGGTGCCGCTGAAGGGACTCGAACCCCCGACCCCATCATTACGAATGACGTGCTCTACCAGCTGAGCTACAGCGGCCTACCAGGCACCGGCGCGTCTGCCCCGGTGGCGGGCGTTTAGCGAAGATTCGCGACGGCCTAAAGGCCTATTTTTGCGCCACGCGACCGGCGTCCGCTGCGTCGGCAGGGTCCTCGATCACCGCGGCCGCCTCGGCGCCGCCCTGGTCGCCATCGGTCACCGGCACGGGCGGCGCGGGCGAGGCGATGGGCACCGAGGCCAGGAGCGGGAGCATCTTGGCGCCCGGGCCCGAATCGATCTCGCCCGCCTGGGGGCGCTTCCAGCTCAGCGTGTCGAAGGCCCCGCAATTGTCGCAGGTGGGATCCCAGGTGGCGTGGATCTCCCCGCAGAGGTCGCAGATCCAGGCCGGATCGCGCGGGGCGGCGATGGCACGGGTGAGCCAGTCGCGCACGGTGGCGTCATCGGCGCCTTCGCCGCGGGCGATGGCCGCCATGATCGTGAGCGCTCGCGTGGAGGGATCGGTTTCCGCCAGATCGCCCATGGCGCGCTTGGCCGCCGGGAAATCCTCCGCACTGATATGAAGCTCCGCATTGACCATGCGGGTCTCGGGATCGTTGGGCTTGCCCTTGGTGAGCGCTTTGAAGCGTTTGATCCGGGCGCTGGGGCTCTCGTCGGGTTCGATGGCGGCGAAGGCCGCCGCGAGCTCCGGATGGGGGAGCGCGTCCCATGCCGCCTTCAGCACGCGGGTGGCATAGCGCGGTTTGCCCTGCTCGGTATGGGCCTGAGCGGCCATGACGGCGGCGGGAATGAGTTCGGGCGAGAGGCGGTTCGCCTCGATCGCGAGCTTCTGGGCCTGGTCGAGCTTGCCCTCGGTGCGCAGCGTCCGCGCCTCCGAGATCGCCAGCACCGCATCGCGCCGCTTGTGCAGATCGCGGGGCATGGAGCCGTGTTTCAGCTTGGCGCCGATCGTCGCGCGCGCGCCGGTCCAGTCCTTTTCGCCCGCCTGGAGCCTGAGGAGGGTGTCCTGGGTCTCCACGTGCTTGGGTTTGAGCGCGAAGGCCTTCTCGGCGAGCTTGAGCGCGGTGTCGGTGTCGCCCGCGTCGAGTTTCTGCTTCAAGAGCCCGTTGACGCCCACGAAGCGCGTGCGGTCATCCTGCAGGAGCCTTTTGTAGACCTCCGCCGCCCGCGTCCTGTCGCCGGTCATTTCCGCGGCCTGGGCGGTGACGAGGTTGGTGAGTTCGGGCCGGCCGAGATAGCGCTCGGCCTTCGCGGCCTTGGCCATGGCGAGCTTGCCCTCGCCCGAGGCCAGCGCCACGAGCCCCTCCGAGAGCGCCTCGAAGCCGCGCCGCTCGCGGTTGCGGTCGAAATAGCGGGAGATCGCGGTCTCGTCCCCGTTGATGAATTTCAGCGTGGCGACGAGGAGCCCGAAGAGCTTGAAGAAGAGCCCCAGCGCCACGATGAAGAGGCCGAGCACGATGATCATCTGGATCGGCGTCAGCGAAAACTCCACCGGCGCGCTCATGCCGGTGCCGGGCACCTGCACCGTCACGCCGCCGCCGAGCTCCAGAAGCGCCCCGGCGCCCAGCGCGAGCGCGGCCACGATGGCCACGAAGAGCAGCACTTTAATGAGAGACCAAAGCATGGGCTGCGTCCTTAATTCGAAGTCTGGGATTGGGTGAGCGCGTCGGCGGCGCGGAACGCGGCCAGCCGGCTCTCGGCGCGGGCGACCCAGAAGGCGAGCACGGCGGCCCCGCTTTCGGGGAGCGTGTCGATCTCCGCCAGGGCGTCGCCGAGGCGGCCCTCCGTCAGCGCGCCTTCGATGCGGCTGAGCACCGCGTCGGGCGTGTCGCCGTCCTGGGGCGAGAGGCTGCGCACGCCGAACTGGTTGCGAAAGAAATTGCCCATCGTGTTCTCGCCGCCGGCATTCTCGGCGCGCATCGCCGCGAGCGCCTGGCGGGCCAGCGGCGGGAACTCCTCCTGCAGGGCCGAAAGCGTGGGCACGCCATCGACCGCGGCCGCGGTGAGCGCCGCGGGGATCTCGCCGCCGCTGATCTCCGCGAATTCCGTGAGCGTCGCCTCGTAGGGCACGCCGCTGTCGAGGGCCGCCAGCACGCGGGAGAGCGCGGCCCGCCGCGCGGCGGCGTCGGCGGCCTCGGCGGCATTCTGTTCGAGGATGGAGGCCTCGCTTCGGGCCGCTTCGATCTGGCGCTGGGCCTCGGCGGAGACGGCGGCGATCTCGGCGCGCAGGGCCGAGAGCTCTGCCTCCACGGCCTCGGAATTGTCGAGCGTGGAGAGATCCACGATGGGCCGGTCTTCCAACGCGGCGATGCGGCTCTCCAGCGCCTCGCGCCCGGCCGCGGCCTCGGCCGACAGCGCGTCGAGGCGCGCGGCGATATCGGAGAGCTGCGTCGCCAGCGGATCGAGGGCGGCGGGGTCGAGCTTGTCCGCCACGACCGCCGCAAGCTCCGCATCCGCGTCGGCGAGCGCGTCCGTGACGCCCGTGTCGGGCGTCATCGGCCAGCCTTCGGGCACGACCTGCGCCACGACGAAGCCGAGCAAAGCCGCCAGCGCGCCGCCGACAACCACGGAGAGCCCGCCGCGTTTCGGCGGCGGCGGGACCGCGGCGGGGGGCGGCGTGGCGGCCTCGCTTTCTTCTCCGGTCTCGGCTGGCTCTTCTAGGCGGTCGCTATCGTCGCCCACGAGCGTCGCATCGGCGTCGCGCGTCCCGTCACCCACGATGTCGGAGGCGGCGTCGTCCGCTTGAGGACCGGCGGAGCCTTCGAGCGTGTCATCCCCGCTACCGCCGAGTTCGGCTTCGCGCCCGGTCTCGTCCGCGGGCTCGTCGGCCGTGTCGGCCGCTGTATCGTCGGCCGTGTCGGCCGCTGTTTTGTCGGCCGTGTCGGCCGCGGTCTCGTCAGCCACATCAGCCGCCGTCACGTCGGCCGCGTCATCCGCAGCCTCGCTCGGCGCATCAGCCGCCGTTTCGGTCTCTTCGGGGTCGGCCTCCGAGGCGGGTTTCACAACCTCCGCGTCTTCGATCTCGTCCTTCGATGAAGTCGGTTTTTTCTTGGCAGCCACCGAGATCCCCTATCGTGCTTGGCGCCGCAACGGGCGCGCCTTGCCTCAACCTACTCTTGCACGCGGGCACCCTCAAGCAAGCCGCTTCACCGAGAAATTCGGGCCATGGCCGCGATCATTGCCTCTTCCGTGGGCAGATCGGCCACGCAGAGCCCGGCGAGGGCGACACCGTCGAAGGACGCCGCCACGTTCGCGCTCATGGCGACCACGTGCACCGGCGCGCGAAACGGCGCGGCCCGGGCGAGGAGCTGCCCGCTGCGCGGCGAGAAGACCGGCGCGATGACGGGCTCCCCGCCGGCGAGATATGCGCTGGCCTCCGCCGTGAGCGCCTCTTCGAGCTGTTGATAAACCACGGCTTCCTCGCAGGGCACGCCGCTTTCGGTGAGCCGCGCGGCCAGGTCCCCGCGGGACTGGACGCCGCGGAGATGAAGGAGGGCACCCGGCGCGACCGCGCCCGCGAGCCGCGCCAGGAGCGCGGGTAGGAAAGCCTCCACATCGCCGCCCAAGGCCTCCGCCGCGAAGCCATGCTCCGACGCGATCTCCGCCGTCCGCGTGCCCACCGCATAGACCGGCAGAGCCCGGGGCGCGCCGAGTGCCGCGAGCCGGGACGCGGCGTGCTGGGAGGTGAGAATCGCACCAGCGCAAGTCGTCCAGTCGATGCTGGCTTGCACGGGCGCGATGCGCAGGAGCGGGCTGATCAGCGACGGCAGCGAAAGCTCCGCCTCCACGCGCGCCGCGAAGCGCGCCGCCTGCGCCGCCGGGCGGGTAAGGAGGCAGACGGGGGCGGGCGCTTGTGTCATCTCCGGCGCGACAGTAAGGGGGTGCGCCCATGGGAGCAACGCGATGACCTTGATCCTCGGCCTCGAAAGCAGCTGCGACGACACCGCCGCCGCCGTGGTGCGGATGGGGAACCGGCCCGAAGTGCTGTCGAGCGTGGTCCACGGTCAATCGACGCTCCATGCCGAATTCGGCGGCGTCGTTCCCGAGATCGCCGCGCGCGCCCACGCGGAAAAGATCGACGGCGCGGTGGCGCAGGCGCTGACGGAGGCGGGCGTGGCGCTGGGCGATTGCGCGGCCATCGCGGTGACCGCCGGGCCGGGCCTCATCGGCGGCGTCCTCTCCGGCGTCATGTGCGCCAAGGGCCTCGCCGCCGCCACTGGTCTGCCGCTCATCGGCGTCAATCACCTGGCCGGGCACGCGCTCACCCCGGTGCTGACGGACGGGGTGGACTATCCCTACCTCATGCTTCTCGTCTCCGGCGGGCATTGCCAGTTCCTGATCGTGCGCGGCCCGGCGTCGTTCACCCGCCTCGGCGGCACGATCGACGACGCGCCAGGGGAGGCCTTCGACAAGGTCGCGCGCCTCCTGGGCCTGCCGCAGCCCGGCGGCCCGGCGGTGGAGGCCTGCGCACGCGGCGGCGATGCCGGGCGCTTCGCCCTGCCCCGCCCGCTGCTCGACCGGGAGGATTGCAACCTGTCGTTTTCGGGTCTGAAGACCGCCGTACTACGCGCCCGCGACGGGGCCATGGCGGCGGAGGGGGGCCTCACACGGCAAAGCCAGGCCGACCTCGCCGCGGGTTTCCAGGCCGCCGTGGTGGATGTGCTGGCGGCCAAGACGGCGCGGGCTCTGAGCCTCTACGGGCGCGAGGCACCTGCCGCGCCGGTGCTCGCCGTGGCCGGTGGCGTAGCGGCCAATGGACCCGTGCGCGCCGCCCTCTCCGGGCTCGCAGAAGCGCAGGGGGTGGCCTTCGTGGCGCCGCCGCTCGCGCTTTGCACCGACAATGCCGCGATGATCGCCCATGCCGGGGGGCTGCACTTCGCGCAGGGCCACCGTGACGGGATGGGGCTTTCCGCCCGACCCCGCTGGCCGCTCGATGCCGGGCAGCCCGCGCTGCTGGGCTCCGGCAAGAAGGGCGCCAAGGCGTGATCGCGATCCTCGGCGCGGGCGCCTTCGGTGCGGCCATCGCCCAGGCGCCGGGCGGCGAAATCAGGCTTTGGGGACGCGGGCTCGCGCCGGGCATGGCGGAGGCGCCGCGGCTGCCCGGCCATCGGTTTCCGCGCCATGTGCAGGTGGCGGGGTCGATCGCGGAGGCTGTTTCGGGGGCGGAGATCATCCTCCTCGCCGTGCCCATGGGGGCGCAGCGCGAGACGCTCGACGCGATGCCTCAGGCAACGGCCCCGCTCATCGCCTGCTCGAAGGGCATCGATCCGGAGACGGGGCTGGGCCCCGTGGGCACCATCGTGGCGGCGGGGCGCGGGCCAGCGGGGCTCCTCACCGGGCCGAGCTTTGCCCGCGACATCGCGCGGGGGCTGCCCACGGCCTTGACGCTCGCCATGCCGGACGGGGCGGACGGGGCGAACGGGGCGGACGGGGCGGCGGCGCAGGAAAGGCTCTCTTCCCGCGCCATACGGCCCTACCGCAGCAGCGACATCACCGGGGCGGAGCTGGGCGGGGCGCTGAAAAACGTGCTCGCCATCGCCTCCGGCGCGGTCATCGGCGCAGGCCTCGGGCCGAGCGCTCAGGCCGCCCTCCTCACCCGGGGATTTGCCGAGGTTACCCGCCTCGCCGTGGCCGAAGGCGCGCGGAAAGAGACGCTCATGGGGCTCTCGGGCATGGGGGACCTGATGCTTACCGCCTATTCGCCGGAGAGCCGCAACTACCGGTACGGCCATGCCCTGGGACGCGGAGAGACCTTCGCCGAGGCCACCACCGTGGAAGGCGTGGCCACCGCCGCCGCGGTGGCGCGGCTCGCGGCGCGGCGCGGGCTCGACCTGCCGGTGCTCACCACCACCCACCGCTTGATTTCGGGCGAGCTCGCCCTCACACCGGCGATGGAGACCCTGATGTCCCGCCCGCTCAAGGAGGAATGAATGCTCGTTGCCCTGACCGCCCGTGACAAGCCCGGCGCGCTGTCCATCCGGATGGAGACCCGTGCGGCCCATGTGGACTACCTCAAAGCCTCGCCCGCCGTGCGCATGGCGGGGCCGCTCCTCGACGCGGGCGGCGAGATGGCCGGGTCTCTCATCATCCTCGAAGTGGCCGACATGGCGGAGGCGGAACGCTTCGCCGCCGGCGACCCCTACGGCCGGGCCGGGCTCTTCGAGAGCGTCTCGCTCGATCCCTGGAACAAGGTGATCGGCTGATGGCGCGCTGGCTCTTCAAATCCGAGCCCTCCGTGTGGAGCTGGGACGACCAGGTCGAAAAGGGCGCGGCGGGCGAGGAATGGGACGGCGTGCGCAACTACCAGGCGCGCAACACCATGCGGGAGATGAAGGTGGGCGACCAGGGCTTCTTCTACCACTCGCAATCGGAGAAGGCCGTCGTGGGCATCGTCGAGGTCATCGCCGAAAGCCACCCCGACAGCACCACCGACGACGACCGCTGGGACTGCGTGGACATCAAGGCGGTCGACCGCCTGCCCGCCCCCGTCACCCTCGACGAGATCAAGGCCGAGGAGGCGCTCGCCGACATGGTCCTCGTCAAGAATTCCCGCCTCTCCGTGCAGCCCGTCACGGAGGCGGAATGGGACACGATCCTCGGCATGGCCAAGCGCAAAGAGGCTTGATCCGACACCGCAACGGAGGCGATGCTCCGCGCACAAGAAGAAACGGGAGGCTTCCATGCCCACTCTCAGCATCCTCGTCGCGGCCCTCGCGGGCTTCATTTTCGGCGCCGTCTGGTATTCCATCTTCGCCAGGCCCTGGATGGCCGCCTCGGGCGTCGCCCTCATCGACGGACGCCCGGCCAACCAAAAGGACCCGGCCCCCTACATCATCTCGCTCCTCTCGGTTGTGCTCGTGGCCGGCATGATGCGGCACATGTTCGACGCCTCGGGCGTGGAGGGCGTCCTGCGCGGTCTCGGCTACGGCGCGGGCCTCGGCGCCTTCATCGCGGCACCGTGGCTGGCGACCAATTACGGCTTTGCCGGGCGTCCGTTGAAACTCACCATGATCGACGCGGGCTATGCCATCGGCGGCTCGGCCACCATCGGCGTCGTGCTCAACCTCATGGCCTGAGCCCCGAACGAGAAAGGGCGGATGCACCCCCGCATCCGCCCCTACCCATCTCGAAATGCCCGGAACACCGTGCGTTGTGGAAACTATCCTTAACGGCGCCGGAAATCAAAGGAATTGCCCCCGCGATTTGAACGGAAATCGCCGGGAATCCGCGCTTAGCCGTAAACGGCTTCTTTGCCGAAATGCTTGGTGAGCATGTAATAGACCACGGCGCGGTACTTGTTGCGCTCCGAGCGGCCATAGGTCTCGATCACGGAGTTGATGGCATCCATGAGGTCGGGGCCATCGGGAAGGCCGAGCTTCTTGACGAGGAAATTGGTCTTCACCGTCTCCAACTCGGCGGCTTGTCCCGCGGCCACGGTGGAGCTGTCGGCGTTGTAGATCGCCGGCCCGCAGCCGATAGTGACCTTGGTGAGCAGGTCCATGTCCGGCTCCATCCCGCATTTCGTGCGCAGGTCCTCGGCGTATTGCGCGATGAGCTCGTCGCGTTTACCCATGATTGGCTCCCTCGTTTTTCCTGATGCCATTTCAGCGCCTTGGCGCACGGAAACTGTGCCCAATGGGGCGCGGATTAACAACGATAAAGAAATGACATACCCGCCGGGGTCTACAGCACCACTTCGATCAACGTGGGCCCGCTGGCATCGCCCGCGGCGGCAAGCGCCGCCTCGAGGGCGCGCACGGTCTCCACGCGCGTGGCCTCGACGCCGTGGCCCCTGGCCAGCGCCACCCAGTCGAGCGCGGGATCGGCCAGGTCGAACATGCGCCGCGCGTTGCGCCGCGGCGTGCCCGCGCCCATGGCCGCGAGCTCCTGGTGGAGGATGTTGTAGGTGCGGTTGGCGAAGATCACGGTCGTCACGTCGAGCCGCTCGCGCGCCATGGTCCAAAGGACCTGGAGCGTATACATCGCCGAGCCGTCCCCGATCATGGCGAGGACCGGGCGATCCGGGCAGGCGATGGCCGCGCCCAGCGCCACAGGCAGCCCGCCGCCGATGGCCCCGCCCATGGCCCCCTGCAACAGGTCGTGGCGCCTTGCGTCCTGGCTTTGCGCGGCGAAGGTGCGTCCGGAGGTGATGGCCTCGTTCACGACGATGGCGTCCTCTGGGATCCAGCGGGCGATGACGGCGCATGCGGTCTCGCCCGTGAGGGGGCCGTCATTTGGTGCATCGGGCAGCGAGAGCGCGCGCATCTCGGCGGGCTCGCGCGCCCCCAGCGCCTCCACCAGCGCCGCGAGGGTAAATTCCACATCCATCTGCGGGTCGCAGAGCGTCATCACGCGGCAGCCCGGCGCCGTGGGCAGGGAGGGTTTGCCGGGATAGGCGAAGAAATTCACCGGGGGCTGCGCGCCCAGGCAGACCAGCGTGTCGAGATCGCGCAGGATGTCGGCGGCCATGTCGCCCGAATAGGGCAGCTGCTCCACGGGCGGTGTGCCTGCGCCGCGCTCCAGCCGGCTCACGAAGAGCGGCGCGATGAGGCGGGCGCCGGCGGCCTCAGCGATGCCCGCCGCGCGCCGAAGCCCGTCCCCATGGGCCGCCGAACCGCCGATGAGGAGCGCGGCCCGCGGACCCTTGAGCGCCGCGACCGCGGCGGCGATCTCCTCCTCCCGCGGGCGGTTTTGCGGTGAAACAGGGACTGTTTTCGCGGGAAGGCCCGGGCCCCAGGCCGTGTCGGCGGGCAGGATCAGCGTGGCGAGTTGCCCGTTCCGGCCCCGCGCCGCGGAAATGGCGGCGGCCCCGTCCTGCGCGACGGTGGCGGCGCTTTCGGCGGTGCGGGTCCAGTGACACACGGAGCCGCTGATGCCCGCCGTGTCGCCCTTCAGCGGGCTCTCATGGGCGAGGTGGCGCGTGGCGTGATCGCCCATGACGGTGAGGATGCCCGAGCCCGCCTTGCGCGCATTGTGGAGGTTCGCGTAGGCGTTCGAGAAGCCCGGCGCAAGGTGGAACATGGTGGCCCCCACCCGGCCCGACATGCGGAAATACCCGTCCGCCGCGCCGGATGCGCCGCCCTCGAAGAGGCAGAGCACGCAGCGCATATCGGGATGGCTGTCGAGGGCTGCGACGAAGTGCATCTCCGAGGTGCCGGGATTGGCGAAGCAGAGGTCCACGCCCTGGGCGAGCATGGTCTTAACGAGGCTTTCGGCTCCGGTCATCTCGGCCATGGTGAGCTCCCTAGTGCGTCGCGGCGACGCTGGCGCAAGCGGCTGTGGGAGTCAAAGTCTCGCGGGTGGATCCGCGCTGCGCGCGTGCGGCGGAGGCAATCGGGGCGGGTTAGAGCCGAAAACGCCCCAACCCGTCCCTGCGCGTCCGGGGAAAGTTGACAGCTGTCAACTTTCCCGCGCCGTCAGTAGCGGTAGTGCTCCGGTTTGAACGGACCTTCGACGGTGACGCCGATGTAGTCGGCCTGGTTCTTGTCGAGCTCGGTGAGCTTGACGCCAATCCGGTCGAGATGGAGCCGCGCGACCTTCTCGTCGAGCGCCTTGGGCAGGATGTAGACGTCGTTCTGATACTGGTCGCCGTTCTGCCAGAGCTCGATCTGCGCGAGCACCTGGTTCGTGAACGAGGCCGACATCACGAAGGACGGATGCCCCGTCGCGTTCCCGAGGTTCAGGAGACGCCCCTCGGAGAGCAGGATGATGCGGTTGCCCGAGGGCATCTCGATCATGTCCACCTGCTCCTTGATGTTCGTCCATTTGTGGTTCTTGAGCGAGGCGACCTGGATCTCGTTGTCGAAGTGGCCGATGTTGCCCACGATCGCCATGTCCTTCATCGCGCGCAGGTGCTCGATGCGGATGACGTCCTTGTTGCCCGTCGTGGTGACGAAGATATCGGCGCTCTCCACGACGTCCTCGAGAGTGGTAACCTGGAACCCGTCCATCGCCGCCTGGAGCGCGCAGATCGGGTCCACCTCGGTGACGATCACCCGCGCGCCGGCCCCGGCCAGCGAGGCGGCGGAGCCTTTGCCCACGTCGCCGTAGCCCATGACCACCGCGGTCTTGCCGGCCATCATCGTGTCGGTGGCGCGGCGGATGCCGTCCACGAGGCTTTCCTTGCAGCCGTACTTGTTGTCGAATTTCGACTTCGTGACGCTGTCGTTCACGTTGATCGCCGGGAAGGGGAGCCCGCCGTCGCGCTTGAGCTGGTAGAGGCGGTTCACGCCCGTCGTCGTCTCCTCGGAGACGCCCTGGATCTGCTCTTTGATTTTCGTGAACCAGCCGGGCGAGGCCTTCATCCGCTTGGCGATCTGCGCCTTGATGACGGTCTCTTCCTCGGATTCGGGGACGGGAATGATCTCCTCGCCCGCCTCGGCGCGCGCGCCGAGCAGGACGTAGAGCGTTGCGTCGCCCCCGTCGTCGAGGATCATGTTCGGCCCGTCCTCGAACTGGAAGGAGCGGTCGAGGTAGTCCCAGTGCTCTTCCAACGTCTGGCCCTTCACGGCAAAGACGGGGACGCCCGCCTCGGCCACCGCCGCGGCGGCGTGGTCCTGGGTGGAGAAGATGTTGCAGGACGCCCAGCGCACATCGGCACCCAGCGCCGTGAGCGTCTCGATCAGGACGCCGGTCTGGATCGTCATGTGCAGCGAGCCCACGATGCGCGCGCCCTTCAGGGGCTGGCTTTCGCCGTACTCCGCCCGCGCGGCCATCAGGCCGGGCATTTCGGTTTCGGCGATGTCGAGCTCCTTGCGGCCGTAACCGGCGAGCGCGATGTCTTTTACGATGTAATCCTTGGCCACGGGGCCCTCCTCACTTGGAAACGCGCAGGCGCTCAAATCGGGGCGGCGATAGCAGTGGTCCGTTGTGGATACAATGGTGGAGGATGTCGCGCGGCGCGAAGGCTCAGCCGGGGACGCCCACGGGCAACATGCTGCGGGCGTGCCAGTCGGTTCCGGCGCCAAGGATGCAGGACACGCCGTTGGTGGCGGTGACGATGATCGTCCAGGTCTTGTCGTCGTCGGAGACGAAAACTTCGAGGATCTGCTTGCTGCCCTGGAAGCCGCTGCCCACGGGCCGTTCGTCGTAATCGAGCGCGAGCGCGCTTACGATCGCGTCGCGCGGGGCGCATTTTTGCCCGTCCGCGTATTGCGCGGCTCCCTGCGACGCCGAGAGCGTCGAAACCGCAAGTGTGAAGAGCAATCCAGGCAGCGCCCGTGAGAGTGTTTTTTTCATGTCCGGTTCCCGTACTGGGTTTGCCCGGGCGTCGACCCGTGGCAAAGACGTGGCTATCCGTCTCCCCTTGGGTAAAGAGGTAGCTCGACGGCCCCGAAGTCCCGGAAAAACCGCGACAAAAGCGGGGTCTGACGGTACACATCGGTGCACCTCACCAATATTCTCCACGATCTTCGCAAGTTGCGTCACATCACGGGAAACTGAAAAAATGCCTGCTCTCTCGCGCCGAACACCCCGGGCCTGGCAGCGGATGCTTTCCGGACGGCGGCTCGACCTCCTCGATCCCACGCCCGTGGACATCGAGATCGAGGATATCGCCCATGGCCTCGCCTTCGTGGCGCGCTGGAACGGGCAGACCTCGGGCGACTTCGCCTATTCGGTGGCGGAGCATTCGATCCTCGTGGAACAGATCTACGGCCGGCTCGAGCCCGCGGCGCCGGTGAAGTGGCGGCTGGCGGCGCTGCTGCACGATGCGCCGGAATACGTCATCGGGGACATGATCTCGCCGGTGAAGGCGGCGGTGGGGCCGGGCTATGGCGAGCTCGACGCGCGGCTCACCGCGGCGATCCATGTGCGGTTCGGCCTGCCGGCGGCGATCCCGGCGCGCGTGAAAAAGCAGATCAAGAAGGCCGACACGATCAGCGCCTATCTGGAGGCCACGCAACTCGCGGGCTTTGGCGAAGACGAGGCAGCGAAGTTCTTTGGCCGCCCGCGCCCCGATTTCGTGGAGGGGCTCACGCTCGCGCTGCGCCCGCCGGTGGATGTGCGCGCGGCCTATGTGGCCCGCCACGATGCGTTGATCTCCCAGCTCTAAGGGGGCCCGCGTCGGTCGGGTCAGGCGCGCTGCTGGCGCGGATCGTGGGGGAGGTCGTCGGCGATATAGGTCTCGATGATCTCGTCAAAGCTCTCCTCGGCGCGAAAGCCCAGCGCCCGCGCGCGCACCGGGTCGAAGCGCTCGGGCCAGCCCCGCACGATGGCCAGGACGTCGTCGTCGGGCGCGGGCACGATGCGCCCCGCCACCGCGGAACCCGCCACCCGCGCGAGCGCCTCGATCTGTTCGGCCACCGTCACGCTGACCCCCGGCAGGTTGAGCGCCGTGCGACCCGCCAGCGCGCCGGTGTCGAGACCCGCGGCATGGCGCAGGAAGCGCGCGGCGGCGCGGGGGGAGGCATGGCTGTGGCGCACAGTGTCGGGCACCGGCAGCGGCGCCGTCTCCCCGTTGAGCGGCTCCCGGATGATCCCGGAGAAGAACGAAGAGGCCGCCGCGTTGGGCGCGCCGGGCCGCACGCAGATCGTCGGCAGGCGCAGGCTCATGCCGTCGACGTATCCCTTGCGGCTGAAATCCTGGACGAGCATCTCGCAGGCCGCCTTCTGCGCGCCGTAGCTCGTCTGCGGCGCGGCGAGGAAGTCGTCTGGGATCGCCTCGGGGTAGGGGCCGCCGAAGACGGCGATGGAGGAGGTGAAGACGAGGCGCGGCCGGTAGCGCCCGCCGCTCGCCTCGTGTTCGGCGCGCAGCGCCTCGAGGAGCTGCCACATGGGCCAGAGGTTCACCTGCCAGCCCTTGGCGAAGTCCGCCTCCGCCTCGCCCGAGACCACGGAGGCGAGCTGGTAGATGACGTCGTAGCGGGCGGCGGCGATTTCGTGGGCCGTGGTGGGGTGGGTGATGTCGCGGATGTCCTGGCGGGCCACGGGGGCGGGCGCGGGCGGGAAGCCGATATCGGTGGCGGTGATGTCGGGGCGCGCGCCGCCGGGCATCCCCTCCGCCGTGAGGCATTGCGCGAGCTTCTGCCCCACCATGCCGCCGCCGCCCAAGATCATCACGCGCATGTCGCCGCCCTTTCCTGCCCTCTCGCCCGAGGCTACGGTGGGTGCGTCGGAGCGCAAGGGGGGAAGCATGGCACGGCTTAGCGGGAAACGCGCGCTGGTGACGGCGGCGGGCCAGGGGATCGGGCGCGCGAGCGCACTGGCGCTGGCCGCGGAAGGGGCCCATGTGCTGGCCACCGATGTCGATCCCGGGCTCCTGGCCGACCTCGAGAGGGTGGAGACGGCGCCGCTCGACGTGCGCGACGGGGCGGCGGTGGCCCGGGTGGTGGACGGCGCGGAAGCGGACGTGCTCTTCAACTGCGCGGGCTTCGTGCATCACGGCACCGTGCTCGACGCCACCGACGAGGACTGGGAGTTCGCCATGGACCTCAACGTGACGTCCATGATGCGCACGATCCGCGCCGCCCTGCCCGGCATGCGCGCGCGGGGGAGCGGGTCGATCATAAACATGTCCTCGGCGGCGTCGTCCATCATGGGCGCGCCGAACCGGTTCATCTACGGCGCCTCGAAGGCCGCCGTCATCGGCCTCACCAAATCGGTGGCGGTGGATTTCATCAGGGACGACATCCGCTGCAACGCGATCTGCCCGGGCACGGTGGAAAGCCCGTCCTGGCACGACCGCGTCCGCGCCCTGGGCGAGGAGATGGGCAGCTACGACGCGGCCCTCGAGGCCTTCGTCAGCCGCCAGCCCATGGGCCGCGTGGCCAAAGCCGAAGAAATCGCGGCGCTGGTGGTTTACCTCGCCTCCGATGAGAGTGCATTCATCACCGGGCAGGCCCATGTGATCGACGGGGGCTGGTCGGGCTAGGAGACACCACGCATGATCGACAAAAAGGACCTCCGCTCGCGCCAGTGGTTCATGAACCCGGACAACCCGGAAATGACGGCGCTCTATCTGGAGCGCTACCTCAATTTCGGGATGACGCGGGAGGAGCTGCAATCGGGCAAGCCCGTCATCGGCATCGCGCAGACGGGCAGCGACCTCAGCCCCTGCAACCGCCACCATATCGAGCTCGCCAAGCGGGTGCGCGACGGCATCATCGCCGCCGGCGGCACGGCCATCGAAATCCCCGTCCACCCGATCCAGGAGACCGGCAAGCGGCCCACGGCGAGCCTCGACCGGAACCTCGCCTATCTCTCCCTCGTGGAGACGCTCTACGGCTACCCGATCGACGGGGTCGTGCTCACCATCGGCTGCGACAAGACCACGCCCGCGCTCCTCATGGCCGCGGCCACGGTCAACATCCCGGCCATCGCGCTCTCCGTGGGGCCCATGCTCAACGGCTGGTGGCAGGGGGAACGCGCGGGCTCCGGCACGGTCATCTGGAAGGCCCGGGAGCTCATGGCCGAGGGCAAGATCGACGGCGAGGGATTCCTGGAGATCGCGGCCTCCTCCTCCCCCTCGGTGGGCTATTGCAACACCATGGGCACGGCCACGACGATGAACTCGCTCGCCGAGGCGCTGGGCATGCAGCTGCCGGGCTCCGCAGCGATCCCCGCGCCCTACCGCGAGCGCGGGCAGATCAGTTACGAGACGGGCAAGCGCATCGTGGACATGGTCTGGGAGGACCTGCGCCCCTCGGGCATCATGACGCGCGCGGCCTTCGAGAACGCCATCGTCGTCAACTCCGCCATCGGCGGATCGACCAACGCGCCCATCCACCTCAACGGGATCGCGCGGCACCTGGGCGTGCCGCTCGACAACGACGATTGGCAGCGGCTCGGCCACCACGTGCCACTGCTCGTAAACCTCCAACCGGCGGGCAAGTACCTGGGCGAGGATTACCAGCGCGCGGGCGGCGTGCCCGCCGTCATCGGGGAACTCATGGAGGCCGGACTCTTGCCCCACCCGGACGCACTCACCGCCAATGGCCGGACCATGGCCGAGAACTGCAGTGCGCATCGCACGAAGAACGCCGATGTGATCCTGAGGGTGGACGCACCGCTCGTGGCCGAGGCGGGCTTCATCAACCTCAAGGGCAACCTCTTCGACAGCGCGATCATGAAGACCTCCGTGATCTCGGACGAGTTCCGCCAGCGCTACCTCTCGGACCCGGACGATCCCATGGCCTTCGAAGGGCGCGCCGTCGTCTTCGACGGGCCGGAGGACTACCACCACCGGATCGACGACCCGGCGGAGGAGATCGACGAGCGCTGCATCCTCTTCATGCGCGGCGCGGGCCCCAAGGGCTATCCCGGCGGTGCGGAGGTGGTGAACATGCGCGCGCCGTCCTACCTCCTGAAAAAGGGCATCCACGCGCTGCCCTGCGTGGGCGACGGGCGGCAATCGGGCACGTCGGGCTCCCCCTCGATCCTGAACGCGGCGCCGGAGGCCGCGGACAACGGCGGCCTCGCGCTGCTCCAGACCGGGGACAGGGTGCGCATCGACCTCGGTAAATGCACCGCCGACATGCTCGTTCCGCTGGAGGAACTGCAATCGCGCGCGGCGGCGGTGGCGGAGGCGGGTGGCTACGCTTATCCCGACAGCCAGACCCCCTGGCAGCAGTATTTCCGGGAACTTGTCGGCCGATTCGACGAGGGCATGACGCTGCGTGATGCGGCGCAGTACCAGGATATCTCCCGCAAGGGTCTTCCGCGGGACAACCATTGAGGCGCGGTCTGTGACGGAGTGTCTGCTCTACGGCGATGTGACCGAGGCGATGCGCGCCGCGCTTGCGCCGCACATGACGCTGGTGCCGCGCGACGGGCTCGACCTCGCCACTGAAGGCGCGCGTTTCGACTACGTCCTCACCAATGGCGGGCTCGGGATCAGCCGGCGGGACATGGCCGCGCTGCCGCGGCTCGCGCTCATCTCCTGCTACGGGGTGGGCTATGACGCCATCGACGCACGGGAGGCGGCGCGGCGGGGCGTGATCGTGACCCACACGCCCGATGTGCTGAATGCGGAGGTGGCGACGACGGCGCTCATGCTGATGCTGGCCTGCTACCGGGAGATTTTGCGCGACGAGGCCTGGGCGCGGTCGGGGGACTGGTCCGCCCGTGGTGCCGCACCGCTCACGCGGAGCGCGGACCATCAGCGCGTGGGACTCGTGGGGATGGGGCGCATCGGGCAGGAAATCGCGCGCAAGCTCGCGCCGTTTTCGCCGGTGATCCACTACCACAGCCGCACGCGGAAAGACGTGCCCTACACCTACGAGGCCAACCTCGTGGAGATGGCGCGCAAGGTCGATTGCCTCATCGTCATCACGCCGGGCGGGGCGGAGACGCGGCATCTGGTGAACGAGGAGGTCCTAGAGGCGCTCGGGCCCCGCGGGACGCTCATCAACGTGGCGCGCGGATCGGTGGTGGACGAGGCCGCGCTGGTGGACTGTCTGGCCACGGGGCGCCTGGGTTGGGCCGGGCTCGATGTTTTCGAGGCGGAGCCAGCGATCCCCGCGGCGCTGCGATCGATGGCGAATGTCGTGCTATTGCCCCATGTGGGAAGCGCCACCGTGGAGACACGGGGCGCCATGGGACAGCTCGTGGTGGACAACCTCATCGACCACCTCACGCGCGGGACGGTGCGGACACCGGTGCCCGAGTCGGCGAGCCTCGTGCCCTGAACGCCTAACGCGGGGAGCGCTTGGCGAGGATGCGTTGCAGCGTGCGGCGGTGCATGTTGAGGCGGCGCGCGGTCTCGGAGACGTTGCGGTCGCAGAGCTCGTAGACCCGCTGGATATGCTCCCAGCGCACGCGGTCCGCGCTCATGGGATTTTCCGGCGGCGGCGGAAGCTCGTCAGCCTCGGCCAGAAGCGCGTCGGTGATGTCGGCGGCGTCGGCAGGCTTCGAGAGGTAGTTCGTGGCCCCGATCTTCACCGCGGCCACCGCGGTTGCGATGGCGCCGTAACCCGTGAGGACGACGATCTTGCTCTCCGGGCGGCGTTCGCGAAGCGTCTCGACCACGTCGAGGCCGTTGCCGTCCTCCAGCCGCAGGTCGATGACCGCGTAGGCCGGCGGGCGCGCGGTGGCGATGGCCTTGCCCGCGACGACGGAGCCTGCCTGCTCCACGGCGAAGCCGCGCTTTTCCATGGCTTTCGCCAGTCGCTTCAGGAACGGCTCGTCATCATCGACGAGCAGGAGCGTGGGGTCGGGTCCAAGGTCGACAGCAGTCTCGGGCATCTGCGATCCTCTATGTCATTGGCTTTGCGGCTCAATGACATATGAGGCGATTGTCGCAGAGGTCAATTGAGCCGCTCAGGCGAGCGTGTCGACCACACAATCGATCTGCTCGGCCATTTGTTCCGGCGTCATGTCCCGGCGGAAGAACGTCACGAAGCCTTCCTCGGGGTGCATGAGGTAGGTGAGCGTCGAGTGATCCATCAGGTAGAAATCGGGATCGTCGCCGTCGACCTTGCGGTAATAGGCGCGGTAGGCGCGGGCGGCGTCGGCGATCTGTTCGTCGCTGCCGGTGAGGCCTGTAAGGCGCGGATGCACCCATTCGGTGAACTCGGCGAGGTATTCGGGCGTGTCGCGCGCGGGGTCGATCGTCACGAAGAGCCCGTCGATTTCGGTGCCCATGTCTTCCTCGAGGATCTCCATGGCGATGGCGTTGCGGTTGATATCCATGGGGCAGACATCGGGGCAGAACGTGTACCCGAAATAAACGAGCGTGGCCCCGGTGATCACATCCTCCTCGGTGACGGTCTCGCCGGTTTCGCTGACGAGCTCGAAGGGCCCGCCCACATCGCCCCCGGCCACCGACGAGCCGAGGCAGGCCCGCAGGTCATTGGCGGGCGCGAGGATCGTCGCGGCGAGAAACCCGCCCCCCACGAACACCCCGGCGACGACCGTTGCGATAACCGCTACCTTCCCGGCCATGTGAAGCACTCCCTTTTGCCTGCGCACCCGCTATGTATGAATGTAGTGCCAGATATGCCTGAGGCTCGACGTCACATCTGATTGAGGAAAGCGGGTCCGCAGCCCATGACCGACATGAACGCCCCCGCGAACGCGCCGAAGCGATCGCCCGACCACGGCGGCGACACGGCCGCCGACGCGCCCCGCGCGCGGGGCGGGCGGCCGGAGGTGTCGTTTTTCCCGTCCATCTCGCCGGGCGACGAGCGGCGCAACTGGATCCGGCTCAGGACGCTCGTCGTGCTGCGCTGGGTGGCCATCGTGGGCCAGCTCCTCGCCGTCACCATCGCCCAGCGCATCTACGAGCTCCAGCTCGAGATCGGGCTGTGCTACCTGGCCATCGGCATGTCGGTCTTCGCCAACCTCACGGCGGTCTGGATCTACCCCGAGAACAAGCGCCTCACGGAGATGGAGACGTTCCTCTTTCTCCTCTTCGACCTCATCCAGCTCGGCTTCCTGCTCACGCTCACGGGCGGGCTCAACAATCCCTTCGCGCTCCTCGTGCTCGGGCCGGTGACGATTTCGGCCACCGCACTCTCGCTCGGGCCCACCATGATCCTCGGCGCGGTGGCCTTCACGGTGGTGACCTTCGCGGGACTCTTCCACCTGCCGCTCCGCTCCGCCGACGGCTTCGTCTTGCAGGTGCCCGGGCTCTTCATGGTGGGGTTCTGGGCGGCCATCGTGGTGGGCGCGATCTTCATCTCCGCCTATGCGCGGCGGGTGACGGACGAGCTTCACACGATGTCGCGGGCGCTGCTGGCCACGCAGATGGCGCTCTCGCGGGAGCAGAAGCTCACCGATCTCGGCGGGGTGGTGGCGGCGGCGGCCCACGAGCTCGGTACGCCGCTGGCGACGATCAAGCTCGTCTCGGGCGAGCTGATGGAGGAACTGCCGCAGGGGGACCTGCGCGAGGATGCCGCGCTCATCCGGACGCAAGCCGACCGCTGCCGCGATATCCTGCGCTCCATGGGGCGGGCGGGCAAGGACGACCTCCACCTGCGCTTTGCCCCCTTCGAGACCGTGGTCAGAGAGGCCGCGAACCCCCATACCGACCGCGGCGTCACGGTGGATTTCCTGCTTCTTCCCGCCGCCGACGCCGCGCGGGAACAGCCGCAGATCCGGCGCCATCCGGAGATCATTCACGGCGTGCGCAACCTGATCCAGAACGCGGTCGATTTCGCCCATGAAAGCGTCTGCGTGGAACTTGCCTGGAGCGAGCACTGGGTGTCGATCCGGATCAGCGATGACGGGCCCGGATTTTCCGCGCAAGTCATCGGGCGCCTGGGCGATCCCTTTACACGGATGCGCAAGCGGGCCGCGACGACGGAGGCACGGCCGGGCTATGACGGTATGGGTCTCGGCCTCTTCATCGCCAAGACGCTGCTGGAGCGGACGGGGGCGGAACTGGCGTTCGGAAACGGCACGCAAGGCGAAGCCTATACCGGGGCCCAGGTGACGGTGAGCTGGCCGATGGAGGCCGTGGGCCAGCGGGGGGATCAGTCGCCCACCTCGCCGCTCGGCCCCAACGAGCCCATCGCGCCGTGAGGGGGCAAGACGAGCGCCATCTCGGCCCGCTAACGCTTCCTTAAGCGACCTTAACCGGAAATTAACCCTGTTTCGGCAGCGTCTCTCCCCGGGGGAAGCGGAGGGCCGACATGGTTCAGGTGATTCTCGAATATGCGGTGGTCGTCCTGCTCGCGGCGGCGGTGAGCGTGCCTGCGCTCGTGCTCTGGGCGCGGCTCGCGCCGGATCCCGACCAGGCGGCGCATCGCGTACTGCGCGGCGCGGGCGGTCAGGCGATCTTCCTCTTCGACGGGGAGGATCTGGTGGATTGCACGCCGCCCGCGCGCCGCATCATGAATGACATGGCCGCTGGAGGCAGCGACCTCGGTCGGCTGCTGCGGGGTCAGGCGCGCCGGTTTCCCGGCCTGCCGGACCCGGAGGCGCTCCTTGCCGGGCAGGTGGAGCGGGCGTTCCGCGGGGCGGCGCCGGACCAGGACATGCGCCTTTCCTTCGACCTCTGGGACGGGTTCGTGCGCATCACACTCAACCATGCGGGCGATGTCGACGACGCGCTCGACGATGGCGACGAGACCGCCCATCGCCGCCACGCCGACGAACTGGCCACGTTGCGCGACATCACCGACGGGGCGCCTGTGCTGCTCTGGCAGACCGGGCCCACGGGGGAGGTGGACTGGGCAAACGAAACCTACCTCGCGCTGGTGGAGGCGCAGGGCGAACAGGACCGCATGACCTGGCCGCCGGCGATCCTCTTCCCGGAGATCCACGAGACACCGCCCGCCGCGGGCCGCACGCGCCGCGTGAGCCTGGAGACCGGGGAGACCGGGGAGACCGGGGAGACCGGCCCGGCCCGCAATTTCGACGTGCAATGCAGAGAGCGGGCAGGGCGGCGGAACTACTTCGCGCTGCCCGCGGACGGCATCGTGCGCGCCGAGGCCACGCAGCGGGAATTCGTGCAAACGCTCACCAAGACCTTCGCGCAGCTCTCCATCGGGCTCGCGATATTCGACCAGGACCGGCGCATGGCGCTCTTCAATCCCGCGCTCCTGGACATGATGCGGCTGCCGGTGGATTTCCTGTCGGCGCGCCCGACGCTGCAGACCTTCCTCGACCGGCTCCGGGAGGAAAAGCTCATCGCCGAGCCGAAGAACTACAAGGCCTGGCGGCGCCAGCTCGTGACGCTGGAGGCGCAGGCGCAGGACGGCTCCTATTGCGAGACCTGGAGCCTGCCGGGCGGCGTGACCTTCCGCGTGACGGGGCGGCCCCATCCGGGCGGGGCCATCGCCTTTCTCTTCGAGGATATCAGCGCGGAGATGTCGCTCACGCACCGCTTCCGCGCGGAGATCGAGCTCGGCCACGCCACGCTCGATGCCATCGACGAGGCGGTGCTCGTGGTGAACGGCGCGGGCATGGTGACGCTGAGCAACCGCGCCTACCGCGAGATGTGGCAGAACGATCCGGACGCGAGCCTCCTGGTGAGCCGGCTGAGCGACGTGGCCGAGATCTGGCGCCGGCACGGCGGCGATCGTCCCACCTGGGACGCGCTCGTGGATTCGGCGCAGCGCCGCTCGGGCCCGGCGGGCTGGAGCGGGCAGATCACCACCGATGACGGGCGCCGCATCGCCTGCCGCACGCAACGCATCGCGGGCGGCTCTACCCTCATTGGGTTCTCCAGCTTCGGCTCTGCGCAGCAGGCCGGGAAGCAGCGCCAGGGCGTGGCCGCCCGCTGAGCCGAGGAACGGGTTGCGCGGGGCGGGCGCGCGGGTAATCTGCCGCCATGCTCCTGCCCGCGGCGACCGCGCATCCTGTCCATGTCTCCCTGCCCGATCTCGCCGCGACGGAAGCGTTCGCAGGGCGCGTGGCAAGCACCCTGCGCGCCGGGGACTGCCTGCTGCTCGACGGCGACCTGGGCGCGGGCAAGACCACCTTCGCCCGCGCGCTCATCCAGCCGCTCCTGGCCGAGCCGGAGGATATCCCCTCGCCCACCTTCACGCTGGTCCAGACCTACGAGACGCCGCATTTCGAGATCTGGCATTGCGACCTCTACCGGCTGCGGGGCGCCGACGACCTGGTGGAGCTGGGCCTCGAGGAGGCCTTCGGCACCGCCGTGACGCTCATCGAGTGGCCGGACCGGCTCGGAGGGCTCACGCCCCCCCACGCGCAGCATCTGCGTTTCGAGATCACGGGCGCGGAGGCGCGCCGCCTGACGATCACCGGCGATGCCCGTTGGGAGGCACTGCCATGAACCGCGAGGCGCGGGCGAGGTCCTTCCTCGCGGGAACCGACTGGCGCGGTGCGGAGCTCAGGCCCCTGGCGGGCGACGCCTCGAACCGCCGCTATTTCCGGCTCACCTCCGCCGCCGGGCACCCCGCGATCCTCATGGACAGCCCGCCGGAGCGGGGCGAGGACGTGCGCCCGTTCCTCGACGTCGCCGGCCACCTCGCAGGGCTCGGCCTCTCCGCCCCCGCGATCCTCGACGCCGATGCGGCGACGGGCTTCCTCCTCCTCGAGGACCTGGGCGATGCGCTCTTTGCCCGGGTCGTCCGCGCGGACCCCGCGCTCGAGGCGCCGCTCTACGACGCAGCCACGGACGTGCTCGCCCGGCTCCAAGAGGCGCCACCCATGCCGGGGCTCGCCGCCTACGACGCGGAAACGATGGCCCCCCTCGCCGGGCTCGCCGCGCGCTGGTATGTCCGCGCGCCGGAGGCCCGGCCCGCGCTGGAAGCCGCCTGCCGCACGGCGCTCGCGGCCACGGAAACGGGCCGCCCCGTGGTCGCTCTGCGGGACTACCACGCCGAAAACCTCCTCTGGCTGCCGCAGCGCAGGGGGCTGGCGCGCGTGGGCCTCCTCGATTTCCAGGACGCGCGACTGGGCCAGCCGAGCTACGATCTCGCCTCCCTCATCCGCGATGCGCGCCGCGATGTCTCCGCGCCCGTGGCACAGGCCGCCCGGGGCCGGTTCGCGCGGCTCTCGGGCCTCGACACCGATACGCTCACAGCCCAGCTCGCGGCCCAGGGCGCCCAGCGCAACCTGCGCATCCTCGGCGTCTTCGCGCGTCTCTCGCTCCATTTCGGGAAACCGCACTACGTCGATCTCATCCCCCGGGTCTGGGACCACCTCACGGCGGACCTCGCGCATCCCGGGCTCAGCACCCTGCGTGAGACGGTGGAGGCCGTCCTGCCGCCGCCCAGCGCCCGCCATCTCTCGGACCTCAAGGCACGATGCGGCACCGTCCCCACGCTTGCATGATCTTCGCGGCGGGCCTCGGCACGCGCATGGCACCGCTCACCGAGGCGCGGCCGAAGCCGCTCATCGAGGTGGCCGGTCAAACGCTCCTCCACCACGCCCTTCGCCCGGCGCAGGCGGCGGGCCTCGCGCCCATCGTCGTCAACGCGCATTACAAGGCCGCACAGATCGAGGCAGCCCTCGCGCCGGAGCCGGTGACCGTCCTCCTGGAGGACACGCTCCTCGACACGGGCGGAGGGTTGAAGAACGCGCTGCCCGCGCTGGGCCCCGGCCCGGTCTTCACGATGAATTCGGATGCAGTGTGGGACGGGCCGAACCCGTTCGAGGTGCTGCGAGAGGGCTGGCGGGACGGGCTCGAGGCGCTTCTCCTCTGCGTGCCCGTCGCGCGGGCGCGCGGGCGCGAGGACATCGGTGATTTCGCCATGGACACGGCCGGACGGCTCCGCCGGGGGCCCGGCGTCGTCTACACGGGCGCGCAGATCATCGACGGGGCCGTCGTGGCCGCGGAGCCGGGGGACGTCTTTTCATTCAACCCGCTTTGGGACGCGATGATCGCCCGCGACACGCTCCGCGCGGCGCTCTATCCCGGGCACTGGTGCGATGTGGGGCGTCCGGCCTCCATCGCGCTGGCGGAGGAGATGGTCGGTGCTTGAGCCCGGCGTCTACGGCGTGCCGCCTGGTGCGGATTTCCCGGCCACGGTGATCGACGCGCTCGCCGCGCGAGTCAAGGAGCCCGATGAATGGCCGCGCCTGCGGCTCGTGGCCAATTCGGGCCGCATGCTCACGCGCCTCCGGGAGGTGTTCGAGGCGGGGCCGCCCCGGCTTTTGCCGTCGATGTCGCTCATCACCGATTTGCAGGCTCTCGCGCCCGAATGTCTGCTGCCCGCCCCGGGCGGCGTGCCTCGGGTGCGGCGCCAGCTCGACCTGGCGCGGTTGCTGCGGGCCGCGGGGGAGATCGGCACGTCCGCCACCGCCTATGACCTCGCCGGGTCGCTGGCCGACCTCCTCACCGAGATGGAGGAGGAGGGGGTCGGTTTTCCCACGCTCGAAGCGCTCGACCTCGGCACGCAGAGCGCCCATTGGGAGCGGGCGCTCAGGCTCGCGCGCATCGCGGCCGATTTCGAAGCGCAGGGGGACATGGGCGGGCTCGGCGGCCAGGTGACGGCGCTCCTTGCCGCCTGGGACGCCGCGCCGCCTCTGGGGCCGGTCGTGGCCGTGGGCTCCACCGGGTCCCGGGGTCCCACGGCGCGGCTCCTCCGGGCCATCGCGCGGCTGCCGCGCGGGGCGGTCGTTCTGCCGGGTTTCGACCCTGATACACCCGAAAAGACGTGGGAGACGCTGCGCGACGGGGCCGAAGAGGATCACCCGCAATACCGTTTCCTCGCGCTTCTCGATGCCATGGGGATCGCGCCGGGGGACGTCCGGCTCCTCGGGCAGGCGCCGGACCCGGCCCGGGGGCGGCTTTTGTCGCTGGCGCTCCGGCCCGCGCCGGTGACGCATCAATGGCTCCGCGAGGGTCCCGCGTTCGACGCGCTCGACGGGCCCACGGGAGGGACGGGGGGGATCACGCTCCTTGAGGCGCGCGACCAGCGGGAGGAGGCCAATGCCATCGCGCTCCGCCTCCGTCAGGCGGCGGCGGAGGGCACGCGCGCGGCACTCATCTCGCCCGACCGGGGGCTCACGCGGCGGGTGGCGGCGGCGCTCGACCGCTGGGGGATCGTGGCCGACGATTCCGCGGGGACGCCGCTTTCTCTCACCGCGCCCGGCCGGCTCCTGCGGCAGCTTGCGGGCGTGGCGCGGCAGGGCCTGTCGGCGCAGGCGCTCATCGCGCTCCTGAAGCATCCGCTCGTGGCCAAGGGCGCGCAGGCGGAGGGCGCGGGCCGGGGTCCGCACCTTCTGATGACGCGCGCGCTGGAGATGCAGCTCCGCCGCCGCGGACCCCCCTTCCCGGAGCCCCGCCACATCGCGGCCTGGGCCGGCGAAGATGACCAGCGCGCGGCCTGGGGTGCCTGGCTCACGGAGCTTTTGACGCTGCCCGCGCTCGACACGCTGCCCGCGTTCCTCGCCTGGTTGCGGCGCACGGCGGAAGCGCTCGCCGCAGGCCCGGGCGCGACGGGAAGCGGAGCGCTCTGGGAGGAGGCGGCGGGCCGCGCGGCCGATGCTCTCCTGGCGGAGCTCGAGGCGCTGGCGCGCGACGATGACCGCCTGCCGGAGGTCGAGCCCCTCACCCTCCTCACACGGGCCCTCGCCGCGGAGCCCATGAACATCCAGAACGTGACCCATCCGGGCCTCATGATTTGGGGCACGCTCGACGCGCGCGCGCAGGGGGCGGAACTCGTGATCCTGGGCGGGCTCAACGAGGGGAGCTGGCCCGAGGCCGCAGCGGCCGATCCCTGGCTCAACCGCGACCTGCGGCGCGTGCTCGGCCTGCGCTCGCCCGAGCGGCAGGTGGGCCTTTCGGCGCATGACTTCCAGCAAGCGGCGGGGGCGGCGGAGGTCTGGCTGACGCGGGCGACGAAATCCGACGATGCGGAGACGGTGCCCTCCCGCTGGCTCAACCGCGTGGTGACGCTGCTCCGCGGGCTGCCGGAGCAGGGCGGGCCCGCCGCGCTCGACGCCATGCTGGCCCGGGGCGCGCGCTGGCGGGAGGATGCGCGCCGCCTCGATCTCGCGCCGCGGGTGGCCCCGGCGCCGCGCCCGGCGCCCGTTCCCCCGGTGGCCGCCCGTCCGCGGAAGCTGTCGGTCACGGAGATCAAGACGCTCATCCGCGACCCCTACGCGATTTACGCGCGCCACGTCCTCCGGCTCCGCGAACTAGACCCTATACAGGCCGAACCGGACGCGCTGCTGCGCGGGACGGTGCTGCACAAGGTGATGGAGCAAGTCATGGCGCAAGGCCTCCCGCAGGACCGTGAACGCGCGGTAGATGCGGTCTCGGCGACGGCGGCGCAGGTCCTGCAGGCGGAGGTCCAATGGCCCGCCGCCCGCGCCATGTGGCAGGCGCGGCTGGAGCGCGTGGCGCCCTGGTTCGTGACGACGGAGGAGACGCGCGGCAACGGCCTCGCGCAAAGCGCGCTCGAAACGAAGGGCGCGCTGGGTTTCCGAAACCCGGACTTCATGCTCACGGGGGAGGCGGACCGGATCGACCTCGACACCGACGGGCGCGCGCGCATCTACGATTACAAGACCGGCAAGCCGCCCAGCGACAAGCAACAGGCGCTCTTCGACAAACAGCTCCTGCTCGAGGCGATGATGGTCGAGCGCGGCGCGTTCGAGGCCGTGGGCGTCGCGCCGGTGGCGCGGGCGGCCTTCATCGGGCTCGGCGGCAGCCCCGAGGAACGGGAGGCGCCGCTCGACGCCGAAGACACCCACGCGCTCTTCATCGACCTCATCGCCAGGATGCTCGCGCCGGATCACGGTTTTACCGCCCGCCGCGCCATGGAAAAGCAGACCGATGCGAGCCCCTACGACCTGGTGAGCCGGTACGGCGAATGGTCGAGCGTCGACACGCCCCAAAAGGTGCGGCTGTGACGAACGAGGCCACCCGCCGACAGCTTCGCGCGGCGACGCCGGGCCGCTCCACCTGGCTCACGGCCAATGCCGGGTCCGGGAAAACGCGGGTGCTCACCGATCGCGTCGCGCGGCTCCTGCTCACCGGGGTGGAGCCGCAGCGGATCCTTTGCCTCACCTACACCAAGGCGGCGGCGAGCGAGATGCAGAACCGCCTCTTCGCCAAGCTCGGCACCTGGGCGATGCAGCGCGAGGATGCGCTGCGCGCGGCGCTGCGCGAGATCGGCGTGGAAGAGACCCTCACCGTCGCGGAACTCGCCCGCGCGCGCACGCTCTTCGCCCGGGCCATCGAGACGCCGGGCGGGCTCAAGATCCAGACCATCCACGCGTTTTGCGCCGCGATCCTGCGCCGCTTTCCGCTGGAGGCGGGCGTGTCTCCGGATTTCAGGGAGATGGATCAGCGCGTCTCCCACCTCATGCAGCGCGAGGTGCTGGACGCCCTGGCGCGGGACGGCGCGCCGGGATTTCCGGCCATGGCCGCGGAGCAGACGCACGACGATCTCGGCGCGTGGCTCGACGAGATTTTGAGGCATAAATCGGCTCTGATACAGCCGAAAACGAAGGAGGCGGTCTGGGCCGCGTTCGGCCTGCCGCCGGGCTACGACTGGGCCGCCCACGCAAGGAGCGTGCTCGCGCCCGGTGATGACGCCCTCCTGACGCAGGTGGCGGCGGGGCTCCAGAGGTCGGGGGCGAACGATCAGAAACTGGCCGC
Source organism: Pseudomonadota bacterium (assembly GCA_038528385.1). Taxonomy (GTDB): domain Bacteria; phylum Pseudomonadota; class Alphaproteobacteria; order Rhodobacterales; family Rhodobacteraceae; genus Shimia_B. The sequence goes on along the minus strand of JBCBET010000003.1, from coordinate 142,569 downwards.
CCGCATCGCGGCGCTCGATCTCTCCCCTGCGACACCGGCGGTCTTTGCGGAGCTCGAGGACATGTTCGTCTACGGCGCGGACAGAACACAGCCCTTCACGTCGAAATCCCCGCGGGTGCCGACGAAAGCGGGCAAGGACCTGCTCGGCCCGGCACTCACGGACGCGTTTCACGCGCTCATGGAGCGGGTGGCGGAGGCGCGGCCGCGGCGCACCGGGCTTGTGGCTGCGGCGCGGGACTGGGCGCTTCACGCTTTCGCGGCGGATTTCCTGCCCGCCTACGAGGCGAAGAAGGCGCAGGGCGGATGGCTCGATTTCGACGATCTCATCGCGCGGACGCGGGCGCTGCTGGCCGAGAGCGATGTGGCCGCCTGGGTGCTTTTCCGGCTCGACGGCGGTATCGACCACATCCTCGTGGACGAGGCGCAGGACACGTCGCCCGAACAGTGGGAGATCATCAAGGCGCTCGCGGCCGAGATCCTCGCCGGGCAGGGCGCGCGGGAGGACGCGGCGCGTACCGTCTTTGTCGTCGGCGACAAGAAGCAGTCGATTTATTCCTTCCAGGGGGCCGATCCACGCGCCTTCGACAGCTCTCACGCGCATTTCGAAGAGATGCTCGGGGCGGCGGAGGAGCCGCTTCAGTCGCTGGCGCTCGAGCATTCCTTCCGGTCCGCCCCGGCGATCCTGGAGGTCGTGGACCGCGTTTTTGCCGAGGGGGCCGAGCGCGGGCTGGGGCAGGCGAGCCACCACATCGCCTTCAAGGACGCGCTGCCGGGCCGGGTCGACCTGCTGGAGCCTCTCGCCGATGTAAAAAGCGACCCCGCCCCGTGGTGGGAGGCCGTCGATGCCCTGGGCCAGGAGGACCCGGCGCGGCGGCTGGGCGAGGACATGGCCGCGCGCATCGCCGCCATCCTGGAGCGCAGCACGCTGCCCGTGTGGAAAGACGGCGCGCGCCAGGACAGGGCCGTGGAGCCCCGGGATATCCTCATCCTCGTGCAGAGCCGCTCCGCGCTCTTTTCCGAGATCATCCGCGCCTGCAAGAACGCGGGCATCCCGCTGGCGGGCGCCGATCAGCTCCATGTCGCCCAAGAGCTCGCGGTGCGCGACATCACCGCGCTCTTGAGTTTTCTGGCCACGCCGGAGGACGATCTTTCGCTGGCATCGGCTCTGAAATCGCCGCTTTTCGGCTGGGACGAGCGCGCGCTTTTCGAGCTCGCCCATCACCGGGTGCAGAGCTATCTCTGGCCGGCGCTGCGGGACCGGGCCTCGGATTTTCCGGACACGGTGGCCGCGTTGCAGGGCCTCCTGGCGCAGGCTGATTTCCTGCGGCCCTTCGAGCTCATCGAGCGGATCCTGACCCGGGGCGGCGGGCGGCGGGCGCTCGTGGCGCGGCTCGGCCCGGAGGCGGAGGACGCCATCGACGCGCTCCTCGCGCAGTCCATCGCCTACGAGCAGACGGAACCGCCGAGCCTCACGGGCTTTCTCACCTGGCTTGCGGCCGACACGCTCAAGGTAAAACGCGCGATCGACGGCACGGCGAACGTGGTGCGGGTGATGACCGTGCATGGGGCCAAGGGGCTCGAGGCGCCCATCGTGATCCTGCCGGACACCGCGGAGCGGCGCGCCTCCCGCCCGCCCGCGCTCGTCGAGACCGAGGCCGGCCCGGCCTGGGCCCCGCGCGCCGAGGACATGCCCGTGCCCCTCATCGAGGCGCGCCAGGCCGCACGGCAGCGCGCGCTGGAGGAACGGCAGCGGCTGCTCTACGTGGCCATGACACGGGCGGAGAGCTGGCTCATCGTCGGCGCGGCGGGCAAGGCGGAGAGCGCGGAGACGAGCTGGCACGCGCAGATCGCGGGCGCGCTGGAGGGATGTCCGCTCCGCGAGATCGCGGGCGGGTGGCGCTACGAACCCATGCCCTGGCCCGCGGACAGGCAGCCCACAGACGCAGGTGACGCCGCGGCGCTGACGCCACTGGATGTGCCGCCGCCGCCCGCTGCGCCCGGCTCCCGCGCGGTGCGGCCCTCGGATCTCGGCGGTGCGAAGACCCTCGAGGGGACCGAGGAGGCGCCGGAGGCGCTGGACCGCGGATCGGCCCTTCACCGGCTCCTCGAACGGCTGCCTCCCCTGCCTCGGGGCGACTGGGCGGAGGCCGCCGCGCGGGAGGGTCTCACGGACTGTCTTTCCGAGGCGGAGGCCCTGCTCGGCGACCCCGCGCTCGCCGCGCTCTTTGCCCCGGGGACGCTGGCGGAGGTCGATGTCACCGCACGCCTCCCCGCCTTTGCGGGGCGCCCGCTCCGGGGCAGCATCGACAGGCTCCTGATCGAGGATGACCGCGTGCTCGCGGTGGATTTCAAATCGAACCGCATCGTGCCCGAGACCGCCGAGGACGTTCCCGAGGGGATCCTGCGCCAGCTCGGCGCCTATGCCGAAGCGCTCGGCGCGATCTTTCCGGGCAAGAGCGTGGAAACCGCCATCCTCTGGACGCAGACGCGGCACCTGATGCCCGTGTCCCGTGACGCCGCGCGCGCGGCGCTGGCGCGGGCCTCCATGGCTTGACGACGGCCCGGGCCGTTCATAGGTTCGCGGTTCCATTCCAAGCGCTAAGGAGAGCTGCCATGGCGACCGTCGCTGCCACCGATGCAACATTTGACGCCGAGGTTCGTCAGGCCGAATTGCCTGTCGTCGTGGACTTCTGGGCCGAATGGTGCGGACCCTGCAAGCAGATCGGGCCCGCGCTCGAGGAGCTGTCCGAGGAGATGGCCGGCAAGGTCAAGGTCGTCAAAGTAGACGTGGATTCGAATCCGAACACGGCGGCACAGCTCGGCGTGCGCGGCATCCCGGCGCTCTTCATGTTCAAGGGAGGCGAGGTCGTCTCCAACCGCGCGGGCGCGGCCCCGAAATCCGCGCTTCAGGGCTGGATCGAAGAGAGTATCTGAGCTTTTCAGACAGACCGCACCGGGAAGGGCGCTTTCGGGCGCCCTTTTTCATGTCAGCGTCCAACCTGCGCGCGCCATGGCCGCTCGGATGCGCTCCTCCGCAGTGGGGTGGCCTGCATTGATCAGGCGGCGCTGCCAGAACCAGAACAGATACCGGTCGAAGTCCGGTGTGTGGCTCTGTGATTGCTCGAAGGCAACTGCCACGCCGAGCGTATGGACGTCGAGCGCGATGTGGTGGAAGTCGATCCGCCCGTAGAGGATCGTCGGCTTACCTGAGAAATACCCGTTGAAGGGCGCCGAAGACGCATGCGTGACCACCACCGCCGCACCGGGTAGAAATCGCTGCATCTGGCCGTGTTCGAGCCTGACGCCGGTTGCCTTGAGCGCGTCAAGGTCGGCATCAGAATACAGCTCGTTTGGATGGAGGGTCGCAATCACTTCCCGCCCCTGTGCATGGCTAAGGGCGTGCGTCACCATCTCCACCGGGCTGTACGCCTGAAAGCTTCGCTGCTCCCTCACGCGGCCTTGGAGCGGGACGTAGATATGTTCCCGCTCCTGCGGTTGCCATCCGTCGAACAGCTTCCTGCGCCAGCGATCTGCAAAGCTTTTGGCAATGGCAGGGTCGATGGCGCCCGGCTTGAACGCCGCGCGCGCCACGTCCCACTCCCACAGTTTGGCAGAGGGCTCCAGCGCCCAGAACGGCAGATGGTAGCTCTGGCGCAGGCAGAGCGCGCGGGCATGGAACGGGTCCTTGCGGTGAAAGATCGAATAGCCCGGATCGGCGACGGAGGCCGCGCGGTTCAGCGCTGTATCGTTCTAGAACCGAAGCTTCCAACCCGTCGCTGCGTCGATACGGTTGATTATGTGTCAAGCGAGCGCGGGGATCACGGCAGGTCGAGCACCCGCTTGATGGCGTGCATCGCGGTCTCCCCGATCTCGCGGTCCGCCAGGCGCCCGCCGATGCGGATGATCTGGTCGGTGCCGTCGGTATAGCGCGTGACGGTGAATCCCGACGCCAGGCGCAGCGTGTCACGCTCCCAGTCCGGGCCCGGCGGCGCGGCTTTCGGGCGCCCGGGCTTCGGCGCGTCCGAGGGCGCGCGCCCGGCCTCGATCTCGGCCACCACGGGCTCGAGCGCCTCCCATTCCTCGCCGAAGGTCTTGGGATCCCGCACCCCCTCCAGCGCGGCGCGTAACGCAGCGTCGCCCGCCTCCCGCAGCGCCGAGGACCGGCGCAGGCCCTGCCGCTCCTGCATCTGGTCGCCGTGGACGAGCATGTCGCCCAGCTCCGCGAAGATCAGCGCGAAGGACCGGATCTTCGATCGCTTGGCCCGGGAGGCCACGGGCAAGAGCCCGTCCACCGCCGCCTGGCTGTTGGCATAGAGCCCCTGGTCGGCGGCGAGGACGGCAATGCGCCCCCATTCGAAGGGCGAGAGCGCTGCGCGCACCTCGTTTTCCTCCACCATCCGCGCCATGGCCTCCGCGCTCGCGCACATAGGTCTCGCGGTTGAAATCGCGGTAATCGGTCTCGTAGATGCCCGACACCTGCTCCCCCGCCTGCCCCACCATGGCGGTCACCTCCTGCCGGTAGGCGGTCATGAAATCCCCGAAATAGGCCTGCACGACATTGGCGAGATCGGCCTGCTGGCCCGCGTCGAAGCGGGTGATGATGGCGCGCACCGCGTCCCATTCGAAGGCGATCTCCGGCAGGACCTGCTGGCGCCGGTTCGCGTTCTCCCCGTCCTCGATGCGGGCGAAGGTGGAATAGAGCATGTCGAAGAAGCGGCCCGTGCTGTCGAATTCCAGAAATGACGCGCCCAAAGGCACGAGCAGAATATCGGCCGCAGAAAGTGCATTGATCGTTAAGTAGCCGAGCGCCGGCGGCGTATCAAGCATGACGATATCATAGTCCTTGAGCACGCCTGACGTCTCGAACGCCGCCGAAAGCGCGTCCCAGAGCGGCCAGCCGCGGGACAGCATCCGCCAGACCGGCACCTCGAATTCGGCCCAGTAGAGATTGAGCTGCGCCCCGATGAGGTCGATATTGGGCCAGTGCGTCGACTGGATGAGCTGGTGCGGATCGACGGGCCCCGGGAGGTTTCGCCGCGAAACTCCTAGAACGGATTTTGGAGCGTCACGTCCGTCCGTTCGTAATCCGCGACTTTGCCCGTCACCACCGTGGCGCCCCGGGCGAGGGCCGTCGCCGCGATCATCAGGTCCGCGCCGGGATGGCCAAGCTCCGCCGAAAGCCGCCCCCAGACCCGCGCCGCCGCCGTGTCGAAGGGCAGAACGCGGCCGGAAAAGAGCATCTCCGTCCGCGTGAGCCAGACCGTGAGATCGGCGGCGAAGGCGGGGTCACGCGCTCCTACAGGTGGATGCCGCGGGCAATCTCCCCCAGGGAAATGACCGAGAGGTAAAGGGAGCGCTCGTCCTGCGCCGCGAGCCACCGCACCACCCGCGGATGCCGCGCCGCACGGCGGGCGGCGGACCCGACATCGGTATTGAGGAGATACATCAGAGAGCGACGTCGCGCGGCACGGCCTCGGCGCTCTCGATCTCCTCGCCAGGCTCGCCGGGGAAGGCGGCCAGATGGTCCAGGAAAGAGCCGCACGCGGCGTGGGCCACGTCGAGGAGGCGGGCGTAATCGGCGTAGGACAGAACGACGACGGCGGATTTGCCGCTCTTGCTCACCTCCTGCGGGCGCCCGGCGAGCGCCTCCTTCACCACGGCGGAGAATTTGCTCTTGGCGTCCTGGAGGGTCCACATGGCGGGTGTTCTGGCTAGCTCATAGGCTAGACACATTCCTCCCGCCGCGTCGCGTCAAGGCGCAGGGAATGCGCTGCGAATTCCAGGTAAAATTGCACTTAATCAGTGGTTTAGTTCACGCCACAGCCACAATCCCACCGCGCTGCCAGCCTGCGCGCCCGCTACTCCCGACCCGCTGTGAGCGCGGGGGCCGCCGGTGGACATCACATTCCAGACCACATTCGCTTCGGGCGAATTCGTGCTCGACCGCGATATCCGCGACGTGGAGGTCGTCTGGAAGGGGGCGCAGCCGTTCCTCCTCGTCACCTCGGGTACCAATGGGGGCCTGAGCTCCTACGCCATCACCGCCTCGGGCCCCGCGCTCACCGATACGGAGGTCTTCAACACCTTCCGCGGGGAGGCGGCGACGGAGACGCTCACGCTCCTCGCCGGCGGCGATTACGTCCTCTACGCCACGCCAAATGACGGGCTCGCGCTCACGATGTCGGTCACGGGCGCGGGCGCGCTCGGCTTCACGCAATTCCGCACGGGCTTCGACGGGCTGGGCAGCGGCGGCGACGCGGTGAGCGTCGACTTCGCCGGGGGCGGGGAGGGGCTCTATACCCTCGACGTCCGCACCGGCGCGCTGGCCGCCCATGACATCACCGATCTCGACGCCCCCGTGAGCACCGTCACGGACGAGGTGTTCGGGGCGGGCGCCTCCCTCGCCCATGCCGGAAGCCAGGGGCGCGATTTCATCGTCGTCACCGACATGGAGGCTCACGGGCTCAGCGTCTTTCAGGTGGACGGCGCGCCCGAAACCCTCGTGGAGGTGTCGAGCTTCGGCGCCGCCAACGGCATCGGGATGAACACGCCCGCGGCGCTGGCCACCATCGCCGCCTACGGCACCGACTGGGTGCTGGCGGGCTCGGCGGGCGCGCACATGCTCGTGGCCATGGAGCTCGACGCCATGGGGCAGCTCACCGCCACCGACCAGGTCATGGACACCCGCGCCACCCGCTTCGGCGGGGTCAGCACGCTCGAGGTGGTGGAGGTGGACGGGCAGGTGATCGTCTTCGCCGCGGGCGACGATGACGGGATCAGCGTCTTTTCCCTCCTCCCCGACGGCCGGCTCGTTTTGCGCGACACCATCATCCACGACGTGGGCCACGGGCTCGCCAATATCGACGACATCGCCGTGGCGCAGGTGGACGGGGCGCTCCAGGTCTTCGTGAGCTCCACGGCCTCCGACGGGCTCGCGTGGCTCACACTCGACATCGGTCAGCTCACGGCGCCCATCACCGCCGCGAGCGGCGCACGGAGCCTGAGCGGTGGCGCGGGCGACGACATCCTCCTGGGCAGCGATGGCGGCGCGGACACGCTTCTGGGCGGGGCGGGGGACGACATCCTCGTGGCGGGCCTCGCGGGCGGCACGCTCACCGGCGGGGCGGGCGCGGATGTCTTCGTGCTGTCGCGCGCCGAAACTACGACGCGGATCACCGATTTCGAGATCGGGCAGGACAGGCTCGATGCCTCCGCGCTGCCCTTCCTGCGCGACATGTCGCAATTCACGCTGAGCACTTTGGGCACGGGCGTGCGCCTGACCTACCGGGACGCGCGCATCGACATCGCCTTCGCCGCGGCCCCGGCGGGGGAGGTGACGCTCACGGACATCTTCGGCGGCACGATCCTCGAGACGCCCGACCGGATCCCGATCCTCCTCCTCGAGCCGGGGATGAGCCATGCGGGCCGCAACTTCAGCGAGGCGGTGCGCGGGGGTGCGGGCAATGACAGCCTCACCGGCGGCGGCGGCGCCGACACGCTCGACGGCGGGGAGGGCGGCGACCGGCTCGAGGGTGGGGCAGGGGGCGACCTCCTCCGCGGAGAGGACGGCGCGGACATGCTCTGGGGCGGCGTGGGCGACGACCGGCTGGAGGGCGGCGCGGGCGATGACGAGGCCCTGGGCGAGGCCGGCAACGACACGCTCATGGGCGGGCTGGGCGCCGACACGCTGCGCGGCGGCGAGGGGGCCGACAGCCTGGCCGGAGAGGCCGACGCCGACGAACTGCGCGGTGGCACGGGCAACGACACGCTCGACGGCGGCGCGGGGGGTGACCTGCTCTTTGCCGAGGACGGCGATGACAGCCTCATGGGCGGGGAGGGCGATGACGGCCTCTGGGGCGCGGCGGGCCGCGACATGCTCGACGGCGGGGCGGGCGATGACAGCCTCGACGGCGGCACGGGCGACGACACGCTCCTCGGCGGGACCGGCAACGACACGCTCCTCGGCGGGCAGGGCGACGACAGCCTCGACGGCTTTCGCGGCGACGATTTCATGCGCGGCGGGGACGGCGACGACAATTTCCGCGGCGGCGTGGGCTACGACACGCTCCTCGGCGAGGCGGGAGACGATTTCCTGCGCGGCGGCATCGACGCCGACATCCTGGAGGGCGGGGCCGGGGACGACCAGCTCCGCGGGCAGCGCCACGGCGACACGCTCTATGGCGGGTCGGGCGACGACAACCTCAAGGGCGGCGGCGGCAATGACGTGCTCCACGGCAATGCGGGCAACGACTTTCTCAAGGGCGGCACCCGGGTGGACGAACTCTTTGGCGGACGCGGCGATGACCGGCTCTTCGGGAACGCCTTCGCGGACACGCTCAAGGGCGGCGCGGGCGATGACCGCCTCAATGCAGGGGGCGGGGCGGACCTCCTCGTCGGGGGGGCGGGCAACGACGTGCTCAAGGGCGGCACGGGGGGCGACACTTTCGTGTTCTCCGCCGGCATGGACCGCGACACGGTGCTCGATTTCGACCCGGCGGAGGACCTTTTGCAGCTCGACGCGGGTCTCACCGCCTGGCTGTCGGGGGGGCGGAGCGGGCCCGATATCCTGGAGCGCTATGGCCGCGAGGAAGGGGGGGACGTGGTCCTCGATTTCGAGGACGGGAACCTATTGCGGCTCGAGGACGTGGCCGACCTCATGTCGCTGGCGCGGAGTATCGAGACGTCCTGACCCCGGCGCCGGGCCGCGTCACCCGTTGATGTCCTTGTGATGGGCGATCGCCTCTTCCAGGTCGTCGAAATAGTGCAACCGTCCCCCATCGAGGACGAGCCCCGCATCGCAGAAATCGCGCACGGAGTTCATCTGGTGGCTGACCATGATCGCGCTCGAATGACTCATGCGCTCGCGAAAGATCGCGCGGCTTTTGGCGCTGAAGCTCGCATCGCCCACGGCGGTGACCTCGTCCACGAGGTAGGTGTCGAACCGGATGCCCATGGAGAGCCCGAAGCCGAGCCGCCCCTTCATGCCCGCCGAATAGGTGCGCACGGGCATGTGGAAATGCGCGCCGATATCGGCGAATTGCTGGACGAAGGTTTCGAGCGCATGGGTATCCACCCCGTAGACCCGGCCCACGAAGCGGGTGTTCTGCGCGCCGGTCATGTCGGGGTGGAACGAGCCGCCGAAGCCCACGGGCCATGAGATCGTCCCGTCGGAGACGATGCGCCCCCGGTCCGTGGGCAGGATGCCCGCGATGATCGACAAGAGCGTGGATTTGCCCGCGCCGTTGCGGCCCAGAAGCGCCAGCGATTTGCCCGAAGGCAGCGTGAGGTTGAGGTCGTCGATGACCACCTGCCGCTTGCCGCGGACCCAGAAGCTCTTCGTCAGGTTCTCGAAGCGGATCATGGCGCGGCCCGCCTCAGCGGCTGTCGCGGACGGAATAGAAGATCAGCATGCCGATGGCCCAGACGAGCATGGAAAAGATCGCCACCAGCCCCACGAGGATCACCCGCCGCGGATATTCGGAGGCCTGGGGCAGGGTGGGGTTCACGTAGACGGCGAGGTAGCGGCTCTGCCGCTGGGCCTGGGTGTTGGCGATGTCGAGCGCGGTGAGGGCGGCGCGGTAGCTTTCCTCCGCGAATTCGCGGTCCACGAGCAGCCCCTCGTATTCGGCCAAGAGCGTGGGGTAGTCGTCGCTCCCGGCCACGGAGGCCGCGCCTGTGGTGACGGTGCGCCGCTCCTCCCCGATGCGGTTGCGGATCACGTCGATGCGCCGCTGTGCCTGGGCGATGCGGGGGTCGTTGCCCACGGCCTGCTCGCTGAGGATGTCGAGCTCCACGAGGGCGGCGGCGAGCTGCCCCTGGAGGTTGTTGACCACGCCGAGCCGCCCCTGGAGGTCGGTCTGGGGATCCACGATCTGGGTGCGCGTGCGGAAGAGGACGAGCGCCTCCCGCGCCTCCTTGAGCCGTGTCAGAGCCTGTTCGAGGTCCGCGGTGGCAAAGCGGATCCCCTCCGCCCGGGCGGTGGCGTTGAGCGCGTTGATGAGCTCCGTGCTCTCCTCCAGCACAGCCTGGGCGAGCTCCTGGGCCGTCCGAGGCTCGAAGGCGAGCACCTCGAGGTCGATGAGGCCCGAGGACTGGTCATAGGTGACCCGCGCCATGCGGCCCCAGTAGGACAGAAGGTCCTCCGTGGTGGCGTCGGGCCGGACGGAAAAGAGGGGGTCACGCTCCCAGTGCGCGGCGTAGAGCGCGCGCAGGTCGAAGCGCGCGTCGAGCCGGGCCACCATCTCCTGGCTCTGGATGAATTCGTGCAGGATGTCGGTGTCGGCGGTGGTGGCGGTGCCCGAGATCTGCGAGGCGACCCCGCCGAGGAGGTCGGCGCCCACGCCCGCGGTATCCTCCCGCCGCACGGTGAAGCCCGCCGAGGAGGAGAACTGGTCGGTGGCGCGGGTCCAGAGGTACCAGGCGCTCCCCAGCGTGGGCAGCACGACGATGAGCACGAAGACCGCGATCCCGATCCAGTGCCGAAGCTCCATGCGCGCCGGGGGGGCCACGGGGGCGATTTCGATAACGCGGGGCCCGCCGCGAACCTTGGCGGCGCGCGGAGGCGGGGTGTCCTTGGGGTCTTTTTGAGGAGCCATCGGCTCCGCGGCAGCCTCTGCCCCGTCCCCGGGGGCATCCACTGGCGCCTTTAGCACGGGGGACGCCACTCTGGGCGCGTCGGTCGTCTCGCCGCCGCCCGGCACCGCGCGGAGCGGCGGGGTGGCCGCGGCCTCGTCGCCGTCCCGGGCCGCTGCCCGGTCCCGCATGCCGGGACGTCCCCGTCGACTCCCCCGTGGGGAAGTCTTCTCGTCAGACGTGCTCATAGGGGCTACACTCTCTCCGCGGGGTTGCCTTGCCAAGCTATACACCAAGCGAACCGGATTGATACAATGCACCGAGAGGCGCCATGAGCGAATTCCCGTTGCCGCTGCCCCCCGGCGGCGCTCAGACCCCGCGGCAGAGCGCCGGGCGCTGGCGCACGATTTCGGCTCTGATGCTGCGGGAAATGGGCACCCGCTACGGGCGCAATCCCGGCGGCTATGTCTGGGCGATCCTGGAGCCCGCGGGGATCGTGGTGGTGATGGCGGTGGTCTTCGACCTCGTTCTGCGCTCGCCCTCGCTCGGCACGAGCTTCATCCTGTTCTACGCCACGGGTTACCTGCCCTACGGGCTCTTTCAGACGCTGTCGCGCACGGTGGCGCAGGCGCTGCGCTACTCGCGGCCACTCCTGACCTATCCGGCGGTGTCCTGGATCGACGCGGTGACGGCGCGGGCGCTTTTGAACACGCTCACGGGGCTCTTCGTCTCCGCGGTGCTCTTTTTCGGGATCATCACGGTGCTCGGCCTCGGCGTGGTGCCGGAGGCGGGGGTCCTCCTCGGCGCGTTCGGGCTGGCGGCGGTGGTGGGCGTGGGCATGGGGCTCGTCAATTGCGTGCTCATGGGGTTCTTTCCGGTCTGGGACACGATCTGGGGCGTGCTGACGCGGCCGCTCTTTCTCGCCTCGGGCGTGCTCCTGATCTATGAGGATCTGCCGCGCTTCGTGCAGGACATCCTGTGGTGGAACCCGCTCATGCACGTGACGGGGCTGGCGCGGACGGCGTTCTACCCGATCTACAATCCGCAATACCTCTCGATCGCTTACGTGCTCTTCACCGGGCTCGTGCTGGCGGCGTTGGGGCTCCTGATGCTCCGGCGTCACCACCGGTTCATCCTGCAGCTCTAGTGTCTAGTTCGGCAGCGCCAGCGCGGTGACCTCGGCATGGCCGCGCCGGGTGGAACCGGAGAGCCCGTCGGCCACCGCCGCGCGGATGAGCCGCCCGTAGGCGCGGCCTTCGGGGCCTGCATAGAGCCGCTTTTCGCGCCAGACCCGCGCCAGGAGCGGCGTCATCGCCAGGGGGAGGAGCACCGGCCCCACCGCCCGGCGATAGACGAGGATACGGTTCCGCGTGAGGTAATACGCCTTCCACAGCGGGGCCACGCGGCCCGTGACGTCGGAGGTGGTGGCGCAGTCATGCTCGAAACGGAGCGCCGGATCGAAGAGGAGCCGCCCCCCGGCGCGGCGCAGCTCCACGCAAAAGAGCGCGTCGTCGCCGTAGAGAAAGAGATCGGCCCGCGGCAGCCCCGCGAGCGACAGCGCCCGGCGGTGGAGGAAGAGCCCCACGAAGGAGCCGCCATCCACCGGCTGCGGCGCGCCCGCCGCGTAGGCCGCGTCCTCCAGGTGGTAGCCCGCCCAGCCGCGGCGGAGCGCCGCCCAGGCCCGGGTGAGGCTCCCCAGCGGATGAAAGAGCGGGCGGTTCATGTCGCAGATCGCGCCGCCCGGGTAGCGCACGGCGCCCACCCAGCCCTCCGCGTCCTGCCGCGGGGCGGCCTGGAAGGCCTCGAGCGCGCCCGGCTCGGGGCGGCCGTCATCGTCCATGAGCACGACCCAGTCCCCGCCCGGCTGGGCCTCGAAGGCGGCAAGGCCCGCGGCGAAGCCCCCGGCGCCGCCCGCGTTCTGCGCCAGCCGGACGACCTCCAGGCGCGGGTCCTTCTGGGCGTCGAGCCACGGCCCGGTGCCCTCGCTCGAGCCGTTATCGACGATGATGACGCGGCCGAGCACCTCCGGCGCGCTCGCCAGGAGCGCGGCGAGCGTCGTGCGGAGCTGCGGCAGGCGGTTATGCGTCACCACGAGCGCCGTGAGGGGGGAAGGCGGGGCCATGTCGCCCCCCTCCTAGTGCGCGCCGGCAGGGGAGGGAAGGGCGCGGCGCGCCGGCGTGCCGCGGAAATTCTTGGCGCCCGTGGCCAGGCCATGCAGGGGCGCTAGAGGATCAGGAACTCGTTGACGATCACGATGGAGGCCTCGAGGTCACCCAGGTCGGTGATCCCGTCGAAGACGATCTCGTCGCCGCCGCCGAAGTCGAGCTCTGCGCGGCCGCCGTCGAACCCACCGAAGCGGTCCACCACCTGCGCAGCCGTGAGCGCGCCGTCGAGGAGCGCGGAGGAGAGCTGGATCGTGTCCACGCCCGCCTCCAGATCGAGCACGAGGTCCTCGTCCATGGCCGCCGAGAAGATGAAGAGATCGCCGCCGCTGCCGCCCTTGAGCGTGTCATCGCCCGTGCCGCCGCGGAGCGTGTCGTCCCCGCCGCCGGCATTGAGGCGGTCGTCGCCCGCCCCGCCGTCGAGGCTGTCGTCGAAGCTGTTGCCGGCTATGCGGTCGTCGCCGTCGCCGCCCACCATGACATCGGCCCTTGTGCCGCCCTTGATGAAGTCGTTGCCCGCGCCGCCATCGATGAAATCGTTGCCGCCGCCGCCCTTGAGGTTGTCCTCGCCCGCGCCGCCGCTGATCGTGTCGGCGTTGCGCTGGCCCACGATGCGGTCGTCGCCCGCACCGCCCAGGAGCGTGTCCTCGCCGCGCCCGCCGCGCAGGAAATCGTCCCCCGCCCCGCCCTCGACGCTGTCCTCGCCGCCATCGGCGGAGATGTCGTCGTCGCCGCCCGCGCCGTCGATCGTGTCGTCGCCGCGCCCGGCGTCGATCGTGTCGTCCCCGTCATCGCCGATGAGCTCGTCGGCGTCATTGTCGCCCTCGAGCAGCTGACCGGGCACGAAGGTGTCCACGATGCTGTCCCAGTCGATGGCCGTGAGCGGGATGGGCTTGTCCTCGCCGAAGGGATCGGTGGGGTCCACGAGCGACAGGGCCGAGCCCTGGCTGGCGATGAAGTTCGCCAGCGCGGGATCGGCGGAGCTCTCGAAGGGCAGCTCCGCGCCGAAGAAGAACTGGTATTCCAGCTCGTCGAAATTGCCCAGGTCCTCGAAGCCCACGAAGTAGAACGAGATCGCGTAGGACACGCCCCCGGTCCAGTTGATCTGGGTGAAGTCGACCTCGGCGTCGTCGAAGCCGCCGTTCACGCGGATCTCGTCCACGGTGCCGCCGTCGAGGCGGATGCCGTCGGTGGTGTTCTGATCGAAGAAGACGGTCGTTTCGTCCTCGGGGTCGAGGACGTTGCCCGCGTCCGCGTAGGAGAAGGTCGTGACGGCGTCCGGCAGCGTCAGCGTGAAGACCGCCGCGGCCGTGCCCACGACATCGCCCTCCTCGGAGGAGCCGTCGTCGAAGTAATCAATTCTGGTGCCGTTGAGCGTATAGGTCGTCGTCATGGCGGATCTCTTTTATGGATTTCAAGAATACGAAGTGACGGAAACGCAAATTGCCCCCGGACCACAGGATAGCCGGGTGCGTTAACTTTTTGGTAGTGTTTTTTGGCGGCGCGGCGTTTGAGGGCGGGGTATGGCCACTCAGAGCGGGGCGGCGGAGAAGACCGGCGGGCGCTCCCCGGCGGCGAAGGCGGCAAGGCAGGCGCGCGCGAGGTCGAGCGCCTCGCGAATGGTGACGTCCATGTCCAGATAGCGGTAGGTGGCGAGGCGACCCGCGAAGCTCACGCCCTGGGCCGCGCGCGCCCGCGCCACGTAGCGCGACAGGAGCGCTTTCTCCTCCACCAGGCGGATCGGGTAGTAGGGGATGTCGTCCGGGCCCGCCTGCCGCGCGGTCTCCCGGTAGAGGACGGAGCCCTCGTGGCACTCCCAGGGCGCGAAGTGCTTGTGCTCGGTGATGCGGGTATGGGGCACCTCGGCGTCGCCGTAATTCATCACCGGCGTGCCCTGGTAGTCGCCTTCATGGGTGAAGCGCTCGAAATCGAGCGTGCGGTAGCCGAGCCGCCCCAGATCGTGCCCGAACCAGGCGTCGAGCGGGCCGGTATAGATCACGTGGTCGGCGCCGTGCTCCGCGGGCAGAGGGGTCCCCAGATAGACCGAGATGCCCGGGTGATCGAGGATCGCGGCCACGAGCGCGGTATAGCCCTCCCGCGGGATACCCTGGTGGGGGTGGGAGAAATAGCTGTCGTCATAGGTGTAGCGCAGCGGCAGCCGCTTGAGGATCGCGGCGGGTAGGGCGCTCGGCGGCAGGCCCCACTGCTTTTCGGTGTAGCCCTTGAAGAACGCCTCGTAGAGCTCCGCGCCCACGAAGGCGAGCGCCTGTTCCTCGAAGCTCTGGGGGTCGGTGAGGCTCCCATCGGCGCGGGCGGCGATGAAACGCCGCGCCTCCTCCGGGCCCATGGCGGTGCCGAAGAACTGGTTGATGAGCATGAGGTTCATGGGCAGCCCGTAGACCCGCCCGCCCACCGTGGTCTGCACGCGGTGGCGGTATGGCTCGAAGCTGGCGAAGCGGCGCACGTAGTCCCACACCTCGTCGTCGCCGGTGTGGAAGATATGGGGCCCGTAGACATGGACCATCACGCCGGTCTCGGCGTCGCGTTCGGTGTGGCAGTTCCCGGCCACGTGGGCGCGGGTCTCAAACACGTCGACGCGGAGTCCCGCCTCCGCGAAGGCGCGCGCCGTCACGGCGCCGGAAAAGCCCGCCCCGGCGATGGCGATGTGTCTCGGGCCCGCCACGGCGCTCAGGTCCCCGCGTAGAAGGCGTGGGTGGCGCGGATCCCCTCGACGAAGGGCGTGATGCCCTCTCCTAGAAGCGCGCGCACGTCCTCAGGGTTGGCGATGACGTCGCGGGGCTCGGTCGCCAGAAGCTCCGCGGCGGGGACCTTGTCGTAGGCGAGGGGCTGGCCCGTGGCCTCCTCGATGGCGGCCACCACGTCGAGGAGCGTGGTGGAGCGGCCCGAGCCCAGCATGTTGATCGGCGCGGTGGGCTCTCCCGCGCGGAGGCGGGCGGCGAGCGTGGCGATGCCGCGGCCCACATCGCCTGCGTAGATGAAATCGCGGCTCTGCCCGCCATCGCCGTTGATGGTGACGCGCGCGCCCGCGATGGCGGCGCGGGTGAAGGCGTGGATCGCGCTTTTCTTCTTGTGGGAATGGCGCCCGAAGACGTTGGTGAGCCGCACCACGCGAAACGTGCCGCCCTGGAGCGTGACGAGCTTCTCGAGGATCATCTCCTCAGCGGCCTTGGTGGCGCCGTAGAAATTCTTCGGGCAATAGGGGCTCGTGACGCTCACCTCGAAGGTGCCGTCGAAGAGTGCGCCTGCGGTGGAGACGAGGATGAAGGCGTCGCCCGGGCGCACCGCCGCGCGCACGAAGCGGGCGGGATTTGCGATGTTGGCGTCGATGAAATCGAGCGGGCGGTCTTTCGATTCCGCCACGCGCGTCTCCCCTGCGAGGAAGACGAAGATGCGCCCGCCGTCGCTGTCCAACCCGTCGAGGAACTCGGCCGCCTCCGGCGCGCCGTACCCCGCAGCGACGTGGGGGATGTCGAGCGTCTCGTGCCCCGGCGCCGCGTTCGACAGGTCATCGACCACTGCCGGCGTCAGGCCCGCGAATGCGGGGTTATGGCTGACCGCCTCGATCACGTTTCGGCCGACGAAGCCGAAGCCGCCGATCAGGGCAAGGGGGGTGGCGTTTTTCATATTTAGACCGCAGTCAGGTGTTCATCACATTGGCCGGCCCAGAGGCCTCAGGCAGTAGTATCGCGGACTACAAGCCCGATACCCATCCACCGTTTGGGATTATGAGCAAATTCATACACGACATTGTCGAGCACTGACGCCGCCTTGACCTCTTCCCAAACACGGACAGTGCCGCCATCGTGCTTGTCATACTCATGGGCGTGGATGTCATGGAAACCGAACGCCAGGCGCGCATGACGACCGAGGTTGAGATAGTCCTTTTTTGCGCCCATGAAGGTGTGATCTCCGTCAATAAAGACGTAGTCGAACACGTCGCCTGCGAAGTCGTCGGATGTCGACGGCGCGCGCTTCACAAGATGTAGTCGCTGCGCAAACCGGTCAAAGGCAACGAGCCGATCCTGAATATCGATCATCGTGTAACTAAGACCCGGGTTTCCCCGCTGGAGGACCGCGGCCGCAAGGTAAGACGAGCCACCCCAGAAGACACCGATCTCTGCTGCTGTTGTAGGGCGCACCTTCACTAGTGTCATGAGGTAGTCAGTGAACTCCGTGGGAATTTGCTGATGGCCGAACTTGCTCGAGTTCATGTTATCGCACCAGCGCGACCATGGTCGCCACGGCATCCGGCACAAGCCGAACTCAAGCACCTGCGAGAGAATGAACTTCCGGCTCGCAAACTCTTCGTCTGTACAGGCAAGAATTCTATCCACAACGCGCAGTGCTTTCACGACGTCCTTTTCAATCAAAGGCGCTTCTTTGTCGGTGTTTTCTGCCACGGCCTTGCGTCCTTTCGCGGCGACGTCTTTAGGCTTCGATTTAAACAGCAATCTAAATACCTCTCTGGGCATCGCTGTTAGTCCGGGGGTTTAGGATTGTCTACTCTCGTACCGGGCTGAGCTTCGTCGGTCTCGAGGCAAGCACGATTTGCATGGGCGAACCGCTTTGGCTATGACCACGCCGCACAATGCACGGCGCAGGAATTCCGCGAGCTGATGACCAAAACAGTCGATTTGTCGGTCATCGTCACCGTCCATGCCGAAACCATCGTCGCGGGCCCCACCATGCGCGCCGCGGAGCGCGCGGTGGCGGAGGCCGCCGCGGCGGGTTACGGCGTGGAGGCGCTCATCGCCTATGACCATCCGACCCCCGCGGCGCGGGCCTTCTTCGAGCAGGTGGTGTTCGACGGCTGGCGGCGCGTGGACGTGGATGGCGGCGATGTGGGCGCCACGCGCAACCGCGTGGTGGCCGAGGTCGCGCGGGGCCGGGCGCTCGCGTTCCTGGATGCCGACGACCTCTTCTCCCCCGGCTGGCTCGCGGGCGCCATGGACCGCCTCACCGCGGCAGAGGCGGAGGGGCGGCGCGCGATCGTCCATCCGGAGCTCAACTGGCTCTTCGACGGGGCGGGCTCGGTCTACTGGAACCCGGATCAGGCCGACCCGCTCTTTGCGCCGCAGTTCTTTTACGTCTCGAATTACTACGACAGTCTCTGCCTCGCCCCGCGGGAGGCGCATCTGGAGCATCCTTACGTGACCCGCGACATCGCGCGGGGGCTGAGCTTCCAGGACTGGCAGTTCGCGGTGGAGACGATGGCCGCGGGGTGGGAGCATGTCTCGGCCCCCGATACGGTCATCTTCAAACGCCGCCGCGACAGCTCCCTCGTCACCGAAAGCCGCGGCCGGCAGGCCATCGTGCGGCAGCTCGAACCGCTGCGCATCGACCGGATCGCGACGCTCGGCCGCGACGTGGCGCGGCGCGAGGATACGGCCCCGCCGCCGCTCGAGACCTCGCTCACGGCGCTCAGCGCGCTCCATGACCGCGCGCGGCAGGAGACGCCCCATTGGGGCGCGGTCTTCCAGGCGCGCATCGCGCGGGCGGAGGCGAAGCGGGACGCGGCCCTTGCCGAGATGTCCGATCCGCCCTCCGCCGGGAGCGACGCCGATTACGCGGCCATGGCCCAGGTCTTCGACCCGGCCTTCTACCTCGCCGCCAACCCGGACGTGGCGGAGCTCGAGGGCGTCGATCCCCTGCGCCATTACCTGCGGAGCGGGCACCGGGAGGACCGCGAGCCCTCGCCGCTTCTGGGCACGCTGGCGCTGGCGGAGCGGCAGGCGGAGGCGGGCGCGCCCCCGGACACCGCCCGCGCCGTCCTCGACTGGCTCGCGAAGCCTGCGGAGGCGCGCGCCGTGGCGCTGCCCTTCACGCGCGCCCTCGACATGGCGCCGCTCATCGGGCTCTCGCCCGAGGCGCTGGAGCGGCACTGGGCCGCGCGCATGGTCGATCTGCGCGCACGGCTCATGTTCGGCGCGCTGGGGCGCGAGGTGGCGCGCACCGCCGAGATCGAGCCGCTCGTGACGCAATCCTGGCCCGAAGCGCTCCAGATGAAGCTGCCCGCGCTCCATTCCGAGATGCTCGTGAAACGGCAATCGGTGATGGCCGCGCTGCAGGCGGCGGCGGACGGGCGCACGGCACGGGCCGTGATCCTCGTGAACCGGCCCCGCTTCGGCGGGGCGCGCCGCATGGAGGGGCAGATCGCCCAGGCGCTGGCCGCGCGCTTCGGCGCGGGTGAGGTGCTCGTCATCTCCACCGATCAACCCGGCGAGATGCCCGCGGGCAAGTTCCCCGAGGGCGTGCGCCACGTGGACCTCGCCACGCTGGCGCGCGACGTGCGGCCCCATATCCGGCTCCGCCTCATGGTGCTCTTCCTGCGCTCGCTGGCGCCGGAGGTGGTCTTCAACGTCAACAGCCGCCGGTTCTGGGACGCGATGGAGCCCTACGGGCAGGCGCTCGCGGCGTCCACGGCGCTGGTGGGGTGCTTTCTGTGCAACGAGCAGACGACGCTCGGGCAATGGACGGGCTATCCGCTGCGCCGGTTCTACCGCCATTTCGAGGTGCTGGCGGCGGTCTGCACCGACAGCGAGGCGCTCGCGGCCGTGCTCCGGGAGGATTACGTGCTCCCGCCCGGGGAAGCGGCGCGCATCCACGCCCTCGCCGCACCCGTGCGCAGCGACATCACGCCCGTACCCGCGCCGCGCCACGGCTGGCTTCGTGCGCCCGCGCGGCAGGTCTTCTGGGCCGGGCGCATGGACCCGCAAAAGCGCGTGCCGCTGGCTTTCGAGGTGGCGCGGCTCATGCCAGAGGTCACGTTCCGGTTCTGGGGCGCGCCGGTGTCGGGCAGTGACGCGGGCTGGCCCGCGCTGCCCGCGAACGTGGTGCTCGAGGGCGTTTATGGGGATGTGACGGAGCTGCCGCTTTCGGAATGCGACGCCTGGCTTTACACGTCCGCCTGGGACGGGGTGCCTCAGATGCTGTTGGAGGTCGCGATGGCCGGGTTGCCGGTGGTGGCAAGTGACGTGGGCGGCGTGCGCGAGGCGCTCTGCCCGGACGGGGCGACGGCGGCCGAGCGCCTCCTTGGCCCCGAAGCCACGGCGGCGGACTATGCCACGGCGCTCACCGCGCTCTTTGCCGCGCAGAAACCCGCCCGGGCGGCTGCGCTCGCGCGGCGCGCGCGGCTGGCGGAGCTGCGCACGGAGGCGGCCTACGCTGTGGCGGTGGGCGAGGTGCTCGACGGCATCGCCGCGCGGACAGCCGCGCAGGACACTCACGATGCCCGTGAAACGCAGGACGCCCATGGCTGAGCGCGGCGCAGTGCTGCCGCGCTTCGTCGTGGTGGGGCAGGGGAAGGCGGGCACCTCGCTCCTCTTCCGGCGGTTGAAGGGCCTGGGGGAGGTGGGGCTCTCCCATCCCAAGGAGCTCCATTACTT
Organism: Pseudomonadota bacterium; assembly: GCA_038528385.1. GTDB lineage: Bacteria > Pseudomonadota > Alphaproteobacteria > Rhodobacterales > Rhodobacteraceae > Shimia_B. The sequence continues at coordinate 122,429 of JBCBET010000003.1, read as the reverse complement.
CAACGCCAATCTCGACAAAGGCCCGGACTGGTATGCCAGCCACTTCGCGCACCATGCCGGGCAGGCGGACCGCGTCGTGGGGGAGGTCTCGCCCTCCTACCTCAGGGTCGGTCTCGCCGCGGAGGTGGCGCGCGTCCTTGGGCGAGACACCAAAATCATCTTCCTCCTGCGCCACCCGGTGGAGCAGTCCTATTCCCGCTACCTCCAGAACCTCTGCGCCAGCGCCAAGGGCGGCTCCTATTCGCGGGTCATGCGCACGCTGGGCCCGCGGCTCGAGAAGCTGAGCGCGGCCATCGGCGAATACTACGACACCTTCGGGGCGGAGCGAATCCTGCCCCTCGTCTTCGAGCGGGACGTGGCCGGGCCGGGGGAGGTCTACCTGCGCCGCGTGCTCGATTTCATCGGGCTGCCCCATCTCGCGCCCGCGTCGCTCGAGCGGGAGGTGAATTCCGGCGTCATGCCGCGCTTCCTCTTCTCCGGTGGGCGGCCGCTCGAGCTCACGAGCGAGGGGCAGGGCTACACGATCCCGCCCAAGACGCTCGTCTTCTGCGGGCAGGAGCGCAACAGCCGCGTCACGCGGGAGCCGAGCCAGGGGGAGGTGGCGCAGGCGCTGCGCCAGCAGAGCGGGTGGAGCACCGGCGTCTCCGCCGAGGAATACGCGTTTTGGGACGCCCATTACGTGGCGCCCTTCGCCGCCGGGCTCACGGCGCGGTTCGGCATCGACCTCAGCGCCTGGGAAGGGCGCGCGCGGGCGCTCTCCTACCCGCTGGCCCCGCCGCCCGCGGCGTTCCGCGACGCGGCCCGCCCGCTCGTGGCGCCCGGGGAAGTGGCACCAGACGAGGGGGCGCCGCCCGCCCGCGCGGCCAAGGCGCGATGACGGGATCCCCAGAAGAAAGGCAAGCGCCCGACCGGGCGAAAAGCGGGCTCCGCATGGCGCAGCTTTTGCGCGCGCTCCACATCTCTCCCCGCCACGGGGTGGTCTATGTCAACAACGCCAAGGTGGCGTGTTCGTCGATCAAGCTGGCGCTGCAACGTGCCGAGCTCGACGATCAGCATTACCTGCCCAGCGAGAGCGTGCACAGCCTGCCGGGATCGCCGCTTCTCACTGCCGAGACGCTCACCGCGGGGACCTGGCGTGCCGCGCTGGAGGGGCGCTATGTCTTTTCCTTCGTGCGCGCGCCCTGGGGGCGGCTGCGCTCGGCCTATCTCAACAAGATCGTCACCGGCCAGAAGGACGGGAATTTCCGCGCGCAGCTGGGCTTTGACCGCGGTGAGGTGCCAAGCTTCGAGGCCTTCGTGCATGCGCTCGGCGAACAGGACCCGGTGGAGATGAACGGCCATTGGCGCCCGCAATGGATCAACATCTCCCACGGGGAGATCGCCTTCGACTTCCTCGGGCGGCTGGAGAGCATCGCCCCCGACTGGGCGCGGGTGAGCGCGGCCACGGGCCTGCCGTTTGACCTGCCGCGGGCGGGGAAATCCACGGCGAAGGACGCGCCCACGCTCGTCTTCACCCCCGCCATGGCGGAGATCGTGCGGGCGGTCTATGCGGAGGATTTCCGGCGCTTCGATTACCCGGACGTGCCGGATTGAAGGTCTGCCGCCCGTGTCAGCCGGGCCGGCGCACCATCTTGCCGTTCTCGAAATGGATGCCGCATTCGGTCTTGTCGCTGTCCGCCCAGCGGCCCGCGCGGGCATCCTCCCCCGGCTTCACCGCCCGCGTGCAGGGCGCGCAGCCCACCGACGGGTAGCCTTGTGCGCGGAGCGGGTGCTCCGGCAGGCCGTGGGTGCGGTAATAGGCGGCCACGTCGTCCGCCCCCCAGTCGAGGAGCGGGTTCAGTTTCAGCCACCGGTCCTGCGTCTCGAAAAGCGCGAGTGCGGCGCGCGTGGCGGCCTGCCCGCGCTTGCGCCCGGTGATCCAGCAATCGAGGCCGCGGAGCGCCTTGAGCATGGGGATCGTCTTGCGCACGTGGCAGCAGAGATCGGGATTGCTGGCATGGAGCGTACCGTCGGGGTCGTCGGCAGCCACCGCGCTCGGCCGCGGGCGCACGAGCTGGATGTTGCAGAGCCCGAGTTCGGAAATGAGCGCGTCGCGGTAGGCGAGCGTTTCCGGGAAATGCTTCCAGGTGTCGAGGAAGATCACCGGCGTGTAGGGATCGATGCGCGCCACCATGTGCAAGAGCACCGCCGCCTCGGTCCCGAAGGACGACACGAGCCCCACGCGCCCCGGAAAGCCGCGGCGCAGCACCCAGGAGAGCACGTCCTCGGCCCCGGCACCGCCGAATTGCGCGCAGAGCGCGTCGGCCCGGGCGCGCAGCGCGAGCCGCTGGCTCGTTTCCAGTGCTGAGGTCGGTTGTTCCAAGACTGCCCTGACGCCCTTTTGCCTCGGGGCCTACCTGCCCCAGGGCGCGCGCGCGGGCCAGCGTTCTTGCCCCCGCGGCAGGCGATGGGCGCATTCACGCCCGCCGCCGCCTAAATATCGGGCGTTCCCGCGGCGCTCAGCGCCAGGTGGACACGCAGGGGATCTTCGACGTGTCGCAGCGGTCCTTGTATTTCTGCGCGATCTCTTGGACCTCGGCCATGACCCCGTCGGAAAGCTTGATCGGCTCGAGCCCGAGCCCGAGAAACCGCGCGTTGGCCACGTGGAGATCGTTCTCAGCGGCCTCGTTCCGCGGGTTGTCAAGATAGGCGATCTCCGCGCCCATGAGGTCGTGGATCATCTGCGCGAGGTCGCGGACGCGGTGCGTCTCCGTCATCTGGTTGAGGATGTTGACGCGCTCGCCTTTCTGCGGCGGGTTCTCGAGCGCGAGCTCGATGCAGCGGCAGGTGTCCTGGATGTGAATGAAGGCGCGCGTCTGCCCGCCGGTGCCGTGCACCGTCATGGGATAGTCCACCGCAGCCTGCATGAGGAAGCGGTTGAGCACCGTCCCGTAATCGCCGTCATAGTCGAAGCGATTGATGAGGCGTTCGTCCATGCGGGTCTCGTCGGTCTGCGTGCCCCAGACGATGCCCTGGTGAAGGTCGGTGATCTTCACCCCGTCGTTCTTGTTGTAGAAGTGAAAGAAGAGCTGATCCTGCGACTTCGTCATGTGGTAGATCGAGCCCGGATTGGTGGGATAGAGGATCTCCTGCTCGCTCTCGCCGGCGGGCGTGTCGATGCGCACCTTCAGGTAGCCTTCGGGGATCTGCATGCCCGCGGTGCCGTAGCCGTAGACGCCCATGGTGCCCAGATGCACGAGGTGGATGTCGACGCCCGAATCCACGATGGCCGCCAGCACGTCATTGGTGGCATTGAGGTTGTTGTTGACGGTGTAGCGCTTGTGGCTCGCCGATTTCATCGAATAGGGCGCGGCGCGCTGCTCGGCGAAGTGGATGACGGCGTCGGGCTCTTCCTCTTTGAAGAGCGTGAGCAGGCGGTGATAATGCTCGCCCACGGTGAAATTGTGGAACTTGATCTCGTTGCCGGTGAGGTCCTTCCAAACGCGCAGACGCTCGCCGATGGGCCGGATCGGGGTGAGACTGTCGACCTCGAGCTCGAGGTCGATGGACCGGCGGCTCAGGTTGTCGACGATGATGACCTCGTGGCCCCGCTTGGACAGGTAAAGTGCGTTGGGCCAGCCACAGAAACCGTCCCCGCCCAGAATAACGATCTTCATGAAAGTCCCCGTTTTCTCTTCGAGTTGGGGCGGTATCCCCGAAACGCCGGGGAAGGAAAAGGCGAAAATGTGGCCGGGCGGCGGGGAGGTCGCCGCGCCGCCCGATGCGGTCCCGGGCGGGCGTGTCAGGTGGACCTGTCGGACGCGGGGTGGTGATGGCGGAGGGTGCGGTGCGGAGCGCCTCTCTGGGGAGCGCGGCGGGTTTCGGACGCGGGGTCGTCGGCGGGGTCTCGGGCGGGGGTGTTCTGACAGGGACCCCGCACAAGAACCCCGGGCAGGGCCCCGACGGAGGCCCCGGCAGAGACCCAAGTGCTCAGCCCTTGGCGCCCTCGCCGCGGGCATAGACGTCGTCGTAGCGAATGATGTCGTCCTCGCCCAAATACCCGCCGGTCTGCACCTCGATGAGCACCATGGGCATCTTGCCCGGGTTTTCCATGCGGTGCTTTTCCCCCAGCGGGATGTAGACGGACTGGTTTTCGGAGACGAGCTGCTCGGTCTCGCCGATGGTGACCTTGGCGGTGCCCATGACGACGATCCAGTGCTCGGCACGGTGGTGGTGGCTTTGCAGCGAAAGCTTCCCGCCCGGCTTCACGACGATGCGCTTCACCTGGAACCGGTCATCGAGGACCAGCGTCTCGAAATGGCCCCAGGGGCGGTGATCCATGGCGAAGGCCTCCGCCTGGCCCGCGCCGCGGGCCTTGAGCGTGGCCACGGCCTCCCGCACGGCCTCGGTGCGGCTTGGGTCGGCCACGAGCACGGCGTCGTCCATGGCGATGACCACGAGGTCCTCGAGCCCGATCCCCACGAGCTCCTGCCCGCTATCCTCGGCGCGGAGCAGCACGTTCCGGCAGTCGATGGCCGTCACCGGGCCTGCGGCGGTGACACCGTCGGCGTCGGGCGTCATCGCGCGGCGCACGGCGTCCCAGCTGCCCAGATCGGCCCAGGGCGCGGCGAAGGGCACGACCGAGAGCGTGTCGAGCTTTTCCATCACCGCGTAATCGATGGAGATGCTGTCGAGCCCCTCCCAGGGCTCCGGAGCGAGCCGGAGGAAGCCGAGATCGGCGCGCGCGCCCTCCACCGCCTCCCGCACCGGGGCCAGGAGGGCCGGGGCATGGGCCTCGAAGGCGGCGAGCATGTCGCGCGCGGCAAAAAGGAAGATGCCGCTGTTCCAGAGGTAGCGGCCCTCGGCCAGCATCTGAGCCGCGCGCGCGGCGTCGGGTTTCTCCACAAAGCGCAGGAGCGGCACGGGGGCGGGGTCCTCCGTGGGGGCCTCCGCCAGCTCGAGATAGCCAAAGTCCGTCTCGGGCCGGCTCGGCGGGATGCCGAAGGTGGCCATGCGCCCCTCGGCCACCGCCGCGAGCCCCGCCTCGGCTGCGCGGCCGAAGGCGCCCGGATCGGCGATGCGGTGATCGGACGGTGCCACGAGGAGCACGGCGTCGGGGTCCTCGGCGAGCGCCGTGAGCGTGGCCGCGAGGATCGCGGGCGCCGTGTTGCGGCCCGCGGCCTCGATCAGGATCGGGCCCGGATCGACGCCCACCGCCGCCATCTGCTCGGTCACGACGAAGCGGAAATCGGAATGGGTGACGACCATGGGCGGGGCGAAGCCCTCCCCCGTCAGCCGCAGCGCGGCCTCCTGAAACGGCGTGTGGGGGCCCAGGATGGGCACGAATTGCTTGGGGTGGCTCTTGCGCGACAGCGGCCAGAGCCGGATGCCGGAGCCGCCGCACAGGATGACGGGCGTGATCTTCGCCATGGCACGGTCCCTCACTCTCTCCCGCGGTCCGTCCCGCGGTCTCCCCCGTGGACAAAGCAAACAACAGGGCGTGGGGCAAGCATAACCCCCGCCCCCACCTACATCCCGCCCGCGCGGGGGCCCGTCACCGCGCGGCCCCTCCACCGCTGGTTGCTTGAACTCCCGCCCCGGTGCAGGCTAAGGGCGAGGAACGATAATAGCGTGGGGCCGCCGGGATGCGCCGCACCGACCAGAGGCCCAGTCCCATGGTGAAAGCAGCGGCGACCGCGCCGGGTGTCAAAGACAGCTTCCTAAACCGGGTGGACGACTTCCTACCCAGCCGGACGCTGACGCATATCATGCGCCACGGCCTGCCGATGGAGAGCCAGGAGCCACCCTTCCGGTCCTCGCAGTGCCTGATGAACCGGGTGGGTCTCGTGGCGGGGGACGCCACCGCCGACACCCTGGCGCGTTACGGACAGATGATGCGCCTCGGCCCGGACCGCGCGCCAGGGGCGGTGCCGTGGAAAAGCCTCGACGTGCTCCTCGTCGCCGCGGAGATCCTGCCCCACGGCACGCCTTGGCGGCGCGCGTTCCTCGATCTCAGGGGCGAGGCGGAGAGCCTCTGTGCCCTGATGGCGGCGGCGCGGGTGGCGGGCGTGCCCGTCGTGCTCTGGCTCGCGGAGGAGGCGGTGGCGGCGCCGATGTTCGCCCATCTCTTCGACGCCGCCGATCACATCCTCTGCGAGCGCGATGCCTGCGCGCCGGCCTTGCCCGTGGCGGCGGGCAAGGCCACCGCCGTCTCGCCCTTCGTGGACGTCAAGACCTTCAACCCGCTCCATGCCAAGCTGCGCATGCGCACGAGCCAGGAGCATTTCGTGGGCTTCCTCCTCGACGGGGCGCACGAGATCGGGATGGCCATGGGCCCGGAGGAGGCGGTCGCGTATTTCAGCCCGCTCTTCAAACGGAACTGGTGGCTCACCGACAGCTCGTTTGACCTCAGGAATTCCGATCACAAGGTCCACGCCATCATGCGCCGCCGGTTCATGGGCTCCATGCGCGGCACGGATTTGGCCAATCCGCTGCGCCTGGCGGCGGCGTATTTCCTGCCCGCGGCCTTGGCGGAGGCGCGCCCCGCGCACATGACGCGCCGCGCGCGGCAGGCGGCGGCCTCGAAGACGCTCGTCGTCACCGACGCCGCGGAGACCTCGCTGCCCCATGTCCATTGTGCGCCGGATGCCGCGGCGCTCGGCGCCTTCGCGGACTGGGTGCTGTCGGACCGCCTGGCGCGGGAAAGCGCGCAGCACCTTGCCTGGCGCGACACGCTCACACACCACACGGCCTTCGAATTCCTCGGGACGGTTTGCGAGGCCGCGGGCGTAGAGCCCCGCTTCCGGCTTCCGCCGGAGCCCCGCGTCAACATCGTGGTGCCCACCGTGCGCCCCGACCTCATCCCTTATATCCTGGAGACCGTGCGGCGGCAGGTCCACGGCAACGTGACGCTCAACATCGTCGTCAACGGCATGCAGGTGCCCACTGATGCCCGCGCGCTGGTGGAGGAAACCGATTTCGCCGCGCTCCACATGATGCCCAGCCACAAGAGCATCGGCTACTGCATCAATTACGGGATTGACCAGGCGGAGGCGGAGTACTGGGCCAAATTCGACGATGACGACATCTACGGGCCCCATTACCTGTCGGACATGCTGCTGCAGCGCAAATACGTGGACATCGACATCACCGGCAAGGCGTCGCTTTTCACCTATTTCGAGGCGGTCGACCGGCTCGCCGTGCGGCGGCTCGCGAACCGTGACATCACCTTCGACGTGGTGGGCGGCGGCACGATTCTGGCGCGGCCCGAGCTCGGCCCGTTTCCCGAGGATGTGCGCGGCTACGCCGATGTCTTCTACCTCGCCACGCTCTTGGAGGCGGGCCACCGCATCATCTCGGGCGATCCCTTCAACTTCATCCAGGTGCGGCGCGCCGATCCCACGAGCCACACCTGGACCGCGGGCGCCCAGCAGCTCGACCTGCGGGGGCCGCAACGCGACGGACTGGATTTCTCCCATGTCATTATCTGAAGCCTCCCGCTCCGTGTCCCACGGCTCCGTGGTCCCGCGCGCGCCGGCTTGCCGCGCCCCGGAGGCCCGGCCATGAAGGACAAGACCCACCCCGAGGACGCCGCGAAACGTGCGGCTGGGCGCGACATGTTCTTCGAGGCCACGCGTTACGTGGACCTCTACGACCGCATCCTCGCCGCCACGCGCGCTGCCACCGATGGGAGCCACGTGCAGGCGGGCCGGGTCGTGGCCTCCGGCTTCGAGGAGGCCGACATCGCCGAGCGCGTGGCGAAATACAACTGGCGCCCGCTCGGGGCCATGCCCCGGCGCCTCGTGGGCCGGTTCGAGGGCGGTCTCGCGCGGGTCTACCGGTTCGAGGGCCAGAAGCTCCTCATCGGCATCAAGGCCGGGGGCGACATCCCCGAATTCATGCGCGCGTCGAAGCGCGGCACGGTGCAGACCGTCACGCTCATCGTCAACGGCGCGGCCGCCCTCGACGTGGCGTTCGTCTATAACGGGCTCAGCGGCTGGCAATTCATCGACGTGACGCTGCCCGAAGACCTCGCCGCCGAGCCCCTGGTGGGCTGCGAGGTGGAACGCGACGGGCTCCTGCTCTTTTCCGGGCTGCCGGTGGAGCGGGGCGGGATTCACGCCGCCGACCGGGTGAACCCGGTGCGCTTTTACGCCGATGGTACGCTGGAGGGTTGGGCGAGCGCCGCGCTCGCCGGGCCGGGGGCGGACGTGCTGCTGCGCCTTCACCTCGACGGGGAGCCGATCCTCCTGCCCACCGATGCGCCCTGGATGCGGAAGGAGGGCCTGCGCCGGTTCCGCGCGGCGCTGCCCATCGAGGCGCGGTCGCTCCACAAGATCTCCGCGCAGCTCCTCGACGGGACCGAGGGCCTGCGCAGCCCGGTCTGGGTCTGCCATGACGAGACCTGCGGGTTCCTCCTCGCCAATCCGCGCCGCGCGGGGGACGACGTGCTCCTGACCGTGGTGCCCGAGGCCGAAAAGCGCTTCGCGCTCGATCGCCTCGTGGCCATCCAGAGCGGCGAAAGCTTCCCGCTGTCGCAGGCCGACGGCGCTTCGCACCGCTATTACGAGGGCCGGAATTCCGCGCTGGTGCCCGCGCGGCTCTTTGCCGAGATGCCCACGCTTTCGGTGGCCGGCGGTCGGCTGGGGGAGGCGCCGCGGCACCTGGGCACGCTGCCCCCGCTCGCGCCGCTACTCGCGCCCTAACCCCCGCACGCGGTCGATCCTGAGCGCCGGCACCTGCCGGATGAGCGCGCCCGCGCGGCGGCTGTCGCGGTGCTGGGAGGCGTCGCGGCGGCGTTTGAAGATGACCGTGCCCGGCACGTTGGCGTGGCGCCAGCCGCGCGCCGTGGCCTCCACGAACCACTGGTAATCCTCGAGCGCGAACCCCGCCGCGAGGTCGCGCGCCGCGTAAGGCAGCGCGTGCCAGAGCCGAAGCGGCGCCATGCACATCGCGTCGTAGTAGTTCATCACCGCCATGGCGTGGGGTGAAAAGAGCGGGCTCTCCTGGTCCGGGTTCGAATAGATGCGTTCGACGCCGTCGAACTGCCAGTTCACCTCCGGGTGGGCGATGGTGGGGGTGCCGTGCGCCTCGCGGGTCAGGAGCAGCGTGGCGGCGTCCGAGAACCAGTTCTCGCTCACGAGGTCGTCGGCATCCACGGGGGCAAAGAAGCGGCCCCGCGCCTCGGCGGCCAGCGCGTTGCGGGTGCGGCCCTGGTCGCGGAACGCCACGTCGAGGCGCCGCGCGGCGGGCAGGAGGCCGGGCAGCACCGCCTCGAAATAGGCGCGGCAGGCGGGCGTGGGGCTGTCGAAGCCCACGAGGATCTCCACCTCCGCGCCGTCGTGGTCGGCGGCAAACACCTCCAGCGCGCGCGCCACGCTGCGCAGCGTCGGACCGGCCACGTGGCCCTCGCCATGGGCGGTGAGCGCGACGGTGAGGAGGGGGCCTTCTGTGTCCGCCCCCGCGGGGGTGGCGGGGATCACCGTAGGCGTGTCCGGCGCGCGCCGGGGCAGCGCGGCGAGGCAGCGGGCAAGCGCCGCCCCGAGATCGGCGCGCGGCGCTTGCGGGGTACGGGGCGGCCCGGCGAGCGCGGCACGGCAGGCGGCGGCCAGCGCTTCCGCATCCGCGCGTCCCGCGGGCGGGCACCAGCACTCCGCGGGGTCGAGCCCGGCGGCGCGGCAGGCGGCCTCTGTCGCGATGATCTCCATCCCGCGCGCGGCCATGAAGGGCAGGAGCGCGGCGTCCCCCCCGGGGGAGAGCCAATGCGTCGCGGTCTCGAGCGCCGCGGCGTGGCCCTGCTCCCCCGACACGGCGATCTCCAGCGTCTCGGGGAAGTATTTCAGCCGCCGCTGTGCCCCGGCGCTGTCGAGGAGGAGCGTCACGGGCACCTCCGCGCCGAGGGAGGCCACAACACTCGCCACATCCTCCGTCTCCGGCGACAGCAGCCGGGGGGCCCGGGCCGCCAGGCGGGGGGTGGACCGCGCGGGCGGGGCCGCTGCGAGCAGGTGGGCCGGAGGAAAGGAGGCGAGCGCCGGGCGGGACGCCTCCGGCACAAGGAACCGCGCGGCGAGCTCCGCCTCGGCGCGCGGGCTTGCGAGCCAGACCGCGGCCAGGGCGTCCGCGTGGCGATAGAACCGCGCGGATAGCGCCGCCTCGTCCATGTCGTCCGGCAGCCAGGCCACGGTGGCCATCGCCTCCGCGAGCTGGCGGCCATGGGCCTCGAGGAGCGCCCAGACCGCCTCACCCCCCGCGCCAGAGGCCTCGAAGATGGCGTGATCCGGCGCGAGCGAGCGCAGGAACTCCACCACGACGCGGTGGCGCGACGCCTCCTGCGGCGGCAGGGCGGGGGGCAGCGAGAGGCAGCGCAGACCCCGCGCCAGGAGCGCGTCCCAGGCCCCGGGTGAAGGAGGCGCCTGCCGGAGGCGCAGAACCACGATCTCCCGGGGGGGGACCACCTCAGCGAGCGCGGTGGCGAGCGCCGCGGCGCGGGTCTCCATCACGCGGCAGGGCTCCGCCGTCACGAGGACGGCGCGCGCCGTGCGCCAGCCCGCCGCCGCCTGCAAATCATGGAGCGCGAGGATGCGCCCCAGCACCTCCTCGTTGGCGAAGGGCAGGAGCCGGGGCGCCAGCGCCTCTCCCCAGCCCGCAGCGATGAGAGGCTCGAGCGTGGCGGCGCGGCGCGCCATCTCGCCGAGCGTCCCCTCCGCGAGGTCCGCGCGCAACGCCGCCTCCCGCGCGGTGAGTTGATCGAAGAGTGCGCCGGGGGTGACCCCGAAGAGCGGCGCGAGGGCGCGGAAATCGGTGTCGGTGGCGCAGGTGATCGCCGTCTCCCGAGCCGCGCCGCCGGCGGTGATCCAGTGGCCGAAGGGCGTGAGCCCGCTGCCCGCAGCCTCGGGCACGTGGCGCAGATAGGCCGCCCCGGAGAAGAACGGCACGGGATCGTGCCCCGTTGCGGCGCCCGCGCGCATGTAATGCGCGATCCCGTCGAGCCGCGCGCGGGCCGTGTCAGGATAGCGGCCGAAGTAATGCGCGTGGCCGAAGCGGGGCGCAAGCGCGCTATATTCGGGCTCGTAGGCGGCAGGGATAGGCGCCTGCCGCGCGGCCTGCAGGAGAGCCCCGAGATCCCGGGGCAGGGGGCCCGATGCCGCGCCCCGCGCCCGCGCCGCGAGGTAGCCTGCGCCGAGCGAGACCCGGGGCCGGCTCACCGCGCGCGGCCCGGGTCAGGGGGAGACGGGGCATGCCCGACACAGGCCCGCACCACCCCACGCTCAGGCGCGCGCATGGCTCTCCGCCTCGTCCTCGGCCCCGAGCGCCGCGATATCGGGCGGGCCGGGCCAGGGGCGCCGCGCGAAGGCGGCGAGCCGCTCCCAGAGGTCGGGATCGGCGAGCTTCACGTCCAGGCAATCGTCGGGAAACGCCTTGGCCAGGCGCAGGAACTTCCGCCGCTCGCGCTGGCGACGCTCCAGGAGCACCTCCTCGCGCGCCGCGCGGTCCTCGACCCAGCCGATATGCTCGGGATACATGGCCGGATTGGCGCATTCGAGGTGCTCCACCGCGCCGAGCCAGTCCTTCTTCCCGCGCGAGACCCAGATGAGCCGCGCCTCGGGGAGGATGGCCTTGCAGACATATGGATGCAGCACCGTCTGTCCGAAGGGCCCATGGGCAAAGAGGTCGTGACCGGCGAGCCGCGCCGTGAGCGGCGCGAGGATGTGGCGCACGCGGTGGCGGTGCCGGAGGAGATAGACCGCCGGCGCCAGGTGGGTCTGCACGCTCACATTGGCCTCCGCGATGAGCGTCCGGTGCCGCTGCAGCAGCGCGAGGTCGCGCGGCGCGGGGCTCGTGGCGGCGCCGATCTCCAAGAGCTTGCCCGTCACCGCCGCCTCCCCGCAGCAATAGGGCGCGGCGAGGATGTAGGCCGGGCCGAGGATCGTGCCCTGCCGGAGCCTGCCCTTGAGCCGCGCCGCGAGCCCCCTCATCGGCCCGGACGCCGGAGGATCCGGTAGACCCAGAAAAGCGCGGGCTTGAGCGCCGGGGCCCGGTCGGCGAGCGCCCGGCCCGTCGTCACCATCCGCCTTGTGAGCCGGCCGCTGAGCGAACGCTGCCCCGCCAGCCCCCGCGCGCCCTGGGCCGCCAGCACCCGGGGCGCGAAGGGCGTCTCCATCACCGCCTGCCAGTAATACTGCCCGAGCGGCACGATGCGCTTCCAGGGTTTGTAGTCGCCCGCGGCGTAGTGGATCAGGAGCGGGTCTGCCTTCGCGTCCATAGCGGCGGCGTGGTTCTCCTGGGGCACCCGGTCATAGCCCGCGCGCACGGTGTTGAAGACGTTCATGCGCCCGGGCAGGTGCAGGACCCGGCCCGCGAAATGCTGATTGAGGATGTCCTGGTCGCGGAAGAGGTATCGCCCGTTCCGCGTCTTGGCCACGAGCGCGCGCCCGGTTGCCGCCACATCCATCGCCGCGAAATTGAAGAGCAGGAGCCCCGCGTTGAAATAGCCCGCGATCTGGTCGTCGGTGAGCCCGAGGCGCCGGGAATAGTAGTCGTAGAGGTCGGGCACATCGCTGTCGATGGTGGCGGTGGGACCGGTCAGGACCCGCGTCATGATGTAGTCCGTCACCGCCGCGAGCGGCGCCTCCCCCATCTCGGTGTCGAAGATCTCTGCCACGTCCCCACGAAAGATCATGTCGACGTCGAGGTAAAGCAGCCGGTCGAGCCCGGGCAGGAGGTCAAAGAGCAGAAACCGGTTATAGGTGGCGTTCGACGGCGCGCGGCTGGGCGAGCGGTAGGCCCCTTCGAAAGCGTTGCCCACCGGGATCACGTGGAGCGTCGCGCGCGGGTGGATGGCCACCACCTCCGCCAGGAGCTCGAGCTCGAGCTCGGGCACGTTCGTTTCCAGGAAAAAGAGGTTGATGCGCCGCTTCGGCGCGGTGCGCGTGAGCATGGAGTGGAGCATCGCGGCGGCATGGGGCACGTAGGCCGCGTCGGAGGCGAAGGCGATGTTGATGTGCTCGGGCCCGTTGAGCCGGTCATCGGCCACCGTGGGAAAGACGGCGGCGTCCTTCATGTTCACGATGTTGACCTCGCAGAGCCGCAGCCCGGGCTCGGTCCGCTGGAGATGGGCCACGAAGACGGTGAAGAGCCGCTCGGCGATGAAGCCCAGATAGCGCCGCTGGCGCGGCGAATAGCGGCCGCGTTCGATCTCGGTCGCCTCGAGCTTGAAGAGGATGTCGAAGAGCCAGGCGCAGTAGCGGTCCGCCAGCGCGCGGCGCATGAGCATCATGTTGCCCAGCCGGATCTCCGGGCGCGCGGCGGTCACGTCGAAGGTGTCGAGGTAATCGGGGTGATCGCGGGCTATGATGGCGCGCGCGGCCTCCCAGTCCGCGGGCGCGTGGCGCTGCACGTAGTTTTCGGCCATCGAACGCTCCATGCGGTGGAGCTTCGGCACGACGAGGTCGCACGCCTCCAGATGGGCGTCGAACCAGGCATCGGCCTCGGCGAGCCAGGGGGCGATGTCGAAGCGCGCGGGAAAGACTTCCGCCTCGCCCCGGTCATGGGCGCCGGTGAAATCGAGGACCCGCCGGTAATGAAGGAGCCCGAGCCAGGCGCTGTCGCGGTCGTTCTTCCACGCCCAGTAGAGCGCCGTGAGTTCGCAGAATTCGGGGTTCCGCGCGGAGATATTGTCGCCCGTGTCGTCGCCCGCCATCGCGTCGAGCGGGGCCGGCGCGGCGCGCCCCCGGCGCAGTGTGGCGCGGCCCACATGGATGGGTTTGATGCGGTCGCTCCGCAGGACGGGCGCAGGCGCGTGGTAGGCCGCGTATAACGAAATTCCCAAACCCAGGCCCCTCAACCCAACCCCGGACGCGCAATGACATGCGGCCTAGGAAGGCGCGCGAAGATTGTCAACGGAGCCCGCCGGCCCACGCGGGGCGCGTGTGACCGATGCCCCACTGCGGGCGTGCGCGCGCCCGTCTCGCCCCGTGCCCGGGCAGCCCGGACACTCCGGTCCACTTGGTCCGCTTTTCGCTCCGCTTCCCGGATCAAGCTCGCTATAACCCCGCCCAAGGACGGGCGAAGGAGCAGCCAAGACATGAAGATCGCGATGATCGGGACAGGCTATGTGGGGCTTGTCTCCGGGGTATGCCTGTCCGATTTCGGCCATGACGTGACCTGCGTGGACACGTCCGCGCAAAAGATCGAGATGCTGCGCGCGGGGCAGGTGCCGATCTACGAGCCGGGCCTCGACCAGCTCATGGCGCGCAACGTGGAGGCGGGGCGGCTGAGCTTCACGACCGAGCTCGCCCGCGCCGTGGCGGAGGCCGAAGCCGTCTTCATCGCCGTGGGCACGCCCACGCGGCGCGGCGACGGGCACGCCGATCTCAGCTACGTCATGGCCGCCGCCGAGGAGATCGCGCACGCGCTCGACGGCTACACCGTCGTCGTCACGAAGAGCACCGTACCGCTCGGCACGAACCGGCAGGTGAAGGAGACCATCGCGCGCGCGAACCCCGCGGCGGAGTTCGACGTGGCCTCGAACCCGGAATTCTTGCGCGAGGGCGCGGCGATCGACGATTTCATGCGTCCCGACCGCGTCGTCGTGGGCGTCGAGAGCGACCGCGCCGCCGCCGTCATGGCGGAGGTCTACCGCCCGCTCTTTCTGCGCGATTTCCCCATCGTGACCACCGATCTGGAAAGCGCGGAGATGATCAAATACGCCGCCAACGCGTTCCTTGCCACCAAGATCACCTTCGTCAACGAGATCGCCGCGCTCTGCGAGCGGGTGGGCGCCGACATCAAGGAGGTCTCCAAGGGCATCGGGCTCGACGGGCGCATCGGCAACAAGTTCCTCCATGCCGGGCCGGGCTATGGCGGGTCGTGCTTTCCCAAGGACACCTCGGCGCTCGCTCGGATCGGCCAGGACCACGCGAGCCCCATGCGCATCACGGAGACGGTCATGGCCGTCAACGACGCCATGAAGGCGCGCATGGTCGAAAAGCTCCGCGATATCTGCGGCGGCAGCTTCAACGGCAAGACGGTGGCCGTGCTCGGCGTGACCTTCAAACCCAATACCGACGACATGCGCGACGCGCCTTCGCTCACCATCGTGCCCGCGCTCGTGGGCGGCGGGGCGAAGGTGCGCGTGGTGGACCCCCAGGGCCGGCGGGAGGGCGAGGCGCTCCTGCCCGGGGTGCGCTGGCACGACGATCCCTACAAGGCCGCCGCCAAGGCCGACCTCCTCGTGATCCTCACCGAGTGGAACGAGTTCCGCGCCCTCGACCTCAAGCGGCTGGCCGCGAAGATGGCGCAGCCGCGCTTTGCCGATCTGCGCAACATCTATGCGCCGCGCGACGCGCGCGAGGCAGGGTTCGAGGCCTATGTGAGCATCGGGCGCGCGGGCTTCGGGGTGGAGGCGTAGGCGCGCGGCGGGAACGTGACGGGGGCGCGGCGCCACAAGATGGAGAATTGACCCGCCTGCCCGGATCGGTGACTTTCGCCCCACGCGCCGCAGGCGATAACGGGCGCGGCGGGCGGCGGAGCAAACCGGGCCCGCCTGACGAGCGAGGGAGACGAGGCGCATGAGCAGCACAGGGCAGGACCGGAGATTTCCCCGAGGCCCAAGACCAACGACGGCGCCGCGGCGCCGCGCGCTGCGGGGCGGCCTCTTCCTCGGCCTCGCGCTCGCCCTGGCCGGCTGCGCCATCCCGCGGGGCGCCGCGATCGTCACCGAGGTGACACGCGACGCCGACACCGCCGATTTCGTCGTCTACCCCGTCACCCGCGCCTTCCTGCCGGAGGCCGCCGGCTGGCCCGTGACGGGGGAGCGGGTGGGCACCTGGCCCCGGGCGGGCCACGGCTCGCGCGAACGGATCATCCGGCCCGGCGACACCGTCACCATCACCATCTGGGACGCCTCGGAGAGCTCGCTCATCTCCACCCCCGGCGCGCCGCTCACGCCGCTCGGGGCCATGCGCGTATCCTCCGGCGGCACCGTCTTCGTGCCCTATGCGGGCAATGTGCGCATCGCCGGGAACTCGCCCCAGGCGGCGCGCGCCATCGTGGAACGCGCGGTGGAGGGCTTCGTGCCCTCCGCGCAGGTGCAGCTCGACATGGCGGAGGGGGCCGCCAACAGCGTGAGCCTCGTGGCCGGCACCACCACGCCGGGCCGCTACCCCATGCCCGACAACAATTTCACCGTGCTCGACCTCATCGCGAGTGCGGGCGGCGTGGCCGCGACGCTCCAGAACCCCAAGGTGAAGCTGCACCGCGGCTCAGACTTCTACGCGATCTCGGCGGCCACGCTCTACGAGGAGCCCGCGCTCGACGTGCCGCTCCGCGCAGGCGACCAGGTCGTGGTGGAGGAGGACCGGCGCTTCTTCCTGTCGCTCGGGGCCTCGGGCACCGAACAGATGCACCCGTTCACCAAGGACGTCATCACCGCGGCGGAGGCCATGGCCATGGCCGGCGGCGTCAACGACAGCCGCGCCGACCCGAGCGGGATCCTGATCCTGCGCGAATACCCCGCGGAGGCGGTGCGGGAGGCCGGCGCAGGCGGGCCCGAGGCCGCGCAGGTGGTCTTCTCCATCGACCTCACGAGCGCCGACGGTCTCTTTTCCGCGCGGCAGTTCCGCATCAACAGCGAGGATCTGATCTACGTGACCGAGGCCCCGGTGACGCAGACCTCCACGGTGCTGGGCATCATCGGATCGGGCTTCGGCATCATCCGCGCCGCCGGGGGCTGAGCCCGGCTCAGAGCGTGATGTGACCCGCCGCGGCGGGCACGAGGGCGTTCATCTCCGCCACGTGGCGCGGCAGGCAGACGGTCCGGAAATCGTAGGTCTTCACCACGTGTTCGCGCGCCGCGCGGCGCATCTCGCCATATGCCTCGGGCCGCGCGAGCATGTCGGCGACCTCATCGGCGAGCGCCTCGGGCTGGAAGAAATCGACGAGGCGCCCGGTCTCCCCATGGGTGACCGCCTCCCGCACGGGCGCCACGTCGGAGGCCACGATGGGCGCCTCCATGGCCATGGCCTCCAGGAGCGACCAGGAGAGGACGAAGGGCTTCGTCAGGTAGATGTGGCAGCGCGAAAGCTGCACCACCTTCTGGAAATCGGCGTAGGGCACCTGGCCGATGAAATGCACGCGGGTCCAATCCACGGCCGCGCCCACCTCCCGTTCGAGCTCCGCGCGGAAGCCGCCCCGGCTTTTGGAGGCCGGGTCGTAGGAGCTGTCGTTGCCGCCGATGATGATCGCGCGCGCCTTGGGCCGCGCCTTGAGGATCCGCGGCAGCGCGCGCATGAAGATGTGGAAGCCACGCATCCGCTCCATGTTGCGCGCGACATAGGTGAAGACCTCGTCCTCGCGCGTGAGCGGGCGCTCGAGCCTCCCGAGCTCGAGCTGCACCTCCGCGTCGGGGAGGAGCCGGTCGGTGCGGATGCCGTCATGGCAGACATACATGTTCTGCCGGAAGAGCGGCGGAAAGAGGCTGGCCTGCCACTCGGTAGGCGCGGTAAGGCGGTCGACAGCGTGGAGGTTCGCGAAGGGCACGGTGTTGCGCGCATGAAGGAGGTATGGCGCGTGGGCCGAAACAGGCTCCGCCGGGTCGAAGCCCACCGCCGCCCCTTGAGCGAGGTAGAAATACTCGAAAAAGCCAAGGACCGGCACGTCCGGCCAGAGCTCCTTGAGAAAGAGCATCTCGCCCCAGCCGGTATGGCCCACGACGAGATCGGGCCGGAAGCCGGTCTTCTTCTCATGGGTGATGAGCGCTTCCACGGCGCCGTAGCCCGTGCCCGCTGCCTCCTCCCAGACGCGGGAGAGGCCGTAGGCGTCCTTGGCCGGGCTGTGATGCGGGCGGTAGAGGATCTTCGTGACCCCGGCGGGGGGCTCGTAGTTCCGCCGCTGGGTGAGAAAAGCGAGCTGGTGCCCCGCGCCGCTTGCCGTCTCCTCCGCGAGCCAGGCGAGCATCTCCCGGTACTGGCCGGGCATGTTCTGATGGACGAAAAGAAGCTTCACCGGGAACCGGCGCGAAAAACAGCGTGCATGGCCCGATGCTTGCCAGATGCCCGGGACGGAGACAACCGTGGGGGAGTGGCTGGAGCTTGGCGGAGCTTGGCGGGGCTAGGCTGGGGCTAGACGGCGCTCACGGCGCAGAAAAACACCCCCGCACGAAAACGTCCCAGCAGAAAAAAGGCCCCCGGGAGGGAGCCTTCCAGATCGACCGGTGCGAGACCGGCTGTGGACCGGTCTCAGTCCTAGTCGGCCGTCACGGTGGCGGAGGACTCGTCGTCGTCGTCGTCCACGAGGGCCGCGACCGCTGCGATGCCGAGCACACCGGCACCCACTGCGAGGGCCGTGCCGCCGGCACCGGCGCCGAAGAGCGCGGGAAGCGAAACCGAGGACCCTGCGGGCGCGGCCGCGGGGATGATGATCTCTTCGTCATCGGCCACGGCCTCCAGGCCGCCTGCGAAGGCGGTGGTCGCCATGGATGCGGCTGAGAGAGCCACGATGAATGCCTTGATGTTCATATTGCTACTCCGAAAGCTGCACTATCCGTAAGCGGGATATACCGCGCTCCCCCATCCCTATCAATAGCCGGACCGCGCCGCACCAGCGGAGATTTCGTTAGAAAGCCGATTTCCCGCCGAAAACGGGGATAACGTTGCAAGAATGCACGATTTTCGCCCCTTGGCGCGCGCGGCCTCCGGCGGAGGACTGCCTGCGGCCCGCCCTAGGGCAGCACCTGCTCGATGCGGAGCCGGCCCACCCCCTCGCTCACCCATTGCTCGGAGGCGCGCAGGCGCCCGGCCTCGGTCCAGTAGAGGTTCTCGAAGGCGAGGCGGCGCCCAGCGGGGTCGATGGCGGGCGCGACGCAGCGCTCCACGTGCCGCGTGGTGGCGTGACGGCGGCCGAGGATGACGATCTGCTCCGCGCCCTCGGGCGTCAGTGTGCAGGCCACCATGCGCTCATAAAGCGGCCCGTCCCCCGCGCGATGGCGCAGGAGCCTGTCGTAGCGCGCCGCGCCGCCGTCGAGCGCGGCGGCCACCGGGGCCACCGACGCACCGTCGAGGTCCTGGCGGAAGCCGATCGTCCCCTGCAGGAGCCCGCTGCGAAGGAAGAGGAGCGAGCCGTCATTGGCCGTATAAGTGTCGAGCCCGCCTGTCGTTTGCGCCAGGAGGTAACCCGCCGATTGCGCCACCGGCTCCCGCGCCACGACACGCAGCAGCGGGGCGTCGATGCCGGTGGCGGCGATCTCGGCCCGGCTCGCCTCGAACCGGCTCGGCTCCGTGTAAAGGCCGAGACGTTCCGCGAGCGGCTTCAGCGCCTCGGGCGGGTCGGTGAGGCCATCCGCGCATCCCGAGACCGCCAGGCACAATCCGAGCGCCGCCAGCGCGCGGGGAAGGGTCGTCATCGCCATACCCGGCTCCAATCCGCGAAGACCGCCTCGGCGTGGCCCTGCCGCACCCGGTCATAGAGGCGTCCCGACACGCTGAGCCGCGCGCCGCCGTCCCGCAGGATGGGGCGGATGGTGCGCTCGAAACTGTCGGGCGTGGGCCGCCCGGTGACCGCCTCGAGCGGGATGCGGATCGTCACGCCCTTGTCGAAGGAGCCCTCCCCGAATTCTTCGGCGGAGACGTCGGTGAGCGTGGCGAAGGCGCCCAGTTCCCAGCCGTTGTCGAAGGCGCGGGTGAGCCGCATCGTGGCACCCACGTCGCCGGCGAGGTAGCGGCCCATGTCGAGCTGCCCGCGGTAGCCCCCGGCGAATTCGTAATAGACGGAGAGATGCCCGGTGAGGACGCGGTAATCCTGAAAGCCCAGACGCTGATCGAAATCGCGCTGGCCCACGTAATTGACCTCCGCGCCGAGCGCGAGGCGGCTCGCGGCGGGTTTCCACAAAAGCTCGGTGGAGACGCCGCCGAACATGCGCTCGAGGTAGCCCAGCGTGGCGCGCCCATAGAGGTCGCGACCCAGGCTCGCGGCATAGGAGGCCGTGAGGCTGCGGATGGTGGGATCGTCCTCGGCGGCATAGAGAGGGGCGCGCGTGCGCACGGGCTCGAGCTCCGACGGCGACAGCGGCGACTCGTCGATATTGCCGCCGAGCTTTTGCGCGATAACACCATCAAAGACGAGGCCGCGCACCGGCTCGTACCGGCCGCGCAGCGTAAGGTTGAGATCGGCGCGCAGCGGCTCCGCCGGATCAAAGAGCGAGGTCCCGAGCGTGGGCCGCAGGGCGAAGGAGAGCCGGGGATACAGCCCCTCGGGCGCGGTGATCTCGCTGCTGCCCACGGCAGGCGGTGGGGCAACGCCCGTGGCCGCCGCCAGGGACGCGGCCCGGGTCGCGGCACCGTCGAACCGTTCGAGATCGCCGCGGTCGAGGCGCACGGTGGAGCTCGGCACGCCCCCATCCTCCAAGATGATGGAGAAACGCTCCACCGAGGGCGGCAGCGTGGCGGCCATGGCCCGCGCGGTGCGCCCGATGGCGAGCGACGTGCTCTGGAAGGCGTCGTTTTCCACGCGCAGGACGGCGCTCTGCGCGTCGGGCAGCGTGAGGCCCGTCACCGTGAGCCCGAGCCCCTCCAGCGTCTCCGCGAGGCTGTCCACCAGCCGCCGGGGCGCGGCGGGATTGGCGATCCAGGCTTCCGTCCACGCGTCGGGTGCGGCAGTGCGGTCGGGGCGCCGCGTGAGCGGGCCCGGCCCCGGCAGGCGGAGCGGCGTTACCTCCCGGCGCGGATTGGTGGCCAGGGTGACCATCGCGCCCACCTCGCTGCCATAGAGCGAATAGAGCCCCACCCGCAGGCTGTCATTGGCCTGGTATTCGAGGCCGAAATTCACCGGCGAGCGGCGCTCGAAGAGCCCGCGGCTCTCCGCCTCGAGGTCGTAGGCGTCCGAGGAATATTCGAGCTTCACGCGCAGGCGGTCCCAGGTGCCCCCCGGTTGCCATTCGAGGCCCGCGAAGGGGGCCGCGGGGCCGCGGAACCACTGGTCGGTGGAGAACTCCCCGCCGGAGGTCTCGGGGTCGAAGTTCGGCCGGTCCACGCTGAAGGGCGCGCCGATATCGCCGAAGGAGCCGAGCCGTCCCCAGCCGAGCCCGCCGGTGACGCGCAAGCTGCCTGCGCGGGAGGCGTCGCCGAGGCCCGGCAGGGCGAAGGTCTTGGTGGCCACCACATACTCCGCGGCCTGGATGCCCGTGCCCGCGAAATCGCGCAGACCCACGGCGAGGGCGGGGCGGACGCGCCCTTCCCCGAAGAGCTGGTACTGGATGTCGAAGGCGCGGTCGAAGTAATCCTCCCGCCCGCCGAGATTGAGGTCGTCTGTGCGGTTGTAGCGGAACGCCCCGGTGAGGCCCGGCGCGATCTGGAAGGTGAGCGTCGTGCGCGAAATCCCCGCGAAGGTGGCGAAGGAAAAGCCGAGCTCGCCATCTGGCAGCACCGCAGCCGTGGGCATGTCGACGAGGCCGGGCATCCCGTAGAAATTCAGCGCGGCGCGGCGCACGGCGGGCGCCTGGGAGGCCACGGAGGGGTCCGAGCCAGGCAGCACGAAGGCGCGCTCCGGCGGGCCATCATCGAGGAGCGCGCCGAGAAACCCGCCTGCGCCCAGGCCGAACGACCCGCCGCTCTCCGCCACGGCGAGGCCGGGCGCCAGCGCCAGCGCGAGGCCCGCGATCATGGTACGGCAGGTCCGGGCCATGGGCGTCATCCTGCCCCGCATCCGGTGGTCGGGCGGCGCGTCATGGCCGCCGGGCCCGCGTCCCGCCGCGGCCGCAATGCTGTGCCCCGCTCGGACACCGACTCGCCCAATGCGCCCCAAGGCGCCCCTGCATAGCCCCGTCATTGCTGCGTGTGGCGGTCTTCGGCCCGCCGCTCGACCTCCACCGCCGAGGAGATGGCGGCGCAGGCCGCGCGCGCGTCCAGCGTCTCGATGGCCGCGCGGAGCGCCGCGAGCGAGCGCGCCACCTCGAGCTCCGAGAGCCGCGCCTCCCGCACGCTGAAAATCTTGGCATGGGCGGTGTCTTCCTGGGCCCCGGTGATGGTGAGCTCCTCGTGCATCTTCTCCCCGGGGCGGAGCCCGATGATCTCCACCGCGATATCGCCGTCGGGGTGCTGGGTGTCGCGCACCGTGTAGCCCGACGCCTCGATCGTCTGCCGCGCCAGGGCGAGGATGGAGACGGGCTTGCCCATGTCTAGCACGAAGACCTCCCCGCCCTCGGCCATGGCGCCCGCGGTGAGCACGAGCTTGGCGGCCTCCTGCACGGTCATGAAATAGCGCGTGACATCGGGGTGGGTGACCGTCACCGGCCCGCCGCGGCGGATCTGGTCCTGAAAGAGCGGGATGACCGAGCCCGAGGAGCCCAGCACATTGCCGAAGCGCACCATGGAATAGCGCGGCCCCTCGCCCGGGAGCACGCGGCTCGCCAGGTCCTGGACGATGAGTTCGGCGAAGCGCTTGGAGGCGCCCATGACGCTTTGCGGGCGCACGGCCTTGTCGGTGGAGATGAGGAGAAACCGCTCGATCCCCGCCTCATAGCTCTCGCGCGCCAGGATGTGGGTGCCGATGACGTTGTTGACGAGCCCGGCGAGCTGGTTGGCCTCCACCAGCGGCACGTGCTTGTAGGCGGCGGCGTGGAGCACGACGTCCACCTCGTAATCGACCAGGCATTTCCGCACGAGGCGCGCGTCGGTCACGGAGCCGAGGATCGGCACGATCTCCACCGTGGCGTCCGTGGCCAGCTGACGGAGCTCCATGTCCACGGTGTAGAGCGCGAATTCGCTGAGTTCATAGAGCACGATGCGGCGCGGCCCGCAGCCCAGCACCTGCCGCGCCAGTTCGGAGCCGATGGTGCCGCCCGCCCCCGATATGAGCACCGAGCGCCCGCGGTAGCATTCGCCCGCGGGCCCCAGCGGCGCGTCCACCTCCTGGCGGCCCAGCAGGCTGCGCGAGGGGACGGAGATGAATTTCTCGATCAGGTCCTCGTCGCCGATGAGCTGGCTGAACGACGGCAGGACCTGGATGTCGAGCCCCATCTCCTGCACCCGCCGTGCGATCTGGATCTGTTTGGCGGGCGGCAGGGACGGGATGGCGAGGAGCACGCGCTCCACGTCCCGCTCCTTGGCGATCTGTTTTAGCTGCGCGGGGGCGTAGACCGACAGGCCCGAGATGATGAGCCCCTGGAGCGAGGCGTTGTCGTCCACGAAGGCCACCGGGTCGATCGTGTCGTTGGCCCGCAGCGCGGTGGCGAGCTCCGTGCCCGTGGCGCCCGCGCCATAGATCAGCACGCGCCGCCGCGGCACCGCGCGGGCATAGAGCTCGATCAGGATCGTGCGCAACGTCGTGCGCACCAGCGTGCCCATGAAGAAGTAACTCAACCCGAAGAGCACGTAAGTCGACATCGGCAGCGCCACGCCGAACAGGAGGCTCAGCGGGTAGTGCACCAGCGCCGTGGACCCTGCGAAGGCCGCGTAGCGCAGCACCGCGCGGCCCTCGAAATGCTTGAGCCGCACCTGCGGCAGCTCGAACCAGAACGCGAGCGCCAGTGCCGCGAGCAGGAGGTAGGGCGCCACCGGCAACAGGAGCTGGAAGAATTCCAGAAGACCCGCCCAGCCCGACGCCCGCGTGAGCGCCTCGGCCTGCATCATGTAGCAAAAGGCGAAGACGAACGGGATCAGGCTCAGGTCGATGGCCGCGATGATCCAGCGTTTGCGCGTCCGAGAGAGTGACTTGATGAAATTCAGTAGCATTCTTGTCCCTGCGCCGCCTCGGATACGGTCGCGCCGTCTTCCCGTCTCCCGTGCCGCGTGGCTCCGGAGCCGTGGTGCTCGTTTCGAGCGATTGTTCTCTGTTTGGCGCAAGTGCGGCGAAAAGACCAGAAATTATGAGGTTAGCGTCCGCAATGAGCCGAGATGGGCCAAGAGCCCCTCCGGCGTGGCCTCCGGCAGGGCCCGCTCCGGGCCGAGGATGCCGGCGAGCGCGGCGGTGTCGAGGCTCACCTCCTCGAGTGCGCCGGGGGGCGCGGGGCGCGGGCGCCAGGCGAGGCCTGCTGCATCGAGGAGCGCGCCCATCTCTTCCGTGCCGGGGCGGGCCACGTTGAGGACGGGCGGCAGCGCGCGCGTCTGGGCGGCCTGGGCGAGGCCTGCCAGGACCCGCGCCAGGTCCCCGGCGGTGAGGTAGGCGCGTCGCGGCGTGCGCCCGTCCGGGAAAGTGTCGAGTTCAAAGCCCGGCCGCCAGCCGCCGAGGATCGCATCCGCCCCCGCGACGTTGCCGATCCTGAGACAGGTGACGCGGGGCCTGCCTGCCATCGCGGCCTCCATGGCCTGTTTCATGGACCCATAGGGCGCGAGCGTCGCGGGGTCGGGGAGGGGGGCGTCCTCCGCGAGGGCCGCGCCGCCCCCGTAGACCGCCGCCGAGGAGGGCAGAAAGAGCGGCAGGTCGAGCGCCTCGGCGGCCCGCGCGGCCTCCTCGGCGAGCGTGACGTGATCACGCGCCGTGACCGTGCCCGCGAGGCTCGCGATGGCCTCCGCGCCCGTGACGCGGGCGGCGGCCTCAAGCGCGCCGGGCCGGGCGAGGTCCACGGCCTGCGTGCCGTCCGCGCCGCTGCGGGCGGCCCAGGTGACCTCCACGCCGGGCATGTCAGGCCACGCGGCCCGTACCGCACGCCCGAGCCGCCCGGAAGCCCCGATGACGAGAAGTCTCACCGCCGCACCCTCCGACACGGTGCCCGGCCCGCGGGCCCGGAATTCGTTTCGCGATATGTCATTAGACGTATTTCAGCCGCGGAAATGGATTGCGCCCCGGCGGGCCGTGCAATTGGGTGTGAGTCTGCCGGGAAATACAACCGGAAGATGTCCGAATTGATACACACGATTGATGGGCACGATTGCGCAGCACGATCGACGGGCACGATTGCCCTCCACGCGACCAAGGAATGGCCGACGGCATTGAACCCTGCAAAAATATCTCGCAGCCCCGTATTTTTCGTTGCGCGGTCAAATTGTCTCCGGTTTTCTTAACACATCTGAAGGGTGGATTCTTCGTAAATCAATTTGAGGGGGTGCATGGCCATGGCCATTGTTGACGTGCGCGATATTACTGTTCTTGAACCTGACTTTTCTTCCAGAAGCGCGGTCTTCACGCTTTTCATCGACGAGCCGGCCACTGCGCCGATTACCGTCTCCTATTTCCTGCAGGGCGGATCGGCCTCGGAATCGACGGGGGACTTCAACGAGTTCCAGGGCACCGCGACGATTGCGGCCGGAACGACGTTCACCACCATCTCCACGAGCGTCTTCGCGGACGCGGAGATCGAAGGCAACGAGAATTTCTTTCTCTACGTGAAGGCGGGCCAGAACGCGGAGCTGCCTGACGGCGCCGCGGTGCTCAAGGCCACGGCCACGATCTTCGACCTCGACGACCCGGGGCTCGACCCGCCCGTGGGCGAAGGCGCGCTCGCCGAACGCATCCAGGGGCCCAAGGCGGAGCCCGGCGTCCTGCCCACGATCGACGTGGCCAATGTCTCGCTCCTGGAGGGCGATTTCT
Organism: Pseudomonadota bacterium; assembly: GCA_038528385.1. Lineage (GTDB taxonomy): Bacteria > Pseudomonadota > Alphaproteobacteria > Rhodobacterales > Rhodobacteraceae > Shimia_B. Next base: position 96,932 of record JBCBET010000003.1, on the reverse strand, counting down.
CCTCCGATCCGGCGCGGTTCCTCTTGACGCTCGACCGCGTGGCCAACGCGCCCGTGACGGTCCGCTACTTCCTCCAGGGCGTCGAGGCCAGCGACACGAAGGGCGATTTTTCGGAGTTTTCCTCCTCCATCACGATCCCCGCGGGCGAACAGGCCGGCTGGATCAACACCTCCGTCTTCGGAGACGCGCTCATCGAGGGCGACGAGCGCTTCAACCTCGTCATCTACAGCGTCACCAACGCGCAGTTCCCCGAGGGAGCGGTGGCGCTCCGCGCGACGGCCACAATCCTCGACGACGACGACGCGGGCGGCAGCCGCCAGGGCGAGATTTCCGGCCCCTCCGAGAAGATCGAGGGTCCGGGCTCCGCGAGCGATACGCTGCCGACGGTGACGGTGAACTCGGTTTCGGTCTTCGAGGGGGATTTCTCCAGCGAGGCCATGCGCTTCCTCGTCAAGCTAGACCAGGCCGCACCCACCGACATCACCTTCAGCTTCGCCTTCGAAAACGGCACCGCCGTGGAGGGGCAGGGAGATTTCGATCAGCGCCGCGGCACCTTCACCATCTCGGAAGGGGAGACCGCCGCCGAACTCACCACGAGCGTCTTCGGCGACAACCTCATCGAAGAGGACGAGACCTTTTCGCTCGTCCTCTACAACCTGCAGAACGCCGTCTTCGCCGGGGGCGCGCCGATCCTCAAGGCGACGGGCACGATCATCGACGATGACGGCGGGCCACCCTCGGACGTCCAGGGCGTGAAGGACTCGGCCACCCAGGTCTTCGGGCCCGAAGACCCCGCCGGGGTGCGGGTCAGGATCGATGTCACGGAAACCTCCATCATCGAAAGCGATTTCTCGAGCGACTCCGTGGGGCTCTACGCCATCTTCTCGGAAGCGCTGCCCACCGACATCGTTCTGGGCTACGAGGTCTTCCCGAGATCCGCGCAGGCCGGGTCGGATTACTCCGGCTCGACCTCCCAGCGGCAATGGCGGCTAGACGAAGGCGACACGAGCGATGCGCTCTTCTTCAGCATCTTCGGCGACACGGACATCGAGCCGTCCGAAGAAGAGTTCTTCGTACGCCTGACGGTGCTGTCCGGGGACGCCGTCTTCGAAGGCAACTCGGTGAGTACCGAAGTTGATATCACCATCTTCGACAACAATGACGGCGTGGTGACCGAGGGCGAAAAGACCCCCGGCCCGGACTTCAAGAACGCGTTCGATGAATACATCGGCACCGATGGCGAAGACACCGAGCAGGGTTCCGCGCGCAACGACATCATGCGCGGCGAGGGCGGGGACGACTCGCTTAATGGCGGTGCGGGCAATGACGAGCTCCGCGGCGGGCGCGGCGAGGACACGCTCGAGGGTGACGTGGGCAGCGATTCGCTCTTCGGCAATACCGGCGAGGACGAGATCTACGGCGGCGGCGGCACCGATGTCCTGCGCGGCCAGCGCAACGCCGACTTCCTCAATGGCGGCGGCGGAAACGACAACATCAAGGGCGGCGGCGGCAAGGACACGCTGGAGGGCGGCTCCGGCGACGACTTCCTCAAGGGCGGCACCCGCCAGGACGTCGTCCGGGGCGGCTCCGGCGAGGACCGGCTCTTCGGCAACTCCTTCGACGACACGCTCAATGGCGGCACCGGCGACGACTTCCTCAACGGCGGCGGCCAGAACGACAGCCTCATCGGCGGGCTGGGCGACGACACGCTCAAGGGCGGCGCCGGGGCGGACGTGTTCGTCTTCGGCGCCGGGGAGGGCGACGACGTCTTCATCGATTTCAACGTCACCCAGGACACGCTGGAGCTGGAGACGAGCCTGCTGGGCGGGCGGTCGCTCTCGGCGTTTTTGTCGAGCGCGTCGGTCTCCACGTCGGGCAACACGACGACGCTCACCTTCTCGGGCACCGAGAGCATCGAGCTGCGCGGCGTCGACAGCGGCGAGGCGGACCAGCTCTCCTCGGCGATCGAGCTCTTCTGAGGGCGGGGCGGGGCGGGCGGGTGCCTGCCTCGCCCGGACCGCCCGCCTCTCGCAATGTGCCTCTCCCGGCCCGCCCGCGGGAACCAAGGCGAGCCGGCACCCGCGCTTCGACGCCGCCGCGCTCGGCATAGAATCGCCGCAAAGGACGTCTAGCTCCGGGGGCAACCCGTGTTCGAACGCCCACGGACCGCGACAGGATGCAGCGGTGCGCGCCTTCGCCCGTAGCGTGTGCGGGCGCCCTGGGCTAAGCGGGATCGAGTGTTCAGCGCGGTTGTGTCGTCATGTGTCATCTTTGCGGTCGTCTTCATCCCGGGGATCCTGCCGGTCAGGGCCTGCCGGACCTCCATGTCGATATCCTGGGCAACGTCGCCACCCCGTCGAGCACCGGCAGCAACGCGCCCGTGGGTTCGCTCCAGGAGATGGCCGATTACTTGACCATGGGCTACTGGAGCGACCTGGCGGGCCGCGCCCCGAACACGCCCGTGGGCTTTGACACCCGTGCCTCGAACGAGATCACCTACGATATCTCCGGCCTGACGGCGGAGGGCCAGCAGCTCGCGCTCTGGGCCATGGAATCCTGGGAATACGTGGCCGATATCCGCTTCGTGGCGGCCTCCTCGGACACGGCGCAGATCACCTATTTCGACGAGGGCGACAGCGCCTTCGCGCGGTCCTCCAACAGTGGCGGGTATCGCGCGTCCACCGACATCTACGTGCCGCAGGGCTGGATCGACGACGGCGGCTACGGCTTCGGCAGCTACGCGTTCTCCACCTACATCCACGAGGTGGGGCACGCGCTCGGCCTCGGGCATATGGGCCCCTACAATGCCGGCGACGGGCCGAGCAGCTACGAGGGAACCGCGATCTTCGCCAATGACAGCTACCAGATGTCGGTGATGTCCTATTTCGACCAGGTGGAGAACACGACGACCGGCGCCACCTACGGCGAGGCGATCACGCCCATGCTCGCCGATATCCGCGCGATCCAGGACCTCTACGGCGCGCCAGTGGCCGGACCCACGGCGGGCGACACCGACTGGGGCGGCGATTTTCCGTCCGAGCTCGGTTTTCTCGAGCTCTTCTTCAACTCCACGACCCCCACCAGCCCGACCTGGGACCTCTATGTGCGTCGCGGCACCTACACCGTCTTCGACCAGGGCGGCACAGATACCTGGAACTGGTCGGGTAGCACGCAGAACAATTACTTCTCCATGGTGCCGGGCACCTTCTCGAACCTCTATGGCGGGGTGGAGACGGTGGCCATCGCCCACGGCACCATCATCGAGAACGCCCTCTTTTCCGGCGGAAACGACACCGTCATCGGCAACGACGCCGACAACTTCATCGACGGTGCCGCGGGCGATGACAGCCTCGAGGGCGGCAAGGGCCGCGACACGCTCGAGGGCGGCGCGGGCGCCGACGCGCTGCGCGGGGGCAATGCCGACGACAGCCTCCTGGGCGGGGCGGGCGATGACAGCCTCTTCGGCGGCACCCGCAAGGACGTGCTCGAGGGCGGCACGGGCGCCGACGAGCTTCTCGGCCAGCGCCACGGCGACGCGCTCCATGGCGGGGCGGGGCAGGACACGCTCAAGGGCGGGGGCGGCAACGACCTCCTTGAGGGCGAGGCTGGCAACGATTTCCTGAAAGGCGGAGCCCGCGTCGACACGCTCGAGGGCGGCGAGGGCCGCGACCGGCTCGTGGGCAACGGCTTTGGCGACGTGCTCAACGGCGGCGCGGGCAACGACCTCCTCAATGGCGGCGGGGGCGACGACACGCTCGATGGCGGCGCTGGCGATGACAGCCTCAAGGGCGGCGGCGACAGCGACACGTTCCTCTTCGGCGCGGGGGCGGACACGATCCTCGATTTCGACGTCGCCGCCGATCTCCTCGTGCTCGACGCCGCGCTTCTCTCCGGGCAGAGCCTCGCGGTCTACTTCGCTAGCGACCAGGTGACCGCGCAGGAGGAGAGCGCCGAGGCGGGCGCGGGCCTCCTCCTCAGCTTCGCGGCGGGCGAGAGCCTCCTCCTCGCAGAGCTCGGCACCGACGCGCTCGACGCGCTCGAGGACCGCACGAGCCTCTCCGCCTTCGTCTGATCACAAGATTCCATCGCAGGGCCATTGAATTGACATGCTGGGTCGGCATGCCGTGGCGGGTCTGTCACGCCCGGCTGCCGGGCGATCCAATCGTCACATCTGAGAAATCACGATGGGAGACCCCGCTGCATGTGTCTGATCTGTATGAGCGCCAACGCCCCCGGGCTCTTTAACGAGTTCACCCCGATTTCGAGCCCCAACACTGATACCGCCCTGCCGGGCCCCGTGGACACGGCCGAGAACGGGGCGGGCAATGTCCTCGCCATCACCGGCAAGGAGCTCGACGTCCGCTGGAACATCTCCGCCGAGGTGGGCACGCCACAGGTCATCACCTTCAACTTCCCGGAGACCGAGCCGGATTATCTCCAGGGGCGCGACACCGCCGAATGGACCGCCTTCAGCGCCGATCAGCAGGCCGCCGCGCGCCAGGCCATGGAGGTCTGGGACGACGCGAGCGGGCTCACCTTCGTGGAGGTTCCGGCGGGCGAAACCGCCGAGATCACGTTCCAGTTCATCTCCATGAGCGCGGGCGTGTCGGGCTATGCCTATTTCCCGTTCCTAGGCACGTTCGGCTCCCTCGACTACTTCGTCGACGGCAATGTCGGCGGCGACATCTTCATCAACAAGGACCGGCTGGGCGATCCGGGCGACCTCGACCCGGGCAATCGCGGCTTCACCACGCTCCTGCACGAGATCGGCCACACGATCGGGCTCAAGCACCCCTTCGAGAACAGCGATTTCCAGGGCCGCGCGCAGCCCACGCTGCCCGACAACCTCGACAACGGCAGCCAGACGCTGATGTCCTACAACAATGCCCGCGGCCTGAGCGAGCTCGGCGTGCTCGACCTGGAGGCCGCAGAGCTCCTCTACGGGGAGGACCGCGAAGATCCCGCCGCCTATTGGGACGCGGGCCGCGGCGTCCTCGTGCAGGAGACGGCCTCGGGCGGCGGCGCGCTCTTCGGGCAGACCGTGGAGACCGAGCATGTGGGGAACTGGGGGCGCGATACCTTCTACACGCCCTTCGGCGGCGACACCGTCTATGGCGGCGGCGGCGACCAGGACACCGTCATCCTCGCGCAGAACTACATCGACCCCCGCGTCACGGTGGCCAATGACGGATCCGTGCGCATCAACCATACCGATGGTGGCGTGGTGACGGTCTATGGCGTGGAGACCTTCGTCTTCGTCAACGGCACCTACACCATCGCCGACTTCGCAGGCGGCGTGACGCTGGCGGCTAGCAATTCGGGGCAGGCGCTCGCAGGCGGGCGCGGGCTCGACGTGCTCACAGGCGGCAACGGAGCCGACATGCTCGAGGGCAATGGCGGCGACGATACCGTCTCCGGCGGGCGCGGCGCCGACACGATCGAGGGCGGCTCGGGCGATGACAGCCTCAGCGGCAACAACGCCGCCGACTTCATCACCGGCGGCCAGGGCCAGGACGAAATCTTCGGCGGTACCCGCGCCGACACGCTCTACGGCGATGACGGCGACGACCGCATCGTGGGCCAGCGCCACGGCGACGAGCTCCACGGCGGCGACGGCGAGGACAACCTCAAGGGCGGCGGCGGCAACGACACGATCTACGGCAATATCGGAGACGACTTCATCAAGGGCGGCACCCGCGTGGACGAACTCCACGGCGGGTTCGGCAATGACCGGATATTCGCCAATTCCTTCGACGATTTCCTCGCCGGCGGGCGCGGCAACGACTTCCTCAATGGCGGGGGCGGCGACGACACGCTCGACGGCGGGCAGGGCAACGACACCATGAAGGGCGGCGGCGGTTCGGACACGTTCGTCTTCCGCGCGGGCGACGGCAACGACCGCCTCATCGGCTTCGACGGCGCCGAGGACGTGCTCCAGATCGAGGCCGCGCGTCTGGGCGGTAAGAGCCTGGGCGATTTCCTCGCCGACCAGCGGGGCGCCTTCGAGGCCGCGCAGGTGCTCACCTTTGACGATGGCGGCACGCTGAGCTTCGGCGACGATGTCCGCTTCGGCGATCTCGAGGGCGCGATCCAGCTGATCTGAGGCGGCAGCCCCGCCTACTCGGCCATGATCGCGGCCGTGAGCTCGGCCACCTTGGCCGCCAGCAGCGCCGGGTCGCCCCGCGTCTCCACATTGAGCCTGAGAAGCGGCTCCGTGTTCGAGCGTCGGAGGTTGAAGCGCCAGCTCTCGAACGCCAGGGAGAGCCCGTCGAGGCGGTCGATCTCCACCCCCGGCAAGGCAGCATAGTCCGCTTCGATCCGCGCCATGACGGCTCCGGCATCGCCCACGCGGAAATTGATCTCCCCCGAGCTCGGATATGCGGCGCGCATCTCGCGCACGAGCGCGCGCAGCCCCTTGCCCGTGCGCGCCATGCGCTCCAGCACCAGGAGCCAGGGGATCTGCCCGGTGTCGCAGAACATGAAATCGCGGAAATAGTGATGCGCCGACATCTCCCCGCCATAGGCGGCGTTCTCGGCACGCATCTTCGCCTTGATGAGCGCGTGGCCCGTGCGCGAGCGGACCGGCGCCCCGCCCGCACCTTCGACGAGGGCGCGCGTGTTCCACTCCACCCGCGGGTCGTGGACGATCTTGGCCCCCGGCTCGCGGTCGAGCGTGGCCTGCGCGAGGAGGCCCACCACGTATTCCCCGGCCACGAAGTCGCCCGTCTCGTCGAAGAAGAAACAGCGGTCGAAATCCCCGTCCCAGGCGATGCCGAGCGCGGCGCCCTCGGCGCGGACGACATCCGCCGTGGCGGCGTGGTTTTCCGGCAGGAGAGGGTTCGGGATGCCATTGGGGAAGGCCGCGTCGGGGGCGTGATGGACGCGGATCACCTCGAGCGCCGCGCCGCGCGCGGTGAGCGCCTCCACGATCGCGTCGAAGGTGGGCCCCGCCGACCCGTTGCCCGCATTGGCCACGATCTTCACCGGGCCGAGCGCCTCGGGCGCCACGAAGCCCGCCACATGGTCCACATAGGCCGCGCGCGTCCCGGCGCGGTCGCGTCGCGTGCCGGGCTCTGCCGCCTCGAGGGCGTCTCCTGCCAGCATCGCCTCGCGCAGGGCCGCGAAGACCTCCTCGCTGAGCGGGGCCGCGCCCGCGCCCACGAGCTTCATGCCGTTGTAATCGATAGGGTTGTGGGAGGCCGTCACCATGATCCCGAGATCCGCGCCCAGATGGGCGGTGGCAAAATAGACCTCCTCGGTCCCGCAGAGCCCGATATCGTCCACATCCGCCCCGGCTTCGATGAGGCCCCGCGCCAGCGCCGCCTTGAAGTCCGGCGAGGTCTCCCGCGCGTCGCCGCCCACCACGACCCGGCAGGCGCTGGTGACGGCCACTGCCGCGCGCCCCAGCGCCTCGGCGAAGTCGGCGTCGATGTCGAGCCCCACGCGCCCGCGGATATCGTAGGCCTTGAAGGCGGTCTCGGGATCGTTTGCCACGCTCAGCTCTCCTCGCGTCTGCCGAACCAGTTCGGCGTGAATCGGACGGCCGTCCGCCAGATCAGCTTCAGGTCATAACAGAGAGAGGCGTGGCGCTGATAGATGAGGTCGAGCCGCGCCTTGGTGGGCACGCAGTGCCTGCGGTAGAGCGCGTCGGTCTCCTCCCGCGTGCGGGCGCGGGCCAGCAGCCGTTCCTCGTGCGTGGCATAGGTGAGGGAGGCGAGCCCCGTGATCCCGGGCTTCGAGCGCAGCACGCGGGCATACAGCTCCGGGAAGGCCTCCACGTACTGCCGGAGCGGGGGCCGCGGCCCCACGAGGGAGACATCGCCGCGAATCACGTTCCAGAGCTGGGGGATCTCGTCGGCGCGGTAGCGGCGCATGACGGCGCCTTGCGCGGTGATCCGCGCGGCCTTGTCCCCTCCGGAGACGCCGCTCTCGCCCTCCGGCGCGCCCGCCGTCATGGTGCGGAACTTCCAGAGCGTGAAAGGCCTGCCCAGCGTGCGCATCCGCTCGGCCCCGTAGAGAATCGGCCGCCCCTGGCCGCGGGCGAGCCAGATCACCATGCCAATGACGGGCAGCACCAGCACCGCGCCGATGAGAAGCGCGAGCGCGAGATCGAGACACCGCTTTGCCAGCCTCTGCACCATGGCGCCTTATCGCCCGCTTCCCGGGCGGTGACAATCGTCGCCCGCGTCCCGGGCGGGGGCAATCATCGCCTGCGTCCCGGGCGGGGGCAATCATCGCCTGCGTCCCGGGCAGAGACAACCCTGCGCGCAGGTGAGAGGCGAAAACACGGAAGGGCTTGCCGGGTAAGGTTGATGATGTTCATCCGCCCGGCCTCCGCGCCTTCGCGCAACGAGGGATGGAGTTAGAACGTCAGGGTCCGCGGGCTGCTCATCGGGCGATGGTGGCCGCATACGCTTGCCCCGCCAAGGCAGCCTCGCCATATACCGCCCCATGAGCGAAGAGAAATTCCCAGGCTGGCACGGCACGACGATCATCGGCGTGCGCAAGGGCGGCAAGGTCGTGATCGCGGGCGACGGGCAGGTGAGCCTCGGCCAGACGGTCATCAAAGGCACCGCGCGCAAGGTGCGGCGCCTCTCGCCCGGCGGGACGGAGATCATCGCGGGCTTTGCCGGGTCCACCGCCGATGCGTTCACGCTGCTCGAACGGCTGGAGACGAAGCTCGAGGCGACGCCCGGCCAACTCGCCCGTGCTGCCGTGGAACTGGCCAAGGACTGGCGCACCGACAAGTACCTGCAAAAGCTCGAGGCGATGCTCATCGTCTCCGACGGCACGGACCTTTTCGTCATCACCGGGGCGGGCGACGTGCTCGAGCCCGAGCATGACGTGACGGCCATCGGATCGGGCGGGAACTACGCGCTCGCCGCGGGGCGCGCGCTCATGCAGACCGACAAGGACGCCGAAACCGTCGCGCGGGAGGCCATGGCCATCGCGAGCGATATCTGCGTCTACACCAACGGCAACCTCACGGTGGAGAGCCTGTGATCGAACGCGACGACCTGCGCGCGGCGGTTTCGGCCGGTATCGTGACGGAAAGGCAGGCAGCCTCGCTCGCCTCGCTCGCCGATAGCCGCCGCGGGGCGCGGGAGAACCTGGCCGCGGGCGACGAGCCCTTCGAGCTCTTCAAGGGGTTCAACGAGATATTCATCGTCGTGGGTCTCGGCATCCTCGCCACGGGCTATGCCGCGGTGGCCGGGCTCTACGTCGCCTCCGCGCTGGGCGGCTGGGTGGAGCGGGTGATCCCGGTGACGATCCTGGGCGCGATCTTCACATGGGCGCTGTCGGAATACTTCATCCGCCACCGCCGCATGGTGGCGCCCGCGATCGCTCTGGCGATGCTCTGGGCCGGTAACGCCTCGGTTGGCTTCACGGCCTGGTTCGCGCAGCCCTTCATGGTGGCGCAAGAGGATTTTTCGAGCCTGCCTTTGCCGCTGGCGCTGACCACCGTGGCGCTCTTCGGGCATTGGCTGCGGTTCCGAGTGCCGTTCGCGCTGGCGCTCGTGGCTATCGGGGCCTTCATCGTGGCGCTCGTGCTCGCCGCCGATCAGGCGGGCTCGCCGCGTGATGTGAGCGATCTCTTCCTGCTCTCCGCCGGGGGGCCTTTTGCGTGGATCACGCTGGCGCTCGGCATCGTCGTCTTCGCGCTGGCGATGGCCTTTGACATGTCCGACCCGCACCGCGTGACGCGGCGCGCGGCCAATGGGTTCTGGCTCCATGTCGTGGCGGCCCCCGCGCTCGTGAACACCGTGGCGCTGACGCTCCTCGATGCCGGCTCGAATGCGCTCCTTTTCGTGACGCTCATGCTCTTTGCCCTCGTGGCGATCATCATCGACCGGCGCTCCTTCCTCATCGCCGCGGTGGGGTATTCTGTGGCGCTGGCCTGGGTCGTCTTCGACGGCGAGGGCGGGGCGTGGACGGTGCTCACGCTCGGCCTCGTGCTCGTCCTCCTCGGTGCGTTCTGGGAGCGTATCCGCGCGGTCCTGCTCGGCGCGCTCGGGCCGGTCCTCCCCCTGAAACGCCTTCCTCCCTCGGTGATCCATGACTGACCTCACCCCCCGCGAAATCGTGAGCGAGCTCGACCGCTTCATCATCGGCCAGAAGGACGCCAAGCGCGCCGTTGCCGTAGCACTGCGCAACCGCTGGCGGCGCAAGCAGCTATCCGATGACCTGCGCGAGGAGGTCTATCCCAAGAACATCCTCATGATCGGGCCCACCGGCGTGGGCAAGACGGAGATCAGTCGGCGCCTGGCCAAGCTCGCCAAGGCCCCGTTCCTCAAGGTGGAGGCCACGAAATTCACCGAGGTGGGCTATGTGGGCCGCGACGTGGAACAGATCGTGCGCGATCTCGTGGAAGGCGCGATCACCATGATCCGCGAGCACATGCGCGAGGATGTGAAGGCACGCGCGCACCAGGCCGCCGAGGACCGCGTGATCGAGGCCATCGCCGGCGAGGGCGCGCGCGACCAGACGCGCGAGATGTTTCGCAAAAAGCTCAAATCCGGGGAGCTCGACGACAAGACGATCTCGCTCGAGCTGCAGGACACCTCGAACCCCATGGGCGGCTTCGAGATCCCCGGCCAGCCCGGCGCGGGCCAGATGATGGATCTGGGCGCGATGTTCGGGAAGGCGTTCCAGCGGACCGTGCGCAAGGAGATGACCGTGGCCGAAAGCTACGAGATCCTCATCGGGGAGGAGGCCGACAAGCTCCTCGACGACGAAACGGTGAAGTCCCGCGCCATCGAGGCGGTGGAGCAAAACGGCATCGTCTTTCTCGACGAGATCGACAAGGTCGCCGCCAAGGGCGAGCGCGGCGGAGAGGTGAGCCGGGAGGGCGTGCAGCGCGACCTCCTGCCCCTGATCGAGGGCACGACGGTGTCGACAAAGCACGGCCCGGTGAAGACGGACCACATCCTCTTCATCGCGTCGGGCGCGTTTCACGTGGCGAAACCCTCCGACCTTCTGCCGGAGCTGCAGGGCCGCCTGCCCATCCGCGTGGAGCTGCGCCCGCTGACGGAGGCGGATTTCGTGCGCATCCTGACGGAGACCGACAACGCGCTCACCCGGCAATATACCGCGCTCATGGGCACCGAGGAGGTGACGGTGAGTTTCACCGAGGACGGCATCGCCGCGCTCGCCAAGGTCGCCGCCGACGTCAACGAACACGTGGAGAATATCGGCGCGCGCAGGCTCTACACCGTCATGGAACGCGTCTTCGAGGAGCTGAGCTTCACCGCGCCCGACCAATCCGGCGTGGAGGTGACGGTGGATGCGGCCTTCGTGAACGACAACCTGGGCGAACTCACCAAGAGCATGGATGTGAGCCGCTACATGCTCTGACATCTGGTGCTGCGCGCGGGGAGGGCGTAGGGCGGGGCGATGCTCCGCTTCATCCGTGACAATGCCGCCTTCCTCGCGGCCGGTTTTCTCCTGACGTTTTCGTCGTCCTGGGGGCAGACCTATTTCATCTCGCTCTTCGCAGGGCAGATCATGGAGGAGGTGGGGCTCACCGATGCGGGCTGGGGTCTCCTCTACATGGTGGCGACGACGGCCTCGGCGGCGGTCATGGTGTTCGCCGGGGTGCTCACGGACCGGTTTCGTGCGCGCGCGCTTCTCCTCTTCATCCTGCCCGGGCTCGCGCTGGCCTGCCTCGGGATGGCGGTGAACCGCAGCGTCTGGGGGCTCGTGCTCGTCATCTTCGCGCTGCGATTTTTTGGGCAGGGGATGACCTCGCAACTCGCCATCGTGTCCATGGCGCGGTGGTTCGCGGCCTCGCGGGGCACGGCGCTCTCCATCGCGTCAATGGGGTTTTCGCTGGGCAACGCGGCGCTGCCCTTCGTCTTCGTCTCGCTTCTGGCGGTGATGAGCTGGCGGCAGAGTTGGCTCCTCGCGGCACTTCTGTGCCTGGCGGCGGTTCCGGTGCTGACCTGGCTCCTGAAATTCGAGCGGACGCCGCAATCCGTCGCCAAGGAAAGCCAGATCGCCGGCATGGACGGGCGCCATTGGAGCCGTGCCGACATGCTGCGCCATCCGCTGTTCTGGCTGGCGGCGCCCATGCTGCTCGGCCCGCCGGCCTGGGGCACGGCGCTTTTTTTCCAGCAGGTGCATTTCGTGGAGGTCAAGGGCTGGGAACTTGCCGCCTACACGGCGCTCTTTCCGGCATTCATCGCGGTGGTGGTGGGCGCGACCTTCGTGTCTGGCGGGGTGATCGACCGGTTCGGCAGCAGCGTGGTCATGGCCTTCTGGCCGCTGCCCTGGGCGGCGGGCTTTGCGGTGCTGGGCCACGCGCCCAGCCTCGGCGTTGCGCTCGTGGGTCTCATGATCTGCGCGGTGGGGGCGGGGATCCAGGCCAACGCGCCGACATCGTTTTTCTCGGAATATTACGGCACGCGCCATCTCGGCGCGATCAAGGCGGCATCGGCGGCCATCATGGTCCTGGGCTCGGCCATCGGGCCGGGCGTCACCGGCGCCCTCATCACCGCAGGCGTCGGCATTGAGCGTCAATTCTGGTGGATCAGTGTCTTTTTTCTGCTGGCAGGAGCCGTGCTCTGGCTCGGCCTCGGGCGCAATCGCGGGCGGCTAGCGCTGCCGGCGTAGGTAGACGTAAAGGGCGCCCTCACCGCCGTGGCGACGCCCCGCCGGCACGGTCTCCAGGATGAGCGGTGCGAGCGGCGCCTGAGCGAGCCAATGGGGCACCTGCCGACGCAGGATCCCTCGCTGGTAGGGCAAGGGACCGCCGGGGCCGGCTCCCTCCCCCTTTCCGGTGATGACCAGCACGAGGCGAAGCCCCCGCGCGTGGGAGCCCAGGATGAAACGAGTGAGCGCCGGATGCGCCCGGTCCACAGTCATGCCATGGAGATCGAGACGCGCCTCGGGTTTTAGCTTCCCCCGGGAAAGCTTTCGATATGCCTTGGCATCCATGAGGGGCGGGGCCCTCCGCGGGGTCGGGATGCGGCTGGCCGCGGGGGCTCTTTCACCCAGCGTGAAAGCTTCGATCGGTTTCGGATCGGGGGTTTTGTCGGTCTTCCGGTCAGGCTCCGGCAAGGTCACGGGGGTGGGCTCGACCCGCTTCGGGTTCAGCGGTACCGCGGTGGCGGCCACCCGTGACCAGAGGTCCTGTTCCTCCGCGCGAAGCTTGCGTTTCCGCGTCACGCCCGGCGTCTCCGGCTAGGAAAGAAGAGGTATGAAGGTGCAGGGGCGGCGGGTTTGCCCGCCGCACCAATCTGCCGGTGATCCACGGCGGAGACGCCTTAGCCCCCGGTGGCGACGAGCATCCAGTTCGGATCGTCACCACCCATACGCCGGGCGAAAGTCCAGCTGTCGCGCGTGCGCTTCATCGGACTCGATTCGGCCTCGATGACCTCGCCGGCCTTGTCGCGCACGGTGGAGCTCAGCTCGCCCACGAAGCGAAGGGTAATCTCCGCCTCGTTGGAAGCCTCGTCGAAGGTCGCGCCCTCCACGGTGACCTCGCGCAGTCCGATAAACTCCGCCTCGATGCTGATGCCCTGGTCGCGGCGGGACTCGATGCCTTCCGCGAAAGCCGCGTAGATGTCGCCATCGATGAAATCGCGCACTCCGCTCAGATCGCCGTTCTCGTAGGCCATGAGGATCATCTCATAGGCCTGTCCGCCGCCCTGCAGAAATTCCGAAAGGGAAAAGGACGGCTCCACACGCTTCATCTGGGTGAAGACCTCCGCCTCGTCGGAGCCCTCCTCCACGTGATCGGTCACGTCGCGGTCCGGGCCGCCTTCGATCACCTCGAAGTCCCGCGCCGCCGCGCGGTCGCGCGCGGAGGGCTCGCCCCGGCCCACATCCTGTTCGAACCCGTCGCGCGTGCCCAGGACGGACCGCAGACGCAGGATCAGGAAGACGGCAATTCCAGCAAGCACGAGCAACTGGATGATGGGCGAGTTCATTGGCGGACCTCAGGCACGATGGCAAAGCGCTTAGCAGGTGCTTATGTAGGTGTGGCGGCGGGACAAGTCCACCGCGGGGCAGGCGCCGACGCGCGTCATTTCAAAGGAGTGCCGGAGATGTGGTTGTTAATTGCGTTTCTCGCAGTGCCCCTCATCGAAATCGGATTGTTCGTCGAAGTTGGCGGATGGATAGGACTTTGGCCCACGCTGGGCATCGTCGTTCTGACGGCTTTGATCGGTACGCTTCTGGTCCGACAACAGGGCCTCGCAGCCATCGGAAACGTGCAACGATCGTTCAACGAACTCTCCGACCCGACGGAGCCGCTGGCCCACGGCGCGATGATCCTCATTTCAGCGGCGCTTCTCCTGACGCCCGGATTTTTCACCGATGCCATAGGCTTCGCGCTGCTTGTGCCCGGCGTCCGGCGCCTGGTGATCGAGCGGGTCCGCCACCGGATCATCGTGCAGCGTGCGCGTTCGCGGCCTCAGAGACCCGCGCAAGAGACGATCATTGAAGGCGAATACGAGAGCGCGGAGCCGCGACCCCAGACGCCGCCCAGCTCTTCCGGGTGGACGCGCCACTGACCGCTTGGTAGAGGCGCGCAAACAGTTTTGGAGCGAATTATGGCCGAGAACGGTGCGCAGGATACCCTTACACCCTCAGACGCCGCTGCCGTCGGCGGTGACCAGCCTGCACAGCAGAATGTGAACGTGCGGGCGCTGGCGCAGTATGTGCGCGACCTTTCCTTCGAGAACGTCCTGGCCCAGAAGGGCGCGCAACCCGATGTGAAGCCCGAAGTCTCCGTGCAGGTCGCGCTCGACGGCCGCAAGCGGGGCGGCGACAACCAGTACGAGACGATCATCAAGCTCACGGTGAATTCCAAGGCGAAAGACAGCGGCGAGCCGCTCTTCGTACTCGAGCTAGACTACGCCGGCCTTTTCCACATCGAGGGCGTGCCACAGGAGCAGATGCATCCGTTCCTCCTGATCGAATGCCCGCGACTCCTTTTCCCGTATCTGCGCCGCGTGGTGAGCGACATCACGCGCGATGGCGGCTTCCCGCCGCTCAACCTCGAAAACATCGATTTCGTGGGTCTCTACCGGAACGAGATCAAGCGACGCATCGAGGCACAGAAAGCCTCTGGCGAGACGACGGGCAACGCCTGATCTTCACCAGAGGCTTTCGCCCGGAAGGCTTTTGACGAAGTTGTCGTGGGCCGTGCGCTCCGCGTCTGTAAGGCGGGGCGCAAGTTTTTTGGGCCGGTTTCCCGGCCGCCATCCGGCGGCGCTCGTGTCCACGCCCGCCGCGGCATTGCTCGCCAGGTTGAAGTCAGGCTGCTGGCCTCCGATGAGCTGAAGGTAGACCTCCGCGAGGATCTCGGAATCGAGAAGCGCGCCGTGGAGCGTTCTGGCGGAATTGTCGATGTTGAAGCGCCGGCACAGGGCGTCAAGCGATGCCGGTGAGCCGGGAAATTTACGCTTTGCGATCGCCAGGGTGTCGATAGCCTGATCGGGCGGGATGGCCTCGTATTTCAGCCAACCGAGTTCGGCATTGAGGAATTTCATGTCGAAGGACGCGTTGTGAATGACCAGCTTCGCGTCGTCGATGAAGGCTAGAAACGCATCCGCGACATCGGCGAAGACCGGCTTCCCGCGCAGGAAGTCATCGCCGAGGCCGTGCACCTCAAATGCCTCCTGCGGCATCGCGCGGAGCGGGTCGAGATATTGGTGATAGGTTTGGCCCGTGGGCACGTGGTTGAAAAGCTCCACAGCGCCGATTTCCACTATACGGTGACCCTCATGGGGGTCGAGGCCGGTGGTTTCGGTGTCGAGAACGATCTCACGCATGACGGGCTCCGATGGTGTCGAGGATGGATGTGATATCGCGGCGCGCGGTGTCCATGGACGTACTGTCGATGAGGAAATCCGCCTTGGCGCGTTTTTCCGCGTCGGGGAGCTGTTGCGACCGGATGAAATCGTAGGATGCGCGAGTCATGCCCGGGCGCGCGAGGACGCGAGCGTCCTGCAGGTCGGGCGTGGTGGTGACCACGGCCACCGCGTCGAAATCCCCCTCGTTGCCGAGCTCGAAGACAAGCGGCACATCGAAGAGGAGAAAGTCCTCGCTACGGCTCTCTGCAAAATCGGCGCGGTCCTTGGCCACGAGGGGGTGGATGACATCCTGCACCCGGGAGAGGAGGCCCTCATCGGCTGTCATGGCCTCGCGCAGCTTGGCGCGATCCACTCCAGTCTCGGTCACGGCCTCGGGAAGGAGGACGGCGATCGCCTCCGCGCCCGCGGCGCCGGGCTGGTAGAGCCGATGCACGGCTACGTCCGCGTCCCAGACAGGAACACCAAATTCAGCAAAGATACCTGCGGCGGTTGATTTCCCCATGCCGATGGATCCTGTGAGGGCGAGACGGAAGCTCACGTGAGGACGGCCGTGCGCGTGGCCTGCGTGACCTCCGGCCGCACGCCGAACCACCGCTCGAACCCCGGCACGGCCTGGTGCAAGAGCATACCGAGCCCGTCCACCGTGGTGCAACCGGCGGCTCGTGCCGCCCTTAAAAGGTCCGTTTCGAGGGGTGCGTAGACCAGGTCGGACACGACCTTGCCCGGCGCGAGCCCGTTGAGCGGCACCTGAAGCGCGGGCTGACCCGTCATGCCGAGGGAGGTCGTATTGACCAGCGTGCCTGCCTCTCCCACCGCGGCACCGGCATCGGCCCAATCGACCACGTCGATGCGGGAGCCGAAATCGGACCGCAGGGCTTGTGCCTTGCCGCGCGTGCGGTTGGTGAGCAGGATCTTGGGCACGCCGCAATCGAGGAGAGCGTGGATCACCGCCCGCGCTGCGCCGCCCGCCCCGAGAACCGCCGCGGGGGCGGCCTTGGGATCCCAGTCCGGCGCCGCTTCGCGCAGATTCGTCAGGAAGCCGTAGCCGTCGGTATTGTCCGCATGGATCAACCCGTCAGAACGAAAGATGAGCGTGTTGGCGGCCCCGATCATCACGGCACGGTCGCTTTTCTTTTCAGCGAGAGCAAGGGCGTCCACCTTGTGCGGGAGGGTCACGTTCACGCCCTTGAAGCCCATCCGCGGCAGGACGCGGACGACCTCCTCAAAATTCGCGTGTTGCACGGGAAGCGGCACGTATTGCCCAAGGAGCCCCAGTTCTGCCAGCCAGTGCGCGAAAAGTTGGGGAGATTTCGAATGTGCCACAGGATCCCCGATCACACCGGCCAATGGAACATCCTCATGCGTCATGGGCCGAGCCCCCCCTCTCGACGGAGGAAAGCCAATATCTCCAGGAGGGGCAAGCCAAGGACGGTGAAGAAATCCCCCTCGATCCCTGAAAACAGCCGCACGCCGCGCCCTTCGAGGTGATAGCACCCCACCGCGTCCGACACGCTCGGCCATGTGGCGTCGAGATAGGTGTGCAATGCGTCCGGCGTGAATGGATGCATCGTGAGCGTGGCAACTGAAACCGTGTGCCAAACTTCTTTCCCGTCCCCGAAGATGCTCGCAGCGGATTGGAGCCTGTGCGGCCGGCCCTGCAGAGCGTTGAGCGTTTCGAATGCGTCCGTTCTCGTGGTGGCTTTG
This sequence comes from Pseudomonadota bacterium, assembly GCA_038528385.1. GTDB lineage: Bacteria > Pseudomonadota > Alphaproteobacteria > Rhodobacterales > Rhodobacteraceae > Shimia_B. The sequence continues at coordinate 79,407 of JBCBET010000003.1, read as the reverse complement.
GACAGCAAGCGGCCGCCCAAGTCGAGCACTTGATCACAGCCGAGCACGTATCCATCTCTCGCAGGAATGGAGGCGACGCTCGCCTTCTCCCGCGCAAGGGCGAGGGCGGTTCCAGCGGCGTCGCAATCCTTTTTCTGGCAGGTCGCTTTGATCGCGTCCTCGTCGACATCCGCCGGACCAGCGGTGAAGACGAGCCCCGCACCCCGCAGGAGGTCCCGCCGGGCCCGGGACCCGGAGGCGAGGTGGAGCGGAGCGTTGGGGATAAGGTCGTGCATGGCGGCGAGGATAGGCCCGGGGCGGAATTGAGGACAATCCCGCGGCCCGCGCCCATCCACCCCGTGGCGAGGAACGATGCAGGTGTTGAGGCGCGCAATCCACATGTGGGAAAGGACAAGTCCGTGCTGTGGACGCTTTCTCACGCTCAGATGTGAGATGCGTGCTTGTCCTATAAAACATTGATAAAGTTGAATAAATTTTATCGTATGGCCGCATAACACGTGTTCGCAAGTCAGGGGATACCTTTTGATCCACGGCAAACGAGCGCCCTAACACAAACAACAACCTTTCTTCTTTTACTTTATTTTAATGAAGACATAGCCCGACCGGTCCGTGCCGGAGACATTGACTCGGAACGGTCCGAGAGCTAACCGACCACTGCGCCCAGTCCTGGGACCGCATTTTCACAGAACACGCAAACGACCTTCGCGCCCGTGCGAGGACGAGGAGACGCGACATGACCGCAGAGCGGCTGAACCTTGCTGACCTGAAGGCAAAGAGCCCGAAGGACCTGCTGGCCATGGCGGAGGAGCTCGAGATCGAGAACGCCTCAACCATGCGCAAGGGGGAGATGATGTTCTCCATCCTTAAGGAGCGCGCGGAGGATGGCTGGGAAATCTCCGGCGATGGCGTGCTGGAGGTGCTCCAGGACGGCTTCGGCTTCCTGCGGAGCCCGGAGGCGAATTACCTGCCCGGTCCGGACGATATCTACGTGTCGCCCGACATGATCCGGCAATTCTCCCTGCGCACGGGAGATACGATCGAGGGTGTTATCCAGGCTCCGGGGGACAACGAGCGCTACTTCGCCATGACCTCGGTCACGAAGATCAACTTCGAGGATCCGGAGCGCGCCCGGCACAAGATCAATTTCGACAATCTCACGCCGCTCTATCCCGACGAGCGGCTGACGATGGAGATCGACGATCCGACGACGAAGGACCGTTCGGCCCGCATCATCGACCTCGTGGCCCCCATCGGGAAAGGGCAGCGGTCGCTCATCGTGGCGCCGCCGCGGACGGGCAAGACGGTGCTTCTGCAGAACATCGCCACCTCCATCGAACGCAACCACCCTGAATGCTACCTCATCGTGCTCCTCATCGACGAGCGTCCGGAGGAGGTCACCGACATGCAGCGGAGCGTGAAGGGAGAGGTGGTGTCCTCCACCTTCGACGAACCGGCGACGCGGCACGTGGCGGTGTCCGAGATGGTCATCGAGAAGGCGAAACGCCTCGTGGAGCATAAGCGCGACGTTGTGATCCTCCTCGATTCGATCACGCGACTGGGGCGCGCGTTCAACACGACCGTTCCGTCCTCGGGTAAGGTGCTCACCGGCGGTGTGGATGCCAACGCGCTCCAGCGGCCGAAGCGGTTCTTCGGCGCCGCGCGCAACATCGAAGAGGGTGGGTCGCTCACGATCATCGCCACGGCGCTGATCGATACAGGCAGCCGGATGGACGAGGTGATCTTCGAAGAATTCAAAGGAACCGGTAACTCCGAGATCGTCCTCGACCGGAAGGTGGCCGACAAGCGTGTCTTCCCGGCCATGGACATCCTGAAGAGCGGCACGCGGAAGGAAGACCTTCTCGTGGACAAGATCGACCTGCAAAAGACCTATGTCCTGCGCCGAATCCTGAATCCGATGGGGACGACGGACGCCATCGAGTTCCTGATCTCTAAGCTCAAGCAGACGAAGACCAATTCCGATTTCTTCGACTCCATGAACACGTAGCGCCATGGGCGCGCCCTCGGCGACGATCTTCGCGCTCGCTACGCCACCGGGAAGAGGCGGCGTGGCGGTGATCCGCATCTCGGGCCCGGACGCCTTCGCGGCGGGGGAACAGCTCGCGGGAGGGCTTCCACCCGTGCGGACGGTGGGCCTGCGGCGCATCCGGGCGCGAGGCGGTGCGGTGCTCGATGAAGCATTGGTCCTGCCGTTCGAGGCGGCGGCGAGCTTCACAGGAGAGCGGGTCGTGGAACTGCACACCCATGGCAGCCTCGCGGTGGTGGATGCGATCCTTGCGGAGCTCGCGGGCCTTGGCGGGCTTACAGCGGCGGAACCTGGGGAATTCACGCGCCGCGCGTTCGAGAACGGACGCCTCGATTTGGTACAGGTTGAAGGTCTGGCAGAGCTGATCGAGGCGGAGACGGAAGAACAGCTCCGTCGGGCGCAGGACGTCTACAGCGGGAGCCTCAGCCGAACGTTCCTCGAGATCCGCGAGGGCTTAGTGGAGGCGCTGGCGTTGAGCGAGGCGCGGATCGACTTTGCCGATGAGGAATTGCCGGATGATCTGTCGCAAAGGCTGCTGGAGAGCGTGGGTGCTGTGGCGTCCCGGGTGAGGGACCTGATTGCGGGCGCAAGTGCGGCGCGCCGTGTTCAAAGTGGGTTCGAAATCGCGATCGTCGGGCCGCCGAACGTCGGAAAATCCACACTTCTCAATGCCATAGCGGAGCGCGAGGCGGCGCTCGTGTCCGATATCGCCGGGACGACGCGCGATGTGATCGAGGTGCGGCTGTCGCTGGGTGGGTTGCTCGTGACGTTTCTTGATACGGCGGGGCTCCGCGAGACGGATGATGTGATCGAAAGCGCGGGAGTGTCGCGCGCCCGGGCTCGGGCGCGTCAGGCAGATTTGCGGTTGTTTCTATGCAATCCGGGGGGCTTGCCGGACCAGGACTTGATCCAAACGGGTGATATTTTGCGGTGGACGAAGGCCGATCTTCACCCTTCGGACAATGCCGTATCCGCGGTGACGGGCGAGGGTATGTCGGAACTGCTGTCCGCGATAACCTTTCGGCTTCGTCACATTGCGAGCTCTTCCGGATTGATGGCATCAAGACGGCAGGAAGACCGCGCGGTGGCGTGCTTACAGATGCTCGAGGCGGCTATATCTGCACTTGGGGTCGACGCGCCGGCAGAGTTTGTGTCGGAGGAGTTGCGCGGGGCAACGAGGGAGCTTGACGCTGTCCTGGGGAAGGTGGATGTGGAGGCCGTGCTCGGGCAGATCTTCTCCTCCTTCTGCATCGGGAAATAGGAGTGTTTCACGTGAAACATGCGCAGTACGACGTTGTGGTGGTCGGTGGCGGGCACGCCGGCTGCGAGGCCGCCCACGCGGCTGCACGCATGGGCGGTCGCGTGGCCCTGGTGACACTCGACCCGGCTAAAATCGGAGTGATGTCGTGCAACCCAGCCATCGGGGGCCTGGGGAAGGGTCACATCGTTCGAGAGATTGATGCGATGGGTGGCATCATGGCGAAAGCCGCGGATGCGTCCGGCATTCAATTCCGACTGCTTAATCGGCGGAAAGGCCCGGCCGTCCAGGGTCCCCGCGCACAGTCTGACCGCGCGCTCTACAAAGTGGCGATCCAGAAAAGCCTAAGAGAGCAGCCGAACGTCGGGATCCTGGCCGGGGAAGTGGTGGATTTCGTGCAAACCGGTGATCGTGTGAAGGCGGTCACCCTGGCCGATGGCACTGTCTTGCCTTGCATGGCCGTGGTCTTGACCACCGGCACATTCCTCGGCGGGGTGATCCATATCGGGCATGACCGCCACGACGGCGGGCGGATGGGAGAGAGCGCGGTGACACGCCTCGCCCACCGCTTGCGAGATCTCGGCCTCCGCACCGGGCGTCTCAAGACCGGGACGCCACCGCGGCTCGACGGGCGCACGATCGACTGGGACCGCCTCGATACACAGCCAGGGGATGAGGACCCTGCCTTCTTCTCCTTCGCGACGCGGCGGGTGGCGGTGCGTCAGGTGGCGTGTGGGATCACTCACACCAATGCGCGAACCCACGACATCATACGGGAAAACCTCGCGAAGTCAGCGATGTATGGCGGAGCGATCGACGGTGTCGGCCCGCGGTATTGTCCGTCCATCGAGGACAAGATCGTGCGTTTCGCCGAGAAGGAGGCCCACCAGGTGTTCCTTGAGCCCGAGGGCCTCAAGGATCACACGGTTTATCCGAACGGCATCTCGACCTCACTGCCTCGGGAGGTCCAGGCCGACTACGTGCGTTCCATGGTGGGACTGGAGCGCGCCGAAATCGTGCAGCCGGGCTACGCCATCGAATACGACTACTCGGACCCTCGCGGGCTTACGAGCGCGTTGCAGGTGCCGGAGGTGCAGGGGCTCTACCTGGCGGGTCAGATCAACGGCACCACTGGCTATGAGGAGGCTGCGGCGCAAGGTCTGACTGCCGGCATGAACGCGCTGAAATCGACGCGGGACGAGGGCCCCGTCGTTCTGTCCCGGGTGGACGCGTATATCGGGGTCATGATCGATGATCTCACGACAAAGGGCGTGAGCGAGCCTTATCGCATGTTCACGAGCCGGGCGGAGTATCGGCTGTCCTTGCGCGCGGACAATGCTGACCAGCGATTGACGCCCCTGGCGCAGGCGGCGGGGCTCATACCCGGGGATCAGTGGGCCGCCTTCTCGGCCAAGCTCGACCGATTGACGTCGGTGGAGTCCCGCCTCGCTCAGATGTCGATCACGCCAAAGGCGGCCCGTGCCGCGGGGATCGAGGTGAAGGAGGACGGACAGAAGCGCACCGGCATGGAGCTCCTCGCATTTCCCGATGTGAGTTTTGAGGATCTTGAGGGGCTGAACCCGTCATTGGCGGATGTGGACACGGAGACGCGGGTGCAGCTTAACCGCCAGGCGCTCTACCAAAGCTACATCGAGCGGCAGAAGCGCGATGTGGACGCGTTGAATCGGGACGCGAATTGGACATTCCCGCCCGCATTTGACTTCGCATCGGTGACGGGCCTCTCGTCGGAACTCCGTGCAAAGCTTAGCGCCGTCCGCCCGGAAAGTATCGCACAAGCGGGGCGCATCGAGGGGATGACGCCCGCGGCGACGATGTTGCTCCTCGCGCGTCTCAAGCATGACGAAAGACGCGCGAGCTGAGATGGATGTTTCACGTGAAACAACAGCGCGGCTGGAGGCCTTCGTCGACCTGCTCCGAAAGTGGAACGAGAAGATCAACCTCGTGGGCAAGTCGACGCTCTCTGACATGTGGACCCGCCATATCGAGGACAGCCTTCAGCTTCTGCCCCATGTGGGCGCTGCCCACAGAATCCTCGACCTGGGGAGCGGGGGCGGCCTCCCAGCCATTCCCATGGCCATCGCGCTCGCTGACAGTGGTGGGGATCACACGGTGACCTTGGTAGAGAGCGACCGGCGCAAGGCCGAGTTTCTGCGTACCGCCATCCGCACCCTTTCATTGAACGCGTCCGTTTCCTCCGCACGGATCGAAGATATCCCGCCCCAGAATGCAGAGCTTTGTACGGCGCGCGCTCTCGCCCCATGTCAGAAATTGTTCGACCTGGCCCATCGCCACCTGGGCGACGGTGGCAGGTGCCTTTTTCTCAAGGGCGCCAGCGCCAAGGACGAGGTTTCCGCCGCACAGGCGACCTGGTCCTTCTCTCACAAGGCGCATCCCAGCCTGACAGACCCGGCCGCAACACTCCTGGAAGTCCGCAACCTTGCCCCTCTCTGACCCTCTGCTCACGTCCGTGGCCCGCGTCATCGCCATCTCCAACCAGAAGGGCGGAGTGGGAAAAACCACTACGACGATCAACCTCGGCGCAGCGCTGGCGCAGGCCGGGTGCCGGGTGCTGCTCATCGACCTCGACCCGCAAGGCAACGCTTCCACGGGTCTCGGTCTCCTGCCCGAGGATCGCGATGCGACGGCCTATGATGTGCTCCTCGAGGATGTGCCCCTCACCGATGTCATCTGGCGGAGCGAGGTCGCCAACCTCGATCTCGTCCCTGGCACGGTGGATCTGAGCTCCGCCGATATCGAGCTGATCTCGACCGAAAAACGCTCGCACCTGCTCGCCGACGCCCTGAAACCCCTGCAGGCGTCCGACCGCTACGATTACATCCTGATTGATTGCCCGCCGTCGCTGAACCTCCTGACGGTGAATGCCATGGTCGCCGCCGACAGCGTGCTTGTCCCACTGCAGAGCGAATTCTTCGCGCTCGAAGGGCTTTCCCAACTCATGCTTACCATTCGGGAAATCCGGACAACCGCCAATCCGAAGCTTCGGATCGAGGGCGTAGTGCTCACCATGTTCGACGGGCGCAACAACCTCTCCCAGCAAGTGGAGGCGGACGCGCGCGAAAACCTCGGCGATCTCGTGTTCCGGACGATCGTGCCGCGGAATGTGCGGCTGAGCGAGGCGCCATCCTTCGCGATGCCCGTGCTGCAGTATGATCCGACATCGAGCGGCGCAAAGGCCTATCGCGCCCTGGCTAGCGAGATGCTTTCCAAGCAAACCAAGACGAAACACTGAGAGGGCAGGGTATGGCACAGGACAAGAAGCGCGGTTTGGGGCGGGGGCTGTCTGCACTCATGGCGGATGTCGATGCGTCGTCTGCCCCCGCTCCCGAGGCTGCGCCAGGAGATCCGACGGAGGCGCCCATCGAGCTCATCCACCCCAATCCCGATCAGCCGCGGCGGCGGTTCGGGGAGGCGGAGCTTGCGGAGCTCACGGCCTCCATCGCGGAAAAGGGCGTGATCCAACCCCTCGTCGTCCGCCCTCACCCCACCACCCCCGGCGCCTATGAGATCGTGGCTGGCGAACGGCGGTGGCGGGCTGCGCAGCGGGCAAAACTGCACGCCGTGCCCATCGTGATACGAAACTTCACCGACACCGAGGTCCTCGAGGTCGCCATCGTGGAAAATATCCAGCGTGCGGATCTCAATGCCGTGGAAGAGGCGCAGGGGTTTCAACAGCTCATGGAGCGTTTTGAGCGTACACAGGAACAGATGGCGAGTGCCCTGGGCAAAAGCCGGTCATACATCGCTAACGCATTGAGATTGTTAAATCTTCCAGAGGATGTTCAACGCCTTCTCTCGGAGGGGAAGCTCACGGCGGGCCATGCGCGCGCCCTGATAACGTCGGAAAACGCCTCCGCGCTCGCGGCGGAGATCGTGCGCCGCGGCCTGTCGGTGCGGGAGGCGGAGAAGCTCACGAAGAAGCCCGTGACCGCGCCCGCCCCCAAGCGGTCGTCTTTCGAAAAAGACGCCGACACCAAGGCGCTGGAGGGGGACCTCTCCGCGACCCTCGGCATGCGGGTGTCGTTGGATCATGCCCCGGGGAACGATGGCGGGACGCTCTCCATCCGGTACAAGGATCTCGATCAGTTGGACGATCTCTGCCGGCTCTTGGGCGGTTAGACGAGCAGCTTCTCGATGATGGAATTCAGAAGCGGTTGACCGGCGGGCGTGACGCGCAGCGCGTCGCCGACCTCCACCAGCCCAAGGGCCTGGAGATCTTGGAGCGCCCCTTGCGGAGCCTCCCACCCGATCTCCCGCATGGCCGACAGCGTGATCCCCTCGCGCAGCCGGAGCCCCATGAGCACGCGCTCGTCGATCACGTCTTCCCGGCAAAGCGGCGCGAATTCGCGGTCCCCGGAGCCCGCGTTTTCGACCCTTTCCAACCACAAATGCGGCATCCGCTCGGCTTCGGACGCGTGGCGGACGCCGTCGATGCTGAGCCGTCCATGGGCCCCGGGCCCGATCGCGGCCCACTCCCCGCCCGTCCAGTAGATCAGGTTGTGCCGCGCCTCCTGCCCCGACCGCGCGTGATTCGACGTCTCGTAGCCCGGAAGTCCTGCATCGTTGCACAGCGCTTGCGTCACGTCCCAGAGATGCATGGACAGGTCCTCGTCCGGCAGCCCCGGGAGGCGTCCGCGCGAGAACTGCTTGGCAAAGCGTGTCCCCGGCTCGATCGTCAACTGATAGAGTGAGAGGTGCCCGGTGCCGAGGCCGATGGCCCGCGCCAGCTCCTTGCCCCAGGCCTCCGCGTCTTGCCCCTGGCGGGCATAGATCAGATCGAGGCTCACGCGATCGAAGGCCTCTTGCGCACGGTCGAGCGCGCGCAGCGCCTCGTCGGCGCTGTGCCATCGGCCGAGTTTCTTCAGGTCCCCATCATCGAGCGCCTGCACCCCGAGTGACACGCGGTTCACCCCGGCCGAGCGGAAATCGACAAAGCTGTCGGCTTCGATCGAGGTCGGGTTCGCCTCAAGCGTGATCTCGATGTCGTTGGCAACGGGCCAGGTGGCGCGGGCGGCGTCGATGAGGGCCTCGACCAGCGTTGGCGGCATGAGGCTCGGCGTGCCGCCACCGAAAAAGATCGTCTGGAGCACGCGGCCCTCGGTCATCCGACCCAGGCGCGCGATCTCCGAGCGCAGCGCGCGCGACCATCGCGGCACGTCCACCTGACGCGACACGTGCGAATTGAAATCGCAATAGGGGCACTTGGCCGCGCAGAACGGCCAATGGATATAAAGCCCGAAGGTCGGTGTCAGCGTGTCAGGCATTCTGAAACGAAGAGTTCGAAGGCCACCGCGCGATGGCTGATCGGTGCCTTTTCTTTGTAAGGCATCTCCGAAAACGTCCGCCGGTGGCCCCGCGGGATGAACATGGGATCGAAGCCGAAGCCGTGGTCGCCCCGCGGGGGCCAGGTCAAGTCGCCGTCCACCCGGCCCTCGAACACGCGGTCCTCTCCATCGGGCCAGGCCATGCAGAGTGTGCAGTTGAACGTCGCGCGCCAGGGCGTCGGTGCGCCCCGTTCGTCGAGCGCGGTCTTCACCTTCTCCATGGCCAGGGCATAGTCGCGACCCGTCTCTGTTTCAGCCCAATCGGCCGTCCGGACCCCGGGCGCGCCATCCAGAGCCTCCACCATCAACCCGCTGTCATCCGACAATGCGGGCAGCCCGGTTCCCTGCGCCGCGGCGTGGGCCTTGATCTTTGCGTTTCCGGCGAAGGTCTCCTCCGTCTCCTCAGGTTCCGGCAGCCCGAACGCCCCGGCGGAGACCACGTCTTTTCCGAAGGGCAGGAGAAGGTCGGTGATTTCGCGTAGCTTTCCCGCATTGTGCGAGGCGAGGACGAGCTTTGGCTCGCGCAGCATCCGGGCCATGTCAGGCCACCGCCGCCTTTTGGGCGGCCACGAGCAGGTTCACCCCTTGCGTCGCCAGATCGAGGAGTTCGTCCATCTGCGCGCGGGAGAATGTCGCTCCCTCCGCCGACATCTGAAGCTCCACCATCCTGCCCGAGCCCGTGAGCACGAAATTTCCGTCCACGCCCGCCTCGCTGTCCTCGGCGTAATCGAGGTCGAGCACCGGTTGCCCCGCATAGATGCCGCAGCTCACCGCCGCGATGGGATCGGTCAGGGGATCGCTCAGCACATCGCCCGCCTTCATGAGCTTGTTCACCGCCACCCGCAGCGCCACCCAGGCGCCGGTGATCGAGGCGCAGCGCGTGCCGCCGTCGGCCTGGAGCACGTCGCAATCTACCGTGATCTGACGTTCTCCCAGCGCAACGCGATCGACGCCCGCGCGCAGGGACCGCCCGATGAGGCGCTGGATTTCCTGGGTTCGCCCGCCTTGCCCGTTCTTGGCCTCACGCCGCATGCGGGTGTGGGTGGCTCGGGGCAGCATGCCGTATTCCGCCGTCACCCAGCCGAGGCCGGAATTCTTGAGAAAGGGCGGCACGCGTTCCTCGAGCGAGGCGGTGCAGAGCACATGGGTATCGCCCATCCTGATCAGACAGCTGCCTTCGGCGTGCTTCGTGGTGCCGATCTCGAAACTCACGGGCCGCAATTCGTTGGTGGCCCGGCCCGATGGTCTCATGATCTTTTCCTTTCACCGCGCTGCGCTTAAATCACGTCTAAATCTTGCGCATGGCGGAAACGCAACCCTCGGGCGTCCGCCCGGTGCCTTGCCTGGACAGGTCTTCGATGGAACGTCGCGACGCCCTTTTCTCGGATATGAACGACCGCACGCGGGAGGTCTTTCGCCGCGTGGTGGAGGGTTACCTGAGCACGGGGGAGCCCATCGGCTCGCGCACGCTCACGCGGTTTCTGTCCGAGAAGGTCAGCGCCGCGACGATCCGCAACGTCATGCAGGACCTGGAGTTCATGGGGCTCCTCCATGCCCCTCACATCTCCGCCGGACGGATTCCCACGGAGCTCGGCCTCCGCCTCTTCGTGGACGGCATTCTGGAGGTCGATCAGCTCGGCGACGACGACCGGACGCAGCTCGATGCGACGCTCGGCGAAAAGGGCGACGTACCCGCCATCCTCGACAGGATCGGGGGCGCGCTGTCGGGCATGACGCAGGGGGCAAGCCTCGTTCTGGCGCCCAAGCAGGAGGCGCCGATCAAGCATATCGAGTTCGTCTCCCTCGCGCCGGATCGCGCGCTCGTCGTGCTCGTCTTCTCCGACGGGGAGGTGGAGAACCGGGTTTTCACCCCGCCGCCGGGCCAGACGCCGAGCTCCATGCGCGAGGCCGCCAATTTCCTCAATGCGCTGGCCCAGGGCCGGACGCTCACGGATCTCCAGGGCGTCGTCACCACGGAGATGACGTCCCGCCGGCAGGAGATCGACACCCTCGCCCACGCCCTCGTGGAACGCGGGGTGGCCGTGTGGGAAAACGAGGGCTCGCGGCACGAACGTCTCATGGTCCGGGGTCGCGCGAACCTTCTCACCGAGGGGGACGAGACCGATCTCGCCCGCATCAAGACGCTCTTTGATGACCTGGAGCGCAAGCGCGACATCGCGCAGTTCCTCGACCTCGCGGAAGAGGGGCAGGGCGTGCGGATTTTCATCGGCTCGGAGAACAAACTCTTTTCACTTTCGGGTTCCTCTCTGGTGGTCTCTCCCTATATGAACGCGGATCGTAAGGTGATCGGCGCCGTGGGCGTCATCGGGCCCACGCGTCTGAATTACGGGCGCATCGTGCCCATCGTGAATTACACAGCGGATCTCGTGGGCCGTGCGCTCGCGAACCGCGGGTGAGGGAAAGAAATGGCCAAGAAAGACAGCCTGGACGATTTTCTGGACGACATCGACGAGGCCACCGGCGAAATCGAAGAGGACATCGTGGAAGCCGCCGCCGAGGAGGCCGCGGCCAACGTGGCCGAGGAGGTCGGCGAGGTCGACACGATCGGCGCGCTGAAGGCGGAACGCGATTCGCTCCACGACAAGTTCATGCGCGCGCTGGCGGATGCCGAGAATGCGCGCAAGCGCTCGGACCGCGACCGGCGCGAGGCGGAGAATTACGGCGGCTCGAAGCTCGCCCGCGATCTCCTGCCGGTCTACGACAACATGAAACGTGCGCTAACCGCCGCCGCGGAGGCGGAGGGCGATGCCAACGCGGCGCTGCTCGAGGGCGTGGAGCTCACGATGCGCGAGCTCGTCAACACCTTCAAGAAGCACGGGATCGAGCCTATTTCGCCCGAGGTCGGGGACAAATTCGATCCGCAGCACCACCAGGCGATGTTCGAGGCGCCCGTGCCCGGCACCAAGGCCGGGGAGATCATCCAGGTGGCCGCCGAGGGCTTCATGCTCCACGACCGTCTGCTGCGGCCCGCGCAGGTGGGCGTCTCCTCCATGGTGGCGAGCTGACTGTTGTCGCGCCGGGCCCGCTCCGGCGCATGCTGAGCAGGAGGTCCCGGATCAGGTCCGGGACGTGTTTTTCCGGCTCAGAGCCTTCAATTCGTAGATCAGGTCGAGCGCCTCTTTCGCAGTGAGTTCGTCGGGCTGAAGAGCCTCCAGGCGGGCGTCCACGTCCGAGCGTTCCGTCATCGTCGGTGAGGTAGGGGGAGCGGCCGCGAAGAGTGGCAAGTCATCGATCAACGCCGTCCGCGTCCCGCCGCCTTCGCGCTCCCCCTTTTCCAGCGCTTCGAGCACCACCCGCGCGCGGTCGATCACCGCGGGCGGCAGCCCGGCGAGCTTGGCCACCTGCACGCCGTAGCTTCGGTCCGCCGTCCCCTTCCGCACCTCATGGAGGAACACCACGTCGCCGCCATGTTCCTTCACCGCCACGGTGGCATTCTCCACACCCTCGAGCTTGGCCGACAGCGCCGTCATCTCGTGGTAATGCGTGGCAAAGAGCGCGCGGCACCCGTTCACGTCGTGCAGATGCTCGAGCGCGGCCCAGGCGATGGAGAGCCCGTCATAGGTGCTCGTGCCGCGCCCGATCTCGTCGAGGATCACGAGCGCGCGGTCATCGGCCTGGTTCAGGATCGCGGCCGTCTCCACCATCTCCACCATGAAGGTGGAGCGCCCGCGCGCGAGGTCATCGGAGGCGCCCACGCGGCTGAAGATCTGGCTGACGAGCCCGATCCGCGCCCGCGTGGCCGGGACATAGCTGCCCATCTGGGCCAGGAGCGCGATGAGCGCGTTCTGCCGTAGGAACGTGGATTTGCCCGCCATGTTCGGCCCTGTCAGGAGCCAAAGGCGCGCGTCCGACAGGTCGCAATCATTGGCCACGAAGCCCTGCGACTGGGCATCGAGGGCCGCTTCCACCACCGGGTGCCGCCCGCCCTCCACCGCGAAATCCCGACCTTCGGTGAGCTCGGGCCGTGTCCAGGTCCAGCGCTGGGCGAGGTCGGCCTGGCCCGCCGCGATGTCGAGGGCCGCGACCGCGTCCGAGAGCGCGGTGAGCGCCTCGGCCTCCGCGCAGACCGCCTCCTGCAGCTGCGCGAAGATGCGCAGCTCGATTGCGATCGCGTCCTGCCCGGCATTGAGGATCTTCGTTTCGAGCTCGGACAGTTCCACGGTCGTAAAGCGCACGGCATTGGCCGTGGTTTGCCGGTGGATGAAGGTTTCCGAGAGCGGCGCGCCGAGCATCTTCTCGGCATGGGTGGCCGTCGTCTCGATGAAGTAGCCGAGCACGTTGTTGTATTTCACCTTTAGCGAGGGCACGCCCGCGATCCCCGCATATTTGGCCTGGAGCGAGGCGATGACGCCGCGCCCCTCGTCGCGCAGGTGGCGAAGCTCGTCGAGCGCTGCGTCGTGGCCCGCCGCCACGAAGCCCCCGTCCCGCGCCAGGAGCGGCGGCTCGGCCACCAGCGCGTCTTCGAGCTCTTTCCCGAGCGTGCCGGGGGCGGCGAGCGGCGCGGCGTAGGGCGAGAGTGTCTCCGGACCCTCTCCGATGCGCTGCGCGATCCGCGCCGCCGCCGTGATCCCGCGCGCCACCAGAGAGAGGTCCCGCGGACCGCCGCGATCGAGTGTGAGCCGCAACAGCGCGCGGTCGAGGTCGGGTACGTCCCGCAACGCCGCCCGCAGATCCTCGCGCAGCATGGCGTCCTCGAGGAGCGCCTCGGTCTCGTCGAGCCGCGACCGGATGAGGCCGAGGTCGCGAGAGGGCGACGCGATGCGCTGCGCGAGCATACGCGCGCCAGGCGCCGTGAGCGTGCGGTCGATCGTGGCGAGGAGCGATCCGGCACGCGCGCCGTTCATCGCGCGGGTGAGCTCGAGGCTCGCCCGCGTTGCCGCGTCGATCTCCACATTCTGCGTTTCAAGCTCGCGGATGGGCGCGCGGAGCGTGGGCAGCTTCCCCTTTTGCGTGAGCTCGAGGTAGTTGAGGAGCGCGCCCAGCGCGCTCTTCTCCGCGCGGGTAAAGCTCGCGAAGACCTCGAGGGAGGCCACACCATAGACGCGGCGCGCCAGCGCATCGGCCTGATCGCTGTCGAAGGCGCCGCGCACCATCTCCGTCGCCGTGGCCTGCATGTCGGTGACGACCGGCTCCAACTCGGCGAACTGCGCTTCGCTCAGCAACACTTCGGAGGGGCTGATCCGCGCCAGCATGGGACCGAGTTTGACCCGCGGCGACGGGCTCACGCGGACGGCCCCCGTGGAGATATCCACCCAGGCCAGCGCGCCGGCCTCGCGCACCATGGCAAAGGCGGCGAGGAAGTTGTTCGCGCGCGCCTCGAGCAGGCTGTCCTCCGTCAGGGTGCCCGGGGTCACGAGCCGCACGACGCCCCGCTTCACCACCGATTTCGAGCCGCGCTTCTTCGCCTCCTCCGGGGTCTCGAGCTGTTCACCCACCGCCACCCGAAACCCTTTCCGGATGAGCGTGTGCAGGTATCCTTCGGCCGCGTGCACCGGCACGCCGCACATGGGGATGTCCTGCCCCAGATGCTTGCCGCGCTTCGTCAGCGAGATGTCGAGCGCGGCGGCGGCGGCCACTGCGTCATCGAAGAAAAGCTCGTAGAAATCGCCCATCCGGTAGAACAGGAGCGCGTCGGGATGGCCCTCCTTGATCTCCAGATATTGCGCCATCATCGGCGTTGCGGCTGTTGTGCTGCCCATGCCCTGCCCCCTTGGCGCGCACCGTAGCCGTGGCGCGCGGGGGCTGAAAGACCCCGCTTTCGCGCAGGCTTGGCCGGGCCCCGGACGTCGCGGGCATCGACAAAGTGGCGCAACTCTGCTCCACCCTCAGGCGGGACAACGACAGGACACAGGCGTGCGTGCAAGCGCGCGCGCCCCGAGGATGGAAGGTGACGCCGTGACCATCTTTTGCGTGGGTTCGATCAACGCGGACCATTTCTACGAGGTGCCCCACCTCCCTCTGCCGGGGGAGACGCTCGAGGGCGCGAACCACCGCGTGGGCCTCGGCGGGAAGGGGGCGAACCAGTCCGTCGCCGCCGCCCGGGCGGGGGCGGAGGTGATCCATGTGGGCGCAGTCGGTGCCGACGGCGGCTGGGCGGTGGAGCGTCTCGGCGAACTCGGCGTGGAGACCTCCCATATCGCCAGCCTCGACGGCCCGACAGGCCACGCGATCATCACCGTCGCCGCGGATGGAGAAAACGCGATCGTCATCTATCCCGGGCCGAACCGTCGGATTTCGACCTCCATGATCCGCACCGCTTTCGAGCGGGCGGAGGCCGGCGACAAGCTCATCCTTCAGAACGAGGCGTCGATGCAGGTGGAGGCGGCACAGCTTGCCCAGCAGGCCGGGATGCAGGTGATCTACTCCGCCGCCCCCTTCGACCCCGAGGCGGTGCGCGCGGTGCTCGAGTTCACCGATCTCCTCGTGGTCAACGACGTGGAAGCGCGGCAACTGGAGGCCGCTTTCGAGACCGAGCTCTCAGAGCTTCCGGTGCAGGGGATCGTGGTGACGCGAGGGTCCGAGGGCGTCGATTACATCGCCGCGGGGGAGGTCACCCATGCTGACGCCTATGCGGTGACCCCCCGGGACACGACCGGGGCGGGCGACACGTTTCTGGGGTATCTCGTCGCCGCGCTCCATGCCGATCTCGACATCGCCGAGGCGCTCGAGCTAGCGAGTGCGGCGGCGGCTCTGAAGGTCACCCGGCCCGGGACAGCCGATGCCATCCCAAGCCGGGCAGAGGTGGATGCCTTTCGCGCCGAGGCGCGGCGGGCCTAGCTCGCGAAGGGCGCAGCGGACCCCCAGAGCGCGCGGACACCGTCGTCGCGCCCGCAGGCGGCGCGGTAGCGCTTGTAGGCCTCCGCCTTGGAGCGCGGCCCGAAGCGGGTGAGGATGATGTCCTGATCGAGGTAGTAGTCCTGGTGATAGTCATCTGCCGCGTAGAAGGCGCCGAGGGGCAGGACGGGGGTGACGACGTTACGCCCAAGGGCGGCCTCCGCCTCGGCCACGGCGGCCTCCATGGCCACTTTCTCTGCGGCGGACCCGTAGAAGAGCGCCGTGCGGTAGCTCGGCCCGCGGTCGCAAAACTGCCCGCCCGCATCGGTGGGATCAACGGAGCGCATGAACGCGCTCAGCAGCGCCTCGAGCGAGACGGTATCGGCGTCATAGGTGATCTCCACGGCCTCGTAGTGCCCGGTGCCGCCGGCGCTCACCTCCTTGTAGGTTGGGTTGGCGACCGTGCCTCCGGTGAAGCCGCTCACGGCCTCGCTTACGCCGCGCACGCTTTCGAAGTCGCTCTCCACGCACCAGAAGCAGCCGCCGGCGACGGTGACGGTCTGTATATCGCGCGCCTCGGCCTTGCCGGTGCACTGGATCAGGATCGCCGCGGCGATGGCCATGGCGGTGAGGAACGGGCGGGGCTGGTGGATCGGGTTGAGCATGTGAAGTCTCCTGTCGTTGCAAGCGGTGTGACGGCAGACACGTTCAAAGCCAATTCACGGGCGCGGGAGGTCACGCCCTAGTTACTGCTTGAAAAGATTGATCCTCTTGGGAAAAGCTCGCGCCCATGGAGCCCGTGACGACCCATCAGGCCGAGGAGGACGCCCGCAACGCGGCGATCGTGATCTATGTCGACGGCGCGCTTCTCCCCCGGCAGGACGCGAAAATCAGCGTCTATGACAGTGGCTTCATGCTGGGCGACGGCGTGTGGGAGGGGCTCCGGCTCTATGACGGGCGCTGGGCGTTCGTGGAGGAGCATCTCTCGCGGCTCGAGGAAGCGGCGAAGGCGATCGATCTGGCGCTGCCGCTCGACCGGGCGGGAATGTTACAGGCGCTGGAGGAGACGCGCGCCGCCAATGACATGCACAGTGACGCCCATGCGCGGCTCATGGTGACCCGCGGCGTGAAGATGCGGCCCTTCCAGCATCCGGCGCTCAGCGTGTCGGGGCCCACCATGGTCATTATCATGGAGCATTCGCGCCCGAAGATCCCGCGCCCGATCAGGCTCGCCACGGTGCCACACCTGCGCGGGCTGCCCATGACACAGGACCCCAAGCTGAATTCGCATTCGAAGCTCAACTGCATCCTTGCTTGCATCGCCGCGGAGAAGGCGGGCGCCGACGAGGCGCTCATGCTCGATATCCATGGCTTCGTGAACACCACGAATGCCTGCAATTTCTTCATCGTCAAGGCGGGGGAGGTTTGGACCTCCACCGGCGATTACTGCATGAACGGGATCACCCGTCAGAAAGTGATCGACGTCTGCCGCGCCGATGGCATCCCGGTCTTCGAGCGCAACTTCTCCCTCGTGGAGACCTATTCCGCCGAGGAGGCCTTCCTCACCGGCACGTTCGGAGCGCAGACGCCCGTGTCGGAGATCGACGGGCGCGTGATCGGTACGGGCGCCATCGGACCGGTGACCACGCGCATCCGCGCGCTCTACAAGGCGCTCATCGAGAGCCAACCGTGAGGCTCGCCGTCTGGTCGGGTCCGCGGAACCTGTCGACGGCGCTGATGTACAGTTTCGGCAACCGGGCGGATATGACCGCGGTGGACGAGCCGTTTTACGGCGCGTTTCTTAAGGAGAGCTCAATCGAGCATCCGATGGCCGCGGAGACCATGGCGGCGATGGAGACCGACCCCGCCCGGGTGCCCGCCGTGCTGCGCCGCCACCAAACGCCGCACCAATACGAAAAGCATATGGCCCACCACATGCTGCCGGGCTTTCCGCTGGACTGGGTGGAGGATACGGGCCTGCGCCACGTGGTGCTCCTGAGGCATCCCGCGCGGGTCCTCGCGAGCTACCTCAGGAAGCGCGAGGCACCGACGGCCGAGGATCTGGGCTTCACCCCGCTCGTTGCGATATATCAAAGGCTTAGTGAGCCCATCGTCATCGACAGCGCCGATATCCGGCGCGCACCGGAGCCCGCTTTGCGGGCGCTGTGCGCCGCGGCGGGCCTGCCCTTCGATGCGGCCATGCTCCGCTGGGAGGCGGGGCCGAAACCCTTCGACGGGGCCTGGGCGCCGCATTGGTACGACGCGGTGCATCGCTCCACCGGGTTCGAGGCGGCAGAGGGCCCTCTGCCGCCCGCGCCGCCCGAATATGCGGCCCTCGTGGCCGCGGCGATGCCGTTCTACGAGCGTCTGAAGGCGCGGACGTTACCCATTCCCTAACGCCCCCGAGGGGCACCGTGCGGTGGGCTGGGGGACGATTTCGAGCCATGCACATTCCGTACACAAGCCGTACACAGGGTGTATGTACACGGGTACGAGTGTTGCGGTGATGAAGGAAGGGTTGCCACCGCGCGGGGCGAGGCAGAGTGCGAGCTTGACAGGAGCGGTCGCCGCGTCGTCACTGGGGGCCCTGGTTTTCAGTTTGTTGAGGCTCCGCCATGCTCCGCACCCTTCCGCTCGTCCTGCCCACCCTCTTCCTCGTCGCGCCGCTGCCCGCCGCGGCGCAGAGCGCCTATGTCGAGGCATGCAGCGCGATGGTGATCTACGAACGGGGACCGGCCCCCGCCAACATCCCCCCCGCGCAGGCCGAGCAGATGCTGGCGGGCCTGTGCGGTTGCTTCGGTGAGGTGCTCGCGCAGGTCGGCATCTCGGAAGCGGAGGCCACGGAGACGATGACGCGCATTGTGGCCGAGGACGCCATGCAGATCGATGTGGACATCGACGACATGGTCTTTCCGCAGTTCTACCGCGATTTCGACCTCAAGACGCGAACCGGCTTTGAGTTCTGCGAGCTCACGGGGCGGCCGGGCTAGCCCTTCAATCGGCGGTCGCGGGCGGCCAGGAGCTTGAGGCGCAGCGCGTTGAGCTGGATGAAGCCTTTGGCGTCTTCCTGGTCGTAGGCGCCGGCATCGTCCTCGAAGGTCACGTGGGCCTCGGAATAGAGGGAGTGGTCCGACCAGCGCGCGACGACCGCGGCCTGCCCCTTGTAGAGCTTGAGCCTCACGGTGCCCGAGACATGCTCCTGGCTCTTGTCGATGAGGGCCTGCAGCATCTCTCGTTCGGGGGAGAACCAGAAGCCATTGTAGATGAGCTCCGCGTAGCGGGGCATTATGGAGTCCTTCAGGTGCCCCGCGCCGCTATCGAGCGTGATCTGCTCGATCCCGCGATGGGCCTCGAGCAGGATCGTGCCGCCGGGCGTCTCGTAGATGCCGCGGCTCTTCATGCCCACGAAGCGGTTTTCGACGAGGTCGAGGATGCCGATGCCGTGCCTGGCGCCGAGTTCATTCAGGCGCGCTAGGGTCGATGCGGGCGACATGGCCTCGCCATTGATGGCCACGGCATCGCCCTTATCGAAGGTGATCTCCACCATCTCGGGCGCGTCGGGCGCGTCCTCGGGCCGGGTGATCCGCTGGAGCACGTAATCAGGCGCCTCGTCGGCGGGATCCTCGAGGACCTTCCCCTCCGAGGAGGTGTGCAGGAGGTTTGCATCCACGGAGAAGGGCGCCTCGCCGCGCTTGTCCTTGGCGATGGGAATCTGGTTCTTCTCGGCGAAGTCGATGAGCCTCGTCCGGGACGTCAGGTCCCATTCCCGCCAGGGCGCGATGACCTTGATATCGGGGTTCAAAGCATAAGCGGCGAGTTCGAAGCGGACCTGGTCGTTGCCCTTGCCGGTGGCGCCGTGGGCCACGGCATCGGCGCCCTCGGCGGCGGCGATCTCGACGAGCCGCTTGGAGATGAGCGGCCGCGCAATGGAGGTGCCGAGCAGGTAAAGGCCCTCGTAGAGCGCATTGGCGCGGAACATCGGGAAGACGAAGTCGCGCACGAACTCCTCCCGCAGATCCTCGATGTATATCGACGTCGCGCCCATCATCTCCGCCTTGGCGCGGGCGGGCTCGAGCTCCTCCCCCTGGCCGAGATCGGCGGTGAAGGTGACCACCTCGCAGCCATATTCCGTCTGCAGCCATTTCAGGATGATCGACGTGTCGAGCCCCCCGGAATAGGCGAGTACGACCTTTTTCGGCGCGAGCTTTGGTGCAGACATGAAACACCCCCGGGATTTGCGTGCTGCGGCGCGTTAGCCCGTTTTCGTCGCCGCCTCAAGCGGGCTAGGCTGCGCACGGGCGCGTGCCCGAAGCGATTTGAAGAATGGAGGCCGGGATGGCCATTTCGATGATGTCTCATGCCTTGCGGATGCTTTGGGCGAATTTGGGCAATGCCGCGCGGGTGAGCGTGGTGCCGCTCCTGTTGATGTATGCCGTCATCCTCGTTGTGGGCGGCGGCGGCGTCTTCGCCGTGGGCGGCGGCCCCATGATGACGGGCGACGTGCCGTCCGCCGGGCTGGGCGCCGGCGCGGGCCTCGGGTTTTTCCTCATCGGGCTCGTCGTTTTCGTGGTGGCCATCACCGGCATGTCGTGGGTCGCGATCTCCTGGCATCGCTTCGTGCTGCTGGAGGAATACCCGTCCGGCTGGATGCCACCGTTCCGCGGGGCCGAGATCCGGACCTATGTGGGCAAGCTCATCCTTTTGTCGCTCGTCTACTTCCTGATCGCGATCGTGCCCATCTTCGTGGTGGGGGCCGTGGCGAGCGGCGCGGGCGAGGCGGCGGGCGTGATCCTCGGCATCGTGGGGGTAGTCGTGCTCCTGCCGGTCTTTTTGTGGATTTCGTTCCGGCTGTCCTCGGTCCTGCCGGCGGCGGCGGTGGACAAGGAGATGGGCATCGGCGAGGCCTGGCACGAGACGCAGTCCCATTCGGGCACGATCTTCTGGTTCGGATTGTGCTACCTGGCCGTGGTCATCGGCATTCAGATCGTGGTGGGTATCCTCGGGCTCATCCCCATCCTCGGCTTCATCATCTCCATCGTGGGGAGCTGGTTCGTCACGATCCTCGGGTTTTCCGCGCTCACCACCGTCTACGGCGTCGCCGTCGAGGGCCGTGAGCTCACCTGAGCCCTTGCAGGCCGCGGAGCGCTCGGGCACTGAGCGCTCCATGACCGAATTCCCCGATACCGTGCGCCGCGCGGCCGCCAAGATGCGCGCGCTGTTCGAGGCCACGCCGCTGCAGAAGAACGAGCATCTTAGCGCGAAGTTCGGGGCCGACATCTACCTCAAGCGCGAGGACCTGAGCCCGGTGCGGAGCTACAAGCTTCGCGGGGCGTTCAACGCGATGACGAAGGCGCTGGCAGCGCACCCCGACCAGGGGCTCTTCGTCTGCGCCTCGGCGGGCAACCACGCGCAGGGCGTGGCCTATAATTGCCAGTCGCTGGAGAAACGCGGCGTGATCTTCATGCCGGTGACGACGCCCCAGCAGAAGATCGACAAGACGCGCATGTTCGGCGGCGCCTTCGTGGAGGTGCGGCTCGTGGGCGACTACTTCGACGACTGCCTCCGCGCCGCCCAGGCCTATTGCGCGGAGCATGGCGGACATTTCCTGTCGCCCTTCGACGATCCAGACGTCATCGAGGGCCAGGCCACCGTGACGATGGAAATCCTCGACCAGCTCGGCCAGGCGCCCGATATCATGGTGCTGCCGGTGGGCGGCGGCGGCCTGTCGTCGGGGGCACAGAAGTACATGGAGGCCGCGGGCGCGGCCACGCGGCTCGTCTTCGTGGAGCCCCAGGGCGGCGCGAGCCTCACGGCGGCCGTGGCGGCGGGGGAGCCCGTGACGCTGGGCAAGGTCGACACCTTCGTCGATGGCGCGGCGGTGGCCCGGGTGGGCGCGCGCACCTTCGCGGCGCTCTCGGACACGCCGGCCGCCAACGTGCTCGTCGCGCCCGAAAACCGCATCTGCGGCACCATCATGGAGATGCTCAATATCGAGGGAATCGTCCTCGAACCCGCGGGCGCGCTGGCCATCGACGCGCTGCCCGAGCTTGCCCGCGACATCCGCGGCAAGACGGTCGTCTGCATCACCTCGGGCGGCAATTTCGACTTCGAACGCCTGCCGGAGGTCAAGGAACGGGCGCAGAAGTACCAGGGGCTGAAGAAATACATGATCCTGCGGATGCCCCAGCGCCCCGGCGCTCTGAAGGACTTCCTGGGCATGCTCGGCCCCGACGACGACATCGCCCGCTTCGAGTACCTGAAGAAATCCGCGCGCAACTTCGGCTCCGTCCTCATCGGGATCGAGACCAAGGACCCGGCGAATTTCGACCGCCTCTTCCGGGACATGGAGAAGGGCGGCTTCGTCTACGACGACATCACCGATAACGAGACGCTGGCGAATTTCGTCATCTGACACCACGTCACCGAGCCGTGCACGGCAGGATTTCACGGGCCGTTAACGGCTCCCGGTCCATGGTGCGCGCGAGGAAATCCGGGTGGAACGAGTGACGCGAGCCGACGGAACGAGAGAGGCCGCCGGTGAGGCGGCGCCGCGGCTTTGCGTGCTGCTTCTCGGTGCGCGCGCGGCGACGCTGGCGCCCTTGCTCGCGGCCCGCGGCCATCGGACGGAGATCTGCGCCTCCCTCGAGGCGGCGGCGACGGTCCTGCGGACGGTGGAGCCGGAGCTCGTCATGCTCGGTTGGGGAGAGGCGGGGCTCCCGGCGGACACTCTCCTCGCCCGTCTCTGGGAGGCGGGACCGCGGGGCGCGGCGCAGGGGGCCGCCCCCCATGTCTTGGCGCTCACCGAAGGCGGGGACGCGGATGGTCGTCTCGCAGGGACGCGGGACGCCGCGCTCCACGCCGGCGCGGATGCCGTGCTCGAGACGCCGGCTGCCGCTGGCGCGCTCGACGCCGTGCTCGCCAGCCTCTCTCGACGTGCCGTGGCCGCGCGGGATACGCGCCGGCGGCAGGCGCGCATGCTCTCCCGCCTCGACGCGTTGCAGACGCGGTTCGACGGGCTCGACGGAGATCTCATGGAGGCGCGCAAGCTGCAACAGGGGCTTTTGGGCAATCGCAGTGTCGATCTCGGCCCGACGCGGATCAGTACCATCCTGCGCCCGGCGAGCCATGTGGGCGGCGATCTCGTGGGTCACTTCCCCATCAACGGGGAGGCGTTCGGGTTCTACGCGCTCGATGTCTCCGGCCACGGGATCTCCTCGGCGCTCATGACAGCCCGGCTCGCAGGGTACCTGCCCGCCACGAGCCCGCGCCAGAACGTGGCCGTGGTGCCCGATGGCGCGGGCGGCTGGGCGCCGCGCTCGCCCGAGGACACCATCACCGAGCTCAACGAGCTTGTGATGGAAGACCTCGCCACCGATCATTATTTCACGCTGCTCCTCGGCCATGTCTTTCCGGCCACGGGACAGGTGGTGCTGGCGCAGGCCGGGCATCCCCATCCCGCGCTGCAATCCATCGACGGCGCGGTCCGCTTCGTGGGGGAGGGCGGGCTGCCCGTGGGCCTGATCCCGGGGGCCTATTACGAGAACACGACGCTCACGCTCGCCCGGGGAGAGCGGCTTTTTGTTCATTCCGACGGCTTCACCGATGCCGTGCTCTCCGACGGCAGCTATTTCGGCGATGACCGCCTCGTCGCATTGCTGGAGAAATTCCGCCCGCTGGAGGGCACCGCCTTCCTCGAGGCGCTCATATGGGAGCTGGGGCAGGTCCTGGGCGAGGAGGGGTTTTACGAGGACGACGTGAGCGCCCTCGTCATCGAACGCTCCTAGAGCCCGAAGACCGCGCGCACGAAGTGCCGGTCGCCCGGCACGGCCAGCCTCGTTGCGGCCACATCGGCGGGCATCCAGACCGCGCTGTGTCCGGCCTCCCTGGGCGGGCCCTGGGAGAGCGCGGGCCGCGCGAGGTAGATCGCGCAGAGCTTCTCCGCCCAGAGGTCGTATTCCGGCATGTAGGTGAAGCGGCGGAACGCGCCGAGGCGCCGGGGCCGCGTGATCGTCCAACCCGTCTCCTCCAGGCATTCGCGCATGAGCGCGGGCACCGGGTGTTCGCCCGCGTCGATGCCGCCCCCCGGAAGCTGGTATTCCGGCCAGGGCGCCGTCTGGTGCGTCACCAGCATCTCCCGGCCCCGGGCCAGGATCGCGTAGGCCCCGGGGCGCAGCGTGTAGCGGCGATTTTTCTCGGGCGGCCGTCCGAAGCGGCGCATGGCGGCTATTCCCTTGGCTCACGGGTTGTGGTGCCTATATCGGCGCGATATCCGAACGCCAAGGCCGCACGGCAGGAGGCCAATCATGACACTGGCTGCACAAATCGCCTGGGATGACACCGTCCTCCCGTTCCAGCTCGACCGCTCCGACATCCGGGGCCGCGTGGCGCGGCTCGACGGGCTTCTCGACGATGTGCTGGCGCAGCACGATTACCCCGCGCCGATCGAGGCGCTGGTGGCGGAGATGGCGCTGCTCACGGCCATGATCGGCCAGACGATGAAGCTCCGCTGGAAGCTCTCGCTCCAGGTGCGCGGCGACGGGCCCGCGCGGCTCATCGCTACCGATTACTACGCGCCCGCCAAGGAAGGGCAGCCCGCGCGCATCCGCGCCTGGGCGAGCTTCGATGCCGACCGTCTCGATCCCGCCGCCGATCCCTTCACCCTGATCGGGAAGGGCTACTTCGCGATCCTGATCGACCAGGGCAAGGGCATGCAGCCCTACCAGGGGATCACGCCCATCGCGGGCGGGTCGCTGACGAGCTGCGCGCAGACCTACTTCGCCCAGTCCGAGCAGATCCCCACGCGCTTTGCGCTGGCCTATGGCCGCTCGTCGGCGCCGGGGTCCGATGAGGCGTGGCGCGCGGGCGGCGTGATGCTCCAGCACATGCCCAAGGCCTCTCCCTTCGTGCAGGGGGGCGGCTCCGGCGAAGCGGGGCTGCTGGAGGCCGAGGACATCCTCGACGGCGACGAGGCGGAGAATTGGAACCGTGCCAACATCCTCCTCGACACGGTCGAAGAGCTGGAGCTCGTGGGCCCGTCGGTGCAGCCCTCCGAGCTCCTCACGCGGCTTTTCCACGAGGAGGCGCCGCGGGTCTTCGACGCGCAGGCGGTGGAGTTCGGCTGCACCTGTTCGGAGGAGCGCGTGCGCCAGAGCCTGTCGATCTACTCGCAAAAGGACATCGCGCACATGACGCGGGAGGACGGGACCGTCACCGCCGATTGCCAGTTCTGCGGGGCGCATTACAGCTTTGACCCGGCGACGCTCGGCTTCGAGGCCGAGGAGGTGCGCGAGGCGCGCGAGGCGCCGAAGGCCGCGGGCCTTGGCGATTAACCCGACGTTGGAGGAGGTCCGCGCCGCGCTCAACGCGCCTGCGGGGCCCTCGTCCGATTTCGATCTCAACGAGGTGAGCCTGCCGCCGGGGCGCAAGCTACGCGCGGCGGCGGTGCTCATGCTCCTCGTGCCGGGCGCCCGCGGGCTCGAGGTCGTGCTGACCAAGCGGTCCTCGGCACTCAAGCATCATCCCGGCCAGATCTCCTTTCCCGGCGGCAAGCAGGAGGAGGGCGACGCCGATGCCTGGGCCTGCGCGACGCGCGAGGCGGCGGAAGAGATCGGGGCAAATCCCGCTGGAATAGAGCCGCTCGGCACGCTTCCGACGCACGAGACGGTGACGAGCTTCACCATCGCGCCACAGGTGGGTCTCCTGACCACGCCGCAGGACTTCTACCCGAGTGACGGCGAGGTGGCGGAGGTCTTCCAAGTGCCGCTCGCCCACGTGGCGGACCCGGCCTCCTACGTCATTGAAGGGCGCATGTGGCAGGGCGCCATCCGGCGCTATTACGCCGTACCTTACGGCCCCTATTACATCTGGGGTGCCACGGCGCGAATGCTGCGCGGCTTTGCCGAGCGGGTCTCGGCGTGACGCGCGTGGGCGGCCCGTGGCTCAGCGATCCGGGGGCGCAGGCGGTCTGCGCGCTCCTCACCAATGCCGGCCACCAGGCGTGGTTCGTGGGCGGCTGCGTGCGCAACGCGCTCCTCGGTGCGCCGGTGAGCGATCTCGACATCTCCACCGATGCGCGGCCCGAACGGGTCACGGCGCTCGCCGAGGCCGCGGGGATGAAGGCGGTGCCCACGGGGATCGACCACGGGACGGTGACGATCGTCCATGGCGGGCAGCCGTTCGAGATCACGACCTTCCGCCGCGACGTGGAGACCGATGGCCGCCACGCCGTCGTGGCCTTCGCCGAGACGCTGGAGGAAGACGCGCGCCGCCGCGATTTCACGATGAACGCGCTCTACGCCGATGCGGCGGGCGCGGTGCGGGACCCGGTGGGGGGCCTTGTCGACCTTGCGGAGCGGCGTTTTCGCTTCATCGGCGACGCGGAGGCGCGGATCCGGGAGGATTACCTGCGCATCCTGCGCTTCTTCCGCTTCTTCGCCTGGTACGGGACCGATCTCGATCCCGAGGGTCTGGCGGCCTGCGCGGCCCATGGGGACGGCCTCGCGACGCTCTCGGCCGAGCGGGTGACGGGGGAGGTGACAAAGCTCCTCTCCGCGCCGGAGCCCGCGCGCGCCGTCGCCGCGCTGGAGCAGGCGGGGCTCCTCGCGCGCGTCCTGCCCGGGGCCAGCGCGAAACCACTCGGCCCGTTCACCCACCTCGATCCTGTCACCCCCGTCGATCCCATGGCGCGGCTCGCGGCGCTGGGCGGGGATGCGACGGGGCTAAGGTTGAGCAAGGCGGAGGCGCGCGGCCTCGCCATCTACCGCGAGATCATGGAGGGTGCGGATGGCGCGGGCGCGCTGGGCCATGGGCACGGGGCGGAGATCGCGCAGCGTGGGCTCGCGCTCCGCGCCGCGGCGCTGGAGGCCCCGCTCGATCCCGCGGAGATCGCGGCGGCAGCGCGCGGCGCGGCGGCGGACTTCCCCGTCAGGGCAGCCGACCTGCCCGCAGATCTCGAGGGGCCGGCCATCGGAGAGGCTCTAACACGGCTCAAAACGGCCTGGATCGCGTCCGACTTCAGCGCCACAAGAGCGGAGCTTTTGGCCCAGTTATGATCGCCCCGCTCTACGTATTCGTCTTCGCGGGGCTCTTCTCCCCCGGGCCCAACGTCATCCTGCTCACGGCTTCCGGCGCGCGGTTCGGTTTTCGCCCCACGCTGCCCCATGTGCTGGGCGTTGCGGTGGGCGTGGGGATCACGGCGGGTCT
The DNA here is from genome assembly GCA_038528385.1 of Pseudomonadota bacterium. Lineage (GTDB taxonomy): Bacteria > Pseudomonadota > Alphaproteobacteria > Rhodobacterales > Rhodobacteraceae > Shimia_B. The sequence continues at coordinate 52,745 of JBCBET010000003.1, read as the reverse complement.
CACGGGGTTCGGCATCGGCACGCTCCTCGCGGCGGTGCCGCAGCTGAAGCTCGCGCTGCAGATCGTGGCGGCGAGCTGGATCCTCACCATGGCCTGGAAGCTCTGGACCGCGCAGGCCAAGCCCCAGGCGGAGTCGCGCGCGCGGCCGTTCACGTTTGTGGAGGCGGTGCTTTTCCAGTGGGTCAATCCGAAGGTCTGGGCCATCGCGCTCGCCGCCACCGCCTATACGGAGGGGGCGAGCCCGCTTCTCTCCGCGTGGCTCCTCGGCACCGCGTTTGCGGGCATAAACTTGGGCGTTTGCCTCTTTTGGAGCTTCGCCGGGTCGCTTCTCACCTATCTCCTCCGGACACCGCTCGCCTTCGCTCTTTTCATGCGCGGTATGGCTGTCCTGCTGGCGATTTCGGCGGGCTTGGTTTTCCTGTGACCTTTCGAGGCGTATGTTGAGCGCGACTCGATGAGGCCTCCCCCGTGTTTCGGTTTTTCGAAAATCTCAACGATCCCTACGGGCCCTACACGCCCGAGGATCGGCCGCCTTCGCGGCTCGTGCCGTTCCTTTGGAGCTATCTGAACGGCTTCAGGGCGCTTTTCGTCTATTCCGCGCTGCTTTCGGTGGTGGTGGCGGGGGTGGAGCTCTGGCTCATCTACTACATGGGGCTCTTGGTGGACGACCTCGTCACCACTCAGGCGGCGACGTTCTGGAGCATGCACGGGCTCGAACTGGCGCTGGTGACGGTCTTCATCCTCGTCTTCCGCCCGCTGGTGCAGACGCTCGACGTGCTCCTTTTGAACAACGCGATCATGCCCAATGTGGGCACCACCGTGCGCTGGCGGGCCCATCGCCACGTGCTGCGGCAATCGGTGGGCTGGTTCGAGAACGATTTCGCGGGCCGCATCGCCAACCGGATCATGCAGACGCCGCCCGCCGTGGGGGAGGCGACGTTCCAGGCCTTTGACGCGATCACCTATAGCCTGGCGTATTTCGCGGGGGCGGTGGTGCTCATGTCCACCACGGACCCGCGGCTGATGCTGCCGCTTCTGGCGTGGCTCTTCCTCTATGGCTGGCTCGTCCACTGGACCATCAAGCGGGTGACGCCGGCCTCGCAGGCGGCCTCTGACGCGCGCTCCGCGGTGACGGGGCGGGTCGTCGACAGCTACACCAACATCCATTCGGTGAAGCTCTTCGCCCATCACGCCAGCGAGGAGGACTATGCCCGGGAGGTCATCGAAAAGGCGCGGCGCACCTTCCAGGCGGAGATGCGGCTCTACACGCTGATGGATGCGATGCTGACCTTTCTCAACGGTCTCCTCATCGTGGCGGTGGTGGGTTGGGGGCTCTGGCTCTGGACCTCGGGCTCGGCCACGGTAGGGGTCGTCGCGGCGGCCTCGGCGCTGGTGCTCCGGCTCAACGCCATGACGGGCTGGATCATGTGGGCGCTCACGTCTTTCTTCCAGAATGTGGGGATCATCCGCGAGGGGATGGAGACGATCGCGCAGCCTATCGCGCTCCTCGACGCACCCGATGCGACCGAGCTCACGCTCACGGAGGGCAAGATCGAGCTCGAGGGCCTCACCCACCATTACGGGCGTGACAAGGGCGGGCTCGACAAGATCGACCTGACCATCGCGCCGGGTCAGAAGGTGGGCGTCGTAGGCCGCTCGGGCGCCGGGAAATCGACCCTCGTGAAGCTGCTTTTGCGGTTTTACGACGCCGAGGGCGGGCGCATCCTGATCGACGGGCAGGATATCCGCGCCGTGACGCAGACGAGCCTGCGCCGCCAGATCGGGATGGTGCAGCAGGACAGCTCGCTCCTCCACCGCTCGGTGCGGGAGAACATCCTTTATGGCGATCCCGCCGCCTCCGAGGACGACCTGCGCCGGGCCGCGGCGCGGGCGGCGGCGGACGAATTCGTGGATGATCTGGAGGACCCGAACGGGCGGCAGGGTTATGACGCCCATGTGGGCGAGCGGGGCGTGAAGCTCTCGGGCGGCCAGCGGCAGCGGATCGCCCTCGCGCGGGTGATCTTGAAAGACGCACCCATCCTCGTCCTCGACGAGGCCACCTCCGCCCTCGATAGCGAGGTGGAGGCAGCGATCCAGGAGACGCTCACCGGCATGATGGACGGCAAGACCGTCATCGCCATCGCGCACCGCCTCTCCACCATCGCGCAGATGGACCGGATCATCGTCCTCGACGGGGGCCGCATCGCCGAAGACGGCACCCATGCCGAGCTTTTGGCGCGGGGCGGCCTATATGCAGGCTTCTGGGCGCGCCAATCGGGCGGGTTCATCCTCACCGACGACGATGCCGAGGTCGCTGCTGAATGACAGCCTATTTCGAGAGTTTCGCCCGCACGCTGAGCGGGTGGATCAAGCCGTTCGAGCCCGCCGAGGGCGCCCCGCCGCAGACGCTCATGGCGTTCCTGCGCTGGTGCCTCCGGGGCGCGTGGCCGATGTTCTGGCTCGCCTTCGCCGTCTCCGCGGCGGCGGGCACCTCGGAGGTGGTGAGTGCGATCATCCTGGGTGCCATTGTCGATTCGACCGATGCCGACCCGGCGAGCTGGTTCGACGCCAACACGCTCCTCCTCGTGGCCTTCCTCGCCTTTTTCCTCGTTCTGCGGCCCATCGCCTTCGGCGCGTCGGCGGCGCTCAACTCCATCATGATCCAGCCCAACGTGAACATGCTCGTGCAGTCGCGCCTGCACCGCTGGGTGCTGGGCCACTCGACGGAGTTTTTCGACGACGATTTCGCGGGCCGCATCGCGCAAAAGCAGATGCAGACGGGCCGCGCGGTGACGGATGTGCTGGTGGAGCTGATCAGCGTCGTGGCCTTCGCGGCGGCCTCCGTAGTGGGCTCGATCCTGCTTCTTTTCACCATCGACTGGACGGTGGCGGTGATCGTGATCGTGTGGTTCGCGGGCTATCTCAGGCTCATCGCCTGGTTCATGCCGCGGATCAGGTCCCGCTCCAAGGATCGCGCAGCCAAACGCGCCAATGTCAGCGGGCAGATCGTCGACACCGTGGGCAACATCAAGACGGTGAAGCTCTTCGCCAATTCCGAGCACGAGGACGAGGCGGCGCTTGGCGCCATGGGGGCATACCGGGTCTCGGCCATCGAGTTCGGCAAGATCAGTGCCTTGTTCCGCCTCGCGCTCATGTCGGTGGCCGGCGTGCTTCCGGTGGTGCTCATCAGCTCCGCCATTTGGCTCTGGACCGCGGGCGCGGCCAGCGCGGGCGATATCGCGGCGGCGGGGGTGATCTCCATCCGGCTCAGCCAGATGACCGGCTGGGTGAGCTTCGCGCTCATGGGGCTCTACGCCAACCTGGGCGAGATCGAGGACGGCATCAAAACGCTCACACCGCCCCACTCCGTCACCGACGCGCCGGGCGCGCCGGATTTCGTGCCGGGCGCGGGGGCGATCCGGTTCGAGGCGCTCACCTATACCTACGATGGCGGACCCGGCGGCGTGCGCGGGCTCACGCTCACGCTCGAGCCCGGCGAGAAAGTCGGCGTCGTGGGCGCGTCTGGCGCGGGGAAATCCACGCTCGTGGCCATGCTCCTCCGGCTCTATGACGCCGAAAACGGCCGCGTGCTGGTGGACGGGCAGGACGTGGCCCGGGTCACGCAGGAGAGCCTGCGCCGCCACATCGCCATGGTCACGCAGGACACTGCCATGTTCAACCGCTCCGCCCGGGACAACATCCTCTACGGCCGACCCGACGCCACGGAGGCGGAGCTCGTCGCCGCCTCCGAAAAGGCGAGCGCCCACGACTTTATCCAGATGCTGGAGGACGGGAAGGGCCGCAAGGGCTATGACGCGCATCTGGGCGAGCGGGGCGTGAAGCTTTCGGGCGGTCAGCGCCAGCGCATCGCGCTCGCCCGCGCGATCCTGAAGGACGCGCCGGTGCTGGTGCTCGACGAGGCCACGAGCGCGCTCGACAGCGAAGTGGAGGCGGAGATCCAGGACGCGCTCGAGCGCGTCATGGAGGGCAAGACGGTGCTCGCCATCGCGCACCGCCTTTCCACGCTCGCCAACATGGACCGCATCGTCGTCATGGAGGCGGGCCGCATCGTGGAGGAGGGCACCCATCACGAGCTGCTCGGCCGGGGCGGGCTCTACGCGCGCTACTGGAACAGGCAATCGGGCGGATTTTTGGGATATAGCGAGGCCGCGGAATAGGCGCAGAGTTGACGCGCGCTCCCGAGGGCCGCATCTGAGCGCCTAGACAGAAGGCGGCCCCATGCAGCAGACCCTCCGGACATGGCTCGAGCGGCCCATCGTGACAAATGTCATCATGGGCGTGATCATCTTCAACGCGATCATCCTCGGGATGGAGACGTCGGAGCCGATCATGGCGGCCGCGGGCGACCTGATCTTCGCGCTCGATCGCGCGTGTCTCGCCATCTTCACCGCCGAAATCGCGCTCAAGCTCTACGCCTATCGTGGGCGGTTCTTCCGGTCGGGGTGGAACATCTTCGACCTTGCGGTGGTGGGCATCGCGCTGGTGCCCACGACGGGGGGGCTCAGCGTCCTGCGCGCGCTCCGCATCCTGCGCGTGCTGCGCCTCATATCCGTGGCGCCGCAGCTCCGCCGGGTGGTGGAGGGTTTCGTGAGCGCGCTGCCGGGCATGGGCTCCGTCTTCCTGCTCATGGGCATGATGTTCTACATCGGCGCGGTCATGGCCACGAAGCTCTTCGGTCTGGGCTGCCCCGCCTGCACGCCCGAGCAGGCCGCGATGTTCGACGACTGGTTCGGCACGCTGGGCCGCTCGCTCTACACGCTGTTCCAGATCATGACGCTGGAAAGCTGGTCCATGGGCATCGTGCGCCCGGTGCTCGAGGTCTATCCCATGGCCTGGGCGTTCTTCGTGCCCTTCATCATGGTGACGACCTTCGCGGTCGTGAACCTCCTCGTCGGTCTCATCGTGAACTCCATGCAGGAGGCCCACGCCGCCGAGGCCAACGAGGCCACCGACAGCTACCGTGACGAAGTCCTCACCCGGCTCGGAGAGATCGAGCGAAAATTGAGCGAAAAGTCATAGGTTTTTGTCGCCAGGGCCCGCTGCCCTGCGGTATGGTTCCGCAAAAATAACGACGTTGAGACAGATGCGAGCGGTTCTCATCCCCCTGCTCCTGGGCGCGGTCGCCGTGCTTTCGGGCTGTGCCTCCAAAATCCGGCCCTATGACGGGCCAGAGGTGACGCGCGTCGTGGCCTTCAAGGAGGAGCGCACGCTGGTGCTGCTCCACGAGCGGGAGGTGCTGCGGGTCTTCGATTTCGAGCTGGGTTTCGCGCCCGAGGGCCACAAGGAGGTCAGCGGCGACGGCCGCACGCCGGAGGGGCACTACCTCATCGACCGCAAGAACCCGGAGTCGGATTTCCACCTCTCCCTCGGCATCTCCTATCCCAATGCCGCCGACCGCGCCCATGCGCGGGCCCTAGGAGAAAGCCCCGGCGGCGATATCTTCATCCACGGCACGCCGCGCAATTTCTCCGAAACGCCGGACTGGACCTGGGGCTGCATCGCCGTCACCGACCGGGAGATAGAGGAGATCTTCGCCATGGTGGAGGTGGGCACGCCCATCAGCATCTACCCCCGCTCGGCGCGGCGCGACTAGCTCAGGCGAGCTCCAGCGACGGGGCCGGCGTGGCGAGGACGAGCGTCCACCAGATCTTGCCGTTGGCCTCCTGGAAGCCGAAGAAGCCCAGGTCCCGCGCCCGAGGGTCCAGGATGATGCCGCGCGTGTTGGGCGCCTGCATCCAGGCGGCGAGCGTCTCGAGCTCCGTCTCGAAAGTCTCCGAGATCGTCTCCCCGATGAGGGTGCCGGAATAGCCCACGCGCACCAGACGGTCGACGGGCGAGGAGCCGTCGGAGCCGAAATGCCAGGGCCGGTTCTGCACGGCCATGTCGCGGGAATGGGTGGCGGCGGCGGCGTTGAGCTCCGCGTTGAGCGCCACCGCGCCCGCGCCGCGGGCCGCGCGCAGGGCGTTGACCCCGTCGAGGACGCGGAACTGCACGTCGCCCATCCCGCCGGGCTCCAGGCGATAGACCCGGCGGAGTGGATTTCCGTCCGGGTCGAGCTCCAGCGGCCCGCCGCCACAGGCCGACAGGAGCGCGGGCAGCCCAAAAAGAACGAAACGACGGTCGACCATACCGATATCCCCACTGTGTCGCCCGCTTCTATGCGGCGCGCGCGCGGGCTTCAAACGTTCCACGACGCATTCCGGCAGGTTAACGCCTGTTTGATTTGCGACTGCGTCCTCAAGGCCATAGAACCTCGGGCAATCAGTCACGGAGGCAGGGATGACCGAGAAAACGTTCGCGCGCCGCGGGTTCCTCGCGGGCTCCACCGCGCTTCTGGCCGCGCCGGCGCTGGCGCAGAACACGCCTGACACCACCGAATTCGAGAGCGAGGTGACGGGCACGGTGAAGCGCAACATCTCGAGCTTTCGCACGCTCGACTGGCGCCCCTATTTCAGCGACACGCGGGGCGGCGCGATCCTCGTGGATCTCGACAGCCGCGCGCTGCACTACTGGTCCGAGGACCAGGCGATCTACAAGCTCTACCCCACCTCCGTCCCACTGAGCGAGGACCTCACGCGGCGCGGCCGCACGAGCGTCATCCGCAAGGTCGAAGGCCCCTCCTGGCGCCCCACGCCCGCCATGCGGGAGCGCAATCCCGAATGGCCGGAATTCGTTGGCCCGGGCCCCGACAACCCGCTGGGCAGCCACGCGCTCTACCTCAGCTGGACGTATTACCGCATCCACGGGACCCACGACACGCGCAAGATCGGGCGGCGTTCCTCCAACGGCTGCATCGGGCTCTATAACGAGCACATCGCGGAGCTTTTCGGCCTCGTGGACAATGGCGCGCAGGTGTTGCTAATTTGACGACATCGCGGCGATCCGCCGATGCCGCGCGACAACAAGTCTTTGCATCAATGATGATTTCTTGTTTATCCGGTCTTACGAGGTAAGTCTGATGCGTGCGCGTATGCCTGAAGGCATGTGGTGACGTACGTCCACTGGAGGAAATTATGAAGAAACTCGTCCTTGCTGCTGCCCTGACCGGCTTTGCATCCTTTGCTTCGGCGGGCGGCATGTCCGAGCCGATGATGGAGCCCGAGATCGTGATTGAAACGGTGGAAGAGACCGGCGGTTCGTCCAACGCTCTCATCATCCCGCTCATCCTGATCGCGCTCATCGCGGCCGCCACGGCCTAACGGCACCAGCGACTGAATAAAAAAGGGCGGTGCCGGTGGCGCCGCCCTTTTTTCATGTCCTGATCTGTGCCGCGGGGCTCGCGCGGGATCCCGCGCCGCCTCAGATCCAGCCGCCGAGATTGGTGCGGATGATGGCGCTCAGCGCCTTGATATGCGCCGCGTCGTCATTGAGGCAGGGAATGTAGGTGAAGTGCTCGCCGCCAGCCTCCTCGAAGCTTTCGGCGATCTCCTCGTTGATCTCCTCCAGCGTCTCGATGCAGTCCGATGAAAACGCGGGCGCGCAGACGGCGATGTTCTTCTTTCCCGCCTCCGCCAGGCGCGCGACCTCCTCCACCGTGTAGGGCTTGAGCCATTCCTCGGGGCCGAACCGGCTCTGGAACGTGGTGACGATATCGGTGTCGTCCCAGCCGAGCCGCTCCTTGAGGAGGCGCGTCGTCTTCTGGCACTGGCAATGGTAGGGGTCGCCCTCCATCAGGTAGCGCTTGGGCACCCCGTGATAGGAGCAGACGAGGATATCGGGCCGCGTCTCCATCTTGGCGTAGGCGCGTTCGATCGACTGCGCGAGCGCCTCGATATAGAGCGGGTGCTCGTAATAGGGCTCCACCACGCGGGCGATGGGCTGCCACTTCTCCTGCATGAGCACGCGGAAGAACTGGTCGCAGGCCGTGGCGGAGGTGGCGCCGGCGTAATGCGGGTAGAGCGGGAAGAACAGGATCTTCTGACAGCCCGCCTCCACCATCTCCCGCACCTTCGACTTGGTGGAAGGATTGCCGTAGCGCATGCAGAAATCGACCATCACCTCGGTGCCGTACTCGGCCTCCATCTCCGCCTTGATCTTGGCGGTCTGGGCCTTGGTGATCGTCATGAGCGGGCTTTCGCCCTGCTCTTCGTTCCAGATCGATTTGTAGGCCTCGCCGGAGGAGAACGGCCGCTTCGTCAGGATGACGAGCTGCAGGAGCGGCTGCCAGATCCAGGGGCTGTAGTCGATGACGCGCTTGTCGCTGAGGAATTCGCCCAGGTAGCGGCGCATGGACCAGTAATCGTAATTGTCCGGCGTGCCGAGATTGGCCAGCAGGATGCCCACCTTCGCCGGTTTCACCAGCGGGTGGTCTGCGGGCGCGTGGACAGGGCAGCGGGCTACGTCGTCTTGCGCTTTGGCGTCGAACATTTTCATCTTTCGCTGTCGCTTGATCAGGGCGGAGGTATTTGCGCGCCTCCGCGGGTCAATGGATGGCGGTGTCGTAATTGCCGCAGCTTACCAGAAAAAGATAGGGCGGGAACGCGCGCGCGCCACGGTGGAGGTGTTTGGCGCGGTAAGGCTTCGTTAACCATCCGCGGGCCAAGCTGTCCCGGGGGGACGTCCCATGCTTCTGGCCCAGCGCGCGATCAAGCTACTATACCCGTCGCAATGCATCGGCTGCGGCACCGCAGTGGAGAGCGATTTCGCCCTCTGCGGGACCTGCTGGCGCGACACGCCGTTCCTCCACGGCGTGACCTGCGATGGCTGCGCGGCGCCGCTTGTGGGCGGGGAGCCGGGGGAGGTCGCGCTTTGCGACGACTGCCTCACGGCGCCTCGCGCCTGGGAGAAAGGGCGCGCGGCGCTCGCCTATGACGGGCGGGCGCGGCAGCTCGTGCAGGGTCTCAAGCGCAACGAGCGCGCCGATATCGTGCGCGCCGCGGGCCGGTGGATGGCGATGCGGGCGCGGGACGTGATCTTTGACGATACGATCCTCGTGCCCGTACCGCTCCACTGGACCCGTCTCCTGAACCGCCGCTACAACCAATCGGCCCTTCTGGCGCAGGCGGTGAGCCGGGAGGTGGAGCGACCGACGCATATGCTCGCGCTGCGTCGGGTGCGGCGGACGCGCTCCCTCGACCGGCTGAGCAAGGCAGACCGCTACGAGATCCTCGCCGACGCGATCCGCCCGGCGAGCACCGGGCGCCCGCTGGAGGGGCGCGCCGTGCTCCTGATCGATGACGTGATGACCTCCGGCGCGACGCTCACGGCGGCCTCCGAGGCGGCGCATGAGGGCGGGGCGCGGCGGGTGGATGTCCTGACCCTAGCGCGGGCAGCGCGGGCGCCCTAGATGCAGGGGCAACGAGGAGAAGGACCCTGCCCATGCAACCCGTCGAGATCTACACCACGAAGCTGTGCGGCTTCTGCCACGCCGCCAAGCGCCTGCTGAGCTCCAAGGGCGTGAGCTTCACCGAGATCGACGTGGGCCGCGAGCCCGAGAAGCGGGCGGAGATGATGCAGCGCGCCAAGGGCGGGCGCACCGTGCCGCAGATCTTCGTGGGCGAGACCCATGTGGGCGGCTGCGATGACCTCTACGACCTCGAGAGCCGCGGCAAGCTCGACGCTCTGCTAAAGGGCTAATGCGCGCCGCGCTTCTGCAGATGACGTCGACGCCGGACGTGGCCGCCAACACGGCGGCCATGGTCGCGGCGGTGGCAGAGGCCAAGGCCGGCGGCGCGGACCTGCTGCTCACGCCCGAAGTGTCGAACTGCCTCGGTGCGCCAAGGGCCGAGCAGGATGCGCTTCTGCACGAAGAGGCCGACGACCCGACCCTGAGGGCAGTGCAGGAGGCGGCGGCGGAGCACGGGCTCTGGGTCCTCATCGGCTCGCTCGCGTTGAAATCCGGCGATCCTGACGGACGCTTCGCCAACCGCTCCTTCCTCATCGACGGGGGCGGCGCGGTGCGGGCACGCTACGACAAGATCCACATGTTCGACGTGGCGCTGAGCGAAACCGAGACCTATACCGAGAGCGCCGCCTACCGCCCGGGCGAGGCGGCCGCTCTCGCCGACACGCCCTGGGGCAGGATCGGGCTCAGCATCTGCTACGATCTCCGCTTTCCCCATCTCTACCGTGCCCTGGCGCAGGCGGGCGCCGACATCCTCACCGTTCCGTCCGCGTTTTCGCAGCCCACGGGGCGGGCGCATTGGGAGGTGCTGCTCCGCGCCCGCGCAATCGAGACGGGTGCCTTCGTCCTCGCCCCTGCGCAGACCGGCACCCACGGGGAGAGCAAATCCGGCCCCCGCGCCACGCACGGTCACGGGCTCGCCGTGGCGCCCTGGGGCGAGGTCATCCTCGACATGGGGGAGGCGCCCGGCCTCGCCTTCGTCGATCTCGAGCTGGGGCAGGTTGCCGCCGCGCGTCGTAAAATCGCCGCGCTCACCCATGACAGGGCGTTTCGCGGGCCTTAACCTACGCGTCATGTCGACCAAGACCGACCCCCTGCCCGTGGCCGTCTTCTCTGAGATCCTCGTGATCGACCAGATGGTGCGTAACCGTGTGACGAAGGCGCTGCCCAAGGGGATGGAGCTCAGCCACTTCTCCGTCCTCAACCACCTCGCCCGCGCGCAGGGGGAGCGGACGCCCGCGCAGCTGGCCAAGACGTTCCATGTCACGCGCGGGGCCATGACGAACACGCTCGCGCGCCTCGAATGGGCGGGCTTCGTCCATATCCGTCCCGATTGGGAGGATGCCCGGCGCAAGATGGTGGCGATCAGCCCCGCGGGGCGTGCCGCGCGCGACAGCGCCATGGCCGCCATCGGCCCCATCATCAGCGAGGCGGTGGGCCATGCCGGCACCGAGGAAGTGCGCCGGATGCTGCCCGTGCTGCGCGAGATGCGCCGGGGCCTCACCGAGGCCGAGGAGGAGGCGGTCGCGACCCGGACCTAGCCCGCTAACCCTCCTTGCGGGCGGCGGTGATGTAATTCACCGCGAGGTCCGTGGCAGACAGCGACCAGCTCCACCGCAGGGGATCGAAGACCATGCCGGTGCGGTCCACGGGGGCGAGCCCCGCCGCCTCCAGCATTTCGAAGAGCTCCTCGGGCGTCACGAAGCGTTGCCAGTCATGGGTGCCCTTGGGCAGCCATTTCATGACGTGCTCGGCCCCGATGATGGCCAGGAGATAGCTGCGCCGCGTGCGGTTCAGCGTGGAGCAGAGGTGGAGCCCGCCGGGCCGCACCAGCGCCGCGCAGGCATCGAGGAAGGCCTGGCGATGGGCGACATGCTCGATCACCTCCATGTTGAGCACGGCGTCGAACTGCTCGCCTGCCTCCGCCAAGGCCTCGGCGGTCGTCGCGCGGTAGTCGATGGCAAGCCCCGTCTGCGCGGCATGGACGCGAGCGACGGCGATGTTCTTCTCGGCGGCGTCGGCGCCCACCACCTCGGCCCCGAGCCGCGCCATGGGCTCGCAGAGGAGCCCGCCGCCGCAGCCGATATCCAGGATCCTGAGCCCCTCGAAGGGGCGCGGCTGCCCGAGCTCGCGGCCATACTCCGCCGCGATCTGGCCGGTGATGTAATCGAGCCGCGTGGGGTTGAGCATGTGCAGCGGTTTGAACTTGCCCTCGAGGTCCCACCAATCGGCGGCCATGGCCTCGAATTTCGCGATTTCGCCGGTATCGACCGTGCCGGGGCTCGCTTGCATTCCGTGCTCCATTCGTCTCTTTGGTGTGCAGGCTTTCGGGCCTTTGCGCGCTATATAGGGTGAGCATGGACAAAGAGGCAGGCCATAAGCGCGCGGTGCAGTATCTCTACCCGCCCCGCGACCCCTTCGATCAGCGCATGCTGGAGGTGGGCGACGGGCACCGTGTCTATGTCGAACAATGCGGGAAGCCCGACGGCATTCCCGTCGTCGTGCTCCATGGCGGTCCCGGCGGCGGGTGCAGCCCGGCCATGCGGCGCTACTTCGACCCCTCGAAATACCGCGTGGTCCTTTTCGATCAGCGCGGCTGCGGGCGCTCGCGGCCCCATGCGAGCGTAGAGGCCAACACCACCTGGCACCTCGTCCGCGATATCGAGCTCATCCGGGAGACGCTGGGCATCAACCGCTGGATCGTCTTCGGCGGCTCCTGGGGCGCGACGCTGTCGCTGATCTACGCGCAGACCCACCCGGTGCGCGCCGCCGCGCTCGTCCTGCGCGGGGTCTTTTTGATGACGCCGGCGGAGCTCGACTGGTTCTACGGGGGCGGCGCGGGCAAGTTCTGGCCCGACGTTTGGGAGAAATTCACCCGCCTCATTCCCGCCGACGAGCAGGGCGATTTCATCGAGGCCTATCACCGGCGGCTCTTTTCCGGCGACGTGATGCTCGAGACCCGCTTTGCCCGCGCCTGGTCGGCCTGGGAGAACGCGCTCGCCTCCATGGCCTCTGACGGGGCCACCGGCGAAAGCCCCGCGGAATATGCCCGCGCCTTCGCCCGGCTCGAGAATCACTACTTCAAGAATGCGGGCTTCCTGAGCGAGGAGCAGCAGATCCTGAACCGGATGGACAAGCTCGCCCATATCCCCGGCCACATCGTGCAGGGGCGCTATGACATGATCTGCCCGCCCACCTCGGCCCACGCGCTCGCCGCGGCCTGGCCCAAGGCCAAGCTGCAGATGATCCCGCGCGCCGGTCACGCGCTGTCGGAGCCGGGCATATCGGCGGCGCTCGTGCAGGTCATGGATCGCCACGCGCTCGCGCCGGAGACATTGGACCTCTGAAGCCCTTCACGGGCTTAACGCTTTACAGATGGCCCCCAGAGGGTATCGTTGGGGCAACAATAATTCGCAGGGACATCCGGACATTTGGGATCTGTAGGACGTATCATCCTGCAGCGGTTGGCACTGGGCGTGCTGACGCTGTTCGTCGTTTCCATCGTCATCTTCGTGTCGGTGAACGCGCTTCCGGGGGATTTCGCGCAGGCCATCCTCGGCCAGGGCGCGACGCCGGAGGCCGTGGCGGCCTTCCGCCGGGACCTCGGCCTCGATCAACCTTATCTCCAGCGGTACCTCGTGTGGCTGATGGACGCGGTGCGCCTCGATTTCGGGACGGCCTTCAGCCAGGCACAGTTCGCGGAATTCGCGGGCGGCGGCACAGGCACGGGGCTGGGCAGCGTGGCCGAGATGCTCGCGCCGCGCTTCGAGAACACCATGTTCCTTGCAGGCGTTACCGCGGCGATCGCGGTGCCGCTCTCGCTCACGATCGGGGTCCTCGCCGCGCTTTTCCGGAATTCGATCTTCGACCGGGTGGCAAACATCTCCACCCTCACGTCGATCTCCTCGCCGGAGTTCTTTCTGGCCTATGTCCTCATCCTGCTTCTGGCGGTGATGAACCCGGTGCTGCCGTCGCTTTCGGTGGTGAACTCCGAAATGAGCTTTTTCGAGAAGCTCAACGCGACGCTCCTGCCCGCGCTGACGCTTACGCTGGTGGTGACGGCGCACATGATGCGGATGACGCGGGCCGCGATCATCAACCTTCTGGCCTCGCCCTATATCGAGATGGCGCGCCTGAAGGGGATCAGCCCCATGCGCGTGATCGTGCGCCACGCGCTGCCCAATGCGCTGGCGCCGATCATCAACGTGATCGCGCTCAACCTCGCCTACCTGATCACGGGCGTCGTGGTCGTCGAGGTCGTCTTCGTCTATCCGGGCATCGGGCAGCTCTTCGTCGATAGCGTCAAGAACCGGGATATCCCCGTGGTGCAGGCCTGCTGCCTGATCTTCGCGGCGGCCTATATCCTGCTCAACCTCGCCGCCGACATCCTGAGCATCCTGTCCAACCCGCGTCTGAGGCACCCGAAATGAGCGTCTGGCTCGTCATGGTCGCCGTCGCCCTGGCCGCGATCCCGCTGGCCTGGCTGGCGCGCATGGCCGCGCAGCAGGCCACCGGCAACGCGCCGCGCTGGCGCGACATGGGGCTCAGCGTCGCCTGGGGCTACGTGGTGGGGGCGGTCATCGTCGCCTACCTCGCCTATGCCTACTGGCTCTCTCTCACGGCGCCCCGCGATCCGGTGGACAGCTATTACTTCTTTCGCAATGCCGTGCACGGCTTCGCGATCTTCGCCGTGGCGGCGTGGCTCTTCCGGTTGCTCGGCCGGCATGTCGGCACCGAGGGCACGAAGAAGCTCTTTCGCAACATGCCGGTGACGGCCGCCTTCGGCATCCTCGTGATCCTGATCTACGCCGTGGTGTCGATCTTCGCGGGCCTCATCGCGCCCTACGGGCAGGAGGAAGTGCTGGGCAGCGCCAATGTCGTGGCGGGCGGCAATCCCGCGCTGGGCGGGGACCCGACCTATCCGCTGGGCACCGACCAGATCGGGCGCGACATCCTTTCGCGGCTCATCTACGGGGCGCAGAATACGGTGGGCATCGCCTTCGTGACGACGCTCCTGGCGTTCTTCATCGGCGGCTCGCTCGGCTTTCTGGCGGCGGTGCTGCAGGGCTGGCTCGACCAAGTGATCAGCCGCGCGGTGGACGTGCTCATGGCGATCCCGGCGCTCATCTTCGCGCTGCTCCTGATGACCATCGCCACGGTCTGGGCCAATGAATTCGGGATCAACCGGACGTATTTCATGGTGGTGATCATCGCGGTGATCGATTCCACGCGGGTCTTCCGCCTCGCGCGGGCGGTGGGGCTCAACATCGTGGTGATGGACTATATCGAGGCGGCGAAGCTCCGGGGCGAGGGGCTCGGCTACCTGATCTTCAAGGAGATCCTGCCCAACGCCACGGCGCCGCTCCTGGCCGAATTCGGGCTGCGCTTCTGCTTCGTCTTTCTCACCATCGCCTCGCTGAGCTTTCTCGGCGTTGGCATCCAGCCGCCGCTGGCGGACTGGGGCACGATGGTCCGCGACCTCGCGCAATTCATCAACTTCGCAGCCTTCGCGCCGCAGGTGGCCACCGCGCCTCTCCTGGCTGCCGGGGCCATCGCGCTTCTGACGGTGGCGGTGAACTTCGTGGTGGACTGGATGCTCTACAAGTCCTCGGGGCTGAAGGAATAGCCCATGGCGCAATCCAACGAACAGCTCCTCAAGGTGCGCGGCCTCACCATCGAGGGCCGCTCCGACGAGACCTGGACGCAGATCGTCAACGGCGTCGACCTCGACCTCAACAAGGGGGAGGTGCTGGGCCTCATCGGCGAATCGGGGGCGGGGAAGTCCACCGTGGGCCTCGCCTCCATGGGCTTCACGCGCGATGGCTGCCGGATCAGCGGCGGCAGCGTGGAATTCGACGGGATCGAGCTCACGACCGCCTCCGCGGCCAGGAAACGCGCGCTTCTCGGCAAGCGCATCGCCTATGTGGCGCAGTCGGCGGCGGCCTCCTTCAACCCCGCGCACCGCATCCTCGATCAGCATACCGAGGGGCCCACGCAGCATCGCGTGATGTCGAAATCCGAAAGCGAGAAGGACGGGATGGAGCTCTACCGCAAGCTCCGCCTGCCGAACCCGGACGAGATCGGGTTTCGCTATCCCCACCAGGTCTCCGGCGGGCAGCTTCAGCGCGCGATGACGGCCATGGCCATGGCTTGCCGCCCCGATCTCATCATCTTCGACGAACCCACGACCGCGCTCGACGTCACCACGCAGATCGAGGTGCTGGCCTCCATCCGCGACATCGTGGAGCAGTTCGATACGGCGGCCATCTACATCACCCACGACCTCGCCGTGGTGGCGCAGATGGCCGACAAGATCAAAGTGCTCCTGAAGGGCGACGAGGTGGAGGAGGCCGACACGCGCACGATGCTCTCCGCGCCCAAGGAGGATTACACCAAATCGCTCTGGGCCGTGCGCAGCTTCCAGCGGCCCGAAAAGCCCGCGCCGGCGGTGGATGCGACGCCCGTGATTTCGGTGCAGAACGTCACGGCGGCCTACGGCTCGATCCCCGTGCTCCACGATGTGAGCTTCGACATCCACGAGGGGCGCACGGTGGCGGTGGTGGGCGAATCGGGCTCCGGCAAATCCACGACCGCGCGCTGCATCACCGGCCTTCTGCCGCCGAAATCCGGCGTCATCGAGTTCGACGGCACGCCCATGCCCGCCGATTACCGCAAGCGCACGAAGGACCAGCTGCGCCAGGCGCAGATGATCTACCAGATGGCCGATACGGCCCTGAACCCGCGCAAGACCATCGGGGAGATCATCGGGCGGCCCGTGGAATTCTACCTCGGCCTCAAGGGCACGGCACGGCGGACGCGGGTGGAGGAGCTCCTCGACCAGATCGAACTCGAGCCCCGCCAATACATGAACCGCCTGCCCTCCGAGCTCTCCGGCGGGCAGAAGCAGCGCATCGGCATCGCCCGCGCGCTGGCCGCCGAGCCCCGGTTCATCATCTGCGACGAGGTCACCTCCGCCCTCGATCAGCTCGTGGCCGAGGGCATCCTCAAATTGCTGGCCAAGTTGCAGGACGAGCTCAAACTTAGCTATATGTTCATCACCCACGATCTCGCCACGGTGCGTTCCATCGCCGACGAGGTCGTCGTCATGAAGGACGGCGAGGTGGTCGAGCAGGGGCCCAAGGACGCGATGTTCACGCCCCCGCACCACCCCTATACCGACCTTCTGCTCAGTTCGGTCCCGGAGATGGACCCGGACTGGCTCAGCAATCTGCTCAACGAACGCGGAGTTGATAACATCGGCGATGCGGCAGTTGATAAGATGTAGGGGAATCGCCCGCGAAGATCGGGCGAAATGGTCAACAGGGAGAACGATATGACCAGATTTTCACGTCGCGGCCTATTGCAAACCGGTGCTGCTGCCGGTGTGCTCGCCGCAACCGGCGCCCGCGCCGACGGCCACGGGCCCAAGCGCGGCGGGACGGCCCGTTTCGGCCTCGCAGGCGCCAACACCTCCGACAGCTGGGACGGGCGCACGCATTCCGACAGCTACATGATCATCACGGCCCATGGCTGCGTCTTCGACTGCCTCACCGAGGTGGCCGCCGACGGCACGCTCGTGGGCGAGCTCGCCGAGAGCTGGGAAGCGACGGCGGACGCCGTCACCTGGACGTTCAAGCTGCGTTCGGGCGTCACGTTCCACAACGGCAAGCCCTTCGGCGCCGACGACGTGATCGCCTCGCTCAACCTGCACGTGGCCGAGGACGCCAAATCCGCCGCGCGCCCGCTCGTCGCCGCCATCGCGGAGATGAAGAAGATCGACGACCTGACGGTGGAATTCACGCTGGCCTCCGGCAACGCGGACTTCCCCTTCCTGATGTCGGACTATCACCTGCTCATGTATCCGGCAGGGCAGGAGCAGGAGGCCATCGCCCAGGGCATCGGTACCGGCCTTTACAAGGTCGACGCCTTCGAGCCCGGCGTGCGCACGGTCGTCTCCCGCGTGGACGGGCATTACAAGGACGGCTCCGCGGGCTGGTTCGATTCCATCGAATTCATCGCCATCAATGACGGCTCCGCGCGGATGAACGCGCTGATGACCGGGCAGGTGGACGCGGTGAACCGCGTGGAATTCGACACCGAGCCGCTCATGCGCGCGAACCCGAACATCACCATCTTCGAGGTGACGGGCAACCAGCACTATACTTTCCCGATGCTCACCAATGTCTCGCCCTTCGACGAGATGGCGGTGCGCCAGGCGCTGAAATTCTCCATCGACCGGCAGGACATGGTGGACAAGATCCTCCAGGGCCACGGCGCTGTGGGCAACGACCACCCGATCGGACCGGCGAACCAGTATTTCGCCGCCGATCTGCCGCAGAACCCGTTCGACCCCGACCGGGCGCGCCAGATCCTCTCCGACGCGGGCCTCTCGGATGTGTCGGTGCAGCTTTCTGCCTCTGACGCGGCCTTCACGGGCGCGGTGGACGCCGCCCAGCTCTACCAGGCCTCCGCGGCCCAGGCGGGCATCACCATCGAGGTCGTGCAGGAGCCCGCGGATGGCTACTGGTCCAATGTCTGGCTGAAGAAGCCCTGGTGCGCCTGCTACTGGTCGGGCCGCGCGACGGAGGACTGGATGTTCTCCACCGCCTACGAGAGCGGCGTTCCCTGGAACGACACCCAGTGGGAGAATGCCCGCTTCCAGGAGCTCCTGCTCCAGGGCCGTGCAGAGCTCGACAGCTCGCGGCGCGAGGCGATCTACACGGAGATGCAGGCGATCATGTCCGAAGAGGGCGGCACGGTCGTGCCCATGTACGCCAACTACGTGGACGCGCATTCCTCCAAGCTCGCCAATTCCGGCACCATCGGCAATCTTTGGCAGATGGATTCGAGCCGCATTGCGGAGCGGTGGTGGATGGCGTAAGCCCGACACACGACAAAAGGGTGCGTTTCGGCGCACCCTTCCCAAGATCGCCCCGCCACGTGCGGGGCGTTTTGGTGTCGGGGGGGCCCGTTTTGGTGTCGCGGGTGCCGGTGGGCCGTCAGGTGGCGCGTTCGATCCGGTTGGTGAGGTCGACGCTCACCCGGTCGAGCAGCCGCCAGAGCACGTTCAGCTCCTCTTCGGTGGCGTGATCGGTGATCATGCGCGCCCGGTCGCCGAACCGCTGGCGGAGCTCCGCGAACTGCGTCGTGCCTTTCTCCGTCAGCATCAGAAGCTTCTTGAGCTTGTTCGTGCGGTCGGGCTTCGACGTGAGCAGGCCCTGCCGGGTCATCTCCGTCGACAGGCGGCTCACCTGCGCGCGGTCGATGACGAGGAGCCGCGCCAGATCGCTCACCGTGATCTCCTCGAAAATGGAGATGACGAGCATGATCCGGTAGGTGGTCAGGTTGATACCGGACCCCTTAAGGCGGATGCCGGCCTCGTATTCGAGGAGCTTCGATAATTTGTTGATGCGATAGGGCAGATGACCGTTGAGCGTGTTGAGCTTCCGCATCTGGTCTTCGAGTTCGGGGGCCGACAGGTTCATGGTGCGTTCCATCTCTCTGCGGGCGCGTCCATCGGTCAAATCCCAGGTCGGTCCCCGGTCAATTCCAGGGCGGATCGGGTCGGTGCACACGCGGCTGCGTAGTGGCTTAACTTATGACATACCTAAAGGTTCCTAGTCGTACGCTTTATTTTGACATTGCATCACGAAGGTTGCGTGGAGTTTTACCAGTCCAGCCCAGATGCGCGCGGTAAAAGCTGCCGGGACCGTGAAATCCGAGGAGGAGCGACACCTCCTCGATGCGGAGCCCCGGATGGGCGAGGTAGAGCGCCGCCAGGCGTTGCCGCTCCCGCGCCAGCACCTCCTGGAAGGGCGCGCCCACCTCCAGAAGCCGGCGCTGGAGGGTGCGTTTGGACAGCCGGAGCCGCGCCGCGGCGGCCTCCGCGCTGGGCCGTCCGGCCGCCAAAAGCCCCGGCAGCGCGAAACGCAGATCGCGCGCCGTGCCGGGCTCGTAGAGCGGCTGACCGAGGTCGAGGTCCTCCCAGGTTTCTTGCAGGGGCGCGACGAGGGGATGGGCGAGGTCCGCAGTTGCGAAGTGCAGCGCCGGGGCGCCGTCTTCCGCCGCGCGGAGCCCGGCATGGGCGAGGATCTCCGCCCGCTGCGGCAGGCCCGGGGGCAGGCTGATCGCCTCCGGCACGAGGCGGCGCGCGCTGGCCATGCGCAGCGCGTCGAGGACCTGCACCAGCTCCACCGCCCCCAGGAGCGGACGCCCCGAAAAGCGCAGTGTCGCCCTCGTCTCGAGCCCCCCGCCGCCGGGCCGCGCCAGGGGCGCGAGCCGGGCCCAGCGGTGAAGCCCCGCGCCCACGTCAGGTGCGGAGGCGAGCGCGAAGACCGCCGGGTTGAACCGCGTGCGAAGATCGAGGCGGAGCGTCTCCGGCGTGAGCCCGTCCCCCAGCAGCCCCTCTGCCGCCTCCCAGGCCGCGGTCACCTGTGCGGCAGTGAGCGTGGGGCGCGGATGCGCTGCGAGGCCGCGCGGCAGGCCCGCGGCGGCGAGGAACTGCGGCACGTCCATCCCCGCCATGCGCGCCAGCCGCCGGAGGAGGCCATGGGCGCGGTAGCGCGCGGGATCGATAGCCTTCGCCATGGGCCGCAGAGTGCCCCGCCGCGCGCCCGGTGAAAAGCGACCTTGCACAATTTCGGGCGCGGGCGTATGTGCTCCTCAACAGCGGCGCCTCGGCTTCCACCCCCGAGGCTCCACCGGCAGATACGAACGGGCCCGCTGGCCCGTTTTTTCGTTTTTGGAGGCAGTGCAATGGCGGACATGATCGCCAAGGCAGCCATGGATCGGCGCATCCGCGAGATCATCGAACCCACCATTGAGGGGATGGGGTTCGAGCTCGTGCGCGTGCGGCTGCAGGGCGGGAAGGCGCCGCTCCTCCAGATCATGGCGCAAAAGCCCGACGGCACGATCGAGGTGGACGATTGCGGCGACATCTCCACCGCCGTCTCCGCCGTGCTCGACGTGGAGGACCCGATCCTGGAGGCCTACACGCTCGAGGTGTCCTCGCCCGGCATCGACCGCCCGCTCACGCGGCTCAAGGACTTCGACCTCTGGGACGGCTACGTCGCCAAGATCGAGACCGAGGAGCTCATCGACGGGCGCCGCCGCTTCAAGGGCGTGCTCGCGGGCACCGAGGACGGCGAGGTCCTCATCGAGATCGAGGAGGGCGGCGAGGCCGTCACCATCGGGCTCAAATTCGACTGGCTGGCCGATGCCAAGCTGGTCCTGACGGACGAGTTGATCCGCGACGTCCTCAAGGGGCGCAAGGCGGCGGGTCAGATAGATGACAAACAGTTCGACGAGATCGAACAGATCGTGGACGGCACGGAGGACCCCTGATGGCCATTACCTCAGCAAACCAGCTCGAGCTTCTGCAGACCGCAGAGGCCGTGGCACGCGAAAAGATGATCGACCCCGGTCTCGTCGTGGAAGCGATGGAGGAGAGCCTCGCGCGCGCGGCGAAGTCCCGCTACGGCGCGGAAATGGACATCCGCGTGAAGATCGACCGCAAGACCGGGCGCGCGACCTTCACCCGCGTGCGCACCGTCACCGAGCAGGAGGAGATCGAAAGCTTCCAGTCGGACATGACGCCGGACCAGGCACGGGAGGTCATGGCCGCCCAGGGCGACGAGTTCTTCGCGATCTCCGGGACGAAGACGCTCTTTGACCCCGAAACCGAGGAAAGCGAGACGATCAAGGTCCGCCGCATCTACCTCCGCAAGCCCACCGCCCTGGAGGAGGGGCTCATGGAGGGCGTGGACCAGTCGGCGGAGGTGCAGCTCACCGATGAGCTCATCGACGAGGTCCCGCCGGTGGAGATGGGCCGCATCGCCGCGCAATCGGCCAAGCAGGTGATCCTCCAGCGCGTCCGCGAGGCCGAGCGCGACAAGCAATACGAGGATTTCAAGGACCGCGCGGGCACGATCATCAACGGCATCGTCAAGCGCGAGGAATACGGCAACGTCATCGTGGACGTGGGCTCCGGCGAGGCGACGCTGCGCCGCAACGAGAAGATCGGCCGCGAGGCCTACCGCCCCAACGACCGCATCCGCTGCTACATCAAGGATGTGCGCCGCGAACAGCGCGGGCCGCAGATCTTCCTCTCCCGCACCGCGCCCGAGTTCATGATGGAGCTCTTCAAGATGGAGGTGCCGGAGATCTACGACGGCATCATCGAGATCAAGGCCTGCGCCCGTGATCCGGGCAGCCGGGCGAAGATCGCCGTGATCTCCTATGACAGCGGCATCGACCCGGTGGGCGCCTGCGTCGGCATGCGGGGCTCCCGCGTGCAGGCGGTCGTGAACGAGCTCCAGGGGGAAAAGATCGACATCATTCCCTGGAACGAGGATCAGCCCACGTTCCTCGTGAACGCGCTCCAGCCCGCCGAGGTCTCCAAGGTCGTTCTCGACGACGAGGCCGAGCGGATCGAGGTCGTCGTGCCCGAGGAGCAGCTCAGCCTCGCCATCGGGCGCCGGGGTCAGAACGTGCGTCTGGCGAGCCAGCTCACCGGCCTCGACATCGACATCATGACCGAGGAGGAGGAAAGCCGCCGCCGCCAGGCCGAGTTCGAGGAGCGCACGAAGCTCTTCATGGACACGCTCGACCTCGACGAGTTTTTCGCGCAGCTCCTCGTCTCCGAGGGCTTCACGAACCTCGAGGAGGTGGCCTATGTCGAGCTCGACGAGCTTCTCGTCATCGACGGCGTCGACGAAGGCACCGCCGAGGAGCTTCAGGCCCGCGCCCGCGACTACATCGACGAGCAGAACAAGCAGGCGCTCGAACGCGCCGTGGCCATGGGCGTCGAGCAGCAGCTCATTGATTTCGAGGGGCTCAGCCCCCAGATGATCGAAGCGCTGGCCGAAGACGACGTGAAGACGCTCGAAGACTTCGCCACCTGCGCCGACTGGGAACTGGCCGGCGGCTGGACCACGGTCGACGGCGAGCGCGTGAAGGATGACGGCATTCTAGAAAAGTTCGACGTCTCGCTCGAGGAAGCGCAGGACATGGTCATGACCGCCCGCGTGCTGCTCGGCTGGGTCGATCCGGAAGAGATGGTGAGCCAGAAGGCCGAAGCCGAGGCCGAGGAGGCGGACGCGTAATCCCCATGGCACGCGGCGGCGCAACGAAAACCCGCGACGCGCCGGAGCGTCGCTGCCTCGTGACGGGCGAAAGCGGCGGCAAGGCGGGGCTCATCCGCTTTGTCACCGGGCCCGAGGGGCAGGTCGTGCCGGATGTGCTGGGCAAGCTGCCGGGCCGGGGGTACTATGTGACCGCCGACCGCGCGACGCTCGAGGCGGCGGTGAAGAAACGCATCTTCTCCAAGGGGGCCAAGGCGCAGGTCGCCGTTCCCGAGGGGCTCGTGGCGGAGGTCGAGCGGCAGCAGGCGCGCCGGGTCGTCGATCTCCTCGCCATGGCGCGGAAGGCGGGGCTCGCACTGGCGGGTTTCGAAAAGGTCCGCGGCGCGCTCGCCACGCAGAACGTCAAGGCGCTCTTTCAGGCGGCGGATGGATCCGAACGCGGCAAGGGCAAGTTATGGACTCCAGAGGGCGCGCGCTGGTTCGGCATCCTGAGCGCGGACGAGCTGGGGATGGCCTTCGGGCGCACCCGTGTGATACATGGCGCAGTCTTGGCTGGTGGACTCACAGCACGTGTTGTAGAGGAAGCCGCGAAACTGAAGGGCCTGAGAGATCTGTCAGGCAACGGCGCATCCGGCGCTGGAAAGGAATAACGCTTTATGAGCGATAATGACGGCAAGAAGACGCTCGGTGTCGGCGGTGGTCGTGGTGGCCGCCCCGGGAACGTGAAGCAAAGCTTCAGCCATGGACGCACCAAAAGCGTGGTGGTGGAGACGAAACGCAAGCGCGTGGTCGTCCCAAAGCCCGGCACGCCGAAGCCGACGACCGGCGCCGCACCGGCGGGGGATCCCTCGCGCCGCCCGTCGGGTATTTCGGATGCGGAGATGGACCGCCGGATGAAGGCGCTCCAGGCCGCCAAGTCCCGCGAGGCCGAGGACGCTGCCAAGCGCAAGGCCGAGGAAGAGGAACGCGCCGCGGAGCGGCAGCGCCGCCGGGACGAGGCCGAGGCCAAGGAACGCGCGGAGAAAGAGCGCGAAGAGGCGCTGAAGGCCAAGGCCCAGGAAGACGAGCGCAAGAAGACGGAAGCCGCCGAAGCGGCCCGTCGCGCCGCCGAGCCCGCCCCGGCCCCCGCCCAGGACGACCGCAAGTCGTCGGCCCGCAAGACCCAGGAGCGCGAAGCGCCCCGCCGGCAGGAAGACCAGCGCCCCCAGAAGGGGCGCGACGATGGCGGCCGCCGGGGTGGCAAGCTCACGCTGAACCAGGCGCTGCGCGGCGGCGAAGGGGGCCGTCAACGCTCCATGGCCGCCATGAAGCGCAAGCAGGAACGCGCCCGGCAAAAGGCCATGGGCGGCAGCGTGGAACGCGAAAAGGTCGTTCGCGACGTGCGCGTGCCGGAAGCCATTTTGGTTTCCGAGCTCGCCAACCGCATGGCCGAGCGCGTGCCCGACGTCGTCAAATCGCTCATGCAGATGGGCATGATGGTCACCCAGAACCAGACCATCGACCAGGACACCGCCGAGCTCATCATCGAGGAATTCGGCCACAAGATCCTGCGCGTGTCCGATGCGGACGTGGAACAGGCCATCGACCAGGTCGAGGACAAGGACGAGGATCTAAAGGATCGCGCCCCGGTCATCACCATCATGGGCCACGTGGACCACGGCAAGACCTCGCTCCTCGACGCGATCCGCAATGCGCGCGTCGTGGCCGGCGAAGCGGGCGGCATCACGCAGCATATCGGCGCCTACCAGGTGGACCAGGACGGCAAGAAGCTGACCTTCCTCGACACGCCGGGCCACGCGGCCTTTACCTCCATGCGCGCCCGCGGCGCGCAGGTGACCGATATCGTCGTGCTCGTGGTGGCCGCGGACGACGCGGTCATGCCGCAGACGATCGAGGCCATCAATCACGCCAAGGCGGCCGAGGTGCCGATGATCGTGGCGATCAACAAGATCGACCTGCCCGCCGCCGACCCCACCAAGGTCCGCACCGACCTGCTCCAGCACGAAGTGATCGTGGAGGAGATGTCGGGCGAGGTGCAGGACGTGGAGGTCTCCGCGCAGTCCGGCCAGGGGCTCGACGCGCTGCTCGAGGCCATCGCGCTCCAGGCGGAAATCCTGGAGCTCAAGGCCAATCCCGAACGCGCGGCCTCCGGCGCCGTGATCGAGGCGCAGCTCGACGTGGGCCGCGGCCCCGTGGCGACCGTCCTCGTGCAGAACGGCACCCTCCGGCAGGGCGACATCTTCGTCGTGGGGGAGCAGTGGGGCAAGGTCCGCGCGCTCGTCAACGACCAGGGCGACCGCGTCAAGGAAGCGGGCCCCTCGGTGCCGGTGGAGGTCCTGGGCCTCAACGGCACGCCCGAGGCGGGCGATGTGCTCAACGTCGTCAAGACCGAGGCCGAGGCCCGCGAGATCGCCAATTACCGCGAACAGGCCGCCAAGGACAAACGCGCCGCCGCCGGTGCGGCCACGACGCTCGAGCAGCTCATGCAGAAGGCCAAGGAAGACGAGAATGTGGAAGAGCTTCCCATCCTCGTGAAGGCCGACGTGCAGGGCTCCGCGGAGGCGATCGTCCAGGCGATGGAGAAAATCGGCAACGACGAGGTGCGCGTGCGCGTCCTCCATTCCGGCGTGGGCGCCATCACGGAGACCGATGTGGGCCTCGCGGAGGCGTCCGGCGCGCCGGTCATGGGTTTCAACGTCCGGGCCAACGCGTCTGCGCGCAACACCGCCAACCAGAAGGGCGTGGAGATCCGCTACTATTCCGTGATCTACGACCTCGTGGACGATGTGAAGGCGGCGGCCTCGGGCCTCCTCTCCGCGGAAATCCGGGAGAAGTTCATCGGCTACGCCGAGATCAAGGAGGTTTTCAAGGTCACCGGCGTGGGCAAGGTGGCGGGCTGCCTCGTCACCGAGGGCGTGGCGCGCCGCTCGGCGGGCGTGCGCCTCCTGCGGGACAACGTCGTCATCCACGAAGGCACGCTCAAGACGCTCAAGCGCTTCAAGGACGAGGTGGCCGAGGTCCAGTCCGGCCAGGAATGCGGCATGGCGTTCGAGAACTACGACGACATCCGCGCCGAGGATGTCATCGAGATCTTCGAGCGGGAGGAGGTCGAGCGCTCGCTCGACTAGAGCCCCCGCTCCGGAAACGACAAACGGCGCCGCGATATCGCGGCGCCGTTTTGCGTGGCAGGATTGTCGTCCGGTGTGCTCAGCCGCGGCTCACGGGCGTGCCCACGAAGCTCTGCCCGCCGACGCGGACCTCCACCTGACCGTCCGAAAGGGTGCGCACAAAGGTCCCCTGGATCGAGACGCAAGTCCCCACAGTCACAGTTCTAATCATGGTTTGGTGTCCCCCGTGTGAGTGTCCGATGAGCCGAGCCTGGCAGGGCCGGTTTGTCCCGTGACGCAAACATAAGCGACAATTCGTAAGTTTCTTCTAAATTATCGCCAATTTTGAAATTATCTGTCGCGGACGGCGTCAGAGGTAGTCGCGGAGCATGGCCACAAGCGGCACGTCCGCGGGCGGCATGGGGTAATCGCGAAGCTCGTTTCCGCGCACCCATTTCAGGGCCTGGCCCTCCCGCGATTGCGGCACCCCCTCCCATTTCCGGCAGGCGAAGAGCGGCATCAGCAGGTGGAAGTCCTCGTAGCCGTGGGAGGCGAAGGTGAGCGGCGCGAGGCAGCTCTCCCAGGTGCCGATGCCGAGCTCCTCGTCGAGTTCGCGGATGAGCGCGGCCTCCGGGCTTTCGCCCGGTTCGACCTTGCCCCCCGGAAACTCCCAGAGCCCGGCCATGCTCTTGCCCTCCGGACGCTGGGCGAGGAGGACGCGGCCGTCGATGTCTATGAGGGCCACGGCGGATACGAGCACGACCTTCATCCCCGTCTCCGCCCGGTCACGAGCGGTAATCCGCGTTGATGGAGATGTAGCCATGGGTCAGGTCGCAGGTCCAGATCGTGGCCGCGCCCTGCCCGAGGCCGAGATCCACGGCGATCTCGATCTCCTCGCGTTTCATGTAGGCGGCGCCGGCCTCCTCGGTGTAGCGCGCCGCGACGCGACCTTCCTCGGCCACGAGGATGTCGCCGAAGCGGATGGCGAGGCGGTCGCGGTCGGCGCGGGCGCCGGACTTGCCCACGGCCATGACGATGCGGCCCCAATTGGGGTCCTCGCCCGCGATGGCGGTCTTCACGAGGGGCGAGTTCGCGATGGCGCGGGCGACCCGCCTGGCATCCGCATCGCTCTCCGCCCCGGTGCATGAGATCGTGCAGAATTTCGTGGCCCCTTCCCCGTCGCGCACGACTTGGTGGGCGAGGTCGCGCATCACGGCGTGGAGCGCATCCTCGAAGCCTGCGTCGCCCGTGGCGTCCACGCCAGCGGCGCCGGTGGCGGCGACGAGGAGCGTGTCGGAGGTGGAGGTGTCGCTGTCCACCGTGATGGCGTTGAACGTCGTCTCGTTGAGGCGCGCGAGAAGCGCCTGGAGCGCGGCCCGGTCGTGGCCCGCATCGGTGAAGATGTAGACGAGCATCGTGGCCATGTCGGGCGCGATCATGCCCGATCCCTTGGCGATGCCCGCGATGGTCACGGTCCGGCCCGCCACCGACACCTGCCGCGACGCGCCCTTGGGGAAGGTGTCCGTGGTGCCGATGGCCCGCGCCGCCGCCTCGAAGCCCGCGCGTCCCAGCCCCCCGGCCAGCTCCGCCATCCCGGCCACGATCCTGTCATGGGGGAGCCGCTCGCCGATAACACCCGTCGACGCCGTGAAGACGCGCGCCGCCGAGCAGCCCGTGGCCGCCGCGACGGCCGCCGAGAGCGCGGCAACGCTCTCCTCCCCCGCCCGCCCGGTGAAGGCGTTGGCATTGCCCGCGTTCACCAGAAAGGCGGCAGGGCCCTCGGCGTCGCCGCCGATCTTGGCCTGGCAATCGAGGACCGGCGCGGCGCGCGTGGCCGAGCGGGTGAAGACGCCCGCCACGGCCGTGCCCGCATCCAGGACGGCGAGCATAACGTCGTCGCGGCCCTCGTAGCGCAGGCCCATGGCGGCGGTGGCGAGCCGCACGCCGCCCACCGGCGCGATCTCGGGAAACCCGCCCGCTGGCGCGAGCGGGGAGACGGGCAGGCTCACTGCCCGAACACGTCGACGGTGTTGAGGATGTTGGGATCGAGCCCGTCCACGCGGCTCACCTCTGCGGCCGCGATGAGCGCCTCGAGCTCTGCGGCGAGCGCGTCGCTCTGGATCTGGCCGGCGAGGTCCTCGCGCACGCTTTCCAGCGTGGGCGCGGGCTCCGTGCGGGTCTCGTTGAGCGTGATGACGTGCCAGCCGAACTGCGTCTCCACCGGCGCGGACACGGCGCCCACGTCAAGCGCTTCCACCGCCGCCTGGAAGGGCGGGACCATCATGCCCGCCCCGAACCAGCCGAGCTCCCCGCCGCGCGGGCCGGAGGGGCCGGTGGAGAATTCCATGGCGAGCGCCGCGAAATCCGCGCCGCGGGCGAGCTCTTCGACGAGGGCCGCGGCTTCCTCCTCGGTTTCCACGAGGATGTGGGAGGCGTTGTATTCCACCGCCCCCGCAAAGCTGCCGAACTGCGCCTCGTAGGCGGCGGCGATATCGGCCTCCGTCACCTCCACCTGGCCCAGCGTGCCGAGCGCCTGACCCGCGAGGATGGCGCTCCGCGTGTTCTCCACCGCCTCGTCGAGCCAGGCCGGCGCGTCGCTCACCTGGGCGGCGAGCACCCGCTGCTGGATGAGCTGCCCCACGATCCCGTCGAAGAGCTGCGCGGCCGGGATCGCCTGGTATTCCGGCGGCAGCTGGCGGCGGATGTCGAGCACGTGGGTGAGCGTGATATCCTGCCCGTTGACGGTCGCCACGACCGTGTCCGGCCCGGCCTCCTGCGCGTGGAGCGGCAACGCCAGCACGAGCGCGGCGGCGGAGGTAAGAAGGGATTTCATTTGCGGCAATGTCCTATGGATTTTTCGCGGCCCACACCCCCGTGAGATGCCCTGCGCGGGCGGGGGCGCGGCGTTGACTTGGCTTGGTGCGACCCTTACATCGCAGGTGGTCCCGAGGGGGCTCCGAGCGGCCCGTCGGCGTTGACGCCAGATAATCGGGTATCCCACGGGCGCGCAAGCGGACCTCCCTCACAAAAATAAGACGGCGAAAGAGGCGTGCATGCTTGGATTAGGTGCGATTTCGAAGAAGGTCTTTGGCAACGCGGACGACCGCAAGGTCAAGCGCGTGCGCCCGCTCGTGGACAAGATCAACGCGCTCGAGCCCGAATTCGAGGCGCTGAGCGACGAGGGCCTCAAGGACCGCACCGAGACGCTGCGCCAACGTGCCCGCGACGGCGAGCCGCTGGAGGCGCTTTTGCCCGAGGCCTTCGCCAATTGCCGGGAGGCGGCGCGCCGCGCGCTGGGCCTGCGCGCCTTCGACGTGCAGCTCATGGGGGGCATCTTCCTCCACCAGGGCAACATCGCGGAGATGAAGACCGGCGAGGGCAAGACGCTGGTGGCGACCTTCCCCGCCTATCTCAACGCGCTCGCGGGCAAGGGCGTGCACATCGTCACCGTCAACGATTACCTCGTGCGCCGCGACGCGGAATGGATGGGCAAGGTGTTTTCCGCGCTGGGCATGACCACCGGCGCCGTCTACCCCAACCAGGAGAACGCCGAGAAGGCGGAGGCCTACCGCGCCGACATCACCTACGCCACGAACAACGAGCTCGGCTTCGACTATCTCCGCGACAACATGGAGACCGAGACGAAGAACATGCGCCAGCGCGGGCACAACTTCGCCATCGTGGACGAGGTGGACTCGATCCTCATCGACGAGGCGCGCACGCCGCTCGTGATCTCCGGCCCCGCCGAGGACCGGTCCGAGCTCTACACCACCATCGACCGCGTCATCCCCGAGATCGCGGAGGATCACTATACCCTCGATGAAAAGACCCGCCAGGTCACCTATACCGACGAGGGCAACGAGTGGCTGGAGGAGACGCTCCTGAGCCGCGGCATCCTGCCAGAGGGGCAATCGCTCTACGATCCCGAGAGCACCACGATCGTCCACCACGTGAACCAGGGCCTGCGCGCCCACAAGCTTTTTACCAAGGACAAGGATTACATCGTCCGCGGCGACGAAGTCGTGCTCATCGACGAATTCACCGGGCGCATGATGGCGGGCCGCCGCCTCTCCGACGGGCTCCACCAGGCCATCGAGGCCAAGGAGGGTGTGTCCATCAAGCCCGAGAACGTCACGCTCGCCTCCGTTACGTTCCAGAATTACTTCCGCCTCTACGACAAGCTCGCCGGCATGACCGGCACCGCCAAGACCGAGGAAGAGGAATTCGGTCAGATCTACGGTCTCGGCGTCGTGGAGGTGCCGACGAACCGCCCCGTGGCCCGCGCCGACGAGCACGACCAGGTCTACCGCACGCAAGAAGAGAAATTCGCCGCCATCGCCGCGGCCATCAAGGACGCCAATGAGCGCGGCCAGCCGGTCCTCGTGGGAACCACCTCCATCGAGAAATCCGAGACCCTGTCCAAGATGCTCACCGCCGAGGGGATCGCCCACAACGTCCTCAACGCCCGCCAGCACGAGCAGGAGGCGCAGATCATCGCCGATGCGGGCAAGCCCGGCGCGGTGACCATCGCCACCAACATGGCCGGGCGCGGGACCGACATCAAACTCGGCGGCAACGTCGAGTTCAAGGTGATGGAGGCCATCGCCGCCGACCCCGAGGGCGACGTCGACGCCATCCGCGCCCGCATCGAGGAGGAGACGAAGGCGGCCGAGGAGCAGGTGAAGCAGGCCGGCGGCCTCTTCGTGCTCGCCACCGAGCGCCATGAAAGCCGCCGCATCGACAACCAGCTCCGCGGCCGTTCAGGCCGGCAGGGCGATCCGGGGCGCAGCTCCTTCTACCTCTCGCTCGACGACGACCTCATGCGCATCTTCGGGTCTGAGCGGCTGGAAAAGGTCCTCTCCGGCCTCGGCATGAAGGAGGGGGAGGCCATCGTGCACCCTTGGGTGAACAAGTCGCTCGAGCGGGCGCAGGCCAAGGTCGAGGGGCGCAACTTCGACATCCGCAAGCAGCTCCTGAAATTCGACGACGTCATGAACGACCAGCGCAAGGTCATCTTCGGCCAGCGCCTGGAGATCATGGAGGCCACCGACCTCTCCGAGATCACGACCGACATGCGACACCAGGTGATCGAGGACCTCGTGACCGCCCACATGCCCAAGGGCTCCTATGCCGACCAGTGGGAGACCGAAAAGCTCTATGCCGAGGTCATCGAAAAGCTCGGCCTCGACGTGCCGGTCATCGAATGGGCGGAGGAGGACGGCGTCGATGACGACGTCATGCTCGAGCGGCTGGAGACGGCCTCCGACGAGGCCATGGCCAAGAAGGCCGTGGATTTCGGCGCCGAGACCATGCGCAATGTCGAAAAGCAGCTGCTGATCCAGACGATCGACCGCAAGTGGCGCGAGCACCTCGTGACGCTGGAGCATCTGCGCTCCGTCGTGGGGTTCCGCGGCTATGCCCAGCGCGACCCGCTCAACGAGTACAAGTCCGAGGCGTTCCAGCTCTTTGAGTCGCTCCTCGACACGCTCCGGGAAGACGTCACGCGCCAGCTCGCCCATGCCCGCCCGATGACCGAGGAGGAGCAGAAGGCGCTCATCGCGCAGTTCCAGGCGCGCCAGCAGGCGATGATGGACGCGCAGGCCCGGGCGCGGGAGCCCGCCATGGCCAGCGCCGGCGACGGTGCCGCCGCCGGTGCGGCGGGGGCCGCCACGCTCGATGCGCCCGCGCCCACGGGCGAGACCGCGCCCACCATCAAGGAGGTGGGCCCGGGCCGACCGCTCGCGGGCTTCAACGAAGCCGACCCCACCACCTGGGGCAATCCCGGGCGCAACGATCTCTGTCCTTGCGGCTCCGGGAAGAAATTCAAGCACTGCCACGGCAGCTTCTGAGCCCTCCGCCGGGGGCTCTGCCTCACTTTCGGCGGATTCCTGCCCGGCCCCCGGCGCAAAGACTCCGCGCCTTCGCCTTTGCGCGGTCGTCTCGCTGCCAGATTCCTTGCCGACCTTCACGTTTGATTAACCGTGGAAAGGGGTGTGGCTTTGCCTTTCGAATCCTCGACCGACCTGGGCGATACGGCCCGCAAGCTCGCGATGGCCGCCGGCACGTTCGCCGTGGCCATGGGCGTGGGCTTTTTCATGCAGCAGCGCGAGGCCGACGCCGCGTTCACGCCGCCGCCCGCCCCGGTCTCCGGTCCCGTGATTGCCCCCGTGATTGCCCCCGTGATTGCCAAGGCGAACACCTTCCAGATCCCCGAATTGCCGCGCGACCCGGTGCTCGACGCCAGCGATGCCGCGCTCATCCGGGTCGCGGCGGAAGCGCAAAAGCGCGTCGTGGTGCCCGGTGCCGACGCGCCGTTCGCGGCGCAGAAGCTCGACCTGCCGCAATTCTCTCCCGCATCCGTGACCCTCGCGGCTCCCGACGCCCCGGACCTGGCGCCCCTGACGGAGATCGCGCCCGCGAAGCTTCCCGGCCCGGTCTCCACCGACCCCACGGGGCTTGATCCCGTGCCGATGATGGCCCGCGACTGCACCCCGTCCATGGGCGCCGTTGCCCGCGACGCGGCGCTCGTGTCGCTGACGGTGGTGGCGCCCTGCGCGGCCCATGCCGATTTCACGGTGCACCACGAGGGGATGATGTTTTCGGCCCGCACCGACGGTGAGGGTCGCGCGACGCTGGTCGCCCCGGCCCTGGCGGAAGAGGCCGTCTTCATGGCCGATTTCACCGACGGTACGGGCCTCACGGGCGCGGTGACCGTGCCCACGCTCTCCGGCTTTGACCGGGTGGTCGTGCAGTGGCAAGGCGCCGCGGCCTTCGAGCTCCACGCGCTCGAGGCCGGCGCGGCCTATGGCGAGGACGGCCATGTCTGGCTCGGCGCGCCGGGATCTGCGGCGCTCACGGCCATCGGCGAGGGCGGCTTCCTGATGACTTTGGGCGATGCGCGCGCCGCTCGGCCCCGCTTCGCGCAGGTCTATACCGTGCCGCGCCGCGCGGCGGAATTCGCCGGCGACGTGGCGATCAGCGTGGAGACCGAGATCACCGCCGCCAATTGTGCCACCGATGTGGCCGCGCAGACGCTCGGCCGGACGGGCAGCGCCGGCGGCGTGCGGATCGTGGACCTCACGCTCTCGGTGCCCGGCTGCGAGGCGATCGGCGACTTCATGGTGCTGCGGAACATCCTGCCCAACCTCAAGGTCTCGCGGCTCTGACACGCCAGTCTCAGAGGGGGGCCGTGCCGGTCCCCGCACCCAGCCCTACAGGTAGCCTTCCGAACGGAAGCTGAGTTCCCGGCTCTGCCCAATGATGAGGTGGTCGTGGAGCACGATCCCCAAGGCCTCCGCCGCCTGGGCCACTTGGTGGGTCATGGCGATGTCGGCCTCCGACGGGGTGGGGTCGCCCGAGGGGTGATTGTGCACGAGGATGAGCGCGGAGGCGTCGAGCGCAAGCGCGCGCTTCACCACCTCGCGCGGATAGACAGGTACGTGATCGACGGTGCCCTTCGCTTGCGCCTCGTCGGCCACGAGGACGTTCTTGCGATCGAGGTAGAGCACGCGGAACTGCTCGGTCGTGCGGTGGGCCATGGCGGTGTGGCAGTAATCCACGAGCTCGGCCCAGCCCGATAGCACCGGCCGCTGCAGAACGCGCGCGCGGGCGAGGCGGTGCGCCGCGGCCTCCACGATCTTGAGCTCGGTGATGACCGCCTGGCCCGCGCCTTTGACCGCGGCGAGGCGGTCGGGATCGGCGGACACGACGCGGTTGAAATCGCCGAAGGTCTCCAGGAGCGCGCGGGCCAACGGTTTGACGTCCTGGCGCGGGATGGCGCGAAAGAGCAGAAGCTCGAGCAGTTCGTAATCGGGCAACGCGTCGGGCCCGCCGGCCATGAACCGCGCGCGCAGGCGTGTGCGGTGGTCGCGAATATAGGAGGGCTGCGGCCCGCCGCGGAGGACGGGCACCTCATCGCCGCCGAAGAGCTCCATGGATTTTTCGCCAAATTGCATGGGTGCATACGCGACGATTCCCCTTAACAGCCAGTTAACCCGCCCCGGAGCCACGAATTTCTTCGGAAATTCGTGGCGCTCAGGGCGCCACAACCCGCAGCGTCAGATTGAGGCGCCCGCCATCGCGCAGGAGCGTGGACGACCCGTGCCGCACCCGGTCGATCCCGTGATAGGCGAGCCGCGCCGCCCCGCCCATCACCACCACATCGCCGCTCTCGAGCCAGACGCTCTCCGTCCTGCCGCCGCGCTCCGTGTTGCCCATCCGGAAAAGGGCGGCGTCGCCCAGCGACACCGACACCACCGGCCAGTCGAAATCGCCCTCGTCGCGGTCCTGGTGCATCCCCATCTTCGCGCCCTCCCCGTACCAATTGATCAGGCAGCAATCGGGCGTGCGGGCCTGCCCCGTCACGCCGCGCCAGATCGCCAGAACCGCATCGGGGATGGGCGGCCAGGGCGTGCCCGCGGGATGCGTCTCGGCGTAGCGGTAGCCGCGCCGATCCGTGATCCAGCCCAGCCGCCCCGCCGCCGACATCCGCACCGACATCGGCCGCCCCGCGGGCGTCACCGGCTGCACGAGCGGCGCGGCGCGCAGAACGCCGCGCAGATCCTCCACCAGCGCGGCCTGAGCAGCGCCGTCGAGCCAGCCTTTGTGGACCTCGAAACCCTTCACGCGCAGCGGTTGCATTCTCTCCTCACGGCCACCTCACGGTTCCTTGCAGGCCCCCGGTGACCTTCCTATATAGCCCGGTAGCGAGGCGGCCACCGGCCGCTTCTGAACCATTTGACCCACGGGTGCCGCGCCAGGCGGGCCCTCACCATACATCGCCAGAGAAGGGATGAGAGAACATGGCAAAAGTCATCGGTATCGACCTCGGGACGACCAACAGCTGCGTGGCCATCATGGACGGCTCCCAGCCCCGCGTGATCGAAAACTCGGAAGGCGCACGCACTACGCCCTCCATTGTCGCCTTCACGGATGACGAGCGCCTCACGGGCCAGCCAGCGAAACGCCAGGCCGTCACCAACCCGACGAACACCATCTTCGGCGTCAAGCGTCTCATCGGCCGCCGGTTCGACGACGCGGACCTCGCCAAGGACAAGAAGAACATGCCCTTCAACGTCATCAATGGCGGTCAGGGCGATGCCTGGGTCGAGGCGAAGGGTGAGAAGTATTCCCCCTCCCAAATCTCCGCCTTCATCCTGCAAAAGATGAAAGAGACGGCTGAGTCCTATCTCGGCGAGAAGGTGGAGCAGGCGGTCATCACCGTCCCGGCTTACTTCAACGACGCCCAGCGCCAGGCCACGAAGGACGCGGGCAAGATCGCGGGCCTCGAAGTGCTGCGCATCATCAACGAGCCCACGGCGGCGGCCCTCGCCTACGGTCTCGACAAGAAAGACACCCAGACGATCGCGGTCTACGACCTCGGCGGCGGCACGTTCGACGTGACCATCCTCGAGATCGACGACGGCCTTTTCGAAGTGAAATCCACCAACGGGGACACGTTCCTCGGCGGTGAAGATTTCGACATGCGCATCGTCAATTACCTCGCCGAAGAGTTCAAGAAAGAGCACGGCGTTGATCTGACGGCGGACAAGATGGCGCTCCAGCGCCTGAAGGAAGCCGCCGAAAAGGCGAAGATCGAGCTCAGCTCCTCGTCGCAGACGGAGATCAACCAGCCCTTCATCTCCATGGACGGCAAGACCGGCACGCCGCTCCATATGGTGGTCAAACTCACCCGTGCGAAGCTCGAGAGCCTCGTGGGCGACCTCATCAAGCAGTCGCTCGCGCCCTGCAAGGCGGCGCTCAAGGATGCGGGCGTGTCCACCGGCGAGATCGACGAGGTCGTGCTCGTGGGCGGCATGACGCGCATGCCCAAGGTGATCGAAGAGGTGACGAAGTTCTTCGGCAAGGAGCCGAACAAGGGCGTGAACCCCGATGAGGTGGTGGCCATGGGCGCCGCGATCCAGGCGGGCGTGCTCCAGGGTGACGTGAAGGACGTCGTCCTCCTCGACGTGACGCCGCTCTCGCTCGGCATCGAGACGCTGGGTGGCGTGTTTACCCGCCTCATCGACCGCAACACCACGATCCCCACGAAGAAGAGCCAGATCTTCTCCACGGCCGAAGACAACCAGAACGCCGTGACGATCCGCGTCTTCCAGGGCGAGCGTGAGATGGCCACCGACAACAAGATGCTCGGCGCCTTCAACCTCGAGGATATCCCGCCCGCGCCTCGCGGCGTGCCGCAGATCGAGGTGACCTTCGACATCGACGCCAACGGCATCGTGTCCGTTGGTGCCGCCGACAAAGGCACCGGCAAGGAGCAGAAGATCACCATCCAGGCCTCCGGCGGTCTCAGCGACGACGACATCGAAAAGATGGTCAAGGACGCCGAGGAGAACGCCGAGGCGGACAAGAGCCGCCGCGAGCTGGTGGAAGCCAAGAACCAGGCGGAGAGCCTCATCCACTCCACGGAGAAATCCATGGAGGAGCATTCCGACAAGGTGGACCCGTCCACGATCGAGGCCATCGAGCTTGCGATCTCCGCGCTCAAGGAGGACCTCGAGGGCGAGGATGCCGGCAAGATCAAGGGCGGCATCCAGAACGTGACCGAGGCCGCCATGAAGCTGGGCGAGGCGATCTACAAGGCCTCCCAGGAAAGCGCGAATGCCGGTGACGGCGAAGAGCCCGCCGATGGCGATCGTGGCGTGGACGAGGACATCGTCGATGCCGACTTCGAAGATCTGGGCGACGACAAGCGCTAACGCGCCGGTCTTGTCAGGAACCAATGGGGCGGCTGATCGGGTCGCCCCACGTTCCTTTTAGGGAGCCCGCTGATGAGCAAGCGCGACTATTACGATACGTTGGGGATCTCGAAAGGCGCACCGGCCGACGAGATCAAGAAAGCCTATCGCCGCAAGGCGAAGGAGCTGCACCCCGACCGCAATTCCGACAATCCCAATGCCGAGGCCCAGTTCAAGGAAGTGAACGAGGCCTATGACGTCCTGAAAGATGCTGACAAGAAGGCGGCCTATGACCGCTTCGGCCACGCCGCCTTCGAGGGCGGCATGGGCGGTGGCGGCGGGCGCGCGGGCGCGGCGGGTGGGCAGGGCGATTTCGCCTCCGCGTTTTCGGACGTGTTCGACGACCTCTTCGGCGATTTCATGGGCGGTCAGCAGCGCGGGGGCCGGGGCCGGCGCGCCGCGCGGGGCTCGGATCTGCGCTACAACATGCGCATCGATCTCGAGGACGCCTTCGAGGGCCTTTCCAAGACGATCAACGTGCCCACCTCGGTCACCTGCACGGCCTGCGACGGGTCGGGCGCCGAGGGCGGCAGCGAGCCCACGACCTGCCCCACCTGCTCGGGCATGGGCAAGGTGCGCGCGCAGCAGGGCTTTTTCACGGTGGAGCGGACCTGCCCCACCTGCAACGGGACGGGCCAGATCATCCAGAACCCCTGCCGCGTCTGCGGCGGTGCGGGGCGCGTGGAAAAGGATCGCGCGCTCAGCGTGACCATCCCCGCGGGCGTGGAGACGGGCACCCGCATCCGCCTCACCGGCGAGGGAGAGGCCGGGATGCGCGGCGGGCCCTCGGGCGATCTCTACATTTTTATCGAGGTGACCGATCACCCGATCTTTCAGCGCGAGGGCTCGGACCTTTATTGCCGTGTGCCGGTGAGCATGACCGCGGCGGCCATGGGCGGCGATATCGAGGTACCCACCATCGATGGCGGCCGCAGCCGGGTGAAGATCCCCGCGGGCAGCCAGTCGGGCCGCCAGATGCGGCTCCGCGCCAAGGGGATGCCCGCGCTGCGCGGTGCTGGCACGGGCGACATGTTCATCGAGCTCGCCGTGGAGACGCCGGTGAACCTCACGAGCCGGCAGAAAGAGCTCCTCAAGGAGTTCGAGGAGCTCAGCGCCGACAACAATCCCGAAAGCTCGAGCTTCGTGAAGTCGGTGAAGAATTTCTGGGAGAAGATGAAGGGCTGACCGTCCCGCAGGGGTCACGAATTTCCGAAGAAATTCGTGTCTGCCGGAGGGGAGGGCGGTGCGGTTTCGTTGCCGCGGGGCCTTTGGGCCCGGCTGGCGTGATATCACCCCGCCCGTGACACCCTACCGCTACGTCGTGACCATGGTGTGTTGAGGATCGGGGGCAGGAGTGTCCCGGCGCTCAGGCCCGCGCGCCCCAGCTCTCGGAGGCGTGGCGGCGCGTGTAGAATTCCAGCATGAACCCCACCACGATCAGCACCAACGCCACGTAGATCGGGTAATCGATAGACGAATTGCGCGGCGCATAGTTGATGAACGCGAAGCCCCGCGCCTGGTCGATGGCGTGAAAGAGCGGGTTCCAGTCGAAGAGCGCCAGCATCGTCGGCGGCAGCTGGTTGGCCACGAACATCTTGCCCGAGGCCACCATGTTGGCCCGCGAATAAAGCGACGACAGGACCCCCACCACGCCGGGCACCCAGGGCTTCATCGCCAGAAAGAGCACCCCCACCGCCGCGCCCGTGAGCCAGGCGATGAGAAACATGCCGAAGGCCGCGATGGGCCGGTCGATCGTGATCGGCTCCAGCACCACGTGGTAGCCCAAAAGCACGATCAGCATCGTCAGCGTCTGGTTGTAGAGCGTCGCGAGCGCCGCCCCCATGATGGCGATGAGCGTGTTCATGGGCGCGTGCTTCATCATCGGGCTCGCCGGTCCCTCCGATCCCACCACGGCGCCCACCGCCTTCACATGGGTCATGAAGAGAAAGATGCCCGACATCAGGAAGACGATGAAATCACCGCGCAGCGCCATGCCCTTGAGCCCGAGCATGGTGAACATCACGTA
Source organism: Pseudomonadota bacterium (assembly GCA_038528385.1). Classification (GTDB taxonomy): domain Bacteria; phylum Pseudomonadota; class Alphaproteobacteria; order Rhodobacterales; family Rhodobacteraceae; genus Shimia_B. The sequence continues at coordinate 14,409 of JBCBET010000003.1, read as the reverse complement.
GAACGCAGCCACGAGCATCACCGCCTGGAGCATGTTCATCAAAAGCCCGATGAGCGCGTTGCTGTGCCCCTTCCGGATCTCGCGCACGACGGAATGGTAGATGAGCTCCAGAATGTTGGCGGCCGCGGAGCGGCGCGTGCGGATGCGGGACTGTTCGAACATGGCCTTTCGCCCTCGTTGCCCTGCCTCACCCGCGGCGCGCCCTTGCGGGCCCGGCGCGTCGCGGTCCGGGATGTCTTCATCCTCGTCTAGCCGGGAGGCCTTGCTCCCCGGTTACCACGCGAGGATAAGGCGGCGAAGAGACCGGATCAAGAATGCGAAAGGCGGGGCCGTGGTGGATTACGCGAAACTCGAGGACGTCATGCGGCGGCTGGCGCTCGAGGCCGGGGCGAAGATCATGGAGATCTACGGCGCCCGCGATTTCGACGTGAAGGTGAAATCCGATGCGAGCCCTGTGACGGAGGCCGACGAGGCCGCGGACGCGCTCATCTCCGCGGGGCTGCGCGCCGCCTTTCCCGACATCACGCTCGTCACCGAGGAACAGGCCGCGACCCACGCGGAACGCGCGCGCACCTTTCTCATCGTGGACCCGCTCGACGGGACGAAGGAGTTCATCCACCGGCGCGGGGATTTCACGGTCAATATCGCGCTCGTGGAGGACGGCGTGCCCACGCGCGGCGTGGTCTATGCGCCTGCGAAAGAGCGGCTTTTCTACACCGACGCCACCGGACGCACGGTGGAGGAGGAAGGCCCGTTCGAGGCGGCCCGCGCGGGCACGGTGCGGGAGGTTTCGGTGAAGGCGCCGGACAATGCGGCGCTCCTCGTGGTGGCCTCGAAATCCCACCGTTCGCCCGAGCTCGAGGATTACATCGCGCGCTATGCCGTGGCCGACAGCAAGGCGGCGGGTTCCTCGCTCAAATTCTGCCTCATCGCCAGCGGGGAGGCCGATCTCTATCCCCGGCTGGGCCGCACCATGGAGTGGGATACCGCCGCCGCCCATGCCGTGCTCGCCGGGGCGGGCGGGCAGGTGGTGCGCTTCGACGATCTGAGCCCGCTCACTTACGGCAAACCGGGCTACGAGAATCCGTATTTCATCGCCCATGCCCCGGGCGTGGTGCTCAAGACTTCATGAAGACCCTCCCATGAAAACGCTCATCGTCATCCCCGCCCGCTACGCCTCCACCCGCTATCCGGGCAAACCGCTCGTGGCGCTGCGCGGCGCGACGGGGGAGGCGCGCAGCCTCCTGGCGCGCTCCTGGGAGGCGGCGCAAGGCGTGGCGGGGATCGACCGCGTGGTCATCGCCACCGACGACGAGCGCATCTCGGCGGCGGGGGCGGCGCTGGGCGCGGAGGTGGTGATGACCTCGCCCGAGGCCGCCAACGGCACGGAGCGGGTGGCCGAGGCCCATGCCGCCCTCGGTGGGGGCTACGACATCGTGGTGAACCTCCAGGGCGACGCGCCGCTCACGCCCGCCTGGTTCGTGGAAGAGCTCGTGGCCGCCCTCGCTGCAGCGCCGGGCGCCGATATCGCCACGCCGGTGCTGCGCTGCGACGGGCGCGCGCTCAACGGCTTCCTCGAGGACAGGAAGGCCGGGCGCGTGGGCGGCACGACCGCCGTCTTCGGCGCGGGCGGTCGCGGGCTCTACTTCTCCAAGGAGGTGATCCCCTACACCGCGCGCCGCTATGACGACGCCGAGGCGACCCCGGTCTTTCACCACGTGGGGGTCTATGCCTACCGTCCCGAGGCGCTCGCGGCCTATCCGGGCTGGCCCGTGGGCCCGCTCGAGACGCTCGAGGGGCTCGAGCAGCTCCGCTTTCTCGAGCAGGGGCGCGAGGTGCTCTGCCTGGAGGTGGAGGCGCGGGGGCGCGCGTTCTGGGAGCTCAACAATCCCGAGGACGTGGCGCGCATCGAAGGCATCCTTAGGGAAGCGGGCATGCGCTGAGTGCAACGTCGATGTCGCAATTAAATCGCATCTTCACCCTTACTGGGGCACCTTGGGAGTGCCATCGTGACATCGGCCGTCGGCGCGCAGAGGTAGGGCCCCGTGATTTGAGAAAGAGGTTTCCATGACCAACAGAGTAACGAAGGCGATCTTTCCCGTGGCCGGGCAAGGGACCCGGTTCCTTCCCGCGACGAAGTCGGTGCCCAAGGAGATCATGACGCTCGTGGACCGGCCGCTGATCCAATACGCCATCGACGAGGCGCGCGAGGCGGGGATCAAGGAATTCATCTTCGTGACCTCGCGCGGCAAGTCGGCGCTGGAGGATTACTTCGACCACGCGCCGGAGCTCGAATCGTCCCTGCGTAAGAAGGGCAAGGACGCCCTGCTCAAGACGTTGAAATCCACCAACATGGATTCGGGCGCCATCGCCTATATCCGCCAGCACAAGGCGCTGGGGCTGGGCCACGCCGTCTGGTGCGCGCGGCGGCTCGTGCATAACGAGCCCTTCGCCGTGATCCTGCCCGACGACGTGATCGCGGGGAAGGAAAGCTGCCTCAAGCAGATGGTGGAGGCCTACAATGAAACCGGCGGCAACATCGTGGCGACCATGGAGGTGCCGCGGGACAAGGTGTCGGCCTATGGCGTGCTCGACGTGGCCGAGGATATGGGCCACATCGTCTCCGCCAAGGGGCTCGTGGAAAAGCCCGCAGCCGAGGCCGCGCCGTCGAACCTCGCGGTTATCGGGCGCTACATCCTGAAGCCAGCGGTGATGGGCCATCTCAACCAGATGAAGAGCGGCGCGGGCGGGGAGATCCAGCTCACCGATGCCATCGCCAAGGAGCTCGAGGACGGGCAGGACGTCTACGGCCTGCGCTTCCGCGGGCAGCGCTTCGATTGCGGCTCGAAGGCGGGGTTTCTGCAGGCAACGGTGGCCTTCGGGCTCGCCCGCGACGACCTCCGGGACGAATTCTCCGCCTATCTCGACGATCTGAGCGCGTCGCGCAAAGCCGCGCAGTAGGCCCCGTGGCCGGCACGGCGGCGGAGCTCTGGCTGGCCTACAGGCTGCGGTGGCGGCGGCGGAAATACCTCTATCGGGCGTGGCGCAAGCGGGCGGAGTTGACAGCTGTCAACTTTAGACTCGGGGACCGGCCAAACCACAACATCTTGTGTTTCTCCACCGTCCGGAACGAGCTTGGGCGGCTGCCTTTCTGGCTCGCGCATCACCGGGCGCTGGGCGTGGAGCACTTCCTGATCGTCGATAACGGCTCGGATGACGGCACCGCGGACCTCTTGGCGCGGCAACCTGACGTGAGCCTCTGGCGCACGGAGGCGAGCTACCGGCGGGCGCGCTTCGGGGTCGACTGGCTCAACCGGCTCCAGCATCTCTACGCGCCCGGGCGCTGGGCGCTCACGCTCGACGCCGACGAGTGCCTCACCTACCCGGAGGCCGAGACCCGCCGCCTGCCGGAGCTCTGCGCCTGGCTCGAGCGGCGCGGCGTGGCGAGCTTCGGGGCGATGATGCTCGACCTCTATCCCGAGGGTCCTATCGGCGCGGGCCACCACGCGCCCGAGCAGCCGGTCTGGGAGACGCTCACCCATCTCGATGCCTGGGGCTATAGCTGGGAATACCAGCCCAAGTTCCGCAATATCTCCATCCGGGGCGGGCCGCGGAAGCGGGTCTTTTTCTCCGAGACGCCCGACCACGCGCCCCATCTGCACAAGGTGCCGCTCGTGCGGTGGCGCCGGGGCATGGCCTATGCGAGCGCCACGCATCTGGCGCTGCCGCGGCGGCTCAACGACGTCTTCGACGCGCGCCACGGCCGACCCACCGGCGTGCTCCTCCATTCGAAATTCCTGCCCGAGGTGATCGCCAACGCCGCCGAGGAGAAGCACCGCGCGGAGCATTTCACCCATCCCGACCGCTACGGCGCCTATTACGACCGCCTGGCGGAGGGGCCGTCGCTCCTGGGGCCGCCCTCCCTGCGCTACGAGGGGCCTCTGCAGCTCGAGGCGCTGGGCCTCATGCGCCGGGGCGCCTGGCCGCACTGAGCCCGCCCCCGCCCTTGTGTGAGTCATAAGTGACGCAGCGTCGTTTCTCCACTATGGACAATACCTTGTCTGGTGCAGGGGGAGCGCCTATCACCGTGGGCAAGCTTCGCACGGCACGGAGCATGGCAGGCATGGGACGCGCCACCGGGATTAACCAATCCTTGGGCAAAGCCACCTAGGGTCGCGCCACAGGCAACGGGGTCAGCATTGGGCGTATTGCAGACATATCGCATGCGTTTGCGCCGCAAGCGATACCTTGTCCGCGCCCTCCGCAAACGCCGGGAGCTGCGCAACGTCGTCGACCGCACCGCAGATATCCGGCCGGGCGACATCCTCCTTTTCTGCTGCCAGCGCAATGAACGGATCCGCCTGCCCTATTTCCTGAAATATTACCGGGACCTGGGCGTCGATCATTTCCTGTTCGTAGACAATGACAGCGATGACGGCTCCGCCCCCTACCTGGCCGCGCAGCGCGACGTGTCGCTCTGGCATACGGAGGCGAGCTACAAGCGGGCGCGCTACGGGATGGACTGGATCAACTACCTCATGCGCCAGCACGCCCATGGGCATTGGTGCCTGACGGTCGATCCCGACGAATTCCTCGTCTACCCGTTCTGCGACACCCGGCCCCTGCCCGCGCTGACGGACTGGCTCGACGCGTCCGGCCAGCCGTCCATGGGGGCGATGCTGCTCGACATGTATCCCAAGGGCCGCATGGACGCGCAGCCCTACCGGGAGGGGCAGAACCCGCTGGAGATCGCGAGCTGGTTCGACAGCGGCAATTACTCCATCCAGCACAACGCGACCTACGGCAATCTCTGGATCCAGGGCGGGCCGCGGGCGCGGGCGTTCTTTCCCATGGATCCGCGCCGCGCGCCGGCGCTCAACAAGACGCCGCTGGTGCGCTGGCGGCGGTCCTATGTCTACGTGAGCTCCACGCACATGCTGCTGCCGCGCAAGCTCAACAAGGTTTTCGACCCCACCGGCGGGGAAAAGGCGTCGGGCGCGCTGCTGCACGCGAAATTCATCGACACCTTCGCCGGAAAGGCCGCCGAGGAGCTGGGGCGCAGGCAGCACTACGCGCGCTCCTCCGAATACCGGGCCTATGCCGAGGGCCTCGCCGAGGATCCCGACCTCTGGTGCAAGTGGTCGGAGAAATACATCAACTGGCGCCAGCTGGAGATCCTGGGCCTCATGTCCAAGGGGAACTGGGCATGACCGCGACGCTCGGGATCGTCATGCTCGTGCACAACGCGCTCAACCGCGCCGAGCAGGTGGCGCGCCACTGGGCCGCCGCGGGCTGCCCGGTGGTGATCCATGTGGACCGCAACGTGAAATCCTCGGCGAACGCCGCCTTCGTGCAGGCGCTGGCCGACGAGCCCCTGGTGGCGTTCTCCGCGCGCCACCGCTGCGAATGGGGCACCTGGGGGATCGTGGCGGGCACCCAGGCGGCGGCCGCGCAGCTCCTGAAGGCGTTCCCGGATGTGCGGCACGTCTTTCTCGCCTCGGGCTCGTGCCTGCCGCTGCGCCCGGTGGAAGAGCTCATCGCCTATCTCGACGAGCGCCCGCGCACCGATTTCATCGAGAGCGCGACGACGGCCGACGTGCCCTGGACGGTGGGAGGCCTCGACGAGGAGCGTTTCACGCTGCGCTTCCCGTTCTCGTGGAAAAAGCATCGCAGGCTCTTTGACCGCTACGTGCAGCTTCAGCGGAAGCTCGGCATCAAGCGGCGCGTGCCGCCGGGCATCGTGCCCCATATGGGCTCGCAATGGTGGTGCCTGACGCGGCGCACGCTGAGCGCGATCCTGAGCTCCCCGGACCGGGACTATCACGACGCCTATTTCTCCACCGTCTGGATCCCGGACGAGAGCTATTTTCAGACCCTGTGCCGGCTTTATTCGTCGGACGTGCAGAGCCGGTCGCTGACGCTCTCGAAGTTCGACCACCAGGGCAAGCCGCACATCTTCTACGACGATCACCTGCAGCTTTTGCGGCGGTCGGACTGTTTTGTGGCGCGCAAGATCTGGCCGCGGGCGAACCTGCTCTATGACAGTCTTCTCACCGATGCGGCCCACGCCATGAAGAAGGCGGAGCCCGACCGGGGCAAGATCGACCGGGTCTTTTCCCGCGCGATCGACCTGCGCGTGCGCGGGCGGCCCGGGCTCTACATGCAGTCCCGGTTTCCGCGGAAGCAGTGGGAGAACGGCGTGACGGCGGCGCCCTACACGGTCTTCGAAGGGTTCACCGACATCTTCGAGGATTGGGAGGCATGGCTCGCCAGAAATACCGGCGCGCGCGTGCACGGGCATCTCTTCGCCGAGAACTGGGTGCAGTATTCGGGGCGCACGAAGAGCTTCGCCGGGGCGATGTATGACAGTGCCGAGGCGCGGGATTACAATCCGCGTGCCTTCCTGACGAACCTCATTTGGAACACGCGGGGCGAGCACCAGTGTTTCCAGTTCGGGCCCTGGGACAGCCAGCACATCCACTGGGACCTGGCCAAGGACCCCAATGCGCGCATCTACGTCATCACCGGGTCCTGGGCGTTGCAGCATTTCCGCTCCAACGCCGATTTCATCGACATCCGGCGCGACGCGGCCTGGCGCCAGAAGGTGGAGGCCGACCACCTCTTCGCGCTCAAAAGCGAATGGGCAGCGGCCAAGGTGCGGGTCCTGACGATGACCGAGTTCATCGAAAGCCCCATGGAGCATCTCCAGAACATCATCGACGATCTGGGCGGGGAGGGCGCGCGGCGGCTCACGGAGGCGCCGCGCATGCACAACCTCAAGGGCTTCGGCAAGTTTCTCCAGACGCTGAAGAACGAGGGGATGCACCCCTACCTGATGGGCGACTACCCGATCAACGACATGCCCGAGCGGCCGCGCCAGCGCGCACGGCGGCCCTACCTCGTCAAGAAATAGGCGATGGCGGCCTTCGACACCTTCGTCGTCTTCGCGGAGATGCGCACGGGCTCGAACCTGCTGGAGGCGAACCTCAACCTCTATCCCGATCTCGCCTGCCTAGGGGAGGTCTTCAACCCGGTCTTCCTCGCCTATCCGGGGACGGACACGCTCTTGGGCTTCGACCAGGCGGCGCGGGACAGAGATCCCCTGGCGCTTCTGGCCGCGATCAAGGCGGAGCCGGGCGTGCAGGGGTTCCGGTATTTCCACGACCACCACGCGGGCGTCCTCGACGCGCTCCTCGCCGACCGGCGCTGCGCGAAGGTGGTGCTCACGCGCAACCCCGCCGAAAGCTACGTGAGCTGGAAGATCGCGCAGGCCACCGGGCAGTGGAAGCTCACCAACGCCACCAACCAGAAGGCCGCCAAGGCGCGCTTCGACGCGGGCGAGTTCGAGACGCATCTGGCCGCGCTCCAGGCGTTCCAGCTCCGCATCCTCAAGGCGCTGCAAACGACCGGGCAGACGGCCTTCTATCTCGCCTACGAGGATATCCAGGACCTCGACGTCATGAACGGGCTCGCGGGCTACCTGGGCTCAGGCACGGTGCTCGACGGGCTCTCGAAGAAGCTGAAGAAACAGAACCCCGCCCCGCTCTCCGAGAAGGTGGAGAATTTCGCGGAGATGGAGGCGGCGCTCGCCGGGCATGACCGGTTCGACCTCGCGCGAACCCCGAACTTCGAGCCGCGCCGGGGCCCGGCGATCCCGGGTTGGGTGGCGGCGGGCGATGCGCCGCTCCTTTACATGCCGATCCAGGCGGGGCCCGGGGCGGCGATCCGCGACTGGCTCTCGCGCCTCGGCGCGGGCGGGCTCAGGGAGGGCTTCACCCAGAAGACGCTGCGCCAGTGGAAACGCCGGAATAAGCCGCACCGGAGCTTTGCCGTGGTGCGCCACCCCGTGGTGCGGGCCTATGCCGCCTTCGAGGATCACGTGCTCGCCACCGGGCGCGGCAGCTATCCCGCCATCCGGGAGAAGCTCATGCGTGTCTACCAGGTGCCGCTGCCGCCCGAGGGGCCGGGCGCGGAGTGGACGACGGAGGCGCAGCGCGCGGCCTTCGAGGGTTATCTGGCATTCGTGAAGATGAACCTCGGTGGGCAGACGGCGGTGCGCGTGGACGGGGCCTGGGCCACGCAGGCGCAAACGCTCCTGGGCTTTGCGGAGGTGATGGCCCCCGACGTGGTGCTGCGCGAGCCCACGATCGCGCGCGAGCTCGCCATGCTCTGCGAGATGGTGGGGGAGGAGGCGGTGCCGGAGGTGACGGTGCCCGACGCCGGGCGCGTCATCCCGCTCGCCGCGATCTACGATGACGCGCTCGAGGAGCGGGTGCGCGACGTCTACCAGCGCGATTACATGACCTTCGGCTTCGGCCCCTGGCGGGCCTGAGGGCGCGCCGCCGCCCGATAATCAGGCGCAAGCGCATCACCGCAGCCGCCGGGGCCCGCGCGCGCAGCCACCGCTGGTGCGGATCGCGGTTTTGTGGCTAGATGCCGCTGCCAGGGGCGGGATCTGGCCGCCTCCCACATCGTCACGCAGGGTATTGTTTTGAGTTCATTTCCAGACAGGCGCGTCCTCATCGTCGTCGAGAATTTGCCCGTGCCGCTCGACCGCCGGGTCTGGCTCGAGGCGACGACGCTCAAATCGGCGGGCTACACCGTATCGGTCATCTGCCCCATGGGACGCGGCTGGGACAAGCCCTACGAGGAGATCGACGGCATCCGCATCTGGCGCCATCCCATGCCGGCGGAGGCGCATTCCGGCGCGGCGGCCTATGCCCGCGAATACGGCGCCGCGCTCTGGCACTGGTTTCGCCTGGCGCGGGTGATCCGGCGGGAGGCGGGGTTCGATGTCATCCATGGCTGCAATCCACCGGACCTGATCTTCCTCCTGGCCTGGCGCTACCGGCTCGCCGGGGTGCGCTACCTCTTCGATCACCACGATGTCTGTCCCGAGCTCTACGAGGCCAAGTTCGGCAGGCGCGGGCTCTTCTGGCGGGTCATGCGCCTCTGGGAGCGGCTGACCTTTGCCACGGCGTCGGTGTCCATCGCCACCAATGGCAGCTTCCGCGACATCGCCATCCGCCGCGGCGGGATGCGGCCGGAGGATGTCTTCGTCGTCCGCTCGGCGCCGCAGGTGGACAAATTCCGCCCCGGCGCGGGCGACCCGGCCTACCGGAAAGGGGCGGGCACGGTGCTCGGTTATGTGGGCGTGATCGGGCAGCAGGAGGGGATGGACCTCCTCGTGGCGGCTGTCGACCACCTCGTGCGGGTGTCCGGGCGCAGTGATCTCCATGCCGTGATCGTGGGCTTCGGGCCCCATCTCGACGCGGTGAAGGCCGATGTGGCCGCGCGCGGCCTCGAGGGGCATTTCACCTTCACCGGGGCGCTTTACGGCGACGCGCTCCTCGCGGCGCTCAACGCCATCGATATCGGCGTGGCCCCCGACCCGAAAAACGCGATGAACGACATCTCCACCATGAACAAGATCATGGAATACATGACGCTTGAAAAGCCCGCCGTGCAGTTCGACCTCACCGAGGGGAAGGTGTCGGCTGGGGAGGCCGCGCTTTATGCGAGCGACAACGACCCGGTGGATTTCGCGGCCAAGATCGCGGAGCTGATGGACGATCCCGAGCGCCGCCGCCGCATGGGCGCCGCGGGCCGGGCCCGGGTGCTCGACGATCTGAGCTGGACCCATTCGGTGCCGCACCTCCTGGCGGCCTATGAGCGGGTCTTCGTGAAGGCGGGCCACGCCGCTGCCGCCGCGCCTGAGGAGGAGGCGCCGATCGGCGACCGCGCCTGAGAGCTCAGGACCGCGTCATCGCCAGAAAGCGCGCGCGCTGCAGGTGCATGAGGCACAGAAGGGACGGCTTGTCGCGCATGGACTGCCGGAAATGCGCGACGGAGGCCTTGTAGTGCCTGTTCTCGATGCTCTGCTTGCCGATGATGTAGTTCTGCCAGGCGCGCGCCGCGGGGTGCTTGTCGTAGAGCGCCTCGTAGTCGCCCAGGAGCCGCTTGCGCACCGCGGTGTTCGCCACGAGGTCCGAGGACACGCTGTTGGCGGTTCGGTAGATGATGGCGAGCGGTTCCTCCACGAAGGCGAAGCGCGTGGCCTGGGCCATGCGGATCACGAGCTCCCAGTCCTCGTTGACGCGGAGCGTGGCGTCGAAGGGCCCGACCTCGTCGAAGAGCTCGCGGTGCACGAGCAGGGCCTGGGGCGTCACCGGGTTGCGATAGAGCACGGTGGAGGAGAGATCCCCCGACCGCTTGCCCGCCTCGTCGAGCGTCTCGGGCCCCGGGATGTAGTAGCATTGCTCGCTGGCATAATAGAGCGCCCCGCAAAAGCAGGCCCGCACGGTCGGGTCACGCTCGAGCGCGGCGATCTGGATGGCGAGTTTTTCGGGAAACCAGCGGTCGTCGCTGTCCTGAAAGGCGATGTAGCGCCCGCGGGCAAGCTCGATCCCGCGGTTGCGCGCGCCCGAGGGGCCGAGATTGGTCTCGTTCCGCACCAGCCGCACGCGGGCGTCGGCGGTGTAGCGCTCCACCGCCGCCACTGTGCCGTCGGTGGAGCAGTCGTCGATGACCAGCAGCTCGAAATCCGCGAGATCCTGCGCGAGCACGCTCTCGATCGCCCGACCCACGAGCGTCTCCCGGTTGTGGACGGGCAGCACGACGGACACCGCGGGACGCTCGGTCATCACCGGCGGCTCCCCGGGCGCGGACCGGGACGCGGCGTGCGGCAGGTCCCCATCCTATAGCGCCTCGAAATAGGCGTGCTGTCCCGCATTGGATGTCCATCGGCGGGTGAACCCCATCTCCGTCAGGCGGCGCGTCATCCCCGCGATGGCGTCCTCCCCGGTCACCTCGGGATGCAGCTCCATGGCGATCTTGCGCACGCTGCCGGGCTCCAGCGCCTCGATGATGTCGATCTCCCCGCCCTCGATATCCATGATGAGGAAAGTGGAGCCGAGCTCCCGGATCTTCTCGTTGAGCGAGATGCGCGGGGTGCGCACGGTCTTGGCATCGGGGATCGGGGTGGTCGAGGCGGCCCAGAAGAGCTCGGGGATGTAGAAGACCGCCTCGCCCGGCTCCTCGGACAGTAGGCCGATGGTGAGCTCGGGCAGGGGACCGTCGTTGAGCGCGTAGTTGCCGCGGATGATCTCCTCCATCATCGGGTTGGCCTCGAAGCTCTGGACCTGCCCGGGGGCGAGGCGGCTCGCGCAGAGAAGCCCGATGAAGCCGATGCCCGCACCGAGCTCGATCACCCGGTCCGAGGGCTCCAGGAACATCGACACCATGCGCGCCTCCCGCCCCTCGTAATCGCCCACGAGGATGCGCTCCACCACCTCCTCGCCGATGAGATCGGGGTCCGCGCGCAGCCGGACACCGTGGAGCGAGACGACGCCGTCGCGCATCGTCAGCCGGTTCCGGACGCGGTTGGTGAGGCGGTAGGTATCGTAAATCGCGGTCTTCAAATTATCCGGCAGCAAACGCCCGATCTGATCACGAAGCATGGTCAAAGGCTTTCTCTGGTTCTTTTGTCCAATGGGGATGTCCGCGGCGCGCTCCCGGGGGGAAGCGTGCGGCGGTAGGCCGGCCCGAGGTCGCGCGAATAGCGCGGGCCGCGTCGCTCCTTGGTGTCGGACGCCTCCACATCGTCGGCCGTGTCCGAGCTCTGCTCGTCGGTCAGCCACATCCCGCTTCCCAAGAGAAAGAGGAACGCCACGTAGGTCGAATTCCACAGGTGGACGGTGGCCACGGCGATGCACAGCCCGACGAAGGTGATGACGAACCCCGTCCGGCAGGCCCGCACGAAAGGGTCGGTCTGCCGGGTGAAGATCACCGCCCAGAGCACGGCGCCCACGGAGGCGATCAGGAGCACCATGGAGGGCAAGCCGTGCCGGAACCCGATGGCCAGCCAGAAATTGTCGATGGAGGTGGTGACCACCCAGAACGGCGCGGGCCAGAAGATCGTGAACCCGAGCCCGAACCAGGGATAGGCCATGATCCCGGTCCAGGCCCATTCGTTCACGCTGAGCCGGGTCCAGGCCGTGCCCGGGTTGAGCGCGAGGTAGGGCAGGACGATCTGCGACATCGTCCGGTTGGAGAGCCCCTCGATCACGGCGTAGAGAATCGCGGTGGTGATCGCGAGGATCATCCAGCGCTGCCGCACCTTCTGGAAGATGAAGTCGTAGAGGAAGAGGAGGCCCTGGAGCCCAACCGCCACGTAGGCGCCCGACGACAGCGACAGAAACGCCGCAAAGCCCACGACCATGCCCCGAAAGACCGACAGGCGGGTGCGCGTGGCATAGATGGCGAGCGAGACGCCGAAGGCGCAGAAGACACCGTAAAGGATCGGATGATCGAAGGTGACCTGCGCCCGGTCGAGGCCCAGACGCTGTTCGTGGGGGACGTTCTGCAGGACCGGCAGCACGGTGTCGAGGATCGTCAGGATGATCGGGTCCCGGGTGAAATTCTCGTAGAGCGCGAAGGGGATGGTCAGGACGATGCAGACCACGAGCGTGCGCGCCATGGCGCTGAACTGGGCGCTGCTGCGCACGAAGGCGCGGGCGAGGAAATAGGGCGCGGTGGATTCGATGGCGAAGATGCCGATGGCTGCGAGCGTCGCATCCGTCATGAAGAGGGCGAACGCGCCCATCAGTGCGTAGGCGACGACGAGACCGTCGGCCAGGCGGAACCGGATCGGCTGGGCGGAGAAGAGCTGCACCATCATCGGCACCAGCGCGGCCAGCAGCACGACCCGGTAGAACGACAGCCGGATCGTCCCGAGATAGATCTGGATCGGCACGAGAAGCGCGATGACGAACGCCGCGACCCAGACCGACTGCGCGATGGTCGAGGCCGCCGCCAGGGGCGCGGTCCCGGCACGGCCCGCATCAGCGGCATTCCCGGTCACTTGGCTCATCCGATAACCTTCTGTCGCGGCAGCGACATCTCACTTGATCACGGCACATGCCTCCGCCGCGGGCGGGCCCCCGGCGTGCAGCAGCGCGCGTGCATGCTTCCCCACTCCGGGAGGGCTTGCAACCCGTGATGGCGGATCGGCGGTGCCATTCCGCGTTCAGTGGCGGGTTTTCTGCGTGAATTGTCGCCAAAAGCGGTCGCTGCTCCGACGCGTCCCGGCAAATGGATTGCATCTGCACAGGCGATCGGAAACCGTGTGCGCAGTGGGCATCATCCGATGGATCGTGGCGGGTTTGAGACGACTTTTGACCTTGTTGCCGATGGCGTGCGACGGCGTTGGTCCGAGCTATACCTGCACGCGCCTGCTGCAGGGCATGGCCGGGCGGGGCGTGCAGGGGCCGCTCTTCGTCAACCGCGTGCGCAAGCCCTTGAGCGGGATTGAGTATCGCAGTGCGCTCAGCGGTGCGCGCGCCGCGCTGCCCCATCGTCTCGTGGCCGAGACCGCCGCGCGGAAGGCGGAGCGCAGCTACCTGGCTGAGATCGGCGCGGACGATGTCGCCTATCTCTGGCCCGCCGCGTCGCTCGCGGTCTACCAGGCGCTGGCCGCGCGGAACATCCCGGTGGTGGGGGAGGGCATAAACACGCTCATGGAGGAGGCGCGGGAGATCCTCGACGCGGTCTACGAGGCCGAGGGGCTCGCGCCCGGGCACGGCATCACCGACCAGCGCATCGCCGAGGAGATGCGCAAGCTCGAACTGACATCGGCCCTCTTCGCGCCGAGCAGCGGCGTGGAACGCTCGCTCAGGCGGGCGCCCATCGCGGGCGAGGATATCATCGGGGCCAGCTACGGCGTCGCGCTGCCAGAGGACGTGCCGCCGCTCCGCGCGGTGCCGGAGGCGGGGCTCACGGTGCTCTTCGTGGGCTTCGGCAGCGTGCGCAAGGGATTGCACCAATTGCTGAAGGCCTGGGCCAGGGCAGGGCTCGACGGCAGGCTCGTGCTGGCCGGAGACATCGAACCGGCGCTGCGGCAGCGTTTCGCCGATCACCTGAACCGTGACGACGTGGAGGTGCGCGGGTTCATGCGGGACGTCTCGCCGCTCTACCGGGAGGCCGACATATTCGTCTTTCCGTCCTTCGAGGAGGGCGACCCGCTCGTGACCTACGAGGCGGCAGCCCACGGGCTGCCCATCATCGCCTCGCGGGCGGGCGCGGGCCGCATGGGGGAGGAGACGGGCTGCACGCTGGCGATCGATCCGGCGGAGCCCGACACGATCGCCGAGGCGCTGGTGCGGCTCGCCCGGGACGGCGACGCGCGGCGCCACTGGGCCGAGCAGACCCGCGCCGCCATCGCAGATTATAGCTGGACCAAGGTCGGCGGGCGGCGGGCCGAGGCGCTTTCGGCGCGCTTCGGGGTCTGAGTCCGGTCCGCGCTAGCCCGCCGCCCATGAGCTCGTTGACGCGTTCCACGGCGCCATAGCCTGAGGCGAAGTCCACCGGGGAGCCCGGCACGGGGATGTAATCGGTCCACTGCATGCCGTC
>JBCBET010000002.1:0-483414 GCA_038528385.1 Pseudomonadota bacterium | reverse complement strand
CCACCCCCGAGCACCCCCGGGGATGCGGGACATCCCGCCCTCTTTTGGGGGCCTGCCGCCTTGGGCGCCATCGCGGGTCTCGTGCTCACCGGCGAACAGATCAACCGCTTCCTCTGACGCCCGCCTTCTTCCTTCGACGCCCGTCTTCTTTGTGCGTCGTACTTCCCCCGGAGGGCCGCCGGAGGCATCCGCCCGCTCCCGCGCGCGATAGCGTTTGACATGGCTCGCCCCCTCGGCCACAGGGTGCACCACATTACCCGCAACCGGGCGTTCCGTGGGCGCCGAACTGACGAGGAGGCCGCACATGGCCCGTGACAACACGTCGATCACCCTCACCCTGCCCGACGGCAATCAGCGCAGCTACGCGGCCGGGACGACGCCCGGCGAGGTGGCCGCCGATATCTCGCCCTCGCTCGCCAAGAAGGCGATTAGCGCCACCGTGGACGGCCGGCATTTCGATCTGCAATGGCCCATCATGGCCGATGCCGGGATCGCCATCCACACAATGAAGGACGTCGCCCAGGCCGAGGAGCTCATTCGCCACGACGCGGCCCACGTTATGGCCCGCGCCGTGCAGGAAATCTGGCCCGATGTGCGCGTCACCATCGGCCCCGTCATCGAGCATGGCTGGTACTACGACTTCGATCGCGAGGCGCCGTTCACGCCCGAGGATCTCGGCCTCATCGAAAAGAAGATGAAGGAGATCATCAATCTCCGCGACCCCGTGCGTACGGAGGTCTGGGACCGCGACCGCGCCATCGCGCATTACGAGGAGCGCGGCGAGCCCTTCAAGGTGGAACTGATCGAGAGCATCCCGGGCGACGAGCCGCTGCGCATGTACTGGCACGGCGATTGGCAGGACCTATGCCGCGGGCCGCATCTCCAACATACCGGTCAGATACCCGCCGACGGGTTCAAGCTCATGTCCGTGGCCGGCGCCTACTGGCGCGGCGACAGCTCCCGCCAGCAGCTCCAGCGTATCTACGGCTTGGGCTTCCTCAACCGCGACGCGCTCAAGAAACACCTCACCTTCCTCGAGGAGGCCGAGAAGCGCGATCACCGCAAGCTCGGCCGCGAGATGGACCTCTTCCACATCCAGGAGGAGGCCCGCGGGCAGGTCTTCTGGCACCCGAACGGCTGGGCGATCTACACCACCCTCCTCGACTACATGCGCCGCATGCAAGCGCGCGACGGCTACAAGGAGGTGAACACGCCCGAGATCGTCGACCGTTCCCTCTGGGAGGCTTCGGGCCACTGGGACAAATACCAGGAGAACATGTTTCTCGTGGAGGTGGACGAAGAGCACGCCCAGACCAAGGCGGTCAACGCGCTCAAGCCCATGAACTGCCCGGGCCATGTGCAGGTCTTCAACTGGGGTCTGAAATCCTATCGCGACCTGCCGCTCCGCATCGCGGAGTTCGGCTCCTGCCATCGCTACGAGCCCTCCGGCGCGCTCCATGGCATCATGCGCGTGCGCGGGTTTACCCAGGATGACGGTCACATCTTCTGCGCCATGGACCAGATCGAAAGCGAGACGGCGAAGTTCATCGCCTTCCTCGCCAAGGTCTACGCGGATCTCGGCTTCACCGACTGGACCATCAAGCTCTCCACCCGCCCCGAAAAACGGATCGGCAGCGACGAGACCTGGGACGTGCTGGAGACCGCGCTGGGCGAGGCCTGCCGCGCGGCCGGCTATGACTTCGAGCTCTTGCCCGGAGAGGGCGCCTTTTATGGGCCAAAGCTCGAATTCACGCTCACCGATGCCATCGGGCGCAACTGGCAGTGCGGAACGCTCCAGGTCGACACCAACATGCCCGAGCGTCTCGGCGCGAGCTACATCGGGGCGGATGGGGAGAAGCATACGCCAGTGATGCTCCACCGTGCGTGCCTTGGTTCCTTCGAGCGCTTCATCGGCATCCTGATCGAGGAGCACGCGGGCAAGCTGCCGTTCTGGCTCGCGCCTCGGCAGGTGGTCGTGGCGGCCATCGTCTCCGATGCCGATGACTACGTCGAGGAGCTGGTCGAGGCGCTCCGCGCGGCGGGTGTGCGCGCCGAGGCCGATGTTCGCAACGAGAAGATCAACTACAAGGTCCGCGAGCACTCGGTGGGCAAGGTGCCCGTCATCCTCGCCATCGGCATGCGCGAGGTGGAGGAGCGCACCGCCTCCCTCCGCCGTCTGGGCGAGAAGCAGAGCCGGTCGGTGGGCTTTGCGGAGGTCGTGGCCGATCTCGCGGCGGACGCGACACCGCCCGATCTCGGCTAGCCGCGGCGCAGCATTGTTACAATCGGCGGCACTTTGCGCCCGCGTCCATGTTGCGCGCCGACGAATTGCTGCAATATCAGGAAGCATCCTATAACAGGCTTTCACGCGGTCGTGCTGCACGCCCGTGTGATTGGATTGTCAGCGCTGCCCTCGGCCATCTGTTCCCTGCACACCACGGTGCACGACCACATGTTCAAAGGAAGAGATCCCATGTCCCAGACCACGAAGACCCTCGCCGTCGCCGGTGCCGTCGCAGCAGCGCTCGCCAGCTCCCTCGCCGCCCCCGCCGCCGCGCAGGCGCAGGAAAAGTGTTTCGGCGTTTCGCTGGCCGGTGAGAACGATTGCGCCGCAGGCCCCGGAACGACCTGCGCCGGCACCTCCACGGTGGATTACCAGGGCAATGCCTGGACCCTCGTGCCCGCCGGCACCTGCGCCGACATCAAGCTGCCCGACATGGCCGGTGGCGACGCGCGCATGGGCTCCCTCGAGGCGCTCGACCGCGACCTGCCGGCATAAGCGCCCGCGCACCGACCCGACGCTTCCGCCGGTGGCACCGATGGATGCCTCCGGCGGAAGTACGGGGCACAAAGAAGACGGGCAACGCGCGCCGGCCCCGGCCACGCGCAGCCCCGGGAGACCACGAACCATGCTTGACGCCAGTGCTCCGACCCTGCCGCCCGTCCCCGGCGTGGGCTACAAGCCACAGCACTATTCCGACCTCCTGGCCGCGCCGGGTCCGGTGGGCTGGCTCGAAATCCATGCCGAGAACTACATGGGCGGCGGCGGGCGCCCGCGCGCGCAGCTTGCTCATCTCCGCGACCGCTTTCCCATCTCCGTGCACGGGGTGGGGCTCTCCATCGGCGGCGAGGGCCCGCTCGACCCCGACCACCTCGCCCGGCTCCGCGTGCTGTGCGACGCGGTGAAACCGGCGAGCTTTTCCGAGCACCTCGCCTGGTCGACCCATGAGAGCGCGTTTCTGAACGATCTCCTGCCGCTGCCCTACACGGCCGAGACGGTGGGCCGCGTGGCCGATCACATCAAGGAGGTGCAGGACCATGTGGGCCGCCCGATGCTCCTCGAGAACCCGTCGAGCTATCTCTGGTTCGACGAGAGCACCATGGCCGAGACCGAGTTCCTCGCCCGGGTGAGCGACGTCTCCGGCTGCGGGCTCCTCCTCGACGTCAACAACGTCTTCGTCTCCGCCACCAATCTCAAAATGGATGCCCGCGCCTATATCGACGCCTTCCCGCTGGAGAAGGTGGGCGAGATCCATCTCGGCGGGCACGACGAGGATGAGGACGAGCACGGCGCGCCGCTCCTCATCGACAGCCACGGGCGTGAGATCGTGGATCCGGTCTGGGCGCTCTACGACTACACCCTCGCGCGGTCGGGCCCGCGCCCCACGCTCATCGAATGGGACACCGACGTCCCCGACTGGCCCACGCTCCGTGCGGAGGCGGAGCGCGCCCACGCGGCGCTTTCGGTCCTGGCATGACGTCGCAGGCGGCGTTCAGCCGGGCGGTCCTCGCGCCCGATCTCGCCGCCCCCGCAGGCCTGAGCGACGGGCAGGGTCGCGCGGCGGGCAAGCGTTTCGATGTCTATCGCAACAACGTGGCCGTGAGCCTGACCGAAGCGTTGGTGACGGGCTTTCCCACGGTGCACGGCGTCGTGGGCGACGCGTTCTTCCGGGCCATGGCGGGCGTCTTCCTGCGCCGGCATCCGCCGGCCTCTGCGCTGATGATGTTCTATGGCGCGGAGATGCCGGACTTCCTCGCGGGCTTCGCGCCGGCGGCGACGCTTCCCTACCTGCCCGATGTGGCGCGCATCGATCTCGGCCTCCGGCGCGCCTACCACGCCGAGGATGCGACACCGCTCGCCGCTGAGGCGCTCCGGATCGAGCCGGAGGCGCTCATGGCCGCGCGTCTGGCGCTTGCGCCCGCCGTGCACATCCTCCGCTCCGCCTACCCCATCCACGGCATCTGGCAGATGCAGCATGGCGGCCCGAAGCCCGCGGCGCGGCCCGAATGCGTGCTCATCTCCCGTCCGGACTTCGATCCGAAGCTCGACCTGCTCTCGCCGGAGGCCGCGGCGTTTCTCGAGGCCTTGGTCGAGGGGCAGACCTTGAGCCAGGCGCTCGACACCGCGTCCCTCGATCCCGCCACCGGGCTCGCGCCGCTCCTCGGCCTCGCGCTGGAGCGCGGTGTCTTCACCGAACTTGCGATCTGAAAGACCCTGCCCATGGACCTCCGAGACGTCACCGACCGCCTCACCGCCCCGCTCGAGGCCGTGAGCACCGCCGTCCTGAGCACCGGCGCGCGCCTCGTCTTCGCGGGCACGCTCCTCATCTATTTCTGGCAGGCCGCGCTCACGAAGATCGAGGGCTTCTCGATCTCGTTCGGGGCCTACGCGCAGGTCTTTCCGCGCGCGATGGAGGCGGCGGGCTTCGACGTCAGCCAGCTCACCCCCTATCACACGCTCGTCGTCCTGGCGGGCACCGTGGCGGAGTTCGTCCTGCCCGCGTTGATCGTGCTCGGGCTCCTCACACGGCTTGCCGCTTTCGGGATGATCGTCTTCGTCATCGTGCAGAGCTGGACGGATGTGGCGGGACACGGCGCCCTTGCGAACGGCACGTTCGGCGCCTGGTTCGACCGCGCGTCCGACGCCGTCATCGCGGATCAGCGGGCGTTCTGGCTGCTCGCGTTGCTCGTTCTGGTGCTCAGGGGCGGCGGGCCGTTGTCGCTCGACCGGCTGCTTCTCGGCGGTCCGGCGCGCGAACCCGCCGAGGCCTAGCTCCAGGCCGCTTGCGCCTCCGCGGTCCAGCCCAGCGTCATCTTGGGGCCGTCCACGATCAGCGGACGCTTCATCAGTGTGGGCTCCGCGGCCAAAAGATCGGCCACCGGGCGCGCGCGATCGGCCTCCGAAAGCCCCCGCCAGGTCGTCGACTTCCGGTTGACCAGCGCATCGCCGAATTTTGCCAGGGCGCGCTCCAGCACCTCGGGTGGCACACCGTCCGACCGGACATCGCGAAGCTCGATATCGGGGAGCGCCTGCCGCGCCTTTCGGCACGTATCGCAGGACCTTAATCCATAGAGTATCACGGGCGGTCTGACCCCTTGTCTTTCGACAATCTCCGCTAATTGGATTCCTAGACGTGCACAACCGTAGCGTCGGACAGAGCCGCCCTGGACTTTGGCGGGACGCAGAAGGAGATGGCGATGCCCAGCGGCACCGTAAAGTGGTTTAATACGACGAAAGGTTACGGCTTCATCGAGCCGGAAGGCGGCGGAAAGGACGTGTTCGTCCACATCTCCGCCGTGGAACGCGCAGGCCTCACGGGTTTGGCGGACAATCAGAAGGTCACCTTCGAGGTGATCGAGGGCCGCGACGGTCGGACAATGGCCGGAGATCTTCAGGCAGAGTAACGAGGCGGGCGCGCCCTGATGCGCGCGCTCCCGAGGATCGGTGACCTCGCTCCACGCCTTTGATGGGTGCTATCACGCGCGAGCAGATCGGTCCTGATGCATTTTTAGGCAAGCAATTTGAAGATGGCAGGCCTGTGCCATCACCCGGCGAGGATCGTTTCGAACTCCCGCCACTCGCCCTTGGACATGCCCGAGCTTTCCTGCGTGACCGTCTCGCCCGCTACCATCCGCTTGACGCAATCCAGCGCGCGGGCACTGAGCGTGGCGCCGCCCAGGCGGTAATCCTCGAAGGCGCCATAGGCGAGCGGGACCCAGTCCGCCACGATCTTGCAGATCTCGTCCGCGTAGACGCGGATTTCGTATTGCGCGTGGCTGTCGGCGCGCAGCCGCAGGAAGTGAAAGAGGTTGTGCAGGTCCACCTTCCAGTACCACTGCGTGTAGATATTCGTGGGCAGGTTCATCCGCGCGAGCTCGCGCGCCAGCCCCTGCTGCCCCTCGGTGGAGATCATCGCCTCGTAATTGTCGTAGGCCCGCGTGGAATCGGCCTTCAGAAGCTCGAGCACCCGCGACGCCTCCGCGCCCTCCAGCGTGTCGCCCCGGCCCTGGTTGTTCACCGCCGATTGCGCCGCCACGTGTTCGGGTGCCGGGATGTAGAATTCGCGGTCGAGGATCGAGTAGCGCGCGGAGTATTCGTTCACGTTCGCCGTCCGGTGCCGGATCCATTGCCGCGCCACGAAGACGGGCAGCTTCACATGGAGCTTGACCTCGCACATCTCGAAGGGCGTCGAGTGCCAATGGCGCATGAGATAGCGGATCAGCCCCTCGTCGTTGGAGACGTGCTTGGTTCCCTCGCCGTAGGAGACCCGCGCCGCCTGCACGATGGCGCTGTCGTCGCCCATGTAGTCGATGACGCGGACGAACCCGTGATCGAGGACCTCATGGGCGGTGTAGAGCCGGGCTTCCATGCCCGGTGCCACGGCGCGCAGGGTCTCGCCGCGTTGGGCACGCTGTGCAGCGATCTGACCTTTTTGTTCGTCCGACAATGCCATCGCAACGCTTCCCCATTTTCCGAGTCGCTTTGACTATATATGCGCTGACAAAGGCACGAAACCGCTATATGGTGCGGGAAAACTTGGCATTGAGGAGAGCCCCATGATCATCCGCCCCGCCTTGGCCTGGGCCGCATCGAGCCTGCTTTTGCTTGCGGCCTGCGGCGGCACTGACAACCTCAGCCCCTTCATCGCCGGGCAAGGCGAAGAGGACGGCGCCGCCCCCGACCCCGACGAGGTGATCACCGGGGTGCCGGAAATCCTCGCCAACAACCTCTCCGCGATCAGTTTCAACGCCGCCGCGAACAGTTGGGACGTGACGCTCACCTCGCTCGACAGCGGCACGGAAGCGGGCACCTACACGGCCGCCCCCTCCATCAATGTGGGGCCCTACCTCGCCTACACGGTGCAGGACGACAGCCTCGACCGCTTTTTCACGCTGCTCATCCAGGAGAGCGCCGACGCCTCCATCCGCGCCGGAGCGGTGGCCGATGGCGGGCAATTCAACCGCTTCTTCGGCGGCAGCTTCTATGAGCGCACGGGCGCCTACGATCCCGCCACGGGCCTCGCCGAATATACCGGCAGCTATGCCGGTGTGACCAATATCGACGGCGACGGCGCCCTGCTCCTCACGCCGCCCGCGGGCACCGATCCCAACGACCTCCCCGGACAGTCGGACCGCGTGTCCGGCGACGTCTTCGTCAACGTGGATTTCGTCGACAACGCCATCAACGGCGCCATCCGGAACCGGGTTCTGATCGAGAACGGCAACGCGCTCGAGGACCTCGTGCTCATCGTCACCGATATCGATGCCAACGGCGCGTTTCTCGGCGAGGTCGAGAACGAGGAATTCGACGGGCTCGGCAATTACGGCGGGATCATAGGCGGCACGGCGGGACAGTATATCGGCGGCGCGGTCTACGTGCAGGACTACACCGACGACTTCCTCAACGAGGAGGAATACGGCGTCTTCGTCCTGGAAAACTGCGATACGTCGGGCGACCCGTCCTGCCCATGAGGGCTGTGCTGCGAGCCCTTTTCGCGGCACTCATATTCGGACTCTTCCCGGGCCCCGCCGCGCAGGCGCAGGAGACGGTGAGCCTGTCTTCGGAGGCGCTCCTGGCGGCGGGGGAGCAGGCGCTCGCCGCCGGTGACACCGCCACCGCCGCGCAGATCGCGGAGAGCTTTCTCGCGCAGATGCCCGGCGCGCCCCGCGCGATTCTTCTGTCGGGCTATGCCGCGCTCAGGGCGGGCGACACCGACACCGCGCTCGCACGCGCGCGGACCCTCTGGCGAAGCGACGCGCCCCGCGAGGCGCGCCGCGCTGCCGCGGAGCTTGCCGCCGAGGCCCATCTGACGCGCCGGAATTTCGGTGCGGCCCGGCGCTGGCTGGCACGGGCCGCGCGGCTCGCACCGCCCGGGCGCGCCCGCGACACCCTTCGCAGTGCCGCCGCGCGCGCCAAGGAGGCGGCGTCCACCACCTTCACGTTCAGCCTGAGTATCGCGCCGTCGAGCAATGTGAATGGCGGCGCCGACAGCCCTTTCATCACCGCCGAGGGCGTGCCCTTCGTCGGTACTCTCTCAGAATCCGCCCAGGCCCTGCCGGGCACCGTGGCGGATCTGAGCTTTTCCGCGCGCCACCGGCTGTCTCAGTCCAGCGCGCATCGCCTCATTGTCGGAGCGGCGCTTTTTGCCCGCCATGTCTGGCTGTCCGAGGACGCCCGGGAGCGCGCGCCGGACCTCTCCAACAGCGATCTGTCCTACCGCCGCCTCGACGCGTTCGTGCAGCGCGAGATGCGCCTCGGCGCGCAGAGTGAACTCAGACTGAGCGCGGGGCCGGGCTTCGTGTGGCAGGCGGAGGAGGCGCGCGACGCCTTGCTCAATGTCGATGCGCGCCTGACCACGCGCTTCGACGCGGGTCTCCTCCGGCTCGGCTTCCGCCTCGAGGAGGCCTTCGCCCAGGACGACACCGCCGATCAGAGGCGTCTCGATCTAAGCGCCTCCTGGCGCCTGCCGCTCGCGGGGGGACGCTTCACCGCTGGCGCGCGGGTGGGCGAGACCCAGACCGCCTCCGACCTCGAGCGCTCGGACCGGCGCACCTTGCGCGCCGGCTGGCAGAGGCCCCTTGAGGGGCTGCCGTTGACGGTGTCGCTCGACGCCGCGCGCACCTTCACGACCTATCCCGACTACACGCTCTTGGGGATTCCCGTCACCGGCGGGCGCCGCGACATCCGCACCGTGCTGCGCGCGCAGGCCGCGCTCGGCGTGGAAAACCCGTGGGGCCTCGTGCCCGTCCTTTCCTTTACCGCAGAGGAAACCACCTCCAATGTATCGCGGTTCGACACCGACGAATTGGGGCTCGGCCTTTCGATCCGGCGGAGCTTCTGACACTGACGACGGAAAGGGGACCCATGCAGGTCAAATATCTCCACACGATGGTGCGGGTGAAGGATCTCGACGCTTCCATCGCCTTCTACAAGCTTCTCGGTCTCGAGGAGACGCGCCGCATGGACAACGAGGGCGGGCGCTTCACGCTCGTCTTTCTCGCGCCGCCGGGGCAGCCGGACTGCCCGGTGGAGCTGACATATAATTGGGACGGAGACGAGGGGCTGCCGTCCGACAGCCGCCACTTCGGGCACCTCGCCTATGCCGTGGAGAATATCTACGACGTGTGCGCGCATCTCGAGGCGAACGGCGTGACCATCAATCGCCCGCCGCGGGACGGCCGCATGGCCTTCGTGCGCTCGCCGGACAATGTCTCCGTGGAGCTCTTGCAGATGGGCGACGCGCTGCCCAAGCAGGAGCCCTGGGCGAGCATGGAAAACACGGGCAACTGGTGAGGCGCGCCGCCGCGCTCGTGCTGGCGGTGCTTGCAGGCGCGGCGGAGGCGCAGGCCCCCTGCCGGCAGGCGCTGGCGCTCGGGCTCGATGTATCGGCCTCCGTGGATGCGGGGGAATACCGGCTCCAGCTCGACGGGCTCGCGGCGGCGCTCACGTCGCCGGAGGTGGCCGCGCGCATCCTCGAGATGCCGCAGGCGCCCCTTTCGATCTACGTCTTCGAGTGGAGCGGCCCCGGGGTGCAGCGCCAGGTCCTGCCCTGGCAGGTCATCGACAGCGAGGCCGCTCTTTTCGCGGCGGCGGGCACGATCCGCGCCCATGAACGCAACCCCCTGGGCGACACGGTGGACCAGTCCACGGCGATCCGGCCCGCCATCGCCCACGGGCTCGCGGCGATCCTGGAGCAGGCGCATTGCTGGAAGCGGACGATCGATATCTCCGGCGACGGGCGCCACAATACCGGCGGTGATCCCCGCGCCGAGCGAAGCGCGCTCACGACCGCTGCCGTGACGGTCAATGGGCTCGTGGTCGGCGTGGACAATCCGCGCGGCGGCGACATCCGCCAGCTCGAGATCGGAGAGCTCAGCTCGTATTACAACACCACCGTGATCCACGGGCCGGACGCCTTCGTGGAAACGGCGCTCGGCTTCGACGATTTCGAGCGGGCCATGCGTCGCAAGCTCCTGCGCGAGCTGGAGGCCCCGGTGTTCGGCGCGCTCGAAGCCGCCCGTGACCGCCCCGCCCTTCGTTAGATGGTCGTGGGGGCCAAGCCGCGCGGGGTCCGCAGTCCAATATGCACGCCCTCGCCGCCATGGGCGCCCCGAACGCCATGGACGCGTCGAACACCCTGGCCGCGGGAAACGCGTTGATTACCCGGCGCACCAAACGCGCCAAGCACCCGCGCCGCGCGAAACGCCCTGAGCATCCCGGCCGCACCGCATGCGCGTAACAGCCGGGCCGCGTCCCTCAGCCCCTCACCAGGCTGACGCCCCGGGCTCCCTCGGCGCGGGCAATTTGTCGGCCCTTCTTTCCAAAGGCCAAAACACCCCGGGGAGCGCGAGGGGCCGGCCCCTCGCGACTGCTCGTTCCACCGGGCCTGCCATCAGTAGATGTAGCGAATCTGATCCGACCAGTACCGTTCCACCCGGCGCAAGGAGGAGTTGATGTCGTCGATCCCGCCCTCCCCGAGGACGCCGCCGGACTGGAGCCCGTCGGCATGGCGATTGAAGAGATCGGCCACCACGTCGCGCACCCCGCGACCGCGCTCGGTGAGCTTGACCCGGACGGACCGCCGATCGATGTCGCAGCGCTGGTGGTGCATATAGCCCATCTCCACCAGCTTCTTGAGGTTGTAGCTCACGTTGGAGCCCTGGTAGTAGCCGCGGGTTTTCAGTTCGCCCGCGGTCACCTCGTTGTCGCCGATGTTGAAGAGCAGCAGCGCCTGCACCGCGTTGATCTCCAGCACGCCGACCCGCTCGAATTCGTCCTTGATGACATCGAGAAGCAGACGGTGCAGCCGCTCCACCAGCGCGAGCGACTCAAGGTAGCTCGTGATGAAACCGCTGGCCTGCTTGTCCCCGATCATAGAATGAATGCTCATGCACGTCTCCACGCTCGTCTCTTGCGAGGCGGTGTGACGGCAAAAGCCAAATAATCTCTTAAGTCGTGCCGGATGCGCCCTGAAGTTCATTAAATTTTGAAACGATCGCGGCCACCATGGACGCGTGTTCCGGGGGCGGAGGTATCTGCCCGATCATCCAGGGATAGATGTCGAGATCGGGCTCGGTGATGAGCGCCTCGTAGGCGTCGAGCGCGTCGGTGTCCATGTGATCGAGCATCGCGCCGGCATAGGCGGTCAGGATCACGTCCATCTCCTTGATGCCGCGCCGGATGGAGCGCATGTAAAGGCGCTTCCTGCGGGTCTCGATCGTCTCCTCAATCATCGAGCCGCTCCTCGATGCGTTTCAGGGCGTCGAGCGCTTCCATGAGCTTCGACCGCGCGGCGGCCACCTCCGCCTTCGATACCGACGCGGCGCCGGGCAAGAGGTCATCGCCCTGCCCCGTCAAAAGCCAACGCAGGGAGACGTTGAGCACGCCGGCGAGCATCTGCACCTTGTTGGCGCGGGGCTCGGCCAGGTCGTCCTCCCAGTCCTTGAGGGAGCGCAGTTTGATCCCCAGACGCTCGGCAAGCTTCTCCTCGCTGAGCCCCGCGGCCTCCCGGGCGCCCGTGATCCGGTCCCCCAGGGTGGCCTTGTCGTCGTGGTACCAGTCCGCCGTGACGGTCTCTTCGCTCATGGGTTGCACCTTCGATGTCGGTTCGCCATCGTTCTAGGGCAGTCGCCTGCAAATGACCACCGGAGGCCCCCCTTGTCCTTTCTGTCCACCGCTCTCGATCGGGTGGCGCCCTCGGCCACCATCGTCATGTCCACCCGCGCCATGGAGCTGCGCGCCGAGGGCAAGGATGTCATCTCGCTCTCCGCCGGGGAGCCGGACTTTCCCACGCCCGAGAACATCGCCAAGGCGGGCATCGTGGCGATCGAGGAGGGGCGCGGACGCTACACCCCGCCCGACGGCCTCGTGGAGCTCAAGGACGCCATCCGCCGCAAGTTCGCGCGTGAAAACGGGCTGGACTACGCGCGGGACGAGGTCATGGCCGCGGGCGGCGGCAAGCAGATCCTCTGGAACGCGCTCCTGGCCACCCTGAACCCGGGCGACCAGGTCATCATCCCAGCCCCCTACTGGACGTCCTATCCCGACATGGTGCGCATGGCCGGCGGCGAGGCGGTGATCGTGCCCTGCGACGTGGAGGACGGCTACAGGATCACCCCCGAGGCGCTGGAGGCGGCCATCACCGGGCGCACGAAATGGTTCATCTTCAACTCGCCGTCGAACCCCACCGGCGCGGGCTATGGCGCGGCCGCGCTCCGAGGGCTCACGGATGTGCTGCTCCGCCACGACCATGTCTGGACGATGTCCGACGACATGTACGAGCACCTCACATTCGACGATTTCGAGTTCGTCACCCCGGCCCAGATCGAGCCGCGCCTCCGCGACCGCACGCTCACCACCAACGGCGTCTCCAAGGCCTACGCCATGACCGGCTGGCGCATCGGCTATTGCGGCGGACCGGCGCCGCTCTTGAAGGCGATGAAGACGATCCAGAGCCAGTCCACCGGCAATGCCTGCGCCATCAGCCAGCTCGCCGCCATCGAGGCGCTCGACGGGCCGCAGGACTTCATCGAGCCCAACAAGGCGCTCTTCGCCGCCCGCCGCGATCTGGTCGTGCGGGCCCTCAACGATTGCCCGGGGATCACCTGCCCCTCGCCCGAGGGCGCCTTTTACGTCTATCCCTCCATCGCCGGGCTCATGGGCAAGACCACGCAAGCCGGCACGAAGATCGAGTGCGACGCGGACTTCGCCAACGCCCTCCTCGCGGAAGCCCACGTGGCCGTCGTCCACGGCGCGGCCTTCGGCCTTTCGCCCGCCTTCCGCGTGAGCTACGCTGCATCGAATGCGGCTCTGACCGAGGCCTGCTCTCGCATCAAGTCCTTCTGTCAGGCCATGACGTAACCGAGGCGCGCGATGTCCGGCGATCTGCCCGACTACTATTTTCGCATCCGCGACAAGGGCGCGGTGGTCTTTCGTGTGGACACCGAAAACCGCCAGCGCCGCATCGAGATGGACCAGATCGCCGTCGTCAACGTCCTCAACGGACAGATCAAGCCCCATGGCGGCCGCGAGCTCGACCCCGCGGACATGGCCGCCATCGAGGGCTGGATGCAAGACCGGCGCGCCGTTCTGGAGACGCGCAGGCTCGATGACATCCACCGCGCCCTCGATCACCTGAACCTCACCGCGCAGTGGGTCCAGACCACCGCCACCGACGATGAGCTCGAGGACGTCACCGACGCGCTGCTCCTGGCCATGCACGACCTAAGATCCGTTCTGGTAAGGAAAAAAGCCGACCGGTTGCTGGCGGAACGGGAGACGAAAGCCGCGGAATAGGCCCGTATACAATAGTATGGTTTATGTTGACCGCGCAGCTTTTAACGGGGCGTTTAGAACTTGGCGCGCATACCGCTCCCCGACTTAGGGGAGAGACTGGTCATGACATCTGGGACTTCAAACGGGGACGCCTCGGAAACGATGTACATCGTTGCGAGGGCCGTCTCGGCACTCGTTATCCTGCTCGGCGGCCTCGTCTTGTCGTTGGGCTGGGGGCTCGGGATCGAGGGCGTCGTGCGCCTCGGGCCCGGACGTCCGGCCATGGTGCCGGAGACGGCGGCGGCGCTCATGGTGGCGGGCATAGGCTGTTTTGCCCTCACGACGGCGCACCGCACGCTTGCCACGGCTCTGAGCCTTCTGGGGCTCGCGATCATCCTCGGCGCCTACTTCCTGCGCCCAAGGATCGTCACGTCCGTGCCGCTGGAGGATGCGATGTCGGCCGCCACGGCGACCTGCATTCTCATGGCCGCCGTGACCATCGCGGCAGGTCGCGCGCCGACACGGCCGGTGATGGCGGTGGCGATCTTTTCCAATCTCACGGGCCTCGCGCTCAGCCTGACGGTGCTCGAGGTCAAGCTCTTCGGCGCGACCCTTCTGGGCAACACCTACGGCATCGGCACCATGGCGCTGCACTCGGCGCTGGGCTTTCTCGCGCTCAACGTTGCCTTCGTCTTTGCGAGCGCCGAAAACCAGATGTTGCGCTGGGTGTTTTCCGACCAGGCGCAGGCGCGGCTCCTGCGGCGCATCGCGCTCGTGACGGTGGCGATCATCG
Organism: Pseudomonadota bacterium; assembly: GCA_038528385.1. Lineage (GTDB taxonomy): Bacteria > Pseudomonadota > Alphaproteobacteria > Rhodobacterales > Rhodobacteraceae > Shimia_B. The sequence continues at coordinate 469,066 of JBCBET010000002.1, read as the reverse complement.
GGGTGATCTTCATCGGGCTCGTCCATGCGTTCCAGGCCGACCTGATCACCGAGAGCCTGCCGCTCCTGCAGGCGGCGATGTTCCTCACGGCCACCGGCGCCTTTCTGACGGCGGGATTCTTCATCGAGGACGAGGTGATCGAGGGTGAGCTTCAGGCCGCGCTCGACCGCGCGGAAGCGCGCGTGAGCCACCAGAGAGAGCTCGCCGCAGAGCAGGACGAGAACCTGCGCGTCCTGGGCCAGATCGTCGGCGGCGTGGCGCATAACTTCAACAACACGCTGGCCTCGATCCAGGGGAACCTGGAGCTCATCTCCATCGATCCCGACAACAAGGGCCACTACTCGGAAGAGGCCGGCGCCGCCGTGGCGCGGGCGGCCGAACTGACGAACCAGCTCCTCGCCGTAGGGCGCAAGGCGCGGGCGGAGGAGCCGGTGGAGAACGCGCCGCTCATCGTCAGCGAGTTCACGCAGTATTTCGAACGCGCCCTGCCGAAGGCCATCCGCGTGCGCCAGGAGATCGACCAATCCGAATTCCGCGGGCTCAAGATCGACGCCATGGCGCTCGAGCGGTGCCTGATGAACCTGCTCATCAACGCGCGCGAAGCCATAGAGGGCGACGGCGAAATCAAGGTGCGCCTCTCCGAGCAGCGCATCGACAACCGCTTTGCCGCAAGCTTCGCGTTTCAGTCGGGCCTCGCCCCCGGCCACTACGCCCTGCTGGAGGTTTCCGACACCGGATGCGGCATGGAGCGGGACGTGCTCCGCAAGGCCACGCAGCCCTATTTCACCACCAAGGGCCTCGCCAAGGCGAGCGGGCTCGGGCTCGCCTCGATCCACGGGATCAGCCAGCAGCATGGCGGCGGCGTCCTGATCGCCAGCGCGCCGGGCAAGGGGACGCGGGTCGTCGTGGCCTTGCCGATCTTCCAGGAGGAGGCCCCCACATCAGCCGCGAGCCCGGCGGCGGGCACGGCCGCGCCCGACATGATCATCCTCGCCGCCAAGGAAGCCTCCCAGGCGCGGCTGAGCCGGGCGGCGACGCAAAAGGGGTTGAGCACGCGGGTCGTGCGCACGGTCGACGCCCTCTTCGCGCAGCTCCAGAACGGCGCCCTGCCGAGCTTCGTGCTCATCGGGGACAAGGTCGTCGACGGCCAACGCAGCGCCGCCATCGCCGCGGATGTGGAAGCGCGCCATCCGGGCATCCGCGCCTCCTATGTGGGCCAGGGGCCGGACCGCTTCGTCCAGTCCCGCGAGGAACGGCAGCGGCCGGTGGCGGCCTAGCCGGCGCTTTCTGGGCGGGCCTCGCCGCTCGTCCCGGCGGCTTGCGCCGGCAGCCTGCGACCCGACACCCGCCAGAAACGATACATCAGCAGCGCCGCCGCCACAGCGAGCCCCGCCGCAAGGCCGAGCCAGACACCGAACGCCCCGAGGCCGAGCCAGAGCCCGAGGCCCGCCGCCACCGGCAGGCCCACGACCCAGTAGCTGAAGGCGGCCATGTACATCGGCACCTCGGTATCCTGCACCCCGCGCAGGAGGCCCAGCGCCACCACCTGCGCGGCATCCACGAGCTGAAACAGCGCCGCCATGGCCAGGAGAAAGACGCCCATGGCCAGCACGGCCTCGAACTCCGCCTCCGCCGGGTTGAGGAACGTGCGCACCAGCGTCTCCGGCACGCCGAGAAAGAAGGCGACCGTCACCCCCACGAAAAAGAGGCTCAGCGTCACCGCCACCTTCCCCGCCCGCGCGAGATCGACGAGCGAGGCCCGCCCCACCGCGCGTCCCGCGCGCACCGTGGCCGCCTGGCTCAGCCCCAGATGCACCACGAAGGTCAGCGAGGCGATGTTGAGCACGATCCCGTGGGCGGCAAGCTCCACCGTGCCAATGATCCCCATCAGAAGGGCGGAGGCCACGAAGAGCCCCACCTCGCTCACCGAGGTGAGCGCGATGGGCCAGCCCAGCCGGAACACGCGCGCGATGATCTCCCGGTCCGGGCGCCAGACCCGGGCCAGGATCGCGTGTTCGGGAAACTGCCGCAGCGCGTAGGCCAGAAGCAGCGCGCAGGTCAAACTTCCCACCGTGAGCGTCGCCACCGCCGCCCCGCGCACGCCCATCTCCGGCGCGCCGTAATTGCCGAAGATGAGCACGTAATTCACCGCCGCGTTGGGCAGGAGCGCGAACACCGTCGCCCAGAGCACCACGCCCGTTCGCTCGAGCGCGCTCAGGTAGCTTTTGAGCACCATGATCCAGAGCTGGGGAAAGATGCTCCAGCAGGCGATGCGCAGGTAATCCTGCCCGAGCCGGGCGATCTCCGGCTCCTGCCCCGCGGCCAGGAGAATCGGCTCCGCGAACCAGAGCGGGAGCACGCAAAGCGTGCCGAAGGCCGTCACCAGCCAGAGCCCCATGCGCGTGACGCGGCGCACCTCCTGGTCGTCGCCCCGTTCCGCCGCGGCCGCGATCATCGGCAGCGCTGCCCAGGCGAAGCCCGAAACCGCGAGAAAAAGGATGAAGAAGAACGAGGTAGCCACCGTCAGCGCGGCCAGTTCCGGCACGCCGTACCAGCCCATCATCAGCGTGTCGGTCGCGCCCAGCGCCACCTGCGCCACCAGCGATCCGGCCAGCGGCAGGCCCAGGGCCAGCATCGCCTTGGTCTCGGGCCCGTATTCCTGCCATGTCGCCATGCCGTGCGCTTACGCCTGAGACATTGCAACGGCAAGGGGATCGGCTAGGCTAGACCGATGCCCAGCCTGCTGACGAAGCTGATCTACGACGCCCAGAGCTTCCTCGCCGACCTCGCTCAGACCAACACGCGAGACTGGTTCGCCGCGCACAAGGAAGACTACGAGGAGCGGCTGAAGGCGCCGGCGGAACAGCTCCTGTCGGAGATGCGCGGCCCGCTCGGCCGCATGTCGGGCCGGGCGATCACGACAAAGCTCTTCCGCCCCCAGCGCGACGTGCGCTTTTCGAAGGACAAAACGCCCTATCACACGCATCTGCACATGCTCTGGTCCCCGGATTTCCCGGGGCCGGTGACCCCGGCCTACTTCTTCGGCATCGCCCCGGACTACGTGACGCTCGGCGCCGGACAGCCCGATTTCGACAAGCCCGCCATGGCCGCCTGGCGCGACGCCATCGACCGCGACGGCGCCGCCATGGGCCGCGTGATGGACGCGATCTCGGTGGAGGGGTACCGGATTTCGGAGCCGGGCTTCAAACGGGTGCCCGCCCCCTACGGCAAGGACCATCCCCATGCGGCCCTCCTGCGCCGCAAGGGCCTGAGCGCCTGGCGGGACCACGATGCGGGCCTGAGCCGCGACCAGCTCACCCATTGCTTCCGGACGCTCACGCCCATGGTCAAGGCGCTCGCAGCGCTCCCCGCCGCGGCACCGGCGGTCTGACCTAGCGCCGTTGCAGCACCATGTGATTGGCCCGCAACAGCTCCGCCGCGCCGGTCCAGGCATAGGCGAGGAGCGCGGGTTCGCTTTCGGAGACCGTGATGCGGTGCTTCGAGCCCGCGGGATTGAAGATGAGCGAGCCCGGCGCATAGACAGCCTGGTTGTTCTGGCTCACCGCCCCCGAAAGGCAGACATAGCTTTCGCAGATCCCCTCATGGGCATGGGCGGGATAGATGCAGCCCGGCGCGAAGAGCACGACGCCGAGGATGAGCTCGTCGGTGACGACCGGCCCGCGTGGCCCGGCGATCTCCGCATAGCCATAGGCCCGCGCGAGGCCCTTCGGCATCCGGTCATAGCCGTATTCCCAGGAGAGATCGGGCGCCACGGCGCGCAGCGCGCGCACCACGGGCCGCGTGGCCCCGTCGCCGCCCTCGCTCAGCGCGCGCGTCAGATGGGCGGTGACCGGCAGGGTATGAGGCGCCCGCAGCACCACGCGCGGCTGGCATTTCAGCGTCCGGCTGATGGCCTCGCGGACGGCGCGTTGATGGGCGCGGATCGGCTTCGAGCCGCCCGAGGACATGAAGCGGTAAAGCTCGTAGATCTCCCGGCACAGATACCGCCAGTTCGGGACATCGGCGATCGCCTGTCCGGTGGGCAACTTCACCTGCTCGTCCATGGCACGGTCCTCTCTCTCTCACTCGGCGCAGATGCGCCTCGCGTCGCCCCCGGCAAGCCCCGACTGCGCGCGGCCGGATCAAAACCCTCGCCGCGCCCATTTCACTAGCGTCCCCCCGGCAGGGATGGCATCATCTCGCCCAAGCAAAAAAGAGCGGTGCCCCAATGAACGATCTGCTGAACGCGGCTTCCGAGACCTATGACGCGAGCGCCATCGAAGTCCTGGAGGGGCTCGAACCCGTGCGCAAACGTCCAGGCATGTATATCGGCGGCACCGATGAGCGCGCGCTGCATCACATGGTGGCCGAGGTGCTCGACAATTCCATGGACGAGGCCGTGGCGGGCCACGCGACCCGCATCGAGGTGGAGCTCCACGACGATCTCGCCATCACCATCCGCGACAACGGCCGCGGCATCCCCATCGACCCGCACCCGAAATTCCCGGACAAGAGCGCTTTGGAGGTCATCCTCTGCACGCTCCACGCCGGCGGCAAGTTCTCCGGCAAGGCTTACCAGACCTCCGGCGGCCTCCACGGCGTGGGCGCATCCGTCGTCAATGCGCTCAGCGACAGCATGGTCGTGCAGGTCGCCCGCGACCGCAAACTCTACGAGCAGCGCTTCTCCCGCGGTGTGCCCCTCGGCCCGGTGGCGGAGGTGGGCAGCGCCCCGAACCGCCGCGGCACCACCGTCACCTTCCACGCCGACGCCGAGATCTTCGGCCATCACCGGTTCCGGCCCGCGCGGCTCTTCAAGTCCATCCGGTCGAAGGCCTACCTCTTCTCGGGCGTGGAGATCCGGTGGAAATCCGCCATCGCCGATGGCGAGACCCCGCAGGAGGCCACGTTCCACTTCCCCGGTGGGCTCACCGACTACCTGAACGAGACGCTGGGCACGGCCACCACCTATGCCGACGCGCCCTTCTCCGGCACCGTGGACTTCCAGGAGCGTTTCCAGACCCCGGGCAAGGTCGAATGGGCGATCAACTGGACGCCCGCGCGCGACGGCTTCATCGGCTCCTATTGCAACACTGTCCCCACGCCGGAGGGCGGCACGCACGAGGCGGGCTTCTGGGCCGCGATCCTCAAGGGGCTGCGCGCCTATGGCGAGCTCGCGAACAACAAGAAAGCCGCTCAGATCACCCGAGAGGACCTCACCACCGGGGGCTGCGCGCTGGTGTCCTGCTTCATCCGCGAGCCCGAATTCGTGGGCCAGACCAAGGACCGCCTCGCCACCGTGGAGGCGCACAAGCTCGTGGAGGCCGCCATCCGCGACCGCTTCGACAACTGGCTCGCCGCCGATACGAAATCCGCGGGCGCGATCCTCGATTTCCTCATCCTGCGCGCGGAGGAGCGCCTGCGCCGCCGCCAGGAGAAGGAGACCGCGCGCAAATCCGCCACCAAGAAACTTCGCCTGCCCGGCAAGCTCGTCGATTGCTCCCGCTCCTCCCGCGAGGGCACCGAGCTCTTCATCGTGGAAGGCGACAGCGCCGGCGGCTCGGGCAAGATGGCGCGGGACCGCAAATACCAGGCCATGCTGCCGCTCCGCGGCAAGGTGCTCAACGTGCTGGGCGCGGCGTCCTCGAAGATCTCCACCAACGCGGAGATCAAGGACCTCTGCGATGCGCTGGGCTGCGGCCTCGGCACGCGCTTCAACCTCGACGACCTGCGCTACGACAAGATCATCATCATGACCGACGCCGACGTGGACGGCGCCCACATCGCCTCCCTCCTGATGACGTTCTTCTTCACCCAGATGCGCCCCCTCATCGACGCCGGCCATTTGTATCTGGCCTGCCCCCCCCTCTACCGCCTTACCCAAGGCGCGCGGCGCGTCTACTGCACGGGCGAAGCCGAGCGCGACGCGTGGCTGGAGAAGGGGCTGGGCGGGAAAGGCAAGATCGACGTCAGCCGCTTCAAGGGCCTCGGCGAAATGGACGCCAAGGACCTCAAAGAAACCACCATGAACCCCGAAACCCGCAAACTGATCCGCGTCACCGTCGACGAAGACGCCCCGGGCGAAACGGGCGACCTGGTGGAGCGGCTGATGGGCAAGAAGCCCGAGCTGAGGTTCCAATACATCCAGGAGAACGCGCGGTTCGTGGAGGAGTTGGATGTTTAGTGTCGGCAAGTTTAAAGAAGATTGGCCAATCATTTTTTGACTATGCCGGACAAGAACAGCTAGTCTGCAGTTCCTTCTTATTGTGTTTCCCGGGGTCAAAATGAGTCGCCTTCTTCCTTTAGTCAGTATTGCTTGCTGTGTCGTCTTGAGTGCTTGTGCGACCACCTCGGTGACGCCAGTCGCACAAAATCAATTTTTACTTTCTACCTCGGGGGCTCCAGCTTGTGGCACCTCCGGCACTGCCAGAGTTGCGGCAAAAATGGCAGCTGTTGAAACGCTGAGAAGAGGGTACCCAAGGTTTCTAATCCTTGGTGCGAATTCAGAAAGCAACGTTGGGGTGTTCACCACCGGTCCAAGCAGCGCGACGACCACAAGCGCTTTCAATAGATATGGAAACAGTGTCTACGGCTCGTCAACTACGACATTCGGCGGCAATACCCCTATCTTCTATGGAACGAACGATGCTCAGCTCAACGTCCTCATGGTGAAGCCGGGTGAGCGAGGCTTTAGCAATGCGATTGATGCCCAGCAGGAATTGGGCCCTGATTGGGAAACAATCGTGGCTGAGGGGATAAATACCTGCACGTAATCCATGCGGTGCTTCTAGCGATTTGACGCTTGTGGTTTTGCACCCAGTGTTTTTGCGCATGCCCGGCCTACGCTGGCAATTCTTTGTCAGACGTCGCAAGCGGCTTGAGCTCCAGACCCATTGCAGAGCTTTCTTCCCGCGCGCCTATAGCTTGCCCGCCCGAGGGGGGCCTGCCGCTCGCCCACTGCAGCGCTAAGTGATAAAGCGCCTTTGTATAAAACGCCAGTCACGCCCCGGGCCTAACCCGGGGCCTCTGCCGGACAGCAACACGAAACCCGCGCCAGGCCCAGAAGCTCGGCTCTATGCTAACATCCTCTCCTTGCCCCATTTCACGGCGCGTCATACCTCCCGAACAACCACACAGAGCCCCGCCATGCGCCACGCCCTCCCCCTCCTCCTCCTCGCCAGCCCCCTAGCCGCCCACGAGTACCGCGTGGAGAATCTCACCATCGACCATCCGTTCACCTACGTCTCCGATGCCGCCACGCGAGAGGGGTACCTGATCCTCGTCAATGACGGGGCCGCTGCCGACACCCTGCTCGGCGCGCAAGGGGCGGGGGCGGCGTTTTTGGCGGATGCGGACGGGCTGCCCATCGCGGCGCTCGCGCTGCCCGCGGGCGGGGCGGTGGAGCTGTTGCCCGGCGGGCCCCATGTCCGCTTCGCGGCGCCCGGCGCGGCCTGGACGGAGGAGAGCGAGGTCGCCGTCACGCTCCTCTTCGAGGCTGCGGGCGAGGTGCCGGTGGTGTTCTACGTGGAACCCGCCCCGGACTAGGCGCGCGGCGCCCGCGCGCGGGCCGCTCTGCTGTGCATACAGGTTGTGTACGCGTTGTGTACGGGTTGTGCCCCGTCCGAATCCGCCTCAAACTCCCGGATTGATGCACCGCGCACTGCCCGTTCTTCTCTTCCTTCTCGCCGCCTGCGGGCGCCCCCTCACGGGCAATGAGGAGGCCGTGGTGGGCGACCTTTTCGGCCCCTCGCTCGACGCCTCCCGGATCCGGCTCGTGGGGGATGCGCCGCTCAGGTCCTTCACCGTCAATCTCCCGCCGCGCCCGCGCGTCACCTGCCAGGAGCAGATCGTGCCCGTGCGCACCGGCACGATCCGCGTGACGCCTGCGGGGCTCGTGGCGTTCAACACGCTGTTCCTGTCGGAGGGGTGGTCCGTCGATGACTTCGCGCCGGCCTATCCGGAGGCCGTAAGCCTCTATGATGTCATGCTTTTTGTCCATGAGATGACCCATGTCTGGCAGTGGCAGAACCGCGCTGTCACCGGGTATCATCCGCTCAAGGCCGCCGCCGAGCACCTGGCCTCCGACGACCCCTACCTCTTTGATCCGGCCACGACGGAGCCCTTCCTGAGCTACGGCTACGAGCAGCAGGCGACGCTGGTGGAGGAGTATGTGTGCTGCGCGTTCCTCGATCCCGAAGGCGGGCGCACCGCGCGGCTCAAGGCGTTGATCTCGGAGCATATTCCGGTGGGCGGGCTGCCCCGTTCGGAGGTTTTCATCGGCTGGCCGGACGCGCCGCGCGCGGGGCTCTGCTCCTGATGCAGCTCCACGCCGTCACCATGCTCGCCGCCGGGATCGGCATCCCCGTTCTGGCCGCGCTCAACGCCGCGCTGGGCAAGCATCTCGGCGCGCCGATGGTGGCGGGGGTGATCCTCTTTCTGGTCGCGTTTTCAACGGCTTCGGTGGTTGCTATTCTCACCGGGCCCGGCGCGCTCGCCAAGGCAGTGACGGCGCCAAAGCACCTCTTTCTCGCGGGGGCGCTCATCGCGTTCTACGTGCTCTCGATCACGGCCATCGCGCCGAGCTTCGGCGTGGGCAACGCGGTCTTTTTCGTGCTCTTGGGCCAGCTCCTGTCGGCGGCGGCGATCGATCATTTCGGGCTCTTCGGCGCGCGACCGGACCCGCTCACCGCCACCCGCGCGGCCGGCATCGCGCTCATGGCCGCGGGCGTGTTTCTCACCCAGCGAGCGTGAGCGTCAGCTCCCAGAGCGCGTCGGGCACCTCCACCTCCGTCCTAGGCGCGCGGTTTGCCCCGGGCAGGCGGGCGCCGGGATCCTCGGCAATGGCGGCCTCGAGCGCCGCGAGGGAGGCGCCGAAGCGGTCGCTGAAAACATTCGTCTTCACAAGGACATAGCTCTGGCCTAGGTCGTGCGGCGCGCCTTCGGCGAGCTTGAGCCCGGAGACATCGCGCGAACTCACGGAGCCCGTGAGCGCGCTCGCCATGACCTCCACGAGGAGGCCGAGGCCCCAGCCCTTGTAGCCCGCAGCACTCACCAGCGAGCCCGCAAGCGCCGCCTCCGGATCGGTCGTCGGTCGGCCCTCGGCGTCCACCGCCCATCCCTCGGGTATGGGCTCGCCGGCCGCCTTGGCCATGGTTATCTTGCCCAGCGCCACGGCGGAGGTGGAGCTGTCGTAGTGCATGGCGAGGCCCCCCGGCCCCGGCACGGAGAAGGCGAAGGGGTTCGTGCCCAGCATCCGCTTCGCCCCGCCGGGCGCCGCGACGATGGCGGAAGCATTCGTTAACCCGAGCGCCATAAACCCCTGCCGCGCGATCTGCTCTGTGAAGTAGCCGAGCGACGTGCAGGTGTGGGAATGGGCGACGGAGAAGAGCGCGATGCCCTGGGTCTCCACCGCCTCGAGCGCGGCGGGCAGGCCACGGGCAAAGGCGGGCTGCGCGAAGCCCGCGCGCGCATCGGCGAGGATCGCGCCGGGCGTTGGCCTTGTGATCTCGGGTTCCACGTCCCCCTGCACGCGGCCCGACCGGAGCTGGAGGCAGTAGCTCTCCAGGTAGTAGAGCCCGCAGATGACGTTGCCGTGGGCCTCCGAATGGGCCACCGCGTCGGCGACGGAGGCGGCGATCCAGGGCGCTGCACCGGCGGCCTCGAGGGCCTGGGCGGAGGTGTCGCGGATCGTCTCGATGGGTACGCGCATGGCTCAGAGCTCCTCTATCTTGCCGCTCCTGAGCGCCAGCCGGCGGTCCATGCGGGCGGCGAGCGCAGGGTTGTGGGTGGCCACCAGCGCGGCCATGCCGTCGCGGCGCACGAGGCGGAGCAGCGCGTCGAAGACGGTGTCGGAGGTCTCGGGATCGAGATTGCCGGTGGGCTCGTCGGCCAGAAGCACCTTCGGCGCATTGGCCACGGCGCGGCAGAAGGCGACGCGCTGTTGCTCTCCGCCCGAGAGCTCCGCGGGCCGGTGATCCGCGCGCGCCGCAAGCCCCACCTCGCCCAGGAGCATCTCCGCGCGCGTGGTAGCCGCCGCGCGCGGGGCGCCGTTGGCAAGCTGCGGCAAAAGGATGTTCTCGCGCGCCGTGAACTCCGGCAGGAGGTGGTGGAACTGGTAGACGAAGCCCAGCGTCGCGCGGCGCAGGCGCGTGCGCTGGCGGTCGGAGCCCGTGGCCTCCGCCCCCGCGATGACGACCGTGCCCGCATCGGCGGTATCGAGGAGACCGGCGATGTGGAGAAGCGTCGATTTGCCGGAGCCCGACGGCGCCTCCAGCGCCACCAATTCGCCCGCGTTCAGCGTCAGGGTGAGGTCGTCTAGAACGCTGATCTCATTCGGCTTTCCAAGGTGGTAGCCTTTCGACACGCCGCGCAACGCGAGGACCTCATTCATAGCGCAGGGCTTCCACGGGATTGAGCCGTGCGGCTGCCCGCGCCGGGAAGATCGTCACCGTGAAGGACAGAAAAAGCGAGAGTGCGACGGAGCGGAAGACATCCCAGGCCCTGAGCTCCGCGGGCAGTTCGTAGAGCCCCCGGATCGAGGGGTCCCACACGCCGCCGCCGGAGACGAAGTTCACGACGCTGAAGATCTCCTGGATCCAGATGACGAAGGTGACGCCCAAAGCCACGCCGAGCGCCGTCCCCACGAGCCCGATCCCCGCCCCGCAGAGGAAGAAGACGCGCATCACCGCCCCCTCGCTCAGCCCGATGGTGCGCAGGATGCCGATATCGGCGCCCTTGTTCTTCACCAGCATGATGATGCCCGAGACGATGTTCATCGCCGCGAGCAGCACGAGGACGGAGAGGATGATGAACATCACGTTGTCCTCGATCGTGAGCGCGCGGAGAAAGCCCGCCGCGCTTTCCTGCCAGGTCCAGATGACGGCGCGGTCGCCCGCCGCCGCGAGGAGCGGGGAGTTGTAGGCCTCGATCTCCTCGGGATTTTCGACCATGACCTCGATCTCGTCGGCCTGCCCGTCGCGGTTGAAGTAGAGCTGCGCCTCCGCGAAGGGCATGTAGACGCGGGTCTGGTCGATGTCGTAGCGGCCGGCGGTGAAGACGTAGGTGACGGCATAGGTCTTCACCCGGGGCGAGGTGCCGAAGGCGGTGCGCACCCCGTTGGGAGAGATGAGCTTGATCGGATCGCCCAGCGTGATGCCGAGCTCGCGCGCCACGCCCGACCCGATGGCCACGCCCCCCTCGAAATCGGCGAGCGTGCCCAGGGCCGCCTCCGGGCTGGCGATGCGTGGGACGCCCGCGAGGTCGCGCGCCGTGATCCCGTAGACGGCCACGCCCGTGTTGCGGTCGCCCGCATTGGCCATGACCTGCCCGCGCACCAGCGGCGCGGCCCGGGTCACGCCCGGTATGGCGGCGATGCGCGCGGAGACCTCCTCGTAATTGGCGAAGGTGCGCGTGGGGTCGTCGGAGGTCGTGGCTTGGTAGACCGTGACATGGGCGTTCGCGCCGAGGATCGTGTCCACGAAATCCGCGCGGAAGCCCGAGCGGACGGCCAGCGTGATGATGAGAGCGGCCACGGCCAGCATGATCCCGATAATCGAGATCCACGTCATCGTGCTCACGCCCCCTTCGGCGCGGCGGGCGCGGACATAGCGCCAGGCGATCATCCATTCATGGGCGGCGAAGGGGCGGGCCTCGATCATGCGGTTTGCAGGTCTTTCTGGTGGGCCCTGCGCGCCTCGGCGAGCTTGGCGAGGAGGCGCGGCGCCGCGCGGGCCGCGTCGTGAACGGGGTGGAGCGCGGCCAGCACCCGCCCCCCCTGCACGACGAGGACGGAGGCGCTCTGGTAGCGCTCGTGGTGGAGGATGAAGCGCGGCAAATCGAGCGCGAAGCTCAGCGACAGCCGCGGGTCGGAGAGAAGCGTGTAGGGCAGCGCCAGGCGATGGGCGGCTTCAGCGAGGTCCCCGGGCGATTGGGGCGAGAGGCCAAAGACCTCCCCGATGCCCGCGCGCCGCACCTCGTCGTAATTGTCCCGGAACGAGCAGGCGAGCGCGGTGGCATCCGCGCTCCCGTCCACCTCCTCCCAGTCGTCGGGATAGGCCACGCCGGGCCGCCCGAGGAGCGGCACCGAGAAGAGGACCGCAGGCTCCGAAAGCATGCCGAGATCGACGCGCGTCCCGTCATGGGCGGCGAGGGCGAGCGCCGGCAGGGGCTGGCCCAGGGCCGGGGAGATGTGGCCTTCATACTCCACGAGGGGCGCGTCCTCCTCGCCCCCGTCTTCCGCCTCCGCCGCCGCGGACGGGGCCGGCGGCACGGTGCGGCGGCGGCGGCGGCGGCGAAACGGCCAGGCGACGAGCGCCCACGCTAGCGTCCACACACCCCATCCGGCCGCAAAGCCCACGGCGGCAAAGCCCGCCCCCTCCACCGTGAGCGGCAGGGCAGGCCGGTAATCGCCCAGCGTGCGCCGCGCGAGATCGAGGTCCGCGACCTGCGGCAGGAGCGTGAGACGGCCCAGAGCGCCCGCCTCCCGGAAAGCGGCGAGGCTCGGGGCAAGCCGCGCGTGGAGCGCCACCTCGGCGGCAGCCCGCGCTGCGGCCTCCGCGCCGGTCCGGGACAGGGACAGGTCCGCGAGATACGCGGCGCGGGTCATGTCGAAACGCGCCGCGGACGCGTCGATGCTCGCCACCTGCGCGTCGAGCTGATCGACCTTGCCCGCCAGGCGTTGCAGGTATTGCTGCGCGAACTCGGGGAACTGCGACAGGAGCGCAGCCCCCGCGAGACCGAAGGCCAGGGCGAGACTTCTCAGGATCATCTGCTCTCACGCGTTGCCGCTTTTGCGCAGCCTACCCCACAGCGCCGGGCGGGGGAATAGAGGCGGCAACGCCCCGCTGGTCCGCACGAATTTCTTCGGAAATTCGTGGCCCCGGTCACAGCGCCGCGTAGATGCCCGTGATCCGCGCCACGGCGTCCTCGGGGGCGAGCTCCTCGCTTTCCCCTGTGCGGCGGGAGGTGACTTCCACGACGCCGGCCTTCAGCCCCCGCGGCCCCACCGTGATCCGCCAGGGCAACCCGATCAGGTCCATGGTGGCGAATTTCTCCCCTGCCCGCGCGTCGCGGTCGTCATAGAGCGGCTCGAGCCCCGCCTGGGTGAGCTGGGCATAAAGGCGCGCGCAGGCCGCGTCGGCCTCCGCGTCGCCCTGCTTCAGGTTCACGATCCCGCAATGGAACGGCGTCACCCCCTCGGGCCAGATGATGCCCTTGTCGTCGTGGCTGGCCTCGATGATGGCACCGAGGAGCCGCGACACCCCGATCCCGTGGGAGCCCATATGCACCGGCACCAGGGTGCCGTCGGGGTCCTGCACCTTCGCGTTCATGGCCTCCGAGTACTTCGTCCCGAAATAGAAGATCTGCCCCACCTCGATCCCCCGCGCCGTGCGGCGGCGCGCCTCGGGAACCTCCGCGAAGACCGCCTCTTCATGGGTCTCATCGGTGCGGGCATAGCGGGAGGTGAATTCCTCCAGCACGGCCTGGCACTGCGCCACGTCGTCATAGTCGATGTCGCGGTCGCCAAAGCGCAGGTCGGTGATCGCGCTGTCGTAGAAGACCTCGCTCTCGCCCGTTTCGGCCAGCACGAGGAATTCGTGGGTGTCATCACCCCCGATGGGCCCGCTATCGGCGCGCATTGGGATGGCCTGCAGACCCATGCGCTCGTAGGTGCGCAAGTAGCTCACAAGGTGCCGGTTATAGGCGTGGCGCGCGGCCTCTTCGGTGAGGTCGAAATTGTAGCCGTCCTTCATGTAGAATTCGCGCCCCCGCATCACGCCGAAACGCGGGCGGCGTTCGTCGCGGAACTTCCACTGGATGTGGTAGAGCGTCAGCGGCAGGTCCTTGTAGCTGCGCACGTAGCTCCGGAAGATGTCGGTGATCAGCTCTTCGTTCGTGGGCCCGTAGAGCATGTCGCGCCCGTGGCGGTCACGCACACGCAGCAATTCGTCCCCGTAGGCGTCATAGCGCCCGCTTTCGCGCCAGAGCTCCGCCGATTGCAGCGTGGGCATCAGCATCGGGATATGGCCCGCGCGCACCTGCTCCTCATCGACGATGCGCTTGATGTTTTCGAGAACCTTGTAGCCCAGCGGCAGCCAGGAATAGATCCCCGCGCTCGCCTGCTTGATCATGCCCGCGCGCAGCATCAACCGGTGGGAGACGATCTGCGCCTCCGCGGGCGTTTCCTTCAGAACCGGCAGGAAATAGCGGCTGAGATGCATCCGGGCCTCCGTCGTCGTGCCCGGCCCGCATAGGCCAAGCCCCGCGGGGCCTCAAGCGTCGAGACGCTTCTCGAGGTAATAGAAGCTTTGCGCGCCTTCATACTGCTCCAATTCGCCGAAGAAGCGGTAGCCCATCCGTTCGTAGAGCCGCCGCGCGCCTTCGCTGCGGGTCTCCAGATGGACGCGGATGCAGCCCTTCTTGCGGGCCAGGTCCTCGGCCGCCTCGAGGAGGCGGGACCCGATGCCCTGCCCCCGGAGGCTCGCATCCACCCACAGTTCGGAGATGTGGAGCGTGCGGAACGTCACCTCCCCCTTGCAGCCCGCCTGCATGGGATCGCCGACCGTGAGAATGAATTCCGGCATCTCCTCGGGCGCGAGGGTCTGGCCGGCGGCGGCCAGCCCGTCGTGGAGCGCGGACTTCAATGCGTCCGGGGCGGGCTCGTGCAGAGTGATTGTTACAGCCATGCCGTTCAACGACCGGCATGCCAGCAAGTTCCGCCCGAATTCGGCCTGAATTTCGTAACAATCGGTCGCGTCGTCCTGACGCAGCCTAACGCATCCGTGATCTCGGTGAACTGTGCGCGAGGAGGGGCCGTATCCCCGCCCAGATGCCCCAAGGGAGGGAGCATCGCGACATCGAAGGGAATTCGACAATGCAGACCATGCTCAAGTCCACCGTCGCCGCCGCCGCCATGGCCGTCTCCGGCGCCGCCGCCTCCGCCAACACGATCGTCGACATCGCCGCGGGCGACGAGCGCTTCTCCACCCTCGTGGCCGCCGTGAGCGCGGCGGGCCTCGTGGAGACGCTGTCGGGCCCCGGCCCGTTCACCGTCTACGCGCCGGTCAATGACGCCTTTGCCGCGCTGCCCGAGGGCACGGTGGAGACGCTGCTTCAGCCCGAGAACCTCGATCAGCTCACGGCCGTGCTCACCTACCACGTGGATGACCGGCAGCTTCTCGCCTCCGACTTCGCGCCGGGCGCCAACTTCTACCGCCCCGTTAACACCGCCGAGCGGCTGTGCATCGACGCCTCCGCCGGGGGCGTGACCATCGCCGACGGCACGGGCGACGAGGCCAACGTGATCATCGCCAACATCGAGGCCGATAATGGCGTGATCCACGTGATCGACAAGGTGCTCCTGCCCGGCACGCGCCCCGACTGCCACTGATCCGGAGTAACCTGCGGGAGGCCGGGCCGGTGGCCGGCCTCCTCGCGAGAGCAAGGCCCGACAGGGCTTGCGCCAGAGAGCATGCGCCAGAGTGCATGCGCCGGATTGCGCGGACTCGGGCGGATGGCCTACCCTGCCGGTCGATACGCACGACCGAAAGGCGCGTGGATGGACTGGTTGCAGTGGCCCATACCCGCCGGGATCGGGGCGGCGACCAGCCTCGTCGTCGCACTCATCACCACGCGCGCTCAGCTGCGCCGGGAGCGCGCGCAGATCACCGCCAGGATGAAGGCCGACGTGGACGCCTGGAAACGGCAATTCGCCGAGGCGAGCGCCGCGGGGCCGGTGCACACCGTCATGCTCGCGCAGCAGTTCCGCGTGGGCGTGATCTCCCTGCGCGAGCCGGGCACGGAGCGATCCGAGAAGCATTTCATCCCGCGCCACGCCACCATCACCATCGGGGCGGGGGAGAACGCCAACATCCCCCTCTCCGACCCCGACCGGGTGCTGTCGCGCATCCACGGCATCTTCGACGCGGACGAGGACGAGGACGGGGTAACCTTCGTCGATATCTCCACGAACGGGACGTTCCTCAATGGCGCGCCGGAGCCCCTGGGCCCCACCCGCACGCGGCTCAAGGCCGGGGACGTGCTCACCATGGGCGGCGTGGAGGTGACGTTTCACCCGCTCGATTGATCCGCGCGGCGGGCGTCACGGATCGCCGCGCGAGCCCGCGGCGCGGCGCGCAACCCTCCGGCCCGGCCGCCCAACAAAGCAGCAGCTTGCGGCGGCATGATGCTGCCGGCGGGCCTCCCGCGCGCAGGTGGCGGTCTTTTTCCTTGCACCCGGCCAAGATAGCCGCGACCTAGAACACACCTGCAAGAGACCCGTTCCATGGCCCTGCCGACCCGCACGCAACTCATCTACTGGTCCATCGCCGCGTTCGTCACGGCGCTGGCGCTGTGGTATCTCGGCGCGGTCATCATGCCCTTCATCATCGGCATGGCCATCGCCTACTTCCTCGACCCCGTGGCCGACCGGCTCGAGACGCTGGGCTGCTCTCGGGTGCTGGCCACCGTCATCATCACCATCGTCGCGGTCATGATCTTCGTCCTTCTCGTCGTCCTCGTGGTACCCGCGCTCGTGCAACAGGCGGTGTCGCTCTTCAACGCGGCGCCGACGATCTTTTCGAACCTGCGGGACTTCCTCACCGAGCGTTACCCGACGCTGATGGACGAGACCTCCGTGGCGCGGCAATCGCTCGTCTCCGTGGGCGAGACGATCCAGAGCCGGGGCGGGGAGCTCGTGAACACGCTCCTGACCTCGGCGGCGGGCGTGATCAACATCGTGCTGCTCTTCGTGATCGTGCCGGTGGTGGCGTTCTACCTGCTCCTCGACTGGGACAACATGATCGCCGAGATCGACAAGCTCGTGCCGCGCGACCACCTCGACACGGTGCGCACGCTGGCGCGCGAGATCGACGATGTGCTCGCGGGGTTCGTGCGCGGCATGGGCACCGTCTGTCTCATCCTGGGCAGCTACTACGCTGTGGCGCTCATGGTCGTGGGACTGCAATTCGGCCTCGTGGTGGGTTTCATCGCGGGGCTCGTGACGTTCATCCCCTATCTCGGCGCGATCATCGGCGGGGTGCTCGCCATGGGCCTCGCGCTCTTTCAGTTCTGGGGGGTGGAGCTCGGCGCCGACGGCGAGGTCATCCGCGAAGGCACCGACTGGGTGCGCATCGTCCTCGTGGGCGCGATCTTCGTGGGCGGCCAAGCTGTAGAGGGCAACGTGCTCACGCCGAAGCTCGTGGGGAGTTCCGTGGGCCTCCACCCCGTGTGGCTCCTTCTCGCGCTGTCGGTCTTCGGGGCGCTCTTCGGCTTTCTCGGGCTCCTGATCGCGGTGCCGCTCGCGGCCGCCCTCGGCGTTCTCGCCCGCTTCTTCGTGCAGGAATACAAGTCCGGCCTCCTCTACCGAGGCACGAGCGAGGCGGACGAGGCGCGCGAAGATGGCTGAGCAGCTCGCCTTTCCGCAGCCGCTCCACACCTCCTACGCCCCCCACGATTTCCACGACGGGGAAGCGAGCGCGGTGGCGCGGGCGATGCTGGCGCGGCCCTCGGACTGGCCGCAGGGCAAGCTCGTGCTCACCGGAGAGGCCGGGTCCGGAAAGACCCACCTCGCCCGGATCTTCGCCGAAGGCACCGGGGCCGCGATCCACGGTCCCCGGGATCTGCCCGCCCGCGCGGAGCACCCGGTCGTCATCGATGACGCCCCCGGCGTGGCGGGCCGCGCGGACGCGGAGGAAGCGCTCTTTCACCTGCACAACAATCTCGCCGCCGCGGGCCTCCCGCTGCTTCTGGTGGCGCGGCAGCCGCCCTCCGCCTGGGGCATCGTGCTGCCCGATCTCCGGAGCCGGATGGAGGCCACCGCGATCGCCCGGATCGCGGCGCCCGACGACGCCACGCTCGCCGGCATCCTCGCCAAGCTCATGGCCGACCGGCAGCTCAATCCCGCGCCGAACCTGCTCGGCTACCTCACGCGGCGCATGGGACGCTCTTACGCCGAGGCGGGCCGTATCGTGGGTCTCCTCGACACGCTGTCGCTGGCGGAAAAACGGGAGATCACCACCGCCCTGGCGGCCCGTGTACTGGACGCCGACGCCGAATAAAGCGACACTCGCGCGTCACACTCACCTGTCACCGTTGGCCCATGCCCAAAGATCTGCCCAAAACCCATGCCGATTTCCTGCATTCCTCGGAGCGCGCCGTCGTGGCGCCGGACTTCGACATCGGGGGGCCTGCGCGGTTCTTCAATCGCGAGCTGAGCTGGCTCGGCTTCAACTGGCGCGTCCTCGAGGAGGCGGAGAACCCGCGCGTCCCGCTTCTGGAGCGGCTCCGCTTCCTGTCCATATCGGCCACGAACCTCGATGAATTCTACACCGTGCGCGTGGCGGGCTTGCGGGAGCTCGCGCAAGCGGGCAACACCACGCCCGCCGCCGACGGGCTCACCCCCGCCGAACAGCTCGTGCAGATCAACGCCGATGCCCGCAAGCTCATGGAGCGCCAGCAGGTCGTCTATGCCGAGCTCAAGGAGCTGATGGAGGCCCAAGGGATCGACATCCTCACCACCGCCGAGCTCACCAAGGAGGATCGCGCGGAGCTGAGCGAGGTTTTCGTGAACCAGGTCTTCGCGGTGCTTTCGCCGCTGGCCATCGACCCTGCGCATCCCTTCCCGTTCCTGCCGAATACGGGCTTTGCGCTCGCGCTCGAGCTCGAGCGGAAATCGAACAAGGAGCCCTTGCGCGCGCTTCTTCCCATCCCCTCCCAGCTGCAACGCTTTTGGGACCTGCCCGCCGAGGGCAAGCGGCGCGTCCTGCCCACCGAGGAGCTGCTCCTTCTGCACGTCGACAGCCTCTTTCCGGGCTACAAGCTCAAGGGGCATTGCGGCTTCCGCATCCTGCGCGACAGCGACCTCGAGCTCGAGGAGGAGGCCGAGGACCTGGTCCGGGAATTCGAGACAGCGCTCAAGCGCCGCCGGCGCGGCGAGGTGGTCCGCATGAAGCTCTCCGCCGACGCCCCCAAGGGCCTGAAGGCCGGGATCATGCGCGAGCTTTGCGTCACCGACGAGGAGGTGATCGAGATCGAGGGCCTCATCGGCATGGCCGATCTGTCCGAGCTCGTGGGCGATCACCGCCCCGACCTCCTCTGGCCGTCCTTCACGCCCCGCGTGCCCGAACGCGTGCAGGACCATGACGGGGACATGTTCGCGGCGATCCGGCAAAAGGACATGCTGCTGCACCACCCCTACGAGACCTTCGACATGGTGGTGCGCTTCCTCGGGCAGGCGGCGCGTGATCCCAACGTCGTGGCGATCAAGCAGACGCTCTACCGAACGTCGAAGGACAGCCCCATCGTCGCTGCGCTCTGCGAGGCCGCCGAGGACGGCAAATCCGTCACGGCACTGGTGGAGCTCAAGGCCCGCTTCGACGAGGCGGCGAACATTCGCCAGTCCCGCAGGCTCGAGCGGTCCGGCGCCCACGTGGTCTACGGCTTCATGACGCTGAAGACCCACGCCAAGATCTCCACCGTGGTGCGGCGCGAGGGCAAGGAGCTCGTCACCTACACCCATTACGGCACCGGAAACTACCACCCGGGCACGGCGAAGGTGTATACCGATCTCTCGTTCTTCACCTGCGACAAGGCGCTGGGGCGAGACGCCACGAAGGTCTTCAACTACCTCTCGGGCTATGCCGAGCCCGAGGCACTGGAAAATCTCGCGATCTCTCCCACCACGCTCAAGCCGCGGCTACTCGATCTCATTTCCGCCGAGATCGCCCATGCCAAGGCCGGCAAGCCCGCGCAGATCTGGGCCAAGATGAACTCGCTCATCGATGCCGAGGTGATCGACGCGCTCTACGAGGCCTCCCGCGGCGGCGTGCGGATCGACCTCGTGATCCGCGGCATCTGCGGGCTCCGGCCCGGGGTCGAGGGGCTTTCGGAGAACATCCGCGTGAAATCGGTGGTGGGCCGGTTCCTGGAGCATTCGCGCATCGTGTGCTTCGGCAACGGGCACGGGCTGCCCTCCGGGCAGGCGCGGGTCTTCATGTCCTCGGCAGACTGGATGGGCCGCAACCTCAATCGCCGGGTCGAAACGCTCGTGGAATGCACGAACAAGACCGTGAAGGCCCAGATCGTGAGCCAGATCATGGCCGCCAACCTCGCGGACGTGGCGCAAAGCTGGGTGATGAACGCCGACGGCTCCTTCACGCGGGCCGAGATGGGCGAGGATTTCGCCTTCAACTGCCACCGCTTCTTCATGGAAAACCCCTCGCTCTCGGGCCGGGGCTCCGCGGGCGCGGCGGACGTGCCGCAACTCACCCATACCGAGGAATAGCTGGCCGGGCCGCGAGCCCGACGCGGTGGCGCAGAGGACCCTGCTCGCCCTGACCCGCCAGGGTGACGACGGCGGTCTGCCCCTGGCCCCGCGCTTTGCGGCGACATGTCCCGCCATGGGCCCGCGCGACGGCCTCCACGATGGCGAGGCCGAGGCCGCTGCCCGTGCTGCTCCCGATCTGTTCGAAGCGTTTCAGGGCGCGGTCGCGGTCGGCGGGTGAAATCCACTGGCCGTCGTCGCGGACCTCGCTGGTGGCCGTGTCCGCCTGTCGGAAGACCGCCACTGCGGCGGGGGAGGCGCGCCTGGCTGCCCGAAAGACCCCGACCGCCCGGCATTGACGCATGGCTGGCGGCTTGGCATCACTTAGGCGTCCTGTGCTGGGGGAAATCATGGACGGCGCACGCGAGACACCCGATGACTGGGACCCGTTCGGGCGCCCGCTTTTCGAGGACCCGTCGGCGCGCGCGCTGAGCCGCGTGGCCGTGGTGGACGTGGGCTCGAACTCCGTGCGGCTCGTCATTTTTGACGGCGCGGCGCGCTCTCCCGCCTATTTCTACAACGAAAAGATCATGTGCGGCCTCGGCGCGGGGTTGAGCGACACCGGACGGCTCAATCCCACGGGTCGCGTGCGCGCGCTCGCCGCGCTGAAGCGGTTCGCCGCCGTGGTCCGCGGCGCGAGCGTCAAGGACATCACCGTCACCGCCACCGCCGCCGTGCGTGACGCCGAGGACGGACCCGCCTTTCGCACGGACGTGGAGCGGGAGACGGGCCTCAAGATCTGGGTGGTGGACGGGCGCGAGGAGGCCCGCCTGTCGGCGCAGGGCGTGCTCCTCGGCTGGCCGGGCTCCTACGGGCTCGTCTGCGACATCGGCGGCTCCTCCATGGAGCTGGCCGAGATCGAGGGCGGCCGCGTGGGCCGCCGCGAAACCTCCCCCCTCGGCCCGCTGAAGCTCCGCGACGTCAAGGGCGGCAAGAAGGGCCGGAAGGCCGTCATCGACGAACACCTCGCCCGCATGGAAGAGGCGCTCGGCGCGCAGCCCAACAGGCTTTTTCTCGTGGGGGGCTCCTGGCGGGCCTTCGCCCGGATCGACATGGACCGCCGCGGCTACCCGCTCCACGTGCTCCACGAATACCGGATGAGCTCGAAGGACGTGCGCGCCACCGCGGACTACCTCGCCGCGCAGGATGCAGAGGAGCTCCGCACACGCTGCTCCATCTCATCCACGCGCATGGAGCTCGTCCCCCTGGCCGCCGAGGTGTTGCACCGCCTCGTGGGCCGCTTCAAACCCCGCGACATCGCCGTCTCCTCCTACGGGATCCGGGAGGGGCTTCTCTACGAGCAGATGCCCGAACGCCTGCGCGAGCGCGACCCGCTGATCGAGGCCTGCCGCTTTGCCGAGGCCAAGGATGCGCGCCTCCCGGGCTTCGGCAGGCGTCTTTACCACTTTCTCATCCCGCTCTTTCCCCGGGCGGATATGGCGCGCAAGCGGTTGATCCGTGCGGCGTGCCTTCTCCATGACGTGAGCTGGCGCGCCCATCCCGATTACCGGGCCGAGGTCTGTTTCGACAATGCCACGCGCGCCAATCTGGGCGGGCTCAAACATCCCGAGCGGGTGTTTCTGGGCCTCTCGCTCCTGCACCGCTACAAGAACAGCCGCGCCGGGAGCCGGATCGAGGACCTCGTCCCCATGCTCTCGGAGAAGGACGTGGCGGACGCCGAACTCCTCGGGCGGGCCATGCGCTTTGGCGCCATGCTCTGGGCCGAGGCCGACGACACGGGCGCCTCGCTCCACTGGGCGCCGAAGAAAAAGGTTCTGACGCTCACGCTCACGCCGGAGGCAGAGCCCCTCTTCGGTGAGGTGGCAGAGGCGCGTTTCAGCGGCCTCGCGCAAGCCCTTCAGGCCGAAACCGAGGTGAAGATCTCGAAACGGGCCGCACGCGCGCGGACCTGAGCAGGTCGCCGCACTCCGGCGGGGTCAGGCGCCCGGGATGCTGCGGACCTCAGAGCTCCACCGCCCCGTCCTCACCGATATCGGGCATTTCGAACTCCGGCGCGTCGGGCTTCCTGCGGATGATGATGTCGCCGTTGGGCAGCATCGCGGGGGGCTCGTAATTCGACAGGTCGTCGATGCTGTCCATGAGCTCGGCGAAGGCCGGGCCCATCTGTTCGAGCATGTCGCGCATGGCCGGCCCGATATCCCGCGCCAGCCCTTCGAACCCCTCTATGGCGGGCTCCATCTCGTCCATGAGCCCTTCGAAAAAGAGCTGTGCGCCGCGTTCCATGAGCCCGAGCCCGCGCTCCTCTTCCTCCGCCTCCTGGGCATGCGCGGCGGCGGGCAGGGCAAGGGCGGCGAGGAGGAGGGCATGCTTCATACCCCATAGATAGGGACGAGTAGGCGCCGCGCAAAGCTCAGAGCGCGATATCCATGGAGACCGGGAAATGGTCGGACGCGTCGAGCAGGGCCTGGCGCAGCGCGGCATCCCCGAAGCAGGCCGGGTCATCGAAGGGATGCCAGATCCGCCAGCGCGGTGCGCGCGCGCGCAGATCGGGCGAGACCATCACGTAATCGAGCAGCGCCTGGAGATACCGCCCCTCCCCGTCGATCCAGAACCGCGCGGTCGTGGGGGTGGAGAACCGCGAGGCGAGCGCCGCCTGCGCGTGGGGATCGAAGAGGAGGCCGCCTTCCGCGGCCCCCTCCCCCAGGACGATCTCCACGCCCGAGCGCCCGAAGAGCTTCTCGTATTCGTCGAGGCCCGGACCGTCGTTGAAATCGCCCGCGACGATGAGCGCCTCGCCCGCGGCGAGATGCGCCTCCACTCGGCGGCGAAGCCAGATGCACTGCGCGAGCTGCTTTCGGCGGTTGGCGATGGAGATGCGCATGACATCGGCCGCGCTCTTGGCCCCGTAGGGCGCCTTGGATTTGGCATGGACCCCGATGAGCCGCAGCACGTGATCGCCCGCGCGCAGCGCCACCTCCAGCGGCGGCTTCGACCAGACCACGCTGTCGCCCCGCGCATCGATGTCGAGATCGATCACGAGTTCCCCGTCGAAGCGCGGCGCGTGGCGGCTCTCTTGCGGGTCGTGGTCCGCCGTCACCGCGGCGGGATCATAGAGAAGCGCGATCTCCTGCTCGGTGTGGTTCGCAAAGCCCAAAAGCGCCCGCGACGCCCGCAGGCCCGCTGCCTCCGCAAAGGTCTCCAGCGCCACGCGGGTGGAGCGGTCGGGGCCGTCATCGGGCGCCTCCACGATGATCCAGACATCGGCGTCCACGGCCTGAAATACCCGCAGGAGCCCGGCCACCTGCGTGGCCCGCGTCACGTTGTGCCGCCCGGACCATGCGCCATCCACGAGAAGCCCGCCGCCCGCGTCGAAGAGCTTGCCGAACCACTCCACGTTGTAGGTCGCCACGCGCAGCATCAGCCGCGATGCCGGTTGATGTCGTCCCAGGCGCGGTTGATGGCCACCATCCGCTTCTCGGCGATCTTCACGGCCTCCTCGGGAACGCCGCGCGCCATGAGCCTGTCAGGATGGGTCTCGCGCACGAGCGCGCGCCAGCGCGCCCGCGCCTCGTCAAAGCTCGCATCCCCCGGCAGGCCCAGCACGTCGTAGGGGTCGCTCTCGGCGTGGGGCACGTGGCGCGCGCGCATGGACCTGAAGGCGCGATCCTCGAGCCCGAAGATCTCCGCCACGCGGCTCAGGAAGATGTCCTCGCCCGCGTGGTAGGCCCCGTCGGCCATGGCGATGTGAAAGAGCCCCTCCATGAGCTCGTGGAGTGTCTCCATCTCGTCGCCGAACATCGCCTTGATGCGGCTGGCATAGGTCTCGAAGCCCGCGATATCGGTGCGCGCCATGTTAAAGAGCCGCGCGGCGTTGCCTTCCTCGCTGGCCGGGATGTGGAAGACCTCCCTGAAGGCCGCCACCTCGTCGCGGGTGACCTGCCCGTCGGCCTTGGCCATCTTGGCGCCGAGCGCGATGACGGCGATGGTGAAGGCCACAGTGCGCTCCGGCGGGGTCTTCAGGCGCGCGAAAACCTCGCTCAGCCCTTCCCCCTGGGCCAGCGCCGACAAAGCATCCCCGATACGCGACCAGATCGACATGGGCGCAAGCTTATCCCGCGGCTACGGCCATGTCAGGACAGGATTTTCTGCATGAGCACAAGGTCCATCCAGCGCCCGAACTTGAAGCCCACCTGGGGCAGCGTCGCGACCTCGCGGTAGCCCATGCGCGCGTGGAAGGCGACGCTCGGCGCGTTCTCTCCGGCGATGCCGCCGAGGAGGCTGTGCACCGCGCGGGCGCGGGCGTGATCCTCGAGCGCGGTGAGGAGCGCGCGCCCGAGCCCCCGCCCCCGCGCAGCCGGCGCGAGGTAGAGCGTATGCTCCATCGTGTGGGCATAGCCCACGCCGCCGCGGAACTGCCCGTAATGGCCGAAACCTGCAAAGCCGCCCGCCTCGACGACGAGGAAGGCATGGCCGGCGGCCTCCTTTTCATCCAGGAGCGCCGCGAGCTCCGCGGGCGATTTCTCGAGGCGGTTGAACGTCTCCACCGTCTCGCGGATGGCATGGTTCCAGAGCGACGCGATGTCCGGCAGATCGCCCTTGCTCGCGGGTCGGAGCCTCACAGATACCGCGCCCCGCCTGGCGTGGCGATCTCCGCGGCGAGACCCGGCAGCCCGGTCCGAAAGCGGAGCCGGGGATCGTCGAGATGGGGCGCGAGCAGCGCGGCGAGCGCGGGCGCCTCGGGATGCGTCACCGTGAGCGCGCCGAGCGCCGCGCCCTGCGACGTAAGCCGCGCCACGGGCGGGTCGGTCTCCCATTCGATGAGCGCGGGCGCGCAATTGTCGAAGGGCAGTCTCCCGGTTTCCGGCACGGCCATGCGCCAGCGGAGATCGCCGCGGCGGAGCGAGACGGGCGCGCCGAATGCGGTGCCCAGGGCCTCGAGCGCGGCCTCGAGCGAGGCGGTCCTCACGATCCAGTTCGTGAGCCGCGGAGGCCCCGCGAACCGGTCGAGATCGAACCACCGGGCGCGGCCGGGCGGCGGCGCAGCGGGATCGACGGAGATCACCTCCAGATACGCGGCGCCGAGCCGTAAGAGTTTGTTATGCGTGCCGAAATCAGGATGCGCCCCGCCCGCCTCCAGCGCCAAACCGAGCGCGCGCTCGGTTGCGGCAGTGCCGGCCGCGAGCGTCCCGGCGCTGATCGCCAGGTGATCCAGCGTCAGCATCTACGCGCCTGCGCCGCCGCGGACGCCGGTGCCGTCTCCAAACGGCATGAAGCGCGTTCGGCCGCCCTTGGACGGCGCGTCGAAGCGCTTTCTACGCACGCGCGTCTCGAATGAGCTTCAGAACATCCTGCGCCGCGTCGGGGATATTCGTGCCGGGGCCGAAAATCGCCGCCACGCCCGAGGATTTCAGATAGTCGTAATCCTGCTGCGGGATCACACCGCCGCAGACGACGAGGATGTCGCCGGCATCCTGCGCGCGCAATGCCTCGATGAGCTTCGGCGCGAGCGTCTTGTGGCCTGCCGCCTGGCTCGAGATGCCCACGACGTGGACGTCGTTGTCGATGGCGTCCTGCGCCGCTTCCTCCGGCGTCTGGAAGAGCGGCCCCACATCCACGTCGAAGCCGATATCGGCGAAGGCCGTGGCGATGACCTTCGCGCCGCGGTCGTGGCCGTCCTGGCCCATCTTCACCACGAGCATCCGGGGCCTGCGGCCTTCCTCCTCGGCGAAGCCTTCCACCGCTTTCTGGATCTTTTCGAAGCCCTCGTCGCCCTCGTAGGCGGAGCCGTAGACGCCTGCCAAAGTCTTCACCTCCGCCCTGTGGCGCCCGAACGTGCCCTCCATGGCGAGGCTCATCTCCCCCACCGTGGCCCGCATGCGCGCGCATTCCACCGCCGCCTCGAGGAGGTTGCCCCCCTCCTCGCAGCGCCGCCCGAGCTCGAGGAGCGCGGCATCACAGGCCGCCTGGTCGCGGGTGGCGCGGATGCGCTCGAGCTTGGCCACCTGGCTCTCGCGGACCTTCACGTTGTCGACGTCGAGGATGTCGAGGTCGTCCTCCGTCTCCCGGCGGTACTTGTTCACCCCCACGATGACCTCGTCGCCGCGGTCGATCTCCGCCTGGCGCCGCGCGGCCGTCTCCTCGATCTTGAGCTTGGGCAGGCCGCTCGCCACGGCCTTCGTCATCCCGCCCATCTCCTCGATTTCCTCGATGAGGGTCCAGGCCTCCCGCGCGAGCTCCTCGGTGAGCGCCTCCACGTAGTAGGAGCCCGCCAGCGGATCGACGACCTTCGTCACCCCCGTCTCCTCCTGCAGGATGAGCTGCGTGTTGCGCGCGATGCGGGAGGAGAACTCCGTGGGCAGCGCGATCGCCTCGTCGAAAGAGTTGGTGTGCAGCGATTGCGTCCCGCCCAGCACCGCCGACATGGCCTCGAAGGCCGTGCGCACGATGTTGTTGTAGGGGTCCTGTTCCTGCAGGCTCACACCGCTCGTCTGGCAATGGGTGCGCAGCATGAGCGATTTGGGGTTCTTCGGCTCGAATTCCGACATGATCCGATGCCAGAGGAGCCGCGCGGCGCGAAGCTTCGCGGCCTCCATGAAGAAGTTCATGCCGATGGCGAAGAAGAACGAGAGCCTTCCCGCGAAGCGATCCACGTCCATCCCGCGCGCAAGTGCGGCGCGCACGTATTCGCGCCCGTCGGCCAGGGTGTAGGCCAGCTCCTGCACGAGGTTCGCGCCCGCCTCCTGCATGTGGTAGCCGGAGATGGAGATGGAATTGAACTTCGGCATCTCGTTGGCCGTGTATTCGATGATATCGGCCACGATCCGCATGGAGGGCTCCGGCGGGTAGACGTAGGTGTTGCGGACCATGAACTCCTTGAGGATGTCGTTCTGGATGGTTCCGGAAAGTTGACAGCTGTCAACTTTTTGCTCCTGCCCGGCCACGATGAAGGAGGCGAGCACCGGGATGACCGCGCCGTTCATGGTCATGGAGACCGAGATCTTGTCGAGCGGGATGCCGTCGAAGAGCGTTTTCATGTCCTCGACGCTGTCGATGGCCACGCCCGCCTTGCCCACATCGCCCACCACGCGGGGGTGGTCGCTGTCATAGCCGCGGTGGGTGGCGAGGTCGAAGGCCACCGAGACGCCCTGCTGCCCGGCGGCGAGCGCCTTGCGGTAGAAGGCGTTCGATTCCTCGGCCGTCGAGAACCCGGCATATTGGCGGATCGTCCAGGGACGACCGGCATACATCGTGGCCTTCACCCCGCGGGTGAACGGCGCGGCGCCGGGCGTGCCCCGGTCGAGACCCTCGATATCCTCGGGCCCGTAGACCGGTTTCACGGAGATACCCTCCAGCGTCTCCCAGGTCAGATCGTCGAGCGGGCGGCCGCGCAGCTCCGCCTCGGCCAGTTCCTTCCAGCGATCGTTCATCGTGTCGTCCTCACCTTCTCAGACTGCCTCCATAGCAGGTCTGTGACCACGGGCCGCGATCTTCCCCTTCGCACTGGCGCGCCACGCGCCTATGTAACGTGCAGAAGGAGATCGCCCTGTGAAATTTCTTGCCGCATCTGCCACCCTGCTGGCCGCGCTCGCAACCCTGCCCCTCGCCGCACTCGCCGAGGGAGAGGTCGAAAGCGCCGTGGACGCCTGGCGGGATGCCCCCGACACGATCTTCAACGCCGCCGACGTGGACCTTTCGGAGTTCCAGTGGGTGGCACGGCCTATCATCGTCTTCGCCGACAGCCCCCTCGATCCGGCCTTCCAGACGCAGATGGACAACCTCACGTCCGAGATCGACGACGTGATCGAGCGCGACATCGTCATCATCACCGACACCGCGCCCCGCGAGGAGAGCGCCATCCGCATCGAGTTCCGCCCGCGCGGGTTCCAGATGGTGCTGCTCGGCAAGGACGGCGGGCGGGTGCTCCGCAAACCCTTTCCGTATGACATGCGGGAGATCTCGCGGTCGGTGGACAAACAGCCCATTCGGCAGCGCGAAATCTCCGAGAATCGCGGCTCCTGACGCGCGGTCTTGCCCGCGCGGCGCCCTGCCCCCATATAAATTAATAGGCTGCCGCATCCCGCACGGTGCGGTAACGCTTGAGGCACGGGTGGCACATATCTATACTGCCGCCAAAGAAAGGAGACTGCGCATGACCCACGCTGGTGATACCGAAGCCCCTCTCCGCCGCTATGCAGAGGACGAGGAAAAGCCGTTCGCCTGAGGGCGCGCGTCAATCCCGCCACTGAACAACTCCCCCGAACGGTTCCTTGTCGAGCGCGCTGAGCGCCCGCACGCCCGTATCCACGATTTCGCCGTGCAAGCGCAGCAGCCGGATATAGACGGTCTGGCGCCGGCGCGCCGGTAGCTCCCGGTAGTTCTTGCCCTCCAGCCGCTCGGCGATCTGGCGGATCTTGTGCATGAGATGGAAGAAGGCATAGACCTCCTCGATCTGCTCGTTGCGCAGGATGTCGATCTCCGCCACGACCCGGCGCAGCACGTCCGTTTCGTGAAAGTAGAGAAGGAAGGGCACGAAATCCTCGTCGCCTGCGAAATCCTTGCGCGCCTCGGCGATGGCCTCTTCCCAGTCGAACTTGCGATTGAGCTCCACGATCGCCTGCACCTCGGCCCGGAGCGCCTTGGTGAGGTCGCGGCGTTTCTCCAGCCGCTCGTCGAGGCGGCGCAATTCCTGCGTGACAAAGCCCACGATCCAGCCGCCCGCCACCACGATGGCGGCGATGAGGATCCGGTTTTCCGTGGGGTCCTCGCCCTGCGCGACCGCAAGCGTCAGAAAGACGGCGATGACCGCCACCGGCACCAGCGCGACGAAGGCGCGGGACAGAACGAAAACCGTCCCCCCGCCGGTGAGCCAGTAATAGACGCATCCCATCGCCGCGAGCAGCGACACGCCGAGCCCCAGCCACCTGACATCGCCTGTAGCCGCGGGGAGCGCGTAGAAAAAGAGCCCCCCGGCCACGGCAAAGATCAGGAGCCCGACGACCCGCTGGTGCATCTCATTCGAACTCCATGATCACGTCGTCGACCGAAAGGCTGTCGCCCGGCCCCGCGTTGATCTTCGTCACGCGGGCCTTCTTTTCCGCCCGCAGGATGTTTTCCATCTTCATGGCCTCCACGGTGCAGAGCGACTGACCCTCTTCCACCTCGTCGCCCTCGGTCACGTCCACCTTCACGATGAGGCCGGGCATGGGGCAGAGCAGCATCCGGGAAGTATCGGGCGGCAGCTTCTCGGGCATGTGCCGCGCCAGGCGGGCCTGGAGCGGGGAGCGGATGCGCACCTTCATATCCGCGCCGCGGAACCGCACGCGGAAGCCGTGGGTGATCTTGTCGACCTTGAGCGCGATCGCCACGCCGTCGACGCTCAGCCGGGCGAGGCTCTGACCGGGGCGCCAATCGCTTTCGATCCTCAGGCGCGTGCCATCCTCGAACCCCACCGTGGCGCCCTGCGGATCGGCGTCGATGGAGAGCACGTATTCCCGGCCTTGCAGCGTCACCACGCTGTCGCCGCCGATGATGCGGGTATGGTTGTCCATGCGGCCCGAAACGCGGGTCCGGCGGATCTCGCTCACCCGGTTCATGGCGGCACAGGACGCCGCGACGCGGCGCAGCACGTCCTCGGCGAGCGCCACGCCCTCGAAGCCCTCGGGGTATTCCTCGGCGATGAAGGCGGTGGTCATGTCGCCCGCGATGAATTTCGGATGGTCCATGACGGCGGCCACGAAGGGGAGGTTGTGCCCGATCCCCTCCACCTCGAAGGCGTCGAGCGCGCTCCGCATGGCCGCGATCGCCGCGGCGCGGTCCGGGCCCCAGGTGCAGAGCTTGGCGATCATGGGGTCGTAGAACATCGAGATCTCGCCGCCCTCGAAGACGCCCGTGTCGTTCCTGACGGCGATTTCGGCCGTCTCGGCCTCCCCGTGCCAGGTGCCCGCCTCGGCCATGGGGCCGGCGGCCACCTCCGCAGGCGGGCGGTAGCGCGTGAGCCGCCCGATGGAGGGCAGGAAGTTGCGGTAGGGGTCCTCGGCATAGAGCCGGTTCTCGATGGCCCAGCCTTCCATCCTGAGCGTGTCCTGCGTGAGCGACAGCTTCTCCCCCGCCGCCACGCGGATCATCTGCTCCACGAGGTCGACGCCGGTGATGAGCTCGGTGACCGGATGCTCCACCTGGAGGCGCGTGTTCATTTCGAGGAAGTAGAAGTTCTTGTCTCCGTCCACGATGAATTCCACCGTGCCGGCGCTCGCGTAGCCCACGGCATGGGCCAGCGCGAGCGACTGCTCGCCCATGGCGCGGCGCGTCTCGGGATCGAGGAAGGGCGAGGGCGCCTCCTCCACCACCTTCTGGTTCCGGCGCTGGATGGAGCATTCCCGCTCGTGCAGGTAGACGCCGTTTCCATGCTGGTCGCAGAGCACCTGGATTTCGATGTGGCGCGGCTGGGTGACGAATTTCTCGATGAAGATGCGATCGTCCCCGAAGGAGTTCGCCGCCTCGTTCTTCGAACTCTGGAACCCCTCGCGCGCCTCTGCATCGGTCCAGGCGATGCGCATGCCCTTGCCGCCGCCGCCGGCGGAGGCCTTGATCATCACGGGGTAGCCGATCTCGCCCGAGATCTTCACCGCCTCCTCGGCATCGGCGATGAGGCCCATGTAGCCGGGCACGGTGGAGACGCCCGCGTCCTGGGCGATCTTCTTCGACGTGATCTTGTCTCCCATGCTCTCGATGGCACCTGCGGGCGGGCCGATGAAGGCGACGCCGGCCTTCTCCAACGCCTCGGCGAAGAGCTTGTTTTCGGAGAGGAAGCCGTAGCCCGGATGGACCGCCTCGGCGCCGGAGGCGGTGATCGCCTCCATCACCTTCTCGATGACGATGTAGGACTGGTTGGCGGGCGGCGGGCCGATATGGATCGCCTCATCGGCCATTTTGACGTGGAGAGCGCCGGCATCGGCGTCGGAATAAACGGCGACGGTGGCGATGCCCATCTTGCGCGCCGTCTTGATGACGCGGCAGGCGATCTCGCCCCGGTTGGCTATGAGGATTTTCTTGAACATTCCCGCTTCCCCTTCGTGTCGTTGGCGCACGAAAAACCCCTCCCGACGCGGGTCGGAAGGGGTCTTTTGGTCCTGTTGCGGCCCGCGGAGGGCCGGTCGATGTGATTACTGGCAGACGCCCGCGTCGTCGCAAAAGACGCCGGCCGCGCCGCCGATGATAGCGCCCGTGGTGCCGTCGCCGCCGAGCGCGCGATCGACGACCGCACCGCCCGCGGCCCCGGCGACGCCGCGCTCGAGGTCGTTGTCGAGGCACCCGGCCAGGGTGACGAATGCGACGAGCGCGAGGGCGGGTTTGATGAACTGCATGATGTTTGAGCCTTTTTTGCCTGTGTCGGGATGCGGGCGCGGCCGAGCTTCGGCCCCGCGCCATCCCGGTTGTACCGACTGTTTCCCCGACCGGACCCGTCCCTGTCAACGGGAGACGCCGACCTGCTTGGGGCGGGCCGGCGTTCCGGGGAAGGGGTACAGGTGTGACAAGTCGCGGGGTTGGATAACTGGGTGTGACACCCCGCAAAAACTATGCTTACCGGTACGTAAAGCGGTGCATAGCTCTCATTTCTGTAAACTTCAGGTTGAGCCGATTGCCGCTTATGGGGAACCCCCGCCATCGGCGCTTTCATGCCCATGCCTCCCCGGAAAACACCTCGGGGAAGCTCACCTGGGCCACGGCGGTGTCGATCCGCAGGCGCGCGTCGTAGGATTGCGGGTCGAAAGGCGCCTCGGCGGGGACCACCTCGCGCCCCAAGAGCCAGCCGAGTCGCCCCGCATCTAGGTTGCCGCGGGCAAAGTCCTCCTCCCCGAAATACTGCCAGAGCGCCCGCAGGAACGCCTCGTCCGCGCGCCGGTCGGCTGGACGGCGGTCGGCATGGCGTTCGCGGCGGATGAGCTTCGTCGGCCCCGCCTTGTTCTCACGCCGGATGGTGAAGTGGAATTCGGTGCCGGTGAGCCGGCTCGGGAAGCCGCGGTGCTTCAGCATCGCCGGCCCCCATGGGGGCGGCGGGGAGCGGACGCGGCCCGCTCCCCGCCAGCGTTGCTAGAACTTGCCGCTGAAGGTCGGCTCCACCGTGATCGGGTCCGGTTCGACCACCACGAATTCTTCCACGGCGCCGTCGTCGACGTTGCGCGCGCAGGCCGCGGCGAGGGCGATGAAGCCCAGCGCGACCACTGCTTTGATGCTCTGCGACATCCTGGTCTCCTGCTTCTGTCCACGGGGCTTGGAGCGCCTCGACGCCCGCGCTGCCCCTCGTTCGAGATACGGGTCACTTGGGGATAACCCTGTGGAAGAGTACCGGAAAGGCGGGCCCGGCGATACGACGGCGCCCCGCGCCCGCGCGCCTGTGACAGCAAAGCCTCAACCCGGGTCGTACATGAAGGACGCCGCGCAAGATATTGTGCAGCCATCAGAAACCGTCCCAGATACAGGAGGCGCCATCGGGGCGGAACGCCTCGAAGAACTGCGTCGCGTCCTTGGCCGTCACGCCGAATTCCGTGCTCCGGTCCGCGATGGAGATGACGATCTCGTCGGGCATGTCCCGGTCCGCCAGGGATGGCAGCGCGTAGCGTTCGCAGAGCGCGAGGAAGTCGTCGGCCACATCGACATAGCCCACCTCCTCGGCGATGGCGGGCATGATGAAACGGAACCGCGCGGCCAGCGTGCCGTCGTCGCGGCGCTCGTAGAAACTCTCCTGGAAGTCGAGCGGCTGGCCCGACGGCACCTCGAAGGCCGCGGCCGACGACGGGACGGCGACGGCGCAGAGAACGACGATGGCGAAAAAGGATATGAGGCAGCCCCGTCCCCCTGTCGAAAACAGGGTCCTCCCGGACGGGGCTGCGCAGCTCTCAACCCGAAGGTGGCGAGCAAACCCAAAGGCATGGTCGTTCAAATGACGAAGAATCGCAACCGTCGCCTGCAGCGGCGGGACGTCGCTCCCCGCCTTGCCCTCGATCCTTGCCGAACGCGCACGTAATCCAACCGAATTCGTCATGGTCGCCGCGCCACGCAATCGATCTCCACCAGCGCCCCCACGGCGAGGCCCGTCACCCCCACGGTGGTCCGCGCGGGCCGCCGATTCTCTAGAAAGAAGGTCTCGTAGGTGGCGTTGAAGGCCGCGTAGTCCCGGTCGAATTCCGTCAAAAAGCACCGGCACTGCACGATGTGGCCGAGGTCGAGCCCCACGCCCCGAAGCACGATTTCGAGGTTTCGCATGACGGCCCGCGTCTGCGCCTCGATGCCCGCGGGCAAGGGCGCGTCGGGGGCGGCGGCATCTGTTGGCATCTGCCCCGTGAGCATCACCCAACCATCGGCCTCCACCGCGTGGGAAAACGGCGCCACGGGACGCGGGCCTCCATCGATCATGTGAAAGGTCGGGTCGTCTGTCACGGGCGGTCTCGTTGTCCTTCGGCCAAAATACCTCGGGCGGTTGGGTCGGTGTCGGGGGCGGGGCCCCGGGATGTCTCCGCTAAAGCGGGATGTTGTCGTGTTTCTTCCAGGGGTTCTCGAGCTTCTTGCCGCGGAGCGACGCGAAGGCGCGGCAGACGCGGCGGCGCGTGGAATGGGGCATGATCACCTCGTCGATGAAGCCGCGCTCGGCGGCGACGAAGGGATTGGCGAAGCGGTCCTCGTAATCCCTGGTGTGCTGCGCGGTCTTTTCCGCGTCGCCCAGATCGGCGCGGTGCAGAATCTCCGTCGCGCCCCTTGCGCCCATCACGGCCACCTCGGAGGTAGGCCAGGCGTAATTGAAATCGCCGCGCAGGTGTTTCGATGCCATCACGACATAGGCGCCGCCATAGGCCTTCCGGGTAATCACGGTCACCTTGGGCACGGTGGCCTCGCCATAGGCGAAGAGGAGCTTCGCGCCGTGCTTGATCACGCCGCCGTATTCCTGCGTTGTCCCCGGCAGGAAGCCCGGCACGTCCACGAAGGTGAGCACGGGGATCTCGAACGCGTCGCAGAAGCGCACGAAACGCGCGGCCTTCCGCGCCCCGTCGATGTCGAGGACGCCCGCGAGCACCATGGGCTGGTTCGCCACCACGCCCACGGTGGAGCCCTCGAGCCGGATGAAGCCGGTGATCATGTTCTTCGCGAAATCCTCCTGGATCTCGTAAAAATCGCCCTCGTCCGCCGTTTTGTGGATCAGCTCCTTCATGTCGTAGGGCGTGTTGGGGTTGGCGGGCACGAGCGTGTCGAGGCTCTCGTCGATCCGGTCGGGCGGGTCGAAGAAGGGGCGCTTCGGCGGCATCGCGCGGTTGTTCAGCGGCAGAAAATCCACGAGGCGGCGGATCTCCGCGAGCGCCTCCACGTCGTTCTCGAAGGCGCCGTCGGCCACCGAGCTTTTCTTGGTGTGGGTCGATGCCCCGCCCAGTTCCTCGGCGGTCACGACCTCGTTCGTGACCGTCTTCACCACGTCGGGCCCGGTGACGAACATGTAAGACGAGTCCCGCACCATGAAGATGAAGTCCGTCATGGCGGGCGAATAGACCGCCCCGCCCGCGCACGGCCCCATGATGACGGAGATCTGCGGCACGACGCCCGAGGCCATGATGTTGCGCTGGAAGACCTCGCCGTAGCCCGCGAGGCTGTCGACGCCCTCCTGGATGCGCGCGCCGCCTGAATCGTTGATCCCGATGACCGGCGCGCCGTTCTGCATGGCCATGTCCATGATCTTGCAGATCTTCTGGGCGTGAGTGGCGCTGACGGAGCCGCCGAGGACCGTGAAGTCCTGGGAAAACACGTAGACCTGCCGGCCGTTGATCGTGCCCCAGCCGGTGACCACGCCGTCGCCCGGGGGCTTTGTCCGCTCCATCCCGAAATCGGTGCAGCGATGGGTGACGAACATGTCGAATTCCTCAAAGGAGCCCTCGTCGAGGAGGAGGTCGATACGCTCCCGCGCGGTGAGCTTGCCCTTGGCGTGCTGGGCCTCCACGCGCGGCTTGCCGCCGCCGAGCCGGGCCACGTCGCGGCGATCTTCGAGCTCTCCGAGGATATCTGACATGGGGCCCCCTTCGCTGGTATGCTGCTTTGTTGCGCAGTTTTCTTTCGTTATGCTGCATCGCGGCGCAATGAAAGGGAAATATGCCTGTTTTACCGCCCGTTAGCGCACACAGTTCGGGGCGGCACCGCCCCACTGTGCGATGCGGGCGGGCGGGGTGTGCGTGGCAATTCCCGCGCGCTCCTATACCTCTCTCCCATGCCCGATCCCGAAAAGGTCCGCTACCTGGACCGCACCACGCCGCCGCATCTGTCCACGCTGATCCTCCTTGCCGGGGTGTCGGCGCTGGGGATGAACATCTTCCTGCCGTCGCTGCCCGGCATGACGGCGTATTTCGAGACGGACTACGCGATCATGCAGCTCTCGGTGGCGCTCTATCTCGGGTTCAACGCGGCGCTCCAGCTCGTGATCGGGCCGATCTCGGACCGCTATGGCCGGCGGCCCGTGGTGCTCGGAGGCATCATCCTCTTCATGCTGGCGACCGTGGGCACGCTTCTGGCGCGGAGCGTGGAGGTGTTCTTGGTCTTTCGCATGGCGCAGGCGGCCATCGTGGTGGGCATGGTGCTGTCGCGCGCGATCGTGCGCGATCTCGTGACCCAGAACCGCGCCGCCTCCATGCTGGGCTACCTGACGATGGGCATGTCTGTCGTGCCCATGATCGGCCCGGCCATCGGCGGCGGGCTCGATGACGCGTTCGGCTGGCAGGCGAACTTCTGGCTGCTGCTGCTGATGGGCGGGCTCCTCTACGCGCTGGCCTGGGCGGATCTCGGCGAGACCGCGCCGCGCACGCAGAGCAGTTTCCGCGATCAGGTGCGCGACTACCCTGCCCTCCTCACCTCGCCGCGCTTCTGGGGCTACAACCTCGCTGCCGCGTTCTCCTCTGGCGCGTTCTTCGCCTATCTCGGTGGCGCGCCTTACGTGGGCGCGGAGGTGTTCGGCATGGGGCCGTCGGAGCTCGGCATCTATTTCGGCGCGCCCGCCATAGGATACTTTGCGGGCAACTGGATCTCCGGCCGCTTCTCGGAGCGTTTCGGGATCAACACCATGATCCTCGGCGGCTCGCTCCTCTGTTCGGGGGGGATGCTCGTGCTCCTCGCGGTGTTCGCGGCGGGGCTGCAGAGCGCGGTGATCTTCTTTGCGTTCATGACCTTCGTGGGCCTCGGCAATGGGATGGTGATCCCCAATGCGACCTCGGGCATGCTTTCGGTGCGTCCGAAGCTCGCGGGCACGGCGTCGGGTCTCGGCGGGGCGATGATGCTGGGCGGCGGCGCGGCGCTCTCCGCGCTGGCCGGGGCCGCACTCGGAACGGGCGCGACGGCGTTTCCTCTGATTTACATCATGTGCGCCACGGCGCTGGCGGGCGTGGGCGCGATCCTCTTCGTGCGCCGCCGCGACGCGCAGCTCGCCGCGGCCCCGGCGGAGTGATCAGGCCTTTGTCGCGCTCGGCGCGGGCGTGATCTCCTTTTTCTTCTGCGCCTCGCGGAAGGTGATGTAGCTCACCGCCGCCACGATCATCAGCCCGCCCAGTATGACGAAGCTGTCCACCGGCTCGCCGAAGAGGAGGAGCCCCACGAGCGTGGCCCAGACGAGCTGCAGGAAATGCACGGGCTGCGTGACGGTGAGCGGCGCGGCCCGGAAGGCGAGCGTCATCGTGTAATGCCCAGCCGTGGCGAGCGCGGCCACGAGGAAGAGCCAGGCGAGGTCGCCGGCACTGGGCGTCACCCAGACCGCCGCCGCGAAGGGCGCGAGCGCCACGGGCACCATGACCGAGAGCATGCCCACCACCATCGCGGGGCTCGCCCGGTCCGCCAGTACCTTGGCCAGAAGGTAGGACGCCGCGAAGAAGGCCGTGGTGCCCAGCATCGTGAGATGGGCAAGCTCGACGGCGCGAAAACCCGGCCTCAGGATGACGAAGACACCGACGAGGGCCACGCCGATGGCGAGGAGGCGCCGCAGCGCGAGCCGTTCGCCGAGGAAGAGCGCGGCGGCGACGGTCACGCCGATGGGTGTGAGGTAACCCATGGCGGAGACCTCCGCGACGGGCAGGATGCCCATGGCGTAGAACCACAGGATCACGCCGAGCGCATGGGCCGCTCCGCGGAGCCCGAAGAGGCCGAGCGTCTGCCGCGACACCCCTTCGCGCGCCATGGGCCCGATCATGGGCAGGAGAAAGACGAGGCCGAGCACGTAGCGCAGGAAAGCGGCCTCCGCGGCAGGCACGCGCCCGCCGAGATGCTTCACGACGGCGGCGACGCCCACGAAGAGGAGCCCGGTGAGGATCATCCAGAAGACGCCGAGGAGGGGCCGTTGCCGCATTGCCGCACCCTGCCCCCGGGCTCGCGTATCTGCAAGCGGAGCCAAATTCCTTGCGAAGGAATTTGCAAAACTCTTGCGAAGAGTTTTGGCGGCGGCAGCACAACGCACGGCGTAAGGATCAGCGGGCGGCATTGGCAAGGCCAGCGCAAATTCCTTCGCAAGGAATTTGCAAGACTTTTCGCGAAAGTCTTTGGCGCTCAGCCCGCCGCTTCGAGCTCCGCGGCCACGTCGTCGCTGACTTCGAGATTGGCCGTCACGCGCTGCACGTCATCGTCGTCCTCGAGCACCTCCATGAGGCGCATGACCTTCTGCACGCCCTCGAGGTCGAGCTCCGTCGTCGTCTGCGGCTTCCAGATGAGCTTCGTGGACTCCGCCTCGCCCAGGTCCGTCTCCAGCGCGTCCGACACCGCCGCGAGGTCGGTGTCCGCGCAGTAGATGAAGTGCCCCTCCTCGGAGGTCTCCACGTCCTCGGCGCCGGCCTCGAGCGCGGCCATCATGACGGTGTCCTCGTCGCCCGCCTCCGCGGGGTAGACCACCTCCCCCTTGCGGTCGAACATGAAGCTCACCGAGCCCGTTTCGCCCAAGTTCCCGCCCGCCTTCGAAAAGGTGGAGCGCACGTTGGAGGCCGTGCGATTGCGGTTGTCGGTCATCGTCTCCACGATGATGGCGATGCCGCCGGGGCCGTAGCCTTCGTAGCGGATTTCCTCGTAATCCTCGCCGTCCCCGCCCGTGGCCTTCGAGATCGCGCGCTCGATATTGTCCTTGGGCATGGAGTTCGATTTGGCCTCCTTCACGGCCAGGCGCAGGCGCGGATTCTTCTCGGGGTCCGGATCGCCCATCTTGGCGGCCACCGTGATCTCCTTGGAGAGCCGCGAGAAGAGCTTGGCGCGCAGCTTGTCCTGGCGCCCCTTGCGATGCTGGATATTGGCCCATTTGGAATGGCCGGCCATGGGTCTCTCCGTCCTCGGAATTCGGTTGCGCCGATATAGGGGAAAGCGCGGGAGAGGGGCAAGCGGGCTACTTGGGCTTGAGCGTCTCCGCGTGAGCCCGGGCCTCCCCGATGTGCTCGGCAGCATCCTTCGCCTCCGCGGGGAGGGCCACATAGCCGCGCATCACCGCGCCGTAGGACATCACCGGCGCCTGCCCCTATGCCTGCGCGAGTGCGGCGCGCCGCGGCTCGGAGAACCGCAAGCAGAGCGCGCCCGCCCCATCGAGGAAGGCGAACATGTGGCCGTTCACGCTCAGATAGGGGTTTTTCCTGCCCTTCACGGCGAGCCCGGCCGCGCCGGCCAGCGCCTCGAAGTCCTCGCGTGTCAAATCGATGCGCCTTTCCGTCGTGACCTCCCCCCCGCGGGAGGATAGCACCGGGCCATGACGACGGACCAGATCATCCTTTTCGCCCTTTTCGCGGCGGTGTTCGCGCTCCTCCTCTGGGGGCGCTTCCGCTACGACCTCGTGGCCTTCACCGCGCTCCTCGTGGGTGTCGCCGCCGGCGTCGTGCCGAGCGGCGAGGCCTTCGCGGGCTTCGGGCATCCGGCCACGCTGGTGGTCGCGCTCGTGCTCATCGTGTCGGCGGGGCTCGTGCGCTCGGGCGCCGTCTTCCTGATCACCCGCACGCTCGTCGATGCGAGCCGGTCGCTCGGCGCGCATATCGCGCTCATGGGGGTCGTGGGCGGGGTGCTCAGCGCGTTCATGAACAACGTCGCGGCCCTCGCGCTGCTGATGCCGGTGGACGTGCAGACCGCGCGGAAGGCGGGCCGCGCCGTGGGGCTCTCTCTCATGCCGCTCTCGTTCGCGACGATCCTCGGCGGGATGGTCACGCTCATCGGGACGCCGCCCAACATCATCATCGCCTCGATCCGGGAGGAGGCGCTGGGCGAACCCTTCCGCATGTTCGATTTCGCGCCCGTGGGGGGCGTGGCGGCGCTCGCGGGCATCGCATTCGTGGCCCTCGTCGGCTGGCGGCTCATTCCCGCGCGCGAGGGCCAGGGGGCGGGCTCCATCGCGGAGGATTACGCGGCCTACGTGGCCGAACTCACCGTGCCCGAGGACAGCGCGCTCATCGGCACCCGCGTGGGCGCGCTCGAGGCCGAGGCGGAGAATGCCGACGTCGCCATCCTCGGCCTCGTGCGTGACGGCGCGCGGCGCTACGGCAGCGCCCAGAACGCCGTCATCCGCGCGGGCGACGCGCTGGTGATCGAGGCGGGGCCCGAGGCGCTCGACGAGTTCCGCACCGCGCTCAAGCTCCGGGTGTCGGACGGCAAGCGCGAGGAGGTGCTCAAGGCCAGCGGCGAGGGGCTGAGCCTCGTGGAGGTGGTCGTGCAGGAGAACTCGCGCATCCGCGGGAAGACCGCGCAGACCATCGGCCTCTCCTGGCGCCAGCGCACGGTGCTCATGGGCATCTCCCGCCGGGGAAGACGGATCACCAAGCAGATCCGGAAGACGGAAACGCGCACGGGCGACATCCTCCTGCTGCTGGCGCCCACGGAAGCGGTGCAGGACGTCACCGACTGGCTGGGGGTCCTGCCGCTGGCGGATCGCGGGCTCGCGGTGACGGAGAATTCGAAGACCTGGCTCGCCATCGGGCTCTTCACGGCAGCGGTGCTGGCGGCCTCGGTGGGGTTCATCTACCTGCCCGTGGCGCTGGGCTTCGTGGTGGTGGGCTTCGTGCTCACGCGGATTTTGCCCGTCACCGAGATCTACGATCACATCGAATGGCCGGTGGTGGTGCTCTTGGGCTCGATGATCCCGCTCGGCGCCGCGCTCGAGACGTCCGGCGGCACGGAGCTTCTCGCCGGGGCGCTCATCACGCTGACCGAGGGTCTGCCCGCCTGGGCGATCCTCACGGTTCTCATGGTGGTGACGATGACGCTCTCGGACGTGCTCAACAACACCGCCACCACCATCGTCGCGGCCCCGGTGGGCATCGAGATGGCCGGCGCGCTCGGGGTTTCGCCCGATCCCTTCCTCATGGCCGTGGCGGTGGCGGCCTCGGCGGCGTTCCTGACGCCCATCGGCCACAAGAACAACACGCTCGTCCTCGGCCCCGGCGGCTACGGGTTCGGGGATTACTGGCGCATGGGGCTGCCGCTCGAGATCCTCATCGTGGCCGTCTCGATCCCCGCGCTGCTTTTCGTCTGGCCTCTCTGAGGCAGGCACGAATTTCCGAAGAAATTCGTGAGCCCTCAGAGCGGCCAGATCAGCGGGATAACGGCCGAGGCCAGGAGGCCCACGGAGAGATTGAGCGGGATACCCACGCGCAGGAAGTCGGTGAACTTGTACCCGCCGGGCCCGTAGACGAGCATGTTCGTCTGGTAGCCGATGGGCGTGGCGAAGCTGCACGAGGCCGCGACCATCACCGCCACCACGAGCCCCCGCGGGTCGATCCCCACCGCCGCAGCGAGCCCGATGGCGATGGGCGTCACCACCACGGCCACGGCGTTGTTCGACACCGTCTCTGTCAGGACCGAGGTGAGCAGGTAGACCGCCCAGACGATGAGAAAGGGCGGCAGCCCCGAGAGCGTCGGCGCCACCGCGTTCACGATGAGCGCCACCGCGCCCGAGGCCTCGAGCGCCGCGCCGATGGCCAGCATCGCGAAAATCAGCGCCAGGAGCCGCCCTTCCACGAAGGAGAACGCCTCATCGGCGTCGATGCACCGCGTGAGCAGCACCACCGCCACCGCGATCACCGCGAGCATGAAGATCGGGGCAAGCCCCAGGGCCGCGGCCACCACGAGCCCGCCCAGGGCCGCCAGCACCACCGGTGCGTGGCTGCGGCGGTAGGCGCGTTCGCTCGGGGCCGTGACGTCCACGAGCCCCATATCGCTCGCCAGCCGCCCGATATCCTCGGGCGCACCTTCGAGGAGGAGCGTGTCCCCCACCTGCACCACGAGGTCGTCGAGCTGCCGCCCGATATTTTGCGAGCGGCGGTGCACGGCCAGGGGATAGACGCCGTAGCGGCGGCGCAGGCGCAGATTGCCGAGCGACCGCCCCACCATCCGCGCGCCCGGGGTGATGAGCACCTCCACGGTGGCGGTCTGAACGGAGCTCAGCTTGTCCACCATCTTGACGTCCTTGGATTGCTGGAGGCCCAGAAGCTCCGTGATCTCGGTGCGCAGCACGACCCGGTCCCCGGCCGCGAGCGTCACGCCCTTCAGGTTCCGGCGCAGCGACGCGTCGCCGCGAAGCACATCGATGAGCCGCGATCCCTCGCGCTTGAAGAGGTCGACCTGACCCACATCCTGCCCGATGAGGGCGGAGCCCTCGGGCACGGCCACCTCCGTGAAGAATTTCATCTTGGCCCGGTCCGAGAGCATCGCCGCCATGCTCTGCCGCTCGGGCAGGAGGCGCGGGGCGATGAAGCGCAGGTAGATCACGCCCCAGAGGACGAGGATCACGCCGAGCGGCGTGATCTCGAATATGGTGAAGGCCGGAAGCCCCTGATCGCGGGCCACGCCGTCCACAAGGAGATTGGTGGAGGTGCCGATGAGCGTCATCGTCCCGCCCAGCACGGCGGCATAGGAGAGCGGGATGAGCAGCTTCGAGGGCGCCACGCCCAGCGTCCGCGCGAGCTGCACGAAGACCGGGATCATGACCACGACCACCGGCGTGTTCGAAACGAAGGCCGAGGACACCACGACAAAGCCCATGAGCAGCGCCACCGCCATGGCGGGTTGCGTGGCCGCGCGGGCATCCGCGTAGCCGGTGAAAGCGTGGAGCGCGCCCGTGCGTACCAGTGCGCCCATGAGGATGAACATCGCCGCGATCGTCCAGGGCGCCGGGTTCGAGAGCACCGCGCGGGCCTCGGCGTAGGGCAGGATGCCCAGGGCCAAAAGGAGCGCCACGCCGGCGATGGCCACGACCTCGGTGGGGTATGTCTCCCGGATGAAGAGCACGAACATGAGCGCCACGACGCCCAGCGTGACCGCGGCCTGGCTCCCCGTCCCCATGCCCAAAAGCTCGACCATGCGCGGCTCTCAGCCCCCGCCCTTGTTGTGTTGCAGGCGACTGTTGCCTATGGCGCGGGGCTCTGCAACTCCTCTGCCTGGGCTGCGGCGTCCCGTGCCGGGAGGCGCGGACGCGGCTGCACGAGCGCCATGCCGATGAGCATCAGCACGAGCGCAGCCCAGACAAAGGGCGAATAGCTCTCGCCGAGGAGGAGCAGCGCCCAGAACACGCCGAAGCCCGTGACGAGGTAGCTGACCTGCACGGCGAAGGTGGGGCCGGCGCGGCCCACGAGCCAGACATAAGTGGCATAGACGCAGGCATGGACGAGGCCCGAGGCCAGCACCGCCGCGTCAGCAGCGCCGTAGGGTCCCACGGGGTCGATGAACTGC
Organism: Pseudomonadota bacterium; assembly: GCA_038528385.1. Classification (GTDB taxonomy): domain Bacteria; phylum Pseudomonadota; class Alphaproteobacteria; order Rhodobacterales; family Rhodobacteraceae; genus Shimia_B. The sequence goes on along the minus strand of JBCBET010000002.1, from coordinate 426,090 downwards.
CCGCTGCCCACGGCGAGCGGCACCGCGATGAGGACCCCCACGACGGAGGCGCCGAAGAGCGCCTGCACCGCGTCGAGGCCCGCAAGCCCCCAGCGCGCCACGAGATTGCCCTCGAAGGCGTAGCAGAGCGGCGCGAGACACGCGACAAAGACCCATCCCACGAGGCCGGGCGCGGGCAGGCTCGCCTCCGGCAGCACGATCAGAAGCACGCCCACCAGACCGAGCGACAGGCCCGCGAGGCGCGTGAGCTGAAACCGCTCGAGCCCGAGGAGGAGCGCCACGGGAAAGGCGAGCATGGGCACGAGCGACAGGAGCACCGACATGAGACCGGACGGCAGGTGAACGACCGCCTGGTAGGAGGCGGAATTCGGGATGACCGTCCCGATGAGCGCGATCATCAGATAGACCCTCAGCGTGCCGCGGGTGAGCGGCAGGCCCTTGCCGCGCAAGAGTGTCACGACGCCGAGCACAGTGGCGGTGATCGCCATCTGCCAGAAGATCAGCCCGAAATGCCCGTAGCCGGTAGACACCGCGATCTTCGCCAGCGGCTGCGTGATGCCCCATCCCGCGCCGAGGGCTACGAGGATGACCCCGTAGGCGAGAAGCTCCGCGCGGGTCACCGGCGGGCTCCTCAGGCGCTTTCGAGCGGCACCGGCAGCGGGCCCGCCTGCGCCAGGCGCCCGCCATGGCGCACCATCTCGATCCGCGTGGCCAGCCCCGTGCGGTCGTCGGTTTCGACATAGATGCCCGCCAGCGTCGCCGCGCCCAGCGCGGGCGTGAAGCGCCCTTTGGGCATGCCGGTGATGAAGCGGCGGAGCGGCTCTGCGGGCTCCATGCCGATGACGGAATTGTAGTCGCCGCACATGCCGGCATCGGTGAGATAGGCCGTGCCGCCCCCGAGGATCTGCCCGTCGCCCGTGGGCACATGGGTGTGCGTGCCCACCACGAGGCTGGCGCGGCCATCGGCGAAATGCCCCGCGGCCATCTTCTCGGACGTGGCCTCGGCGTGGATGTCGATGATCGCCGCCTGCACGGCGCCTCCGAGCTTGTGACGCTGGAAGACCGCGTCGAGGGCGCTGAAGGGATCGTCGAAAGGCCGCTTCATGAAGACCTGTCCCAGCGCCTGCGCCACGAGCACCTTGCGCCCCCGCGTGGCCTCGAAGACCGCCACGCCGCGGCCCGGCGCGCCCTTGGCGTAGTTCAGCGGGCGCAGGATGCGCGGCTCGGTCTCGATGAAGCCCAGCATGTCCTTTTGATCGAAGGCATGGTCGCCGAGCGTGAGGCAATCGGCGCCCGCCTCGAGCAGGTCCTTGGCATGGGTCGCGCTTAGCCCCACGCCCGAGGTGGCGTTCTCGGCGTTCACGCACACGAAATCGAGGCTCCAGGCCGCGCGCAGCTTCGGCAGCTCGCTCGTGAGAGCCGCGCGACCCGCGCGTCCCATGACATCGCCCAGAAACATCATCCGCATGCGGCGGGACCTAGGGCGGCAGGCCGCCGAAGGGAAGGCCGCGCGGTTTTGAACGGAGCCCAGCGCCAAGACCAAAGGTGCTTGAGGCCGAAGAGGGAAGTCCGCCCGCGCGGTCGTCCGGTCACGCCCGGTTTGCGAGACGGGTTTCGGCGCGCGCGGCCGCGCGCCTCAGCGCAGGTCGATGATCTCACGCTCCGTGATGATCAGATCGAGGGGCTGGTCGGTGGGCTCGAGCGGCAGGTCACCCGCCTCCTGCGCCGCATAGGCGAAGCCCGCGGCCAGCGTCGGGCCCTTCGCGCGCAGGGCCGCGAGCGTTCGGTCGTAAAAGCCCCCGCCATAGCCCAACCGCCCGCCCGCGCGCGTGAAGGCCACGAGGGGGACGATGACGATCTCGGGCGTGATGAAGTCAGGCTCTGCCGGGATGCGGGCCTTGAAGGGGCCTTCGACGAGGGCCATGCCGGGCACCCAGCGCGCGAATGTCAGGGGCTGGCCCGCACCCGCGATGACCGGGATCGCCACGGGCCCGTGGGCCGCGGCCTCTTCCATGGCCGGGAGGGGGTCGATCTCGGTGTTGATGGGCATGTAGCCCGCAACGGGCACGCCGCGAAAGCCCGCCAGAAAGCTGGAAAGGTGCCCGGCCGCGGGCAGCGGAGTGTGGGCAGCCTTGCGCCGGGCCAAGGCGGCGCGTCGCGCGGCGGCCTTGGCGTCGCCCGTGCTCACAGCAGGACGGCAGCGGCGAGGCCGAGAAAGGCGAAGAAGCCCACGACATCCGTGACCGTCGTCACGAAGGCGCCCGAGGCCAGTGCCGGGTCGATGCCGAGCTTGTCGAGGATCACCGGGATCGCCGTCCCGGCCAGGCCCGCCACGACGAGGTTGATGACCATGGCCGCCGCGATCACCCCGCCCAGGGCGGGCGAGCCGAACCAGATCACGCCCACGATCCCCATCACGACGGCGAAGATCACGCCGTTCACCAGCCCCACCAAACACTCGCGCCGGATCACGCGCCAGACATTGGAGCCCGTGAGGTCCTTCGTGGCGATGCTGCGCACGGCGACAGTGAGCGACTGCGTCCCCGCATTGCCGCCCATGGAGGCCACGATGGGCATGAGCACGGCAAGCGCCACGATCTGCGCGATGGCAGCGTCGAACTGCGCGATGACGAGAGAGGCGAGGATCGCCGTGATGAGATTGACGAAGAGCCAGGGGAAGCGGCGCCGCGTCGTCTCCACCACGCGGTCGCTGAGCGTGCCCTCGTTGATGCCCGCCAGGCGCAGGATGTCCTCCTCGTGCTCCTCGTCGAGGACGATCATGGCGTCGTCGATGGTGATCACGCCCACGAGCCGCTCATCGCCGTCCACCACGGGCGCGGAAATGAGGTGATACTGGTTGAAGGCATAGGCCACCTCGCCCTCGTCCTGGTCCACGGGAATGGTGCGAAAGCTCTCCTCGGTGATGTCTTTCAGCCTGACCTCGCGCTTCGAGCCCAAGAGACGCCCGAGGGTGACATAGGCGGTGGGCCGCATCCGCGGATCCACTAAGATGACGTGGTAGAACTGCTCCGGCAGATCGTCGGAGGCGCGCAGGAAATCGATCGTCTCGCCCACGCTCCAATGCTCGGGCGCCATGACGACCTCCCGCTGCATCAGACGGCCCGCGGATTCCTCCGGGTAGGCGAGCGATTGCTCCACCGCCACGCGGTCGGCATCGTCGAGCGCCTCGAGGATCGCCTCCTGCTGCGGCTCTTCGAGATCCTCGAGGATGTCGACGACATCGTCGCTGTCGAGGTCGCGGACAGCGTCCGAGAGCACCTCGGACGGCAGGAACTCGATGATCTCCTCACGCACGCCCTCGGTGATCTCGGAGAGGACCTCGCCATCGACGATATCGGCGGCGAGCACGAGGAGCTCCTTCCTCGGCCCGCTGTCCATCTGTTCGAGGAGGTCGGCGATATCGGCGGGATGGAGCGGCTCGAAGAGCACGTCGAGGCGTGCCCGGTCCGCTGCCGCCAGCGCCAGACGGACCTGCGGCAGCAGCTTGCCGTCGAGCTCGTAGCCCTCCTGCTCCTCGATCTCTGCTGCGTCCTCGGCCATGGCCCCTCCGGTGTTGTGCGCGCCCGATGGGAAGGCTACGCACGCTTGGATATGTCGAAACACCTCCTTCTTGGCCAGACCCTGCGCTTTACCGGCAGTCCTTTCGAGGCCCCATGGGAGGATGTGACGGAGCTTCGGACGGACGGCGCGGTCCTCGTGGAGGGGGGCCGCATCGCGGCGGTGGGCGCGGGCACGGCGCTGCGCGCGGCCCATCCGGACGCCCGGGTGGTGGATTACGGCGCGCAGCTGATCCTGCCCGGCTTTGTCGACGCCCACGCGCACTACCCACAGACGGAGATGATCGCGAGCTGGGGCAAGCGGCTCATCGACTGGCTCAACACCTACACCTTCCCCGAGGAAATGCGCTTCGCCGATCCGGCCCATGCGGCGGACGTGGCGGGCCGCTACCTCGATCTGCTGCTGGCCCATGGCACCACGACGGTCTGCACCTATGCCACGACGGCGCCTGCCTCCGTCACGGCGATCTTCGAGGCCGCAGAGGCGCGGGGCATGCGCCTGCTCGCGGGCAAGACCTGCATGGACAGGAACGCGCCCGAGGGCCTCGTGGACACCGCCGCGCGCGCCTATGACGAGTCAAAAGCCCTCCTCACGGCCTGGCACGGCCGCGGGCGGGCGGGCTACGTCATCACGCCGCGCTTCGCGCCCACCTCGAGCGAAGCCCAGCTCGAGGCCCTCGGCGCGCTCTGGCGCGAGCATCCCGAGTGCCTCATGCAGACCCATATCTCCGAGCAGCGCGAGGAAGTGGCCTGGGTCAGGGAGCTCTTTCCGGACAGCCGCGACTACCTCGACGTCTACGAGCGGCACGGCCTTTTCGGCGCGCGCGCGGTGCTCGGCCACGCGATCCACCTAGAAAGCCGGGAAAGCGACCGCATCCGAGAGGCGGGCGCGGGCCTCGTCCATTGTCCCACGTCCAATACCTTCATCGGGTCGGGCCTCTTCGACATGGGCCTCGCGGAGACGTGCCGCGTCGGGCTTGCCACCGATACCGGGGGCGGCTCCTCCTTTTCGATGCTGCGCACGATGGCGGCCGCCTACGAGATCGGGCAGCTCCGCGGGCAGCCGCTCCACCCCGCGCAGCTCCTCTGGCTCGCCACCGAAGGCTCGGCGCGGGTGCTCCACCTCGAGGGCACGATCGGGCGGCTGGCCCCGGGCGCGGAGGCCGATATCTGCGTGCTGGATCTCGCCTCCACCCCGGCCCTCGCCCAACGCCACGACAATGCCGAGGCCGGGTGGGAGGCGATCTTTCCCACGATCATGATGGGCGACGACCGCGCGGTGGCCGATGTCTGGATGATGGGAGAGCGCGTCAGCCGGTGAAGTCTGGCGGTTCATGGGCGCGCACCGGCGGCGCCTGACCCTCGACCTTCACCAGCCGGACCCGGCAGGAATGCGCGGCCGTCGCTTGCGTCCAGTCGGAGGTGCCCGTGTCCCGCGTCAGCACGTTCGGATTGCCGTGGATGCAATGCCCCTCAGCGTCGGGATCGTACCACGCGCCGGTGGGCAGGAAGACCGCGCCCGCCGCGATATCCTCGGTGAGGCGCGCCCCGGCGAGGCAGCGCCCGCGCGGGCTCGAAAGTTCCACGACATCGCCGTCTGCAACCCCGCGCACGGCTGCATCCTCCGGGTGGATCAGCACTGCCTCGCGCCCGGCCACTTTCGCCCGCTGGCTGAGCGCGCCCGCGTCATGCTGGGAATGGAGCCGGGTGGGCGGCTGGCCGGACAGGAGCGCCAGCGTGCCGGCCTCGGGCGCCTCCCGCGGCGGTTGGTAGAGCGCATGACCCGCGCGACCGAACCCCGCCACGGTCTGGGAGTAAAGCTCGATCCGGCCCGAGGGCGTGGCGCGGGGATGCGCCTCAGGGTCCGCGCGGAACGCGGCGAGAAAGACGGTCTCGTCCCCCGGATCATCGAGCAGCAGAGGCTCGCCCGCGAGAAAGGCCTCCCAGCCCGGCAGCGTCACGCCGTGCTGGGCTGCCGTGGCCTGCGTCACCGCCCAGAGATGCGCGAGCCAGGCGGCCTCGTCCCGCCCCTCGGTGAAGTCCTCCGCCACGCCGAGGCGTTCCGCAAGCGCCGCGTAGATCGAGAATTCCGTTCGCGCCTCCCCGGGCGGGGCCACGGCCTGTCGCATGGGCACGAGCACGGTGTCCGAGCGCCCGGCCCCGAAATCCGTCCGCTCCTCCGGCGCGGCCACGGGGAGCACGATGTCGGCGTGGCGCGCCGTGGCCGTCCAGCTGATCTCGTTGACGATGACCGTCTCCGGCGCCTGGAAGGCGCGGGTGAGGCGGCGGAGGTCCTGGTGATGATGGAAGGGATTTCCCCCGGCCCACCAGACGAGCCGCGCATGGGGAAAGCGCCGCGCCGCGCCGCCCACCCAGTAGCGCCCGCCGGGATCGAGCAGCATGTCGGCGATCATCGCCACGGGGATCCGCGCCGCGACCCTGTTCTGCCCCTGCGGCAGGGCCGCCGCGCGGAAGGGTCGGTCCACCGCGCCCACATGCCCGTTGACCGCGTAGGCGAGGCCGAGCCCCCCGCCCGGCGTCCCCATCTGGCCGAGAAAGGCCGCGAGCGTCACCGCCGCCCAGAGCGTATCCTCACCCCAATCGGCGCGCTGCAGCGCGGCCGCGCAGGTGATGAAGGTGGTGCCCGCCGCCATGCGCCGCGCGAGGCTCCGCAACGTCTCGGCGGCGATGCCGCAGACCCCTGCCGCCCAATCCGCATCCTTCCGGATGCCGTCATCCGCGCCGTCGAGATAGGCGGCCACCCGGTCAAATCCCACCGTGTAGCGGTCGAGGAAGTCGGGCGCGTGGAGCCCCTCCTCCCTGAGCGTCTGCGCCAGCGCGAGCATGATCGCGGCGTCCGAGCCCGGCCGTGGCGGGAGCCACTCGGCGCCCAGGTCTTCGGCCATGTCGCTGCGGAGCGGGCTCAGGTTGACGAAGCGCACCCCGCGTGCCCGGCAGGTGCGGAGCGCCTCGGGGATGAGGTGGCGCCCGTTTCCGCCGTCGCAGATCTCCATGTTGCGCGCGGCGAGCCCGCCGAATGAGACGACGAGATCGGCGTGGCGCGCGATCACGGGCCAGCGCGTGGCCTCCGCCAGCATCTGCTTGAAAGGTCCGCCGAGGATGTGCGGCATCGCCCCCATGGCCGCGCCGTAGCTGTAATTTCCCTCTGAGCCCACGAACCCGCCAATGCAGTTTAGAAAGCGCTTGAGCTGGCTCTGGGCGTGGTGAAAGCGGCCCGCGCTCGCCCAGCCGTAGGAGCCCGCGTAGATGGCCTCGTTGCCGTGGGCGGCGCGGATGCGGCTGAGCTCGCCCGCGATGAGATCGAGCGCGCGGTCCCAGCCGACCTCCACGAACGGCCCCTGCCCGCGCGCGCCGCGCCCGTCGAGCCAGCCCTGCCGCACGGCGGGCCGCAGCACCCGCGCGGGTCCGTGGAGCGATCCCGCGATGTTGTCGTTGAGCGCTGAAGGCTCGGGATCGAGCGGGTGGCCCTCCACCGCGACGATGCGCCCGTTCTCCACCCGGGCTCGTCCGAGGCCCCAATGATTGGAGACGAGCGCGTCGCTCATCCCATGAGCCTCTCGAGGCTCCGCGCCTGCGCCCGGAGCGCCCGGGAGAGATCAAAGCTCACGATCTCGCCGCCCCGGACGATCTCCCGGCCCTCCACGAAGAGGTCCCGCACCCGGCGCGGCCCCGCGAGAAGGAGCGCGGCGACGTCCCAGCTTCCAGCGCTTTCCACGCCACTCACGTCCCAAATGGCGATATCGGCCCGGTATCCGACGACAAGCTGACCGATATCGTCACCGCGGCCCAGCACCTCCGCGCCCCCGCGTGTGGCGATCTCCAGCGCCTCCATTGGCCCCATGGCACTCGCCCCGTGCACGAGCCGCTGCAGCAGAAGCGTCTGGCGCGCCTCGTCCACGAGCGATCCCGCATCGTTGGAGGCCGAGCCGTCGACGCCGAGGCCCACCGGCACGCGCGCATCCCGCATGACGCGCACCGGCGCGATACCCGAGGCCAGCCGGCAATTCGAGCAGGGGCAATGGGCCACGCCCGTCCCCGTCCGCGCAAAGAGCGCGATCTCCTCGGCGTCGAGCTTCACGCAATGGGCATGCCAGACATCGCGCCCCACCCAGCCGAGCTCTTCGGCATATTGCCCCGGGCGGCAGCCGAACATCTCCAGCGAATAGGCGATGTCCTCGTCGTTCTCGGCCAGGTGTGTGTGGAGCATCACGCCTTTCTCCCGCGCCAAGAGGGCGGCGTCCCGCATGAGTTCGCGGCTCACCGAGAAGGGCGAGCAGGGCGCCACGCCCACCCGGCAGAGCGCACCCGGCGCCGGGTCGTGGAAGGCGTCGATCACGCGCTGACAATCCTCCAGGATGGCGGGCTCGTCCTCGACAAGGCTGTCGGGGGGTAGTCCGCCCGCGCTCTCGCCGATGGACATGGACCCGCGCGTGGGATGAAAGCGGAGCCCCACCTCCGCTGCGGCGTGGATGGTGTCATCGAGCCGCGCGCCATTGGGATAGAGGTAGAGATGATCCGAGGAGGTCGTGCAGCCCGAGAGCGCGAGCTCGGCAAGACCTATCTGCGTGGAGGCGTGGAAATCCTCGGGCACCATTCGCGCCCAGATCGGGTAGAGCGTCTGGAGCCAGCCGAAGAGGCTTGCATCCTGCGCGGCGGGCACCGCGCGGGTGAGCGTCTGGTAGAGATGGTGGTGCGTGTTCACGAGGCCCGGCGTGACGACGCAGCCGCGCGCCTCGATCACCTCTGCGCCGGGCGCGGAGAGGCCGGGGCCGATCCCGGCGATCACCCCGTCGCGGAGGAGAATGTCATGACCCTCGAGAATGCGCCGCGCGCCGTCCATCGTCACGAGGCGCGCGGCCCCGCGGATGAGCCGCTCAGCCGCCATTCAGCGCCTCGAGCGCGGCCTTATGGAGCGTGGCATTGGCGGCGGCGACGGCGCGCCCGCCGCCATGGACCGGCCCGCCCTCCCAATCGGTGACGACGCCGCCCGCGGCCTCCACCACCGCCATGGGGGCCTGGATGTCGTAGGCCGCGAGCCCCGCCTCGATGACGAGGTCCGCGTGCCCCCCGGCGACGAGCGCGTAGGCGTAGCAATCCATCCCGTAGCGCGTGAGCCTGACCCGGGCGGATACGCGCTCGAAGCGCGCGCGATCGTCCGGCGTGCCCACTTCGGGGAAAGTGGTAAAGAGGATGGCCTCCGCGAGCGCGCCCGTGCCCCGTGTGGCGAGCGCGCGGTCGCCCTGGCGGGCGGTGAGCGTGGCGTGGCCGAAGCCGCCCTCGAACCGTTCGCCGATATGGGGCTGGTCGATGAGGCCGAAGAGGGGTCCACCGGCATCGGCCACGGAAATGAGAGTGCCCCAGGTGGGCGTTCCGGCGAGGTAGCCGCGGGTGCCGTCGATCGGGTCGAGAACCCAGGTGAGCCCGCTTTCCCCCGGGCTGTGGCCTTCCTCTTCGCCGAGGATCCCGTCATCGGGGCGCAGGCGGGCCAGAACCCGCCGCATGGCGCGCTCCGCGCGCCGATCTCCTTCGGTGACGGGGTCGAAGCCTGCGGCGTCCTTGGTCTCCGCCTCGAGCCCCCGGGCTCGGAAGTACCGGAGCGTCTCCGTGGCGGCGGCGTCGGCGCAGTCATGGGCCACGCGCCTGAGTTCGGATTGCAGGGCCTCGTCCACTCTTCGCTCCCGACTGCCTTGTGTCGGGCTACGAAGCGGGGACGGGGGGGTCAAGTGTCACTTCTTAGCCTTGCGCGACCGGGGTCGCGCCGGCTGACGCTTTCAAGCGACGTCCGACAGGACGCGCGCCAGTTCGAACAATCTGCGCCGCTGGTTTTCCGGGATCGCGTAGTAGGAGCGCACGAGCTCCATCGCCTCGCGGTCGGCCATCAGATCGCTCGGCGTTCCGCCCTCGGCGTGCTCGGCTTCCGCCGCCTCGGCGCCCTCGAGACCCTCGAAGAAGAAGCTCACCGGCACCTCGAGACGCTCGGCGATATCCCAGAGCCGGGACGCGCTGACGCGGTTCATGCCGGTTTCGTACTTCTGAATTTGCTGGAACTTGATGCCCACGGATTCCGCGAGCTGCTGCTGCGTCATCCCGAGCATCCAGCGCCTATGGCGGATGCGTTTGCCAACGTGCACATCCACAGGATGTTTCATAAACGTACTCCCTCACTCCTCGTCACGACGCGAACGAACTCACCCCCGTTCAGCGTGCACACTTGTAGCACGAGGCCCGTCGAGCCGCACAACCTGACGTTTTGTTAGGTTGGGGTCGGCTCAAAGCCCGTAAACGCTTCCAGGGACAGGGTCCGGAGGCACATTCTGCCTAAATTTTGAGCAGATATTCGGGAAACGGGCGGTGACTCGCTGGTCTTGCCTCCGCCCACCGGCGGAATGCTGCGCTTGCATCCGGTGGAGAGCCTTGGCTAGGTGCGCCGGAGGAGGCCCGGAAATGCGCGCACTGGTTGTAAGCGAGTACAAAACCGCCCCGGCCGTCCGGGAGCGCCCCGTGCCCGAGCCCCGCGCCGGGGAGATCCGGCTGCGCGTGGAGGCCTGCGGGCTGAACTTCGCGGATTTGCTCATGGTCCGGGGAGAGTACCAGGAGACGCCGGAGCCGCCTTTCACGCTCGGCCTCGAGGCCGCGGGGGTGGTGGAGGCGCTGGGCCCGGGGGTCACCGGGCTCGCCGCGGGGCAGCGCGTGGCCGTCTTCGGCAATTTCGGCGGGCTGGCCGAATACCTCGTGGCGCCGCGGGAGGCCTGCCTGCCGCTGCCCGATGCCATGACCGCGGTGCAGGCCGCGGCCTTCCAGATCGCCTACGGCACCTCGCATCTCGCGCTGACCCATCGGGCGGAGCTCACGTCCGGCGAGCGCCTCGTCGTGCTCGGTGCGGCGGGGGGTGTGGGCCTGACGGCGGTCGAGATCGGCGCCGTCCTCGGCGCGGAGGTCATCGCCGTGGCCCGGGGGGCCGAGAAGCTCGCCGTGGCCCGGGGGGCGGGCGCGCACCACCTGATCGACGCCGAGGATCCAGACCTCGCCGCGAAACTCCGTGGGCTCGGCGCCGATGTCGTCTACGATCCCGTGGGCGGCGACCTCGCGCAGGCCGCGCTCCGCGCGTGCCGCCGGGGCGCGCGCTACCTCGTCATCGGGTTCGCGTCGGGCACCGTGCCAGAAGTGAAGCTGAACCACCTCCTCGTGAAGAACATCGCGCTCCACGGGTTTTACTGGGGCGGTTACGCCGGGTTCGACCCCGCACCGATGCGCGCCTCGCTCGCGGCCCTCATGGAGCTCTTCGCCGGAGGCCGCCTTGCGCCCCATATCGGCCTCACGGTCCCGCTCGAAGACGCGCCGAAGGCGCTCGAGGCGCTGCGCCGCCGGGAGGTGACCGGCAAGGCGGTCGTGACCATGGCCCGCTAGCCGCGCCTGTAGGCCTCGGCGATCATCGCCGTCAGCGCCGCCAAGGGCTCTGCGCCCTTGGAGGCCTGGCGGTAGAGGTTCACCTTGTGAGTCGACAGCTCCGGCAGCGCGCCCTGGTGGGGAATGCGTTCGAAATGCGCGGTCTCGGTGCCGTCAAGCATGGCATGGATCGCCAAGTCCGCGCTCACCGAGGCCTCGATGGTACGCGTGCTGTTCGACGACACCGCCATCTCCCAGGAGATGCCCGCGTCGTCGAGCGCGCGCTGCGCGTCCCGGCGGAAGATGCAGTTCCGCTCGAAGGCGAGCCGGAGCGGGCGCGCCTTCCAGGCCGACCCGCCGGGCGCCCCCACCCAGACGAGCGAGGCCTCGCGCAGCGTCGTCCCGCCGGTGTCGAGCCCGCTCTCCGTCGTGAGGATGAGATCGCACTCCCCGCGGGCATACTGTTCCTTGAGCCCCTCGGTGAAGGAGGAGATGAGCTGCACCTTCATGCGGGGGAACTCCGACGCGAAGCGCTGCAGGATCTGCGGGATGTGCGGATAGACGATGTCGTGAGGCACGCCGAGCGTCACCTCCCCCTCATAGGCATCGGTGACGAGGCGCCCGAGCGCTTCGTCGTTCAGGGCCAGCATCCGCCGCGCATATCCCAAGAGCTGCTCCCCCGCGGCGGTGAGCGCGATGCGGCGCGCCGTGCGGTCCATGAGCCCGACATTCAGCGCCTCCTCCAGCCGTTTGAGCTGCATGGAGACCGCCGATTGCGTGAGGTTGAGCGCCCCCGAGGCCCGCGTGACCCCGCCGAGATCGGCGACAGCGACGAAGGAGCGGAGAGCGGTGAGGTCGAGATTGCGCGGCATATCACTCTTTCTGATGGATCAAGCAACTATCATTCATTTCACATATGTATCCACGGCCCCCATAACATCAAGAACATTCATACGACCGACCGAACACATCACGCAGAGGGATTTCGCCATGACCCATATCTCTGACATCACCGCCTGCCGCCCCCACCGGCCCGCGCCGAGATCGCTCGTGTCGCGGTTCTTGCACCTCCTGGCCGTGGCGCGCACGCGCCAGTCCCTGAGCCAACTGGACGCGAGGACGCTCAAGGACATCGGATTGACGCCGGAACAGGCACAATCCGAGGCCAACCGCTCATTTTGGGACGCGCCGGAGTATTGGCGGCGATAACGCGCGCCTGCGGTGCCGGAACGCTTGAAAATCAAGGGCGGGCTGCCAATATTCTCTCTAGAAGCGAGGCCCCCTTTCAAGGGGCTCTCTCAGGGAACCTTTCTGGAGGAACAAATGGCAGAGTATCAGACCATCCGGACGTCGACCGGCGCCCGCTCGGCTGAGATCGACGCAGGGCTTCGCGCCCACATGAACAAGGTCTACGGAACGATGTCCGTGGGCATGCTGATCACGGCCCTGGTGGCCTGGGCCATCTCCGGCCTGGCGACGACGACCGATCCGGCCAGCGCGACGGTGCAGCTGCAGAACGGCACGCTGCTCACGGCGCTCGGCTCCGCGATCTATCTGTCGCCCCTGCGTTGGGTGATCATGCTCGCGCCGCTGGCGGTGCTCTTCCTCGGCCTTGGCACGGTGATGCGCCGCGCTTCGGCCTCCGGGGCACAGCTCTTCTTCTTCGTGTTCGCCACGCTCATCGGCCTGTCGCTGAGCTCGATCTTCATCGTCTACACGTCGGTGTCGATCACGCAGACCTTCCTGGTGACGGCTATCGCCTTCGCCGGGCTCAGCCTCTACGGCTACACGACGAAGAAAGACCTCAGCGGTTGGGGTACGTTCCTCATGATGGGCCTCATCGGCCTCATCGTGGCGATGATCCTCAACCTCGTGCTGGGCGCGTTCTTCGGCATCTCCTCGCCCGCGTTCATGTTCGCGATCTCCGCGATCGGCGTTCTGATCTTCGCAGGCCTCACCGCCTACGACACGCAGACCATCAAGAGTGAGTACGTGGCGCATGCGCAGTACGGCGACCAGGAGTGGCTGGACAAATCCGCGATTCACGGCGCGCTGAGCATGTACCTGAACTTCCTCAACATGTTCCAGTTCCTGCTGTTCTTCCTGGGCAATCAGGAATAACGGCACCGCCGGAACCAGACAAAAGGCCGTCCTTCGGGGCGGCCTTTTTCGTTCGGCGGGTGGCGAGGGGCGTGCCGATGTCTGCGGCGCGAAGGCCAGCCCGACCGCACCGCGGAGACCGGCGCGTTCAGGGCGAGGCGGTCACGATCTGCACCTTGCCGTCCGGCTGCGCCAGCGCCTGGGGCAGCCGGTCGATGGCCTGCGCGAGCGGGAGCTCTGCGCCGACATCCGTCGTCCAGCGCCCGTCCCGGAAACGGCTCTGCACCGCGTTGAAGACCCGCAACTTCTTCACATACGACGTCTCTCGCGCCCAGGCGGTCGTCCAGAACCCTTCGATCACCTTGCCGGCGAAGATCATCTCGCTCGGGTCGAGGATCTGGGGCAGCTCCGGCGCGAGCTTTCCGTAGATCACCCACCGCGCACCGGGTCCCATGGCCTTGTGCACGGCCGCGCTCCCCGGGCCCGCCACGGCGTCCAGAAAGATGCGGGGGCGCGCGTCCCGGCAGACCTCCGCGAGGCGCGTATCGAAGTCAGCGTCGCTTTCGTTCAGCACGTGCCGCGCGCCCAGATCCGTGAGGGCCCGGGCCGGCGCGTCGCGGCGCACGAGCGCGATCATGCGCTTGCGCTGGTCCCTGGCGAGGCTCGCCACGAGCTTGCCCAGCTGGCTCGCCGCCGCCGAGAAGACGAACGCCTCGCCCGGTTTCACCAGGTCGAGCATGGCCGCCGCCGTCACCGGGTTCACGATGAGCCCCGCGGCGTCCCGATCCGAGACGCCCTTCTTCAGAGGGAGCGCCAGGGCAGCCTCCGTGATGGCGTAGTCGGCCCAGCTTCCCGAGCCCTGGGGCGAGACGTAAAAGCCCACGTCGCGCCCCTTGAGCAGGCGCCCCATGAGGCCGGGCCCCGCATCCACCACCTGTCCCACGCCTTCGAAGCCCGCCGGCATCCCCGCCACGCGAGGCTGGCCGTAGAACCCCTGGACGAAGGCGATGTCGGAGGGATTGACCGCCGCGCGGCGCGTGCGGATCAGGATCTGCCCCGGTCTGAGGCGCGGGATGGGCCGACGCGCGAGCTCCAACACGGCCCCGGGGCGTTCCAACCGATTGCCGACATACCCCTCGGTTGGGGCGAACCCGCTCTCGCGCAGCAAGAGCCCCTGCATGTGCTCGGCCATGTTGCACCTCCTCGTGTCAGACTAGCCGCTCAGAGCGCGGCGAGCCAGGCGCGCGTCTGAGCGAGGGAGCGAAGCTCCACCTCGGGGCGGTCACGGGCCGCGAAGACGCGGCACATGCGGTGGAGCCCCGGGCGCCAGGTGCGCAGGATGAACCATAGGAAGACGAGCGTGTCGCGGTCGAAGTGTTCGGGGCACCCCGCGGTCATGTCGGGACGGGACCGGCCCCGGAAGCGCCAGGACCGGGCCAGAACGCGCCAGAGCCGCAGCGCGAGGCCCACATTGATCCAGACGAGCATGTTCGCGCGCGCGAGCCGGGTGTCCCACGTGCGCGAGAGCCCGCCCTCGATGATGCAGGCGGGCTTTTCCTCCTCGGCGCGAATGAGCCGGATCTTGTCGTCCTCTGGCCGCGGGACCCAGCCGGGCTGCCGATGGATGTGATCGAGATGCCCGACCGGCAGCCCCGTCCGCGCGCCGAGGAGGCGCGCCAGTGTCGACTTCCCCGAAGCGGGTTGGCCGATGATCATCGCCCGTTTCACAACCGACGCTGCATGCGCATGGCCGGGAAACTGATCGCGCCCTGTAGCTGTACGACCATGGGCTCCACCGTCTCGAAGCCCACCGCCTCGTAGAACGGCACCGCCGTCAGCGTGGCCCAGCATTCGAGCGCGCCGAGCCCCACGGACCGCGCCCGGGCGAAGGTATGCTCCATGAGCGCCCGCCCGATGCCGCGGCGCAGGTGGCGGTCATCGGTGACGACGTGGCGGACATCGCCCCAGCCCGCCCGCCTGCGGTTCGGCGTGTAGCCGCCCGCCCCGAGAACGGCCCCGTCCTCCAGCGCCAGGTAATAGGTGCCGGAGGCCATGAGAGAGGGGCGCGCCCGCGCCATGGCCGGGATCGCCGCGACGAGCACGGAGGGCGGGTAATCGGCCTTGAGCAGGCGCGGGTAGCTGCGCCCGAGAAGCGCGTCGACGGCCAGCGTGTCAGCCGGGGTGGCCGTGCGGATCAGGAACTCAGCCATCGGACTGCACGGCGAGGGCGCGGTGCAGCCGCGTGGCAACCGCGGCCTTGTCCGGTATAGACGCATACGTCGCCGCGCCGGTGCCGTACCGGGCCGACGTGATGTCATCGCTGGCATGGAGCGGCAGGACATGGGCATGGACATGCGCCACCTCGTTGCCGGTGAAGACGAAGCCCACCCGTTTGACACCGTAAGGCGCCTTCTGCACGCGCGCGACGCGCTGGCCCAGCGCGACCATCTCCGCGGCCAGCGGTGCGGGCAGGCCATCGAAAGCCTCATGGTGCGCGCGCGTGATGATCTGGACGTGGCCGTCGCGGATCGGACGATGATCGGCGAGGACGACCAGGCTCTCCGTCTCCCAGGCGCGGCAGGTGTCGTGCTCTGCGGCGGCGGTCTCACAATAGGGGCAAGTGGCCATGACAGGGGTCCCTTGAAACGAAAAAAGCCGCGCTTCGAAGCGCGGCTCTTTCGGGGATATACAAGGCAGGCTTACTTGATCTTGCCTTCCTTGTAATCGACATGCTTGCGCGCGACGGGGTCGTACTTCTTGATGACCATCTTCTCGGTCATCGTGCGTGCGTTCTTCTTCGTCACGTAGAAGTGGCCCGTGCCCGCGGTGCTGTTGAGCCGGATCTTGATCGTGGTGGGCTTCGCCATCGGTTTTCTCCTCGTCGGGCGAACCCGCCCGGTGCAATCCTGAGAGGCGCGTATTACTTCGGTGAGCGCCCGAGTCAACCGTTCTGCGCAAGAGACCGGCCAGTCCGGCGCGGTTGCGTCCCCGCACTATGATTGCACGGCCTCGGATCCGCTCACATCGAGGAGCCGAATGCCGCTCCGGCCAGCGTATTCGCTAATGGACAGCCAGTCCTGCATGGACCGCGAGAGCGCCGCGTCGCCCATCAAATGCATCCGATCCGCCTCGACCTCGCGCGAGACGGTCGATCGGCCAAGAAGCACGGACGTCAGGGAAACTTTCGAGGTTTCGACGTAAAGATCGATTTCGAAACCGGGGATGTCGCTGCACATCTCCACGGTGTGCCCCGGGCGTATCACAGCCCAGTATGTGTCGTAGGAAAGGTCTGGATCCGAGAAGTGAAACTGGATCACGACCTGGCGGTGTGGAAGCTCTTCAGGCAAGATCAGCGACCGCATTTTCCACATCAGTGTGGAGACATCCATGTCCCGCAGCGCGTCGCGCGCCTCGATGTTGCGCTGCGCCCATTCGGCAAGGGCATGCAAGGCCGGCTCGAGGTCAACGGCTGCAGGAGTACGATGGTACTCAACCTGCCCGGATACGGGATCCTCTCTACGCTCGACCAGGCCGTGGGTCTCAAGCTCCCTCAAGCGCCGCGACAGCAGTGCTGTCGAGATGTTTCCCACTGATCGCCGGATGTCGTTGAAGCGCGTGTTTCCGGCCCACATCTCCGTCAGGATCGGCATCGTCCATCGAGGCTCGAGAATTTCGCAGGCATGGGTGATGGGGCAAACCATTCCGTAGGACTTGCTCGACATAAGCACACCTCCCTTGGCAAACAGCACCCCAAGCTGTGCGGCCAAGCCAGTTCGCATTCTGAACTAGAGCGGCCCCAGACTCACACCTATTCGTGGGGGTACGCGACACGCAGCGTGGCTCCTACCCATAGGTCTGCAGGGCCACCGCGCCCACGCCTGCGGGCCACTTATAGCACCAAGAGGATAAGAACACGACATGACTACTTTCGATGCCCAAAGCTTCAAGGAAACCACGCGCACCCAATGGGACGCTGTCGCACAGCACTGGAACGACTGGGGGCCTGTGCTCGACGCTTGGCTTGGCCCTGCGACGGAAACCATGCTCGACATGGCTCAGGTGGGGGACGGCGATGCCGTGCTCCATGTCGCTGGTGGCTCCGGGCAGGAGGCCATTCAATCCGCCAAACGCGTGGGAGCCGCTGGAACCGTTGTGTCCACCGACTTCTCAAAAGAGCTGGTGCAGCTGGCAAATAGGAATTTCGAGGCCGCGGGGCTCGGCCATGCATCGGCGCAACTTGCCGATGGCGAGGACGTAAACCTTGCCGGAGATCCCTTTGACGCGGTCTTTTCGCGCGTGGGCCTGATTTACTTTCCCGACAAGGTCGCATCACTGAAGGCGCAGATAAAAGCAATCAAGCCCGGCGGCCATGTCGGCGCGATCGTTTATGCGACGGGCCCAGAAAACGGTTTCTTCTCAGGGCCAGTGGGCGTCATCCGGCGCCACGCCAATCTGCCTGCGCCAGCCCCTGAACAACCAGGCCCATTCAGCCTTGGCGACGAAGGGACGATCGATCGGCTCTTTGCCTCGGTGGGTCTCGAGAACGTCCGCGTCAAAAAGATCGATGCGCCCCTCGTCCTGGGAAGTGCAGAGGAGTGCCTTCGCTTCGAAAAGGAGTCGTTTGGCGCGCTCCACCAGATGCTCGCGGCCCTCGATGAGGACGCAAAGGCAGCAGCCTGGGACGAGGTGCTCGAGACACTGCGCGGTTACGAGACCGAGGATGGTTTTCGGGGGCCCTGCACGCTCCTCGTGGCGGTGGGCCAAAAGCCCGAGTAGCCCGTTGGCACCATCGGCTCAGGCGTCGTTGGCATCGAAGGCTTGCAGGTGCGCGGGTGGCCTATAAGCCGGATTCTGTCCCCCGCGCTCGCGCGCGGATGGATGACCATTCCTCTGGGATGCCTGTCGCCAGACATCTCTAGCTGCCTACCCGGACCCCAAGGCGAGGCGCCCGGCGGGATCCCTATTCGGCATTGCTCCCGGTGGGGCTTGCCGTGCCCGCGCTGTTGCCAGCCCGGCGGTGGGCTCTTACCCCACCGTTTCACCCTGACCCGGCATGCCGGGCGGTCTGATTTCTGTGGCGCTTTCCCTGGGGTCTCCCCCGCCGGGCGTTACCCGGCACCGTCACCTCGTGGAGTCCGGACTTTCCTCTCGCGGGCGTGGTCGAAACCGACGCGCCACAAGCGGCCATCCAGCCCCCCGCGCGCCCTGCGCTTAAGCGCCCCGTCCGGACCGTGCAAGCCCCTTGGCCGCGAGCCGTGCCCAGTCGAAATGCGGGCCGGGATCGATCTTGCGCTCCGGCGCCATGTCGGCGTGGCCGATGACGCCCTCGGGCGCGATCCGCCACCGGACCATGACATCGGCAAGGAGCGCCTCGAGCGTCGCCATCAGAGGCTCGGCATAGGGCTCCGCGCCGGTGTTGACCATCTCGATGCCGATGGAGCGGGAATTGATGTCGCCCTGCCCCTCCCAGCTGCCCGCCCCCGCGTGCCAGGCGCGCATGTCCTCGGAGACGAGCTGCCAGAGCGTCCCGTCCTCTCCGATCACGTAATGCGAGGAAACCTCGTGGTGCGGATCGCAGAGCCGGTCCAGGGCCCGCGCCGCGGGCGTCATGGCCGTGTAGTGCAGCACGATCAGATGCGGTCTCAGCCCGTCCCGCCGCGGCCCGAAATTGGGCGACGGATGCCAGATGGGCGCCCTCAGTTGCCCACCACGCGAAACGGACGCGGGTCCCATTGGCAGGCGAAGCCGTCGCCGTCGGGATCGAGGTTCCGACGGTCGCGGTCCGGTCCGCCCGCGGAGAGGAACGCCTGCTGCGCGAGGTCCGGGCTCGCGAACTCCGAACAGGCTCGCAAGTGCCGCGTCTCATTGGCAAAGCCCGAGCGCCGGTAGATCGACTGCCCCACGGCATTCGTCGTGCGCAGGGCGTATTCGACGATGTTGGGTCCCTCGGAGCGCCGCGCGGGCAGCGCCGTGGGCGCCACGACCTCGAACGCCGCGCGGTTCGCGGCGAGCCGCGCGGCATCGCTTTCGATCGTCTCGCGCCCGGAGACCGCATCGAAGTTCTGCTCGTCGGAAATGCCCGTTGGCGCACGCGCCTCCGCTGTGTCGGTCGCTGTGCTGGCCACCACGGGGGCGGGCACCGGGGCACCGGCCGTCGGCGGCGGCGGGGAGGGCACGTTGGTCACGCCGTCCCGGCTGATGGAGCGTGTGAGCGCGGCGTCGCGCGCCGCCTGTGCCGCGCGGAATTCATCGGCGCTGCCAAAGCCCACGCCCGCCCCGGAATCGGGCACCGCGGGCGCGCAGGCCGCCACGACCAGAAAAGCGAAAACTGCGAATACGCGCATGGTGACCCTCACGTTTTCCGCGTCATACAGGCTCGCGCGCGGCCTTGCCAGCGCGGGCTACCACCACTTGCCGGGCTCCGCGGTGAAACCCGCGGCCCGTTCGAGCGCGTGGGCGGTGTTCAGAAGCGCCGCCTCCTCCCAGGGCGGGCCGATGAGCTGCAGCCCGAGCGGCAGCCCCGCCTTGTCGAGGCCCGCGGGCACGGAGATGCCCGGCAGCCCCGCGAGGTTCACGGTGACGGTGAAGACGTCGTTGAGGTACATCTCCACCGGATCGTCGAACGTCTTGCCGAGCTCGAAGGCCGCCGACGGCGTGGCCGGCGTCAGGATCGCGTCCACGCCGGCGGCGAAGACATCGTCGAAATCCTTCTTGATCATCGCCCGCACCTTCCGCGCGCGGTTGTAGTACGCATCGTAGAACCCGGCGGAGAGCACGTAAGTCCCCACCATCACGCGGCGCTGCACCTCCGCGCCGAAGCCCTCGGCGCGGGTCTTTTCATACATCTCCGTGATGCCGTCGCCCTGGTCGAGCTTCGCCCGATGGCCGAAGCGCACCCCGTCGTAGCGCGCGAGGTTGGACGACGCCTCCGCCGGGGCGATGACGTAGTAAGCGGGGAGCGCGTATTTCGTGTGCGGCAGCGAGATGTCGCGGATCACCGCGCCCGCATCCTCGAGCATCGCGCGGCCCTCGGCCCAGAGCGCCTCGATCTCGGCGGGCATCCCCTCCATGCGGTATTCCTTGGGGATGCCGATGACCTTGCCCCGGATGTCGCCGGTGAGCGCAGCCTCGAAATCCGGCACGGGCAGATCGGCGGAAGTGGAATCCTTGGCATCGTGGCCTGCCATGGCGCCGAGCATGATGGCGCAGTCGCGGACGCTGCGCGCCATGGGCCCCGCCTGATCGAGGGAGGAGGCAAACGCCACGATCCCCCAGCGCGACACACGGCCATAGGTGGGCTTGAGCCCCGTGATCCCGGTGAAGGCCGCGGGCTGGCGGATGGAGCCGCCGGTATCGGTGCCCGTGGCGCCGAGGCAGAGCCCGCCCGCCACCGCGGCCGCCGAGCCGCCGGAAGAGCCGCCAGGCGTCAGCGCGGCGTCGGAGTTTCCCGCCCGCCAGGGATTGACCGCGTTGCCATAGACGGAGGTCTCGTTCGAGGAGCCCATGGCGAATTCGTCCATGTTGAGCTTGCCCAGCATGATCGCACCCGCCTCGAAGAGCTTCGCGGTGACGGTGCTCTCGTATTCCGGCTTGAATCCTTCGAGGATTTTCGAGGCCGCCTGGGACGGCACGCCCTTCGTGCAGAAGAGGTCCTTGATGCCCAGCGGGATGCCGCACATGGCGGGCGCGTCGCCGCCCGCGATCCGCTTGTCGGCCTCGGCCGCCTGCGCCCGCGCGATCTCGGGCGTGTGGTGGACAAAGGCACCGAGCGCGCCCGCGCCCTCGATCTGCGTCAGGCAGGCCTCCGTCAACTCCGCCGCGCTCACCTCGCCCGCGCGCAACGCCTCCCGCGCGCCGGCAATGGTCATCTTCGCAAGATCGCTCATTCCACCACCTTGGGCACCGCGAAAAAGCCCTCGCGCGCGTCGGGCGCGTTCCTGAGCACCGCCTCGGCCTGGCTCCCGTCCGTCACCACATCCTCGCGACGCTTCAGCCGCATGGGCGTGACGGAGACCATGGGCTCCACGCCCGCCACGTCCACCTCCGAGAGCTGCTCGATGAAACCCAGGATCGCGCTGAATTCGTCCGCCAGCGCGGGCAGGCGGCCCTCTTCCACGCGGATCCGCGCGAGCTTGGCGACCTTGGCCGCGGTGTCGGTATCGATGGCCATCTCGTCCTCCGAAAGGGTCGATCCGCGTCCTAGCGGGCGGTCGCGGGATTGCCAACCATGTGGCGCCGATAAACCTCGATCATCCAGCCCAGCATGACCCCGTTGAGGATGTGCCAGAGGAAATGCGAGCCCAGCGGAACGGCGTCGCAAATCATCTCGTCAACCGAGCGCAGGCTGATCGAGAGGCTCAGGATGAGCGCGCCCACGATCATGCCCCGTGCGGTCTCGAAATTCTCGCGCGCCACGAGCGGCGCGAAGGCGACGAGGAGGATGGGCACCGTCCAGTAGAAGTTGGAGATCGCGAAGAACGGCAGCCGGTCGATGAGCGGCACCACGACGGCCGCAAAGGGCACGAAGGCTGCTGTCAGAAGGAGCGCCCCCCACCAGGGCCAGTGGAGGAAATGCAGCCCCACCGCGAAGAGGTAGAGCAGGATGAAAAGCCCGATGGGCACCACATCCGCCGTCACCGCCCAGACGGTGGCGTGGGTGTGAAAGAGGTAGGAGCCCACGCCGATCGCCGCGAGTATCGCGATGAGCATGTGGGCGATGGGCAGCCCCTGCCCCCGCACGCGCCGGAACATGATGAAGGCGGCGATGAGGAAGGCCACGTTCGTCACCGCGTTCACGGGCTCCGACCAATAGGTGAAGTCCACGCGCTCGCAGTAGCCGTCCATCTGCTCTGTCCAGTCCATTGCCGCGTGGCCTCCCCGTGGTAGCGTTGCAGGGCAAGATAGGGAGAACGGCATGAAACTCACATGGCTTGGTCACGCGTCCTGGCGGCTCGAGATCGCGGGGGAGGTGATCCTGATCGATCCCTGGCTCGACGGAAACCCGATGATGGAGGGCCAGGACACCGCAGTGGCCACGGCGGGGGCCACGCATATCCTGGCAACACACGGCCATTTCGACCACGTGAGCGGCCTCGCCGAGGCGAGCGCGGCCACGGGCGCGCCGGTCTCGGGCATGGTCGAGCTCGTAAAGCACCTCGCCGCGGCCGGCGCCGTGGAGGGCCACGCCTACAACAAGGGTGGCACCATCGCCGTGGGCGACGTGCGGGTGGCCATGGTGCCCGCCTCGCATTCCTCAACCATCGGCGAGAAGGGCTTCTACGCGGGCGACCCCACGGGCTTCATGGTCACGGGCGAGGGCAGGACGATCTACTTTTCCGGCGACACGACGATCATGGCGGACATGGCCTGGATGGCGGACTTCTACAAACCCGAGATCGGCATCCTCTGCGCGGGCGGCTACTATACCATGGGCATGGAGGAAGCGGCCTATGCCGCGAAGACGTATTTCGACTTCAAGACGGTCATCCCGCAGCATTACCGCACCTTCCCGGCGCTAGCGCAATCCGCAGACCCTCTGAAGGCGGCCCTGCCCGGCGTCGACGTCCGCGAGCCGGAGGTCATGGTCCCGCTCGAGCTCTAAGAGCGGATGCCACCCTCACGCGCGGCTCCGCGAGGGCCGCCAGGTTAGGGGACAGCCCTCCGGGGGAAGTACGAAGCACAAAGAAGACGGGCCCCGCGCGAAGCCGGGCGACCCGCGCGCCGTGGCCCACTGCGCGGGGACGCGACTTGGCGTGCGCGCCGCTAGAGCGGGAGTGGGGGCCAGCCCCCACTCCCGCTCTAGCGGCGCGCACTGAAGAACGACGTGAGCAGCGCCTCCGCCTCGGCGGCGAGGATCCCGTCATAGACCTCCGGCACGTGATGCGCCTGGGCGTGGGAGAAGACCCGCGGCCCCTGCTCCACCCCGCCCGATTTCGGGTCCGACGCGCCATAGTAGAGCCGCGCGATGCGGGCCGTGGAGATGGCGGCAGCGCACATCGGGCAGGGCTCGAGCGTCACGTGGAGCTCCGCGCCCGGCAGCCGCTCGGAGCCCAGCGCCGCGCAGGCCGCGCGGATCACCTCCATTTCCGCGTGGGCGGTGGGGTCGCGCCGCTCCCGCATCCGGTTGCGCGCCTCCGCGAGCACCGCCCCGTCCGCGCCCACGAGAACGGCCCCGACGGGCACCTCGCCCGCACGGGCGGCCTCGCGGGCAAGCTCCAGCGCCCGGCGCATATGGGGAAAGCGGGTCATGGGCCCGCATCGCATCGCCCTTGGCGCGGGGCAAGGGGTGCGCTAGGCCCGGGCCATGGCAGAGACGGCAAAACCCGGCGACAGGATCGCCAAGGTCCTCGCCCGCGCGGGCGTGGCCTCCCGCCGCGGCGCGGAGGAGATGATCGCGCGGGGCCGCGTGGCCGTGAACGGAGAGGTCCTCACCTCGCCCGCGCGCAACGTCACCGCCGCCGACACCATCTCCGTGGACGGCCAGCCCATCAAGGAGGCCGAGCCCGCGCGCCTCTGGCTCTATCACAAACCCGCGGGGCTCGTGACGACGGAGCGCGACGAGAAGGGCCGCGACACGGTCTTTGCCAATCTGCCCGCGCATCTGCCCCGGGTGATGAGCGTGGGCCGCCTCGATCTCAATTCCGAGGGGCTGCTGCTTCTGACCAACGATGGCGGGCTCAAGCGCAAGCTCGAGCTGCCGTCGACGGGCTGGCTGCGTCGCTACCGCGTCCGCGTGAATGGCGCGCCCGGCGACGCGGCGCTCGAGCCGCTGCGCATGGGCCTCGAGATCGAGGGCGAACGCTTCCAGCCGATGCAGGTCACGCTCGACCGCCAACAGGGCGCCAATGCCTGGCTCACGATCGCGCTCCGGGAAGGCAAGAACCGCGAGATCCGCCGCGCGGCCGAGGCCATCGGCCTCACCGTCAATCGCCTCATCCGGGTGAGCTACGGGCCCTTTCAGCTGCGCGAGCTGAAGGCGGGCGAGGTGGAGGAGGTACGCCCGCGCGTCCTCGCCGACCAGATGGGATGGTCCACAAAGCCCAAGCTCCAGCCGCGCCGCCGCCGGCAGGGTCCGCGCGGCTAAGCACCGCGTCTCACTGCCATCGCAGGCGCGCCCCGGACCTGATCCGGGGCCTCCTGCCCTGCGCCCCATCCCGGTCGCAGCCGCACAACCGCTGGGCTCGCTTTCCCGGGGCTATCTTTGCCCCGCTCCCGGCCCTAAGCATTCGAGAACAGACCTTTTCACGGATGCATCCCATGGCCGAACTGCTGACCTTCGAAAACCTGGGCAACCTTCTGATGCTCTGCTTCCTGCAGGCGGTGCTGGGGTTCGACAACCTTCTCTACATCTCCATCGAATCCAAGCGCGCGCCGGTGGCCCAGCAGAGGACGGTGCGCTTCTGGGGCATCGTCATCGCGGTGGCGCTCAGGGTGGTGCTGCTCTTCGTCATGGTCCAGCTGCTCGATGCGCTGGCCGCGCCCTTCGTGGTCTTCGACTGGGAGGGGGTGATCGAGGGCGGGGTGAACTTCGCCACCATCGTCTTCCTCTTCGGCGGGGTCTTCATCATGTACACCGCCGTCAAGGAGATCACCCACCTCCTGACGATCGAGCACCTACACACCGATGTCGAAGGCAAATCCTCGAAATCGGCGGCGCAGGTCATCACCCTCATCGTGTTGATGAACCTCATCTTCTCCTTCGACTCGGTCCTGTCAGCCATCGCGATCACCGATGTCTTCATCGTGCTGGCCACGGCGATCCTGCTGTCGGGCCTGGCCATGCTGCTTCTCGCCGATGGGGTCACGGCGTTCATCGAGAAGAACCGCGCCTACGAGGTGCTGGGCCTCTTCATCCTGCTCATCGTGGGCGTCGTCCTCATCGGGGAGGCGGGCGTGGCGGCGGCCCACGCCGCGGAGACGGCTCTGAGCGCCGAGGTGGCCAGCCACACCACCCATGACAACGACCTCGCGCTGCGCCTCTTCGGCTTCGCGCTCGTACCCATGTCGAAGACGACGTTCTACTTCGCGGTCATTGTCCTCTTTGCCGTGGAGGTCATCCAGTCGCGCTACCGCCGGAAGCTTTCCGCCGAACGCGCGGCGGTGCAAAAAGCGTAAGGCAACTGGTAGTTCACCGGTGCGATACCTATGGTAAAGTCTCAGGAGACGAGTGAGGGGCCATGTCCGGGAAAGCGCTGCAAAACCTGAGCTGGGTGCTCCTCATCGTGCTCATCCTCACCGTGTCGATCACGGGGGGCGTCTGATGGCCGAGCGCTACGGCGGCAAGTATTCCAAGGGCGGCGCGACCGAAAACGCGCGGCCCGCGCCCACCTCGCCCTATGACGGCGCGCGGCCCTCGGCGGTGGGGCTCCGGGTCAACCTGCTTTTCATCGCGCCGTTGCCGCTCGTCTTTTCGCTCTTCGGGTCGGGGGCTGCGACGCTCGGGGTCAATATCCTGGCCCTCGCGCTCCTTCTGCTGGCCGCCTGGCTCACGCGGGAGGGGCTCGTGGCGGAGGAGGCCTACAATGCGCGCACCATCGCCAAACGCCCGGCCATGCCGCGCAAGATCGCGGGTGCCGTGGTTCTGGGCGGGGGCCTCGCGCTTGCCTCCTTTGCCACCATGGGGCTCATCGGCGCCGTGATCGTCGGTGTGGTGGGGGCGGCGCTTCACCTGGGCGCCTTCGGGCTCGACCCGCTGCGCGACAAGGGCGCCGAGGGGATCGACCAGTTCCAGCAGGACCGCGTGGCGCGCGTCGTCGACGAGGCGGAGGCCCATCTCGGCGCCATGTCCACGGCCATCGCCGGGCTCAAGGATCGCGGGCTCGAGCGCCGCGTGGCGTCTTTCGAGGCCACCGCGCGCAAGATGTTCCGCACCGTCGAGGAGGACCCCCGCGACCTCACCGCCGCGCGCAAGTTCCTCGGCGTCTACCTAATGGGCGCGCGCGACGCGACGCTCAAATTCGCCGATCTCTACGGCCGCCAGCCCAAGCCCGAGGACAAGGCGCAGTACCTCGCGCTGCTCGACGACCTCGACGGTAATTTCGCCGCCAAGACCGAAAAACTCATGACCGACAACCGCACCGACATGGATATCGAGATCAAGGTGCTCCGCGACCGCCTCGCCCGGGAGGGCGTCAAATGACCAAGTCCGCGAGGGCGTCAAATGACCAAGTCCGCGAGGGCGTCAAATGAGCAAGTCCGGGAGGGCGTCGACTGAGCCGGCCCGGGAGGGCGATATTTCAACCGCCCCGCACGGGCCTCCATTGAACAGGCCCGCAAAGGCCACGATCCGAGCCACAAGCCGGAGTATTTGACCAAAGCCCCACCGAGGAAACGGGGCCACCGCCAGCAGAGGGATCCCCATGAACGAAGACGTCCGCACCCGCGCAGAGGCCGCCCTGGCCGATGTGGAGAAAGTCACCGCCGTCGTGCTGCCGGAGCCGTCCACGAGCCTCGTGCCCGTGAACGAGACGGCCGAGCCCGAGATCGCCAAGCGCGTGGCCGAGATCGACGTCAAGAACACGCAATCCATCGTGGAGTTCGGCTCCGCGGCGCAGGCGGAGTTGCAGGAGATATCCCAGTCCATGCTGGCGGGCGTCAAGAACAAGGATGTGGGCCCGGCAGGCGACTCGCTCCGCTCCATCGTGAGCACGATCCGGGGCTTCTCCGTCTCCGAGCTCGATACACGCCGCGAGCGCAGCTTCTGGGAGCGCATCCTGGGCCGCGCGGCGCCTATGGCGAAGTTCGTGGCGCGCTTCGAGGAGGTGCAGGGCCAGATCGACAAGATCACCGGCAACCTGCTCGAGCACGAGCACACGCTGCTGAAGGATATCGAGAGCCTCGACGTCCTCTACGAAAAGACCCTGCAATTCTACGACGAGCTCGGGCTCTACATCGCCGCGGGCGAGGAGAAGATCAAACAGCTCGACGAGAAAGACATCCCCGCCGCCGAGGCCGCCGTGGAAGCCGCCGCGGAGGACGACAAGCTCATCCGGAGCCAAGAGGTGCGCGATATCCGGTCGGCGCGCGACGATCTCGAACGGCGGGTCCACGACCTCAAGCTCACGCGCCAGGTGACGATGCAGTCGCTCCCCTCGATCCGCCTCGTGCAGGAAAACGACAAGTCCCTCGTGACGAAGATCAACTCCACCCTCGTCAACACCGTGCCGCTCTGGGAGACGCAGCTCGCGCAGGCCGTGACGATCCAGCGGAGCCGCGAGGCCGCCGAGGCCGTGCGCGACGCCAATGACCTGACGAACGAGCTCCTGACGGCCAACGCCGCCAACTTGCGCGAAACGAACAAGGTCGTGCGCGAGGAGATGGAGCGCGGCGTCTTCGACATCGAGGCCGTCAAGCAGGCCAATGCCGATCTCGTGGCCACCATCGAGGAAAGCCTCCAGATCGCCGACGAGGGCAAGAAGAAGCGCGCCGCCGCCGAAGTCGAACTCCAGAACATGGAAAAAGAGCTGCGCGAGACGCTGGCGAAGGCGAAGTCCTCCGGCACCGGCGTCGGCTACGCCGTGGGCACGGCTGCCCCCGACAAGTGACGGTCCGCGCCGCCCTCCTCCTGGCCTTCCTGGCGCTGGCGGGCTGCGAGGTCGCGCAAGGCGGCCTCGAGAGCTCCGTGCGGCCTCTCCCGCGCCCCGCGGGCACCGCCGCGCCCGAGATCAGCGCGGAGAGCCAGCGGCTCGCGGCGTTCTACACCCGTCTCGAACAGGGGCAGCGGGTGCGCGGCCTCCTGCGGACCGATGGCGGCACCGTCGACGCGCCCTTCAACGAGCGAAACCTGGCGGAGAATTTCCTCTCCATCGCCTTTTTCGACGAAAACCCCGGCAACCAAATCCGGACGGGCGCGGCGCCGGTGCCCACGGTGCTGCGCAAGTGGTCGGGGCCGGTGCGGCTCGGGCTTCGGTTCGGCGCCAGCGTCCCTGAGGAGGATCGCGCGCGGCAGGCCATGCACGCGCGCGACTACGCCCGCCGCCTCGCCGCGGTCACCGGACATCCGATCCGTTTCGTCGGCAGCGAAGGGGAGAATTTCACCGTCCATGTCGTCAACGAGGAAGAGCGCCGCGCGCTCGCGCCGGTGCTCGCGCGCACAATCCGCGGCTTCGACGCCACCACCGCAGACACGGTGCGCGACATGCCCCAGAGCGTCTATTGCCTCGTTATCGCCTTTTCCGGGGCGAGCCCGGTGAGCTATTCGCGGGCCGTGGCCATCATTCGCCAGGAATTGCCGCCCGCCTCCTGGCGCGCCTGCCTCCATGAGGAGGTGGCCCAGGGCCTCGGCCTGCCCAATGACAGCCCGCGCGCGCGGCCCTCGATCTTCAACGACGACGAGGAATTCGCCCTCCTCACCCGCCATGACGAGCTCTTGCTCTCTATCCTCTATGACGCGCGCCTCCCCGCGGGCAGCACCGCCGCCGAGGCCGCGCCTCTCATCCGTCGCCTCGCCGCCGAAAAGCTCGGCGCGGGCCCCGTCTGATCCATCCGACACCTCCCACGCACAGGAGCCCGCCCATGCCCATCTTCGATTTCCTCTCCGGCCAGTTCATCGACGTCATCGAATGGACCGACGACACGCGCGACACCATGGTCTTCCGCTTCGAGCGCGAGGGCCACGAGATCAAATACGGCGCCAAGCTCACCGTGCGGGAGGCGCAGACGGCCGTCTTCATCCATGAGGGCCAGCTGGCGGATGTCTTCACCCCCGGGCTCTACATGCTCGAGACCAACAACATGCCCATCATGACCTCGCTCCAGCACTGGGATCACGGCTTCAAGAGCCCGTTCAAGAGCGAGATCTACTTCGTCGCCACCAACCGCTTCAACGATCTCAAATGGGGCACGAAGAATCCGATCATGCTGCGCGACCCGGAATTCGGCCCGGTGCGGCTGCGCGCCTTCGGGACCTACACGATCCGCGTGACCGAGCCCGCCCGCTTCATGACCGAGATCGTGGGCACCGACGGCGAGTTCACCACCGACGAGATCAGCTTCCAGATCCGCAACATCATCGTGCAGGAGTTCTCGCAGGCCATCGCCAAATCAGGCATCCCCGTCCTCGACATGGCCGCCAACACGGGCGACGTGGGCAAGCTCATCGCCGAGGCGATCACCCCCACGCTCACGGGCTACGGCCTCTCCGTGCCGGAATTCTACATCGAAAACATCTCGCTCCCGCCCGCGGTGGAGAAGGCGCTCGACGAGCGCACGTCGCGCGGGATCACCGGCAATCTCGACGATCACCTGAAATACAAGGCCGCAGAGGCCATGGGCGCCGGTGGCGCAGCCGGCGACGCCATGGGCATGGGCATGGGTGCCGGCCTCGGCATGCAGCTGGGCAACATGATGATGGGCCAGCAGGCGCACGGCGGCCCGGGTGGCGGCCAGGCGGGTGCACAGCAGCCCATGCAGATGGGCACCATGGCCCCGCCCCCGCCCCCGGTGGAGCATGTCTGGCACATCGCCGAGAACGGTCAGACCAAGGGCCCCTTCTCCAAGGCGCGGCTCGCGGAGATGGCCGGCAATGGCGGCCTCACGCGCGAGACCTTCGTCTGGACCCAGGGCCAGGACGGCTGGAAACGCGCCGAGGACGTCACCGAACTCGCGCAGCTCTTCACCGTCATGCCGCCCCCGCCCCCGCCGGGGGCCTGATCCGCGTCACGCGCTCACGCGAAACGCTCGCGCCCGGCGCCTCTCTTCGGGCAACGGATCGATACCCTCGACCGCCGCGCAGCGCGGGCTCGGGATCAGCCAGCGGTCAATGGTCCGCGCGAGACGCGCGTCGCCGCTGACAAAGAGCTCGCCCAGGTCGAGCTCGCGTGCGACGCTCGTGCGCCCGATCACGATGCCGCCGAGCGACAAGATGTTGGTCTCCACGTAGAGGTCGACATCGAAGCCCGGGATCGAGGTGCACACTTCCACCGGGGCGCCCGGCTGCATGAGCAGCCACCAGGTATCGTAGTCGAGCCCAGGATCTGAGAAGCGGAGCTGGATGACGACGCGCCGCTCCGGCAGCTCTTCGGTGGCGATGTGCTTGCGCATGTTCCACATCAGGTTTGACACCGACGTGCTGCAAAGCGCGAGCTCCGCCGAGATATAGCGCTGCGACCAGTCCGCCAGCGCGTAAAGCGCAGGCTCGAGGGCGATGGCCGCATCGGTGCGGATGTAATCGACGTCGCCGGTGGCGGGGTCCGCGATGCGCTCGACGAGACCCAGCTCCTCCAGCTCCTTTAGTCGTTTCGACAGGAGCGCGGGAGAAATGCTGCCGATCTCGCGCCGGATCGCGTTGAATTTGCTCGCCCCTGCCCAGAGCGCCACGAGGATCGCGATCGTCCAGCGCGGCTCGAGGATCTCGCAGACCCGGGTGATGGGGCAGATCATTCCGTAGGGTTTCTTGGTCATCTGGCCTCTCCTGTCGCGCCCCGAATTTACCGCAGAGCCCCCGACTTGGGCTAGTTCACAATCTGTAGTGGTCGCGCTTCAGATTTTGCACTGCCCGGGAGCGAGGGATTTCACCGATGTTCGGATCATCAAATCCCGTGAGGAGGCCAGAGATGGACCACGCAACCAACCCAACCCGAATTCCGCAGGCAGGACGCCTGTCCCGCCGCATCCTCGACGCCTTGCGCACGCTTTCCGCATGGGCTGCGGGCGCCTTCTCAGGCGAGATTGATGCACCGGCATCTTCCGAGATCGCCACGCGCCTCTATAATCACGCAAACGGGGCACGCCGGCGCTGAGCGGGCACGGCGCCGACCGGACCTGCCTGCAAACGGCAAGCTGAAACTTCGGGACGCGCCGATGCGTAGCTACACCATGACGACGCGATTGATGCCCGCGGGCCTAGCCGCCCGCCTGCCGCACAGGCGGACGGTGCTCAAAGTGCTGCACTGGAGCCTTCTGCCCTTTTTCGTCTGGTTCATCTTCGCGGACCCCGACGTGATCCGGTCCTGGGGGCCGCGCTGGTTCCAGGTCCATTCGCTCATGGGGCTCGGCTTCGTGGTCATCGCGCTCACCTGGACGGCGTTCACGCTGCGCCACGGGCTCTTGAGCCGCCCGGGGCCGAAGCTGCGGGGCTGGCTCAGGCCGCTTCACCGCTGGCTGCACATCGCGCTCGTCTCAAGCCTCTTTCTCGTGGCGTTCGGCGGCTTTCTCCTCGGGCTCACGGCGAGTTTCCAGATGAAGGCGGGCGGGTTTCTCCCCTTCGCGCCGCCGCTCGATCTGCCCCAGGCGCATCACCTCGTGGGCCTCGCCCATACCTACCAGTTCTATTCGATGATCGCCCTCGTGGCGGTCCACTCGGGTTTCCATGTCTGGCGTCACCTGCGGCTGCGGGATAATGCTTTGCGCATCATGGCCCCGAAATCCCTCCACAGGTTCCTGTGACCGAAATCGAAACCGAGGCCGAGACGGCACCGCCGCCCGGCGATCACCGCTTTCCCTGCGGGAATTGCGGGTCAGATTTCCGCTTTGCGCCCGTGCAGGGCCTCCTCATCTGCGATCACTGCGGCAACACCGAAGAGATCGAGAGCGGCCCGGGCGGCGCCCTCGAAGAGCTCGATTTCAAGGCAGGCCTCGGCGGCACGCTCGACCCCGGGGAGATGGAGGAGACCCGCGTCCTATCCTGCACGTCCTGCGGCGCGCAGGTGGAGTTCGACCCCGCCCAGCACGCCGCCGAATGCCCGTTTTGCGCGACGCCCGTGGTCACGGGCACCGGCACCAACCGCCACATCAAGCCCCGCGGCGTCCTGCCCTTCGCGCTCGACGAGGACGCGGCGCGCGCGGCGCTCGAGGCCTGGCTGGGCGGGCTCTGGTTCGCGCCGAACGGCGTGGCAGACTATGCCCGGAAAGGCCGGCGCATGGCCGGCATCTACGTCCCCTACTGGACCTACGATGCCCAGACCGCCTCGCGCTATACCGGCCAGCGCGGCACGCATTACTACGTCAACAAAACCGTCATGCGCGACGGCAAGCGGGAGACGGTGCGGGTACGCAAAACGCGCTGGAGAAACGTCTCGGGCCAGGTGGCGCGGTTCTTCGACGATGTGCTCGTCCTCGCCTCCACCTCGCTGCCCAAGCGCTACACCGACCGCCTGAGCCCCTGGGACCTCAGCGAACTGAGACCCTACAATCCCGAATTCCTCGCAGGCTTCCGCGCGGAGGCCTACACGGTGGACCTCGACGCGGGCTTCGAGGAGGCGCAGGCGATCATGCGTCGCGTGATCGAGCGCGACGTGCGTTTCGACATCGGGGGCGACGCGCAGCGGATCACGACGCTCAAGACCCAGGCCCGCGACGTCACCTTCAAGCATGTGCTTCTGCCGATCTGGATGGCCGCCTACAAGTATCGCGGCAAGAGCTTCCGCTTCGTCGTCAACGGCCGCACGGGCGAGGTGCAGGGGGAGCGGCCCTATTCGGTCTGGAAGATCGCGGTGGCCGTTTTGCTCGGGCTCATCGTGGCGGGCGTGGCGGGATACGTGCTGGCCGAGAGCTGAGGACCCCCGTCGCGCAGGTTGCGCGGTGCGCCCCCTACACCTGCGGCGCGTCGAGGAGGGTTTCGACCCACGACGTTTTGGGCGCGCGCAGCTTGCCTGCCCGTTTCCAGCTGAGCCCGCGCATGACCTCTTGCGCGCGCTCCGGCATCCGCTCCGGGACCTGCTGGCCGGAGGCCACGCCCCAAAGCGCGGTCCAGAGCCGCCCCACCGTCCAGGGGTTATACCCCCCGCCCCCGGTGATGAGCGTGCGCGGCGCGAGCCCGAGGAACGCGCGCACCCACGCAACGTGGGCGTTGTTCGTCAACCCAAGGCGCGACTGCGGGTCATCGGTTACCCCGTCGGCCCCGCATTGCAGCACGACGGCGTCGGGCCTGAAATCGCGCACGGCGGGGAGCGCCACCTCCTCCCGGATCCGCGCGAGGCCCGCATCGTCGAAGCCCGGCTTCACGGGGATGTTGATATGCGTCCCCGGCCCGCGGTCCCCGGCGGCGCCGGTGCGCGGCCAGCGGTTTTCCTCGTGCACGGAGAAGACGAGCACATCGGTGTCCTCGCGAAAGGCATGGGCCACGCCGTCGGGGTGATGGGCATCGATATCGAGATAGGCCACGCGCCGCGCCCCCACATGCTGGAGCGCCAGAATGGCGAGAACGACGTCGTTGAGGTAGCAAAAGCCGCTGGCAAAACCCGGCATCCCGTGATGCGTGCCCCCGCCCGGATGAAAGACCACGCCGCCATCGGCAAGGAGTTCCGCGGCCAGGAGCGAGCCGCCGCAGCCCGTGGCGGGGCGGCGGAACATCTCCGTAAAAAACGGATTCATCGTGGTGCCGAGCTTGAAGCGAGCCTTCTCTGCCTCGGGCAGCGATTGCTCCGCCTCCGCGCGCGCGAGCGCGTCGATATAGGCGGGCTCGTGCCAGAGCGAGAGCGCCTTGGGCTTGGCGCGGGGCGAGGTCATGTAGGCCTCCTCGGGCAGCCATCCCAGCGCGCGCGACAGGTCGATGACCGTGGAGACCCGCGGGATCGCCAGCGGGTGCCAGTCACCGTAGGTCGAGCCCCGGTAGATCTCCGATCCCAGAAACGTCGCCACTGCCCCTCTCGTCTTCCCGCGCCCGTGTTCCGCGCCGCGCGGTTGCACCCATGGTGGTTTCCGCGCTTGCGCAATGCTAAATATGGCGTATCTTCAGCGTATCGAGCCATTTTTAACATGAAGCGCAGTCCGAGGCGGCCCATGAGTGCGCACCAGCTTCCTTTATCCATCGTCGCGGCCGAAAAGCGCGAAACGCGAACCCAGTTCGCGGCGCTGCCCTTTCGCCTCGTGGATGGGAGCGTTCAGGTGCTGCTCATCACGTCCCGCCGTTCCAAGCGCTGGATCCTGCCCAAGGGCTGGCCGGAGGCCGGGCTCACGCCCGCGGAATGCGCCGCCAAGGAAGCCTGGGAAGAGGCGGGCGCCCTCGGCGCGGCTTACGAGCTCTGCCTCGGGGTCTATGCCTTCGAGAAGGAGCGTGACGAGGCGCGCGATGTGCCGGTTCTGGCACTCGTCTATCCGCTCAAGGTGCAGCAGCTCAAGCGGAGCTACCCGGAGGTCGCCAGCCGGCGCCGGAAATGGGTGCCGCTCAAGAAGGCGGCCAAGATGGTCGAGGCCCAGGGCCTCGGACGCATCCTGAAGACCTTCGACCCGCGTGTTCTGAAGGGGCGTACGGCCTGACGCAGGTCCATTGTCTGCGCCCCGCCCGGTGATATCTACGGTTCATGATCCGATACACGCTCAAATGCCGCGAGGGGCACGCCTTCGAAAGCTGGTTCTCGACCGCCGAGGGCTATGAGGAGCTGCGCGCGGCGGGCCACGTGACCTGCGCCGTCTGCGGCTCGGCAGAGGTGGAAAAGTCGCTCATGGCGCCGGCCGTGAGCGCGCCCGCAGAGGCCGCATCGCTGAAGGCGGCAGCCTCGCCGCAAGAGGTGGCGCTGAAGAAATTCAAGGCGCATCTCGACAAGAACAGCGATTACGTGGGCCGCGATTTTGCCACGCGCGCGCGCGCCATGCATGACGGCACGGAGCCCGACCGGGCGATCCACGGCGAGGCGAGCTTCGAGGAGGCCAAATCGCTCGTCGAGGACGGCGTGCCCGTGACGCCGCTGCCGTTCCAGAGCCCGCGGCGCACGAACTGATGCGCGTGGTGATCACCGGCGCACGCCGCGGCATCGGCGCGGGCCTCTCGGAGGGCTACCGCGCGCGCGGCGCGGAGGTGATCGGCGCCTCGCGCAGCGAGGTGGACCTCGCCGATGGCGCCAGCATCTCCGCCTGGGCGGACACCGTGCCGGGTCCCGTGGACCTCCTCGTCTGCAATGCCGGGCTCTTCGAGGACCGGGCCGAAGCGCTCGATCACGGCTACCCGCCGGAGATGTGGGCCGCGCAATTGGCGGTGAACGTCACGGGCGTGTTTTTATGCGTGCAGAAGCTTCTGCCGCAGCTTCGGGCCGCCGAGGCGGCGAAGATCGCCATCATCTCCTCCCAGATGGGCGCCAGCGTCCGGGCCTCTGGCACGGCCATCATCTACCGGGTCTCGAAAGCCGCCGCGCTCAATCTCGGCATGAACCTCGCCAGTGCGCTCCGGCCCGAGGGCATTCCGGTGGGCATCTACCATCCCGGCTGGGTGCGCACGGATATGGGCGGGGCCTCGGCGGAGATCAGCGTGGAGGAGGCGCGCGACGGCCTCATGGCGCGGTTCGACGATCTGAGCCTCACGACGTCCGGTTGCTTTCAGACCTGGGACGGGCGCGACCACCCGCTCTGAGCCCAAAATTCCTTACCAAGGAATTTGCCAAAAGTCTTTCCAAGACTTTTGAGCGCCCCGCTGTCCCTTGCGCCCGCTGGGGCCAGCGCCTATGCCGCGCGGCGAATATCCGAGGCGCACCATGCCCATACTCGTCATGAAATTCGGCGGCACCTCCGTCGCCACGCTCGACCGCATCAAACGCGCCGCCAAGCGCGTGGGCCGCGAGGTGGCCAACGGCTATGACGTGATCGTCATCGTCTCGGCCATGTCCGGCGAGACGAACAAGCTCGTGGGATACGTCTCCGACACCTCGCCCTTCTACGACGCGCGCGAATACGACGCCGTCGTGAGCGCGGGAGAGAACGTGACGGCGGGGCTCATGGCGCTCACGCTCCAAGAAATGGATGTCCCCGCGCGGAGCTGGCAGGGCTGGCAGGTGCCGGTGAGGACGACCGCCGCGCATTCGGCGGCGCGGATCGAAGAGATCCCCACCGACAACATCGGCGCCAAGTTCGCCGAGGGCATGAAGGTGGCCATCGTCGCGGGGTTCCAGGGCGTGAGCGCGGAGGGCCGCATCACCACGCTGGGGCGCGGCGGCTCGGACACCACGGCGGTGGCCTTCGCGGCGGCCTTCGGCGCGGAGCGCTGCGATATCTACACCGACGTGGACGGGGTCTATACCACCGATCCCCGCATCGCCGAGAAGGCGCGCAAGCTCGACAAGATCTCCTTCGAGGAGATGCTCGAACTGGCCTCGCTCGGCGCCAAGGTGCTGCAGACGCGCTCCGTCGAGCTCGCCATGCGCTATCACGTGAAGCTCAGAGTGCTTTCGAGCTTCGAGGAAATGTCCGACACGGCAGGCACGCTCGTCTGCGACGAGGAGGAAATCATGGAACAGAACGCCGTGGCCGGCGTGGCCTATAGCCGCGACGAGGCCAAGATGACCCTCATCTCCGTGGCCGACCGGCCGGGGATCGCCGCCGCCATCTTCGGGCCGCTGGCGGATGCGGGCGTCAATGTGGACATGATCGTCCAGAACATCTCCGAGGAGGGGCGCACCGACATGACGTTCTCTTGCCCCACCGATCAGGTGGCGCGGGCGGAAAAGGCCATGGCCGAGGCCAAGGCGCGCGGCGAGGTGAACTTCCGCGAGATCGTGGCCGACACGGCGGTGGCCAAGATCTCCATCGTCGGGATCGGGATGCGCAGCCATGCAGGCGTGGCGGCGAAGATGTTTTCCACGCTGCGCGACGAGGGGATCAACATCAAGGTGATCACCACGTCCGAGATCAAGGTGTCGGTGCTCGTGGACCGTAAATACATGGAGCTCGCCGTGCAGGCGCTGCATGATGCTTTCGAGCTCGAAAAGTCCTGACCGCGCCAGAGGGCCTTCGATGGCCCTGGAATGCGGCTTCGACGCCGTTTTGAAACAGCTTCGCCTCGCCGCTGGCATCAGGGTCTGTGGCGGCGTCGGAGAGGCAGGGTCGACTGGGATCCAGATTTCCGTGATCCGCGCCAGAGCCGTTTTCAAACGGCTTCCGCACCCCGGAAGAAAAAACCCCGCCTGACGCGGCGGGGTGAGGAGCTTACTTGAAGGTCGTTTTCATCGGGCTTTTCCAGTGCTCCGACGTGGCGCAAAGCGTGGAGCGCGTGAAGGTGCCCTCTTTCAGCTGGCGCTGCGTCACCCGACCGTTGATGTAGGCGAACACGGCCACGAAGCCCAAGGTGGCGAAGCTCAGAAGTAGGGGAAGTTCCATAGTCGTCTCCTTGTCAGTATTTGCGATGCGGACACGAAGGGTACGGGCTTCGCGCGGACATGGTTCACAAAGACTGTCGCCCGAGGGGTGGGCAGAATGACGCAGGTTTCCGCGCCGCTACCCCACCAGCGCCACGACCGCGGCGAAGTAGACGAGCATTCCCATCCACCCGAATTGCGCCGCGAGCATCGCACCCGCGAAAAGGAGCGCCAGCACCGCGGCGACGATGAGGGTCTGCATCGTCACGGACTGCGCCGCGATCCGCGCCTCCACGTCCGACAGGCTCTCTCCCGGCCAGGCCCGGGCGATGAGCCCCACGGCGACGCGGCGGCACGCCCGCGCCGCCTCGGAGAAAAACGTATCCGCCATGGCCCCTCTTACCTCACGCGGCCCCCGAGGCAAAGCCGCGCCCGAGCGGGCGCCATCCGGCCAGCGTCAGGAGCGCGGCCCCGAGGGCTGCGGCGTAGAACGGCACGGTGAGCGCCACATTCCGCGGCACCGCTCCCTCGGAGACGCCGATGAGCCAGCCCGACAGCAGAAGCCCCAGGGGCATCATCCCCCAGGCCAGGAGCCGGTAGACCGAATTCAGCCGCCCGAGGATCGCGTCGGGCGTGATCCGCTGACGGTGCGACACGCTCACCGTGTTCCAGATCAGCCCCGTGGCCTGAAACGGCGCCAGGATCGCGGCCAGAACCCACGCGTTCGGCGCGAGCGGGATCGCGGCAAAGGCCAGAGCGGAGGCCAGGAGCATCCACTGCGCCGTGCGCCCGGGCCCCAGACGCGCGATGATGCGCTCGGCCACGAGGCTGCCCGCGATCCCGCCCACGGCGCCTGCGGCGAGGAGGAGGCCGTAGGCCGGCGCGCTCATCCCGAGCGTCTCCTGTGCGTGGAGGATGAGCGCCACCGTCACCATCATCCAGAGCAGGTTCCACCCGCCCGTGATGAGCGCGAGCGCGGTCAGGATGGGCGAGGCCCGCAGAAACGCGAAACCTTCCGCCAGTTCGGCGCGCCAATCCGCCCTCGCGCGCGGCGGCGGGCGGAAGGCGCCGGGCAGGCTTGCCAGCAGAGCCGCGGCCACGGCGAAGGCCGCGGCGTTGAGCGCGAAGGGCGACCAGAGGCTCGCGGCGATGAGAAATGCGCCCAGCGCGGGGCCGATGAGCTCGTTGCCCAGGAGCTCCACCGACCAGAGCCGCCCGTTCGCGCGTTCGAGCGAGGCCTTGGGCACGAGCGCGGGCAGCATCGTCTGCGCGGCGTTGTCGCGAAACACCTCCGCCGTCCCCACGAGGAACGCCGCCCCGAGGAGCCCCGCGAAGAGCCAGGGCACAGAGGCCCCGGTCTCCGCCGCTGCCGGCAAGGGCAGCGCCAGCGCCACGGCGAGCCCTGCCAGCGCGAAGGCGCCCGCGCGCACCAGGTCCATGGCCAGAATGAGCCGGCGCCGATCCACCCGGTCGGCCAAGACGCCCGCCGGAAGCGCGAAGAGAAACCACGGCAGCCGCAGCGCCACCGGCATCACCGCCACCAGCAGCGCGTCCCGCGTGAGGAGCGTCGCCACCCAGGCCCAGAGCACGGTGGCGATTCCATCGGCCAGATTGGTCAGGCCCGAGGCGCTGACGAACCGGATAAAGGCCTGGCGCGACTGCTCTTTCATGGCGCTTTGAACCCCGGCCCCCGGGGCGCGTCAACAGAGGCGCCGCCGCGCGGTGATTGCCCGCTGCGCCGAAGGCCGCTAACGTGTCAGCATAAACTGACAGCGCCCCCATCGACAGCATCTCCATGACACCTCCCACCGAGACAGAGAGCCGCAAGCTCCTGGGCCGCCTCCGCGCGGCCATGGCCGACGGCACGTCCGGGCAGGCGCGGCTCGACCGCATCGTGGACATCATCGCCGCCTCCATGGAGACTGAGGTCTGTTCCATCTACCTTTTCCGGGATGCCGAGACGCTGGAACTCTGCGCGACCGAAGGGCTCAACCAGGAAGCGGTGCACAAGACGCGCATGCGCCTCTCCGAAGGGCTCGTGGGCCGCGTGGCGCGGAAGGGCACGCCGGTGAACACCGCCGACGCCCCCTCCACTCCCGGTTTCCGCTTCATGCCGGAGACGGGGGAGGAGGTCTTTTCGGCCTTCTGCGGCGTGCCCATCCAACGCCTCGGCGTGCCCCAGGGCGTGCTCGTCGTGCAGTCGAAGGCGGCGCGGGAGTATAGCGAGGACGAGGTCTACGCGCTCGAGGTCGTGGCCATGGTCCTGGCGGAGATGACCGAGCTCGGGCAGCTCACGAGCGGCGGCGATTTCTCCCTGGCGCCCCACCAGCAGCCTGCCATGTATCGCGGCTCCGTGGGACAGGAGGGCGTGGCCATGGGCTCGGTCTACCTCCACGAGCCGCGCGTGGTGGTGACGAACCCGTTCTCGGACGATCCGGAGACGGAGCTCGCCCGGCTCGACACAGCCCTCGACCAGCTGCGCCTGTCGGTGGACAAGATGCTCGCAGGCACCGCGGGCGCCACAAAGGACGAGCGCGAGGTGGTGGAGACCTTCCGCATGTTCGCCAATTCCCGCGGCTGGCGGCGGCGCATGGAGGCCGACATCGCCTCGGGCCTCTCCGCCGAGGCCGCCGTTGAAAAGGAGCAGAGCCAGGCCCGCACGCGGCTCGGCGATCAGCCCGACGCCTATCTGCGCGAGCGTCTCCACGACCTCGATGACCTGTCGAACAGGCTCCTGCGCATTCTCACGGGCCAGGGCGAGACCGGCGAGATGCCCGCCGATGCCGTCCTCGTGGCGCGCAACATCGGGCCCGCCGAGCTCCTCGATTACGGTCGCAAGCTCAAGGGCATCGTGCTCGAAGAGGGCTCCGTGGGCTCCCACGCCGCCGTCGTTGCCCGCGCCTGGGCGATCCCGCTCATCATCAATGCCGAAGGGATCACCACGGACGCGCTCAACGGCGACACGATCATGCTCGACGGGGAGCAGGGCGTGGTGCATCTGCGCCCCGACGACACGGTGCGCGCGGCCTTCCAGGACAAGATGGCGATGCAGGCGGAGGCGCAGTCGCGCTACGCCTCGCTCCGTGATCAGCCCGCCCGCGCGCTCTGCGGCTCGGTGGTGGCGCTGCACATGAATGCGGGCCTCATGGCCGATCTGCCCTCCCTGCCCTCCTCGGGGGCCGAGGGGGTGGGCCTCTTCCGCACCGAGCTCCAGTTCCTGATCCGCGCGCAGATGCCCAAGCGGGCAGAGCTCGTGGCGCTCTACAAGCGCGTGCTCGATGCCGCGGGCGGCAAGCCTGTGGTCTTTCGCACGCTCGATATCGGCTCCGACAAGGTGCTGCCCTACATGAAGCCCAACGACGAGCCGAACCCGGCGCTGGGCTGGCGCGCGATCCGCGTGGGCCTCGACAAGCCCGGCGTGCTGCGCATGCAGCTCCAGGCGCTGGTGCGCGCCGCCGAGGGCCGCCCGCTCCACGTGATGTTTCCCTTCGTCGCGCAGTATGACGAGTATCGTCAGGCCAAGGCCGAGCTCGACAAGGCGGTGGAGCGCGAGCGCATCCTCGGCCACGCGCTCCCCTCTGAGATCCACGTGGGCGCGATGCTCGAGACGCCGAGCCTCGCCTTCGCGCCGCGCAAGTTCTTCGAGGAGGTGGAGTTCCTCTCCATCGGCGGCAACGACCTTAAGCAGTTCTTCTTCGCCGCCGACCGGGAGAACGAGCGCGTGCGGCGCCGCTACGACACGCTCAACGTGAGCTTTCTGAGCTTTCTCGAGCAGATCGTGGCGCGCTGCGTGACGACCGACACGCGGCTGAGCTTTTGCGGCGAGGATGCGGGCCGCCCCATCGAGGCGCTCTGCATCGCGGCCATGGGCCTGCGCGCGCTCTCCATGCGCCCCGCTTCCATCGGCCCGGTGAAACACATCCTGCGCCGCGTGAACCTCGACGAGGTGAAAGCCGTCATCGACACCGCCCGCGCCCGCGGAGACCAGAGCGTGCGCCCCGCCATCATGGACTGGCTGCGCACCCGCGGCTGACGCGCGTGTAAAAGACAGCGGCCCGCTCCACGTCCCCTTTTCATGTTTCCCCGAACACCTTGGAGAATTCGAGGGCGTTTCCACAATTGCCGAACCCAGACGTGAAAGGTAGATGGGTCGTAACGAGAATTCAGATACCTCATCAGGGATGAGGCACCTTTTTTGCCGGAGGCGATGTGGATGCGGTTGCGCTTGATTTAGAGTGGAGTTTTGCCGTCCCGACAAAGGGATCCAGAATCCGGGCAGTTCGACAGGCTCGCAGGGCCTATTCACGAAATACGGCGACAAATTCACCCGCAACTCAAGAAATTCTGGTCAACGAACAAGTTCTTGAGTTCGGCAAGGCGGCCAACCTCGGTATCGCGGCTTTCGCCTGCCGAAACTTCCAGCCGATGGGACGATGGGCCCGAAGAAGACGCGCCACCCTTCGGCGAGTATGTAGCAAGCAAATTCGTTGAGCACGGATACCGTTTTGCGCCACTTGTCTGCAGCTGCTGGAAGCTATCGTGTGCGTTGGACATTTTGCTACTTCGACATGACCAACCCGGGAGTCCGCTAGATCATGGGGACTTAGACAACCGAGTAAAGTCACTAATTGACGGCCTTCGAAAACCAAATGGCCCGAACGAGTTGCGGCGGCATTCAAGTCCAGCCGAGGGTGAAGATCCCTTCTTTGTTCTCCTCCAAGATGACGACTTGGTCACGGACCTAAAAGTCGAAACTGATTGGCTGCTAACGCCTGTTGATGGGAATGAGCCTAAGAACGAAGTGGTCGCAATCATATCTGTCGAAATACGGCCATACGACATTAGTACATTCAATTTGGGGTTCGCTTGACGGCTACCTTGTTGATGACCTTATTAAAGAGGTCGACGATTATTGTGGGCTTCAGGTCGCCATTTCCGATCATATCCTGTACCGAATCATTGAAGCGGGATGATTGATCTTTCTGGCATTCCTTCTGCTTGGTTTTGTCATTTGGGTACGTAAAGAAAAGTATCTCCAGCGCGCGGGGCTGGCCCCTCGCTCCCGACCCCTACTTCTGTCCCATCGCAAGACACGGAGGCTCCCATGCTCCCCACTCTCGGCCTGCTTCTCGGCTGCCAGCTCATCGGTGAGATCACCGCCCGTGGCTTCGGCCTTCCCGTGCCCGGGCCGGTCCTCGGCCTCGCGCTTCTTCTGGCCATCGTCGCGCTTCGTCCCGCCACGGCGAGTGACTTGCGGCCCACGACGCGCGTGATCCTCGCGCATCTCTCGCTGCTCTTCGTGCCCGCGGGCGTGGGGGTGATCGGCAATCTAGAGGTGCTGAGCGCCGACTGGCTGCCGCTGCTTATCATCCTCGTGCTCTCCACGCTGCTGGCCATGCTGGCGGCACTGGCGACCTTCCTTGGCGTTCAGCGCGTCCTTGGCGGCGCGCCATCATGACGGGCGTCGCAGAGCTCTGGAGCTACCTGTCGGCCGCGCCGCTCACCTGGCTGACGGCGACGCTGCTCGCATATATTGTCGCCGATACGGCCGCGAAGCGGCTCCGGAACGCGCCCTGGGCGAACCCGGTGCTCTTTTCGGTGCTCATCCTGGCGCCGGTGCTCTGGGGCACGGGGACCACCTATGGCACGTATTTCGAGGGGGCGCAGTTCATCCATTTCCTGCTCGGCCCGGCCACGGTGGCGCTGGCGCTGCCGCTCTGGGACAACCGGGAGACGATCCTCGCCTCCGTGGCCCCCATCGCGTTGGCGCTCATCGTAGGCTCGGTGGTGGCGGCGGGTTCGGTCATCGTGATGGCGCAGGTGGCGGGCCTGCCCCGGGAGGTGCTCCTGTCGCTCGCGCCGAAATCGACGACGGCGCCCGTGGCGCTCGGCATCGCGGAGGCCGTGGGCGGCATCCCCACGCTCACGGCGGTGCTCGTCATCCTCACGGGCATCATCGGGGCGGTGACGGTGACGCCGCTGATGAACCTCATGCGCATCACCGACTGGCGCGCGCGGGGGTTCTCGGTGGGAGTGGCCTCCCACGGGATCGGGACCGCCCGCGCCTTCCAGGTGAACCCGGTGGCGGGGGCCTATGCCGGGATCGCCATGGCGCTCAATGCGCTCCTGACGAGCTTCATCGTGCCGCTTCTCGTGCGCTGGATGCTCTAGGCCGGGGGCGCGCGGCTGACATCGCCCGTCACGCCCTCCCAGGCGCCCGGGCGGAGCGCCTGGCCCAGCACGCGGTCGGGGTTCGTGGGCGGCGGCATCACCACGCCCGCGAGCGGCCGGAAGCCGTAGCGCCCGTAATAGTGCGCGTCTCCCACGAGGATCACCCGAGCCCAGCCCAGCGCCCGCGCGGCCCCCAGCGATTGCAGGATAAGATCGCCGCCGAGCCCCTCCCCCTGCCGCGTGGGATGCACCGCGATGGGCCCGAGGAGGAGCGCGTCCCGCGCCCCCACCCGCACCGGCCAGTATCGGACCGCGCCGGCGAGGATGCCGCCCGGATCCCGCGCCACGAGGCAGAGCGGGCCGAGCTTCGCCACGCCCTCGCGCAGCCGGTAGGACGAAAGCGCCTCCCGCCCCGGCGCAAAGCAGGTGTCGTAGAGCGCTTCCACCTCCCACCAGTCTTGGGGGGCTTCTTCTCGGATCGTGTACATGTCTTCGCCCGGGCCCCGCGGGGGCCCCCGCCTCAATTCGCTGGCGCGCGGGCTAGCACGGCGCTAGCTCTGCCGCAAAGAAGGAAAGCTCCATGTTCTACCGCCCCGAAGACGGCCACGGCCTGCCGCACAACCCTTTCAACGCCGTGGTGACGCCGCGCCCCATCGGCTGGATCTCCACGCGCTACGGCGGGCAGGACAACCTCGCGCCCTATTCGTTCTTCAACGCCGTGGCCTACGTGCCGCCGCAGGTGATGTTCGCCTCGACCTCGCGCAAGGAGGACCGCGGCGACACGAAGGACAGCGTGGCGCTTCTGCGCAAGAGCGGCGTTTTCTGCGTGAACGTGGTCGAATACGCGGCAAAGGACGTCATGAACGCCTCCGCCGGCATGCTCGCGGCCGGCGAGGACGAGTTCGCGGTCTCGGGGGCGCAGAAGGCGGAGTGCGAAACGATCGACTGCCCCCGCGTGGGCACGGCGCCCGCCTCTCTCGAATGCCGGGTGACACGAATCCTGCGGATAGAGGGGGATAACAACTACGTCGTCTTGGGGGAGGTGACAGGCATACACCTGCGCGACGATTGCGTGGTGGACGGCAAGTTCGACATCACCCGGTACGCCCCGCTCTCCCGCCTGGGCTACCGGGACTACACCCGCGTGACGGAGCTTTTCTCCCTGAAACGCCCGGGCGAGTGAGGCGAGGGCGGCGAAGGCGCTTCGAAGCGCCTTCTCCCCGCCCTCAATGGCCGCCGGCGAGGATGCCCGTGCGCACGCTGTAATCCACGGCCACCTGATAGTCCGGGTCGTCGTCGCTATCGACCATGAGGTGACCGGCCGTCTTCAGAAGCTGGTGACAATCCCGGCTCAGATGCCGGAGCTGGATGCGTTTGCCCGACGCTTCGTATTTCGCGGCCACGGCCTCGATCGCCTGCAGCGCGGACTGATCGGCCACGCGGCTCTCGGCGAAGTCCACGATGATCTCGCCGGGGTCCCCGTCCACATCGAAGAGTTCGATGAAGCCCTCTGCCGAGCCGAAGAAGAGCGGCCCCTGCACCTGGTAGACCTTCGCCCCCTCGGGCGTGCGGTAGGTCTTGGCGTGGATGCGCGTGGCGTTCTGCCAGGCATAGGCCAGCGCGCTCACGATCACGCCCACGACCACGGCGATGGCGAGGTCGGTGAGCACCGTCACCACCGTCACGAGCACGATGACGAAGGCATCGATGCGCGGCA
The DNA here is from genome assembly GCA_038528385.1 of Pseudomonadota bacterium. GTDB lineage: Bacteria > Pseudomonadota > Alphaproteobacteria > Rhodobacterales > Rhodobacteraceae > Shimia_B. The sequence continues at coordinate 381,118 of JBCBET010000002.1, read as the reverse complement.
CCTTCCGCATGATCTTGAAACTGTTCCAGGCGAAGGTGCCGATCACGACCATGAACATCACGCCCACGAGGGCTGCGAGCGGGATCTGCTCGATCGCCGGAGACAGGAAGATGATGAACGCGAGAAGAAAGAGCGCGGCCGTGATCCCCGCGATGCGGGTCCGGGCGCCCGATTTCACGTTGATCATCGACTGCCCGATCATGGCGCAGCCGCCCATGCCCCCGAAGAAGCCCGTGACCGTGTTGGCGATGCCCTGCGCCGTGCATTCCTGGGAGGAGCCGCCGCGGGTATTCGTCATCTCGCCCACGAGGTTCAGCGTCAGAAGGCTCTCGATGAGCCCGATGGCCGCCAGGATGATGGCGTAGGGCAGGATGATCTCCAGCGTTTCGAGCGTGAGCGGGACAGTGGGGATGTGGAAGGCGGGGAGACCCCCCTCGATGGAGGCGAGATCGCCCACCCGCGGCACGTCGATGCCGAAGGCGATGACGATCCCCGCCACGATCCCGATGGCGGCAAGCGGCGCGGGCACGGCCTTCGTCAGCCGCGGCATTGCCCAGATGATGGCCATCGTCACCGCCACGAGCGCGAGCATCCAGTAAAGCGGCGCGCCGGTCATCCAGTCCCCGCCCGTCATCCCATGCCCGTTGGAGACCATGGTGCCCGGCACCTTGAACTGGCTGAGCTGCGCGAGAAAGATCACGATGGCCAGCCCGTTCACGAAACCCAGCATCACCGGATGCGGCACGAGGCGGATGAACTTGCCCCAGCGCATCACCCCCACGACGATCTGGATGAGCCCCATCAAGACCACCGTGGCAAAAAGGTACTCCACCCCGTGCGTCGCCACGAGGGAGACCATCACCACCGCGAGCGCGCCCGTGGCGCCCGAGATCATGCCCGGACGCCCCCCGATGAGCGCCGTGATCAGCCCCACGATGAAGGCCGCATAGAGCCCCACCAGCGGGTGCACCCCCGCCACGAAGGCGAAGGCCACCGCCTCCGGCACCAGCGCCAGCGCCACGGTGAGGCCCGCAAGCACCTCGATCCGCAGCCGAGAGAGGTCGAACCCGCCGCCCTGGAAGCCGTCGAAGGCGGTGGAATTGCTCAATGCGGCAAGGATGCGGGTCAATGCTCGTCCCCCGGGAAGGTAAGGCGTGTTTTATCGTTGAACCACGCCAGATAGCCGAAACCGCCCGTGATGCACGGTATTCTTGAGCATACCGGCCTTGCGCGGCGCGGGATGCTGCCCGTTTGCCCATCCCCGCGGGCGGGCCCTAAAAACCGAACGCGCCGCGCGCCTTGCCCCTTTTCATCACGCCCGCCACCACGCAGGGTGCGCCCATGGCAGACACGAAAATCGGGATCATCGGCGGCTCGGGCGTCTACAGCGTGGACGGTCTCGACGGCGCCGCATGGCAGCGCGTGGAAAGCCCCTGGGGCGCGCCGTCGGACGCCATCCTCACCGGCACGCTGGGCGGGGTGGAGATGGCGTTCCTCCCCCGCCACGGGCGCGGGCACGTCCATTCGCCCAGCACCGTCCCCTACCGCGCCAATATCGACGCGCTGAAACGGCTGGGCGTCACGGACGTGATCTCCGTCTCCGCCTGCGGCAGCTTCCAGGAGGAGATGGCGCCCGGCGATTTCGTCATCGTCGACCAGTTCATCGACCGCACCTTCGCGCGGGAGAAATCGTTCTTCGGCCAGGGCTGCGTGGCCCATGTGAGCCTCGCCCATCCCACCTGCCCGCGCTTCGGCGCGGCAGCCGCGGAGGCCGCGCGCGGCGCGGGCGTCACCGTCCACGGGGGCGGCACGTATCTGGCCATGGAGGGCCCGCAGTTTTCCACGCTGGCGGAGTCGAAGCTCTACCGGGAGGTCTGGGGCTGCGACGTCATCGGCATGACCGGCATGCCCGAGGCCAAGCTCGCCCGCGAGGCGGAGCTCTGCTACGCCTCCGTCGCCATGATCACGGACTACGATTGCTGGCACCCGGAGCATGACGCCGTCGACGTGGCGCAGGTCGTAAAGACGCTCCAGGGCAACGCGGAAAACGCCCGCGCGCTGGTGAAGGCGCTGCCCGCCCTCCTCGGCGGCGAGCGGCTCCCGTGCGAGCACGGCTGCGACCGCGCGCTCGAGCACGCGATCATCACCCAGCCGGAGGCCCGCGACCCGGCGCTCATGGCAAAACTCGACGCCGTCGCGGGCCGCGTTCTCTAATCCCCTTGTCGGATACGCCATGGCCTATGAGCTTCTGATCCCCTTCGTGCTCGCCACGCTCACCTTCATGGTGACCCCCGGCCCCGGATCGCTCTATTGCGGGGCGCAAAGCCTCGCCTACGGCACGCGCGCGGGCCTGCGCGCGGCTCTTGGCCTCCATATGGGCGGCTATGTCCATGTCTTCGCCGCCAGCGCCGGGCTCGCGATCATCCTCGAGACGATCCCGCTGGCCTTCACGATCATGAAGATCCTCGGCGCAGGCATCCTGATCTGGATGGGGCTGAGCTTCCTCTTCGCGCGGCGCTCGGGGGCCGACGCGCCCGTCGCGGCCGGGTCGGAGAGCACCTTCTGGAAGGCTTTCGCGGTGGAGGCGCTGAACCCGACGACGGCGCTCTTCTTCCTCGCCTTCCTGCCGCAATTCGTGTCTCCCGAGGCTGCCATGCCCGTCTGGGCGCAATTTCTCGTGCTGGGCACGGTCACGGGCGCGATCTTTTCGATCTCCGATCTGGCCTATGCGCTCGCCGGCGGGCGCATCCATGCCGCCGCCCGTGCGTCGTCGCGATTGCGGGCGTGGGCAAAGCGGGCGGGCGGCGCGCTCCTCGTCGGGCTCGGCCTCAACCTCGCGCTCAACCGGAGCACCTGAATGCCCCTCGATCTCTGGCTCGCCTTCGTGGCCGCCTCCACCGCGCTCTTGCTCATTCCCGGGCCGACGATCCTGCTGGTGCTGAGCTACGCGCTCTCGCAGGGGCGCCGGGTCGCCATCGCCACGGCAACGGGCGTGGCGCTGGGCGATCTCATCGCCATGACGGCGGCGCTCGCGGGGCTCGGCGCGCTCATCGCGGCCTCGGCCACGGCCTTCACGGTGCTGAAATGGGTGGGGGCGGCTTACCTCGTCTTCCTCGGGATCCAGATGCTACGCAGCGCGCCGGGCAAGGCCACGCTCGCGCAGGCCCCCGCCGCGGCGCCGCGGGCCGTTCTGCGCCACGCGGCCATCGTCACCGCGCTCAACCCGAAGGGCATCGGATTTTTCATCGCTTTCGTGCCGCAGTTCATCTCCCCCGGGCAGGCCTTCGCGCCGCAGGCCGCGATCCTCATCGCCACCTTCGTGGGCCTTGCCGCGGTGAACGCGCTGGCCTATGCGCTCGCCGCCGACCTCATGCGCGCCCGCATCGCGCGGCCGGGCGTCCTGAGGCGCCTCACGCAGGCGGGCGGTGCGACACTCATCGCCATGGGCGCACTCACCGCGGCCTTGCGCCGAACACCCGCCTGACGCCCGCCCGACACGCGCCCGGCGCCCGCCTGACACTCGGGGCCACGCCTCTAAGGAGAGACCATGAAGACCGTCAAAGACTACATCCGCACCATCCCGGATTTCCCCCATGAGGGGATCATGTTCCGCGACGTGACCACGCTCTTCGCCGATGCGCGCGGGTTCCGGATGGCCATCGACCAGCTTCTGCACCCCTTCGCCGGGGAGGAGATCGACAAGGTCGTGGGGCTCGAGGCGCGCGGTTTCATCCTGGGCGGGGCGATCGCACACCAGCTCTCCGTGGGCTTCGTGCCGGTGCGCAAGAAGGGCAAGCTGCCCGGCGCAACGATCGAGCAATCCTACACGCTCGAATACGGCGAGGCGGTGATGGAGCTCCACGACGATGCGCTCGAGGCGGGCGAACGCGTGCTGCTGGTGGACGATCTTCTGGCCACCGGCGGGACAGCGGAGGCGGGCATCAAGCTCATCGAGCGGCTGGGCGCGCGGGTGGTGGGCTGCGCCTTCATCATCGACCTGCCGGAGCTCGGCGGGCGCGCGAAGCTCGAGGCGCTCGGGATGGACGTCCACGCGTTGACGGCGTTCGACGGGGTGTGAGGCGCGGGCCCTCGCTGGCGGCGGAAGATTAACGGGCGCTCGCGCGCAGGTTAACCATTTGGCGGCCGCTTCTGTGCGCCCATCGCGTATGTACAGGTTGTGTACGGCTTGTGTACGGGATGTGCCTGCCCTCTGGGTGGGGCCAAACCAGCCATTCGCGCAGGTCCGTTAACGCAGCATCACGCCCGGATTGAGGATGCCGTTGGGGTCGAGCGCGGCCTTCACGGCGCGCATCATCTCGAGCAGCGCGGGGTCGCCGTAGCGCTCCAGATCCTCCACCTTGAGGCGCCCCACGCCGTGCTCGGCGGCCACCGAACCACCATGGGCATGGACGAGGTCATGCACTGTCCGCTTGATCTCCGCCCGCTGGTTTTCATGGTCCGCGCGGCTTTTGCCGGGCATGGGGAAGACGTTGTAGTGCAGGTTCCCGTCGCCCACATGCCCGAAGCAGTTGATCCGGAATTGCCCGATCTTGCCGAGCGCGTCCGTGGCCTCGGGGATGAAGGCGGGGATCTCGGAGAGCGGCATGGAGATGTCGTGGGAGGAGACCGATCCGATGCGGCGGTTGGCTTCCGGGATGTGCTCGCGCACGGCCCAGATCTCCTGCCGCTGCAGCTCGGATTGCGCGATGACGGCGTCCTCCGTGAGCCCGGCCTTGAGCGCGGATTCGAACAGCGTTTCAAAGGCTTGCGGGGCGGAGAGCCCCTTCGGGAGCCCCAGCTCGATGAGCGCGCACCACTCGGGCGGCGTGTCGAACGGCTGGCGGATTTCGGGGAGCGTCTCGGCGAGGAAATCGAATCCCTGCCGATGGATGAGTTCGAAGGCCGAGACCCCCTCCCCCACCTGAGCTCGCGTCATCGCCAGAAGCTTCAGGGCCGCCTCGGCCGATGGCAGCGTGAAGATCGCCGTGCCCTGCTCTGCGGCCACGGGGAAGAGCTTGAGCGAGGCCGCGGTGATGATGCCCAGCGTCCCCTCCGAGCCGATCATCAGGTTGCGCAGGTCAAAGCCTGCATTGTCCTTCCTGAGCCGCGAGAGGCCGTGCCATATCGTGCCGTCCGCGCGAACCACTTCGAGCCCGAGGCAGAGATCGCGCGCATTGCCGTAGCGCAAGACGCCGGTCCCGCCCGCATTGGTCGCCAGAAGCCCCCCGATCCGCGCCGAGCCCTCCGAGGCGAGCGAGAGCGGAAAGAGCCGCCCTACCCCGCTCGCCGCCTCCTGCACATCCTTCAAAATCGCCCCAGCCTCGGCCACGAGGACATTCTCATCGGCATGGATTTCGCGGATTTTCGTCATGCGTTCGAGCGTCAGTACCACGGGCGCGGGGAGGCCCTCGGCCACCTGCCCGCCAACAAGTCCCGTGCCGCCGCCATAGGGGATGACAGGTACGCGCGCGGCGTTGGCCTCTCGCAGGATTATCGAGACGTCCTCGACACTTGCAGGCGCGAGGACGAGGCCGGCGGACCCCGCATAACGGCCCCGGGGCTCCTCGAAATAGCGGGCTTCGGCGTCGCGAAAGGTCGCGCCCGGAAGGGCCGCGCGCAGGCGGGTTTCGAACGTGGCGTCGGCGTCGCTCAGCATGGCGCGGGTAAAGCAGATCGTGGCGCGCGCGTCACTGCGGCTCCCGCAGGAATTGCGGGCGCAGGACGCGGATCGTGGGCCGGCTGGGCAGGTCGCGCAGGGAAACCGTCACGCTCGTCTCCTCGCTCCGCTCGATGATGAAATCGCCCTCCATCTCGGCGAGGAACCGCTCGAGGTTCTGCGGCGAGAACCAGTGCATGGGCAGCACGAGGGAGGAGCGCAGGCGCCCCAGCATCTCCTTCACCTCGCCCGTGCTCAGCGTGAAGCCCCCATCCACCGGGACCATGACCACGTCGAGCCGCCCGAGGGCGGCGTATTGCGCGTCGTCCGGCGCGTGGTGGAGGTGCCCCACATGTCCGATGCAGAGGCCCTCGACCTCGAAGACGAAGATCGAATTGGCGTCCTCGTCCACCTCGTCGGAGCCGAAGGCGAAAGCACCGGGCCGCGTGTCGGTGGTGACGTTGCGTACGAGCATTTCGCCCACCTCGAGCCGGTGCGCGGCGGGCCGCCCGTCCTGCCACCAGCCCTCAAGGACATGGGGGATCGCGGGATCAGGCAGGGCCGTCCAGTGCGTGTTGTGGGCGTTGTTCATCGTGACCACGTCGGGCACGAAATCCACCACGCCGATGAAGCCATTGTAATCCGTCACCGCCGAGGGGCCGGAGGCCGATTGGATCAGGAACATCGAGTGATCGATGTAGGAAATCCGCACGCTGAAGGGATCGAGCGCGTCGCGGAAATTGGCCTTCTGCACGTATTCGAGGCCCGGTGCGGCGTCAGCGATGGCGATGCAGTGGCTGGGCCGCTCGGACTGGGCAAACGCAGGCGTCCCGAGAAGGGCGAAGAGCGGGAGAAGAAAGCGCATACCCGAAGAATAGCGCGCCCGGCGAAGTGTCTAGGCTATCCCGCTTCCGTCTTGCCTCGGCGGTCGTGCCGGAGATTGGCGTAGAGCACATGGGTCCGCCAGCGGCCGGCGATCTGCAGGTAGCTCTGGGCCACCCCCTCGTACTTGAAGCCACTCCTCTCCAGGAGCCCGCGCGAGGCCTTGTTTTCCGGAAGGCAAGCCGCCTCGATCCGGCTGAGATCGAGCTCGGTGAAGGCGAAATGCACGAGCGCCGCGATCGCCTCGGACATGTATCCCTCCCGGGCAAAGGGCTTGCCCACCCAGTAGCCCGTCGTGCCCGCCTGGGCGGGCCCGCGCCGGATATGATCGAGCGTGATTGCCCCCACGAGCCGCTGGTCGCTCCGCCGGATCATGAAGACGGGCACCGCCGTGCCCCCGGAGATGGAGCGATTGGCCCAGTAGACGCGGTTCGTGAAGCTCTTGCGGGTGAGGTGATCGGGCGCCCAGTGCGGCTCCCACGGTGCGAGGAATTCCCGGCTTTCCTCGCGCAGAGCGGACCAGGCGCGGTAGTCGCCATGCATGGGCGGGCGCAGCGTGAGCCGCTCGGTCTCGATCCGGACCTTGCTCGCCCGGTTGAATTTCAAGCAGCGAGCCTTTCCTGCAAGGTCTCGAGCGAGGGCACGTTCTTCAGCGGGCCGTAGACGGCCATCGCCATCCGCTTTTCCTCGGCCATCTTGGCCGCGAAATCGCGGATATCGCCGGTGGTGACGCTGTCGATGGATTGGATCATCTCGTCGAGGGCGGGCACCCGGCCCCAGATGGCCATCATCCGTGCCAGCCGCTCGGCGCGCGAGGACGGGCTCTCGAGCCCCATGAGCATCCCGGCCTTCATCTGCGCGCGGGCGCGTGCCACCTCGGCGGCGGTCATGTCATCGGCGGCGCGCTTGAGCTCGTCGACCGTGATCTCGGCCAGCTCCCCAAGCTGCTCGGCGCTCGTGCCCGCATAGAGCGTGGTGAGCCCGGTATCGGCATAGGCGCCCGCCTGGGCGAAGATGGTGTAGCAAAGCCCGCGCTTCTCCCGGACCTCCTGGAAGAGGCGCGAGGACATGCCGCCGCCGAAAGCGGTGGAAAAGATCTGGGACGTGTAGATCGCCGGGTCGCGGTAGTCCGGCCCCTCGAAGGCCAGTGTGAAATGCACCTGCTCGAGGCCCTTGTCCACGAGGCGCGCGCCGCCGCCAAAGCTCGCCTTCTCGATCTGGAGGGGCGCGCGGGCCTCGAGCTGGCCGAAGATCTTTTCCGCCTCGCGCACGATGGCGTCGTGATCGACGGCCCCCGTGGCGGCGAGGATCATCTGACCCGGCGCGTAATGCTCGCGCACGAAGGTGCTGAGATCGGCACGGTCGAAGGCGCGCACGCGTTCGCTGAGGCCGAGGATCGTGCGGCCTATGGGTTGATCCGGATAGGCCTCTTCCTGGAGCCAGTCGAAGATCACGTCGTCGGGGGTGTCGAGCGCCTGCCCGATCTCCTGCAGGATCACGCCGCGCTCCACCTCGATCTCGCGGATGTCGAAGACGGGGTTGAGCACGATGTCGGAGATCACGTCGAGCGCGAGCGGCACGTCGTTTTCCAGCACCCGCGCGTAATAGGCCGTCGTCTCCCGGCTCGTATAGGCGTTGATGTAGCCGCCCACATCCTCGATCGCCTCGGCGATCTGGAGCGCGCTGCGCCGCTCCGTGCCCTTGAAGGCCATGTGCTCGAGGAAATGGGCGATGCCGTTCTGCTCGGCCCGCTCATGGCGCCCGCCCGCATTCACCCAGACGCCGATGGAGGCGCTTTTCAGGCCCTCCATGTGCTCGGTCACGATGCGAAAGCCGTTGGGGAGAGTGTGGGTCTCAAGGGTCAAGCGCGGCGGTCCTTGATGAGTGTTTCCAATGCGGTGAGGTCGTTTGCGGCCTCGGTCAACCGTTCCGCGCGCTCATACAGGTCGGCCATGCGCGGGGGCAAGGGGGGGCGCAGGCCCGTGGCGGCCTCCACGGCGTCGGGGAATTTCGCCGGATGCGCGGTGGCGAGCGTGACCATGGGCTCTTCGCCCAGCTGCTCCTCGGCCACCTTCACGCCCACGGCGGAATGGGGGCAGAGCAGCTCGCCCATCGTGTCGCGGGCGAGCTTGATCGTGGCTGCCGTTTCGTGCTCGTCCGAGCGTCCGGAAGAGAAGTGCTGGCGCAGCCCTTCGAGCGCGCCTTGGCTGATGTGGAAGCCGCCCACCTTCAGCTCGGTCATGAGCTGCGCCACGGCGGCACCGTCCCGGTCATAGGCATCAAAAAGCGCCCGCTCGAAGTTCGAAGACACCTGGATATCCATCGACGGCGTGATCGTCGGATGCACCTCGCCCGTGACGTAATCGCCGGTGGAGAGCGCCCGGTGGAGGATGTCGTTGCGGTTGGTGGCCACCACGAGGCGCTTGATGGGGAGGCCCATGCGCTTGGCAATGTAGCCCGCGAAGATGTCCCCGAAATTGCCGGTGGGCACGGTGAAGCTCACCTCCCGGCCCGGCGCGCCGAGCGCCGTGGCGGCGGTAAAATAGTAGACCACCTGCGCCAGAACCCGCGCCCAGTTGATCGAGTTCACGCCCGCGAGCCGCACCTCGTCCCGGAAGTCGAAGTCGTTGAACATGTCCTTCAGCCGGGCCTGGCAATCGTCGAACGTGCCGTGGAGCGCGAGCGCATGGACGTTGGCCTCGGTGGGCGTCGTCATCTGGCGGCGCTGCACTTCGCTCACGCGGCCATGGGGGTAGAGGATGAAAACATCCGCGGCGTCGAGCCCGCGGAAGGCCTCGATGGCGGCGGAGCCGGTGTCGCCGGAGGTCGCGCCCACGATGGTCACCGTTTCCCCGCGCCGCGAGAGCGCGATCTGGAAAAGCTGCCCGATGAGCTGCATGGCGAAATCCTTGAACGCCAGCGTCGGCCCGTGGAAGAGCTCGAGCAAATGGTGATTGGGCCCGAGCTGCACGAGGGGCGCGCGGGCGGCATGGCCGAAGCCCGCATAGGCGCGCTCGATGGCGCCGCGAAACTCGTCGTCCGAGAAGCTTTCGCCCACGAAGGGCCGCATGACGCGGTAGGCCACCTCCTCGTAGGGGAGCCCGGCGAGGGCCGCGATCTCGCCCCCCGACATCTGCGGGATCTCGGCCGGCACGTAGAGGCCGCCGTCGCGGGCGAGCCCAGTGAGCATCGCCTCTTCGAAGGAGAGGTCCGGCGCGGTGCCGCGGGTGGAGATGTAGCGCATGGGTCGCGGGCCTCAGGCAGTCTTGCGGCGCGAGCGGTAGAGGAAAAGCCCGGTCATTCCAACCCATACGGCGGCCATGCCGAACCATGTGACCGCGTAGCCCAGGTGATCGTTGGGGATGCCGCCCGTATCCACGGGAAAGGCGGTCACACCCGGCACCGGCGGCGCGACCGATTGCGCGATGAGGAGCACGGGCTCGGTGCCCAGCGCCTCGGCCATGACGCCCACCTCCCGTGCAAACCAGATATTGGCGTCGCGATCGTTGTCGGGCGTGAAGCCGTCGACTTCCTCGGGCCAATGGATGTTGCCCTCCACCCGGACCTCGCCGCCGGGGCGGGGCGCGTCCTTGGCGGCGGTGGGGATGAGGCCGAGATCGACCATCACCCGCCGGTCGCCCATCTCGAGCGCGCGGATCACCCGGTAGCCCGCGCCGAAGCCCTTGGCGGAGACGAGCACGTGAAGCTCCTCCGCGCCCAGCTCGCCCGCCGCCGCCACCGCCAGGTATCGGTCGGCCTGCGCATCGGGCACAGCGGGAAGCGAGACGGGCTCGGCGGCGATGCTCGCCTCGATTTCCGCCAGCACGCCTTCCTTCCAGGCCAGCCGGTCGATCTGCCAGAAGCCCAGCCACAGCAGCACCGCCGTACCGCCCAGCCCGATCACCGCAAGAAAAACAGACCGCATCCGCGTCTCCGATAGAAAAAGGGGTGAGCCGCCCCACCCCTTCTTTGTGCTTTGTACTTCCCCCGGAGGGCCGCCGGAGGCTCCCGGCCTACGAGCCCCAGATATAGATCGCGGCGAAGAGGAAGAGCCAGACGACATCGACGAAGTGCCAGTACCAGGCCGCCGCCTCGAAGCCCATGTGGTTCTCCGGCGTGAAATGCCCGGCGCGCACCCGCAGGTAGCACACGAAAAGGAAGATCGTCCCGATCACCACGTGGATGCCGTGAAACATCGTGGGCAGGATGAAGTTCGAGCAATAGACCTCGCAGCCCTTGCCGAAGCCGAAGGAGGCGTGGGTGTACTCGTAGACCTGGAACACGGTGAAGAGCAGGCCAAGCCCCACGGCGACGAGCAGCCCGTCCCGGATGTCCTTGCGGACATTGCCGTGCACCAGCGCATGGTGCGCCCAGGTGGCCGCGCAGCCCGAGCAGAGCAGGATGAGCGTGTTGATCAGCGGCAGGTGCCAGGGGTCGAAGGTCTCGATCCCCGCCGGCGGCCAGACGCCGTCCACCGCGGGCGAAAGCGGGCCCATGGGGTAAAGCGCGTTCTTGAAGAAGCCCCAGAACCACGCCGCGAAGAACATGATCTCGGACATGATGAACATGATGAAGCCGTAGCGCAGCCCGATGAGCACCACCGGCGTGTGATCGCCCACGTGGTTCTCGGCCACCGTCTCGGCCCACCACGCATACATGGTGTAGAGGATGGCCACGAGCCCCATGAGGAACATCCAGGGCCCGCTGCCATGCATCCAGAGCACCGCGCCGAAGAGCATGACGAAGGCGCCCACCCCGCCGACGAAGGGCCAGATTGAGGGCGGCAGAATGTGGTAGTCGTGGTTTTTTGCGTGGGCCATGTTTCCGTCCCTGGCTGGATCAGCCGTTAGTTGAGCGACGTCGCGCCTTGGTCATTGATCTCGAGCGCGGCCTGCTCCGCGTCTTCGGGCAGGTCGATCTCGTAGAAGGTGTAGCTGAGCGTGATGGTGTGGATGTACTGGCCCTCGTAGTCGTCCACGATCTCGGGGTCCACGTAGTAGGTCACGGGCATCATCACGGTCTCGCCGGGCAGGAGCACCTGCTCCTCGAAGCAGAAGCAGTCGATCTTGGAGAAGAAGCCGCCCGCCTGGTAGGGCGTGACGTTGTAGGAGGCCGTGCCCGCGATGGGCCGGCTCGTGGGGTTATGCGCCTCGTAGAAGGCGAGCCCCGTCTCCCCGATGCGGATCTTCGTCGTGCGCACTTCGGGTTTGAAGGACCAGGGCATACCCGCCTCCGTCGAGGCGTCGAAGCGGATCGTGATCTCCTGATCGAGGATGTCGTCCGAGGCCACTTCGCTCACGCCCGTGGCGCCGCCGAAGCCCGTGACACGGCAGAACCAGTCGTAGAAGGGCACCGAGGCATAGGCGAGGCCAAGCATCATGGCCGCCACGCCGGCGAGCTTTGCCGCCGTTCTCGCGGGGTTCGTGATCTTCATGATCCCTCCACCGGCAGAAGCTCGGGCCGCACCACGTGGTCAAAGCCCTGGTTGGCGCCCGTCTCCTGCACCTTGACCATCGTCAGCGCGAAGAGGAGCACCATGAAGCCCACGAGGCAGGCCGCCACGCCAAGGTTCCGGCTGCGGCGTTTGATATGGACGTCGCTCGTGACATTCTCGAAGGACATCAGAAAAACCCTCCCCAGGCTCCTTGGGGCAACACGGCCTCCACCCAGATCGCGCCGAAATGGAGGAAGAGATAGAGAAGCGAGAAGCGGAAGAAGCTGCGCTCCACGCGGAAATTGTCGGCCTCGGCGTCCGCCTCGCTGCGTCGCGAGATACGGAACGCGTCGCGCAGGAAGATGGCATTGGCGATGACGGCCACGGCCAGGTAGACCGGCCCGCCGATGCCGGTGAAGGCCGCGCCCACAGCGAGCGCCGCAAGAAGCACGGTATAGGCCAGAATGTGCCGGCGCGTGGCGCGGCGCCCATGGGTGACTGTTAGCATCGGCACGCCCGCATCGTCGTAGTCCGAGCGCATGAAGAGCGCGAGCGCCCAGAAATGCGGCGGCGTCCACATGAAGATCAGCGCGAACATCAGCACCGCCTCGACAGACACCGAACCCGTCACGGCCACCCAGCCGATCATCGGCGGGAAGGCCCCGGCGGCCCCACCGATCACGATGTTCTGCGGCGTCGACCGCTTGAGCCACATGGAATAGACGACCGCATAAAAGAAGATCGTGAACGCCAAGAGCGCGCCCGCCAGCCAGTTCGTCGTCAGCCAGAGCATCATCACGCTCAGGAGCGAGAGCCCGAGCCCGAGATGGAGCGCGTCCTTCGGCGTTACGCGGCCCGAGGGGATGGGGCGCTTTGCCGTACGCTTCATGACGCCGTCGATATCGGCGTCCCACCACATGTTGAGCGCGCCCGAGGCGCCGGCCCCGATGGCGATGAAGAGGAGTGCCGCGAAGGCTTCCACCGGGTGCAGGCCCGCCGACGGCGCCGCGAGGATCCCCACCAGCGCCGTGAAGACGACAAGCGACATCACCCGCGGCTTCAGGAGCGCGAAGTAATCGCCGAAGGTCGGCTCGTACTCCGCCGTCTCCGGACCCCCGGTCGCGATATGGAGCGATGCGTCGGTCATTCGGCGGCAGCAACTTTCACATTGGGAAGGGTCGTGGGATCACCGGCATATTCGTCGATCGCACCGGCAAGCCATGCATTGTAGGCCTCTTCGCTCAACACCTTCACGGTGATGGGCATGTAGGCGTGGGCAAAGCCGCAGAGTTCGGAGCACTGCCCGAAATAGACGCCCTCCTTCTCGGCCTTGAACCAGAGCTCGGCCAGGCGACCGGGCACCGCGTCCTGCTTCACGCCGAAGGCGGGGATCGTCCAGGAATGGATCACGTCCGCCCCGGTGACCTGCATGACGACGGTCTTGTTCACGGGCACGACGACGGCGGTGTCGGTGGCCAGCAGGAACTCGTCCTCGCTGTAGCCCGCCTCGAGAAGCTCGGCGCGCACGTCGTCTGTGAGTTTGTATTCGCCGGTGCCGATCATGTAGCTGTCGAACTGGAACTCGTGGTCGACATATTCGTAGCCCCAGTACCATTGGTAGCCCGTTACCTTGATCGTGACGTCGGCTTCCGGGATGATCTGCTGCTTGAAGAGCACCGGCAGCGAGAACGCTCCGATGAAGACGAGGATGAAGACCGGCACGATGGTCCAGGCAACTTCGAGCGAGGAATGGTGCGTGAAGGTCGCCGGCGTCTTATTCTTGCGCTGATTGAACGCGTAGATGCAGTACGCCAGGAGGGCCGTCACGAAGAGCGAGATCGCCGTGATGATGATCAGGATCATCGAGTCGAGCCAGACGATATCGCGGGCGAGCTCCGTGGCGGCGGGCTGAAAGCCCGTGCCCGCGTCGACGGGCTTGCCGATGCTCTCCAGCCCGTCGAGGGTGGCCTGCGCCACGGCGGCGCCGCTTCCCAGGGTTGCGAACAGGGCGAACGCGGCTGCGGCGATCTTCGAAGTCAATGCCATGGTGGTCCTCGTGGCGCGTCGGCCTATGGGCGGGCCTTTTGTGCGCGATGGTATTCCGTTGCCAGTCCTCGGCTTCAAACCATATGTCAGGGTGACCTCGCAATGCGCGCTAGGACGCAGGCCCCGCGTCAAAACCGCGCTTGCCCGCTTGCCTTGCCCCAGCGTCACACTAGGAGCCGCCCATGTCCCATGCCCCCTTCCGCCCGTTCGAAACCCACCTCTCCGAGGCAGGCGCCCTCGCGCAACTCAAGGCTGCCACCGATGGCGCCGATGACGGGGAGCTTTTCCTCGAACGCCGCCGCTCGGAGACGCTTGTCTTCGACGACGGCCGGCTCCGGACGTCGAATTACAACGCCGCCGAGGGGTTCGGCCTGCGCGCCGTGAGGGGGGAGACGGCGGGCTATGCCCATGCCTCCGAGATCTCCGAGGCCGCCATCTCACGGGCCTCCGCCACCGCACGCCTCGCCGTGGGCGATGGCGGCGGCATCCTCGCGGAGGCGCCGCAGCACACCAACACCCGGCTCTACGCCGACACCGATCCCATGGCCGATGCGGAGTTTCCCGTGAAAGTCGACACGCTCCGCGAGATCGACGCCTATGCCCGCGCGCTCGACCCGCGCGTCGTGCAGGTCTCGGCCTCGCTCGCGGCCTCGCTCCAGGAGGTCGAGATCCTGCGCCCCGATGGCGCGCGTTTCGCCGATATCCGCCCCATGGCGCGGCTCAACGTCTCCATCATCGTGGATGAAGACGGCCGCCGGGAGAGCGGCACCTCCGGCGCGGGCGGGCGGCACGGGCTCACCGGGCTCCTCGAGCCCGCGCATTGGAAGGGTGCGGTGGACGAGGCGCTGCGCATCGCGCTCGTGAACCTGCGCGCCGAAGCGGCCCCCGCGGGCGTGATGGACGTGGTCCTCGGCTCCGGCTGGCCCGGCATCCTCCTCCATGAGGCGGTGGGCCACGGGCTCGAGGGCGATTTCAACCGCAAGGGCACCTCGGCCTTCGCAGGCCTCATGGGCCAGGAGGTGGCCGCCAAGGGTGTCACCGTGCTCGATGACGGCACCATGCCCGACCGCCGCGGCTCCATCACCTTCGACGACGAAGGCACGCCTAGCGCGAAGAACACACTCATCGAAGACGGTATCCTCGTGGGCTATATGCAGGACCGCCAGAACGCGCGCCTCATGGGCGTGGCGCCCACCGGGAACGGCCGCCGCGAAAGCTATGCCCACATCCCGATGCCGCGCATGACCAACACCTACATGCTCGCCGGCCCCGATGACCCGAAGGCGATGGTCGCCGACCTCAAGGACGGCATCTACGCCGTGGGCTTCGGCGGCGGGCAGGTGGACATCACCAACGGCAAGTTCGTCTTTTCCTGCACCGAAGCCTACCGCGTGAGGAACGGTAAGGTGGGCGCGCCCGTGAAGGGCGCCACGCTCATCGGCGACGGCGCCACGGCATTGAAGCAGATCCGCGGCATCGGCGACGACTTCGCTCTCGATCCCGGCCTCGGCAATTGCGGCAAGGCGGGCCAGTGGGTGCCCGTGGGCGTGGGCCAGCCCTCGCTCATGATCGGCGGGCTCACCGTGGGCGGCAGCCAGGTGTGAGGCTTCTGGCGCTCTGGGGGGCGACGGCCGGAGCGCTTCTGGGGTGGTCGGAATACGTCTTCGTGAACGAGGGCCCGGCGGCGGCGCTCCTCGGGGACGGTTGGTCTTCGGACCTCCTGGCGATGGGGCTATTCTACCTCCTTCCGGCGGCGGCGTTTCTCGCGCTCGCGCGGCTGCGCCCACTAGAGTACTGGTGGCAGGCCGTGCTCGCCGGTGGCATCACGGGCTGGGTGATCGAAGGGGTCGTGGTTCCGGCGGTCTACGAGGCGCCGCCGGTCTCTTTCCTGTGGACGTCGCTCGCGTGGCACGCGCCCGTGGACGTGGCGCTCGGCCTATGGGTGCTGCCGCGCCTCTTGCGGGCGGATGCCCGTCGGTGGAGCCTTGTCGCCACCCTGCTTCTCGCAGGTACCGGCGCGGGGGTCTGGGCGCTCTGGACCACCGGAATGCAGGCGGAGGCGCTGAACCTGAGCGCGTCGGAACTGGCCAAGATCTACGCCGTCGCCACGCCGCTCCTCGCTGCGGGGGCCTTGGCTTGGGCGGCCTGGAGCGCCGAGGTCGCGCGCCTGCCCCTTTGGGCCGCGTGGAGCGTGCTCGGCCTCTGCGGCGCCCTCGGTGCGGTGCAGGGATCGGTCTATCCCGCTTTTCTCGCAGCACTTTCGGTGGCAGTGGCGCTGGTGATGTGGGTTTTCCTGCGCAATCGACCGATCCCCACGCAAACCGCGCCCGCGGTGCCCCCGCGCGCGCTCTGGTTCGCGGGATTTGCCGCGCTGGCGGTCGCTGCCTACGCCACGTTCGGGGGCGCGGAGACCGCGCTCGACCCGGAAATCCTCACCTTTTGCGCGTTCGTTGCAGGCTCCGTCGTCTTTTTGGTGGCGGTTTGGAAAGGATTTACCTGGCGTTAACCGATTCCCCGTAGCTATCGGGGAGCAAGTTGGCGGAGCCAGGGATGGAACGACAGGAATTTTCTTCCGCTCACCCCCCAATCCCACCCATCTCGGAAGAAGACTCTATGATCTGTCTCCGCCTCTTGCGCTCCCGTCGGGTGGGGCCGGCGACCTATCACAGATTGATGGCCGAACACGGCAGCCCGGCGGCGGCCTTCGCGGCCCTGCCGGAGATGGCGCGACAGGCGGGGATCGACGATTACGCGCCCTGCCCCGAAGGCGTGGCGATGGCCGAGCTCAAGCGGGCGAAGGCGGCAGGGGCCCGCGCGATCTGGCACGGGCAGGCCTCCTATCCGCGGCTTCTGGCCGATGTCCCCGACGCGCCGCCGCTCCTCTGGGCGCGGGGTCCGCGCGATCCCAATGCGACTGAGCCCGTGGGGATCGTGGGGGCGCGCAACGCCTCCTCCCTCGGCACGCGCATGGCCCGCAGGCTCGGCGGCGATCTCGGCGCGGCGGGGCTCTGCATCGTGTCGGGCCTCGCCCGGGGCGTCGACGCCCAGGCCCATCACGCCGCCCTCGACACAGGAACCATCGCCGTCGTCGCCGGCGGCGTGGACGTCAGCTATCCCGCCGAGAACACCGAGCTCATGAACGGGATCGCAGAGCGCGGGCTCGTCCTGTCGGAGATGCCCCTGGGCACGCAGCCCCAGGCCCGCCACTTCCCGCGCCGCAACCGGATCATCGCCGGTATCTCCCGCGCCCTCGTGGTGGTGGAGGCCGCCGCGCGCTCGGGCTCCCTCATCACCGCGGAGATCGCCCTCGATTACGGGCGGGAGGTCATGGCCGTGCCCGGCCACCCCTTCGATGCCCGCGCGGGCGGGTGCCTGCGCCTTTTGCGCGACGGCGCCACGCTCGTGCGCAGTGCCGCCGACGTGCTCGAGGCGCTCGATGTCGCGCCCGCCGCGCCGCGCCTCCCGCTCGAGGCGCCGCCGGCCCCCAAGCGCCCGCTGCGCGAGACCGCCGCGCTCCACACCCGGCTCCTGTCGCAACTGGGCCCCTCTCCCCTGGCCGAGGATCAGCTCATCCGCAGCGTGGACGCGGCCCCGGCCAGCGTGTCCTCGGCCATCCTCGACCTGGAGATGGACGGACGGATCGAGCGTCAGACAGGCGGATTGCTGGCGCTGAAATCGGGCTGACCGGCCGCCGCGTCCAAGAACGTCAATTGACAATCGGCGCGCTCTTCCCATGTTCCGCTCACGTCAGTTCTCAGTAGGAAAGCGCTCCCCGCATGGCCGTTGTCGTCGTCGAGTCCCCAGCCAAGGCCAAGACAATCAACAAATATCTGGGGAAAGACTTCACCGTCCTGGCCTCCTACGGGCATGTCCGCGACCTGCCTCCGAAGGACGGCTCGGTGGATCCCGAAAACGGTTTCGAGATGCTTTGGGAGGTGGCGAGCGACTCCAAAAAGCATGTGAAAGCCATCGCCGACGCGCTGGCCCAGGACGGTGAGCTCATTCTCGCCACCGACCCCGACCGCGAGGGGGAGGCGATTTCCTGGCACCTGGAGGAGGCGCTCCGCAAGCGCCGCGCGCTCAAGAAGGACACGCCCGTCAAGCGCGTCGTCTTCAACGCCATCACCGAGCGCGCCGTGACCGAGGCCATGAAGCAGCCGCGCGAAGTGGACATGGAGCTCGTGGAGGCCTACCTCGCGCGCCGCGCCCTCGACTATCTCGTGGGGTTCAAGCTCTCGCCCGTCCTCTGGCGCCGCCTGCCGGGCGCGAAATCAGCGGGGCGCGTGCAATCGGTCTGCCTGCGCCTGATCGTCGAGCGCGAGATGGAGATCGAGGCCTTCCGCCCGATCGAATACTGGGGCGTGCGCGCCCAGCTTGAGACGCCCCGCGGCCAGAGCTACGAGGCGCGGCTCGTGACGCTCGGCGGCAAGAAGCTCGATCGCTACGACATCGAGACCCGCGCGGCCGCCGAGCTCGCCGTGCAGGCCGTCACCTCACGCAAATTGACGGTGACGCAGGTCGAGGCGAAGCCCACCAGCCGCAACCCCGCCCCGCCCTTCATGACCTCCACGCTCCAGCAGGAGGCCAGCCGGAAGTTCGGCTACGGTGCGCGGCAGACGATGAACCTCGCCCAGCGCCTCTACGAGGCGGGCTACATCACCTACATGCGGACCGACGGCATCGACATGGCGCCCGAGGCCGTGACCGACGCGCGCGCCGCCATCAAGGATCGCTACGGCGACAAATACGTCCCCGAAAAAGCGCGCACCTACAAGAACAAGGCCAAGAACGCGCAAGAAGCCCACGAATGCGTGCGGCCCACGGAGATGTCGCGCGCACCAGATGAGCTCCGCGTCACCGACGAGGATCAGAGGAAGCTCTACGATCTGATCTGGAAGCGGACGCTCGCCTCTCAGATGGCGGGCGCGCGGATGGAGCGGACGACAGTGACGGTGGGCTCCGACGATGGCCAGGTGGAGCTGCGCGC
The DNA here is from genome assembly GCA_038528385.1 of Pseudomonadota bacterium. GTDB lineage: Bacteria > Pseudomonadota > Alphaproteobacteria > Rhodobacterales > Rhodobacteraceae > Shimia_B. The sequence goes on along the minus strand of JBCBET010000002.1, from coordinate 362,113 downwards.
CACGGGCCAGGTCGTGCTCTTCGACGGGTTCCTCAAGGTCTACGAAGAGGGCCGCGACGACGTGGAGGACGAGGACGACAAGCGCCTGCCTCAGGTCATGGAGGGCGACGCCGCGCCCATCAAGGGCTCCTACCGCGAAGCCTTCGCGAAGGCGGAGAAGGAGGACGATAGTGTCGTCGACGATGCCGCGGACGGCATGCTTTTGACGAAATCCGCCGTCATGAGCGCCGATGAGGGCGTGCTCGCCTCCCAAAGCTTCACCCAGCCGCCGCCGCGCTATACCGAGGCCACGCTCGTCAAGCGGATGGAGGAGCTCGGCATCGGGCGGCCCTCCACCTATGCCTCCATCGTCACCACGATCCAGGACCGCGAATACGTCCGCAAGGAGAAGAACCGCCTTTTCCCAGAGGATAAAGGCCGGCTCGTCACGGCGTTCCTGACGAACTTCTTCCGCCGCTACGTGGATTACGATTTCACCGGCTCGCTGGAAGAGGAGCTCGACGACGTCTCCGCGGGTTCGCGGGAATGGAAGGACGTGCTCGACCGGTTCTGGAAAGATTTCTCCATGGCCATCGGGGAGGCCATGGATCAGTCCATCACCGAGGTGCTGGAAAAGATCAACGAGGAGCTCGCGCCGCACATCTTTCCACCGCTGCCCGGCGGTGGCGACCCGCGGCTCTGTCCCAATTGCGGGACGGGGCGGCTTTCCATGCGCACGGCGCGCTCCGGCGGGGCCTTCATCGGCTGCTCGAACTACCCCGAATGCCGCTACACCCGCCCCTTCGGCCCGCCCCAATCGGAGGAGGAGGCCGCGGCCTCCATCCCGCCGGAGGGCAAGCTTCTGGGTCATGACGCGGGCGACGAGATCCGCGTCTTCAAGGGCCGGTTCGGGCCCTATGTGCAGCGTGGCGAACAGAACGGCGACGAGAAGCCGCCGCGCCAGGGCGTGCCCAAGGGCTGGTCGCCGGAGGCGCTGACGCTCGAGGAGGCGCTCAGGCTCCTCTCCCTGCCCCGCCTCATCGGCGAGCACCCGGAGGACGGGGTCCCGATCTGGGCCAATATCGGCCGCTACGGGCCCTACCTGAAACACGCCGACACGATCTCCAACAAGGGCGGCACCAACGCCAATCTCGAATCGATCGAGGACGTGTGGGAGATCGGCATGAACCGCGCCGTGGAGGTCATCGCCTCCAAGCCCAAGCGCGGGCAGCGCGGCAAGGTCGAACCCGTGCGCGAGCTTGGCGAGCACCCGGAGGCGGGCGGGGCCATCGCCGTCTTCAAGGGCAAGTACGGGCCCTACGTGAAGTGGGAAAAGATCAACGCCACGATCCCCGACACGGTGGAGATCGACGACCTCACCGTCGCTCAGGCCGTGGACCTCATCGCCGAACGCGCCGCGAAGTCCGGCAAGAAGGTGAAGAAGGCCCCGGCGAAAAAGACCACGGCGAAGAAGACGCCCGCCGCCCGCAAGAAAGCCGCCGCCAGAAAGGCCTGATCGCACCCGTTCCGCAAGTGGCCGCGCGACGTTGCGGCCTCCTTCGCACGTCCCCAGGGTCGTCGCGGAAACTGGCTGCCTCCGTCGCCCGCTCCGCAGGTCGCCACGGAAACTGACCGCCTCCGTCGCCCGCTCCGCACGTCGCCGCGGGAACTGGCACCCCCCGTTGCCGGTTCACCCCCCATGTCGTTATCACTTGCGCGCATGCGCGTCCGGGCAGGGCGGCTCCGGCGCGCGATCCTGGCCTCGCATCCCGCGAAGCTCCTGCTCTTCTGCTACCTGATCTACATCCTTTTCGGGTGGGTGTTGCTGGCGCTCCCGGTGCTGCAGGAGGTCCCCGTCCGGGCCATCGATACGCTCTTCATCGCGACATCGGCGGTGTCGACCACGGGGCTCGTGACGGTGGACCCGGGCACGAGTTTCACCTTCGCGGGCGAGCTCGTCATCCTCGCGCTCATCCAGCTCGGCGGGCTGGGCTACATGACGCTCGGCTCCTTCGCGGTCGTCTCGCTCCAGCACCGCATGTCCACGTTACGGGAAAAGACGGCGAAGGCCGCCTTCAGCCTGCCCGACCACCTCGAGCCGCTCGTCTTCGTCCGCTCCGTCGTGATCTTCACGCTCATCGTGGAGGCCATCGGCGCCGCCGTGCTCTTTGCGATCTTTCTCTCCGAGGGGGTGGACCGGCCGCTCTGGTCGGCGATTTTCCACGCGGTGAGCGCGTTCTGCACGGCGGGTTTCTCGCTTTTTTCCACCTCGCTCGAGGCGTTCCGCGACGACACCGCGTTCAACCTCACGATCGCCGCGCTCTCCCTCCTCGGGGCCACGGGCTTTCTCATCGTCGTCGATGCCTGGCGGATGCTCATGGGCCGCGCGCGGCATCTGGGCTTATACTCGAAGCTCATCGTGCGCGTGACGTTCTGGTTCACGGTGGCGGGCACGGTGTTTCTCTACGTGGCCGAGCCCACGCTTTCCGCGTTCCCCCCGGCGGAGCGGCTCATGGCGGCGTTTTTTCAGACGATGACGGCGACGACCACCGTGGGCTTCAACACCCATCCCATCGGCGCGCTGAGCCAGGCGGTGCTGCTCGTGCTGATCTTCCTCATGGTCTTCGGGGCCTCGCCCGCGGGCACTGGCGGCGGGCTCAAGACCACGACCTTCGCGGCCCTTGTGGGCCTCGTGAAATCGCGCCTGAAAGGCCGCGACGCCGTGCGCCTGTCGAAGCGGCGCATTCCCCAGGACAAGCTCGAACTCGCCACCGCGTCGCTCGCCTATTACTTCGGCGTCCTCCTCATCGCGCTCGTGCTCCTGAGCCTCACTGAGGCCGGTACCGCGCTCGACCTCCTCCTCTTCGAGGCCATCTCGGCCATGGGGACGGTGGGCCTTTCCATGGGCATCACCGGCGATCTCACGGACCTCGGCAAGCTCGTCGTGATCGTGTTGATGACGGCCGGGCGCGTGGGTATCCTCACCTTCGGTATCGCGCTCGCCGCCCACGACGAAAGCCGCGCGGAAGAAGAGGACAACGAACTCGTCCTGTGAGGAGAGACCCCATGTACATCGCCATGAACCGGTTCCGCGTCACCGAGGGCAATGAAGAGGCATTCGAGCAGGTCTGGCTCAACCGCGAGAGCTTCCTCGCGCAGGAGCCGGGCTTCGTGGCGTTTCACATGCTCAGGGGGCCGGCGCGGGACGGCATCACGCTCTACGCCTCCCACACGGTCTGGGCCGACGAGGCGGCCTTCCTCGACTGGACCCGCTCGCAGAGCTTCCGCGATGCTCACAAGGGGGCGGGCGCGCGCAAGCCCCTCTATGACGGTCCCCCGCAATTCGAGGGCTTCACGGCGATCCAGGAGATCAAGGCCTGAGACGGCGCCCCGCGCGGGGCGGTTGCCAAGGCTCAACGCCCGCACGGCCCGGCGGGTCCGAGCCGCGTCCCCTGACCGATCCCCCCGCCTGCGGCAGCGACCACGAGCCGTCCCTCAACCGCGCCCATCTTCGCACCTGCAGCGAATTGACTTTGGGCAGCCCGGCTTGCAGGTTGCCGCCAGACCTCGAAGGGACGATCCATGAAGAAAATCTACGGGTCCGCGGCGGAGGCTCTCGACGGGCTTTTGTTCGACGGGATGTTCATCGCCGCGGGCGGTTTCGGCCTCTGCGGCATCCCGGAGCTCCTGCTCGACGCCATCAAGGAGGCGGGCACGAAGGACCTCACCTTCGCCTCCAACAATGCGGGCGTGGATGAGTTCGGAATCGGCATCCTGCTCCAGACCCGGCAGGTGAAAAAGATGATCTCCTCCTATGTGGGGGAGAACGCGACGTTCATGGAGCAGTACCTCTCCGGCGCGCTCGAGCTCGAGTTCAATCCCCAGGGCACGCTGGCCGAGCGCATGCGCGCGGCGGGCTGCGGCATCCCGGGCTTCTACACCAAGACCGGCGTGGGCACCGTCATCGCCGAGGGCAAGGAACACAAGGACTTCCCCAACCGCGACGGCGAGATGGAAACCCATATCATGGAGACCGGCCTCTTCGCGGACCTGTCCATCGTGAAGGCTTGGAAAGCGGACGAGACGGGCAATGCCGTCTTCCGCAAGACCGCGCGCAACTTCAATCCGCCCGCGGCCATGTGCGGCAAGGTCTGCGTGATGGAGGTGGAGGAGATCGTGCCCACAGGCTCGCTCGACCCCGACGCCATCCACCTGCCCGGCATCTACGTCAACCGCCTGATCCAGGGCACCCACGAGAAGCGCATCGAACAACGCACTACGAGGCCGAAAGCGGCCTGAGGAGCTCTGATGGAAGAACGTGTCAATCCCCGCTCGGGCCTGCCCGAGGATGCCGCTGCCGTCGTCTCGAGCGTGGGTGGCTCGGGCGTGGCAATGGTCATCAGCGACCCGTCGCGCGAGGACAATCCGATCATCTACGTCAACAAGGCCTTCGAAGAGGTCACGGGCTACAGCCGCTCCGCCGCCGAGGGCCGCAACTGCCGCTTTCTTCAGGGCGAGGACACCGACCTCGCCGACGTGCGCAAGCTCAAGGCGGGCATCGAGGCGCGCGAAGAGGTCGTTGTCGACATCCTGAATTACCGCGCTGACGGCGAGCCCTTCATGAACCGGCTGCTCGTCTCGCCTGTCCTCAATGACGAGGGCGACGTGGTGCTCTTCCTCGGCGTCCAGCAACGGCTGAGCGACGATGTGCTCGACAGCGGCTCGGGCCTCTCGCGCCAGCTCACCGAGATCCAGCACCGGGTGAAAAACCACCTGAGCATGATCATCGGCATGATCCGCCTGCAGGCGCGCGAGACCGAGAACAAGTCCGATTTCGCCGCCCTCGCGCGCCGCATCGAGAGCCTTCAGATGCTCTACGAGGAGATGTCGGGCGCAAACCGCGCCGCGCAGAACGATTCCATCGCGCTCGGCAGCTATCTCACGCGGGTGGCCAACGCGATCGCCCATATCGACGGGCGCTCGGGCATCCGCACGAATATCGATGTCGCCCGTGTGCGCGCGCCGCTCGACGCGGCCACGCGGCTGGGCCTGATCCTGTCCGAAATCATGACCAATTGTTTCCAGCACGCCTTCGTGGGGCTCGACAGCGGGCTCGTGGAGGTGCGCCTCGCCGAATTCGCGGAAGGCGGCGTGCGCCTGACCGTGGCCGATGACGGCGTGGGCATCCCCGCCGAGACGGAATGGCCCTCGCGCGGCTCGCTGGGAGGCCAGCTCCTGATCGGGCTCGTGGACGGGCTCAGCGGCACGATCCAGGTGACGCGCGGCGCCGCCGGCACCGTTGTGACCGTGGAGGTCCCCGCCGGAAACTGGAACGAAGACGGCAGCGAAATCGCCGCCGAGAAGGAGTAGAGCCATGCCCTGGGATCGCAATCAGATGGCCGCGCGGGCGGCTGAAGAGCTCGAGGACGGCATGTACGTCAATCTCGGCATCGGCATCCCAACGCTTGTGGCAAACTACGTGGGCGACAAGGATATCACCCTGCAATCGGAGAACGGGATGCTCGGGATGGGCCCTTTCCCCTTCGAGGGGGAGGAGGACCCCGACCTCATCAACGCGGGCAAGCAGACGATCACCGAGCTCAAGCGCACCGCCTATTTCGACAGCGCCACCTCCTTCGGCATGATCCGGGGCGGCAAGATCGCGGCGGCGATCCTGGGCGCCATGGAAGTGGCCGAAAACGGTGACCTGGCGAACTGGATGATCCCGGGCAAGCTCGTCAAGGGCATGGGCGGGGCCATGGATCTCGTGGCCGGCGTGGGCCGCGTCATTGTCGTCATGGATCACCAGAACAAGGCCGGCGTCTCCAAGGTCCTGAAGGCCTGCACGCTCCCGCTCACCGGCGCCGGGGTCGTGGACCGCATCATCACCAATCTGGGCGTGCTCGACGTCGTGGAGGGCGGGCTCGCCATCGTCGAACTGGCCGACGGTGTGAGCGAGGACGACCTGCGCGCCGCCACCGAGGCCACGGTTCTCTGAGCCCCGCCTCTGGCTCGGCGCGCGGCCTCCCCAAAACGGGGCCGCGTCACGGGCTCAGCGTCACTGGCGCAAAGTGGCGGGATCATTCGGGTCGTCGGGAACGTCGCCCGAGGCGGCAGTGAAGTAATGAGATGCCAAAAAGAGCGCGGCGGCAAAGACCGCCAGCACGGCGAGGCCGCCGCGCGCGCCGAAATCCCGTGTCTCGGCGTGCCTGTGGGTGTTCGCGTCTGCCATGGTGCGCTCCTTCTTCGACCGGCTCAACGGATCACGGGCCCGGGAGTTCCCACGGTTGTGTCGGCTCCCCGCTTTCGGACCTCGGGCTTGGCGGTCAGCGATGTCGTCGACAGCATCACGAGACAGGCGCAGAGCGTGGAGACCACCAGCGTCGACAGGATGAGAAGCGGCCCGCGGTGGCGGGCGAACTCGGTCTCGAAATCTTGCTGGTCTGCCATGGGCTCTCCTACCTTGCGCGATGCGGGGCAACCTGCCCCCGTGCGAGCGAGAGAGCCTAGCGCCCGCGGGGCGCGCGACCACCCGGCGGAGGGAAATGCCCGTGATCACTGAAGAAATCGACGGCCGGAAGGGCCGCTACGTGCTGCGCACCGAGGCCGGGGAGGCGGAGATGACCTTCTCCATCGCCTCGGACGCGCTGCGCATCGTCGACCATACCGGCGTGCCCGAGGCCATGCGCGGCACGGGGGCGGGGCGCGCGCTCGTGGAGCATCTCGTGGCCGATGCCCGCGCCAAGGGGTTCAGGGTCGTCCCGCTCTGCCCCTTCGTGAATGCCCTACGGCGCAAGCACCCGGACTGGGCCGACGTCTTCAAGGTCTGACCGCTTCGAGGTCTGTCCGCCCGGCGGCGCGGACCCCTCGGCCGCCGCGACACGGGTTCGCGAAGGGCATTGCCGGTCTGCCCCCGTCACGGGTAAGTGTTTCGACACGCGTCACAACTCCACAATCTTGCCTCATTACGAGAGTAACGAACGGAGTAATGATAATGAGCAGCAGCGACATGGCAGGCCGTCGCCGCAAGGCATGGGTCGACAGAGCAGTTATGACCGGTCTTTTCGGGCTGGTGGTGCTCGGCCTCACGGGTCTCGCTTCCGCCACGGGATGGGACGCCACGCTCTCGCAGCTTGCCAAGCTCTCGCTCCAGGCCATCGCGTTTCTGCTCCTGCTCAGCGTCGCCAATTACGGCATGCGTGCCCTGCGCTGGGACCTTTTCGCGCGCGAGCTCGGGCTGCCCACCTCCCTCGGCACCAATGTGCGGCACTATTTCGGCGGCTTCGCCATGACGGTGACGCCGGGCCGGGTGGGCGAACTCATTCGCATGCGCTGGCTGAAATCGGAGGCGGACTGGAGCTTCGAGCGCACCGCGCCGCTGGCGCTGGTGGATCGCGCCGCGGACCTGGCGGCCATGGGGATCATGCTCGCCGTGGCGGTGGCGCTCTCGACCATGGGCACGGGGCTCGCGCTCACCATCGCGCTGGCCTCCGTCTGCGCGGCCATCATCGCCACGCGCCCATCGCTGCTTTCGGCGCTCGTGGGCGGGGCCTACCGCCTCACCGGGCGTTTCCCGCGCCTCATGGCCCGCGTCCGCAGCTCCGCGCGCTCCATCGCCGTCTTTTCAACGTCCCGCGTGATCCTTGTGGCGGGCATCCTGTCGATCCTGGGCTGGCTGGCGGAGGGCTGGGCCTTTCACCTGCTTCTGGTGTGGATGGGCGCGCCGCTGCCGTTCTGGACGGCGGTGGCGATCTTTCTCTTCGCGACGCTCGCGGGCGGGCTCACCGGCGCCCCCGGCGGGATCGGCGGGGCCGAGGCGGCCATGGTGGCGCTCCTGACGCTCGAGGACGTGCCGCTCGACGTGGCCGTGGCCGCCACGGCGGTGATCCGGCTCACGACGCTCTGGTTCGCCATCGCCATCGGGCTCGTCGTGTTTCCGGTGGCCGAGCGAAAGGCAAAGAGTGCGCGAAATGGTCTGGCGAACTGAAACCTATACCGGCTGGGGCCGGGCGCTGCGCGCGACGGGCGACCTTGCGCGGCCGGAGCGGCGCAGCACTCTGTTGTCGCTGGAGACGGCGCCGGCCCTCGGCAATCGCCGCTCCTACGGGGATGCCTGCCTCAACGATGCGGGCCGCGCCCTCGACCTGTCGCGGCTCGACCGCATCCTCGATTTCGACCCCATGACCGGGCACCTCCACGTGGAGGCGGGCGCGACCACGGGCGATCTGGTGCGCACCTTCGCGCCCCGCGGCTGGCTCCTGCCGGTGATGCCCGGCACCGGTTTCGCCACGGTGGGCGGGGCCATCGCCATGGATGTCCACGGCAAGAACCACCACCACGCCGGCAGCTTCGGCGCCCATGTGACGGAGATCGAGCTGCGCCAGGGCGACACAGTCACGACGATCACGCCGGGCAGCCCGGCTTTCGAGGCCACCGTGGGCGGGCTCGGCCAGACCGGCATCATCCTCTCCGCGCGGCTCGCGCTCACCCCCATCGAGGGGGACCTCATGCGCGTGCGCGAGCGCCGCATGGCCGGCTGGGACGAATTCATCGCCGAACTCGACGGCTCCACGGCGCAGTATTGCGTCGGCTGGATCGACGCCACCGCCACCGGCAGCGCGCTCGGGCGCGGCATCCTCGAGGAGGCCGAAGTGGCCGAGGGCACCCCGCCCAAGGCGGGCACGGCGCGGTCCGTCCCGCTCGACGCGCCGGGCTTCGCGCTCTCCTCCCCGGTGGTGCGCGCCTTCAACGCCGCCTATTTCCGTCGCGTGCCGCCCACCGGGCGCACGGTCAGGCGCAGCTTCACGGATTTCTTCTTTCCCCTCGACCGCATCCACGACTGGAACAGGCTCTACGGCAAGGCGGGCTTTCACCAGTTCCAATGCGTCGTTCCGCTGGGCGCAGCCCCAGCCCTGCGCGAGATGCTGGAGACGATCGCCCGCTCCGGCCGCGCCTCGCCGCTGGCGGTGCTGAAGCGGCTCGGTCCCGGTTGCGCGGGGCTCATGTCCTTTCCAATGGAGGGCTACACGCTCGCCGTCGACATACCGGCCAAGGGACGCGCCACAGCGCTCCTTGCAGAGCTCGAGGCCGCCACGCTCGAAGCGGGCGGGCGCATCTACCTGGCCAAGGACGCCCTCGCATCCCCCTCCACCATCCACGCGATGTATCCGGGCCGCGCGGCCTGGGCAGGAGAGGCGGCGAAGGCCGACCCCGAGGGCGCGCTCGTCACCGATCTCGTCCGGCGGCTCGAGCTCCGGGAGAGCACGTGATGCAGGAGACCTGGCTCATCCTCGGCGCGACGTCCTCGATGGCGCGGGCGCTCATCCGGGCGCTCGCCGAGCGCGGCGCGGGGCTCGTCCTCGCGGGCCGCGACATCGCCGACATGGAGGCCACCGCCGCCGACGCCCGCGCCCGCGGCGCGCGGATGTCGCGGGCCCTGCGGTTCGATGCGCGGGACCCGGAGACCTTCGCCGCGCTCGTCGCGGCCATGGCATCGGAGGAGGGCACGCTCAACGCCGCCGTCTTCGTGGGCTCCATGCCGGCGCAAGGCGCCATCGACGCGGACCCCGCCCTCATCGACGGGACCGTCACCGACAGCTTCACGGGCCCGGCCCGCATCCTCCAGATGCTCGCGCCCGAGCTCGAGGCGCGCGGCGGCGGGACGGTTGTGGGCGTGGGCTCGGTGGCGGGCGATCGCGGGCGCGTGGGAAATTACGTCTACGGCGCGGCCAAGGCAGGGTTTCACACCTATCTCAGCGGGTTGAGAAACCGCCTCACCCGCGCGGGCGGCCACGTGGTGACGGTGAAGCCCGGCTTCGTCGACACGGCGATGACCTGGAATGTGGAGGGGATGTTCCTCGTGGCGCCGCCCGAAAAGGTGGCGGACGATATCCTGCGGGCGGTGGAGAAGCGGCGCAACGTGATCTACACGCCCGGCTTCTGGGTCCTCATCATGACCATCATCCGCCTGGTGCCGGAGCCCATCTTCAAGAAACTGTCCATCTGAGCCGCCACGAATTTCCGAAGAAATTCGCGGCCGTTCAGAGGCCGAACCACGTGCTCCAGAGGCCCGCGGCGTAGAACATGAGCGAGAGCGTGATGAGAAGGAGGCCCACCCCCGTCTTGTCGCGCAGGGCGAAAACGATGGGATCGTAATCCTGCTTGCCGCCGTAGCCCAGCACCACCATGCGCGTGAGCCACGCCGCCATGGGCACCATGGCGATCCAGAGGATCCACCGCGTGGGATAGAGCGCCAGGGCCTGCGCGCTCCAGGTGTAGAGAAAGAAGACCACGAGCGCCCCCACCGCGCCCAGGGCCGCCACGTTGAGCAGGTCCTCCCGGTCCGGCCGCCCGTAGCCGCGCCCGGGCAAACGGGCGTCGGAGGTGGCCAGCGTCAGCTCCGTGAGCCGCTTCACGCAGCCCAGCGCGATGAAGACCGGAAAGATGAAGACGAGCATCGCCACCGAGGCCTCCACCTGCGTGGCCGCCGCCCCGGCCACCACGCGCAGCGTGTAGAGCGTGGCCAGCGTCGCGATATCGATCCAGCGCATGCGCTTGAGCTGGAGCGAATAGGCCAGCGACAGCGCCATGTAGAGCACGACGACCCCGAGGAAGGCGGGTCCGAGGAGCGTGCCGAGCCCCAGCGCCAGCGCGCCGAGCGCCACGGCGGCCGCCATGCCTGCGCCGATAGGCACCGCGCCCGAGGCGAAGGGCCGCGTGCATTTCTTGACGTGGAGCCGGTCGGCCTCGAGATCGAGGAGATCGTTGACGAGGTAGATCGCGCTCGCCGCCGCCGAAAACGCCGCGATGCCCAGGAGCGCGAGGAGGAGCGTGGGAAGCCCGAACTCATGGGCCGCGATCATCGGCAGGAGCAGCAGCACGTTCTTGACCCACTGGTGCGGCCTGAGGGCGCGCACGAGATCGCGGGGAGACCAGCCCCCGGCGACGGGCGTCACCGGCACGCCTTGCGCCGCGAGCCCCCGGCGCGCCCGGCCCGGGTCGCCCACGACGATGGCCGCCTGCGCAGCGTCCCAGGCGGGACGGTCGGCGCGGCTGTTGCCGGCATAGATGTAGCCGGTCTCCTGCGTGGCCTCCTGGAGCGCCGCGGCCTTCTCCGCGCCCTTCAGGTTGCGCCCGGGCACGGAGCCCAGGGACATGTCATAACCGTGGAGTTCGGCGAGCGCGGCCACGAGCCGCGCGTCCGAGGCCGAGGCGAGCCCCACCGCATGGCCCTCCTCGCGGGCGGCGGCGGCGAGCTCCGCGATCTCCGCGCGCACGGGCATGAGATCGAGCCTGAGCGGCACCTGCTCGGCCAGCGCGGCCTTGAGACGCGCGGGATCGCGCCCGTGGCGCAGGAGCGCCGCCAGCGTGGCCAGCGGGGCCTGCCCGAGCCCGGCCCAGATCCCCTCGAGGAGGAGGTCCGTCTTCAGGAACGTCCCATCGACATCGAGAAAGAGCGGCGCCTTCGTCACCTCACCCCTCCCCGCCCGCGAAGACGCAGCCATCCGTGAGGAGCATCGGCGGCGTGGTGCAGAGCCCGCGCGCCACGTCATAGGCCGCCAACACGCGCGGGATGTAGTTGCGCGTCTCGGTGTAGGGGGGCACGCCGCCATGGTCGCGCACGGCCCCCTCCCCGGCGTTGTAGGCGGCGAGTACGAGGAGCGGATCGTCGTCGTAAAGACCCATGAGATAATCGAGGAGCGCCACGCCCCCCTTGATGTTGTCGGCGGCGTCGAAGGCGTCGGTCACCCCGAACCGCGCCGCGGTCGCGGGCATGAGCTGCATGAGGCCCTGCGCCCCCGCGCGGCTCACCGCGGCCGCGTCGCCCGCGCTTTCCACCGCGATCACCGCGAGGACGAGCGCGGGGGACACGCGGGTGCCCGATGTGGAGCCCAGCATCGTCCCGCCATGGGCATCGGCGATGGTCTGGAGCGTCTGGAGGCGCGGCGCGGGCGCGGCGCCCGAGCCCTGGATCGTATCGAGCGCGTCAAAGAGCCTGCTGGCGCCGGCGGCGGCGCGATCGGGGGACAGGACCTCCCAGAACCAGGGATAGGCGCCCGCTTGCGGTGTCGGACGTGCTGCGGCCACCTCTTCGACGGTATCGTTGCTCGGCGCAGGGCGCGGGGCGATTTGAACGGTGATGAACGAGCGCGTCCCCGCGGCGGGCGGCTTCACCCGCCTGAAGTTCACGTCGCGGAAGGGCGGCGGTGCCTCGGCCCCCGGGTCAGCCTGCGCGGCGGTTTGCGGGTCCGCGTCCGACGCGGGCTCCGGCGCGTCGGAGGGGGCCCTTTGGGCCGCGGGTGGTCCGCCGAGCGTCGCGGCGGCACAAAACGCGAGGACGGCCGCGCCGCCCCGGAAACCTGAAATCATGATGCGAGGTCCTGCTCTGCCTCTTCTCGTTGGATACAGTTTACAAAAGTTCACGACGCCGCGCCAGCATTGGCACCCGGGCCGGCCAAAAAGCTCTCGGATCGTGGAAATTGGTTCGACTGCGTGGGATAATCGGGCGGCTCAAAACAGGAAAAATAAAAAAATAATCGTTATAGATCAGATGGTTATACGAATACCTCCGAGGCCAACAAACTTCTGCAAAATTGCACGAATGCTGCCTAATTCGCGCCCCAATCCGGGGGCCATATAAGCCCATGCCAAGACGGGCTAGGGCACTGAGAGGCCGCCCTGTCGTTCCGTCGAGGTGAGTGAAACTGAGCGAACATCCTCGAGAGGGAAAGACAATGATGAACTTCTTCAACAAATTCCGCCGTGACGAAGACGGCGCAGTGACCGTCGACTGGGTCGTGCTGACCGCAGCAATCGTGGGCCTCGGCATCGCCGTTCTCACCACGGTGTCCGGCGGTGTGGGCGAGATCTCCGGCGACATCGATGACAGCCTGTCCTCCATGTCGATCCGCCAGTACACGTTCTAATCGAACGTCTGCGTCCGCAGCGACGCCATGGCGGCGACCAGTCAAGACCTGCGCCACGACGAAGATGGCGCAGCTTCTTGGCCGGATCGGGACCATGGCAGCGGTCGCGGAGCTTGGATTGCGGCGCCGATCCCGCCCCTGGCGGTATCGGCCCGCTTCCAGCACGCCCGGCGGCACATCTGCGCCGCCAACCATGAGCCAGCATCTTTCCTCCGCGTAGGAAGAGGGGTGATGGGTCGGTCAAATCGCAAGGTTCTGGACGGTCGCCCGGGGGCGCAGTGACCGTAGAACGGGTCGGGAGATCTGTTCCGCACAACTCTTTTACGATCGGCGCCTTCCGAGCGTTGCGGTCCGAGTAACGAGGTTTTGCGGCTCAGATGCTATCCGACATGCCCGACATGACGCGCACGCCCCGTGCCGTCCTCATGGACAAAGAAATCACAGAAGCATCGCCCAGAGCCGGGCGAGGCTCCATGTTAACGGTCCAGGGCGAGCGAGGCGAACCCATGTCAGTACTTACCAAATTTCGTCGTATCCACCAGGATGAGTGCGGCGCGGTCACCGTCGACTGGGTCGTCCTGACGGCCGCCATCATCGGATTGTGCATTTCCATCTTCGTTTATTTCGGCGAGGGCATGGGCGTCGTGGGCAAGGCCACGAGCGGCCAGCTCAGCGAAATCGCGAGCCGTATCGAAACCGGCACGGTGCTCGACCCCTACTGAGCGCCTCTGAGAGACACAGCTTGATCGCCCCGGTCCCGGCCGGGGCTTTTGCGTTTTTCGGCCGACGATCGGCAAGCCTCCGCCCGCGCGCCCCGCGTTTTTCCGACCGCTTCCCTTTTTGTGCCTCAATTGGCCGCGACATCTCGCCAGCGTGAGGTCGGTGTGCGCGGAAAGGTGGGGCGTGTTGAAGGAGAGTAATCGTGTGGATGTTTCGAAGTGAGACGCGTACCCCAAGCGAACAGAGGATGTCACCGGACTGGATCGTGCTGACGTTCGGCCTCGTGGCGCTCGGTGCCAGCGCGGGCGCGCTGGTCTTCGGGCCCGCGGGCGAGGGTGGCCCGCCCGCGGACGCGGCGACGGCGGCGGTGCCCCCGCCCTCCCAGACCTCCCCGGCCTCCCCGGCCCGCGCGGGCGGCTAGCGGGGCCCGTCCCGGGCCATGCGCGCAGAAATTCCGTCCCTTCACCACTTTTTCGCCTGAATCCTCTGGCAGAGGGATCGAACGAGTGGACTGAAGCGCCGCCGAACGGCGTCAATGCGAATTGAGGGTTACGCCATGCGTATGGTTTTTGGACTGGTATTGATCGTGGGGATCGCTTTGGCCGGCGGCGCCGTCTACATGGCGCAGGAATACATCTCCCAACATAGCGCGGCCCTTGCGGCGGAGCGGGCGTCCAACGTCCCGCTCACCGACATCGTCGTGGCGCGCGAGGCCGTGGAATACGGCGACGAACTCACCGAGGAGCATATCGCCGTCATGCGCTGGCCGGTGCCCGCGGTGCCGGAAGGTGCCTTCATGACCGCCGAGGAATTCTTCTCCAAGGGCCAGAACGAGCTTCGCGTGGCGCTGCGCTCCATCGAGCGGGGCGAGCCGATCCTCAACGTGAAGGTGAGCGAGCCCGGCGAGGGCGCGGGCCTCACCTCCCTCCTCGTGCCCGGAAAGCGGGCCTTCACCATCCGCGTCGACGCGCAGACCGGCGTCTCCGGCTTCCTGCGCCCGGGCGACCGGGTCGACGTGTTCTGGTCCGGCATGGCGCCCGGCAACAACGACCGCGGCGAGCAGGAGATCACGCGCCTCATCGAACCGGGCATCGAGCTCATCGCGGTGGACCAAAGCTCCACGCCCTCCGACGCCCAGGTGGCCGTTGCGCGCACCGTCACCGCCCAGGTGAGCCCGCAGCAGGTCGCCCGCCTTGCGCAGGCGCAGAATTCCGGCCGCCTGTCGCTGGCGCTGGTGGGGGCGCGCGACGAAACCGTCGCCACCGCCGTCGACGTCAACCAGCGGCTCCTTCTGGGGGTCGAGGAAGAGCAGGTGGTGGAAATCCAGCGGGAAGAGACCTGCTCCGTGCGCACGCGCCGCGGCGCGGAACTGGTGGAAGTGCCC
Organism: Pseudomonadota bacterium; assembly: GCA_038528385.1. GTDB lineage: Bacteria > Pseudomonadota > Alphaproteobacteria > Rhodobacterales > Rhodobacteraceae > Shimia_B. The sequence goes on along the minus strand of JBCBET010000002.1, from coordinate 347,104 downwards.
ATCCCCTGCACCGACTGAGCGACCCGAAAATCACGCACGATCTGACAAAGGGCCCTGCGGGGCCCTTTCTTGTTGCACATTACCAACACGAAGAACCGCTCTCAAACCGTTGAATCTTGCGTCAAAACTAATTCTGCTGCATCGTGCCGACAGATACGGGCAATAAGACCCGTCTTTTCGAGGCGTGATCGGAGGCAGGTCACATGACATTCAAGACCCTTCTTGCCACAGCTGCGCTGGGGCTTTCACTTGCATTCACGGCACCCGTGACCCCGGTCGAGGCGGAGACGCTGCGGGTGATGCGGGGAGCGCCGACGACGGCGCTCAACGTGCCCATCAGCCGCTCGGTGGTGGTGGAAAGCGATGTGCCCTTCGCGGAGCTCACGATCGCCGATCCCAACATCGCCGACATCTCGACGCTGTCGGATCGCACGATCTACGTTCTGGGCCGCGCGCCGGGACGGACCTCGCTCACGCTGCTTGGCCCCGATGGCCGGCTGATCACCAACGTGGAAATCCGCGTGGCGCCCGACATCTCCGAATTCAAGGAGCGGCTGCAGCAGATCCTGCCCAATGAGAGCATCGAGGTGCGCACCGCCAATGACGGCATCGTCTTGTCGGGGGCCGTGAGCTCCATCGTCCGCATGGACCGCGCCCTCGACCTCGCCCAGCGCTACGCGCCGGGCCGGGTGTCGAACCTCATGGTCGTCGGCGGCAATCACCAGGTCATGTTGAAAGTGCGCTTCGCGGAAATGAGCCGCTCGGTGGCGAAATCCCTCGATGGCGGCCTCGTGGCCCAGGACGAAGGCTCCATCATCGCGGGCGGCGGCTCCGGCGGCATCGCACCGGACGAGAACGGCCAGTTCGTGAGCATCTTCGCCCAGGCCGCGAATGCGGCGGGCGCGGCGATCTTCGGCTTCGACGTCGACAGCCTGCGCATCGACATCCTCCTCGAGGCGCTGGAAACCAAGGGCCTCGTGCGCACTCTGGCCGAACCCAACCTCGTGGCGCTTTCGGGCCAGGAGGCGACGTTCCTGGCGGGCGGCGAATATCCCGTGCCGGTGGCCCAGGGCGAAGGCGAAATCGCGATTGAATACAAGCCCTTCGGTATCGAGCTCAACTTCACACCCCGCGTGGTGGACGGCGACACAGTCAACATCTCGCTGCGCGCGGCCGTGAGCGCCATCGACAGCTCCAACGGCATCACCGCGGGCGCCTTCACCATCGACGCCTTCTCCCGGCGCGAGACCTCCACGACCGTGGAGATGCGCGACGGCGAAAGCTTCGCCATCGCGGGCCTCCTCGAGGACGACTTCGCCGACATCAGCAGCCAGGTGCCCTGGCTGGGCGACATCCCCATCCTGGGCTCGCTCTTCCGCTCCGCGTCCTTCACGCGGGACCAGTCGGAGCTCGTCATCATCGTGACCGCCCACCTGGTGAGCCCGGTGAAGGGCGATGTGCTGGCGCTGCCCACGGACCGCGTGGCCATCCCCACGGAGCGGGACCTCTTCCTCTTCGGACGCACCACCGGGCGCACGCCCACCGCCGGTGCCGCCGCCGAAGTCGCCAAGCAGGACTTCAGCGGCTCCTACGGCTACGTGCTTGATTGATAACGGAAACGCAGAAAGCGGAGACGGCCCATGAAACTCCTAGCAGCCATCGCAAGCCTGCTGATGCTCACGGCCTGCGTGACACCGCAGCAAGTGTTCGATTTCAACGCAAGGGAGGCGGGTAGCCGCCTCGACGAGGGAGGCTTCGGCAACCCGACGGTGAGCAACATGCTCGTCATGACCGGGCAGCGGTCGGCGGCCGTGGACCTCGGCGCGCGCTTCGCCGCCTCGGTGCCCACCACCATCAACTTCGCCTTCGATTCCGCGGCGCTCGACGCCACGGCGCAGGCGGTGCTCACCGAACAGGCCGCCTTCATCCGGCAATTCCCGGAGGTCCGCTTCCGCGTCTTCGGGCATACCGACGCGGTGGGCTCGGAGGCCTATAACAAGCGGCTCGGGCTCGCGCGCGCCAACGCGGCGGTGCGCTTCCTCGCGCAGCAGGGGATCAACCGGTCCCGGCTCGAGGCGGTGGTGAGCTTCGGCGAGACCCAGCCCCTCGTGGCCAGCGCGGACCGCGAGCGCCGCAACCGGCGCACGGTGACGGAAGTCTCGGGCTTCGTTCAGACCCACCCCACCGTGATGCAAGGCAAGTACGCCGAGATCGTGTTCCGCGAATTCGTCAACAGCGCCACGGAGGCGAGCACGGTCGTCGACGTCGTCGCGGAGTAGACCCGCCTCCCCCAACCTTTGCACGGGCCGCGAAAATCTCGCGGCCCGCTTGCGTTCCAGGATCCCGCGCGCGGGCCCGGCATTCCACAATTCTCCACGACATTACTGAATTGCAGCCCAATTCTTGCCCCCTTTGCCCGCCACTTCTTGGTCCTGGGATAAGCACGCATCCGCCGGGATGCAGGCTTTGTGGGGCAGATCGTTTGAAGGGGTAGCGCCCGGACATCCGCCCCTTCGGAGCCGAAAGGCAAAAGAAGGCAGGTCGCGATGAGCAGCGTGATGTTACAAACCGAACCGCAGCCCCTTGTGGCCTGCACGATAAGTCGCGACGTCCAGAACTTCGATCTCCTGATCGAGGACATGGAAACCGCGCTCGGCGAGCGCTGGGGGGATCTCGGGTTCGATGAGGTTCTCCCCTTCTTCGAACAGCCCGATGCCGAGGCGCTCGAATTCGTGGCCATCGCGCTCGACGAGCAGGATCAGGAAAATCTCGATCTGATCACCAACATCGTGATGCTGGCGGCCAGCCGGGGGATCAAGACGATCCTCGTGGCCGAGGACCTGTCCACCGCCACGCTGCACCAGCTTCTGCGCAACGGGGCAAACGAGTTCATCCCCTACCCCCTGCCGGAGGGCGAGCTGGCCCATGCCATCGAGCGTCTCCAGCAGCCCGAACCCGAGGCGCTCCCGCCCGAGGAGATGCGCAACACGCTCAAGGCCACCGGCGACCGGCAGGCCGCGATCTTCGCCGTCCACGGCATCGCGGGCGGCTCCGGCTCCTCGACCCTGGCGACGAACCTCGCCTGGGAGCTCGCCAATATCGACAAGAAGGCGCCGCCGCGCGTGTGCCTCATCGATCTCGACCTGCAATTCGGCAGCGCATCGACCTTCCTCGACCTGCCCCGCCGCGACGCGGTGCTCGAGATGCTCCAGGACACCGAGAGCATGGACAGCGAAAGCTTCATGTCCGCGCTCCTGACCTACCACGAGCGGCTCCACGTGCTCACCGCGCCGTCCGACATGGTGCCGCTCGACATCATCACGCCCGAGGACGTGGAGCGCGTGCTGGAGATGGCGTCGACCAATTTCGACTACATCGTCATCGACATGCCCAGCTCGCTGGTGAGCTGGACCGAGACGGTGCTGACCTTCGCCCATGTCTATTTCTGCACGATGGAGCTCGACATGCGCTCGGCGCAGAACGCCATGCGGCTGAAAAAGGCGCTGCAGGCCGAGGAGCTCCCGTTCGAAAAGATCCGCTTCGCGCTCAATCATGCGCCCAAGATGATGGATCTGGCCGGCAAGGCCCGCATCAAACGCATGTGCGAGAGCCTGAGCATCTCCATCGACATCCAGCTTCCCGATGGCGGGGCGCAGGTGACGCAGGCCGGCGACCATGGCGTGCCGCTGGCCGAGGCCGCGGGCAAAAGCCCGCTGCGCAAGGAAATCCAGAAGCTCGCCACATCGCTTCACGAAATCAACCAGTCCGACGCCAAGGCGGCCTAGGGCTTCAGGAGGCACAGCCATGTTCTCGCGTTACAAAAAAGACGCCAAGGGCGACGCCGTCCCGGAGGCGGTGACCGCGAAAGCGGCGACGGAGCGGGCGCCCGCCGCCGCGCCCACGACGAAATCCGTCGTGGAGGCCCAGCGCAAGGTGCGCAAGGAACAGCCCGCGAAGGCCGCCCAGGCCACGCCCATGGACAAGGAGGCGCGCCGCAAGGAACGCCTCTCCGAGATCAAGCTGGAGCTGCACAAGGCGCTCCTCGACAATCTCAACCTCGCCGCCATCGAAACGGCGACGGAAAACGACCTGCGCCAGGAAATCCAGGCCATCGTGAGCGAAAGCCTCACGGATATGGAGGTCGTGCTCAACCGCGACGAACGGCAGACGCTGAACCAGGACCTCTATGACGAGGTGAAGGGGCTCGGCCCCATCGAGCCGCTCCTGAAGGACGAGGACGTCAACGACATCCTCATCAACGGCCCCAAGCAGATCTTCGTGGAACGCAAGGGCAAGCTCGCGCTCTCGGACATCACCTTCAAGGACGAGCGCCACCTGCTCCGCATCATCGACAAGATCGTGAGCGCCGTGGGCCGCCGGGTGGATGAATCGAACCCCTACGTGGACGCCCGTCTCCAGGACGGCTCGCGTTTCAACGCGATGGTGCCGCCGGTGGCCGTGGACGGCTCTCTCGTCTCCATTCGTAAGTTCAAGAAGGACAAGCTGGCGATCAACGACCTCGTCACCTTCGGCGCTTTCACCGAGGAGATGGCCGCCTTTCTCGAGGCCGCCGTGGCCACCCGGCTCAACGTCATCGTCTCCGGCGGTACGGGTTCGGGTAAGACGACGACGCTCAACGCGCTGAGCTCCTTCATCGACGACAGCGAGCGGATCCTGACGATCGAGGACACCGCCGAACTTCAGCTCCAGCAGACCCATGTGGGCCGCATGGAAAGCCGCCCCGCCAACGTCGAGGGCAAGGGCGCAGTGACCCAGCGGGACTGTCTGAGGAACGCGCTCCGGATGCGTCCCGACCGCATCATCGTGGGTGAGACGCGGGGCGAGGAAGTCATCGACATGCTCCAGGCCATGAACACGGGCCATGACGGATCGATGACGACGATCCACGCCAACTCCGCCCGCGACGGCGTGAGCCGCCTGGAAAACATGGTGGCCATGGCGGGCATCGAGATGCCGATCAAGGCCGTGCGCTCCCAGATCGCCTCGGCCGTGAACCTCATCGTGCAGGCCTCGCGCCTCCAGGACGGCTCGCGGCGCATGGTGTCGATCACCGAGGTGACCGGCATGGAAGGCGACGTGATCTCCATGCAAGAGCTCTTCCGCTACCAGCGCACCGGGCTCACGCCCGACAACAAGATCATCGGCCATTTCACGGCCACAGGCGTGCGCTCGCACTATTCCGAGCGTTTCAAGATGTGGGGCTACGACCTGCCGCCGTCGCTCTTTGAACCCGTTGTTGCAGGATAAAGCCCATGTCCATCGGTATCGAACCCATCATCTACGGCCTGATCTTCGTGGCCGTGCTCGTCCTCGTGGAGGGGCTCTATCTCACCGCCTTCGGCAAATCGATCTCGCTCAACAACAAGATCAACCGCCGGCTCGACATGATGAAAAACGGCGCGGGCCGCGAGGACGTCATGGAGCAGCTCCGCAAGGAGATGAACCAACACCTCGCCGCGCGGAAGATGCCGCTTTATTCGCTGCTCGCGGACAAGGCGCAGAAGGGCGGCATCGCCTTCACGCCTGCGCAGCTCGTTATGGTGATGGGGCTTTTGTGCGTGGTGGCCTTCATCGGGCTTTCCGTGGGCACGGCCACCGAACTGCCGATCCGCATCGGCGCCTCGCTCGTCATCGGCGTCGGCGGCGTCTTCGTGTGGATCTCCAACAAGGCCAAGAAGCGGCTCGCCATGATCGAGGAACAGCTCCCCGACGCGGTGGAGCTCATGGTGCGCAGCCTGCGCGTGGGCCATCCGTTCTCCTCGGCGCTCAACATCGTGGCCAAGGAAGTGCCCGACCCGCTCGCCTCCGAATTCGGCGTCATCTCCGACGAAAGCGCCTATGGGCGCGACGTGGGCGAGGCCCTGAAGCACATGGCCGAACGGCTCGACATGCAGGACCTGCGCTTCCTGGCGGTGGCGGTGACGATCCAGCAGACCTCCGGCGGTAACTTGGCCGAGGTGCTCGCGGGCCTCGCAAAGGTGATCCGCTCCCGGTTCAAGCTCTTCCGGCGCGTGAAGGCGATCACGGCGGAGGCGAAGTGGTCGGGCAAGTTCCTCTCGGGCTTCCCGTTCCTCGCGCTCATAATGATCAACGTCATCCAGCCCAACTACTATGACGACGTCATGGAAAAGCCGGTCTTCATCCCGGCCTGTCTCGTGGTGGCGGGCTTTCTCGTCGCAAACCTCTTCGTGATGAAGAACCTCACGAACATCAAAGTCTAAGAAGGGCCGAGGGTCATGGCTGCGATCACAGATATCATCGAAACTCTCGGGCCGTTCGGGCCGATCATCCTTGTGGGCGTGGCGGGCGCGGTGCTCGTGGTGATGGCGGTGGTGCTGATCATGCGCCAGCCCGAGGACCCCTATGCCAAGCTCTCGCGCGGGGCCAAGGTCCAGCAGGGTCCCAAGAAGGACGCGCTGCGCTACGGCACGAACAACGACAAGCTACAGAAATACTCGCAGTTTCTCGAACCCCAGGACGAGGAGGAGTATTCCGCCGTCAAGCTGCGCCTCGTGCAGGCGGGCTATCGCGGCAAGAACGCCGTGCGCATGTACCACTTCGCGCAGTTCGCGCTCGGCCTGCTTCTGCTGGTGCTCGGTGCGATCTTCGTGATCGTGCAGAACGCCACCCAGGAGGAGGTCACCATCCAGCGCATGCTGCTCACCGGCCTTCTGCCGGGCATCGTGGGCTACATGATCCCGAAATACTGGGTCACCAAGCGCCTCCAGAGCCGCCAGGAAGAGATCGAGAACGGTTTCCCCGACGCGCTCGACATGATGCTCGTCTGCGTGGAGGCGGGCCAGTCGCTCGACCAGTCGATCATCCGCGTGAGCAAGGAGATCGCCGCGGGCTTCCCCGCGCTCGCCGAGGAATTCGCCATCGTGGCCCACGAGATGAAGGCCGGCAAGGACAAGACCACCGTTCTCAAGGACATGTCCGAACGCGCGGGCGTGGGCGATGTGGGCTCCTTCGTGACCGTGCTCATCCAGTCCCAGCAGTTCGGTACATCCATCGCCGAAGCGCTCCGCGTCTATGCCGCGGAAATGCGCGACAAACGGGTGATGCGCGCCGAGGAAAAAGCGAATAAACTGCCCACCAAAATGACACTGGCAACGATGATGCTCACCGTGCCGCCATTGCTCATCATCCTGATCGGGCCGTCGGTCTACCAGATCTACGAGATGCTCCAGGGTGGCGGCGCAGGGGTGCAGACCTACTGAGCAGGAGCAGATGAAACATATCGCCGCCTGTTGCGCGCTTCTTTTGATGGCCGCCTGTTCCTCAGGCGGCCTCGTCGCGCCCGAGGACAGCCCCTTTGCGCCCTATACCGGCCAGGGCGCGCGCACGATATCGGAGATGGAGCTCGGCCACCGGCTCATGGCGTCGCGCGAATACGAGCTCGCGCTGCGCGCCTTCACCCGCGCCGCGGGAGAGGAAGGCCTGACGCCCGAGGTTCTCCTCGCGCTCGGCTCGGCCAATCTCGGCCTCGGGCGGCTCGGGCAGGCCGAACGCCTCTTGCGCGATGCCCGCGCCAAGGACGAAACCTCCCCCGATATCGCCAACAATCTCGGCGTGGTGCTCATGGAACGCGGCAAAACTGTTGAAGCCGCGCAACTCTTTCGTCTCGCCTTCGCGCTCGACAGCGGAAACTCCGTGGAGATCCGCGATAACCTGCGCAAAGCGCTCGCAAATTTGGACGACCCGAGCTATGTTCTGCCGCAAGAAGAGGCCTTCCAAGTGGTCCGCCGGGGCAGCGCTGATTATCTGATCACCGACGCCCCCTGACACCACCGGCCCGCGCCCGCAAAGAGGCGCAGCAACGAGGCTCCTGACGGGCGCACCAAGACCCCGCAGGAACAGAGCAGGAGAATGCCGATGCGTCGGATCGCGGTGGCCGTGGTGCCCTTTGCCCTTTTGGTGTCGGGGTGCGAAACCCTCCAGGGCGGAACAGACGTCGAGCGGGCCATGAAGGCCATGAACGTCATCGACGAATCGAACCTCAACGACGTCATGCTCACCGCCGCCGACCCGAACGAGGGCGTCGATTACTTCGCCCGGGCGCTCCGCGAGGAGCCCGACCGCATCGATCTGCAACGCGGCCTCGCGGTCTCGCTCATCCGCGCCAAGCGCGTGCGCGAGGCGCTCGACGCCTGGGAGGACGTGGGCGCGCATCCCGATGTGACGCGCGACGACCAGGTCGACCTCGCCGACGCCTATATCCGCAACGGGCAGTGGCAGGAGGCCGAAGCCACCCTCGCGGAGGTGCCGCCCACCTACGAGACCTACAAACGCTACCGGCTCGAGGCCATGATCGCCGACAGCAACGAGGCCTGGGACAAGGCCGACAGCTTCTACGAGACCGCCGCAGGGCTCACCACGAAACCCTCGAGCGTGCTCAACAATTGGGGCTATTCCAAGCTCACGCGCGGCGAATTCGACGCCGCCGAGCGCCTCTTCGTCGATGCCATCCGCCAGGATCCCACGCTCTTCACCGCCAAGAACAACCTCGTGCTCGCCCGTGGCGCGCAGCGCAATTACGATCTGCCGGTGGTGCGCATGTCCCAGGTGGAGCGCGCGCAGCTTCTCCACACCATGGCGCTGTCGGCGGTCAAACAGGGCGACATCGCCACGGGCCGCGGGCTCCTGCGCGAAGCCATCGACACCCATCCCCAGCACTTCGAGGCCGCCGTGCGATCGCTCCGGGCGCTCGAGGCCAACGTCGCGAACTAGGCGTGTTCATCCCCCCCTGGGAGATCGTCACCCTCCTCGATCCCGCCTTTCCGCCCCGCGCGGCGCGGGTCTTTCTCGTGATGGCGCTGCCCGTGTGGCTCTATGCGTCCTGGTACGACATGGCCCGGCTCAAGATCCTGAACGGGCTCGTGCTCCTCGTCTTCGGCATCTTCGTGGCCGTGGGGCCCTTGGTGATGCCGTTCGACGTCTATCTCTGGCAGCTGGTGCAGGCGGTGGTCGTCTTCCTCGTCGTGCTGCTCTTTTACGGGGCGGGCACGATGGGCGGGGGCGATGCGAAGTTCATCGCCGCCGCGAGCCCCTATTTCATGCGCGAGGACGGGCCGCTCGTGCTCATGCTGCTCACGGCCTGCGGGCTTGCGGCCTTCGTCACGCATCGCCTGGCGCGGGCCGCGGGTGCGGCGCGCGCGGTCCCCGGCTGGGCGTCATGGACGTCCGGCAACCGCTTCCCCCTGGGCTTCGCCCTGGGCGGTGTCCTGGCGCTCTATCTCGCGCTCGCCGCCGCCTGACGGGCGCGCGTAGAGGATGTAGAGCGGACGCTCGGCCACCTCGGTGAGCGGCACGCCGTCCATGTCCTCCACGAGCAGGGCGACGCTCTCGCTCCGCACCGGGCAGGTGGGCAGCAGCACGAAATCGGCCGCCTCGATCCCCGGCAGGTCGTCATAGTGCCAGGGTGCCCCGCCCGCGAGCGGCGGGTGATCGCCGTATAGCCAGAGCGGATTGAGGATATCCATCATGAAGATCGCAGCTCCCTGGGCCAGCCCCTGGGCCGCGAGGTCCCGCGCGATATTGGCGAAATAGGCCGCGCTGCCGGTGGCGTTGCAGTCCTCGAGCGTGCGGCCCCGGAACACGACCGGCGCGTCCTCCGCGGCTGCGTCCTCGCCCGGCTCGGGCAGCCCGATGAAGGGCGCCGCGCCGCGCCCCAGCGCGATGTCGGCCTTGAGCACGTTGGCGCGCGGAATGAGCAGCACGAGGTCCTGGTGGCGGTCGGTGCCCATGAGCGCGGGCACGTATTTGTCGCGGTCGAGCAGGGCGTGGCGGAACGGGCTGATGCCGAGGTTGATGACGCTCGAGGCGATCATCGCCGCCAGCGCCACCGCCCCCATGGCCAGCGTCCATTGCGGGCGTTCCTCGGTCTGCATCCCCGCCCAGACCCCGAGCAGCAGCGCGAGATAGGCCATCCAGAGCGGATCGTTCCCGAAATTCTGATAGGTGATGTAGGCGCCCGCGCCGAAGAACATGAGCACGAAGAGGCCCTCGCTCTCGAACCCGGTGCGCCGGAGCGTGACGAGCATGGCGAAGGCCACGACCGTGCCGGCCACGTAGCCCGCCCCGGTGACGATCTGCGTGATGGGCAGCCCCGGCTGCGGGCGCACCTCCGATCGCGCCACGGCGAGGAGGTCGCCCAGATAGGCGAGCCAGAAATCCACGCCGAGGAGGAGCGTGAGGAGCGCGACGAGGGCGAGCCCGCTCGCCACCCCGATGAGGAGCACGCCGCGCTGACCCGTGAGGAGCGCCAGCACGATGACGATGGGCAGGATGGCCGCGAAATAGGTGACCTTGACCATGAGAAGCGCGGCCATCCCGAGGCCGAGCAGCACGCCCTCGATCCCCGGCCCGCGCCCCTCGCTCGGGATCACGACCATGGTGAGCACGACGAAGCTCACGCCCCAGGCCCAGCGGTTGTAATGCATCGACACCGACACCGCGAGGTCGTCGGTCCCGTGCATGAGCGCCATGACCGTCACCACCGTGAGCGCGCCCAGCGCCAGCGCCCAGCCCCAAGGCATCCGCGCCGACGCCACCCATGTGGCCGCCAGCGCGATGAGCCCGCCCAGCACCACCTGGGAGACCACGAAGGCCTGCCCCATGGAGAGCCCCGCCCCCACGAGCACCGCGATGGGCCAGAACGCACCCGCCCCGATAGGCGTCATGAAATCCAGGTGCGGCACCTGTCCCAGCGCCATTCGCTCCACGATATCAATGAGATGGATCGTGTCCCCCTCGTGCTGGCTCACCGCCAGCCCGCCGGGATAGAACAGCGCCGCCGCCCAGATCAGCCACAGCACAACCGTCGCGCCCAGCGCTTTCAGAGTTCCGCTCATCACACCTCTCCCGCGTCTGCCGTGCGGTTCACTGCCATGATATCAGAGCGTTCATGCCCAAGAAATGCCGAACTTGCCCACTACCCGACCATGCAATTGATATGAGGGTGGCTTCCGATGAACATGCAGGTTTCCAATGTCATGGCACCCCCGGCCCCGAAGCGGCTGGAGGAGATGCGGCTTTCGATGGTGATGATGCGCGACGTGCTGCTCAAGACCATCTTTCGCAAGAACCTCGACACGGTCACCGAGATCGCGGAGGCCGTCTGCCTCCCCGTCCCGGTGGTCCAGGAGCTCGTGGATCTCTGCCGGACCCAAAAGCTGTTGGAGGCCACCGGCACGCTCAACGCCAATTCGGGCAACGAGATGGGCTACCAGCTCACCGATGCGGGGCGCGGGCGCACCTCGGACGCGCTCGAGCAATCGGAATATTACGGCGCCATGCCCGTGCCGCTCGATGTCTATGCCGAGCAGGTCAAGCGGCAGTCGATCCGCAACATCCAGGTGACCAAGGATCAGCTTCTGGGCGCCATGGGGCACCTCGTCCTGCCCGACGACCTCCTCGACCAGCTCGGGCCCGCGGTCTCCGCCGGGCGCTCCTGCCTCATGTACGGGCCGCCGGGCAACGGTAAGTCGTCCATCTCCAACGGCATCCGCGACGCCATGGGCGACAAGATCTACATCCCCCGCGCCATCGAATATGCGGGCCAGGTCATCACCGTCTACGACCCCATCGTGCACACCAAGGCCGAGGCGGAGTACGACGATCCGAGCAGCCTGCGCCGCACCGCAAACCGCTTCGACACGCGCTATGTGCGCTGCGACCGGCCCACCGTGATCACCGGCGGTGAGCTCAGCCTCGACATGCTCGATCTGGTCTACAATCCCACCGCGCGCACCTATCAGGCGCCGCTCCAGCTCAAATCCTCCGGCGGTATCTTCATCGTCGACGACCTGGGCCGCCAGGAAGAACCGCCGCAGAAGCTCGTGAACCGCTGGATCGTCCCGCTGGAAGAAAGCCGCGACATCCTCGCGCTGCAATCGGGGGAGAAGTTCGAGGTGCCCTTCGACACGCTCGTCATCTTCTCCACCAACTTCCACCCGAACGAGATCTTCGACAAGGCCGCGCTCCGCCGGATCTTCTACAAGATCAAGATCGACGGCCCCAACCAGGAAGACTTCCTCAAGATCTTCGCCATGGTCGCCAAGAAGAAGGGCATGCCGCTCGACGAGGAGGCGCTGATCTACCTCCTGGGCGAGAAATACCCGGAGATCGACAACGTCTACGCCAATTACCAGCCGGTCTTCCTGATCGACCAGATGATCTCCATCTGCGAATTCGAAGGCATCGCCTACCAGATGCGCCCGGACCTCATCGACCGCGCCTGGTCGAACATGTTCGTGACCGAAGAACACATCGAACACTAGGATGTGAAGCTGACGCCGCGGCAAAAGCGTCCGAAGTCGGCCCGAGCGGTTGCTGGCGTCGCGACATTCCTTACCCTTTCGGATGAGGCGATGGCTGAGGGTCAGCGCGATGGGTGACTTTTTTCGGAATTTGCGCGTTCGGGTACTGGATCCCGGACACTTGGCCGTATGGGTGCTGTCGTCGGCCATCGCGGCCTATATGGGCCCGTTCGGCACATTCCTCCTCCTCGATCTGGGCGACCGCGTGTTGCTGTGGACGGCCATCGTGGGCTGGGGCCTCTTCGCCATCGCCGTGACGATGACGGTGGAGGAGACGTTCCTGCCCTGGCTCAGCTTCCGGCAGCGCGAGCTCGGGCGGCTTTTGGTGAGCGCGCCGCTCATCATCGCGGTCCTCTGGCCCGGGGTGGGCGCCTATTTCCGGCCCGATCCGGTGCCCATCACCTTCGTTCAGGCGATGGTGGCCTGCTACCTCGTGGGCGCCATCGTGACGCTGGCGCGCATGGTCATGCATGCCGCGTTCCGCACGGCGGAGGCCGCCGACGCGCCCGAGCCCGCGGCGCGCGTCCCGGAGGAGGACCCGCGCCTCCTGCGGCGGCTGCCCAAGGGCACGCCCGGCCCGATCCTGCGCCTCTCCGGCAAGGGGCATTACGTGGAGATCGTCACGCCCAGCAAGGCCCATACCGTGCGCATGCGCCTGGCCGACGCGGTGGAGGAGATGGACGGCGTGGAGGGCTACCTCACCCATCGCTCGCACTGGGTCGCGCGCCGGGCGGTGACGGGCGCCACGCGCCACGGGGGCAAGCACTACCTCATCAGCGCGGACGCCGAACTCATCCCCGTGAGCAAGGGCAAGCTGCCGCAGCTGGAAGAAGCCGGGCTCCTGCGGAGCTGACGCCGGCGCGCCTAGCGCGGCATGGGGATGGCGTGGGCCAGCCTGCCGGTGAGCACCGCGCAGGCCCCCGCCCCCATGAGCCCCGCGAGCGCCGCGTGATCGGTGCGCAGCCCGCCGGTATAGGTGCCGTAGGCGGGCAGGATCACCCGCCTGCTGTCATAGAGGAAACAGGGCCGCGTGATGACGCGCCCGCGCGCCTGCAGGCTGGCCTTGGGGTGGAAATGCCCGCTCACCTCGCCCGTCGCCCCCTCCCGCGCGATATGGCGGAAGGTGAGCGGGGGCGCGGGCAGCTCCGCCAGGTGCGTGCCGCCGAAATCCACGGGGCCCGGATCGTGGTTGCCCTCGATCCAGACCCAGCGCCGCCCGGCCTGGAGCCGCGCGAGCCAGAGCCGCTCCTCCTCGTCGAGGCTCTGGGCGGCGGCGAGATCGTCGAAACTGTCGCCGAGGCAGATCACGGTCTTCGCGCCCGTGGCGCGCAGGTCGGCCTCCAGCCGCGAGAGCGTGTCGCGCGTCTCGTAGGGCGGCAACATCGCGCCCGAGCGCCGCGCGATGCGGTCCGATTTGCCCAGATGGAGATCGGAGACGACGAGCATCGCCGCCTCACCCCAGTGAAGCGCGCCCGATGGAAGCGCCGAAAGCTCTGCTCCTGCCAAGGAGAACGTGTGCCCGTTCATGATGTGTTCTTCGCCCATCGGCGCGGGCTCGGCAACCCCTCCCGCCCCGTCCTGGACGTGATCCGGGACCTCGCTTTCCAGGAGTGGCGGCACGGAATGTTGAGCACCAGAGGCTGTCCCGCCAAGGCCTTCCTCCATCCAAGTTGAACGTGGACCCTTCCAAAAGGCTCTCTCCGCCCACCAGCGCAGGCAGGGCCCCTCCGGTCCCGGACCTGATCCGGGACCTCTCTCACCCCCAAGCGAGCCGCCGGATGCCGGGCCCGTCACACGCTCTCCCGTTAACCCCCTCTTAACGAGTTGACAGCTGTCAACTTTTTGCGCCGGGCCTCAAAACGGCACCGCCCAGCGCTTCTCCCTCGGTTTCTGTTCGGCCTTGTCGATCTCGTCGAGGCCCGCCGTCTCCATGAGCCGCTCGGCCTCCTCGGCCATGAGCCGCTCGTCGGCGAGCCCCTTCACCGGCACCCGCCCCGCCTCGAGGAAGAGCGGCGCGGCCAGCGGGGTGACGCGCTTCAGGATGCGGTGGTCGATGCGGTCTCCGATCCGGTCGAGCATCTCCTCGATGCGGCCGAAATCCACGAGGCCACGCGTCGCCTCCTCCCGCGTGATCTGCATGAGCACGTGGTCGGGATCGTATTTGAGGAGCGTGTCGTAGAGGATGTCGGAGCTGAACGTCGCCTGCCGCCCGCTCTTCCGTGATTGCGGCGTGTTCCGCTCGATGAGGCCCGCGATATTGGCCGACGCCTTGAACGTCCGCTTCATCACCGCATTGCCGGCAAGCCATGTCTCCAAGCCCTCCACCAGCCCCTCGCGGTCGAAGAGCCGCGCGGGATCGGTGACGCTGTCGAGCGACCAGATGAGCGTCGCGTAATCCGTGGCCACAAAGCCCATGGGCCCGAGCCCCTGCTCCTCCATCCGCTGCGTCACGAGAAGCCCCAGCGTTTGCATCGCGTTGCGCCCCGCGAAGCCGTAGACCACCGTCTGCGCCCGCCCGTCGTGGGGGAAGCTCTCCACGAGCAGGCGATCGGCCTCGGGCAGCTTCGAGACCTTGCGCTGCAGGTGCAGCCAGTCCCGCGTGTGGCCCGGCAGCTCCGGCCAGTCCTCCTGCTGGAAGCTCTCCAGGATGCGGTGCGTGAGCCGCGTGGAGGTGGCGAATTTCGTGCCGAGAAACGTGGCGATCTTGGGCTTGTCGGAGGCGCGGCGCGTCACCTCCACGGTCATCTCCTTCAGCCCTTCGTAGCGCACGATCTGCCCGCCGATGAGGAAGGTATCGCCGGGCGTCAGCGTCGCGGCAAATCCCTCCTCCACCTCCCCCAAGGGCTTGCCGCCCGCACGGTTCTTCAGGCGGACCTTGAGCGTATCGGTGTCCTGGATCGTGCCGATATTCATGCGGATGCGCTGAGCCGCGCGGGGGTCGCGCAGCTCCCAGAGGCCGTCCTCGCGCTTCCTCAATCGCTGCCAGCGGTCATAGGCGCGCAGCGCGTAACCGCCCGTGGCGCAGAAATCGAGGCAGGCCTCGAACTCCTCCCAGGCGAGCCCAGCATAGGCGCCGGCCGTGCGCATCTGGTCGTAGAGCGCAACGTCGTCAAAGGGCCCCGCGCAAGCTGCGATGAGGATGTGCTGGCAGAGCACGTCGCGCGGGCCCGGCCCCGCCGGATCGCCGTCGAGGTCATGGTCCTCCACCGCCTTCAGCGCCGCGATGCACTCCACCACTTCGAAGCGGTTCGCAGGCACGAGCAGCGCCTTCGAGGGCGCGTTGTAGCGGTGGTTGGCCCGCCCGATCCGCTGCACCAGGCGCTTGACGTTCTTCGGCGCGCCCACCTGGATCACGAGATCCACATCCCCCCAGTCGATCCCGAGATCGAGGGAGCCCGTGCAGACGATGGCGCGCAGCGAACCCTCCACCATCGCCCCCTCCACCCGCTGCCGCTGCTCCTTGGAGAGGGAGCCGTGGTGAATGCCGATGGGCAGCCCCTCCTCGTTGGCCAGCCACAGGTTGTGAAAGAACAGCTCCGCCTGCGCGCGCGTGTTGTGAAAGATCAGCGTGATCTTGTGCTTCTTCACCTCCTCGAGGATGGCCGGGATCGCGTATTTCCCGCCGCCGCCCGACCAGGGGGGCAGGTCTTCGGTCTCGAGCATCTGGATGTCGGGCGGCGGGCCAGGATCGGCCTCGAGGATCTCGCAGGGCTCCGGGTGGCGGGCGAGGAAGGTGGCGATTGCGGCCGGGTCCTCCACCGTCGCCGAAAGCCCCACGCGCCGGATACCGGGCACCATGGCCTCGAGCGCCGCGAGTGCAAGCATCAGCTGGTCGCCGCGCTTCGATTCGGACAGCGCATGGATCTCGTCGATGACGATCCGCTTGAGGCCCGCGAACATGCGCGGCGCGTCGTCGTAGGAGGTGAGCAAGGCCAGAGATTCAGGCGTCGTCAGCAGGATCTGCGGCGGGTCCACGCGCTGCCGCTTCTTCTGGGTGGCGCTCGTGTCACCCGTGCGGTCCTCGATGCGGATATCCAGCCCGATCTCGTCCACCGGCGTGCGCAGGTTGCGCTTGATATCGGCGGCCAGCGCCTTCAACGGCGAGACATAGAGCGTGTGGAGCCCCTCATGGGGCGCGCGGGCAAGATCGGCCAAGGTGGGCAGAAAGCCCGCCAGCGTCTTGCCCCCGCCCGTGGGCGCGATCAGCAGCGTCGACGCTGCCTCGCTCCGCTCGAGCATCGCGCGCTGGTGGGGATGCGGTGCCCAGCCCCGGCGGCTGAACCACGCCTCGATCTTCGACGGTAACTCCATCCCTCGCATCTAGGCGCAAAAGCGTTTTGCCAAAACGCTTGGCAAATTTCTTCGAAAGAAATTTAGGCCGTGAGCCCTTCGGGTTCCGCGAGTCCATGGGCCCGGCAGCACGCCGTCACCGTGTTCGCCAGGAGACAGGCGATGGTCATGGGGCCCACCCCGCCCGGCACCGGCGTGATCGCACCGGCCACGGCTGCGCAGCTGTTGTAGTCGCAATCGCCCACGAGCCGGGTCTTGCCCTCGCCCGTCTCCACGCGGTTGATGCCCACATCGATGACCGTCGCGCCCGGCTTGATCCAGTCCCCCGGCACCATCTCGGGTCGCCCCACGGCGGCCACGACGATATCGGCGCGGCGCACCACGTCGGCCAGATCCTTCGTCCGCGAATGCGCCACCGTCACGGTGCAGCTCTCGCCGAGCAGGATCTGCGCCATGGGCTTGCCCACGATGTTCGAGCGTCCGATCACCACCGCGTCCATCCCAGACAGGCTGCGGTGATGCTCGCGCAGCATCATCAGGCAGCCCAGGGGCGTGCAGGGCACCATGGCCTTCTGCCCCGTGCCCAGCAGCCCGACATTGGAGATATGGAACCCGTCCACATCCTTGGCCGGATCGATGGCGGCGATGACGGCATCGGCGTCGAGATGGGCGGGCAGCGGCAGCTGCACGAGGATCCCGTGGACGCTGGGATCGGCATTGAGCCGCGCCACGAGCGCGAGGAGCGTCTCGGCGTCGGTCTCCGCTTCCAGCCGATGCTCGAAGGAGGCCATGCCCACCTCCACCGTCTGCCGCCCCTTCGAGCGCACGTAGACCTGGCTCGCGGGATCCTCCCCAACGAGCACCACGGCGAGGCCCGGCGTGATCCCTTGGACCTCGCGCAGGCGCGCCACATGCCCCGCCACCTTCTCGCGCACCCGCGCCGCGAAGGCCTTCCCGTCGATCACCTGCGCGCTCATTCCGCCACCGCCTCTGCATACTGGCTCACACGGATGACGATCTCCGTCTTCACGGAGCGCGCGATAAAGCAGGAGGCGTGGGCCTTGGCGTGGAGCGCGGTCTCTTCCTCTTCCGAGGGCGCCGCGCCGGACCACACGGTGTAGGGCGTCAAATCGACCCGCGCGACCCAGAGCCCGCCATCGGCGGTCTGCTCCATGTGGCCCACGGCGTGGTCGGTATAGCTCTCGGGCAGAAACCCCGCCCGCCGCGCGAAATCGAGAAACCAGAGCATGTGGCAGGAGGCGAGCGCGGCCACGAACCCCTCCTCGGGGTCCACCGCCTCGGGCTGCGAGAGCGGCACCGGCACGATGTCGGGCGAGGCCGACGCTGCCACCTCTGCGCCGCCGTCGAAGCCCCAGGTATGGGCACGGCTGTATTGGCCCGCGGCCACATCGCCCTCGGCCTGCCAGTAGATCTCCGCAACATGGGTCATGGGATGCCTCCGTCTCATATGGGTCGGTGGGCGGGCGCCTTCCGAGCACGCCGCACGGCGCGCGCAGGAACAGTGCCGCCCGGCGACCCGCTTAGAATAGTCCCTCGATCTGCCCGGCCGCATTGAGCCGAATCGCCTCCGCCGAGGGCACGCGCGGCAGCCCGGGCATGGTCATGATCTCGCCGCAGACGGCCACGATGAAGCCCGCCCCGGCCGAAAGCCGCACCTCCCGCACCGGCACGGTAAAGCCCGTGGGCGCGCCGCGCTCGTTCGGATCGGTGGAGAACGAATACTGCGTCTTGGCCATGCAGACCGGCAGGTGGCCGTAGCCCTGATCTTCCCAGAGCGAAAGCTGCGCGCGGGTCTTCTGATCCATCACCGCCCCGTCGGCGCGGTAGATCCTCTTGGCGATCGTCTCGATCTTCTCCGCGAGCGGCATTGCGTCGGGGTAAAGCGGCGCGAACTGAGCCGCGCCCGCCTCGATCACCTCCACGATCTTCTCGGCGAGCGGCGCGGAGCCCTCCGAGCCCAGTTCCCAGTGCCGGGAGAGCACGGCCTCCGCGCCCTGCTCGGCGACGAAGGCTTTCACCGCCTCGATCTCTGCCTCCGTGTCCGTCACGAAGTGGTTGATCGCCACCACCACCGGCACGCCGAAGCTTTTCAGGTTCTCGATATGGCGCCCGAGATTCGGGCAGCCTGCCTTCACGGCCGCCACGTTCTCCTGTCCCAGATCGGCCTTGGCCACGCCGCCGTTCATCTTCATCGCGCGCACGGTGGCCACGCAGACGACGACGGAGGGCGCGAGGCCTGCTTTGCGGCACTTGATGTTCATGAACTTCTCCGCGCCCAGATCCGCGCCGAAGCCCGCCTCCGTCACCACGTAATCGGCTACCTTCAGAGCCGTCGTCGTGGCGATGACCGAGTTGCAGCCATGGGCGATGTTGGCGAAGGGCCCGCCATGGACGAAGGCGGGGTTGTTCTCCAGCGTCTGCACGAGGTTGGGCTGCATGGCGTCCTTGAGGAGCACCGTCATCGCGCCGTCGGCCTTCACATCCCGGCAGAAAACCGGGGAGCGGTCGCGCCGGTAGGCCACGATCATGTCGCCCAGCCGCTTTTGTAGATCCCCAAGGTCGGAGGCGAGGCACAGGCACGCCATGACCTCGGAGGCCACGGTGATGTCGAACCCGTCCTCGCGGGCAAAGCCGTTAGCCACCCCGCCCAGCGACGATGTGATCTGGCGCAGCGAGCGGTCGTTCATGTCCACCACGCGCCGCCAGGTGACGCGGCGGGTATCGATGCCCTGCTCGTTGCCCCAATAGATGTGGTTGTCGATCATCGCCGACAGGAGCGAATGCGCGCTCGTGATCGCGTGGAAATCGCCGGTGAAGTGGAGGTTCATCTCCTCCATGGGCACGACCTGCGCCATGCCGCCGCCCGCCGCGCCGCCTTTCATCCCGAAATTGGGCCCCAGCGAGGCCTCGCGGATGCAGATCATCGCGCGCTTGCCGATGCGGTTTAGCCCGTCGCCGAGGCCCACCGTCGTCGTCGTCTTGCCCTCGCCCGCGGGCGTGGGGTTGATCGCCGTCACGAGGATGAGGTGCCCGTTCTCGCGGTCCTTCGTCGAGTTGATGAAGTCCTGGCTGACCTTCGCCTTGTCGTGCCCGTAGGGCAGGAGGTCACCCGCCTCGATCCCGAGCTTCGCCCCGATCTCCTGGATCGGCTGCTTTGTGGCCTCGCGGGCGATTTCGATGTCGGTCTTAAAGCCCATCGGGCGGCCTCCCAGCGGTATGCATTCGTCTACCACCGCCGCCTAGCGCGAAACGCGCGCGGTCCGGCACCCCAATTCCGACATCCCGCGCGCTGCCCGCGTCTTTGCGCCCGTCCGCCTGGGGCGGATCGGAAACGCGCGTCTACGGAGCAGGTCGCGCGGAGAGCCCGGTGCGACGACTTCGCGAGGGGCGTCCACCGGCTCCGTGGCAATGGACGGGTCAGGGCGCTCGACGAGCCTCGTCGAGATGCGCCCAGGGGCGCTGGTCGGGGATGTGCAATGTGAGCGTGTCGCCCACGGCGAGCCTGCCCTGGCGCTCCACGCTCACGGTGATGCCGCGGCGGCCCTTGGCGGCGGCGCGAAAGGTGCGGCCCTTGCCCGGCTCCGCCCGGTCGATGACCTCTGCGGGCAGGTGGCAGGGGCGGTTTTCCATGTCGACGATGAAGGTGACGCCAGAGGGTCCCTGGAGCCGCGAGGACGGCGGGACATGGGTGAAATCGGGGATCCCCGCGAGGAGGAGCGAAGCGCCGATCTGATGCGGCGCGAGGCGCTCGACGCCCATGGCGGCCGCGATCTCGGCGAGCTCCTCGGCGCTCACCGCGCTGAGCTGGCGCGAGTTCCTGATCTCGGTCCCGCGGGGATGCTGGGCGCGCACGCGGGAGCAGGAGGGCCGGGTGAGCCCGGCATGGGCCTCCCCCGCGATACCGGCAAAGGTGATCTCGGTCGCCTCGAGGGGCTCGGAGGCCAGCGAGGCGTCCCTGGCGGCCACGCGCCCGATCCAGCGCACAATGCCGGTGAAGTCAGTCGGTTTGAGGGCGGGCATCAGATCTCTCCATGGGGCCGGGCACTCATCAGCGCCATAAGCGAAGCGCCATGCGCTTTGAAGCGGCTCCGGCGCTGGCTCTCCGCGAAAGTGCCATGGCCCCCCGGAAATCGGAGCGGAAAAAAAAGCCCCGCGTGATGGCGGGGCTTTTCGGATCAGGTGGGCTCTGGCTCGAGGTCGCCGCCGGAGGGCGGCGTATCTTTCTTGCGGCCCTTGGCTTTCGGGATCGACGTGATCGAGGGCGTGCCGGTGGTGTCCCCGTCATCGTCGTCGTCGCCGCGCGTGATCGCCTCGCCGTTCATGACCTTGCGAATCTCCGGCCCGGTGAGCGTCTCGTATTCCAGGAGACCCTGGGCAAGGTTTTCCCACTCCTCCTCGTGCTCGGTGAGGATGCGCTTGGCGGTCTCGTAACCCGCGTCGATCAGCTCCTTCACCTTCTGGTCGATGACCTGCTGCGTGGCCTGGCTGTGGTTCGTGCCGCCACCGTAATTGCCGAGATAGCTCTGCTGTTCGTTGGCGTAGTCCACGTGGCCGAGCTCCTCGGCGAAGCCGAACTGCGTGACCATGGCGCGGGCGATCTTGGACACCTGCTGAATGTCGGAGGTCGCGCCGGAGGTGACGTTCTCCGCGCCGAACTTGATCTCCTCGGCCACCTTGCCGCCCATCGCCATGGCGATTTTCGAGGTGTACTTCGTCTTCGAGACGGAGAGCTGATCGCGCTCCGGCAGCGAGAGGACGAGGCCCAGTGCGCGGCCCCGCGGGATGATCGTCGCCTTGTGGATCGGATCGTGCTGCGGGACATAGAGGCCCACGACCGCGTGGCCCGCCTCGTGATAGGCAGTCAGCTTCTTCTCATCCTCGGTCATCACCATGGAGCGGCGTTCGGCGCCCATCATGACCTTGTCCTTGGCGTTCTCGAAGTCTTCCATCGTCACGAAGCGGCGTCCGACGCGGGCGGCCATGAGCGCACTCTCGTTCACGAGGTTCGCCAGATCAGCACCTGAGAAGCCGGGCGTGCCGCGCGCGATGATGCGCAGGTCCACGTCGGGGCCGAGCGGCACCTTGCGGGCATGGACGCCCAGGATCTTCTCACGACCCTTGATGTCCGGGTTCGGGACCTGGACCTGGCGGTCGAAGCGGCCCGGGCGCAGGAGCGCGGGGTCGAGCACGTCGGGGCGGTTCGTGGCCGCCACGATGATGATACCTTCGTTGGCCTCGAAGCCGTCCATCTCCACGAGGAGCTGGTTCAGCGTCTGCTCCCGCTCGTCGTTGCCGCCGCCATAGCCCACGCCACGGGAGCGGCCCACGGCGTCGATCTCGTCGATGAAGACGATGCAGGGCGCGTTCTTTTTCGCTTGCTCGAACATGTCGCGCACGCGGGACGCACCGACGCCGACGAACATCTCCACGAAGTCAGAACCGGAGATGGTGAAGAACGGCACGCCCGCCTCGCCCGCGATGGCGCGTGCGAGGAGCGTCTTACCGGTGCCCGGCGGGCCCACGAGGAGCGCGCCCTTGGGAATCTTGCCGCCCAGACGGGAGAACTTCTGCGGGTTGCGGAGGAATTCGACGATCTCCTCGAGCTCTTCCTTGGCCTCGTCGATGCCGGCCACGTCATCGAACGTCACGCGGCCGTGCTTCTCCGTCAGGAGTTTCGCACGCGATTTGCCGAAGCCCATCGCTCCACCGCGGCCGCCGCCCTGCATCCGGTTCATGAAGTAGACCCAGACGCCGATCAGCAGCAGGAACGGCAAGAGCGTGAGGAAGAGCGTCTGGAAGATCGAATCCTCCTGCGGGCGCACCTGCGTATCCACGCCATTGTCGATGAGAAGCTGCGCCACATCTGCGCCGTCGGGGCGCACGGTCGTCAGCGTGCGGTTGTCCGCGCGCTGGTAGGTGACGTTCTCTCCATCGATTTCCGCTGTCGTGACGTTGCCGCTCTCCACGGCGGCCACGAAGTCGGAATAGCTGGAATTGGTGCTGGCGCTCTGGCCGCCCTCGCCGCCGAACAGGCGGAAGAGTGCGAGCAGAAGCAGGAAGAGCACGATCCAGAAGGCGAAATTGCGTGCGTTGCCCAAGAGTGTCTCCTTTAACGGAAATATTGCGCGCTCGACGCGCGATGCTTGACAGCAAAGATAGAGGTTATCTCGGCATGTTCAACGCGAAGTGAGCAATGCCATATAGCCGCGGCCCCAGGATTCCGGGTTCCAATGCGCGTTATGGCCGATCCTGGGGCTCGCGAGCACCCGGTCGCCGTCCCAAAGCGCAGGCGCGGGCCAGAGGACACGGGCGGGAAGGTCGGTCTCGTCCCGGACCTGCGCGGCGCCGTCCACGCCCAGGGGGCGGATGTCCTTTTCGCCCACGAAAAAGCGCCCGCGCCAGTACCCGTTTTCCGGCCGAAGGTCCTTGATGCGCTCGTATTCCGGGCAGACGAAGAGGCGCGCCTTGTGGGGCAGGATATAGGCGCCGTGGAGGGTGGTCGCACCGCCGGCCAGGGCGCGATCGAGCGCGTTTTCGAGCGCCGCGAGGCGCGGGCGCTGGGGCTCACAGGCGACATATTGCACGGCCGCGGCGAGGAGGCGGAGCTGCGTCTCCCGCTCGATCCCGGCAAAGGCGTCCCGGTCATAGACCAGGTCGGAGATCATGCGCCCATCGGCCAGCCGGCAGGCTGCATCGGCGGCGCGGGCGCGGACCAGGAGCGCCTCCCGCGCACGGTCCATATGTGCGGCGGTGGCGGCGAGGCGCTCGCGCGTGAGGCCGAGCTCGGCCAGCGCGGGTAGCGCCCGGCGCATCTTCACGCGGTCAAAGCGCGGATCGTCGTTCGTGGGATCGTCCACGTGCTCGATCTTGAGCACAGTCAGATAGTGGCGCAGCGCCTCGCGGCTCACGCCGAGAAGCGGGCGCAGGATCACCATGCCGCCCTCGAAGCTCGGCGGCCAGGGCGGTCCGTCGGGATGCGCATCGAGTGGATCCATCGGCGTCCCTGGCCTCCGCTCCACGCGCGGCGCCATGGCGCTCAGCCCGTCGACGCCCGAACCCCGCGCCAGCCGCAGGAGAAAGGTCTCCGCCTGATCGTCCTCCGTGTGAGCCATGAGCACGTGCCGCACGGCCCCCTTCCAGCGCCCGATGGCCTCGAGGCGCCCCTCGCGCGCGGCCTCCTGGAGGTTCCCCTGCCCGTCCCAGCGCCACTCCAGCGTCTGGTGAAAGAGCCCGAGCTCTGCACAGGCCCGCGCCACGAGCGCCGCCTCCGCCGCCGCGCCCGTGCGCAGGCCGTGATCGACGGTGCAGACATAGAGCGTGATGCCCATGACCCGCGCCCAGGGCGCCGCGAGGTGGAGCATCGCCATGCTGTCGCCCCCGCCCGAGACGGCGAGCACGAGGTGCGGGGGGAAGTGGGGGCCGGTGAGGCGGCCCATCTCCTCGGCGAAGTGCCGGGGGAGGTCCCGGGGGAGGTCCCTGGCCGGGGCGGCCGCCTGCCCCTCAGCAGTCAAGCGTGCCCTGCGCGGCCACGGCGCGGGCAGCGGCCTCGCCCCCGGGGAAGCGGTTGGAGACCTCGCCCAGCGTCACGCAGGCCTCCGATTGCTGGCCGAGCGCGCCGAGCGAGGTCCCGAGCTTGAAGAGCGCGTCGGGCGCGCGCGGGCCCAGGGGATCGGCGGTAAAGGCGGCGAGGTAGGCGCGCGCGGCGGCGCGCATCTCCCCCAGCCCCTCATGGGCCTCGCCCTGGAAATACTGCGCGTCGATGGTGAGCGGCCCGCCGGGATAGGTGCCCACGAAGGCCGCGAAGGCATCGGCGGCGGCGGCAAAGTCGCCCGCGTCGAGCGCGGTCTGCGCCGCCTGGAAATCGGTGTTCTCGTTCACCGTGAGGCCGGACGTGTCCGGTGCAGGCGCGGCGGGCGGCGCGGGCGCGGCATCGACGCCGCCCAGCGTGGGCGTCTGGCCCAGCGCCGCGATATCGCATCCGGGTTCGAGCTCGCAGAGCCGGAATTCCAGATCGCCGATCCGATTGGTGCCGTCCCGCACGATCCGGTCGATGCGAAACTCGAGCTCCTCGCTCTTTGACGTGAGCCGTTGCAGCTCCTGCTCGATGGCGTTGACGCGGTCGAGCACGCTGCCCCCGCCCGCGCCCGTGGGCGCGCCGGTGGTGTTGAGCTCCTGCTTCAATCGCTGGATATCGACGAAAAGCACCGAGAGCTCCTGCCGGATATCGGCGAGCGTCTCATCGTCCTGCGCGAGCGCGGGCGCGGCAAGAAGAAGGCAGAGCGCGACGGCGATGGCCCGCATCAGCTGAGCGGGGCCCCTGCCGGGCCGGTGGAGATCACCGTGACCGCCCGGCGGTTCTGGGACCAGCAGCTTTCATTGCCGCAGAGCGAGGCGGGACGCTCCTTGCCCAGCGGCAGCGTGCGCAGGCGGTTGCCGGCCACGCCACGCTCCACGAGGAATTCACGCACCGCGTTGGCCCGGCGCGCCGAGAGCGCGATGTTGTATTCCGTCGTGCCCTGCTCGTCGGCATGGCCCTCGATGATGGCCTGGTAATCGGTGTTCGTCAGAAGCCACTGGGCCTGCCCCTCGAGCGTGGTCTGCGCCGTGGGCGACAACGTGGACTGATCCACGAGGAAGAGTACGCGGTCGCCCACGGTCTCCTGGAAGAAGGCAGGCGAGGTGGGATCGGAGGCGGAGCCGGGGACCACGCCCGCCGTGACGCCCACACCGCCGCCGTCGCCCGTGCCGAAGCGGTCGGGGGAGGCGCAGGCCGCTGCGAGGAGGATCGTGGATAACGCGAGGAAGCGAATGAAATGTGTCATGGGTCTGCTCGTCCTTGTTTTACTGGATCGGTATCACAATCCCGTGCCGGTGGGAATGCGCCGAACATGACAGCCGCGTTACGGCTGAAGCGGTCCCCAGGTGGGATCGGAGGCGGCCCCGGACGAGTCCACGCGCTTGAGATTTCTCCCGGTGATGTCCACGGAATAGATCGCGGGCGCGCCGGCCTCGCCCAGCGTTTCGCGGGTGAACATGATGACCCGTCCGTTGGGGCTCCAGGTGGGGCCCTCGTCGAGGGGCGAGGCGGAGAGGAGCCGCTCCTCGGAGCCGTCCACGCGCATCACCCCGATGGCGAAGCGCCCGCTGATCTGCTTGGTGAAGGCGATGAGGTCGCCGCGCGGGGACCACACGGGCGTGGAATAGCGCCCGTCGCCGAAGGAGATGCGCCGCGCCTCGCCGCCGCCCGCGGGCATGACATAGAGCTGCTGGGTGCCGGAACGGTCGCTCTCGAAGACGATCTGGCGGCCATCGGGGCTGTAGCTCGGCGCCGTCTCGATGGAGGGGGCGGAGGTGAGGCGCTGGCGCGCGCCGGAGCCCAGGTCGATCGTGTAGAGATCGGTGTTGCCGCCCTGCTCGAGGCTGTAGACCGCGCGCTGCCCCGACGGCGCGAAGCGCGGCGCAAAGCCCATGGAGCCGTCGCCCACATCGAGCGAGCGCCGCCCCACACTGGCCACGTCGAGGACGAAGATCTGCGGAAAGCCCGTCTCGTAGGAGGTGTAGAGGATCCGGTCGCCCGTGGGCGAGAAGCGCGGGTTGAGCACGATGGCGCTCGAGTCGGTCAGGAACTGCACGTTCGCCCCGTCGTAATCCATGATCCCGATGCGCTGGCGCCGGTTCCCCTTGGGCCCGCTTTCGGAGACGAAGACGACGCGGCTGTCGAAATAGGGCGTCTCTCCGGTGATGCGCGCATAGACCTGGTCGGCCACCTTGTGGGCCATGCGCCGCCAGCCCTCCTGGGTGCCCACGAGCTGCTGCCCGGTGCCGAGCTCCTGGCCAGAGAAGACGTCGTAGATGCGGAACTTCACAGTGACGCGACCGGCGCTGTCGACGTTGACGGCGCCCGTGACCATGGCCTGCGCGTTGATCGCGCGCCAGTCGGGGAACCGGACGGGCGCGGCGAAGGCCGCGCGCTGCGCGATGAAGGAGGTCTGCGGGATCTCGCGGAAAAGCCCTGTGCCCGTGAGGTCGGCGGCGATGACGCGGCTGACATCCTGCGCCAGCCGCCCCGCCGCGGGGCTCTCGGCCTCGAAGGTGGGGATCGCGAAGGTCAGGGGCTCGATCACGCCCTCGGTCAGCTCGAGCCGGAGCGGCCCCTGCTGCGCGTGGACGAGGCTCGCGGCCCACAGGAGCACAACCGTCACCAAAAACCGCATCACCTTATCCTCATCTCTTCCGGGTTGAACGTGATCTCGATTTCGCGCCACTGCTCGTATTTCTCGGGCGGCAAGTCAAAGCCGTCAACGCCGCAGCGGATGATTGCGCGGCGTCCTGCCTCGTAGGCCTGCTGCGCGGCGGCGCTGCCACCGCCGGAGCTCGCGAGCAGCGTGATGGAGGCATTCACGGGCGTGCCGTCGCGGTTCATGTCGAAGCCCACGACGACGGTGGTGCCGAGCGCCTCGGTAGAGAGCGAGCCCACGTTCCAGCAGCGCGAGAGCGCCACGCGGAAGGCGTCACGCTCCCCCCCGGTGAGCGGCGGGCCGGTGGGGGCGTTTTCGGCGGCGGGCGCGTCCTGGAGCGCCTCCGTCAGGGCTGCAGCGAGGGGGTCGACGGGCGTTTCTTCCTCGGCGGGCGCGGCGGCGGTTTCCGTCTCCAGTTCCGGCTCTGGCTCGGGCTGGGGCCGGTTCGGACGCGCCTGCGGGCGCAACGACGCGGTGACGGCGCCGCTGGGCGGTGCCTCCTCGGCCTCCGTCACGATCTCGGTGGTGGCTTCCTCGGGCGACGTCGCCTGCTCTTCCTCCGCCTCGGTGACCACGTCGGCCTCGGGCTCGGGCGCGGCGGCCTCCTGCACCTCCTCGGCCACTTGGGCGTCGGGGGCGGGCGGCGCGATGGGCTGCGGGGCCACGCGGGGCGCGGGCCGGGCATTGGGACGCGCGGCGGCGATCGGCTCGTCGATGGCCTGCGGCGCTTCGGGCGCGGGCGGCACGATGACCTCCTCTGTCACCTCGGCCTGCGGCGCCTCCTCGGGAGGCGGGGGCGCAGGGGTCTCCGGCGCGGGGGGCGGTGCGGGGTCGGGTGCCTCGGCGGTCTCGGGCGGCGCGGCCTCCGGCGCGGGGGCGGGCGCGGCCTCCGCGGCGGGCGCGGGCTCGGCCAGGGCCACGGGCAGTTCGGGCGCCACGGGCTGGGGCGCGAAGAGCGCGTCGAACTCCGCCTCCGACAGCACGCTCACCTCCTGGATGTCCTCCATGGGCAGCGGGTCGGCATCGAAGCCCGGCCCGAAGAGGACGAAGCCGATGAGCCCCGCATGCCCGATGGTGGAAAGATATCCGCCGATGGACATCGCCCGCTAGCCATCCTCGCCGTCGAAGCTCGGCCCGCCCAGATCGGTCACGAGACCGATATCGCCGAAGCCGCCCGCGTTGAGCGCGCCCATGACCTGCACGACCCGTTCGTAAGGAATGGCCCCGTCGGCGCGGAGGAAGACCTTGTTGTCGGCCCGCTCCTGGGCGATGCCGCGCAGGCGCGTCAGGAATTCCGCCTCGGGCACCTCGGTGGTCTGGATGATGATGCGCCCGTCGGCGGTGAGCGTGACGGTCAGGGGCTCCTCGCTCTCAGTGGGCAGCGCACCGGCGGAGGTCTGCGGCAGCTCCACGGGCACGCCCACCGTCATGAGCGGTGCCGCCACCATGAAGATGATGAGGAGCACCATCATGACGTCCACGAATGGCGTCACGTTGATCTCCGACATGGGCCGCGCGCGGGCGCGCCGCTTCCGCCGCCCCTGGCGCTCACCGCCGCCTCCGCCGCTGCCCGATTGCACGCTCGCGCCCATCTCAGGTGTCCAGCTGACGCGAAAGGATTGTGGCGAATTCGTCGGCGAAGGCCTCGTAGCCCGCCACGATCCGGTCAGCATCGGCGGCGTATTTGTTGTAGAAAATCACCGCCGGAATGGCCGCCAGGAGGCCGAGCCCCGTGGCCAGGAGCGCCTCCGCGATGCCGGGCGCCACGACCGCGAGCGAGGTGTTCTGCTGCTCGGCGATCTCGATGAAGGCGTTCATGATCCCCCAGACCGTGCCGAAGAGGCCCACGAAGGGCGCCACCGAGCCCACCGTCGCCAGGATCGGCAACCCCTTCTGGAGCGCGTCGGCCTCCTTGGAGATCGCCACATCCATGGAGCGGTCGATGCGCGCCTGCGCGCCGGGAATGAGCCCGCCATCCTCCCGGTGGGAGCGCCGCCATTCCATCATGCCCGCGGCGAAGATCGTCTCGGACGCGCCCTTGGGGGCCATGTTCATCTGATCGAAGAGCTCGTCGAGGGGCTCACCCGACCAGAACGCCCGGTCGAAGATGGAGGCGTGCCGCCGCGCGCGGCGATACTGGAGGGACTTGTTGATGATGATGGCCCAGGCCCAGCCCGAGGCCACGATGAGCATGATCATGACCACCTGCACGGTGATCGTGGCACGGGCAAAGAGCCCCCACATGGAGAAATCCGCTGCTGCTTCCATAACCGCCTCTTGTCCGGGGCATTTCGCCCTCATTTAGGTAAATGTATCCGAAGCGGGAGGGGAAAGCTACGCTTTGCGACGCTTGCGTCTTCAAGGTCCCGCGGGAGCCGCGCCCCGCTATCGGCGGAGCTCCGCCGGAAGCCGCACGGGCCGCCCTGTGGGGCCCATGGCCACGACGGTCACCCGCGCCGAGAAAAGCTTCGCCGCGCCGCGCCAGACCTCCTGGAGAAGCTGCCACCGCACCCCGGTGGCCTCCGCCACGCGACTGCGCACCTCGAGCGCGTCGCCCAGCCGCGCGGGGGCGAGGAAATCGCTCTCGATCCGGCGGACGACGAAAACGGTGCCTTGGGCGGCCATGGCCACCTGGTCGATCCCCATCTCCGCCACCCAGGTCGACCGCGCGCGCTCGATGAATTTCAGGTAATTGGCGTGGTAGACGATCCCGCCCATGTCGGTGTCTTCGTAAAAGACGGTGAGGGCGAAGCTGTGGGTCACGTGAAATCCCCAGCGTCGTGGCAGGCCGACGCTTCAACGACCTCTCCCTCAGCATTGAAGCGCAGCGTTTCTGCAGCCCGCCGCCCGGCGTGGTTCGAATAGACGATCACGAGCATCTCGTGGCCGCGAAAGACCTCTTCGACTGAAAAGGCAAGGTCGGGCTGCCGCGCCAGCGCCGCGCTCCAATAGGCGCGCAGAGCGGCTTTTCCGGCAACCGTGCCCTGCCCGATTGTGGCCACCGCCTTCTCGGAGCGAAAGACCACGTTCTCCGCGTAATGCCCGAGAATGCGCTCGAGATCATGGGCGTTCCACGCCGCCTGCCAATCGCGCTCGAAACCTGCCGGGATCATTGCAGACCCGCCCCAAGGCGCGCCGCGAGCCTGAGCGCGTGGCTCGCATCCTGCGCGGCCACCGGCATCACCGGGTCATAGGCCGCGCGGATGAGGTCGGCTACGTCTGGGCGCAGGATCACCGTGCCGTCCACCTGCGCCAGCGGAGAAAGGTCCATGAAGGCCTCGTCGGACCAAAGGAGGATCGTCTGCACCGCCTGGCTGAGCGCGAGCGTATCGGCGGTGACGCTGCTCATGTGTTCGTCCATGCGCACGAAAACGAAGGCCGCCTTGATCGCGCCGGCCGCGTCGAAGCGGAAGATGCGATACTGATTGGCATCCGCCGCCCGAAGCCGCTCGAGGAGGGGCCCGAGATCGGGGATGAGCGCGCCCAGGTGAGGGACGTCGGCAAGCTCCTCCCAGGAGCGCGTGAAAAAGACCATGAAGTTCACGCCGAATTCCGGGTCCGTCTCGGCCATCTGGTGGTTCGCGAGCGTCACCACCGCTTCGATGGCGGCCTTCACGACCTCGAGCGTCTCGGGCTCCACCCCGAAGACGACCGGGGCGATGG
Organism: Pseudomonadota bacterium; assembly: GCA_038528385.1. Lineage (GTDB taxonomy): Bacteria > Pseudomonadota > Alphaproteobacteria > Rhodobacterales > Rhodobacteraceae > Shimia_B. Next base: position 316,551 of record JBCBET010000002.1, on the reverse strand, counting down.
GCCGCCCCCAGCGCGCGAAGACATAGGCGCCGTCGCTGCGCGTGAAGTGTTTTTCGACCTTGGCTGCATCCATGGCCCGTGCCCTACCGCGCCTTCTCGCCGGGCTTCAAGGGCGGGAACGAGGGGCCAGCCCCTCGCGCTCCCCGAAGTACGGGGCACAAAGAAGGATGTGCCCGTTTTCTTTGTGCCCCGTACTTCCGCCGGAGGCATCCGCCCCCACCCGCGGCGCGGGGCCCTCCTGGGCGTGCCCGTCGGCTGCCCTGCGTTCGGGTCGGAGCGGCACGGCGCGCGCGGTCTCAGGGGAAGAGATCGGACGGGGACCGGGGCACCGGCAGCCCCAGATGGGACCAGGCCTTTTGGGCGAGCATGCGGCCGCGCGGCGTGCGCTGGATGAGACCCTGCTGGAGGAGGTAGGGCTCGATCACTTCCTCGAGCGCGTCGCGGCTCTCCGAGAGCGCGGCCGACAGCGTTTCGACGCCCACCGGCCCGCCCTGGTAGTTCTCCGCGATGAGCGAGAGGTAGCGCCGGTCCGCGCCGTCGAGGCCCAGCGCGTCCACGCCGAGCCGCGTGAGCGCGTGGTCGGCCACCGCGCGGGTGATGCGGCCGCCGCCTTCGACGACGGCGAAATCCACCACCCGGCGCAGGAGGCGGCCGGCGATGCGCGGCGTGCCACGGGCGCGGGTGGCGATCTCGCGGGCGCCATCGGCCTCCGTCTCCACGCCCAGGAGCGCCGCGCCGCGGGTGACGATCCGGTGGAGTTCGTCGGTGGAATAGAATTCGAGCCGCGTTGGGATGCCGAAGCGATCGCGGAGCGGCGTCGTCAGGAGGCCGAGCCGCGTGGTGGCGCCCACGAGCGTGAAAGGCTGAAGCTCGATCCTGACCGTGCGCGCCGCGGGCCCCTCGCCGATGACGAGGTCGAGCTCGAAATCCTCCAGCGCCGGGTAGAGCACCTCCTCCACCACTGGGTTGAGGCGGTGGATCTCGTCGATGAAGAGGACATCGCGCGCCTCGAGATTGGTGAGGATCGCCGCCAGGTCACCGGCCTTCGCCAGCACCGGCCCCGACGTCATGCGGAAATTCACGCCGAGCTCGCGCGCCATGATCTGCGCCAGCGTCGTCTTGCCGAGGCCCGGCGGCCCGTGGAAGAGCGCGTGGTCCATGGCCTCGCCGCGCCGCCGCGCGCTCTCGATGAAGACCTTCAGGTTCGCCCGCGCCGCCGCCTGCCCGATGAAGTCGTCGAGCGCTTGGGGCCTGAGCGCGCGGTCGGCGTCTCCGACCTGATCCTCGGGGCGCGGCGCGCCGCGGAGCGTGGGATCGGGGTCGCTCATCGTCCGCTCATCCCTTGGGCGCCAGGAGCTTGAGCGCGGCGCGGATGAGGTCGGCCTCGCTCTCGGCGCCCGCACCGGCGGCCTGCGCCACGGCTTGCGCGGCCTCGCCGGGGCCGTAATCGAGGTTCTTCAGCGCCGAGAGCGCGGCGGCCTGGGCGCCGCTGTCGCGGGGTGCGGCGGGGGCGGAGGCGGGAGACCGCGCGGGCGCCGCGGCGAGCACCTCATTCGGCGCAGGATCACCCAGGGCCATGACGGCGGGGGCCTTGTCCTTCAACTCGTTCACCACGCGCTGCGCGGTTTTCGGGCCCACGCCCTTGGCGGTGGCGATGGCGCTCCAGTCGCCCAGCGCGATGGCGCGGCCCGCGCCCTCCCCGCCGAGCGTGCCGAGGATGGCCATGGAGGCTTTCGCGCCGATCCCCTGCACGGAGGTGAGGAGGCGGTGCCATTCCTTCTCCGTGAGGCTGAGAAACCCGAAGAGCTGCAGCACGTCCTCGCGCACGAGAAGATCGGTGTAGAGCGCCACGGCCTCCCCCGGTGCGGGCAGCGCCGCCAGCGTCCGCTCCGAACAGGTCACGAGGTAGCCTACCCCGCCCACGTCGATGAGAACGTGGTCGTCGCCGCGGTAGTCGAGCCGCCCGGCGATGCGCCCGATCATGGCGTGCCGCCCCCGGTAGAGCCGCCGGAGATGCCCAGGGACGCGCCGGGGAATAGTCTGAAGGCAACGCTCATGCCGAGGCCCGCGCCAGCGCGGCGTCGTACCGGCCCGCCGATTGCAGGTGATGGGCGTGGCAGATCGCCAGCGCCAGCGCATCGGCGGCGTCGGGCCCGGCCAGATGCACGCCCGGCAGCTGCATCGCCACCATATGCGCCACCTGCCGCTTGTCGGCATGGCCCACGCCCACCACCGCCTTCTTGACCGCATTGGGGGCATATTCGCCCACCTCGAGCCGGGCCTGGGCGGCCACGAGCATGGCGATGCCCCGGGCCTGGCCGAGCTTCAGCGTCCCGGCCCCGTCCTTGTTCACGAAGGTCTGTTCGATGGCGGCGGCATCGGGGGCGTGGGCGGCGAAGACGGCGGTGAGCCCCTCGAAGAGCCTGAGCAGGCGGCCGGCCAGCGGCCCCTCGCCGCTCAGGCACTGGCCGTTGGCCACGTGGGTCAGGCGCGCGCCGCGCATATCCACGACGCCCCAGCCCGCGGATCTCAGCCCCGGATCAATACCTAAAACACGCATGCTCGCGCCTCGTTCTTATCGTTGCGCGGACGCTAGCACGAAGCATGAACATCCGCCAAGGGGAGATCGCGGCCGGGGGGGTCCGGGATCAAAGCGCTTTGAGCGGCAAAAAGCGCCGAATTCAGGCCAGAAAACGACATGCGCGCAGCCTGATTAACGATTTACTTACAGTTAGTTAGCGCCCGTTAGAGCCATGTCGTTTCTGCATGTCTCCCATGCAAAATCTCCAGCTTGTTCGAAGCCATCGCCAGGCATAATTGCGGCGCATGAGGCGCGGGAAAGGCCCGCGTCACCAGCTCTCCGGAGGATCAAATGGCTACCTACGACACCGCCCGCCCGCTCGCCCCTGCCACCACCACCGCCGGTCTGCTGTCGCCCGTGATCGCCGTCTACGACGCGCTCACCGCGTGGATGGACGCCGCGCGCACCCGCCGCGCGCTCAAGGGGCTGAACACGCACCAGCTCAACGATATCGGCCTGCACGCCTCCGACGATATCGACCTCTTCCTGACGAAGTACCGCTGAGGGGGGTGGGGCCGTTCTCCCCGGCCCCCACGCCCCAACGAGAAAGCCGCGCGGCCCGGTCCATGGGCGGCGCGGCTTTTTCGGTGCCGTGAGCGAACTGCGCCGCGGGCGCGTCAGTCGATCCCCGTCATTCTCAGTCGGCCTCAGTCGATCTCAGTCGATCTCAGTCGATCTCAGTCTAACCAGGTGTTGCTGTCCCAGATGGCGCGGAACGCCTCGAGCTCGCGCAGGCCCTTGCGGATCTGGGGCGCGGCGGTCTCGATGAGGAAGCCCGTCACCGGGTCGATCTCGAGGATGCTGGCGGCCACGGCTTCGGGCCGCGTCCCGGCGGCAAGCTCGTCCACCTGCGCGGTGTAGACCGCCTCGCCTTGGGCCACGAAGGCCAAGACCTTGAAGAGGGTGAGACCCACGCCCGCGAGAAACAGAAACGCGATGAGACGCGGCAGCCCGCGCCGCCGCGGGCGCATGACCATGAGCCCGTCGGAGCGCAGCACGGTGACCGCGCCGCGCGAGAGCTTGCGATGTTTGCGCTCCAGCCTGCCGATGCGGCGGCCAAAGGACCGCGGTGTGGAATAAGACATACCCGTCTCCGTGATCGCCCCAGAATACACCACAGGAGTCGCGCCAAATTGTGGCGGAAATCGGGCAACACCAGAAAGCTCGCCATAAAGTCGCTGAAAATATGGCTATTTGCGCAACGTGAGCGTGCACCATTCGACAATCCCGGCGCGGCGCACCTGATTGAAGCCGTGACGCTCATAAACGCCCAGTACCTCATCCGCCTGCTCGGCGAGGATGCCGGACAGAATCACGTGCCCACCCTTGAGTGTCGCCTCGGCCATGGCGGGAGCGAGGTCGATAAGTGGCGATTTCAAGATGTTCGCGAAGACGAGGTCGAAGGGCGCTGCGGCGCGGAGCGTGTCATGGGCAAAGCCCGCCGCCTCCAGGCAGCTCACGCGCCCGGCGAGCCCGTTGGCGATGACGTTGGCCTCCGCCACCTCCACGGCCACCGCGTCGATATCGGCGGCGAGGATGACGGCGTCGGGCAGCACGCGCGCAGCGGCCATGGCGAGGACCGCGGTGCCGCAGCCGATATCGGCCACGCGCGTGAACGTCTTGCCTGCCTCGAGCAGCGCGTCGAAAGCCTCGAGGCAGCCTTTCGTCGTTCCGTGGTGCCCGGTGCCGAAGGCCATCGCCGCCTCGATGAGGAGCGGCTCTGCGTCCTCGGGCACCTTGTCCGCGTCGTGGGCGCCGTGGACGAAGAAGCGCCCGGCGGTGACGGGGGCGAGCTCCCGGCGGACATGGGCGACCCAGTCCACCTCCGGCACTTCGCTGACCGCGAAGGGCCTGGCGCCGAAGGCCGCGGCGAGGAGGTCGAGGCTCGCCGCGTCGGGGACGTCCGTGAAGTATCCCCCCACTTCCCAAAGGCCGCTGGCGTCCTCCACCTCGAAGACGCCCACGCCCGTGGGCGCAGGCTCGAGCCGCTCGAGCGCCTCGCCCAGCTTCTCGGCGGAGGGCTGGCCCGCAAGCGTGGTCAGCGCGGTATAGGTGGGCATGGCGGGCACTCCGTCTAGGGGTGCCCGCCTGCTACAAGAGGCCGTGAAAAGGCGCCAGTGCTAAGCCGGTCAGCCCTGATCGGACCCCGCCCAGACCCCGGTCAGACCCCCGTCACACCCCCGTCACACTCCGGTGCCGATGGGGCAGGTCACGCCCGTGCCGCCGATCCCGCAATAGCCGTTCGGGTTCTTGGCCAGGTATTGCTGGTGGTACTCCTCGGCGTAGTAGAACGGGCCCGCCTCGAGGATCTCGGTGGTGATCGGCCCGTAGCCCGACGCCTCGAGCCGGGGCGCAAAGGCCGTGCGGGAGGCCTCCGCCGCCGCTTTCTGCGCCGCGGAGGTGACGTAGATGCCGGAGCGGTATTGCGTGCCGCGATCGTTGCCCTGGCGCATGCCCTGGGTGGGGTCGTGTCCCTCCCAGAAAACCTTGAGCAGCGCCTCGTAGGAGATGACGGCGGGGTCGTAGACCACGCGCACCACCTCGTTGTGGCCCGTGCGGCCGGAGCAGACCTCCTCGTAGGTGGCATGGGGCGTGTAGCCGCCCGCGTAGCCCACCGCGGTGACATGGACGCCCTCGAGGCCCCAGAACATCCGCTCCACCCCCCAGAAGCAGCCCATGCCGAAGACGGCCACCTCGTGGCCCTCGGGCACCTCGCCCTGGAGCGGCACGCCGGTCACGAAATGCGTGGCGGCGGTGGGAATGGGCTCCGCCCGGCCGGGCAGTGCGCCGTCCTCCGTCACCATCTCCGGCGTTTTGAACATCAATCCGAACATCGCGTCCTCCAATCTGGGTCACGGTAGATATAGGCGGTGAAGCCCCGCGCGCGAAGGGGCGCGGCCTCACGTCCCGGCGATGCCCGCGCGCCTCAGCCCAGCGTGCGGATGGCGTGGGCCTCCAGCACCTCGAGCGGCACCACCTCGAGCGCGCGTTTATGCGTCGCCTCGAGCTTGACCTGCGGCGCGCAGCCCTCCTCGTGGGCCTGCATGAAGCGGCCCGCGCACAGGCACCACTGATCGCCGGGCTTCAATCCTGGAAAGCGGAACTCGGGCCGCGGGGTGCTCAGGTCGTTGCCCACGTATTTCGAATAGGCGAGAAATTCCTCGGTGAGAATGGCGCAGACGGTGTGGCTGCCCTGGTCCTCGACGCAGGTGTTGCAGGCCCCGTCTCGGAAGAAACCGGTGAGCGGGTCGAGCGAGCAAGGTGAGAGCGGGCCGCCCAGCACGTTCTCGGATGGGTCTTTTTCGAGCATCATTCCTCCGTGGCGGCGACGAGCGCTCGGAAGAAGTCGATATAGCCGGCGGTGATGCCCGGCGCGTCGAACTCCCGATCGCCGGCCGTCTGCACGATCACGACATTGGCTTTCGGGTCCACATAGAGGTGCTGACCGTAAATGCCACGGCCCATGAAGGCGTGGTCGGGATCGGATATGTCGGCATCCGCCGGAATCCACCATTGGTAGCCGTAACGGATCGCGCCCGGCGCGGTGGTGGCGCTGGGGCGCGTGGCGGCGCGGAGCCAGCTCTCGGAGACGATGCGCTCGCCCCGCCAGGTGCCGCCCTGCATGATCATCTGCCCGAAGCGGGCATAGTCGCGCGTGGTGAAGTTGAGCCCGCCCAGCACGAAGGCCACGCCGCGGCCGTCGGTGATGTAGGCGCCCTCCGCCTCTATCCCCAGCGGGCCGGTGAGACGCTCCTCCATGAGCGCCACCACAGAGCGGCCCGTGGCCCCGCGCAGCACCATCCCCAGCACGTGGGTGTCGATGGAGACGTACTCGAACCGCTCGCCCGGCGCGCGGCGCGTCTCGGTGATGCCTTGGGCGAAGTCATCCATGGAGGCGCCGAGCGCAAGGACGCGACCCATGCGGTTGATATCGCTCGAAAAGACCTTGTAGCGCTCGTCGAAGAGCGCGCCCGATTGCATGCGGAGCACGTCGATGACGCGCGCGCCGTCATAGGCCGTCCCCGCCATGGCGGGCGCGTAGTCGGTGACCGGGTCCTCGAGGGAGGCGATCTCCCCCCGGTCGACGGCCGTGCCGATGAGCGTGGAGAGGTAGCTCTTGGCCACCGACCATGAGATGCGCAGGTCGTCCGCATCGGTGCCCTGATAGTAGGCCTCGTGGACGATGGCGCCGTCTTTGAGGACGAGAAGAGAGGTGAGGCCGCGCGCGGCCACGAACGCCTCGTAGCCCGCAGGCAGCGCCATCTCCGCACCGCGCGGCAGCGGCGCGGGCGTGGCGGAGGCGGCGAGGGGGGTGGCGTAGAAAAGCTCCGGCATGCGGGAGAAATTCTCCACGATCACGTCGTCGTCGAAGAGCGAATTGACCGCCAGAAGCTGCGCAATGCGGTCGCGGTAGGCGAGCCCGGCCACAAGAGCCGCGACTGCGAGCGCCGCGGCGCCCCGAATGAACCACTTGAGCATGTCGTCCTCCCCTGTGGCCCACAGAGTGCGCGCGCGGGCGCTCAGGGCAAGCGTGACGCAGGGTCCGGCGCGCGCCAGTCGACCCACCGCCCGTGGAAATCGGCGCGCCCGAAATCGAGCGTCGCGCCGCCGGGCCACAGGTGCATGGTGAGGGCCGCGCCCGGCTCCGCGCCGTCAGCTTCCATCGTGAACCAGGCGAGCGGCGTGTTCTCAGTGGCGCGCGCGCCGGCCGCGGCGATCAGGGCCGCGCCCTTCGCCTGCGCGGTCTCCGGCAGGTACTGCCAGGCCACGGTGGAATAGACCATGTGCGCGTGGCCCGCGCGCCCGGCCAGACGCCCCGGCAGCCATGCGAGCGCATCGCCGGCCTCGATCACGGCCTCGGTGTCCGGCGCCTTCATGAGCCCGATCGCGGCGCGGGTGAGCGCGAGCCGCTCCGGCTGGTCGGGCCAGAGGTAGGAGAGGAGACGCGTCTCCTCAGCGGGGTCGCGCACGTCGATGGGCCCCAGGTCCACGCCGCGCGCCTCCGCCACGTAGGCCGGGCAGGCCACGGGCGGGCTCCCACGCCAGTCGGGCGTGAGCCGGACGGGGGAGCGGAGCGGGCCCAGCCCCTGCCCCGCCTCCTCGAGCCGAAAGAAGTCCCAGTTGAGATTGAGCCCCGCCGAGCAGCCGACCTCCGACAGCACGAGCGGGCGCGCGAGCCGCGCCGTGAGCCAATGCCCCGCGGCGATGAGCACGGCGGCACGGCGCACCTCGTTCGTCTGGGGCGGGCTTTCGAGCAGCGCGAGGAGGTTGGCCTCGTGCGCCGCGAACGCCGCTGAGAGCGCCGCCGACAGCGCGGCCTCGGACGCGCGCTCTGGCGGGTAGACCGCGCCGAGCGCCTGCGAGGCCCCGCGCAGATGCAGGTGATGGAGCGCGCCCGCCAGGCGCAGCGGCACGCTGTCGCCCGAGGGCCCGAGCCGCGCGGGATCGAAGGCCAGGAGCCGCGCGGCAAGCGCGCTGCCCTCGGCCACGGCGCCCGGCACCAAGGGCAGCATCCGCGCCATGAAGGGCGAGCCCAGCGCGGAACAGGCCCGCGCCTGCTCCGCGAAGGCCGCCTCGAGCGCGGGTGTCACCGGAAGCGGTCCACGAGTTTCTGAAGGGGGGAGCGACCGTCGGGCTCTTGCTCTGCCCCCTGCGGGGCCGGCTCTGCGGCCTCCGGGGCCTTCGCCTTCCCCCCGCCGGAGCGGGGCGGCGCAATGCGCAGCGAGACCGCGTTCATGAACCGGCCCGCATCGCCGCGGGCGAGCTCCGCCGCCCCGTCGGAAATCCCTCGCATGAGGTCTTCGAGCCAGTCCGCGTCCGCCTTCGGAAAATCGCGCAGCACGTATCCCGGCACGGCGTCCTTGTGGCCCGGATGCCCGATGCCCAGCCGCACGCGGGCATAATCCTCCCCGATATGGGCGTGGAGCGAGCGGAGCCCGTTATGGCCCGCATGGCCGCCGCCCCGCTTCACCTTGAGCCTGCCCGGCGCGAGATCGAGCTCGTCGTGGAAGACGGTCACGTCCCCGGGCGCGAGCTTGTAGAAGCGCATGGCCTCGCCCACGCTCTGGCCGGACTTGTTCATGAAGGTCTCGGGCTTCAGGAGCAGCACCTTCTCCCCGCCGAGCGTGCCCTCGGACACCGTGCCCTGGAACTTGGACCGCCAGGGCGAGAAGCCGTGATCCTCCGCGATGCGCTCCACCGCCATCCAGCCGATATTGTGCCGGTTCTGCGCGTATTTCGCGCCGGGATTTCCGAGACCTACAAAGAGCTGCATCGGGGGCTCCAAGACTGTGCGGAGCGGGCCTAGCACAGCGACCCGTGGCAGAACATAGCCGATGCCCGCCGCCCGCCGCCTGCCTCACAAAGCTGTGGGGCGCGGGACGCACGGCTGGCCGCTATACTGGGCCAAACCCCACGGAGCCTGCCATGATCCGCCCGTCCAACCGCCGCCGCTTCCTCGCGCTCGCCGCCGGGGCGTCGCTTGCCACCGCGCTCCCCCTCCCGGCCCGGGCAGCGGGGCTCGCCCCCACGCCCACCATGCGCGGCGGGGCCAACAACTACACCCCCGGCGCCGCCATCATGGAGCGGATCGGCGGAGGCGGGTTCACCATGGAAGGCCGCGTACGCCGCGCGGGCGACGGGGCCGCCCTGCCCGGGCGCCGCATCCAGATATGGGCGCACACGACCGAGGGGCACGAGCGGGACTGGCACTCCCACGGGGCCACGCTGACGGATGCCGACGGGCTCTTTTCCCTCGATATCCCGCAGATCGTGCCCGCCTTCGGACAGGCCCATGGGCACCTGGCCTATGACGCGGGCGAAGACACGGCCTTCGGCGGTGGCGGGTTCGAGACCGTCTTCCTGCGCCCGCTCATGGCGTCGTCGTCGGACACGTCGCTCTTCGTCGATTTCGTGCTGACCCCTGCCTAGGGCGCTGCTCGCGGCGGGCCTCGTGGCGCTCGGGGCCTTCGCGCTGGCGGAGGCGGCGGCGAGCCCGTACCTCGCCTACCGGCAGCCCGTCTACATCGCCGCGAGCTTCGCGGGCGTTCTCGCGCTCATCCTTATGGTGGGTCAGCCGCTCCTCGCGGCGGGGCTCCTGCCGGGGCTCGGCGCGTCGCGCAGCCGGCGCGTGCACGTGGTGCTCGGCCTTCTCACGGCGGCCCTCGTCAGTGTCCATGTGGGCGGGCTCTGGATCACGAGCCCGCCGGACGTCGTCGACGCGCTCACCTTCACCTCGCCCGCGCCGTTCTCCGCCTGGGGGGTGGTGGCGATGTGGGCGCTCGTCGCCGCCGCCTGCGCCGCGGCGCTCCGGCATGGCCGGGCGCGGCGGCTGGTCCATGGGGCGCTCGTGTCGGTGGCGGTGGGGACGACGCTGCCCCATGCCTGGCTCATCGAGGGGACGATGGGAGGCGTTTCGAAGGCCCTCCTCCTCCTCGCAGCCCTCGCGGCGCTCGGCTGGGCGATCCGGACGCGGCGCACGCTGCGCCTTTTGCGGCTGCCGCGGGCAGGCCGGGCGGCGCGCTAGGGCGCCGGTCTGCGCCGCAAGAGGAAGAGCCCGAAGAGCCCGATGCCGAGCCCCAGCGCGCCCATGGTCGTGCCGAAGCGGCGCGCGTCGCGGAGCGTCGTGGCCGTCTCGATGCGCCCGTTCGAGATCTGGAGATAGCCCGCCTCCCGGTCGCCCACGCTGTGGGTGGGGTGCAGCCGCGCGGTGGAGGAGATATCCCGGATCACCTCCTCGCCGCGCCGGACCTCGAAGACCGGCGCGAGGCGCTGGGCGTTCTGGCCTTCGCGTTCCGCCAGGGCGACCACGGTGACCTCCACGGCCTCCGCCCGGGTGGAGAACAGGAGGGCATTGAGCCCGAAGAACAACCCCACGCAGGCAAAGAGCGCGCCCACGGCGAGCGCGCCGAGGCCCCAGTAGAACCGGCCCTCGGGATCGAAGGGATTGAGCGTCATAGCCCCTCACGTAGGCCGCGGGGCGCGGACGAAAAAGGGCCCCCGCAACGGGAGCCCTCGTTTCGCGCGACGGGCGTGAGGCTCACGCCTCGCCGCCCTCCTCGGTGCCCTGTGCGGTGGCTTCGACCTCGTCGGCGGCCACCTCCTCGGCGCCCTCTTCGTCCTCGTCCTTCTGGGAGGCGAGGCCCGAGGGCGGCTGCATGTTGGCGATCACGAAGTCCCGGTCGATGGTGGGCGTGGCGCCCGCAGGCAACGTGATGTCGGAGATGGTGAGCGTGTCGCCGATCTCCATGCCGGAGATGTCGGCGGTGAGGCTCTCGGGAATGTCGCCGGCGGTCACGACGAGCTCCACCTCGGGGCGCACGACCGTGAGCACGCCGCCCTTCTTGGCGCCCGGCGCTTCGTCCTCGCCCTGGAATTCCACGGGGATGAAGAGCGCGATCTTCGTGGTGCGCTTGAGGCGCATGAAGTCCACATGGGTGGGCAGATCCTTGACCACGTCGCGCTGCACGTCGCGGCAGATCACGCGCACGTCGTCATGGCCCTCGACCTTCATGTTGAAGAGCGTGGCCTTGAACCGGCCCTGGCGCAGCTTCGTCAGGAGCGTGTTGAAGGGGATCGTGATGGGGAGCGGATCGGTGTCGCCACCGAATACGATGCCAGGTACGTCGCCGTTGCGGCGGGCTTGACGGGCGGCCCCCTTGCCCGTCCCCGTCCGTACCGTGGCGTGAAGATCAGGGATCTCACCAGCCATGGATATGTCCTATCATGTTGAGGCGGGCGTCCTCCAAGGGTGTACGCCCGCGTGGAGCGCGCCGGATAGCGGGGATCGCGCGGCTTGAAAAGGCCAATTCGTCACGCTGCTTGTGAGGTGCGTGGCTGCGCCCCCCGCGCGGCCTGTGACAGTGCCGCCCGCGAGGTCAGGACTTTGCCCGCCGGAGCGTCCGGGGCCCGGGGCGCTGACACGGGCCAGCAGGTCCTGAAAGGCCCCCCGCGGGGCGGCAGCCCCTCCGCGGCGTGGACGCCGATCCCAGTCCGCCGATTTCTGTTGCGCCAGAAGAGCTTCGGTGAGACGGCGGGCCATGCGTATCCTCTCCGCGCTCTGGCTGGCCCGCGTGCCGGCGACGGCCTTCGTCGTGCTCGGCACCTTCTGGGGCGCCTTCGCGGCCTCGGTGCCCGACATCAAGGGCGGGCTCGGCGTGAACGACGCGGTCTTCGGGCTTCTCCTGTTGGGCAATCCCATCGGGCTCGTGGCGGCCATGTGGCTCGCGCCCCGGGTGGACCGGCGGCTCGGCGCGCGGGCGCTACAGGGGGTAACGGCGGGCTTCGCGGTCTGTTTCATCCTGCCGGGGCTCGCGAGCACGGCGGGCGGGCCGGTGCATTTCGCGCTCACCATCGTGCTTCTCGGACTGTTCTCCGGGCTCGCGGACGTGCTCATGAACGCGCGGGTGAGCGAGCTCGAGGCGCGGCACCGGCGGACGCTCATGAATGTCTCCCACGGGATGTTCTCGGTGGCCTACGCCGTCTCCGCGCTGGCGACCGGGTTTCTGCGCGACGCCGCGCAGCCGCCCTGGGTGGCGCTGGGCCTCGCGGGGGTCACGGGGCTCGTGCTGGCGCTTTTCCTGCGCATTCCGGTCGCGGAGCCCGAGGAGGACGGGCAGCCCGGCGCGGGCATGCCCTGGGGCATCGTGCTCCTTTGCGGGGCGATCGTGCTCTCGGCGTTTCTCACCGAGGGCACGGTGGAGACGTGGTCAGCGCTCCATATCGAGCGGACGCTGGGCGGCGACCCGCTGGCGGGCGCGTTCGGCCCGGTCATGCTCGGCGTCACCATGGCCATCGGGCGCATCGGCGGGCAGGGCCTCTCGGACCGCTTCCGCGACGAGACCGTCATCGTCGTGGCCACCTGCCTGACGAGCTCCGGCGCCGTCATCGCCGCCCTGGCCCCGAGCCCTGAGGTGGCCTATCTGGGCTTCGGCGTGCTCGGGCTCGGCGTCTCGGTCATCGGGCCGCTGGGCCTCGCCCTTGTCGGGCGCCTCGTGCCCGCGCGCCACCGGACGGAGGCCATCGCCAAGGTGGCCGTCATCGGGTTTTCGGGCTTTTTCATCGCGCCCGTCCTCATGGGCGGGCTCTCCGAGCTCTTCTCGCTCCGCGTGGCCTACGCCGTGGTGGGCGGGAGCGTTCTCGGCACGATCGCGCTCGTCATGGCGCTCAGCCGCGCGTCACGGTGAGCCGCCCGGTGCGCGCCACCCTGGCATAAAGCGCGAATTCCGCCGCGCGGGCCCGGCGCAGACGCGCCTCCAGCGCGGCAGAGAGGGTGAGCGGCGCGACGCCGGAGGCGTTCCGGTGGCCCAGCGTGAGCGCGCCGAAGTGCCCCGCGAAGAAGGCGCGCATCACCTCGCTCCGCTCGATGCAGAAGATCTCGTCCACGCCGAAGGTTCCGTCCTCGCGGGTGACGAAGCGGTGCTGGTTGCCGATATTGGCCGCCGCGGGCGCCTCCATGTCGAGGCCCTGGGCGATGAATTCGGCAAAGCTCATATCCTCCGTCGAGGTCTCGGTCCCCTGCACCTCTGGCCGCTGCCGGTAGCGGTACCAGGAGCCCAGCCGCGCCAACGGCTCGCGCATCACCGCCACGCGGGTATAGCCCGCATAGCTTTCGCCCCGCCGCGCGCACCACCGCTCGAACCGGGAGACGTTCATGTGCTTTTCCCGGGGCGGGTTCGAAAACTCGATGTCGGCATGGGGCCGAAGCGCCTCGTGGAGCGAGGTGGAGCCCGTGCGCGGGATCGAAAAGACGACGAGCCGCGGCCCGTGAAAGATCAGCATTCACGCCGCCTGGTAGTGATCCTCGAAGCCCTTGGGCAAAAGCAGCACGTCGCGGCCGAGGTCCTTCACGTCCCGCTTGCCGCAGAGCGCCATGGTGGTGTCGAGCTCCTTTTGGATGACGCTGAGCGCGTCCGTCACCCCCTGCTCGCCCTTGGCGCCCAGCCCGTAGACGAAGGCGCGCCCGATCATGGTGCCCGTCGCGCCCAGCGCCAGCGCCTTGAGCACGTCTTGGCCGGAGCGGATGCCGCTGTCGAGGTGGACCTCGATCTTGTCCCCCACCGCGTCCATGATGCGGGGCAGCATGCGGATGGAGCTGAGCGCCCCGTCGAGCTGCCGCCCGCCATGGTTACTCACCACGATGGCGTCGGCGCCCACATTGGCGGCCATCTTGGCGTCCTCCTCGTCGAGGATGCCCTTCAGGATCACGGGCCCGTCCCACCAGCTCCGCAGCTCCTTGATCCGCTCCCAGTCTAGGGAATGATCAAACGCCTCCGCCGTCCAGGAGCTAAGCGAGGCGGGGTCGGTGACACCCTTGGCATGGCCCACGATATTGCCGAAGAAACGGCGCTTCGTGCCCAGCATCTCGAGACCCCAGGGCACCTTGGTGGCCATGTTGGCGATGCTTTGCGGCGTGAGCTTCGGCGGGGCGGAGAGGCCGTTTTTGATGTCCTTGTGGCGCTGGCCCATGATCTGCAGGTCCACCGTGATCACGAGGGCCGAACACTTCGCTTCGGCTGCCCGCGCGATGAGCCGCTTCATGAAGTCATCGTCTTTGAGCGTGTAGACCTGAAACCAGAAGGGTTTCTCGGTGTGCTCGGCCACGTCCTCGATGGAGCAGATCGACATCGTCGAGAGCGTGAAGGGCACGCCGAACTTGCCCGCCGCCCGCGCCGCCTTGATCTCGCCGTCCGCGCTCTGCATGCCGCAGAGACCCACGGGCGCGAGCGCCACAGGCATGGCGACGTCTTGGCCCACCATTTTCGACGCCGTGGTGCGGCCCGTCATGTCCACCGCGATGCGCTGGCGCAGCTTGATGTCGTCGAAATCGCTGACGTTCTCGCGGAAGGTCGTCTCCGTCCAGGAGCCGCTCTCGCAGTAGTCGTAGAACATCTTGGGCACCCGGCGGGCGTAGATGCGCTTGAGGTCTTCGATGTTGGTGATGGCAGGCATCGGCGGTCTCATCCCTTTGTTCGCAGGTGGGAATAGCGGCGCGCGGGGGGGCGCGCAACGCGGCGCTCTGTCTTTGCGGGCTTTACTAGTTCAATATAGTACGATATAGACCTATATTGAACTATATGCCCCGGAGATACGCCATGCCCCTCACCCGCCGCAAAACCCTCGCCCTCATTGGAGGCGGCGCCATCGTGGCCGCCGGCAGCGGCCTCGCCGCCGAGATCACCCGCAGCCCCCGCACCGCCGCCGCCCCATGGGCCATGGCGGGCGACTACGCCGATCCGCGCAAGCGCGCGCTGAGCTGGGCCATTCTCGCGCCCAATCCGCACAACCAGCAGCCCTGGCTCGTGGACCTCGCCACGCCGGGGGAGATCACGCTGCTGGTGAACCCCGAAAAGCTCCTGCCGCATACCGACCCGTTCAGCCGCCAGATCACCATCGGCCTCGGCTGTTTCCTCGAAGTGCTGCGCATGGCCGCGCTGGAAGAAGGCCTCGCGGCGGAGACCACGCTCTTTCCCGAGGGCTCGGACGCCGCCGCCCTCGACGCGCGTCCCGTGGCGGTGATCAGGCTGCGGGAGACGGGTGCGGCCCCCGATCCGCTCTTCGCCCATGTGCTCGCCCGCCGCTCGCTCAAGGAGCCCTTCGACACCGCCCGGGCGATCCCGCCCGTGGTGCTCGCGGCCATCGAGGCCGCCGTGCCCGCCTGCGCCACCTCCGCCGCGCCGGAGTTCATCGCCGAGTTCCGCGCGCTCACCGAAGAGGCGCTCGACATCGAGCTCCTGACGCCTCGCACCTTCAAGGAAAGCGTCGATGTCTTCCGCGTGGGCGCCCGCGCCACCGATGCGCAGCCCGACGGGATAGACCTCACGGACCCGATGATCGAATTCGCCCGGCTCGGCCGGCAGATGACGCCACAGAAGCTCATGGATACCACCTCCATGTCCTTCCGGGAGGGGCGCAACGCGGTGCTCGAGAACGCCCGCACGGCCATGGGCTATGCCTGGCTCGTGACGGAGACAAACACCCGCGAAGACCAGATCGCCACCGGCGCGGACTGGGTGCGCGCCAACCTCGCCGCCACGGCGCAGGGCCTGGGCTTCCAGCCGCTCAGCCAAGGCTTGCAGGAATACCCGGAGATGGCCGGGCCCTACGCTGAGGTGCACCGGCGGCTGGCGCCCGAGGGCGGAACGGTGCAAATGTTGGCGCGCCTGGGCTATGGCCCGGATGTGCCCCAGAGCCCGCGCTGGCCCCTCGACGCGAAAGTGGTGAATGCCTGACCGACGACCCGATCCCGTGTTCGACCTCTTCAACGAGATCGGGATCATCAACCAGCTCTCCCGCGCCTTCTTCGAGGCGCGGCTGCCCAAGGGGATGCTCTTGCCGCATTTCAGCGTGCTCAATCACCTCGCCCGCGTGGGCGAGGGCCGCACCCCGATCGAGATCGCCCGCGCCTTCCAGGTGCCGAAGAATTCCATGACCCACACGCTGGGCGGGCTCGAGGCGCGCGGCCTCATCGAGACGCGCCCGCACCCGAAGGATGGCCGGTCCAAGACGGTCTGGCTCACAGACGATGGCCGCCGGTTCCGCGCCGATGCCATGGACCGTGTCACCCGGGACATGATGCCCATCCTCCCCGCGATGGATGCGGGCGAGCTCGGCACGACGCTCGAGCTCCTGCGCACGCTGCGCGCAACGCTCGACCGGGCGCGCGACTGAGCCTCAGGCCAGGCGCGTGGGCTGCGCGAAGCTCGCATCGGGCCAGGCGCGCGGCAGCCCCACCAATTGCTGATCGAGGGCGGTCACGATCAGGTCCTCGTATTGCGAGACGAAGTGGTCGATCCCGAAATTCGGCGCGTTGGTATCCACCACCACGCGGTGCCCCAGGCAACGCAGGCCGAGCTCGCGGTAGCCCCGCGTCACGAAATCCTTGCGCCAGGCCATGTTGAAGACGTTCCACTGCCGGTGGCTCCCCGCGCGCAGGGCGGCGGGCGCGAGGTAGCGGCGTTTGACCACCTGCGGCGAGGCGAGGCCGATGGTGGGCACCTCGAAATGCGCGCCGAGGATCTGCGCGGACGCCGCGCCGAGGGAATGGCCCACGATGATGTCGGGCCGCCGCCCGGCCAGGAACCGCTTCACCCGCGCGGCATGGAGGAGGAACCCCTGGTGGTAGGCCTTCTTGGGCAGGTCGGCGGTGGCGATCTCCTCGATCTCGGGCATCGCCGGCAGCGGGCGGAGAGGGCGCAGGTTGTAGAAGGCATAGTCCGTCCCGCCCCGCGAGCCCGTGATGACGAGGATGTTGTCCCGCGTGAGCCCGGCGGCCGCATTGGCCCCGGCGGGCGTGACATCGGCAAGGGGCGCGCGCTTGAGCCCGCCCTTGATCGCGTTCCGGGTCTCCTGCAGGAGCTTTGCCGCGTCGAGCAGGCTGTAGGTCGTGAGTGTCATGGATAGGTCCTCGAAATCATCGTTGCCGGACGGCCCGCCCGGGGGAGCGCCTTAAAACGCGCCGCGCCGCAGCTTCGCCCGGACGCAGAATTCATCCGGATGCGGCTCAACTGGAACGGTACAGCACTTGCCTCCGAAAGTCAGCGCCGGGAGGCGTGTGGCGAAGGGAGCTCGGAGCGCATCCGGCGCGGCGGCCCGCACACATGCGTCGCATTCCGCGCACCTTCCCTTCCCCCCGCGACGGGCCTAAGGGGGGCCATGCGTTTTCAACCGCTCTCCGAGGCCAGGGCCGGGCCGATCTGGCGCCGCCCCGAGGCGCTGCTCGTGCTCATGGCCGTCGCCATGCCGCTGAGCTTTTCGGTCTGGTCGGCGCTGCTCAACAACTTCGTCATCGAGCTGGCAGATTTCGACGGCGCCGATATCGGCTGGCTCCACACCGTGCGGGAGGTGCCGGGGCTTTTGGCCGTGCTCGTCATCGCGCTCATCGTGTTCATCCGGGAGCAGGTGCTGGCGCTCGTGATGCTCGTGGTGCTGGGCATCGCCACCGCGCTCACCGCGCAGTTCCCCTCGCTCGGCGGGATCCTCACGATCACGCTCCTCAGTTCCATCGGTTTCCACTACTACGAGACCGCCAACCAGTCGCTCCAGCTCCAGTGGCTCGAAAAGGAGCGCGCGCCGCAGGTGCTGGGCTGGCTTCTGGCGGCGGGCTCGGCGGCGACGTTCGTGGCCTACGGCCTCATCGTGCTCACCTGGGACGCGCTGGGGCTCTCCTACAATACTGTCTACATGGCCGCGGGCGGGATCACCGTGGCCATCGCGGCCTACTGTTTCCTCGCCTTCCCGCAGATCGAGGCACCCACCCCGCAGCTCAAGCGGATGGTGCTCCGCCGCCGCTACTGGCTCTATTACGCGCTCGAATTCATGGCCGGCGCGCGGCGCCAGATCTTCGTCGTCTTCGCGGGCTTCATGATGGTGGAGAAGTTCGGGTTTCAGGTGCACGAGGTGACGGCGCTCTACCTCATCAACCTCGTGGTCAATATCGTCGTGGCCCCGCTGCTGGGCCGGGCCGTGGCGCGTTTTGGGGAGCGCAACACGCTGGCCTTCGAATATACCGGCCTCGCGGCGGTCTTCCTGGCCTATGGCGGGCTCTACTATTTCAGCTGGGGCGTGGCGGTGGCGGCGTTCCTCTACGTGGTCGACCACATCTTCTTCGGGCTCGCGCTGGCCAAGAAGACCTATTTCCAGAAAATCGCGGGGGCGGGCGACATCGCGCCCACGGCGGCGGTGTCCTTCACGATCAACCATGTCGCGGCGGTCTTCCTGCCGGCGGCGCTGGGCTATCTCTGGCTCGCTTCGCCGCAGGCGGTGTTCCTCCTGGCGGCGGGGATGGCGCTCGTCTCGCTCATCCTGTCGCTGCTTATCCCGCGCCATCCCGGCCCAGGGAACGAGACGATCCTCGACGGCGGGCGGCTCCAGGCGGCGTGAGCGCGGCTCAGGGGGTGCGCGCGGCGGAGCGCGGGCCGAAGAGGAGCCACGCCAGGAAGCCGATGACCGGCAGCACGAGGATGAAGAGACACCAGAGGACCTTCGCCCCCGTGCTCTCGCGCGATCCGATGACGGAGATGAGCGCCCAGAGGTTGAGGCCGAGAAGGATCAGCCCGCCGAGCCCCGCGATTTCGATGCCCATGGAGGTTCTCCCTTTCGTCTAGGTGCTGCGGAGCGTGTCGATGAGCTCCGCCCTGGTCATGTCGGAGCGTCCGTCGACGTCGAGCTCCTGCGCGCGCGCATAGAGTGCGTCGCGGGTCCAGTCCTCGTAGGGGGCCGCCTTGCCGCCCTTTTCCGATGGGGCCATGTCGTCGTTGGCCTGGGCATTGGCGATGCGTGCGGCGCTTTCCCTGGAATGGCCGTCGCTGCGCAGGGCGTCGTAGGTGGCGTCGTCCTTGATGCTGGGGCGGCGGTCCTGGGCCATCGGCGGTCTCCTTTGCGAGATAACGGCGCGCTGGCGGCGCGGGTTCCGCCCTGCCCGCCCGTACCGGGGCGTCAGGGCGCCTGCAGGGCCCCGCCGCGGGGCCGCAACCCGCATCGCTCGCCGCCCTAGACGAGGGGCGCGCCCATGAGATCCTCGACGAAGAGGGAGACGAGCTGCGACCGGTTTCCCGCGCCGCTCTTGCGGTAGATCGCGGCGGTCTGCGCCTTCACGGTGCCCGCCGAGGTGCCGCGCATCTCGGCGATCTCCGCCGTGGGGCAGCCCTTGATGACGAAGAGCGCCACGTCGCGTTCCGCCGGGGTGAGACCCCACTCCTCGAACCGCTCCTCCAGCAGCTCCCGGAAGGCGCCGGAGGCGGCCTTCAGCGCCTGTTCGGCGGCCGCCGAGCGACGCAGGGAGAGGAGAAAGAGCCGGCCCGTGACGCCGATCCCAGCGAGGAGGCCGAGGGCCGCGCCGATCTCCACCATCTCGTGAACGCGCCAGGGCAGTTGCGGAATGCCCAGGAGCGCCGAGAGGATGTCCACGATGAAAAACCCCGCGCAGATCGTCTCGAAGACGAGAAGAAGGATGAGACCGGTACGCGACATCGGCTCACGCTGCGGGGCGATCAGTCATCGTCGTCGTCATCGCCGTCGTCGTCATCCCCGTCATCGTCGTCGTCGTCAGCGCCCGCGTCGTCGTCGCGGTCATCATCGTCGTCGTCGTCGTCGTCATCGTCGTCGTTGCCGCCGCCGCCACCAGCGCCGCCGCCGCCCGTGCCGCCACCGCCACCATTGCCGCCGCCACCGCCGCCATTGCCCCCGGCGCCGCCCCCGGCGCCCCCGTCGTCATCGTCATCGTCATCGTCGTCATCCCGTCCCCCGCGGACAAGGGGCACGCGCGGCGCGGCGCCCTCCGTGGCGCGGCGGACCTCGTCGAATAGGATAGCGCCCGTGGAGGGGTGTACGATCACCTCTCTCCGGCGCGTCTCGGAGGTGGCCACGAAGCGCAGCCGCCCGAGGAGCGTGCGGCCCACGCGGATGTCCTCGTAGCCCGCCGCGCGTAGCTGCCGGACGACTTGCGATTCGATGCTGGCCTGGGCGGTGGCGGGCAGGCCGCCCGCGAAGCTCGCGAGCGACACGCTCAGGAGGAGTGCTGTGAAGAACCCGCGCATGGGCCTCTCTTTCCATAAAAGCGCCCCCGCCCGTCCGGGCAGGGGCCGCGGTGCCGTCAGGCGAGGCCGCGCAGTCGATCAGTCGTCGTCGTCGTCATCATCGTCGTCATCATCATCATCATCGTCGTCATCATCATCGTCGTCGTCATCATCGTCATCGTCGTCATCATCGTCATCATCGTCGTCATCGTCATCGTCGTCTTCATCATCATCATCGTCATCGTCGTCATCATCGTCGTCGTCGTCGTCATCGTCGTCGAGATCATCGAAATCATCATCATCGTCGTCGTCGTCGTCCCGCAGCTCCGCCAGCGTCAGCGTGCGATCGCCGTCATCGTCATCCTCGCCGAGCAGGATGTTGGCGCCCGACGTGCCGAAGGCGGAGACGAGCTCTTCATAAGTGAGTTCGAGGTCCCCGTTCGTGTCGATATCCTCGAAGCGGAGGCTCTGCGCGAAGGCGGGGGCGATGGAGATGGCGACGATTGCGGTGCTCGTGGTGAGCAGGAAGCGGAGTTTCATGGGGCTGTCCTTTCAGGGTTGCGCGTCGGGCGGTACCCGACCTGTGCAGACAGCTTGCCATGCCGCGCGGCACCGCTCCATCGGCTCCGGGTTTAGGCCAATGAACACTGGACAAAATACTCCGGGCGGGAGGCTGACACCCCCCGCCCGGCCCATGGGCATAAACCCGGGATATACGCCCGGCCTCAGTCGAAGGCGCGGCCCTCGGTGTCGGACATGTCAAAGCCAAGCGCCTTGGCGACGGTGAAAATGTCCTTGTCGCCGCGCCCGCACATGTTCATGCAGATGATGTGGTCCTTGGGCAGCGCCGGCGCGATCTTTTCCACGTGGGCCAGCGCGTGGGAGGGCTCGAGCGCGGGAATGATGCCTTCCGTCTCGCAGCAGAGCTGGAACGCGGCGAGCGCCTCGCGGTCGGTGATGGAGACGTATTCGGCACGCCCGATATCGTGGAGCCAGGAATGCTCCGGCCCGATGCCCGGATAATCGAGGCCCGCGGAGATCGAGTAGCCCTCGAGGATCTGGCCGTCCTCGTCCTGCAGGAGATAGGTGCGGTTGCCGTGGAGGACGCCCGGCCGCCCACCGGTGAGGGAGGCGCAATGCTCCATGTCGTCGTTGACGCCCTTGCCCCCAGCTTCCACGCCGATGATGGAGACGTCCGTGTCGTCGAGGAACGGGTAGAAGAGGCCCATGGCGTTCGAGCCCCCGCCGATGGCGGCGATGAGCGTGTCGGGCAGCCGGCCCTCGGCGGCCATCATCTGCTCCCGCGTCTCCTTGCCGATGATCGACTGGAAGTCGCGGACCATGGCCGGATAGGGATGCGGGCCGGCCACGGTGCCGATGCAGTAGAACGTGTCGCGGACATTCGTCACCCAGTCGCGGAGCGCGTCGTTCATGGCGTCCTTCAGCGTGCCGCGGCCGGAGGTGACCGGGATCACCTCGGCGCCCAGGAGGCGCATGCGGAAGACGTTGGGGGCCTGCCGCTCCACGTCATGGGCGCCCATGTAGACTAAGCATTTGAGCCCGAACTTCGCGCAGACCGTGGCCGTGGCCACGCCGTGCTGGCCCGCGCCGGTTTCCGCGATGATGCGGGACTTGCCCATGCGGCGGGCGAGGATGATCTGGCCCAGCACGTTGTTGATCTTGTGCGCGCCGGTATGGTTGAGCTCGTCGCGCTTCATGTAGACCTTCGCACCGCCCAGGCGCTCGGTGAGCCGCTCGGCGAAGTAAAGCGGGCTCGGCCTGCCCACGTAATGCGTCCAGAGATCATTCATCTCGTCCCAGAAGGACTGGTCGGTCTTGGCCTTCTCGTACTCGGCCTCGAGGTCGAGGATGAGCGGCATCAGCGTCTCGGAGACAAAGCGCCCGCCAAAGGCACCGAAGCGCCCCTGTTCGTCGGGGCCGGTCATGAACGAATTGATCAGATCTTCGGGCATGGGATGTCCTCGGTTGCGGAGCCTCGGTGATACCGTGGCGTCAGGAGGAGGAAAAGGCTTTTGCCAAAAGCCTTGCCAAAATCCTTGCGAAGGATTTGGGGACCGGGGCGCCAAGCGGTGCCTCCATGCAGGCACCGATACCCGTGTGAATTTCAGCGCCTTGGGTCCCTTGCCGTGAGGTTCGACCAAACCTTTGCAATCGGTGTTGGACGCTGGCCGGTCTCAGCTTTCACACGGTCACAACCGATACCCAACCCGCCAGCCGGAAACGCAAAACTCTTCCCAAGAGTTTTGGCAAATTCCTTCGCAAGGAATTTGCGCTACACGAACCGCCGGATGCGCTGATTGTTGCAGAAGACAATCACTTGATCCCCATTCCGCACCGCCGAAAATCCGCGCCGCGCGACTTCCCGTTTGAAGGTGTCGACGCCTACGTATTTGTGGATGTCGTCGAGGCTGCGTCGGACAACGCGCCCCTCCTGGGCGGCCTTGGAGGCGAAGATGTTGGCGAGCCACTTGTCCGGGGCCAGGGGTGAGGCAGGATGAAACATCCCTTACCCTCTCACCGCGTTGGTTAATCCCCCCTTAACGCCGCCACGAATTCCTGCATCAACCGCGCATCCTTCACCCCCGGCGCGCATTCCACGCCCGAGGCCAGATCCACCACCGGCGCGCCGGTCAGGCGCACGGCCTCGGCCACGTTCCGCGCCGTGAGCCCCCCCGCCAGCATCCAGGGCACCGGCCAGCGCAGGTCGGCGATGAGACGCCAGTCGAAGGGCACGCCGTTCCCGCCCGGCAGAGCCGCGCCCGGCGCGGGCTTGGCGTCCACCAGCAGCATGTCGGCCACCGCCCCGTAGGCGTCGATCTTTGCGAGGTCCCCTGCCCCCGCCACGCTCACCGCCTTGATCACGGGCAGCCCGAAGCGGGCGCGGATCTCCGTCACGCGCGCGACGCTCTCGCGCCCGTGGAGCTGGAGCATGTCGGGCGCGGCCTCCGCCACGATCCGCGCGAGCGCGGCGTCATCGGCATCGACGACCAGCGCCACCGCCGCCACGCCCGCGGGCACCGCGGCGCGCAGCGCGCCGGCCTCTCCCTCCGGCACGGAGCGCGGCGACGGAGGATAGAAGTTCAATCCGATATAGCTCGCCCCCGCCGCCACGGCGTCGGAGACGTCGCCCGGGCGGGTGAACCCGCAAAACTTGATCTCTGCTGTCACGGATGCGCCCTCAGGCGTCGTCGATGAGCGCCAGAACGTCGTCCTTGCCTTCGTTCTTTTCGCCCTTGAGACGCTTCACCTCGCGCTTGAGCGTGACGTTCTCGCGCTGGCCGGAGCGCATGGCGACGCGGTGCTTGTGCTCCCGCGCCCATTCCCAGACATAACCGATCACGGCGCCCGCAGCGATGCCGCCGAAGATGACGATGAAGAGCGGCAACTCGATGGAGACCGCCAGCGGGCCGAGGCCCGGCATCTCCGCCAGCCCCCCGGGCAGCGTGTTCAGCGTCACCGTGCCCCGATTGGCCAGCGACACCACGATGAGCAGGAGGGCGATGGCCGCCAGCACCAGGTATCGAAGGTAGCGAAACATTCAGCCTCCGTTCAGTCGATCTCGCAACAGCTTGCCCGTCTTAAAGAACGGCACGTGCTTTTCTTCAACCGCGACCGATTCTCCAGTGCGCGGATTGCGGCCCGTGCGCGCGTCGCGGCGCTTCACCGAAAAGGCGCCGAAGCCGCGCAATTCCACCCGGTCGCCGCGGGCCATGGCGTCGATGATCTCGTCGAAAATGGTGGCCACGAGCCGTTCGACGTCGCGCTGGTAGAGGTGGGGATTTTCATCGGCGATCTTCTGGATGAGTTCCGATCGGATCATGGATGTCCCCCTAGCGTGGTCTTTGGCAGTGCGCCGTCTTGGTGCGGCTCATTCCGGGCAACATGGCACAAAGCGCGCGCTGGGAAAATACGCCGCTGGGCCGGCGGGCGGATTTCACGTCGCGAAAAGACGCTTTTACAGGCGCTTAGACGGCCGGGTCCGCGCGATTGCTCCGCGATGCGCCCCGGATCGCGTTTGGGCGACGGGTCCGATTCGCCGGTGCGCCCATGAAAAAAGCCCCGCGGAAATCCGCGGGGCTTCTGTGACGTCTCGGGCGCCGGATCAGTCGTCCTGTTTGAGCGCCGCGCCGAGGATGTCGCCGAGCGAGGCACCGGAATCCGAGGAGCCGTACTGCTCCACCGCTTCCTTCTCTTCGGCGATCTCGCGGGCCTTGATCGAGAGACCGAGGCGGCGCGTCTTGGCGTCGATGTTGGTGACGCGCACGTCCACCTTGTCGCCCACGCCGAAGCGGTCGGGGCGTTGCTCGGCCCGGTCGCGGCTGAGGTCGGAGCGGCGGATGAAGGATTTCTGCCCCTCGTAGGTCACCTCGATCCCGCCATCCTCGATGGAGGTCACCTCCACCGTGATGATGGAGCCGCGCTTCACGCCGCCCACGGCATCCTGGAACGGATCGCCGCCCAGCGCCTTGATGGAGAGCGAAATGCGCTCCTTCTCGGTGTCGACCTCGGAGACCACGGCCTGCACGACGTCGCCCTTGCGGTAGTCGCCGATGACATCCTCGCCCCGGCCTTCCCAGGTGAGGTCGGAGAGGTGCACCATGCCGTCGATATCGCCCTCGAGACCCACGAACAGACCGAACTCGGTGATGTTCTTGACCTCGCCCTCGACCTGCGTGCCCACGGGGAACTGCTCTTCGAACACCTCCCAGGGGTTGCGCATGGTCTGCTTGAGGCCGAGCGATACGCGGCGCTTCTGCCCGTCGATCTCGAGCACCATGACTTCCACTTCCTGGGAGGTGGAGACGATCTTGCCCGGATGGACGTTCTTCTTGGTCCACGACATCTCGGAGACGTGGACGAGGCCTTCGACGCCCGCTTCGAGCTCCACGAAGGCACCGTAATCGGTGATGTTCGTGACGCGGCCCTTGTGGACCGACGAGAGCGGGTATTTCACGGCCACGAGATCCCAGGGATCCTCCTGCAGCTGCTTCATGCCCAGCGAGATGCGGTGCGTCTCCTTGTTGATCTTGATGACCTGGACCTTCACGGTCTCGCCGATCGACAGGATCTCGGAGGGGTGGTTGACGCGGCGCCAGGCCATGTCGGTGACGTGGAGCAGGCCGTCCACACCGCCGAGGTCCACGAAGGCGCCGTATTCGGTGATGTTCTTGACGACGCCCTCGACGTTGTCGCCCTCGGCCAGCTTGCCGATGACCTCGGCGCGCTGCTCGGCGCGGCTCTCTTCGAGGATCGCGCGGCGGGAGACGACGATGTTACCGCGGCGGCGGTCCATCTTGAGGATCTGGAACGGCTGCTTGAGGCCCATGAGCGGCCCTGCATCGCGCACCGGGCGCACGTCCACCTGGGAGCCGGGCAGGAACGCCACGGCGCCGCCGAGATCGACGGTGAAGCCGCCCTTCACGCGGCCGAAGATCGCGCCCTCGACGCGCTCTTCCGCGGCGTAGGCCTTCTCGAGGCGGTCCCAGGCTTCCTCGCGGCGCGCCATCTCGCGGGAGATGACGGCCTCGCCCCGGGCGTTTTCGGCGGCGCGGAGATAGACCTCCACCTCGTCGCCGACATCGACCTTGGGCGCTTCACCGGGTTCTGCGAATTCCTTGAGCTCGACGCGGCCTTCCATCTTGTAGCCCACGTCGATGATGGCCTGGCCCGCTTCGATGGCGATGACCTTGCCCTTGACCACCGACCCTTCGGTCGGCGTGTCGATTTCGAGACTTTCGTTCAGGAGGGCCTCGAACTCCTCCATGGATGCGTTTGCCATGCGGCGCGTGTGTCCTATCCGTTTATCATGTTGCTGGCCGAGCGGTTGTCTCCGCCGGTCTGTAATGGGGTCGATCGCGAGGGGACGGGCCAAATAAGAAAGGGTCGGAAGGCCCGACCCTGCTCTAGGTTTTTGGTCCGCGACTGTTCCGCCGCTTTTGACGAGGCTGCGTATAGGCTGCGTCGGGCGCCCTGGCAACCCTTTGCGGCACCGGAGCGGGGCGCGCGCCCGTGGCGCCGGGGCCGGGTGACGCCTGCGCCGCCTCCCCGCGCGGGCGCGGCGCTCTCGGCCAAGCGTTGATTTCGCTCAGGAGCAGAGCGTTTCCGTGCTATGATCAACCATATAGAGAAAAGTCATTTGGAGACCCACCATGCCAGAAGACACCGGAGCGGTGCGCGCGGACGGCGCCACCTGCCTCATCGCCGATGCAAGACGGCTGCGCCGCGGGGAGGAGGACCCGCTGGGCGACCGGGTCGACCGCATCCTCGTGGGCACCGACCGCTTCATCATCTATTCCGTCATTCATGGCGGCGGCGCCCCACCGGACGACGAGGACGAACCGCGCCGCTTCCGCAAGCTGTCGGAGACAGGCGACCATGTCTGGCTGCGCACGATCTATCCCGACGACTACGACTGCGCGTCCAAGCTGCGCGCGAATTTGAGCGTCATCACCAAGGAGCTCGCCTATATCTGCGACGTCGTCGACAGCCTGTGCCGCTCCGGCTACCTCGACGTGGGCGCCTCGCTCTCGCTCAGGAGCCGCGCGACGGAGATGATGGCCCGCGCCATGGAGCTCGCCTACGAGGGCCACCGCAAGGAGGCGGAGGAGCTTCTGGCCTGCCTCAGGGACAACATCACCACCATGCGCGACAGCAAGAACCGCATGCGCTACGTGCAGGGGAACCTGCTGGCGCTCGTGGTGATCCTGCTCCTGTGGGTGACGGCGCGGATGTCGCCGCTCGCCACCGCTTGGACGATCCCGGCGGCGGACGGGGGCAGCTTCCCGCTCCAGATCGTTGATATCCTGGCGCTCGGCGCGGTGGGGGCCTTCTTTGCCGTGTCGGCGTCCGTGAGCACCATCCGCGTCGATCACGCGGTCTCGTTCATGGAGATGGTCTATACCGGCTTCGTGCGCATCCCAATCGGCGTCATCGCGGCGGGCGTTGTGATCGTGCTCATATCGGGCGGCTGGCTCCTGTCGGCCATCGACCCGGTGCTCCTGCCGTGGAGCTACCTGCTGTTCGGCTTCCTCGCGGGCTTCAGCGAGCTCTTCGTGCCGAACGCGCTCCGGGAGGTGGAGGCGAAGGCCTCCGTGTCCTCGCCGGCGGGCGCCGCTTCGGCGAGCTAGCGGGTGGGGAGAGGCGTGCGGCGCGACCCAGCGCGCCGCACGCGTCATCGGGAGACGCGAGATCGGGCGGCGCGACGGGGCGGTCGATGAGACCGGGCGATGCTGTGTGGCTTCGGCCCGCGCGATCGGCCCCGGCAATCGGGCCGCGCACTCGCCCCGGCCGCCTGTTCGCGCGCTCAGCCCCGGTCGTTACTGCGCGCGGCCAGACCCGGTAATCGGTCGGCGAAGTAGGCCCCGGTCGACTGGTCGCGCGCTCAGCCCCGGTCGTTGCTGCGCGCACTGAGCCCCACTCGTCGCGTCGCGCCCTCCGCCTGGCCTGTCCATCCTCGTGATCAGTCCTCAGAAGGCGGAACCGGCAGCTCCAGCGCCTCGATCCCCGGCAGCGCGGCGCCCGCGATGCCCTGGATATCGCCGTACATCCCCGCCGTGGCATCCATCATGCGCCCGATCTGCTTGGCGCGGGCGTCCCAGATGCGGGTCATCGCCGTGCGCTCCTGCGTGAGCGATTTCATCATCGCCTCGTAGGTCTCCGCCAGCGCCTCCACCCGCTGCCGGAAGCCCGTGCCGGTGAGGTAATCGTAGAGGAGCTCCGTCTTCTCCGCCTGGCCGTCCTTGCGGCGTTCGGCCTGCGCGGTGGCCACGAGGCCCTGGCGCAGCACGGCGGCGAGCGCCACGGCGTAGCGCGGCAGGCTCACCCAGACGCCCTCATGTTCGCCGAAGGTCTCCACCCCCTCGGGCAGGACGACGCTCACGAGCACGGCCACCTCCGCGCCCTCGCGGCGCTGGTCCTCCTTGAGCTTCGCGGGCCAGTCCTTCGACCAGTTCTGCGCGCGCTTCGTCTCCCAGATGATGGCGCCTGCGCCGGGCACGGCCTGAAGACAATCGGCGCCGCGGACGCCCTTGCCCACGGGGCTCAGCCCATCCACGGGGAAGGCCTGGGCGAGCCGCGTCTCGAGCTCGACCTCGAGCGCCTCGCCCTGGAGCTGCTGGGAGCCCTTCTCGGATTTCTGCTTCAGGACCTCGATCTGGCGCTTGAGCGTCTCCATCTGCTCGTCCTTCTGGCGGAGCGCGAGCGCGGCCTCCTCGTCGCGGCCCGCCTGCGCCTCGGCCATCTGCGCGGTGATCTGGGCGCGGAGCCGCTCCTCCTGCGCGCGGCGCTCACGCGCGACCTGCTTTTGCGCGTCGAGCTCGATCTCGGCGGCGCGCGCCTCCAGCGCCTGCTCCTTGGCGAGCGCCGCCTTCTCGGCCTCCCGCGCGGCGGCGACCCGTTCGTCGGCCACGTCGGCGCGCGCCTTTTGGGCCGCGAGTGCGTCGGCGGCCTCGCGCAGCTTGGCGGCCTGCTCGGCCTCGATCCGGGCCAGCGCCTCGGCCTGCTCGGCGCGCGCGGCCTCTCTCGCGCCAGCCTCGAGCGCGGCCTTCTGACGGGCGAGATCGGCGGCATGCTCGCGTCTGAGATCGGCGAGCAGCGGGCCCGCGAGGGACTCCGTCAGCTCGATCTCATGGGCGCAATTGGGGCAAGTGAGGACGGGCTCGATGCGGGAGGCGGCGGGGGTGTCGGTCATGGCCCATCTTGCCACGCACCGGGCCGACCGCAACCGATCCCGCCGCGAGCGCGCAAAATCCTTGCCAAGGATTTTGCCAAGACTTTTCGCAAAAGTCTTTGGCGCGCCGGATCAGCAGTAGTTCTCGGGCCCGGCCCATTGCGCGTCGGAGTACCTGTCGCCATGGGCCCAGCCCGGCGGCAGGAGGCGCGCGACCTCCTCCATCGCGGCGGCGGGGATGCGCTCGGCGGCCAGGTACTCCTTGAACCGCGCCGCGCTTCGCGTGCCGGGGATCGCCACGATGTGCCCGGCCTGGTCATAGACCCAGCGCAACGCCAGCGCCGCGGTGGGCACGTCGAGGCTCCGCGCCAGCGCCCGCAGGGGCTCGGTGGCGGCGAGATTGGCGCTGAGGTTCGGCTCCATGAAGCGCGGATTGGCCGCCATCCAGGGCTGATCGACATACTTGCCGGCATCGGGCGGCAGGTCGGTGAGCATCCCCCGCCCCACGGGCGAGAACGCCACGAGCGTCGTGCCGAGCGCCTCGCAGGCCTGCAGGAGCCCGAGCTCCGGCTGCCGGGTCTGGAGCGAGTATTCCGATTGCACGGCCGCCACGGGGGCCACGGCGGCGGCCCGGCGCAGGCTCGCGGGCGAGATCTCCGAGAAGCCGAAGGCGCGCGTCTTGCCCGCCTCCACGAGGCGCGCGAGCGTGGCCGTCACCTCCTCGATGGGGATGCTCTGGTCGCGGCGGTGGATGTAGAAGAGGTCCACGTGATCGACGCCAAGGCGTTTCAGCGATCCGTCGAGCTCCGCCTCCAGGTAATCGGCGGCATTGTTGAAGCTGCCCGCCGCTGCGCCGATCCCCCGCGCGATGCCGGCCTTGGTGGCGATAAAGAGCCCGTCGCGCCCCCCGCGGGAGGCCAGCCAGGCGCCGATGGCGCTCTCGCTCTTGCCCGCGCCGTAGACGTTGGCGGTGTCGATATGGGTGACGCCCGCGTCGCGCGCGGCATCGAGCACGGCGTGGCTCTCGGCCTCGTCCGTGGCGCCGTAAAAGTCGCAGAACGACATGCCGCCCACGCCGAGAACGCTCACCTCGCGCCCGCCGATTGTCCGCATCTCCATCGCCTGTCGCTCCCCCTGCCTTGTCACCGAACCGTCACATGACCTGCCTAGGCACACATGCGGTCCGCACGCCATGAAGAGGAAGACACCACATGAACCGCATCCTGACAATGAGATTGCCGACCCGTCTGGCCGCCAGCGTCTCCGCCCTGGCGCTCGCCTCCGCCGCGCAGGCCGGCGGGCACGCGATGGGCGCCGCGGAGCTTCAGGCCGCGCTCGACGCAGGCGGCACCGTCATCGTCACGGGCCCGGTGGAGACCGACACGACGCTCACCTACGCGGGCACCGACCCGCTGACGATCGTGGGCGGCGGGCACACGATCACCATGTCCGCCAATGCCGATATCCTGGCCATCACCGAGGGCGCCGACGTCACGATCACCGGCCTCGCGCTCGTGGGTCAGGGCGGCTTTTCCATCGAAAACCGCGGCGACCTCGACGGCCCGGCGGGCAAGGGGATCTTCCTGCGGGTGCCCGAGGACGCCACCGGCACCGTGTCCCTGTCGCTCACCGATGTGCGCGTGGCGGGGGTCGCCAATCACGGCATCCACGTCTCCGACTGCAACCTCGCCGACGCCTGCGGCGGCGGCGGCGGCGGCGCGGGCGAAGGCTCCGCGGCCTCCATTTCCGTGGCCATCGCGGGCGTCACCGTCGACGGCGCGGGCACGGGCAAGTTCGACGCCGACGGCCTGCGGGTGGATGAACGCGGCGCGGGCTCGATCCTCTTCACCGCCGCCAATTCCACCTTCACCGGCGTGGGCGCCGACGGGATCGAGCTCGACGAGGGGCAGGCAGGCGACGTGATCGCGACCGCCCTCGGCCTCAACGCCGTCACCAACGGCAATTACTGCGACCCGGCGATCCTGAACGCCTTCCTCCCCGATCCCGACGAGGGCGAATTCGACGAAGGCGCCTTCGCCGAGGCCGACGTGCCGGCGGCCGTCGAAGGCTCCCCCGATGACAGCTGCATCGAGCGGGAAGTGGACCTCTACGACGACGGCTCCGTGGAGGAATACGCCTTCGGCCTCGACCTCGATGACGGCTTCGACATCGACGAGGCGGGCCCCGGCTCCATCCACGCGGCCTTCATCCTGGGCGATATCACCGGCAACCTCGACGAGGGCCTCGACTTCGACGAGGAGGATGCCGGCGACATCCGGCTCTACGTCAACGCGCTCACCGCCGACGGCAACACCGACGACGCCATCAAGTTCACCGAGGAAGGTCCGGGCAACGGCCACGTGGACATCGTCGCCACGCGCGTGACCGGCAATGGCGGGCCTGGGCTCGTCTTCGAGGAAGAGGATGAGGGGGACCTCATCGCCTCCGTCACCGATGTCGATGCCCAGGGCAACGATGACGGCGAGACGGGCGTCGAGGCCGTGCAGGACGGCGACGGCGTGGGCTTTCTCACCGTGCGCGGGGAGATCGCCGACGGCTTCGACCTGGACGGCGTGGACCTCGCGGAGAACTGAGCCGCAAAGCGCGCACCGCGCACCTTTCCCGTAGCGTGCGCGCCCCATTCGTGGGGTGCGCACCGCGTATCAATCGCGCAAAAATCGGTGTGCCGGGCTTCAGCCCGGCGCGCCCGCCGCCCGCACGGCATCGATGGCAGCGGCCACCGCCTCCGCCCTCGTCATGAGCGAGGTATCGAGGAGGATCGCACCCTCCGCGGCCACCATGGGCGCGTCGGCGCGGCCCCGGTCGCGCGCATCGCGCTCGGCCACGTCAGCGGCGACCTCGGCGAGGTCGGCCTCATGGCCGCGCGCGCGGAGCTCGGCGTGGCGCCGCTCCGCCCGCGCCTCCACGGATGCCGTGACGAAGAACTTCACCGCCGCGTCCGGGCAGATCACCGTCCCGATATCGCGCCCGTCGAGGACGGCGCCGCCCGCCCGCGCGGCGAAGGCGCGCTGGAAATCTAGGAGCGCTGCGCGCACCTCCGGGATCACCGCGACCTTGGAGGCCGCCTGCGCCACGTCCGCGTTTCTCAGTCGGCCCTCATCGGCCACGTCTTCCGCCGTCAACGCTTCGGCCGCCGCGATGGGCGCCTCGCCCGCGAGCATCCGCGCCCCCACGGCGCGGTAGAGAAGCCCGGTATCGAGATGGGCAAAGCCGAATTCAGCGGCCACCGCCCGCGCGATCGTGCCCTTGCCCGCCGCCGCGGGCCCGTCGATGGCCACGCAAAAGCTCACCCCGCCGCCCGCGTGATCTCCGCGCCCAGCCCCGCCATGAGCGGCTCGAAGATGGGAAAGGACGTGGCGATGGGCTGTCCGTCATCGATGGAGACGGGCGCCTCCGCGGCCATGCCCAGGATGAGGAAGGACATGGCGATGCGGTGATCGAGGTGGGTGGCGGCCTCCGCCCCGCCCGCCGCGCGCCCCGTGCCGAGGACGGTCATGGTGTCCGCGGTGTCCTCCACCTCCACGCCATTGGCGCGCAGGCCCGCGGCCATGGCGGCGATCCGATCGCTCTCCTTCACGCGAAGCTCGCCCACGCCCTCGAAATGGCTGCGCCCCTGCGCGAAGGCCGCCACGACCGAGAGGATGGGAAACTCGTCGATCATGGAGGCCGCGCGGTGGGCCGGCACGGTGATGCCCTGCATCTCCGGCGAGTAGCGCGCGCGAAGGTCGGCCACGGGCTCGCCCCCCTCCTCCCGCAGGTTCTCGTAGGTGAGATCCGCGCCCATCTCCCTCAGCGTCGTGTAGAGCCCCGCGCGCGTGGGATTGAGCCCGATGCCTGGGACGAGCACGTCCGAGCCCGGCACGATAAGCGCGGCGCAGACTGGGAAGGCGGCGGACGAAGGATCCCGCGGGACGACGATCTGCTGGGGCTGAAGTTCGGGCTGGCCCGTGAGCGTGATCACGCGGCCCCCGTTGGTCTCTTCCACGGTGATCTCGGCGCCGAAGCCCGCGAGCATCCGCTCGGTGTGGTCGCGCGTGGCCTCCCGCTCCCGCACGATGGTCTGCCCGGGCGCGCCGAGGCCCGCGAGCAGCACCGCCGATTTCACCTGCGCGGAGGGCACGGGCACGGCGTAGTCCACGGGCACAGGCTCCGCCGCGCCCACGATGGTGAGCGGGAGCCGCCCGCCCGAGCGGCCATGGGCCGCCGCCCCGAAGAGGGCGAGCGGGTCGGTCACCCGCCCCATGGGCCGCTTCGTCAGCGAGGCGTCGCCGGTGAACGTGGCCGCGATGGGGGAGGTGGCCATGGCCCCCATGATGAGGCGTACGCCCGTCCCCGAATTCCCGCAATCGATGACCTGCTCGGGCTCCGCGAAGCCGTTCACGCCCACGCCGTGGACCGACCAGCGCCCGCCGCCGTGCTGCGTGACCTCCGCGCCGAAGGCGCGCATGGCGCGGGCGGTGTCGAGCACGTCGTCGCCCTCGAGGAGCCCCTCGATCCGGGTCTCGCCCACCGCGAGCGCGCCGAGGATGAGCGCCCGGTGGGAGATGGACTTGTCGCCCGGCACGTGGGCCTCGCCCCGGAGCGGCCCCGCCGCGCGCGCTGTCATCGGTATCGCTTTGCCGTGCCCGGACATGCCTGCCTCCGTTTGGTCCGCGCCGCTCCTACCGCCCGCGCCCGGTGGCGTCCATCGCAACATTTTGGGGCCAGCCCCCCCAACGCCTCATCTTGGGGGCCAGCCCCCAAACCCCACAATCTTGGGGGCCAGCCCCCAAACCCCCGAAGTACGGGGCACAAAGAAAACAGGTCCCGTCTTCTTTGTGCCTCGTACTTCCCCCGGAGGGTCGGAACGCACCCCCGACGCAGGGGCCTGACCCGGAGAGAGCGGGGAGGCCTCCGCCCTAGCCGTCGCGCGCGAAGGTCAGGTAATGGGGCACGCGGCCCTCGCGCACGGCCTTCGCCTCGTACCGGGTGCGGTGCCAGTCGGGCCAGGGCGCGCGCCAATGGGCAGCGCGGTCCGCCTGCCAGGTGAAGCCCGCGCGCGGCACCTCCTCCAGCGTCTGGCGGACATAGTCCGGGATGTCGGTGGCCACGCGGAACGCGGCGCCCGGCGCCAGAGCGCGCGCGAGGGGGGCGAGGTGCTCTTGCGTGACGAAGCGACGGCGGTGGTGGCGCGCCTTGGGCCAGGGATCGGGGTAGAGGAGGAAGGCCTTCGCGAGGCTGGCCGCGGGCAGCACGTCGAAGAGGTCGCGCGCGTCGCCGGGATGGACCCAGATATTGTCGAGCCCCGCCCGGCGGATCTTGCCCAGAAGCATCGCCACGCCGTTCACGAAAGGCTCGCAGCCGATGAAGGCCACCTCCGGATGCGCGGCGGCCTGCGCCGCCAAGTGCTCGCCCCCGCCGAAGCCCACCTCCAGCCAGAGCGGCCGCCCCCCGAAGCGCGCCAGATCGAGCGGCGCGCGGGCGGGGTTCTCCGACCAGGCCACCCCGGGAAGGGTCACGCGCGGCAGCAGCGCGGCCAGGTCGCGCTCCTGCGCGGGCTTGAGCGTCTTGCCCTTCGTGCGCCCGTAGAAATTGCGCCAGGGGGCGGCGGCGTGCTTCGGCTCCACCGCGTGCCTCAGAGCGCCTTCTTCAGCGCGTCGGCGAGGTCCGTCCGCTCCCAGGAAAAGCCGCCATCCTCCTCCGGCGCGCGGCCGAAATGGCCGTAGGCGGCCGTGCGCTGGAAGATCGGCTTGTTGAGGCCCAGATGCGTGCGGATGCCGCGCGGCGTGAGGTCCATGACCGTCGCCACCGCGCGCTCGATGGCGGCCTCGTCGGCCTCGCCCGTGTCATGGGTGTTGACGTAGATCGAGAGCGGTTTCGAGACGCCGATGGCGTAGGAGAGCTGCAGCGTACAGCGCTCGGCGAGGCCCGCGGCCACCACGTTCTTGGCCAGGTAGCGCGCGGCATAGGCCGCGGAGCGGTCCACCTTGGTGGGGTCCTTGCCCGAAAACGCGCCGCCGCCATGGGGGGCTGCGCCGCCATAGGTGTCGACGATGATCTTGCGCCCCGTGAGGCCCGCATCGCCATCGGGGCCGCCGATGACGAAGGTGCCCGTGGGGTTCACCCACCATTCGGTCCTGTCGCTCAGCCATTCGGCGGGCAGCACCTCGCGGATATAGGGCTCCACGATGGCGCGGATGTCGTCGGAGCTCTGGTTTTCGTCCGCGTGCTGGGTGGAGAGGACGATGGAGGTCACCTCCACCGGCATGCCGCCCTCGTAGCGCACCGAGAGCTGGCTCTTGGCGTCCGGGCGCAGGAGCGGCTCGGCGCCGGATTTCCGCACATCCGCCAGGCGGCGCAGGATCTGGTGGGCGTAGTGGATCGGCGCGGGCATGAGCTCGGGCGTCTCCCGGCAGGCATAGCCGAACATGATGCCCTGGTCGCCGGCGCCCTCGTCCTTGTTGCCGGAGGCGTTCACGCCCTGGGCGATATGGGCGGATTGTTCGTGCAGGAAGTTCATCACCCGGCAGGTGTTCCAGTGGAACTGGTCCTGTTCGTAGCCGATATCCTTGATGCAGTCGCGGGCGATCTCGGTGATCGAGCCCATGTATTTCTTCAGCTGGTCCTGATCGCTCAGCCCCACCTCGCCGCCGATGACGACCATGCCGGTGGTGGCGAAGGTCTCACAGGCCACGCGGGCCTCGGGCTCCTCGGAGAGGAACGCGTCGAGGACGGCGTCGGAGATGCGGTCACAGACCTTGTCGGGGTGACCCTCCGACACGGATTCAGAGGTAAACGTATAATCGTTGCGGGCCATGGGGGATGCTCCATTGATACTGTCTCCGCCACGCCAGGAAGCCGTTGTGACGGTCACGAGGCGCATCGCTACGCCCGCCCGGTGAAGGCGTCAATGCTGAAAGCGGCGGCGGGCCCAGTGCGCGAGCAGGGTGAGGAGTGCGAGCATCGCCAGGGGCAGCTCGCCCCACCGCGCATAAATCGTGGGCGGCAACGCGGCGGGGAGGGCCGCGTCCACGTGGCCCGTCTCCCCCAGCGCCAGCGACGCGAGCACGCGGCCCCGCGCGTCGATGATGGCCGAGATGCCGGTATTGGCGGAGCGCGCCACGGGAATGCCCTGTTCCACCGCGCGGGCCTGGGCCTGCTGGAGATGCTGAGCCGGTCCGCCCCACTCCCCGAACCAGGCATCGTTGGTGACGACGGCGATGAGGCGCGGCCGCGCCACGCCGCGGGCGACCTCGTGGGGAAAGATCCCCTCGTAGCAGATGAGCGGCTGCACCGGGCCGATGCCGGTGACGTCGAAGACCTTGGGCCCGGGCCCGGCGGCGAAGCCGAAGCCCTGATGCGCGGCGAGCCCGTAGATGCCCGCGCGGGCAAAGAGCCATCCGAGCGGCATGTATTCACCGAAGGGGACGAGGTGATGTTTTTCGTAGACGCCGCGCAGGTCGCCGCCCGCGCCGATCTGGGCGAGCGCATTCCAGGCCTGCCCGTCGCGCCAGCTCTGCGCGCCGATGAGGATCTCGGCGCCCTGCCCGCGCGCGGCGGCGGTGGCGAAGACACCCGCGCCGTCCTGAAGCCAGGCGGGCAGCGCCACTTCGGGCCAGAGGACGAGGTCGGCATGGGGTTCTGCCGCGGTGGCGGCCATCTTCCGTTCGAGGAAAACGGGGATCATGTCTGCCTGCCATTTCAGGTGCTGGGGGGCGTTGGGCTGCACGGCGCGGATGCGCGGCGCGTCCCCCGCGGCGGCGGGCGCCTCCAGCGGCGGCAGGGCGGCCGCGAGCGCGAGACCGAGCGCGAGCCCCGCCCCCACCCCTGTGCCAATGATGGGCCGAGCCGCTCCACGCGCCACGGTGGCCCCGCGCGCCGCGGCGGTCCAGAGCGCCTCCGAGAGCCCGAGGAGCGCCAGCGCCAGCGCCAGCGTGAGCCCGTGGGGCCCGAGCCAAGCGGCCCCCTGGTAGAGCGCCACGTCCACGAAGGCCGTCACATGCATCGCCCAGGGAAACCCCCCGAAGAGATGCGCGCGCAAAAGCTCGGCCCCGGCGAAGGCCAGCACGAAGACGAGCCCGCTCCGCCGCCACGCGCCGAGCGCCGCCGCAGCCCCCCAAAAGAGCGCGAGCCCCCCGGCCATGAGCACGAGCGCGAAGGGCGCCATCCAGCCGTGGCGCGCGATGTCGACGAGAAATGGCTCCACGATCCAGTGGAGCGTGATCGCGAAATAACCCGCCCCGTAGGCCCAGCCCGCCCACGCCGCCCGGCGCGGCGCGAGCCGCCAGGGTCGGAGCGCCAGAAAACCCGCGAACGAGATCAGCACCAGCACGGCGAGGCCCACCGGGGGATGGCCGAGCCCGCCCAGCGCGCCGAGCCCCGCGAAGGCCGCCGTGAGCGGCGCACGCCGTCGGCCCGCCAGCGCGGCCGGGAGGCTCGAGGGGTTACTCCGCAGCGGCCCGGCGTCCATCCGTCGGGCCGTGTCCCTCAGCGCCGCTCTGGGGCGCGAAGCGCACGCGCAGCCGCTTGATGCGGCGCGCATCGGCGTCCACCACCTCGAATTCGGGGCCGGTGGGATGCGGCACCACCTCGCCCCGCGCCGGGATCCGCCCCGAGAGCATGAAGACGAGGCCGCCGAGCGTGTCGATCTCCTCTTCGTCGATGTCGTCGTGGTCGGTGAGCGCGAGCCCGTAGGCCTCCTCGAAGTCCCTGAGCGGCGTCTTGGCATCCGCCAGCACGCAGCCGGGTTTCTCCTCGGACCAGAAATTGCCTTCTTCGATGTCGTGCTCGTCCTCGATCTCGCCGATGACCTGCTCGATGAGGTCCTCGATGGTCACGAGCCCGTCCACCCCGCCGTATTCGTCGATGACGAGGGCCATGTGGATGCGCTCCGTCTGCATCTTGGTGAGCAGGATGCCGATGGGCATCGACGGCGGCACATAGAGCAGCTCGCGCACCATGCAGCGCAGATCGAACGGATCGCCCGTGCCGTTGAAGCCGTGCATGAGCGCGAAATCCTTGAGATGGGCGAAGCCCAGAGGCGTGTCGAGCGTGCCCTCGTAGACCGGCAGCCGGGTCATCCCGCTCTCGCGGAAGACATCGACGAGTTCGTCCATGGTGACGATGTCGGGGACGGCCACGATATCGGCCTTGGGGATGAGCACGTCCTCCACCCGCATCCGGCGCAGGTTCACCATGCCCGGCGCGCCCACCACGGCGACGGGCGGCGCCTCGCCCCCCTCGCCCGGGCTCAGCGCCTGCACGAGGCGGCCGAAAAAGCCGGGCTCCTGCGGGCTCTCCTCGCTCTTTGTGTCGTCCTCGGACGCCCGTCTCGGCGCGCCCGCCTCGTCCTCGCCCCGGGCGTGCGCGCGCTGCGCCGCCTCAGACGATCCTTCCGATGTTTCGGCCATGGCCTCCAGCCCGGTTCAAATCACTCCGAAGAGTATGGGTCAGCGAGGCCGAGATTGCCAAGTATTTCCACCTCGAGCCGCTCCATGAGCGCGGCGTCCGCGTCGGTTTCGTGGTCATAGCCCAAAAGATGGAGCGTTCCGTGCACGATGAGATGCGTGACATGGGCCTCGAAGGCCTTGCCCTGGGCCTCCGCCTCCCGCGCGCAGGTCTCGTAGGCCAGCGCGATATCGCCGAGCTCGGACCCCTCTGGCATGCGCGGCTCTCCGCCGGGCTGCGTGGCGCCGCGCTCCTCGGAGGGCCAGCTCAGCACGTTGGTGGGGGCCGCCTTGCCACGGAACCGGGCATTGAGGGCCGCGATCCGGGCATCGTCGGCTGCGAGCACCGCTACCTCGCCAGCCACGTGAAGCTGGGCGAGGACCGCGCCCACGGCCCTCAGCGCCAGGGGCTCCAGATCGCCCCAGCGCGCGTCCTCCATGATGATGTCGATCCCATGCGCCATGCCCCCGGGCCCTGCCGGGGCGCACGCCCCGCGTCAAGCGGCTTCGGGCACCTCGCCCTCCACCATGCCGCGGTGGAGCGTGCGGGTCCCCTCCACGGCGCGGTGGTCGCCCTTGTGGAGCGTGACGCGGTTGTCCCAGAAGAGGAGATCGCCCGCCTGCCAGTGATGCGTGGCCACGGGCAGCGTCAGCGCCTCCTCGTAGAGGTCGTGGACGAGAGCCGTCACGTCTCGGCCCTCCGCGTCCTCGGCCTCCACCATGCGGTCGGGGATGGTGAGGAAAAAGCCCGCGCGACCGGTCTCCGGCTGGCGGCGCACGAGGGGGTGCCAGGCCTGCGTTTCCGCGCCCTCGGGCACGTCGAGGTCGGATACGCGGTGCAGCACGCGCACGCCCCTGAGCGCATCCTTGTCGGCGGCCGGGAGCCCGTCCCAGAGCGTGCGGGTGTCCACGATCACCGTCCCGCCGCCCGCGCGCGGCACCTCCACCACGCGCAAGGCCGTAAAGAGTGGCGGGCGCGCGAAATAGGTGCTGTCGGAATGAAAGCGCGAGCGCGGCGGCGTGGCGCGGCCCGCATTGGTGACGATGTTGAGCGCGGCAAAGCCGGGCACCGCCGTCTCGCCATCGGTGAACATGAGCGGCCCGAAGCGTTCGAGGAGCGCGACGAAGTCCGCGTCGCCCAGCCTCGCGCCCCGCACAGAGCATGCGCCCGCCTCGGTGGCGGCGCGGCGGATATCGCCGGGATCGGTGGTGGTCTCCGGCAGGGTCCAGGTGGTGGCGTCTAACATGGGCGGGGCTCCTCAGGGCACGGGAGCCTCAACCTAGGCGGGCGCCTTCCCGCGACCAGACCGCGCAGCCCGTTGCACAGGTAAGGATTTGAAAGGCCCGTTCCGTGCGCGGATCGCGTATGTACGGGATGTGTACGCCCGGTGCACGGGATGTGCATCGCCGCATTGCCCCGCCTGTCCGGCGGCAGCCACGGCGGGCCGGAGGCGTTAACGCCGCGCGCTCAGCCGGTGGGGTCGTCGGCCTCGTAGGCCTCGATGATCGCGGCCACGAGGGGGTGGCGCACGACGTCCTTGGAGCTGAAATAGTTGAAGCTGATCTTTGAGATGCCGGTGAGCAGCCGCTCGGCATCGCGAAGCCCGCTCATGACGCCCCGGGGCAGGTCCACCTGGCTGCGGTCGCCGGTGATGACCATGCGGCTGCCTTCACCGAGGCGGGTGAGGAACATCTTCATCTGCATGGATGTGGCGTTCTGCGCCTCGTCGAGCACCACGAAAGCACGCGCCAGTGTGCGGCCGCGCATGAAGGCTAGGGGCGCGATCTCGATGGTTTTCTCCGCCTTGAGCTTCTCGATCTGCTTGCCGGGCAGAAAGTCATGGAGCGCGTCGTAGAGCGGCTGCATGTAGGGGTCGACCTTCTCATCCTGCGTGCCCGGCAGGAAGCCCAGCTTCTCGCCGGCCTCCACGGCGGGGCGGCTGAGGATGATCTTGTCCACGTGGCCCTGGATGAACATGTTCACGCCCACGGCCACGGCGAGGTAGGTCTTGCCCGTGCCCGCCGGACCGATCCCGAAGGCGAGCTCGTGATTGAACAGGCTTTTGACGTAGGCCTTCTGCGCCTCGGTGCGGGGCTCCACGAGCTTCTTGCGGGTCTTGATCTCCACCCGGGAGCCGGGGATGAGGTCCATCTGGTCCCCGTCGCGGGTCCCCGTCCCTTCGGCGGAATTGCCCATGCGCAGCTCGCGGTCGATATCGGCGGGCTCCACCGCGCGGCCCTGTTCGAGCCTTGCATAGAGCGCCTCGAGCACCTCGGCGGCGGTGGCCCGCGTGGCGCCATCGCCCAGCAGGACCAACTGGTTGCCGCGGCGCACGATCTGCAGGCCGAGCTTGGCCTCGAGCTCGGTGAGGTTGCGGTCATACTCGCCGCACAGATCGATCAGGAGGAAGTTGTCCGGAAACTCGAGGCGGGTCTCCCCGATGGCGTCTGGGTCCATCACGGGTGGGTCGGGGCTAAAGGCCAATCAGATCTCCGCTCATGAATCGATCAAATCTCCGTTGCTATCTAGGGCAGCGTGCCAACCGAGCGAGCCGGGCGCAAGGCGCGCGATGCGTCCAACGAAAAACGCCGCACGGTTTCCGGTGCGGCGCCTGGGACCCGGGCGTGGAATGGGCATGGAGTGGGGCTGGCCACTCAGTCGACGTTGGCCAGATCCGGCACATCCGTGCCCGCCTTGAACGGCCCGGTGGCCAGCGTCTCGGCCCCGTGGCCGCCGCAGACGGGTTTGCCGTAGGGATCGACGCGCTGGGAGAGGTAGCCCTCCACCCCGTCGTCGATGATCCAGTGCTCGCAGCCGTTCGGATCGATCCAGATGCCCGCGACGAGCTGGCTGAGATCCTTGGCGTCGCGGCCCCGGTCGAGGGTCTTGTCGGAGGTGCGGGCATCGGCGAACGCGCCGAAGCCGCCCGCGGCGATGAACCCGTCCGCGCCGCCCTCGCAGGCCGCGAGGAGACCCATGGCGCCCAGCGCCGCGATTGCTCTGATGCTCTTCATATCCCCGGTCCTCTCTAGCGCAGGCAGATCACTTCGACGCGGCTGTTCTCGTGGGAGGAGCGGTGCACCTTCGGGTGCCGCCCGCCATGGCCGTCCACGCCCACGATGCGCTCGCCGGCGGCCTGGCCGATGGAGGCCACCATGTTCGCCCGGCCCTTGGAGAGCCGCACGTTGCGCCGGTCATTGCCGGTGATGTTGGTGTGGCCGATGATCTTGTAGGCCACCGAGGTGTCCTTGGCGAAGAAGGCCATCACCTGCTCCTTGGCGGAGCGGGACATCCAGACGCCGTGGGGCTCGAAGGCGTTGCCGGGGATGGTCGCGCAGATGGAGGATTTGCGGCAGGTGGGGCGGCCCTGACGGTCCACCTTGAGGGACATGAACCCCTCCCAGCCGTCATCCATCACCCAGTGCTCGCAGCCATCGGGATCGACCCAGATGGTGGGGATGTAGCGTTCGCCCACGACGACGCGCTTCTGGTCGCCGTGGACGTGATCGAAGGGCTCGCCGGTCGTCTGATGCGCGCTCGCGGCGCCCGCCCCCACGGCCACCGCCAACGCGGCGGCGCCCATTGCCTGTATGATCGCCTTCAACCCGGTCTCCATTGTCTGCTCGGTGGAGAAAGGCCCTGGCTTGGTTTTTGTGTCTATGGCCAGAACCGCTACATAATCTGCCTTATCCTAACAAATGTGGCCGGTATTGGAAGCTTTATTCGCTACATCTTGCGCATCATGCGAGGACGCGGCGGACGGAGCGTCGGATGGCCCCCGTGATGCGGCGCGGGGGGCCGCGTCAGGCGATCTCGTGCAGCATCTCGCCGGCCAGCGAATTGGCGGCGCTTTCGCGGATGCGCACGCGGGCGATCTGCCCGATGGCGGCGCGGGGATCGGTGACGTGCACGGCGTGGAGGTATTCGGATTTCCCCACCATCTGGCCCGCCAGGCGCCCTTCCTTTTCGAAAAGGACGCTGACCTCGCGGCCCACCATGGCGTCCTGCGCCGCGCGCTGCTGCGCGGTGAGAAGCGCCTGGAGACGGTGGAGCCGCTCGGTGGCCACGTGCCCGTCGACGCCCGGCCGTTCCGCCGCGGGCGTGCCGGGGCGCGCGGAGTATTTGAACGAGAAGGCGGAGCCGTAGGTCACCTCCCGCACGAGGTCCATGGTGGCCTCGAAATCCGCGTCCGTCTCCCCCGGGAAGCCCACGATGAAATCGCCAGACAGCATCAGATCGGGCCGCGCCGCGCGCAGCCGCTCGATGAGCCGCACATAGCTTTCGGCGGTGTGCTTGCGGTTCATCGCCCTGAGGATCCGGTCCGAGCCCGACTGCACCGGCAGGTGGAGATAGGGCATGAGCTTCGCGCAGTCCCCGTGGGCGGCGATGAGCGCCTCGTCCATGTCATTGGGGTGCGAGGTGGTGAAGCGGATGCGCTCGAGCCCGTCGATCTCCGCCAGCGCCCGGATGAGGCCCGCCAGACCGCCCGCGTGGCCGTGATAGGCGTTCACGTTCTGGCCCAGGAGCGTGATCTCCCGCACGCCGCGCTCCACGAGATCGCGCGCCTCCGAGAGCACCCGCGCCGCCGGGCGCGAGACCTCCGCGCCGCGCGTGTAAGGGACCACGCAGAAGGCACAGAACTTGTCGCAGCCCTCCTGCACGGTCAGAAACGCCGCCGGCGCGCGGCGCGCCTTGGGCCGGGCCTTCAGGTGGGTGAACTTGTCCTCCTCGGGAAAGTCGGTGTCGAGCGCCTTCTCCCCGCCTTGCGCGCGCGCCACGAGGTCGGGCAGGCGGTGATAGGCCTGCGGGCCCACGACGAGATCGACGAGCGGCTGCCGCTTCATGATCTCGGCGCCCTCGGCCTGCGCCACGCAGCCCGCCACGCCGATCTTGAGATCGGGCTTCGCGGCCTTGAGCCCGCGGTAGCGGCCGAGCTCGGAATAGACCTTCTCGGCGGCCTTTTCGCGGATGTGGCAGGTGTTGAGGAGGATCATGTCCGCCTCCTCGGGGCTCGAGACCTCCGTGTAGCCCTCCAGCGCCTCCGACATCCTCTCGCTGTCATAGACGTTCATCTGACAGCCATAGGTCTTGATGTAGAGCTTCTTGGTCATGTCCCGGCCCGCGCGCTGAGGAGATGTTTGCATAGGCCCATGTCGGGCGCCTTGCAATGCGCGCCAAAGGCGGGAAAAGGAGAGGGATGGATTACACGAGTGTCGGGGAGTTCCTGCGCAAGGGCAAGGCGCGCCTGGCCAAGGGGCCGGTGGCGCTCATCTTCGTGGAGGACGAGGCCGCCGTGGAAGAAACGCTGGCCCACCACCTCGCCGCCGGCTTTCGGGAAGTCGTGGCCTTCCTCGCCGCCGATGCGGAGCTGAGCCCCGCCACGCGCAGCGCGGTGATCCGCGTGCCATGGGACCTGGTGGCCGGCCCGCAGCCCCACGAGATCGTCAACCGCGCCATCAAGGCCGCGCCGGGCACCTGGTTCTATTACTGCTACAACGCCGAGTTCCTGTTCTTCCCCTTCTCGGAGAGCCGGAACGTGGCGGAGATGATCACCTTCACCACCGAGGAAAAGCGCGCCTCGATCCTCACCTTTGTCGTGGACCTCTATGCGGGCGATCTGGCGCGGCACCCGAGCGGCGTGTCGCTCGAGGACGCGATGCTCGACCGCACGGGGTATTACGCGCTGGCGCGCACGGACCGCTGGGGCCATCCCATCGACCGGCAGATGGATTTCTTCGGCGGGCTGCGCTGGCGGCTGGAGCAGCACATGCCCAAGACGCGCCGCCGGATCGACCGGGTGGCGCTCTTTCAGGCGCGGGCGGGTCTGGAGCTCCTGGAGGATCACACCTTCAACGAGGCCGAATACAACACCTATGCCTGCCCCTGGCACAACTCGATGACGGCGGCGATCTGCTCCTTCCGGACGGCCAAGGCGCTCAAGCGCAATCCCGGCTCGACCTTCGAGATCGAGAGCTTCAACTGGCACAATTCGGTGAAGTTCGACTGGAAGGCCCGGCAGCTGATGGATCTCGGCCTGATGGAGCCGGGTCAGTGGTTCTGAGAGAGCAGCCCGGCGGGACCCGCGCCGCGGCGGAGGCGGGCGTCAGGTCCGGCGCAGGCGGATGACCACGTCGACCTTGGAAATCTCGGCCCCGTCGGGCGCCTCGGGGAGGCGCCGGATCTCGAGCTCGTCGGCGGGCGCATCCGAGAGGGAGTTGGTGTCTTCCCAGAAGAAATGCGGGTGGTCCGACATGTTGGTGTCGAAATAGCTTTTCGAGCCGTCCACGGTGATCTCGCGCATGAGCCCCGCCTCGCAGAAG
Source organism: Pseudomonadota bacterium (assembly GCA_038528385.1). Classification (GTDB taxonomy): domain Bacteria; phylum Pseudomonadota; class Alphaproteobacteria; order Rhodobacterales; family Rhodobacteraceae; genus Shimia_B. The sequence continues at coordinate 272,001 of JBCBET010000002.1, read as the reverse complement.
GCGCGCAGGGTGTTGTAGACCGTGGCCAGCGACACCTTTTCGCCCGCGCGGCGCGAAGCGTCATAGAGGCTCTCCGCGGTGACGTGACGGTCCTTGCCGTCGCCCACGAGGAGGGCGGCCAGCGTCACCCGCTGACGGGTCGGGCGAAGCCCGCCTTCGGTCAGCCACGCTGTGCCGCGTTCGGTGGTTGTCTGGCTCGTGATCGTCATCGCTCGCTCGCTGTTAGAGGTGTATATGCGATTTTGCGAACGGTTTTCAATCGGTTTCGGGGAGCGACCAACCGCGCGCCCACCGCCCGCAGCCCGCGACGGCGCGCCTTGCATGGTCCGCGCGCGCGGTGCTAGGGGGCGCGAAATCATCGAGCGAGAGCGTTACATGGCCGATTATCCCACGTCGTTTGACCGCGACGACCTCCTGAAATGCGCCCGGGGAGAGCTCTTCGGCCCGGGCAATGCCCAGCTCCCCGAGCCGCCGATGCTGATGATGGACCGCATCACGGACATCTCCGCCGATGGCGGCGCCCACGGCAAGGGCCATGTCCTGGCGGAATTCGACATCACGCCCGACCTCTGGTTTTTCGCGTGCCACTTCCCCGGCAATCCGATCATGCCGGGCTGTCTCGGCCTCGACGGGCTCTGGCAGCTCACCGGCTTCAACCTGGGCTGGCGCGGCTGGACCGGGCGCGGCTACGCGCTCGGCGTGGGCGAGGTGAAGCTCAAGGGAATGGTGCGGCCCGACCGCAAGATGCTCACCTACAAGATCGACTTCACCAAGGCCGTGGAGAGCCGCCGCCTCACCATGGGCGTGGCCGACGGGATCGTGGAGGCCGACGGCGACGTGATCTACGAAGTGAAGGACATGAAGGTCGCGCTCAGCGAAAGCTGAGGCGCCGCAAAAGGGCTATCCCTTGCTGTCATGCTCCCGGCTCTGACGGAGGTGGACCGCCATGGCGAGCGCAGCCGATATCGCGATCATCGTCTCCCTCGTGCTGCTTCAACTGACGGGCGCGGCGGAGGCGAAGTCCCTCCTTGCGTCCGATCGCCCCTGGTTCATTCGCAACAGGTCCAGGACCTGTCTCGCGATCATCCTCTTCACCGTTCTCTTCACCGGGCTGCACCACCAGGTCGCGCCCGACGGCGCGGGCGCCGTGCCGGAGGGCTTCGATTTTTTCGGCCCGTCGGGGACGGCGTTTTCCCGCCTGCTCGGGCAGGGCTGACTGCGCCCCGCCCCGGCTCCTCAGCCGAGCGGAGCGCCGCCACGCCCTTGCCCCGTCCCCCGCCCTCCCCTAAAAGCCCGCGAAATCGCAGGTGGGAGGCTTCATGCGCCGTGTCGTGATCACTGGGATGGGGATCGTCTCCCCCATCGGGAACAACGTGGCAGAGGTGGAGGCCTCGCTGCGCGCGGGCACCTCCGGCATCCGGCCCGAGCCGCACTACAAGGAGCACGGCTTTCGCAGCCAGGTGGCGGGCATCCCGCAGATCGATGTCTCCGAGCATATCGACAAGCGCCAGCTGCGCTTCATGGGGCCGGGCGCGGCCTACAGCTTCATCGCCATGGAGCAGGCCATCGCCGATGCGGGCCTCGAGGAGAGTGACGTGTCGAACGAGCGCACGGGCCTCATCGCGGGCTCGGGCGGGCCCTCGACCTCGAACTTCTTCACCGCCTTCGACACCGTCATCAACAAGGGCGCGCCGAAACGGATGGGCCCTTTCATGGTGACGCGGTGCATGTCGTCGACCGTGTCCGCCTGCCTCGCGACACCCTTCAAGATCAAGGGCCAGAACTACTCCATCACCTCGGCCTGCTCGACGACGCTGCACTGCATGGGCGTGGGCACCGAGCAGATCCAGATGGGCAAGCAGGACATCGTCTTCGCCGGCGGCGGCGAGGAGGTGGACTGGACGCTGTCGTGCCTCTTCGACGCCATGGGCGCGATGAGCTCGAAGTATAACGACACCCCCGAGATCGCCTCGCGCCCCTTCGATGCCACGCGCGACGGCTTCGTCATCGGCGGAGGCGGCGGCATGGTGGTCCTAGAAGAACTGGAGCACGCCAAGGCCCGCGGCGCGAAGATCTACGGCGAAGTCACGGGCTACGGCGCGACCTCCGACGGCCACGACATGGTCGCGCCCTCCGGCGAGGGCGGCGAGCGGTCGATGAAGCTCGCGCTCGCCACGCTGCCCGAGGGCCGCAAGATCGATTACATCAACGCCCACGGCACCTCGACGCCCGTGGGCGACGTCACCGAGATGATGGCCGTGCGCCGCGTCTTCGGCGAGGAGCACCCGGTCGTGACCTCCACGAAGAGCCAAACCGGCCATGCCCTCGGCGGGGCGGGCGTGCACGAGGCGATCTATTCGCTCATCATGATGGACAAGGGCTTCATCGCGCCCTCGATCAACGTGACCGAGCTCGCGCCGGAACTCCGCGCGGACGAAATTGCCACAGAGCTCCGCGAAAACGTGGAACTCGACAGCGTCCTCTCCAACAGCTTCGGCTTTGGTGGCACGAACGCGACCATGATCATGAGCAGGTATAACGGGTAAGCGCCATGGCAGAGCTCCTCCGAGGCAAACGCGGCCTCATCACCGGCATCGCCAACAACCGCTCGCTGGCCTACGGCATCGCCGCGGCCATGAAGGCCGAAGGCGCCGAGCTCGCCTTTGCCTGCCAGATGGACATCTTCGGCGAGAAGGTGAAGCCGCTGGCCGAGGAGATGGGCGTGGCCCACGTCCTCGATTACTCGGCCACCGACGACGCGGTCTCCAAGGCCGCCTTCGACACGCTGGCCGCCGATTGGGGCCGGCTCGATTTTTGCGTCCACGCCATCGCGTTTTCCGACAAGACCGAGCTCACGGGCTCCTTCACGAATACGAGCCGCGCGAATTTCAAGAACTCGCTCGATATCTCGGCCTATTCGCTCATCGACATGGCGCGGAACGCCGCGCCCCTGATGACCGAGGGCGGCTCCATCATGGCGCTCACGTATCAGGGCTCGAAGAAGGCCACGCCTTGGTACAACGTCATGGGCGTGGCCAAGGCCGCGCTGGAGACGACCGTGCTCTACCTCGCCAACGATCTCGGCCCCCAGGGGATCCGCGTGAACCTCATCTCGCCCGGGCCCATGAAGACGCTCTCGGGCGCGGCCATCGGCGGGGCGCGGAAGACGTTCCGCTTCACGCAGGCCAACGCGCCGCTCCGCCGCAACGCGACGCTCGAGGCCATCGGCGGCACGGCGGTCTACCTGGCCTCGGACTATGCGAACTGCACCACGGGTGAGTGCATCATGGTCGATGGCGGCTACCACATCCTCGGGATGCCGCAGCCCGACAACCTCTGAGCGCGATGATCGCGGCGCGGATCAAGGCGGCGGTGATCGAAGGCGCGCTGGCGGCCGCCGTGGCCTGCCCGATCTACTTCCTGAGCGACCGGGCAGGCCTCGGGACGGGGCTCACGCTGGCGCTCTGGTTCGCGGGCGCCTTCGCGCTCGCGCCGCTCACGCTGGCGCTGCGCATGCTGACCCAGAAACACCCCGCGCCGGAACACCGCCGCGCGGGGCTGATGCTCACGGGCGACGGCTGTCACCTCTGCCGCTGGCTGCGCTTCTGGTGGCCGCTGGCGCTCGCCCCGGCCGGGGCGGCGGGGTTCTTCCACACCGGCAGCTTCGGCCTCGCCGCGCTCGGGCTTGCCGTCGCGGTCTACCACCTCGCCAGCGGGCTCTCGGACTTGGGCGAGGAGCGCGAGCCGCACTGGGCGCGCGCCACGGGCTTCTCCTTCACCCGCGTCTAGGGCGGGAGCGAGGGGCCAGCCCCTCGCGCTCCCCGAAGTACGAAGCACAAAGAAGGGGTTACGCCACCCGACCTGCCCCCCGCGCGGACGTCGCGGCGGCGCACCGGACCCGTCTTCTTTGTGCTCCGTACTTCCGCCGGAGGCATCCCGGCTTTTCAACCCGCGCGGCCTGTGAGAGCGTCGCGCCATGGTCACCACATGCATCTTCGACGCCTACGGTACCCTCTTCGACGTCTCCGCCGCCGCGCGCGAGGCCGCCGCCGACACGCCAGCACTCACCGAGATCTGGCCGAGGCTCGCCGCCGACTGGCGCACAAAGCAGCTCGAATACACTTGGCTGCGCGCCGTGGCGGGCACGCATACCGATTTCTGGCAGGTCACGCAGGACGGGCTCGACTGGGCCATGGAGGCGGCGGGGCTCGAGGGAGACGCGGCGCTCCGCCAGCGCCTCCTCGATCTCTACTGGGAGCTCGGCGCCTACCCGGAGGTGGCGCCCATGCTCGCGGCGCTGAAGGCACGCGGGCGCGCCACGGCGATCCTGTCGAACGGCTCGCCCGACATGCTTGCGGCCGCCGTCCGCTCCGCCGGGCTCGGCCATCTCATCGATGTGCAGCTCAGCGTGGAGGCGGTGGGCGTCTTCAAGCCCGCGCACCGCGTCTACGACATGGTGGGCGAGGCCTTCGGCACCGCGCCGGGCGAGGTGATGTTCGTGAGCTCGAACGGCTGGGACGCCGCCCATGCCGCGGCCTACGGGTTTTCCACCGTCTGGGTGAACCGCGCGGGCGCGCCCGCCGAGCGCCTGCCCGGCCGGCCCGCCCATGTGCTCCCCGATCTCACGACCCTGCCGGACCTGCTGTGATGCCGCATTTTCACGCCTCGGACGGCGCGCGCCTCCACTACACCGACGAAGGCGACCGCGCGGGCACGCCGCTCCTGTGCCTCGCCGGGCTCACGCGCACGGGGCGCGATTTCGACTATGTCGCGCCGCACCTGCCGCCTTGCCGCCTGATCCGGCTGGACTACCGGGGTCGGGGGCAGTCGGAGTGGTCGGGCGCGGCCACCTACACGCTCCCCCGGGAGGGGCAGGACGCGCTCGAGCTCCTCGATCATCTGGGGCTGGCGCAGGCCGCGATCCTGGGTACCTCGCGCGGCGGCCTCATCGCGACGGGGCTCGCCGCCACCGCTAAGGACCGCCTCCTCGGCGTGGCGCTCAACGATATCGGGCCGAAGATCGAGGCGGCGGGGCTCGACGCGATCAAGGCCTATCTCGGACGCCGCCCCGCCTTTCGCACGCTCGAGGAGGCGATTTCGGGCCGCGCGTCCGTGATGGCGGGCTTCGCCGGCGTGCCCGAGACCCGCTGGGCCCAGGAGGTGATGCTCCATTACCGCGCCGCACCCGACGGGCTCGACATCTCCTATGACCCCGCGCTCAGGGAGGCGGTGCTCGGGAACGAGGCCGGCGCGGCGCCGGATCTCTGGCCCATCTTCGACGCGCTCGGGGGCCTGCCGCTCGCGCTCATCCGCGGCGCCAACTCCGATCTCCTGAGCCCGGAGACCGCCGCCGAGATGGCGCGCCGCCGCCCCGACATGATCCGCGCCGAGGTGCCGGGTCGCGGCCATGTGCCCTTCCTCGACGAGCCCGAGGCGCTCGGCGCGCTCACGCAATGGATGGCCCTCCTATGAACATCGACATGATCCGCGCCAGTGCCGCGCGGGGCGCGGGCCATGTGCGGCGCACGCCGCTCCTCTCCTCGCCCTTCCTCGACGAGATCGCCGGGCGGCGCGTCCTGGTGAAGGCCGAATGCCTGCAGCATACCGGCTCCTTCAAGTTTCGCGGCGGCTGGTCGGCGCTCTCGGCGCTGGCGCCGGAGCAGCGATCGCGGGGGGTGATCGCGTTTTCTTCCGGCAACCACGCGCAGGCGGTGGCCCGCGCCGCCGCGCTCCATGGCACGGGTGCGATCATCGTCATGCCGTCGGACGCGCCCGCGATCAAAATCGCCAATACGCGCGCGCTCGGCGCGGAGGTCGTGCTCTACGACCGCGCGGGCGAGAGCCGCGAGGAGATCGGCGCGCGGCTGGCGCGCGAGCGCGGCCTCACGCTCATCCGCCCCTTCGACGAGCCGGAGGTCATCGCGGGGCAAGGCACCTGCGGGCTCGAGATCGCCGCACAGGCCGCAGAGGCGGACGCCGCGGGCGCGGAGATCCTCGTCTGTTGCGGCGGGGGCGGCTTCACCTCGGGCATCGCGCTGGCCACCGAGGGCGCGCACCGGGTCAGGCCGGTGGAGCCCGAGGGCTATGACGACGTCGCGCGCTCGCTCGTCTCCGGCCGGATCGAGCGGAACGCGCTCACGGCGGGCGGGCTCTGCGACGCGATCATCACGCCCGCCCCGGGCGAGATCACCTTCCCCCTCATGCAGCGCCTCGTGGGTCCGGGCATCGTGGTGAGCGACGAGGAGGCCCTGCGCGCCATGGCGCTGGCCTTCCTGCGCCTCAAGCTCGTGGTGGAGCCCGGCGGCGCCGTGGCGCTGGCGGCGGCGCTCTTTCACCCGACGAGAGTGGAGGGGGACGCCGTCGTCTGCACGATCTCGGGCGGCAATGTGGACCCGGCCACCTTCGCGCGCGCATTGGAGACGCTATGACCGAGTTTTCCATCGCCTCCTTCAACGTCAAGAACCTCATCGGCGCGGATAGCGAATACTACCGGTTCGAGAGCTACACGCCCGAGGAATACGCGTGGAAGGCCGACTGGCTCGCCGATCAGCTCCTGTCGATGGACGCCGACATCGTCTGTTTCCAGGAAATCTTCGAGGAGGAGGCCCTGCGCGACGTGATCGCGGAGACGAATGCGCGGGGGCGCGCGTCGAACGATGCGGTGGTGCCGGATCGCTCCAAGCGCTACGCGCGCAAGGCGATTTTCCGCAAGCTGGCGTTCCGGCCCTACGACCCGCTGCACCTGGCCTTTGCGCCGAACGTGAACGATGGCGCGCCGGGGGAGCGGCGGCCCGGGCTCGCGGTCCTGTCGCGGTTCCCCTTCGTGGGCGACGCGGAGATCATCCAGGAGCTGCCGGAGCCGCTCACCATCCCCTTCGCCGATCTGGGCGGGGAGGAGGGCGGGAGCTACACCATCCGCCGCACCTCGCGCCCGATCCTGAAGCTCCGGGTGGACGTGGCGGGGACGGTGATCACCGTCTTCAACTGCCACCTGAAATCGAAGCTGGGGGAGTACCTGCCCGGCGGCGGCGAGCGCGACCTCCTCGACTACGACGCCGCGGGCCGGGCGCTGGGGTCGCTGCGCTCGGCGCTCCGGCGCATGGCGGAGGCCTGGGTGCTGCGCCGCGCGGTGCTGGGCAGCCTCGAGGCGGGGGAGCCCGTGATGGTCCTCGGCGATTTCAACGACGGGGAGCACGCGGTGAGCTCTGAAATCATCACCGGCGAGGCGCCCTTCAAGAACTACGCCTGGATCCGGCGTCACGACGCGCGGCACCGCTCGGACCGCTACACCGACGAAGAGGACGCGCTCATCCGCACGCAGATGCAGGCGGTGCGGCTCCATTCCGCGGAGAAGCTCTTCGTGGCGCGGTCGCTGCGCGACATGGTCTTCACCACCTCCTTCGGCGGGACCTTCGAGAGCATCGACCAGATCCTGATGTCGCGGCACTTCCTGCCGGGTCACGAAGCCTCGCTGGGCGAGATGGAGTATTTCAGCGCCTTGAACGACCACCTCACCGACGGCGCGCATCCGGAGGCGCCCTATAACAAGCTCGCCTCCGACCACGGGCAGATCATCGCGCATATGCGGCTTCTCAGATGAAGGTCTTCGATACCGGCGACGTGCGGCTCCACTACCGCGAGGACGGGGATCCGGACGGCGCGCCCTTGGTCTTCGCGAACTCCCTCGGCACGGATCTGAGGCTCTGGGACGCGGTGGTGGCGCGGCTGCCCGCCGGGCTCCGCGTGATCCGCTACGACAAGCGCGGCCACGGGCTCAGCGACGTGGCGCCGGGCCCCTATGCCATGGGCGCGCTCGTGCGCGATGCCGAGGCGCTGCTCGACGGGCTGGGCGTGCGGGACTGCACCTTCGTCGGGCTCTCCATCGGGGGCATGATCGCCCAGGGGCTAGCGGCGAAGCGGGCGGACCTCGTGGGCGCGCTCGTTCTGTCGAACACCGCCGCCAAGATCGGCACGCGGGAGATCTGGCAGGGCCGGATCGCGGCCATCCGCGCGGGCGGGATGGCGGCGGTGGTGGCCCCCACGATGGAGCGCTGGTTCTCGCGCCGCTTCCGCGCGGGCGCGGAGATCACCCTTTGGGAGAACATGCTCCGCGCCTGCCCGGTGGAGGGCTACATCGGCTGCTCGGAGGCCATCGCGGGCACGGATTTCTACACCCCCACGGCGGCGCTCAGCCTGCCCACGCTGGGCCTCGCGGGGAGCGAGGACGGCTCCACCCCGCCCGACCTCGTTCGGGAGACGGTGGCGCTCATCGAGGGCGCACGGTTCGAGATCATGCGCGGCGTGGGCCACCTGCCCTGCGTGGAGGATCCTGAGCGCTACGCCGCGCTCCTGGCGGGCTTTCTCGGCGACACCGGAAAAAGTTGACAGCTGTCAACTTTGGGTCCGCAGGGCTGACCTACCCAGCCGCGCGAATTCTCTTTGAACCGCGCGGTTCGGCGGCTAAGGCTGACCCCGAAAAGGGGCACCATGGTCAAGACCGTCCGTAACCCGCGCCTGGCGCTCACCTTCATCATCATCACGCTCACGATCGACGCGATGGGGATCGGGCTGATCCTGCCGGTGCTGCCGGCGCTCATCCGCGACATCACCGGCGCCGATCTCGGCCAGGCGGCGATCTGGGGCGGGATCATGACGACGCTCTTCGCCGGCATGCAGTTCCTCTTCGGGCCCATCGTGGGCTCGCTCTCGGACCGCTACGGGCGGCGGCCGATCCTCTTGGGCTCGCTCTTCATCGTGGCGGTGGATTTCGTGATCATGGGGATGGCGCATGCCATGTGGCTGCTGCTGCTCACCCGCATCATCGGGGGCATCGCCACCTCGACGCAGTCGACGGCCGCCGCCTTCATCGCCGACATCTCCCCGCCGGAGAAGAAGGCCGCGAATTTCGGGCTCATCGGCGCGTCCTTCGGGATCGGCTTCGTGCTCGGCCCCATCATCGGCGGGCTCCTGGGGGAGCTCGGCCCGCGGATGCCGTTCTTTGCCGCAGCAGCACTCGCGGCGCTCAACCTCGTCTTCGGCTACTTCGTGCTGCCGGAGACGGTGGACGACCGCATCCGCCGGCCCTTCGAGCTCCGCCGCGCGAACCCGTTCGGCGCGCTCAGATCGGTGGGCAAGCTCGAGGACGTGCAGCGCCTCCTCCTCATCGCGTTCGTCTACGAGTTCGCCTTCATCGTCTATCCCACGGTCTGGGCCTATTTCACGCAGGCGCGCTTCGGCTGGTCGGAGGGGATGGTGGGCCTCTCGCTCGGCTGTTTCGGGATTTCCATGGCGCTCGTGCAGGGCGTGCTCATCCGCTTCATCATGCCCCGGCTGGGAGAGCGGGGGACGATCCTCTACGGCTGCATGTTCAATGTCGTCATCTTCATTCTCCTGGGCTTCATCACCAATGGCTGGGTGGTGCTGGCGCTCACGCCGATCTCGGCGCTGGGGGCGGTGGTGACGCCCGCGCTCCAGGGGCTCATGAGCCGGCGGGCCGCGGACAACCAGCAGGGCGAGTTGCAGGGGGTCCTCACCTCGGCCAAGGCGCTCGCGCTCATCATCTCGCCGCTCGTGATGACGCAGCTCTTTTTCCTCTATACACGCGAGGGCGGGACCTACCTGCCCGGCGCGCCGTTCCTCCTGAGCTCCGCGCTCGTGGCGCTCTGCCTCCTCGTCTTCGTCACCCGCAAGCGGCGCGCGGACGCCACGGCATGACGCAAAGGGGCTTGCGCTTCGGCGGTGCACGTAGAGGGTGAGCCGCAGAACGCAGGGGAGGACGAGGGCCATGGGGCGGATCAAGGCCGCGGTCGCGCGGGAATTCGGCGCGCCGCTCGTGATCGAGGAGCTCGAGCTCGCCACGCCGCGGGCCGGAGAGCTCGAGGTGACGCTCGGGGCCTGCGCGATCTGCCATTCCGACATCTCCTATGCCGAGGGCGCCTGGGGCGGGACGCTCCCGGCGGTCTATGGTCACGAGGCGGCCGGCACCGTCTCCGCCGTGGGCGAGGGGGTGCGCGGCTTTGCCGAGGGCGACCGCGTGATCGTGACGCTGATCCGCGCCTGCGGCACCTGCCCCTCCTGCGCGTCGGGGCGCCCGGTGATCTGCGAGACGGGCGTGGACACCTTCGCCAACGGTCCGCTCTCGACGCGAGACGGCGCGCCGGTGCTGCAGGCGATGAACAGCGGGGCCTTCGCCGAACGGGTCGTGGTGGACCAGAGCCAGGCGGTGAAGGTCACGGCCGATATCTCCATGGAGGCCGCCTGCCTCATCGCCTGCGGGGTGATCACTGGGGTGGGCGCGGTGGTGAACGCGGCAAAGCTCCGCGCGGGGCAGGACGCGGTCGTGATCGGCGCGGGCGGCGTGGGCCTCAACGCCATCCAGGGCGCGCGCATCGCCGGCGCGCGGCGCATCGTGGCGGTGGACATGAGCGAGGAAAAGCTCGCCATCGCCCGGGATTTCGGCGCCACCGACGGGGTGCTCGCGACAGAGCCGAAGCCCTGGCGCGCGGCCATCGCGGCGATGGGGCGCGGGGCCGATGCCGTCATCGTGACGGTGGGGGCGATCCCGGCCTATGACCAGGCGCCCCGCTACTTGGCACCGGGCGGGCGCGTGATCCTCGTGGGCATGCCCCATTCGGGGCAGACATCGTCCTACGAGCCGGTGATGCTGGCCGCCACCGGGCAGGGCATGGTGGGCTCCAAGATGGGGGACGTGGTGATCCAGCGCGATATCCCGTGGATGGTGGACCTCTACACGCAGGGGCGGCTCAAGCTCGACGAGCTCATCTCCGGGCGCTGGTCGCTCGAAGAGATCAACGAGGCCATCGCGGATACGAAGAGCGGCGCGGCCAAGCGCAATGTCATCGTGTTTTGAGATCGTGGGGGCCAGCCCTACACCCGACATCCGTGGGGGCCAGCCCCCACACCCCCGAGGTATTTCCGGAAAAATGAAGCCATGAGATTGCAAGAGCTCGACGTGATCGTCACCGCGCCGCCGGCGCCCGGCTGGGGCGGGCGGTACTGGATCCTCGTGAAGGTGACGACCGATGACGGCATCACGGGCTGGGGGGAGTGCTATGCGTCCTCCGTGGGGCCCGCCGCCATGGAGGCGGTAATCCGCGATGTCTTCGAGCGGCACATGGCGGGCGAGGACCCGGCCAATGTCGAGCTGATGTTCCGCCGCGCCTATTCGTCGGGCTTCACGCAGCGGCCGGACCTGACGGTCATGGGCGCGTTCTCGGGGCTCGAGATCGCGTGCTGGGACATCCTGGGCAAGGCGCGCGGCGTGCCGGTCTGGAAGCTTCTGGGCGGGAAGGTGAACGACCGCGTGCGGGCCTATACCTATCTCTATCCCCTACCCTCGCACACCCTGGCGGACTTCTGGACCTCGCCAGGGATGGCCGCTGAGGCGGCGCTGGCAGCCTGCGAGGCGGGCTACACGGCGGTGAAGTTCGATCCGGCGGGGCCTTACACCTTGCGCGGCGGGCACATGCCGGGGATGCGCGACATCTCCCTGTCGGTGGCGTTCTGCAAGGCGATCCGGGAGGCGGTGGGGGACCGGGCGGATCTGCTGTTCGGCACCCACGGGCAGTTCACGGCGGCGGGCGCGATCCGGCTGGGGCAGGCCTTGGAGCCCTACGCCCCGCTCTGGTTCGAGGAGCCGGTGCCGCCCGACGACTTGGACGCCATGGCGCGGGTGGCGCGCGCGGTGCGGGTGCCGGTGGCCACGGGCGAGCGGCTGACGACGAAGGCGGAGTTCGCCGCGGTGCTGAGCGCGGGCGCGGCCGAGATTTTGCAGCCGGCGCTCGGGCGCGCGGGCGGCATCTGGGAGGCCAAGAAGATCGCCGCGCTCGCAGAGGTGCACGGCGCGCAGATGGCGCCGCACCTCTATGCCGGGCCGGTGGAATGGGCCGCGAACGTGCATTTCGCCGTCTCGATCCCCAACCTGCTGATGGCCGAGACGATCGAGACGCCGTTTCACGACGCGCTGATCGGGGGCGGGATCCGGGTGGAGGGCGGCTTCATCCCCGCGCCGGAGGCGCCGGGGCTCGGCATCGAGGTGGACGAGGCGTTGGCCCGTGCGCACCCCTACGACGGGGACGCGCTGCACCTGGAGATGCAGGAGGCGCCCTGTGACTACGCGGAGGGCAACGCGTTCGAGGGGGGCGCACCGGCGCCGCGCGACTAGACGACTTGACGCCTGCGCGACCGGACGACTAGCCGACGGACGACTGGACAGGCGCGCGCGCTGAACGTAGTTCACCGGCCATGGCACGGGACACGGTCGAAAAGCGCGAGGCGCTCAGGACGCGGCTCATCGACATCGCGGAGGCGCGCATCGCCGAGGGCGGCTTGGAGTCGCTGAAGGCCCGGGACCTCGCGCAGGAGGCGCCCTGCTCCGTGGGTGCGATCTACACGGTCTTCGGCGATCTGAAGGCGGTGGCGCTGGCCGTGAACGGGCGCACCTTCAAGCGCATCGGGGAGACCGTGGGCGCGGCCTCCCACCAGCGCGGCCTGCCGCCCGAGGAGACGCTCGTGGCGCTCTCCACGGCCTACCTGCACTTCGCCACCGAGAACCCGAAGCTCTGGCGCGCGCTCTTCGATATCGAGCTCACCGAGCAGGACACCGTGCCGGACTGGTACCTCGCGGAGCTGCGGCAGCTCTTCGGCTACATCGCGGCGCCGCTGGCGCAGGTCTATCCGGACTATTCGAAGGACGACATCGCGCTCATGACGCGGGCGCTCTTCTCCTCCGTCCACGGGATCGTGCTGCTGGGGCTCGAGCGGCGCATCTCCGGCGTGCCGCTTGCCGAGCTCGAGCGGATGATCGAGCTGGTGCTGACGAATATCGCCACCCGCTGAACAGAGTGTTTCCAGAATCTTGTGAACGTCGTTCACTTTTTTTCTTGAACGCAGTTCACGCTTTCCCATATGCATCCCGTGAACAGCGTTCATGAAAGGGAGACACCCATGCTCGCAACATTCAGGACCATCCTCCTCGGGGAAAGCCGACGCGCCGAGGAGGCCGTGCGCGACCATTACGCGCTCGACCTCATCGCGCAGAAAATCCGCGAGGCCGAGGACGCCATGGCCGCCGCCAAGGCCACGCTCGCCGCGCTCATCCAGCGCCAGCGCAGCGAAACGCGGCAAGCCGAGGGCCTCGCCAAACGCATCGCGACCCTCACCGGGCGCGCCCGGGCGGCCATCGAGGACGGCAACGAGACGCTCGCCGGGGAGGCCGCGCAGGCCATCGCCACCATGGAGAACGAAAAGACGGTACGCGACGCCACCATCGCGCGGCTCGACGCCAAGGTGATCCGGCTGCGCGGCGCGGTGGAGGCGATGCATCGCCGCCTCATCGACCTCAAGCAGGGCCAGATCGCGGCCACGGCCGCGCGCCGCGAGGCCGACACGCAAAAGCGGCTCAACCGCTCGCTCGCGCGCACCGCGCCGGCGAAGGAGGCGCAAGAGCTCATCGACCGCGTGCTCGGGCAAGACGACCCGTTCGAGCAGGGTCAGATCCTCGACGAGATCGACGGCGATCTGAGCCACGACACGCTCGAGGAGCGCATGGCCGCCGAGGGCTACGGCGCGGCCACGAAATCCACCGCGGCGGACGTGCTCGCCCGCCTGAAATCCTAGCCCCCCACCCCACCTCAAACGGAGACGACCCATGTCCAACAACGACAATTCGCTCATCATCTTCTTCAACGGCCTCGGCATCGTGGTGGCCTACGTGATGCTCGCGCTCTCGCTTTATCTTTCGACGGATGTGCCTCTGTCGACGAAGGGGTTCTGGGGGATCGCGGTTCTGATGCTGACGCTATCGCTCGTGAACTTCGTGAAGTTCCGCTTCGACGCGCAGAGCGCCGAGGACCGGATCGCGCAGCTCGAGGCGGCGCGGAACGAGAAGCTCCTGAAAGAATATGTCGATAGCGAGGAGTGATTCGAAAGAATAGACCCCGCGCATCGCGACGGCCCGTGCCCCAGGCGCGGGCCGTTTCGCGTCCGGCGCGCCTACCCACAACCCCGTCGGCCAAGGCCGTTTGAGCCGATCCAGGCCCGATTTTACGTATACATTGCGGACAAATGCGACATTTGTGCTCTTTCCTGTTGCGGAAATGCGGCCCGTTCGCGACAAGGACCGCAGTCTTGGCGGGCCAGTGTGTCCGCCGAAACGCACTGGGAGGACTACAATGAAAAAGACACTCGCTGCCCTGGCCGTCGCCGGGCTTACCGCTGGCGCCGCACAGGCCCAGGAAACCTTCGAAATGACGTCCGCGTTCGGTCAGAACCTGCCGATCCTCGGCACGGCCGCGCTCGATTTCGTGGACAAGATCAACGGCATCTCCACCGAGGTGGAATTCGAGCACTTCGATCCGGGCGAGCTCGTGCCCGTGCTCGAGGCCCTCGACGCGGTCTCCAACGGCTCCGTGGACGCGGCCTACACGACGGCGGGCTACTGGCAGGGCAAGATGACAGCCGCGTCGCTCTTTGCCGCTGTGCCCTTCGGCCCGGAGGCCGGCGAATTTCTAGCGTGGATGCTCTATGACGACGGGGCGGAGCTCTTCCAGGAGCTCTATGACATGAACGGCTTCAACGTGAAGGTCCTGCCCTGCGGGATCATCGCGCCGGAGACGTCGGGCTGGTTCAAGGAGGAGATCACCTCGCTCGAGGATCTCCAGGGCCTGAACATGCGCTTCTTCGGCCTCGGCGCCGAGGTCATGCAGCGCCTGGGCGTCTCGACCTCGCTTCTGGCCGGCGGCGACATCTTCCCCGCGCTCGAGCGCGGCGCGATCGACGCCACCGAGTTCTCCATGCCCCGCATCGACGCGCGCCTGGGCTTCTACAACATCGCGAAGTTCAACTACTTCCCCGGCTGGCACCAGCCCGCCACGATGTTCGAGCTCTTGATCAACGCCGACCGCTGGAACGACCTCGACGAGCGCTCGCAGCGCCAGATCGAAGTGGCCTGCCTCGCCAACGTCACGACGAACTACGCCGAGGGTGAAGCGACGAACTTCACGGCCATGGTCGAGAATACCGAAGAGCGTGGCGTGACCATCAAGAACTGGACGCCCGAGCAGCTCGCCGTGTTCGAGGCGACCTGGAACGAGGTGGCAGACGAGCTCGCCGCCGAAGACGAGTTCTTCGCGCGCGTCTGGGCCGACCTTCAGGAATTCCGCGAGGGCTACAACCTCTGGAATTCCAACATCTACCTGCCGCGTCCCCGCCAATAATCAGTGTCGCGCCCTGCCCCCGTGCGGGGCGCGTCGCCACCTGCCGGTTCGCCCCGGCAGGTGGGTTAAAAACCCACCCTACCCGATGGGCGTAGGGTGGGTTTTTAA
The DNA here is from genome assembly GCA_038528385.1 of Pseudomonadota bacterium. Classification (GTDB taxonomy): domain Bacteria; phylum Pseudomonadota; class Alphaproteobacteria; order Rhodobacterales; family Rhodobacteraceae; genus Shimia_B. The sequence continues at coordinate 256,657 of JBCBET010000002.1, read as the reverse complement.
CCCACCGCAGCGTGGATTTCAGATGGGAGGGGACGCCCCGTGTCAGCCAATCCAGACGAGCTCATCAAGCTTTCCGATCCAGGCGAGGTGGACCGCGCGAGCCACAATGGCGGCGACCGCTCCATCATCGGGCTCGGCAACCTCGCCGCCTGGATCTTTCCCACGCTGATGATGGTCATCGTCATCCAGGTGTTCTTCCGGAATTTCGGACGCCTCGATATCGGGCCCGGCAACCAGGCTTGGCTCGACGACTTCCAGTGGTGGCTCTACGGCATCGCCTGCCTCGTGGGCGTGGCCTATGCGGTGACCACGAACAGCCACGTGCGGGTCGACATCTTCTACGACCGGTTTGAGCCCGCGCGGAAGCGGCGGATCGATCTGTTCGCGCTGGGCTGGCTCTTTTTGCCCTTCGCGCTCATCGTTTGGGAGGTCACGATCCACTACGCCGTGAGCTCCGTCCAGGCGTGGGAAGGGTCCTCCTCGCCCAACGGGCTGCACAATCTCTGGATCCTGAAGATCCTGATGAACTTGAGCTTTCTCGTGATCGGCTGGGCGTGCCTGTCGCGCCTGCGGCGCCTTCTGGGCGAGCACGGGACGACCGATGGCTGGTCGCATTTCAAGTGGCTCCTGCCGTCGGTGGCGCTCACCGTCAACTTCGCGGTGTTCTACGCGCTCTGGTGGGCGTCGCGGCTCACCATGCCCGATCTGCCCGTGCGGGCGGTGTCGCGGGACGGATACCTCATGGGGGAGGTCGAATTCGGCCCCTATGAGACGCAGCTCACCGTGCTCGTCTCGCTCGGCCTGACTGCGGTCCTCGGCGCGGTGCTCTACGCCCGGAGGGCGCGCTGATGCTGACCCTTCTCGAGTTTCTGGGGCAGTACCTGACACTGAACGAAATCCTCGTGGCGCTGATCTTCGGCACGTTCATCGTGCTCCTCTTTCGAGGCGTGCCGGTGGCCATGGCGCTGGTGGGCGTGGCGCTGATCTTCTACCTCTTCGCGGTCTTCTTCCTCGATCCCTACCGCGCGGCGTTCCGGGACATCATCGAGTTCGACCGCATCGGGATCGAGTGGCGCAGGATGGGCTCTGTCCCGTCGAGGGTCTTCGGCAACATCGTGCAGAGCCCGGTCCTCGTGGCGCTGCCGATGTTCATTTTCATGGGGCTCATGCTCGACCAGTCGGGCGTGGCCCAGCGGATGATGCAATCCATGCAGCGCCTCTTCGGCGGGCTGCGCGGAGGGCTTTCGCTCACGGTGCTCCTCATCGGGATCATCCTCGCCGCCTCCACGGGCGTCATCGGCGCCTCGGTGACGCTGCTCGGCGTGATGGCGCTGCCCGCGATGATGCGGCAGCAATATTCCAAGCCCATCGCCACGGGGACGATCGCCGCCTCGGGTACGCTGGGGATCCTCATTCCGCCCTCGATCATGCTCGTGATCATGTCAGATCAGCTCGCGATCTCGCTGGGCGACCTCTTCATGGGCGCGCTCTTCCCGGGGCTCATCCTGGGCGGCCTCTACATCGTCTTCATCGTCCTCTACGGCATGGTGCGGCCCCAGGACATGCCGGTGCCGGAGGGCGCGGGCGGTGTGAGCTGGGAAGACGTGAAGGAGGTGCTCCTCTCCGTCATCCCGCCGCTCCTTCTCATTCTCCTCGTCCTGGGCTCGATCTTCGCGGGCCTCGCCACGCCCACCGAGGCTTCGGGCCTCGGCGCGCTCGGCGCCACGCTGCTCGCGGTGGCCTATAATCGCCTGTCCTTCGGCGTCCTGCGGGACGTGTCGCGCTCCACCCTGAATACGGCGGGCTACATCCTCGGCATCTTTCTGGCGGCGAATTTCTTTGCCTTCGTTCTGCGGCTCTATGGCGGAGACGAGGTGGTGGAACACATGGTCGAAGGCATCTTCGACAACCCCTACATGGTGGTGGCCTTCATCCTCTTCATCGTCTTCGTGCTGGGCTTTCTGCTCGACTGGATCGAGATCACGCTCATCATCATGCCGCTGATGTTGCCGGTGATCCTCGGGCTCGAGCTCGACATCCCGGATTTCGACCAGGTGCAGACGCCGTCGGTGGTGTGGTTCGCGATCCTCGTGGCGGTGACGCTTCAAACCTCGTTCCTGACGCCACCGGTGGGGTTCGCGCTGTTCTACCTGAAGGGGGTCTGCCCGCCCGGGGTGACGATCGCGCATATCTACCGCGGGATCATCCCCTTTGTGATGCTGCAGCTCCTGGGGCTTTTCATCGTCTTCGAGTTTCCGGCGCTGACGACGTGGCTGCCCTCCGTGGCCTACGGCCCATAAGAAAATTCCGAAGAATTTTCCGGGCCGACCGCGCTGGAAACCCCAGAAAATTCTTCGGAATTTTCTGGCCGCTCAGAGCTCCTGACCGCGCTCCAGAAGCTCCTGCAGGAGCAGCGCGCCGCTGTCGCCGCCGCCAAAGCTCATGGCCCCGCCGCTATAGGTGGCCCCGTAGGTCAACGCGATATTCACCGTCTGCCCCAGCCCGGAAATGAGCTGATCGCGCTCGAGCGGGGAGAGCGGATGGATGAACACCGCCCAAAGCCGCCCCTGCGCGATGGCATAGCGCGCATCGAGCGCGGTGTCGAAATTGGCCTGCATCACGCGCGACAGCTCCTCGGAGCTCATCCCCGCCGCATCGCGAATGGGCACCATCGCCCGCATCCGGTCCGCCGTCGGATCCATGATGATGAGCACGGGCACATCGGCGATCGTCAGCTCGAGCCCGTTGCCGCGGAGCGTCACATCGGGGTCGAGCGCCTCGGCGATCTGCGCCACCCGCCCCGGTGTCATGGGCGCGTCCTGCGCGCTGACGCCCGTGGACAGGATCGACAGAACGAGAGCGATGGAAAGTCTGAGCATGGCGGCACCTCCGTCCGCGCAGCCTAGCCGCGCCGCCCCCGCCGCGCCAGCCACGCGCGCGTTACCGCAAGTGAAGCGTGCCCGACATCAGGATATGGGCCTCGCCCGCCACCCGCACGGCCTCCGGCGCGCTGCGGGGCCCGAGCACCTCCACCCAGGCCCGCCCGGGCCGCCCCAGGTCATGGCCCTGCTCGGCCACGTAGCGGGGCCGCGCGAGGAACCCGTGGTGCCAGAGATAGGCGGCCGCCGCCCCCGTGGCCGACCCGGTGAAGGGGTCCTCGGCCGGCGATGGCGGCTCGAGGAGGAGCCGCGCGAAGGTGTCGCCCTCCTCCACGCCCTCCAGAGCCACGAGGTAGGGTTCGAGCATCGCGCCGTCGGGCACGCCGCGCCGCGCAGCGTGATCCCTCAGCGCGCCCAAATCGAGCGTCGCCGCGCGCAGCGCGTCGCGCGAGCGCACAACCGTGACGACGATACCGAGCCCGGTGGAGACGAGTTGCGGCGTGCCCACGATGTCCCCCGCGCCGAGCCCGACGATCGCGGCCACCTCCCCCGCGTCATAAAGCGGCCCAAATACGGGCCGCGCCTGGGTCATGGTGAAGCGCGGGCGCCCGCCTCCCTCCGCTTTCTCCTCCACCTCCACCGTGATGACGCCTGCCCCGGTCTCGAGCCGCATGCGCGGCCCGGTGAGGATCCCGCGCCCGTGGAGCGACGCCGCGGTCGCGAGAGTGGGATGGCCGGCGAAGGGGATCTCGCCCGACACGAGGAAGATGCGGACCTTGGCATCGGCCACCGCCGAGGCTTCCAGAAACGCGCATTCCACGAGGGAGGTCTCGCGCACGAAAGCCATGCAGGTCTCGGGCAAAAGCGCCCCTGCCCCGTGCACCACGGCGCAGCCATTCCCGCCCATGGGCCGCGCAGTAAAGGCGTCGACCCAATCGACGGGATAGTCCTGTGCCATCAGTGGACGGTCACGGGCTCCAGATCGTTCTCCCGAGCCAGATGGTAGGCGAGCTTCCGGTCGGCGACGAGCGCCAGTTGCTCGCCCGAGGCATTGTGGACCGCGTAAAGATGCTCCAGATCGCCCGCCTCTGCGCGGACTTCGGAGGGGAGCTCCGCCACGGCGACCTCCTTCACGTAGACAAGGGCGTCAGCGCTTTCGGGAAATTCGAATTTCGTGTTCATCGCTCTTGTCCTTTCTTGATCGTGATGGTCTGCACCACCTTGTCGGGCACCGCCCGGGTCAGATCGATATGGAGAAGCCCGTTCTCCATCTGCGCGTCGCCCACATCGACCCCTTCGGCGAGCACGAAGGACCGCTGGAACTGGCGTGCCGCGATCCCGCGATGGAGGAACACGCGTCCCTCGCTTTCGTCGCGCTGTCGGCCACGGATCACGAGCTGTCGATCCTCCACGGTGATCTGCAGGTCCTCCTCCTCGAAACCGGCCAGCGCCAGCGTGATCCGGTAGGAATGTTCCGAGGTCTGCTCGATATTGTAGGGCGGATAGCCGTCGTTTCCCGTCTTGGCCGTGCGTTCGACCAACCGCTCCAGCTGGTCGAAGCCCAGGAGGTAGGGATGGGCGGCCAGGGTCAGTTTCGTCATGGCGATATGTCCTTTCATAAGCGACGCGCCGTGGGGCGGGCCCTCGCAGCGAGCGACCCTCCCGCAACATATGGGGAGAATTCGCGAAAGCACAAGCGCGGCAGACTTTGCCAAGTGCCTGATTGATCTGTTAAGTTGAGGAAATGAATTCCGAGTTGATGGACAGAGAGGCGGTGCTCAGGGCAGAGCTCAAGGTGCTCGTGGGCGAGCACCGCGCCCGCGATGCCGAGATCAAGTCGATCGAGGAAGAGCGCCCCCACGACATGTTCACCCTCAAGCGGCTCAAACGCGAAAAGCTCCAGCTCAAGGATCGCATCGCCCGCATCGAGGATCAGCTCACCCCCGACATCATCGCCTGAGCTTGCGCGGACCGGCCGCGCGGCTATAAGCGGCGCGTCGAGCGGAGGGGTGCCATGGCGGATGCATTGCCACAGGTGGGGATCATCATGGGCAGCCAGTCGGACTGGCCCACCATGCAGAAAGCCGCGGACATCCTCGACGACCTCGCCGTGGCGCACGAGGCGCGCATCGTCTCGGCCCACCGCACGCCCGACAGGCTCTGGGAGTACGGCACGGGCGCCGCGGCGCGGGGGCTCAAGGTCATCATCGCGGGCGCGGGCGGCGCCGCGCACCTGCCCGGCATGGTGGCCTCCAAGACCCGCCTTCCGGTGGTGGGCGTGCCGATCCGGACGGAGGCGCTCTCGGGCCTCGACAGCCTTTACTCCATCGTGCAGATGCCCCGCGGCTTCCCCGTGGCAACCATGGCCATCGGCGCGGCGGGCGCGGCGAATGCGGGCCTCATGGCCGCGAGCATCCTGGCACTGCATGATGCGGACCTCGCGGACCGCCTCGAGGCCTGGCGCGCCGCGCTCAGCGCGTCCATCCCCGAGACCCCGGCATGAGCCTCGCCCCCGGGGCCACGATCGGTATCCTGGGCGGCGGGCAACTGGGGCGGATGCTCTCCGTCGCCGCCGGACGCCTGGGCTTTCGCTGTCACATCTTCGATCCCGACACCGCCGCCCCCGCCGCGCAGCTCGCCGCGGCCCATACCTGCGCGGCCTATGACGACACCGCCGCCATCGCGGCGTTCGCCCACGCCTGCGACGTCGTCACCTACGAGTTCGAGAACATCCCCACCGGCGCGCTCGACGCCGTGGAGGCCCACGCGCCCATCCACCCCAACCGCCGCGCGCTCGCCACGAGCCAGGACCGCCTGACGGAGAAGGATTTCCTGGGCGATCTGGGCCTCGCCACCGCGCCCTATGCCGACATCCCCACGGCAGGCGTGCTGGCGGAAACGCTGCCGATCTTCGGCGGCGGCATCCTGAAGACACGCCGCTTCGGCTATGACGGCAAGGGCCAGCAACGCCTCGCCCCCGACGCCGATCCCGCCGTCGCGTTCGAGGCGGCGGGCGGCGGGGTCATCCTCGAGGGTCTCGTGGCGTTCAGCGCCGAGATCTCCGTCATCGCCGCGCGCGGGCAGGACGGGGCGGTGGCCTGCTTCGATCCCGGCGAGAATGTCCACCGCGACGGCATCCTGCGCACGACCCGCGTTCCGGCCGCCGTGCCGGGCCGGCTGCGCACCGATGCCGTGCTCGCGGCGAGCCGCATCCTCACCGCGCTCGACTACGTGGGTGTCGTCGGGGTCGAGTTCTTCGTGACGCCTCAGGGCCTCGTGGTGAACGAGTTCGCCCCGCGGGTGCACAATTCCGGCCACTGGACGCAGGCCGGCTGCACCATCGACCAGTTCGAACAGCATATCCGCGCCATCGCCGGATGGCCGCTGGGCGACGGCAGTCGCCACGCCGATGTGGAGATGGAAAACCTCATCGGGGACGACGTCGCCCGCCTGCCCGCCCTCGCCGCCAGCGGCGCCCAGATTCACCTTTACGGCAAGTCCGAGGCGCGCCCCGGCCGCAAGATGGGGCACGTCAACCGCCTCCTGTGATCCCGGGTCGGTGGGCGGGCGCCTTTCGAGCACGGGCGAAGGCCCGCGCGCAGGAACAGAGCCGCCGACCGGCCCGTCATGGCCTCCCCGTTATGGCCTCCCCGTTATGGCCTCGAAGAGCGTGAGCTCCTCGTCGAAGGCCCCGGTCTCCAGAAAAAGCTTCACCTGCGCGATCACGAGCGGGTTCACCATCATGAAGGTGTGGGTCACCGGCAGCGTGATGTGATCGGTCATCCCCGCCACGCGGGTGGCCGAGACCGGCACCTTCCCGTCATCTGGCCCTTCTATGATGGAGGAGTAGATCGGGCTCACCGTGCGGTTGCCCGCGATCACGCCGAGCTCGAAATTCGCGGGCGGCAGGTCCGCGGCCAGGTCATCGGTGCCGAGCTGCGCCCCCGCGGGCCCGTTGATCCAGTCGAAGGGCGGCCAGTCCTCGAGCGCGTCCACGAGCGGCGTGCCCTGGTTCGGCGGCCCGAGCATGACGGCGCGGCCGAGCTCCGCCTTCTCCGCCTCGGTGGCCACGTCGACCCAGGCGCGCAGGAGGATGCCGCCCATGGAATGGGTCACGAAATGGATGGGCCGGCTCTCGCAGCGCGCCATGCCGCGCGGCACCGCCGCCGCCGCCAGCGTCTCCACGTCGAATTCGGTGGAGGGGTAGCCCACGCGGATCGTCTCGTAGCCCTCCGCCTCTAGCGCCTGGTCGAGGATCGCCAGGGAGCTCTCGGTGCGCGCGAGCCCGTGGAGCAGCACAACGCAGTCGGCCCGCGCCAGCGAGGGCAGAAGCAGGAGGACGAGGATGAGCGCGCGCAACATCTTTCAGACGTAGGCTGCCGCGGTCATCCGGGCAATCAACGCCGTGGCGTCAAAACGGCATAGGCCACGCCGCCCAGCACGATGATGGAGGCCACCGCGAAGCGTGTCGTGAGCGGCTCGGCGAGAAAGACCATGCCGCCGGCCATGGCGAGGAGCGGCACGGTGAGTTGCGCCACCGCGGCCACGGAGGGCGTGAGCGCCGGCAGCACCCGGAACCAGAGCGCGTAGCCCAGCCCCGAGGTCACCGCGCCCGAGGCCACGCCGAGGAGCGCGCCGCGGAGCGGCACCGTCCCGCCGCCCGTCGCAGCGCCCGTCACCGCGCCCGCCACGAGCAGGGCCGCTCCCACCGGCACGATGGCGAAGAGGAAGTTCCGCGCCGTATCCCCGAGCGGGTCCCGCGAGGCGCGCCCGAGGAGCGAATAGACCCCCCAGCCCAGCGCCGCGAGCCCCATGAGCACCGCGCCCAGGGGGTCCGGCGCCTCCGCGCCGCCGGGCCAGAACAGGTAGATCAGCCCGCCAAAGGCGAGCCCCGCCCCGATCCAGCGCGCCCGCGGCACGGCCTCGCCGCCGAGGACGGCGCCCGCGAACATCGTGACCTGCACGCCGCCGAAGAGGATGAGCGCGCCGAGCCCCGCGGGCAGGCTGAGATAGGCGAGCGAAAAGCCCAGGAGATAGAGCGCGAGCGCCCCCGCCGCCGCAAGCTGCGCCGCATCGGGCGCGCGCCGCGGGCGCTCCGTGCCGCGGTCCCGGAGCCGCACCAGCACGACGAGCACGAGCGCCCCGGCGAGAACACGGATGGTGGCGAATTCGAGCGCGCCGATGGCCCCCTCGCCCAGGAGCGCCATGCGGTTCAGCACCGAATTGCCGGCAAAGGCCACGAGCACCGCGGCGGTGGCGAGAAGGAGCCTCATCCCAGCGCGTCGTGGAGCGGCGCGGTCATATAGCTCCAGCGCCCGCGCACCCGCGTGCCCACCACGCGGCCCGCCGGGTCGAGGACGCAGAAATCCGCGCGATCGACGCCCAGCACGGCCGCCGGCGCGTGGGAGACGAGCGGCCAGGCGTCGATGCCCTCGGCCTCCAGCGCCAGCGCCGCCAGGCGCGGCGCCGGGTAGTGGTAGTCGGAGACGAGCACGTCGCAGAGCCCGTCGCGGACGGCCTCGGCCGCGCTGAGGCCCTTCTTGTGGCTGCCGCCCCGCACCACGTTGGGCGCGCCGAGGATCGTGAGGTCCGTGCGCGCGGCCTCGAGCGCCTCCCGCGTTTCCGGGAATTCGGCGATGTCGGCGTGGAGCGCGCGGTAGCCCGCCCGCTCCCCCGCCGTCCGGTCATCGTGGCTGCCCAGGCGCACGCCCTGCGCCCGGAGCCTCCGCGCGAGCGCGGCCACGGCCCCGGGCACGTCCGGCTGCCGCGCGTGGAGCGCGTTGAGGAGCGACCAATGCGCCTCCGGAGACCGCCCGCTCTTCAGCGCCTGGCCCTGCAGGCGCGGCGGCGGTTTGCCCTGGGCCAGCGCCGCGTGGGGGAGGTGGTCGTTGAAGACGACCATCTCGATGCCCGCCTCCGTCACGAAGTCCGCGACGGCGTCGAAATCGTCGATGAGCGAGGTCTCCACCCGGAGCTGCACGCGCATGTCGGTGTAGAGGCCCGGCGTCTCCCGCAGCGCGGCCACGAGACGGCGCGCGAAATCCGGCCCGCGCATCCCGCCCTCCCAGGACCAGAACTGCGCGAGCACGGCCGTGGTGATGCCGTTCGCGGCCAATTCGGCGTCGAGCGCCACGAGACCGTCAGACAGGTTCCTGAGTGCGCCCCGGCGCGGGGCGAGGTGCCGCTCGAACCCGTCGCCGTGGAGGTCCACGATGCCCGGTCGGACCTGGAACCCGGCGATCTCGGGCAAGCGGCGTGTGAGATCGGTGGGATCAGTCATGGCGTCGGCTTAGACCCGCCCGCCCGAGATGCAAGCCGAGACACGCGTCGGGATGTGGGAAGGAGCTGTGCGGAAGCCAAGGATCAACCCTCGCAATAGACGGGTCCAGGAAAAAGGAAGGGGCCCGCGCGGGGCCCCTTCGCATATCGAGTTCTGAGCGGATGCGCAGAAATTTCCGAAGAAATTTCTGATTACATCATGCCGCCCATGCCGCCCATGTCGGGCATGCCGCCACCGGCGCCGCCGGCGCCTTCCTTGGCGGGCTTGTCGGCGACCATGGCTTCGGTCGTGATGAGGAGGCCCGCGATGGAGGCGGCGTCCTGGAGCGCGGTGCGCACGACCTTCGCGGGGTCGATCACACCGAACTTGAACATGTCGCCATACTCTTCGGTCTGCGCGTTGAAGCCGAAGGCCAGGTCGTCGCTTTCGCGGATCTTGCCGGCCACGACCGCGCCGTCGACACCCGCGTTCTCCGCGATCTGGCGGAGCGGCGACTCGAGCGCCTTGCGCACGATGGAGATGCCGACATTCTGGTCGCTGTTCTCACCGGTGAGACCTTCGAGCGCCTTGCCGCCCTGCACGAGCGCCACGCCGCCACCGACGACCACGCCTTCCTGCACGGCTGCGCGGGTCGCGTTCAGAGCGTCGTCCACGCGGTCCTTGCGCTCTTTCACTTCGACCTCGGTCATGCCGCCCACGCGGATCACGGCCACACCGCCTGCGAGCTTCGCGACACGCTCCTGGAGCTTCTCGCGGTCGTAGTCGGAGGTGGTCTCTTCGATCTGCTGACGGATCTGGGAGACGCGTGCCTCGATCTCGGCCTTCTCGCCGGCACCGTCGACGATGGTCGTCTCATCCTTGGTGATGGAGACGCGCTTGGCGGAGCCCAGCATGTCCATGGTCACGTTCTCGAGCTTCATGCCGAGGTCTTCGGAGATGACCTGGCCGCCCGTGAGGATCGCGATGTCCTGCAGCATGGCCTTGCGGCGGTCGCCGAAGCCCGGTGCCTTGACGGCTGCGATCTTGAGGCCGCCGCGGAGCTTGTTGACCACGAGGGTGGCGAGCGCTTCGCCTTCCACGTCCTCGGCGATGATGAGGAGCGGCTTGCCGGACTGGATCACGGATTCAAGCAGCGGCACCATCGGCTGAAGCGAGGAGAGCTTCTTCTCGTGGAGCAGGATGATCGCATCCTCGAGCTCGGTCGTCATCTTGTCGGGGTTCGTCACGAAGTACGGCGACAGGTAGCCGCGGTCGAACTGCATGCCTTCGACGACGTCGGTCTCGGTCTCGAGGCCCTTGTTCTCCTCGACGGTGATGACGCCGTCATTGCCGACCTTCTGCATCGCGTCTGCGATCTGCTGGCCGATTTCCTTCTCGCCGTTGGCGGAGATGGTGCCGACCTGTGCGACCTCGGCGGAGTCGGAAACCTCGCGTGCGGCGGCCTTGATGGCCTCCACGACCTTCACGGTCGCCAGATCGATGCCGCGCTTGAGGTCCATCGGGTTCATGCCCGCGGCGACCGACTTCATGCCTTCCTTGACGATGGCTTGCGCCAGCACCGTGGCGGTCGTCGTGCCGTCACCGGCCTCGTCATTGGTGCGCTGGGCCACTTCCTTGACCATTTGCGCGCCCATGTTCTCGAACTTGTCCTCGAGCTCGATCTCCTTGGCGACCGACACACCGTCCTTGGTGATGCGGGGCGCGCCGAAGGATTTGTCGAGGACGACGTTGCGGCCCTTGGGGCCCAGCGTCACTTTCACCGCGTCGGCGAGGACGTTGACGCCCTTGAGCATCTTGTCGCGCGCGGTGGTGTCGAATTTGACGTCTTTAGCTGCCATGTTGCTAACCTTGATCTTTCAGTTGTTGCGGAAAAGGGATCGCGTGGCTGTCGCCCGGCTCCCTTCAGGCTGCTTTCGCTGCGGCCGCGTCCGTGATGATGCCGAGGATGTCGCTCTCTTTCATGATGAGCAGCTCCTTGCCATCGACGGTCACTTCCGTGCCGGACCACTTGCCGAAGAGGATGCGGTCGCCGGCCTTGACGTCCATGGCGATGCGATCGCCATCGTCGTCCTTGGCGCCTGCGCCCACGGCGACAACGAGGCCCTCGGCGGGCTTTTCTTTCGCGCTGTCGGGGATGATGAGACCGCCTGCGGTCTTCTCTTCACTTTCGACGCGCTCGACAAGAACGCGGTCATGAAGCGGTGTGAATGCCATCTTTGATGCTCCCATTGGCTCAAAGGTTACTCCCTTTAGCACTCCCTCTTGGTGAGTGCTAACGAGCGTCAGATATGAGAGCCGCCACCCCATGTCAACGCCGCCGATCGAGGAAGTTCGGAGGATGGTTCAAAAGGCGCGGAGCGGACGGAGGGTGAACTCGCTGCGACTGAGCCAAGGTCGGCTTCGGAGGATTCGGCGTTGTCAAAAACGGTCGTTTTCTCCAGTGACAGAAACGTATGAGTTTTGGCCGTTAGCGGATGCGTTCAGCTACAAGCGTGTCTCCAGGGGCAACGCCAAGGTCTTCAAAGGGTCTGTCGTCAAGCCGCCCACCTTGGCGGCTCTTCTCTAAGTATTCCCCAGTACGTTCGTTCTTGAAGTGCCAGTAGCGTCCATAGGTCCACATCGGAACTTCGACACCGCTTTCCACAGCCGCGTTATATGCGTCGTTCAAGAAGTCGGAGACAATTTCCCAATCGGTTACATACAATGAGGTCTTCGTGTCCTCGCGCCTCAAGGTTGCAAAATCAGTGGCCGGAAAAATAAGATCGATGAAGCGAGTGCCTACTTCTTTCAGAAGCGCATCAACATCAGCGTCAGGTGTCTTAATCTGAGCGAGAACATCCTTGGTTACTTGTTCAGCCACCTTGCGGTCTCGGCTTTCGATAGTCAGGATAGGAGATATGAACGTGTCGCCCATTTGCATGCGCCGAACGATTTCGTCGCCAAGTTGCCTAAGGGGTTTGCGCAGTATCAAAAGCACAGCCACCGCTACGCCAGCCCAAATTGCAGTCTGTGCAACCGGTGCCAAAGAAATATAAAAGTCAATCCAATTGGTCTCTGCATCAGCCAAAGCATCTCTCCTCAAGCAACCCGTGTATAATGCCGGAAGCACCCTAAGATGGAAGCCTAAGTCGCGACTGGACGAAAACCCACGGTCATAACTCGTGCGCTAAAAACGCTGGTTTTTGTCACAGGCGTTGCTGACGCCGGAATTGTTAAGAAATCTCGTGTCACAAACCCTTGGCAAAACTGCCTTTGATTTTGTCACGTTTTTGACCGGGGCCAAAGGAGCGGACATTGGTGCGTCATGCAGCATCAGTGACTTTGGGCTCAAACCCGCCCTTCGCTGCTACGCCGAAAGAAGACCGATTTTCTTCTCGCCGAGACTAACGAAATTCAGCCGGATCATGTGCGGAGATCGTGTTAGTAGAGGTACCATGGGCGTGCCATACCGTTTTGGGCTGCATTCTAAGCGGGGTGTCTGCGCTGAAGACGCCGGATCCGGCCCTTCGTTGCGTTGCCGCATGGCGTGTCAGGGACCGGCGCCGTCAGCTCAGCGCGTCGCCCCAATCCCTGAGGCCCGCTTCGCCCGCCGGGCTCAGAGCGTAGATGCCCGTCTCCACCCGGTCGAACCAGCCGTAATGGTTGTCGCGCATGATGGTGGTGGCCTGCGGCACGCCCGTCGCCTTGGCGATGATCGCGCCTTTTTCGGCGCCGGTGGTCGCGAGGTAGGCCGCGCATTTCAGCGCGTCCTGGCGGTAGCCCGTGACGATGCCGTGCCGCGTGGCCCCGCCGGCATTGGGATCGCCCTCCAGACGCGCGAAATCGCGCAGGAGGCGCGCGGCCTTCTTCGGGGCCTTGCGCGGGCGATAGGGGCCCGGGTCGGCATGGACCTCCACGAGGCCGTCGGCGCGCACCGTCATCACCCCGAGCCCGAGCCGCCGGGCCAGACGCAGGTTGTCGCGCAGCGCGCGCCGCCCCTTGGGCCGCGGGACGGCGATGTAGACGTGATCGGTGATCGTCAGCCGTTCGAGCGCCTGGTGGAAGAGCGCGAGCGCGAAGCCCAGCTTCAGTTCCACGATGACGGGCGCGGCGTCGGCGCGCAGGGCCACGACATCCGCGGCGCCCACCTCGCCCTTCACGGTGTAGCCCTGCCCTTCGAGGAAGGCCTTTATGGGGGGATAGAGCTCTGCCTCGCGCGCCATGCGGGGAGCCTATCGCGGCCGGTGAACGCTGCGCAACGCCCCCCCGGTTCGGCTCCGGTTCGCCCAGGTTGAATTCCATATTCGCACCGGTTTCGACCCCGGGTCTCGCCGCCGCCTCGGCGCCCGACTTCCCTGGGTGACTTCCACCGAACCCGCTCCTATAAGGCGCGCAAATCTCCAAGCACGACCAGGACACGCCTCCCATGATCCAAGTTTTCGGCCACAAGGCGCCCGACACCGACAGCACCGGCAGCCCGATCATCTGGGCCTGGTATCTGAGCCAGGTGAAGGGCGAGGACGCCAAGCCGGTCCTGCTCGGGCAGCCCAACACCGAGGCCGCCTTCATGCTCGAACGCTGGGGCCTCGACACGCCCGAGATCATCGACGGCGTGGCCGCGGACGCGCCCGTCGTGATCTTGGACACCAACAATCCCGCCGAACTGCCCGCGGGCATCAACGACGCCGATATCCGCGCGATCATCGACCACCACAAGCTCGTGGGCGGGCTGGAGACGAGGGGCCCCATCGACATCCGCATCGAGCCCGTGGCCTGCACGGCCACGATCCTGTGGAAGATGATCGGCAAGGACCTCGCCCAGGCGCCCGAGGGGGTGAAGGGCGCCATGCTCTCTTGCATCCTGTCGGACACGCTGGAATTCCGCTCTCCCACGACGACGCAGGAGGACCGCGCCATCGCCCACAGCCTCGCCGAGGATCTGGGCGTCGATATCGCGGCCTATGCCGGCGAGATGTTCGAAGCAAAATCCGACGTGAGCGCGTTCTCCGATGCAGAGCTCCTGCGCATGGATTCCAAGGAATACGAGGTGTCGGGCACGCGCTTTCGCGTCTCGGTGCTGGAGACGACCGCGCCGCAGATGGTCCTCGACCGCAAGGCCTCGCTCATGGAGAGCATGGGCGCCGTGGCCGCAGAGGACGGGGTGGACCAGGTGCTTCTCTTCGTGGTCGACATCCTCAACGAGGAGGCGACGATGCTGATCCCCAACGCGCTGACGAAGACGGTGGCGGAGAAGAGCTTCGACGCGGCGGTCTCCGGGGACAGCGTGGTTCTGCCGGGCGTCATGAGCCGCAAGAAACAGATCATCCCCAACCTCAAGGTCTGACCGCGCCGCATTTTCCGAAGAAAATGCTGTATCCGGCGCCGGATTGCGCCAATGCAGCAGGATCTTCTTCGGAAGATCCTGCGCCCCTTGCGAGAAAGACGGATCCCATGCGTGTCATCGACAGCCTCACGGATATCGCCGCCGACTACGACGCGCTTTTCTGCGACCTCTGGGGCTGCGTCCATGACGGCATCAACCCGTTCGAGGAGGCCGTCACCGCGCTCCGCGCCTTCCGGGAGGCCGGCGGCATCGTCATCCTCGTCACCAACGCGCCGCGCCACCGCGCATCGGTGGCGCTCCAGCTCGAAAAGATCGGCGTCGCCGAGGCGTGCTACGATGACATCGCCACCTCGGGCGATGCCGCGCGGGCGGCCATGTTCACCGGCGCCGTGGGCTCGCGCGTCTATTTCATGGGCCAGCCCCATGACGAGGCGTTCTTCGACCCGCTCGCCCTCATCGCCGATCCCCTGGAGATCACCCGCGTTCCCCTGGAGGAGGCCGAGGGCATCGTGTGTTGCGGGCCCTTCGACCCCCATGCCGACCCGGCAGAGAGCCGCCCGGACCTCCTCTTCGCCAAACAGAAGGGCCTCAAGCTCCTCTGCGCCAATCCCGACATCGTCGTGGATCGCGGCGCGCGGCGGGAATGGTGCGCGGGCAAGCTTGCGGAGATGTACACCGAGATGGGCGGCACCTCGCTCTATTTCGGCAAGCCCCATCCGCCGATCTACGACCTCGCGCAGCGGCGGCTGGAGGCGCTGCGTCCGGGCATCGAGCGCGGCCGCATCCTCGCCATCGGCGACGGCCTCCACACCGACATCGAAGGCGCGCTGGGCGAGGAGATCGACAGTCTCTTCATCACCGGCGGCCTGGCCGCCGAGGAGACGGGAACGACGCGGCAGCCGGATCCCGGCAAACTCGACGCCTTCGTGGCCCGGGCCGGGGTCGAGGCGACCTACGCCATCGGGTTTCTGCGCTAATCTCTGCGTTTGCAAAGCAATAATCTTTCGCCTATATCAGGCGCAGCAACAGATCATTGCGCAGCGAGGCGGCCCATGCTCGACACCATGCAGGACAATTTCCCCCGCGGGACCATCGTCATCGAGGATCTCGAGATCGGCATGACGCGCCACGTCTCCAAGGTCGTGACCGAGGAGGACATCGAGATGTTCGCGCAGGTCTCCACCGACCACAATCCCGTCCATCTCGACGACGACTACGCGCGGGACACGATCTTTGAAGGGCGCATCGCCCATGGCATGCTCACGGCGGGCCTGATCAGCGCCGTCATCGGCGAACAGCTCCCCGGGCACGGAACAGTCTATCTCGGCCAGACGCTAAAATTTCTCGCCCCCGTGCGCCCCGGCGATCTGGTCCGCGCGGAGGTGGAGGTCACCGCCATCGATTACGCCAAGCGCCGCGTGACGCTGGAGACCCACTGCGCAGTGGACGGCAAGAAGGTGCTGAAGGGGGAGGCGGTGGTCCTCGCGCCCTCGCGCAAGTTCGACTAGCGCCCGACGCACACCCGTCGCACACCCGTCGCCGCAACGTCGCCCGAGGGCCGCCCGAACGTCGCAGTCCGCTGCCCTTGCTCCCCCATGCCCCGCGCGTTACCTCGCGGGCATGGAGCGGCTGAGCACCCTGTCCGACATACCCGAGGCCGCCCGCGGTGCCTCCGTCGCCATCGGCAATTTCGACGGTGTGCATCTGGGACATCAATCCGTGATCGATCTCGCCCGGCGCGAGGACATGGCCCTTGGCATCCTCACCTTCGAGCCGCATCCGCGCCACTACTTCGCCGATCTCGCGGGCAAGCGCCTGCCGGCCTTCCGTCTCATGGGACCGGATGCCAAGGCGAACAGGATGGAAAAGCTCGGCGTCGACCACGTCTACGAAGTGCCCTTCGACGCCGCCCTCGCTGCGCTGACGCCCGAGGCCTTCGTGGAGGACGTGATCGTCAAGGGCGTGGGCGCCCGGCACGTCGTCGTGGGCGCGGATTTCTGTTTCGGAAAGGCGCGCGCGGGCACGGCGGAGATGTTGAAGACCCTCGCCGGAGCGCATGGCGTGGAGGTCACGATCGCGCCCATGGTGGAGGCGGCCTCCGTCCGGGTGAGTTCCACGAATATCCGTACGGCGCTGGCCGAGGGCCGCCCGCGGGATGCGGCGGCGATGCTGGGCCACTGGCACCGCCTGGTGGGTCCCGTCCTCCACGGCGACGCGCGAGGCCGCACGCTGGGCTATCCCACCGCCAACATGGCACTGGGCGCGCTGCACCAACCCGCCTTCGGGGTCTATGCGGTTCTCGTCGATGTGCTCGACGGGCCCCATGCGGGGAGCTACCACGGCGCCGCCTCCATCGGTGTGCGGCCCATGTTCGGCGAGAACGCGGCCAATTGCGAAACCCACATCTTCGACTTCAAGGGCGACCTCTACGGCGCGATGATCTCCGTGGGCCTCGTGGAGCATCTGCGCGGTGAGCGGAAATTCGAGAATGTCGAGGCCCTCGTGGCGCAGATGGGCCGTGACTGCGACCGCGCCCGCGCGATCCTGGAGGCGCTCTGATGCGGGAGAGGTTCTGGGAGCGGGTGCCGCTCGACAAGATGACGGGCGAGGAATGGGAGGCGCTCTGCGACGGCTGCGGGAAATGCTGCCTCAACAAGCTCGAGGACGAGGACACGGGCGAGGTGGCGCTCACCCGCGTGGCCTGCCGCCTCCTCGACAACGACACCTGCCGGTGCGCGCAATACCCGATCCGCCATCACTTCGTGCCCGAATGCATCCGCATGACGCCCGCCACGATCCCCTTGCACAGCTACTGGCTCCCTGGCTCCTGCGCCTACAAGCGCCTCCACGAGGGCAAACGGCTCCCCGACTGGCACCCGCTCCTGACCGGCGATCCGGAGAGCGTCCATGACGCCGGCGCCTCCGTGCGGGGCTGGACGGTGCCGGAATTCGAGGTGCCCGAGGAAGAGTGGGAAGACTACGTCGTGAGCGAGGGCTGATGCACTTCGCCTCCGACAATACCGGGCCGACACATCCACGCATCCTGCAGGCGGTCATGGAAGCCTCCGAAGGCTATGCCATGCCCTATGGGGCCGATCCCTGGGCAGCGCGCGCCACGGCGCGGATCCGCGAGACGTTCGAGGCGCCCGAGGCGGAGGTCTTCTTCGTGGCTACGGGCACCGCGGCCAATTCCATCGCCATGGGGGCGCTCTGCCCGCCCTGGGGCACGATCTTTTGCCACGAGACGGCCCATGTCCTGATCGATGAGAGCCACGGGCCCACCTTTTATGCTGGCGGTGCTGCCTTCGCGCCCGTGGCGGGGGAGAACGGCAAGATGACGCCCGCGGGCCTCGCCGCGGCGCTGGAGAAATTCGCGCCTGGCGATATCCACACGCCCGCAAGGGGGCCAGTGTCGCTCACGAATGTCACCGAGGTGGGCAGCGTCTACACGCTGGACGAGATCGACGCGCTCGTGGCCGTCTCCGAAGGGCAGCCTGTCCACCTCGACGGGGCGCGCTTCGCCAATGCCTGCGCGGCGCTGGGTTGCAGCGCCGCGGAGATGACGTGGAAGCGCGGGATCCGGGCGGTGACCTTCGGCGGCACCAAGAACGGCTGCATGGGCGTGGAGGCGGTGATTTTCTTCGAGCCCGGCCACGCGGAGGCGTTCGAGCGGCAGCGTATGCGCGGCGGGCACCTCTTTTCCAAGCATCGCCTGCTCTCGGCGCAAATGGCGGCCTACCTGGAGGACGATCTCTGGCTGGAACTCGGCCAGCGCGCGAACGCGGCCGCCCGGCACCTGCGGGGGGCGTTGGGCAACCATGTCGAGGTGCTCCACCCGCCCGCCGCCAACATGATGTTCGTGCGGTTCCCGCGCGCGCTGCACCGCAAGCTCCACGCGGCCGGGGCGGAGTTCTACTCCTTCGCCGACGAACATCGCGGCCCGCAGGACGAGCCGATCACGGCGCGGCTCGTCTGCGACTGGTCTGCCGGCCCCGAGAATTCGGAACGCTTCACGGAACTCCTGAAAGCCGGGTGAGCGCGGCCACGGCCTCCGGATGGGTGAGGGGCGACATGTGCCCCGCCCCCTCGATAACGTGCTCCTCGGCGCCCGTGAGACGGATCAGGACGCGGTGGATCGCGGCCACGGAAGGGGCGGTGTGCGAGCCCCGGATCAGCGTCACGGGGCAACCCAGCGCCTCCAGCCGCCCGGGCGCGAAGACGCCGCCCGGATCGGCGTCGATCCCCACCCCCTGGGCGATGATGAGCGGCATCTGACGGGCAAGCATGTCCTTGAACCGCGCGGGCAGGTCTGCCCAGGGCGCGCCGCCCCACATCGTGGTGAAGCGTTCCGCCATGAGATGAAGGTCGCCCGCCTCGTATGCCTCCACGATGGGCGCGAAGGCCGCCTCGTGCGCGGCATGGGCGGGCCCGTCATGGACACGCAGCGCGGCAAAGAAGACCGGCTCCACCAGCGTGAGCGCGGTGACGAGATCGGGCCGCTCCACCGCCAGCCGCAGCGCCACGGTGCCGCCGAAGGAATGGCCCAAGACGGGGCCCGGCGCGTCCATCGCCTCCACGGCCATCGCAACGCAATGCTCCTGGTAGTCGCGGGCGGCATCCCATGCGGGCCCTCTCCCATGCCCGGGCAAATCGAAGGCCAGACCGCCACCCAGCGCGCGCGCCAAGGGTGCGAGCACACCGCCGTGGGCCAGCGCGCAGTGGATCATCAGGGGGCGCCCGGCACCCCAGCGGTGGAGCGTCACTTCGAAAGGTGTCGATCGAGATCGTCGATCCGGTCCTGTCCCCAGAAACGCGCACCGTCATCGGTGATGTAGAACGGCGCGCCGAAGGCCCCGGCACCCACCGCGTCCTCGAGGTTCTGCGCATAGGTCTCCGCCCCTGCGAGGAGCCCGCTATCGGCGAGCGCGGGATCAAAGCCCGCCGCCTCGAGGCAGCCCCGGATCACATCGTCCTGGGCGATATCCCTCTCCTCGGCCCAGCAGGCGCGGCAGAAGGCATGGACGAGCGCGCCGAGATCGCCGCCCGCCTCGATGGCGGCGATGAACGCGTAGGAGGACGGCGCCGGATTGGTGGGCCAGTGGGCGGGCTTCAGGTTGAAGGCCATCCCGAGCTTCTCGGCCTGCCGGACGAGCTCCTGCGCGCGGTATTCCTGACGCGCGGGGTGGCGATCCTTGGGCGCGGTTCCCCCGGTGCGGGAGAAGAGCATGACGATGTCGAGCGGCTTGTAGGCCACTGACGCGCCGTGCTTTTCCGCCACCGCCTCCATCCGCGTCCCCGCGAGATAGGTGTAGGGGGAGATGGTGGAGAAATAGTAGTCGATATGCGCCATGTGGGCTCCTCGTGGCCGCTCCGCTGTTGGTGGGACCGTAGGTGCGTGCTAGGCGGTGTCAACGCGGCGACTCGGGGACAAGTGGGGCCGCGAAGGGACAGAACGGGACACGAGAATGCCGACCTCCGCGGAACCCAAACTCATTTCCGGAAATGCCAACATGACCCTCGCCAAGGCCGTCGCGCGCCGGGTGGGGATGAGCCGGGGACAAAATCTCGGGCTCGTGGACGCACGGGTGGAGCGCTTCAACGACGGCGAGATCTTCGTGGAGGTGTTCGAGAACGTGCGCGGAGAGGACATGTTCATCCTCCAGCCCACATCGCGCCCGGCCAACGACAATCTCATGGAACTTCTGATCATCGCGGACGCGCTCCGGCGCTCCTCTGCGCAGCGGATCACGGCCGTCATTCCCTATTTCGGCTATGCACGGCAGGACCGGCGCACCAAGGCGCGCACGCCGATCTCGGCCAAGCTCGCCGCCAACATGATGGTGGAGGCGGGGGTCGAGCGGATCCTGACGATGGACCTCCACGCCGCGCAAATACAGGGGTTCTTCGACATCCCCGTGGACAACCTCTACGCCTCGCCGATCTTCGCGCTCGATATCAAGACGCATTTCGGCTCCACCGAGGATGTGATGGTCGTGAGCCCGGACGTCGGCGGCGTGGCCCGCGCGCGAGAGCTCGCGCAGCGCATCGGCGCGCCGCTCTCCATCGTCGACAAGCGCCGCGAGAAGGCCGGCGAAGTGGCGGAGATGACCGTCATCGGAGACGTGTCCGGCAAGAAATGCGTGATTGTCGACGATATCTGTGACACCGCCGGAACGCTCTGCAAGGCGGCGGAGGTCCTCCTCGGTCACGGCGCGACCGAGGTCCACGCCTACATCTCCCACGGGGTCCTGTCGGGCCCGGCGGTGGAGCGGATCACGAATTCGGTCATGAAGACGCTCGTCGTCACCGACACCATCGAAGCGACCCAGGCGGTGCGGGCGTGCCAGAACATCCGCATCGTCCCCACCGCGCCGATTTTTGCCCAGGCGATCCTCAACATCTGGAACGGCACATCGGTGAGTTCCCTCTTCGACCATGCCACGCTGGGCCCGATCTACGAGGGGCTCTACGCCTGGGAGTGAGGCCGGGCGGCCTAGTAGAGCTCCCAGTCGTCGTCGTGGGCGAGTTCTCCGAAGGCCATCCAAGTGGCGCGGATGCGCGCGACGCGGGTGTCGCCCCAGGTGCGAAAGACCAGCTCGAAGCCGTGCTGCGTCACCGCCTCCGCCCGAAGGTCCGCGCGCGGGTTGGTCATGCCGTCCATGTCCCACATGCTCAGCCCGACATGCACGACCGGCGGCGCGCGGAAGGCGTCCGAGAACGACACCGCCAGCCGCGCCACGCGCGGCCCGGTGCCCGACCACATGGGCCCGCCGTCCTCGAAGTGGGAGAAGAGCACGTGCTCTCCCTGGTCCACCCCGATCAAATGATTGCGTAACCGCTTCATCGCATCACAACACGCACCGCCCCGCACTTCGATTGAACCGAATTGTGGCAAAGATGCGGTCACACTGTGGAAACGCCCCTGGCCGGGCGCTGTTTTCCGGCAGGCCGGAGGCGGCGCGGCCTATCCGATCGCGGCCTTTAGAGCCTCATAATCGGCGACGAGCTTGTCGGCGGCATCCTTGGCGTCGCCCTCCGCGGCGCGTGCCGCCTCTCGCGCCTCGGTGATGAGGGTCTCCACCGCGTCCTTGGCCTCCGAGATCGGCATGGCCCGCTCCGCGAGGACGGAGGCGCCGCCCGCCGTGATCTCAGCGAAGCCGCCGGTTACGGCGAAGTCCTGGGCGCCCTCCTTGCCCACGGCGCGCAGGACACCGGGGCGCAGGGTGGTGATGGTCGGAGCATGGTCGGCCATGGCCGTCATGTCGCCTTCCGCCGCCGGAATCTGCACCTCGCTCGCCTCGAAAGAGGCAAGGCGGCGCTCCGGGCTCACGAGATCGAATTGAAATGCCATCTTGCTCACTTCCCGTCCCGGGCCACGACCCGGGATCTCGCGGTTTGAGGGTGAGGCCCCGGGTCAGGCCCGGGGCGTGCGTCTCTTTTAAGCGGCCTCGGCAGCCATCTTCTCGGCTTTCGCCTTCACGTCGTCAATGCCGCCCACCATGTAGAAGGCGCCCTCGGGCAAGTGGTCGTATTCGCCGGCCACGACTGCCTTGAAGGAGGCGATGGTGTCCTCGAGCGGGACCTGCACGCCCGGCGAGCCGGTGAAGACCTCGGCCACGTCGAAGGGCTGGCTGAGGAAGCGCTGGATCTTGCGCGCGCGGGCGACGGTGAGCTTGTCCTCCTCGGAGAGCTCGTCCATCCCGAGGATCGCGATAATGTCCTGGAGCGATTTGTAGCGCTGCAGGATCCCCTGCACGTCGCGCGCCACGCCGTAATGCTCCTCGCCCACGACGCCGGGATCTAGGATCCGCGACGTTGAGTCGAGAGGGTCCACGGCCGGATAGATGCCGAGCTCCGAGATCGCGCGCGACAGCACGGTCGTGGCGTCGAGGTGCGCGAACGACGTGGCCGGCGCAGGGTCGGTGAGGTCGTCGGCGGGCACGTAGATCGCCTGCACCGAGGTGATGGAGCCGTTCTTCGTCGACGTGATGCGCTCCTGCATCTGGCCCATGTCGGTGGCGAGCGTCGGCTGGTAGCCCACCGCCGATGGAATGCGGCCCAGAAGGGCCGACACCTCGGAGCCCGCCTGCGTGAAGCGGAAGATGTTATCGACGAAGAAGAGAACGTCGGTGCCCGAGGCATCGCGGAATTGCTCGGCCATCGTCAGGCCCGAGAGCGCCACGCGCATGCGCGCGCCCGGCGGCTCGTTCATCTGGCCGTAGACCAGCGCCACCTTGGACTTCGTGAGGTCCTCGGCGTTGATGACGCCCGATTCGATGAATTCGTAGTAGAGGTCGTTGCCCTCGCGGGTCCGCTCCCCCACGCCGGCGAACACCGAGTAGCCCGAGTGCACCTTGGCGATGTTGTTGATGAGCTCCTGGATGAGCACGGTCTTGCCCACGCCGGCGCCGCCGAAGAGGCCGATCTTGCCGCCCTTCGAGTAGGGCGCGAGCAGGTCGATCACCTTGATGCCCGTCACGAGGATCTCGGAGGACACGGACTGCTCCGCGAATTCCGGCGCACCTGCATGGATGGAGCGGGTCTCGGACGCCTCCACGGGGCCCTTCTCGTCCACGGGTTCGCCCACCACGTTCATGATGCGCCCGAGCGTCGCGTCGCCCACGGGCACCGAGATCGGTCGGCCTAGATCGTTGACCGCCTGGCCGCGCACGAGGCCTTCGGTGGAGTCCATGGCGATGGTGCGCACGGTCGCCTCGCCCAGGTGCTGCGCCACCTCGAGCGTCAGCTCGCGGCCGTTATTGTCGGTCGTCAGAGCATTGAGGATCTCCGGCAGGTGGTCGTCGAACTGGACGTCCACCACGGCGCCGATCACCTGCGTGATTTTGCCTTTTGCGTTAGCCATTTGCGGTCTCCGTTCTTCCGGCCGATCAGGCCGCGGGTTTGGTGTCCTCGACGAGGTCGAGGCGTGTTTCAATTCGGGTCAATCGCTCCTCGAAACGATCCATCCGGCCATTGATCTGGCCGAGTTGAACCTGCTGCTGGCCCATGAGCACCATGATCTGACCTTGCCCCTCTTCGAGCGAAGAAACGCGATTTTTCAATTCCCTCACGTCGCTCTCGATGCGGTCCAGCTGTGACTGTATCCGCTTGAGCAACTCGAAGGTCATAACCGCGAGTTCAGAAGGTTCATGGTCGGCCACGGCCTACAGCGCCTCCGCGCCCGAGATGATTTCGATGAGCTCGTTGGTGATGACGGCCTGGCGGGAGCGGTTGTATTCGATCGTCAGGTTCTCGATCATCTCGCCTGCGTTGCGGGTGGCGTTGTCCATGGCCGACATGCGCGCGCCCTGCTCGGAGGCGGCATTCTCCAGGAGGGCTGCGAAGATCTGCGTGGCCACGCCGCGCGGCAACAGGTCCGCGAGGATCGCCTCCTCGCCCGGCTCGTAATCGTAGAGCGGGCCCTGGCTGTCCTCGTCGGCCACCCCTTCATAGGAGGCCGGGATCACCTGCAGCGCCGTGGGGATCTGCGATACGACGGTCTCGAACTCGCTGTAGAAGATCGTGGCGACGTCGAACTCGCCCTCCTCGAAGCGGGTGAGCACGTCCTGCGCGATGCCCGCGGCGTCCTTGTAGCCCACGCGCTTGACGTCGCTGAGATCCACGTGGCCCACGAGGTTCTTGCCGAGATCCCGCTTGAGCTGGTCACGGCCCTTCTTGCCGACGGTGAGGATCTTCACCTCTTTGCCCTCGGCGAGGAGCTTTTGCGCGCGCTGGCGGGCGAGCTTGGCGATGGAGGAGTTGAAGCCCCCGCAGAGGCCCCGCTCCGCCGTCATTACGACGAGGAGGTGCACGTCCTCCTTGCCCGTCCCCTTGAGGAGGAGCGGCGCCGTTTCGGAGCCCGCGACCGACGCGGCGAGCCCCGCCATCACAGCGTTGAAGCGTTCGGTATAGGGGCGCGCGGCCTCGGCCGCATCCTGCGCCCGCCGCAGTTTCGCGGCGGCCACCATCTGCATGGCCTTGGTGATCTTCCGGGTCGATTTGACCGAGTCGATCCGGTTTTTCAGGTCCTTCAGGCTGGGCATGAGAGGTCCTTACGAAAAGTTCGCCGCGTACTCGTCGAGGACAGCCTTGATCTTGTCAGCCGCCTCGCCCTTGATCTTGGGGTCGTCCTTCGTGAGGTGATCGAGGAGGTCCTTGCCCTTGCCGCGCAGGTGCTTGATGAGCCCCTGCTCGAAGCGGCCGACATCGCCCACCTTCAGATCGTCGAGGTAGCCGTTCGTGCCCGCGAAGATCACGCAGACGATTTCTGCGTTGGTGAGGGGCGAGTATTGCGGCTGCTTGAGAAGCTCGGTGAGCCGCGCGCCACGGTTCAGAAGCTTTTGCGTGGCCGCGTCGAGGTCGGAGCCGAACTGCGCGAAGGCTGCCATCTCGCGGTACTGCGCGAGTTCGAGCTTCATGGAGCCCGCGACAGATTTCATCGCGTTCGTCTGGGCCGAGGAGCCCACCCGGCTCACCGAGAGACCGGTGTTCACGGCCGGGCGGATGCCCTGGAAGAAGAGCTCCGTCTCCAGGAAGATCTGGCCGTCGGTGATCGAGATCACGTTCGTAGGGATGAAGGCGGAGATGTCACCCGCCTGCGTCTCGATGATCGGCAGCGCCGTCAGCGAGCCCGCACCATTATCCTCGTTCAGCTTGGCCGAACGCTCCAGCAAGCGCGAATGGAGGTAGAAGACGTCACCCGGATACGCTTCGCGGCCCGGCGGGCGGCGCAGCAGGAGCGACATCTGGCGGTAGGCCACGGCCTGCTTGGAGAGGTCATCGTAGATGATGAGCGCGTGCTTGCCGTTGTCCCGGAAATACTCGGCCATGGCGGTGGCGGCATAGGGCGCGAGGAACTGCATCGGCGCGGGGTCGGAAGCGGTGGCGGCCACCACGATCGAGTACTCGATCGCGCCCGTCTCTTCGAGCTTGTTAACGAGCTGCGCCACGGTGGAGCGCTTCTGGCCCACGGCCACGTAGACGCAGTAGAGCTTCTTCGACTCATCGTCGCCCGCGGCGTCGTTGTAGGATTTCTGGTTGAGGATCGTGTCGAGCGCCACGGCGGTCTTGCCGGTCTGGCGGTCGCCGATGATGAGCTCGCGCTGGCCGCGGCCCACGGGGATCATGGCGTCGACGGCCTTGAGGCCCGTGGCCATCGGTTCGTGCACGGATTTGCGCGGGATGATGCCCGGCGCCTTGACGTCGGCCACGCGGCGCTCGGCGGCCTTGATCGGGCCTTTGCCGTCGAGCGGGTTGCCGAGGCCGTCCACGACGCGGCCCAGTAGCTCGGGCCCCGCGGGCACGTCGACGATGGCGTTGGTGCGCTTTACGGTGTCGCCTTCCTTGATGTCGCGGTCGGAGCCGAAGATCACGCAGCCCACGTTGTCCATCTCGAGGTTGAGCGCCATGCCCTGGATCCCGCCGGGGAACTCGACCATCTCACCGGCCTGGATGTTGTCGAGCCCGTAAACCCGCGCGATCCCGTCGCCCACGGAGAGCACGCGGCCCACCTCGGCCACCTCGGCCTCTTGGCCGAAATTCTTGATCTGGTCCTTCAGGATCGCGGAGATTTCCGCAGCTTGGATCGCCATTTATCCGACCTCTTTCATGGTGTTTTGCAGTGCAGCGAGCTTGGAACGGATCGACGTATCGACCATGCGCGAGCCTACTTTCACAATCATTCCCCCGATGAGGCTCTCATCCACGGAGGCCGCCATCTTCACGTCTTTGCCGACCTGCGCCTTGAGCGTCTTGACCAGCTTCTCGGACTGCGCCTTGGTGAGCGCCTTCGAGGTCACGACCTCCGCCGTCACCTCGCCTTTCTCATCGGCCAGAAGTTCCTCCACACGCGCGGCGAAGGCCGGCACCACGAAGAGCCGGCGGTTCTGCGCCATGAGGGCCAGCGTGTTCTTGAGGGTGTCACCGAACCCCGCCTTTTCGGACACGGCGACGACCGCCTTCTCCATCTCCTCACGGCTGTAGACCGGAGAGGTGAAGAAGCCGCGGAGGTCGTCGGAAGCGTCGAGGGCCTCGGACAGGGCGGTGATGTCGCTTTCGAGCGCCGCGAGCGCCTTGTCTTCCTTTGCAAGTTCGAACACGGCGGTGGCATAGCGCGCCGCTATACCCTTGGAAATGGAAGTCGGTTCGGACACATCCACCCTTTCGATAATTCGCCCGTGCGAGCCGGGCCGTCTCAGCAGCAGAGGGCGGTTCGAACCCCTCGCATCCGTCAGTTCGCCGCGCACTTAGCAGACCGTTTGCGGGGTCGCAATGCCTCAGCAAGGAGGTCAAACAGGCAACAAATCAACAGATATCAAAGACCTGCAGCCTGTGAGCGCTCACGTCCCCGAAATTTTTTGGACGCCTTCGCAACCGTCCCAAGTCCTCGGCGTCCCACGAGGTAGCATCGCGCGCCCACATTTCTCGCACACGGCTGAGCAGCGCCGCATTAAGGGCTGAAAATAACGGCACTCCGCGCCTCGGACGGCGCCAGACATCTCGCGGAGGAGCCGCGAGGGCCCGACCCGGACATGCGGCCGCCCCGTCCGGCGCAGGGCGGGCCCTCAGGGCGCCGCATTGCCGCCGCGCCGCGCGGGCTCCGGGGCCGGGCTGCCCATCCCCTCCAGCACCTTGAGCGGGTTCGAGATCACCTGCCCGAGGCCCGGTCGCGTCGGGCGCGGCACCTGTTTCTTCACCTCCACGAGCAGCACCCCGCCCCCGCGCCAGCCGGGGATCCGTCGGCCCACCTTCTCCAGAAACGGCCCGAAGCGGAGCCAGAACCGGGTGCGCCGCGGCGGCTGATAGAGGGCGGCGACGTGATTGAGGGTTTCGAGCCCGTGGTATTCGAGCCGGGCCTCGATCTGCGAGGGCGTGAAGGGGCGCGAAAACGAAAACGGGGTCCCTTCCCGGCGTGCCCAGGCGCTCACACGGTTGGGCACTATGAAGATCGCCCGCCCCTCCGGCGCCAAGACGCGGTAGCATTCCTCGAGCAGGGCCGCGGGATGTTCGGACGTATCGAGGCCGTGAAGCACGAGGAGCTTGTCGGCGCTCTCATCGGGCAGGGGCCAGAGGGTTTCCTCGCACAGGACGCTGACATTGGGCTCCCCCACCGGCCAGTGCATGACCCCTTGCGGCCCCGGCATCAGCGCCACAACGCGCGCCGCATCAGACCGGTAGGGCCTGAGCATCGGCACGGCAAAGCCATAGCCCACGACCGATTGCCCCCTGGCATCGGGCCAGAGCGTCAGCACCCGGTCCCGGATGGCAAGCTGTGCGGCGCGCCCGAGCGACGACCGGTAGTAGAAATTGCGCAGGGTGCGCACATCCAGATGCATGACCAAGGCCCCAAGCCACCTAAAAGGACACTAGGGGCGCGCGCGCACGACTTCCACCGCCTCATTGCAGGGGCTATGGACCAGCCAGCGCGCGGACGGTTTTCGGCATCGCTCACCGCTTTGGCAGATCGCGCGCAGTGCCCGGATTGTGAGCCTTATTTTTGAGATAGCCCTTGAAGGCGTCTTATAAAAACCGAAACTTAACTCACACAGGTCACTGTTTCTCGGCAGGTACGCCGCGCTTGACGTCCATCTCGCGCCCCGCCCGCCCTGACACACCGAGCAGAGGAGCGCTTCCCGTGCCGTCTTTTTCGAACACCCTTGAGCAGGCCATTCACGCCGCGCTGGCCCTTGCCAATGCGCGGCGCCACGAACTCGCAACGCTCGAACACCTGCTGCTGGCGCTCATCGACGAGCCCGATGCGGCCAAGGTCATGCAGGCCTGCTCGGTGGATCTGGACGCGCTGCGCAAGACGCTCGATGAATTCATCGACGACGATCTGTCGACCCTCATCACGGAGATCGAGGGCTCCGAGGCCGTGCCCACCGCCGCGTTCCAGCGGGTGATCCAGCGCGCCGCCATCCACGTGCAATCGTCGGGCCGCACGGAGGTGACGGGCGCCAATGTCCTCGTGGCGATCTTTGCCGAGCGGGAGTCGAACGCCGCCTTCTTCCTCCAGGAACAGGACATGACGCGCTACGATGCGGTGAATTTCATCGCGCACGGCGTGGCGAAGGACCCCTCCTACGGCGAAAGCCGCCCGGTGAGCGGCGCCACCGACGAAAACGAAAGCTTCAGCGCCGCGGAGGCCTCCGAGTCCGGGGACCAGAAGGAGAGCGCGCTCGCCAAATACTGCGTGGACCTCAATTCCAAGGCCGGCAAAGGGGATGTCGATCCCCTCATCGGCCGCGCCCACGAGGTGGAGCGCTGCATCCAGGTGCTCTGCCGCCGCCGCAAGAACAACCCCATCCTCGTGGGCGATCCCGGCGTGGGCAAGACCGCCATCGCCGAGGGGCTGGCGCGCAAGATCGTGCAGGGGGAGACGCCGGACGTGCTTTCGGGCACCACCATCTTTTCCCTCGACATGGGCGCGCTCCTTGCCGGGACGCGGTATCGCGGCGATTTCGAGGAGCGGCTTAAGGCCGTCATGACGGAGCTCGAGGAGCATCCCGACGCCGTCCTCTTCATCGACGAGATCCACACCGTCATCGGCGCCGGTGCCACCTCGGGCGGCGCCATGGATGCCTCCAACCTCCTGAAACCGGCGCTCCAGGGCGGAAAGCTCCGCTGCATGGGCTCCACCACCTACAAGGAGTTCCGCCAGCATTTCGAAAAGGATCGCGCGCTTTCCCGCCGGTTCCAGAAGATCGACGTGACGGAGCCCACGGTGGAGGACTCGATCAAGATCCTGAAAGGTCTGAAGCCCTATTTCGAGGATCACCACTCGGTCAAATACACCTCCGACGCGATCAAGACGGCGGTGGAGCTCTCCGCGCGCTACATCAACGACCGCAAGCTGCCGGACAAGGCCATCGACGTCATCGACGAGGCGGGCGCGGCCCAGCACCTCGTGGCCGAGTCGAAGCGCCGCAAGACCATCGGCCAGAAGGAGATCGAGGCCGTCGTGGCGAAAATCGCCCGCATCCCGCCGAAAAACGTCTCCAAGGACGACGCGGAGGTCCTCAAGGATCTCGAAGTCAGCCTCAAGCGCGTGGTCTTCGGCCAGGACGCGGCCATCGAGGCGCTGTCGTCGGCGATCAAGCTCGCCCGCGCGGGCCTGCGCGAACCCGAAAAGCCCATCGGCAACTACCTCTTCGCCGGTCCCACCGGCGTGGGCAAGACCGAGGTCGCAAAGCAGCTCGCAGATACGCTGGGTGTCGAGATGCTGCGCTTTGACATGTCCGAGTACATGGAAAAGCACGCGGTCTCGCGCCTCATCGGCGCGCCTCCGGGCTATGTTGGCTTCGACCAGGGCGGCATGCTCACCGACGGCGTGGACCAGCACCCGCATTGCGTGCTCCTCCTCGACGAGATCGAGAAGGCGCACCCGGATGTCTTCAACATCCTCCTGCAGGTCATGGACCACGGCACGCTCACCGATCATAACGGCCGCTCCGTCGATTTCCGGAACGTGATCCTGATCATGACCTCGAATGCCGGCGCGGCAGAGCAGGCGAAGGCCGCCATCGGCTTCGGCCGCGACCGCCGCGAGGGCGAGGACACGGCCGCCATCGAGCGCACCTTCACGCCGGAATTCCGCAACCGACTCGACGCGGTGATCTCTTTCGGCGCGCTGCCCAAGGACGTGATCCTGCAGGTGGTGGAGAAGTTCGTGCTTCAGCTCGAGGCGCAGCTCATCGACCGCAACGTCACGATCGAGCTCACCAAGCCCGCCGCCGAGTGGCTCGCCGACAAGGGTTACGACGACCGCATGGGCGCACGCCCGCTTGGCCGCGTCATCCAGGAGCACATCAAGAAACCGCTGGCCGAGGAGCTCCTCTTCGGCAAGCTCGCCAAGGGCGGCAACGTCAAGGTGGGCGTCAAGGACGGCAAGCTCGACCTGCGCATCGAAAGCCCCGAAAAGCGGCGCCTTTCCGGCGACGGCAGCGACAAACCCCCGCTTCTCACGGCGGAATGACAGCGATCGGAAGGGCGGCTCTCACAGCCGCCCTTTTCGCATCGACCGCCGCGGCGCAGGACGCGCCGTCGCTC
Source organism: Pseudomonadota bacterium (assembly GCA_038528385.1). Taxonomy (GTDB): domain Bacteria; phylum Pseudomonadota; class Alphaproteobacteria; order Rhodobacterales; family Rhodobacteraceae; genus Shimia_B. The sequence continues at coordinate 226,128 of JBCBET010000002.1, read as the reverse complement.
TCGCTCCCGCTCGATTGCACGCTGGGCGAAACGTGCTTTCTCCAAGCCCTCTTCGACCACGACCCGACCGAGGGCAGCACCGATTTCACCTGCGGCACGCTCACCCGCGACGGCCACGGCGGAACCGACTTCGCGCTGCCCGATCTGGCCGCCATGCGTGCCGGCGTCCCCGTCCTCGCCGCAGCCCCCGGACGCGTGGTCGGCATCCGCGACCGCCATGCCGACATCATGGCCGACGATCCCGCCGCGGCGTTCGGGGACGAGGACTGCGGCAACGGCGTGGCCATCGCCCATGGTGGCGGCTGGGTCACGCAGTACTGCCACCTCAAACGCGGCTCCATCGCCGTGCGCGCAGGCGAGAGCGTGTCCCGCGGCGCCGTCCTCGGCGCGGTGGGCCTCTCGGGCGCGACGACGTTTCCGCACCTCCATCTCTCCGTTTTCCGCGACGGCGCGGATATCGACCCCTTCGCGCCCGATACCGCCCGTTGCGGCGCACCCTCCACACCGCTTTGGAAAGACGCGCTCACCGCCCGGCCCGCCGGCTTCCTGAAGACGGGCTTTGCCAGCTCCGTTCCGGACTTCGAAGCGATGAAGGACGACCTGCGCGGCGCAACCACGCTCAGCGCCACCGCGCCCATCGTCGTGTGGGTGTCGGGCTACGGCGCGCGCCCCGGCGACGTGCTCGACATCCGCATCACGCATGCGGCGGGGGTCTTCCACGAAGACCGCGCGGTGATGGAGCGCCGGCAGGAGGCCTGGCAACGCTTCTCGGGCCGCAGCCACACGACGCGCGACTGGCCGCGCGGGCGCTACACGGCCACGCTCACTTATTGGCGCGACGGCGCCCTCATCACGGAAGAGACCCTGACCGCCGACATCCCCTGATCGTCCGGCCGCCCGGCCTTCCTCCGGCTCGGATCACCGCGGGATGCAAGGCCCCCCTCCCTTTGCGGGGCGCGCGCCACCGCATCGAACGCCCGCCCGCGCTCTGGTCGGCGGGCGGGGGTGGGCGGGTGGGCCGCCCGTCGATCAGGGCGCGGGCGGGCTAGATCTCGGTGAACTTGAGCTCGATGCGCCGGTTCTGCGCGCGCGCTTCCTCGGTGTCGGCGGGGTTGAGCGGTTGGTACTCGCCGAACCCGTTCGCGCTCAGCCGCCCGGGATCGAAGCCGAGGGCCTCCACCATGTAGAGCACCACCGAAAGCGCCCGGCCCTGGCTCAACTCCCAATTGTTGGCGAACGCGCCGAAGCCCGAGAGCGGCACGTCATCGGTATGCCCGTCCACCTGCAGTACCCAGTCGATGTCCGGCGGGATTTGCGCCGCCGCCTCCCGCAGCGTCTGCGCGACGCGCGCGATCTGCGCGCGCCCCGCGGGACTGAGCTCGGCGCCGCCCGGCGGAAACAGCACCTCCGAGGAAAAGATGAATCGATCGCCCACCAGGCGCACGCCCTCCTGACCCTCGAGCGCATCGCGAACGCCCGCGAGAAAGGTCGACTGCGCCCGCTCAAGATCGCGCGCGCGGGCCTCGAGCTCGCGTCGCAGCGCTTCCTCGGCGGCGAGCCGCGCCTCGGCCTCGGCTGCCGCGCGCCGCTCCTCCTGGGCCACCTGGGCCAGCGCCGCATTCAGGTCCTGGCCCAGATTGACAAGCTGCGCATCGCTTTCCACCGCGCGGGCCTCGAAATCATCGAGGAGCCCGCGCAGCACGGCCACATCTCGCTGCAGTCCCGCCACCTGTTCGTTGAGCAGCGCCACGGAACGCTGGGCATCCGCCGACAGCGCCTCCTCCTCGGCCAGCCGGGCATCGGCGGCGGCGAGGAGCGCGTCGCGCCGTTCCACTTCCGTAAGCTGCCGCGCCGCCTCGGTCTCCGCCGCGATTTGCGCCGCGAGGGCGGCCGCGAGCTCTTGCCTGACGTCTCCCAGCGTGCGTCCGTCCGCGCCGAGCGCCGCCCGCGTCTGTGCCAGGGTGTCCTCGAGCGATGCCGTTTCGGCCTCCGCGTCTGCCCGGGCCGCCAAGGCCGCGGCGAGGCGGGCCTCGAGGTCGTCCACCTGGCCGCGGGTGGCGGCGAGCAGGGTCAGCGTCTCCTCCGCCTCCCTGCGGCGCGCCTCGAGATCGAGCGCGAGCGCCGTGAGTTCGTCCTGCGCGGTCAGGAGCCGCGCGCGCAGCGCTTCGGCGGCTGCGGCCTCGGCGAGGCGGGCCTCTTCCTCCTCCGATAGGGCGCCCTGGCTTTCGGTGAGCTGCGCGCGGAGCGCGGCCGCCGCCGCCTCCTGCGCGAGCCGGGCGCGTTCCTCCTCGGCGAGGGTCGCTTCGGCCTCCGCGAGTTCGGCCTGAAGCGCGGCCACCGTGGCCTGCTCTGCGAGGGCGGCCTGCTGTTCGGCGGTGAGCTCCGCCCGGGTATCGGCAAGCTGCGCCTGGAGCGCCAGCAGCGTCGCCGCCTGGGCGAGCCGCGCCTCCTCCTCGGCCGTGATCTGTTCGAGCGCGGCCTCGAGCTCTGCCCGCGCGGCTGCGGCATCCTCGAGCGCCGTGCCCGCCGCGCCCTCGGCGCCGCGCACGCTTTCGCGCAGGCTCGCGATCTCCTCGGCCTGATCCTGCCCGCGCGCGGCCTCCGCCTGCCGTGCCGCCTCGCTCTGGGCGAGGGTTTCGCGGAGCGCCGCGAGGCTTTCGGTGAGGGAGGCGGTCGTGCCCTGGGACTGCGTCAGCGAGGCCAGCGCCGCGGCGAGCTGGGTGTCCACGCTCGCCTTCTCGGTCTGGAGGCGCGCGAGCGCGGCGGAGAGGTCGGCGGTCTCGGTCTCCCGGTCGCTCAGCGCCGCCGAGAGCTGCGCCAGCGATGCCTCCCGGTCCGCCGCTTCGGCGCGCAGGTCCGCCACCAGCGCCTCCAGCGCCTCGCGTTCGGCATCGGCACGGCGCGCGGCGGCCTGCTCCTCGCCGATCTCCTCGCGCGCGGCCGCGAGCGCGATGTTGAGCGCCTCCTCCCGGGTCAGAAGCTCCGCGATGCGCGCGTCGTCGGCCTCCCCCGCCGCGGTCAGCGCGGCGATCGACGCCTCGTTCTCCTCGCGCGCCCTCAGGAGCGAGGCCACCTGCTCTTCGAAGCTGGCGATGCGCCCCTCCGCCTCGGCCAGTGCCACATCCTGCGCGGCGCGCTCGGCATTGAGCGTGGAAATCAGCACGGCCTGGGCGCGGGCCTGGGCCTCGGCGTCATCGAGCGACAGGCCGAGCCTGTCGACCCGCGCGGTCAGCTCCTGGTTTTGCGTCCGGGCCAGGCCCAGCGCCGATGCCAGCTCTGACACCTGCGCCTGCAGCCCCTGCACCTCGCTCGACTGGCGCGTGATCTCGTCGCGCAGCACGAACTGGATGACGAGGAAGATCGTCAGCACGAACATGAGCACGAGGAGAAGGCCCGTCATGGCATCGACGAAACCGGGCCAGATCGAGTTCTGCACCCGCCCGCCCGCGCGCCGGCTCAGCGCCATGGGTCAGCCTCCCTTGCGGCGGTCCGAGCTTCCGCCATTGCCGCGCGCCACGGGGCGTGCCGGTTTCAGCGCGCGGGTGAGGCCCGCGATGTCGGTCCGGAGCTCCGCGATGGCTTCCTGGCGGCCGGCGCTCACTTCCTCAAGGAGGCGCAGAAGTTGCACGTCGATGGAGCGCAGGCGCATGCGGCTCTCGGCATCCATCCCGTCGCCGCCACCGCCGCCCTGCCCCAGGGCGCGGATCATCCGCTCCTGCCCCTCGGCGATCTGGGAGAGCGCGGTCTCGGTGCCGTCCGGGCGCGCGAGCTTGTCGGCCACCCGTTCCATGGAGGCCGTCAGTTGCGAGATCTTTTCGTCGGTCATGGAGCGGCTGATGTCGGATTGCGTGAACATGAGCTGCATCGCCTCCATCTGCTCCTGCATGTGATCGAGCATGTGGGCCATGGCGCCGGCCTCGCCCCCGGCCTCGCCATCGGTGGAGAGCGAGACGCGGGTGATGGAGGACACCCATTCCTCCAGCTCGCGGTAGAACCGGTTCTGCCCGTGGCCCGCGAAGAGTTCGAGCAGCCCCACCACGAGCGAGCCCGCCAGCCCGAGGAGCGAGGATGCGAAGGCCACGCCCATGCCGCCGAGCTGGCTTTCGAGCCCCGACTGGAGGCGGCTGAAGACGTCGAGCCCGGTCTCCCCGTCGGTGGGGGTGAGGGACCGGATCGTCTCCACCAGCGCGGGGATCGTCGTGGCAAGCCCGTAGAACGTGCCAAGGAGGCCCAGGAAGATGAGGAGCGACACGAGGTAACGCGTGATCTCGCGCTGCTCGTCGATGCGCGTGGCCACGGAGTCGAGGATGGAGCGCGCCGAGGCGGAGCCGAGCTGCATCCGCGCGCCCCGCGTCCGGAGCAGCGCCGCCAGGGGCGCGAGGAGTTGCGGCGGCTTCGTGAGGTCATAGCCCACGCGGTGGGCCGCGAAGCCCTCGATCCAGGAGACAGAATTGATGAGCTGCGTCACCTGGAGGAACGTGGCCACCACGCCCACGAGGAAGACGAAGGCGATGAAGCCATTGAGCCAGAGGTTCGCCGCCACCACCGGATACAGCACCGGAAAGGCCAGCGTGCACCCTCCCGCCACCAGCGCCAGGACGAGCACCATTAGCAAGATCTGGCGAACGGGCTGCGAGAATTGTGGCTCGGCCTCGCGATCAGTGTCGGTCACCGCACGCGTCCTGTTGTTGGTTCATTGCAGCGCAGCATAGACGCTTCGCCCCATGGGCACTAGCCCTTGAGGGCGCGCACGTCGGCCGCCAGCTGCGTCAGTTCCGCATCCTCTATCCCAAGATCGGCGAGATGCGCCGCGGTGTTGTAGAGATACTCCGAATTCGGACCCCGTCCGCCCCGGGCGCCCGCGATCACCTCCGCCTGGCGCGCCATGGGCAGCCCGCCGCAATATTGCGGATGGCCCGGCGCGATGACGTAGGCGAGCGCCTCGACCTCTGCACCCGTGGCGAGGCGGAGCGGCACGATGTGTTCGACATAGGCCGAGGAGATGAGCTCGCGGTCGCGAAGCTCGGCAAGGACGCCCGCCCGCCCCAGCGCGGGAAAGCGGAACGCCATGCCCGTGCAGGTCGCGCCGTCTTCGGCATCGAGGGCCAGGACGAGACCCGGATCCTCCTCAGTGCCCCGGTGATGGATCGACCACATGCAAAAGCTCCGCCGGTAGCCGTGGAGCCGCGCGAGCACGGCTTCGGCGGCGTCGAACCCGGGGTTCCACATGAGCGAGCCATAGGCAAACACCCAGTCCACCGTATCCGCTTCCCTTGCCATGGGGCAGGGCTATAGAGGGCCCATCGAGGAGGGGGAAGAGCATGCGCGTCATCATCTGGGCCTTGGCCTTCGCGACGCTCGGTTGGAGCGGGTACTGGGTCGTGGCGCAGTCCGCCATCGAGCGCGGCGCGACGTCGTGGTTCGAGGAACGTCGTGCGGAAGGCTGGGCCGCCGAAGTGGCCGGCGTGGAGACGCGCGGCTTCCCCTACCGGTTCGACACGCGGCTCACAGACGTGGCCCTCGCGGACCCTGATACCGGCGTCCTCTGGTCGCTGCCGGAGCTCGAGCTGCGCGCGCTGGCCTACCGCCCGGCCCATGTCATCGCGGTCTTTCCCCCGCGCCAGACCCTCGCGTCGCCGTTTGCGAGCCTGACGCTCGAGAGCGAGGACATGCGCGCCTCGCTCCGGCTTTCGGGGACGCGCCTCGCCCTTCGGGAGACCACCGCCGAGATCGCGCAGCTCAGCGCGCGCTCCACCCGGGGCTGGGAGGTCACGCTCGACCGGGCCCTCCTCGCCGCGCGGAGGAGCGCTGCGGAGGAGAACGCGTACGACCTCTTTGTCGACGCCGCGGGCCTTCGTCCCTCTGACGCGCTGCGCCTCACGCTCAGTCCCCAGGGGCGCCTGCCCGACACCTTCGAGACGCTGACCCTCGACGCGACCGCCGCCTTCGATGCGCCCTGGGACCGCCGCGCCATCGAAGAGGCGCGCCCGCAACCCACCGGCATCGACCTCCGCAGCTTCCACGCCCGTTGGGGTCAGCTCGAATTGCGCGCAGAGGGCCGCCTCGCCATCGCGCCGGACGGCACCCCGGACGGCACGGTGACCCTGGTGGCGACCAACTGGCGCGAGATCCTCTCCCTCGGTGAGGCCCTAGGCCTCCTGCCGCAGAGTGTCATGCCCACCGCCACGCGCACGCTCGAAGCGCTGGCCTCCCTCTCGGGGGAGCCCGACACCATCGACCTGCCGCTCACCTTCGCGGGTGGGCGGCTCTCGCTCGGTCCCATACCGCTCGGCCCCGCGCCGCGTCTGAGGCTCCGCTGATCCGCGGGTGCCGCGGCCCTTGGCGCGCCGTGGGCCTGCCGTCGCCCTGTCCTAGCGGCAAAAGCTGCCGGAGCGGTACCGCGCGGTGTCGAAATGGAAATGATCGCGGTGAAATCGGTTCGCCTCGGGGCCGAGCACCGTGCCGAAGGGACCGCAGGCGGCGCGCCAGACCTCGCGAAGAACGCGGCCCGCCTCGCCCCGCCCCCAATCGGTGAGGACGGTGATCTCCTGCCCTGAGCGCAGGCCGATCCCCGAGATGTCGATGGCGCGGCCCTTGCCGTGCTCGGAGATCCGCGCGCCGGGCTGATTGTTGCGCGTGCGGCACGCGTAGCCCGCCGCGACGCGCAGGCTCGACGGCCCGCCGCCCAGCGTGCCGGTTGCGGGCTTCACGCCCTCTTCCACCCAGGTCTTCAACGCCCGCGCGGTGCGGCAATCCATGCGCGCGGGCGTGCTGAGCCGGAGGCCCGATACGGCGCGCAGACGGACGGGCTCGGCCACGCCGCAGCCTGAAACGCGCCCCACGATGGGGGCGATCCGATCCCCCTGAAGCGCGGGATCGCCGCAGACCTGCCCCCTGGCCCGCCTGGCGAGCACCTGCCTCACATACCGGTCGAGGGCCGGACCACGCTTGCGCGGGCGCAGGGAGGAGGCAGGGCTCGCGATGTCGCGCTCGGGCCGCAGGGCGGGCTCTTGCGGGCGCGCCCGAGGGCGGACCGCGGCGGCGGGGCGGTCGACCAAAGCCGAGAGGACGCCAGCCTGCGCATCAACGGGCCTCGCCGTTTCCGCCTCCGGTCGCGGCTCCGGTCGCAGGGAGGTCTCCGGCGCCTGCGCTGCCGCGGCACTGGCGCACAGGAGAAGCGCCAGCGCGAGCCTCACCGCACGCGCCCGAAATCGGGCGCATCGGTGTCCTGCCCCGCTTCGATGATACCGCGCCGGATGGCCCGCGTGCGCGTGAAGTAGTCATGCAGATGCGGCCCGTCTCCCGTCCGGATCGCCCGCTGGAGGGCGAAGAGTTCTTCGGTGAAGCGGCCGAGGATCTCGAGCGTGGCGTCCTTGTTCGTCAGAAAGACATCGCGCCACATGGTGGGGTCGGAGGCCGCGATGCGGGTGAAATCCCGAAAGCCCGCGGCGGAGTAGTTGATGACCTCGCTGTCGGTCACGCGCTGGAGGTCGTCGGCCACGCCCACCATGGTGTAGGCGATGAGGTGCGGCGCGTGGGAGGTGACGGCGAGGACGAGGTCGTGGTGCTCGGCATCCATCTCGTCGACCTTGGCGCCCATGCCTTCCCAGAGTGCGCGAAGCCTCTCCACGGCTTGCCTGTCCGCCTCGCCGGGCGTCAGGAGATGCCAACGCCCCTCGAAGAGTTCGGCAAAGCCCGAGCGCGGCCCGCTATGCTCCGTCCCCGCCAGCGGGTGGCCCGGCACGAAATGCACGCCCGCGGGCAGGTGCGGGGCCACCGCGGCGATGACCGCACGCTTCACGGAGCCTACGTCAGTGACCGTGGCGCCGGGTTTCAGATGCGGCGCGATCTGCTGGGCCAAGGGCTCCATGGCGCCGATGGGCACGCAGAGCACCACGAGATCGGCACCGGCCACGGCCTCTTCCACGCTGTCATGGACGCTGTCGCAGAGCCCGATTGCCCGCGCGGTGTCGCGCGTCTCAGGAGAGCGGGCATGGCCCGCCACGTGGCCCGCGAGCCCGTCCCGCTTCATGGCCCAGTACATCGAGGACGCGATGAGGCCGAGCCCCACCAGCGCCACGCGGCCGTAGATCATGCGGGCACTCCCATGAAGGCCCGCAGGGCAGCGATGACGCGCGCGGTGCCCGCGGCATCGCCCACCGTGATGCGCAGTCCTTCGGGGAAGCCGTAGCCGCCCACCTTGCGCACGAGGATGCCCGAAGCACGCAAAGCTGCCTCGCAGGCCTCCGCCTCGCTGGCGTCGCGGAAGCGCGCGAGGACGAAGTTCGCCTCCGAGGGATCGCAGGCGATGCCCAAACCGGCGAGCGCCTCGCGAAGCCGCGCGCGCTCCGTCGCGTTTTCGGCGATGCAGGCGCGGGCATAGCCCTGGTCGCGCATGGCGGCCTCCGCGGCGGCGAGCGCCGGAGCCGAGAGGTTGAATGGCCCGCGCACACGGTTGAGCACGTCGATGAGGCCCTGCGCGCCGTAGCCCCAGCCCACGCGGAGCCCGCCGAGGCCGTAGAGCTTGGAGAAGGTGCGGGTCATAACGACGTTCTCCCGCGCGCTCGCGATCGACGCGCCGCCGTCATAGTCCGCGCCGTAGCCCTCCGCGTATTCGGCATAGGCCCCGTCGATGACGAGGATGACCTCCCCCGGGAGCGCGCCGGCGAGGCGCGTGATCTCGGCCATGGGGATGGTCGTGCCCGTGGGATTGCCGGGATTCGTGAGAAAGACGAGCTTCGTGCGCGGGCTCACCGCGGCGAGGATCGCGTCCACGTCCACCCGCCGCGCGCGCTCAGCGACCTTCACGGGCGTGGCCCCCGCCGCACGGGCGAGGATGGGATACATGGAAAAGCCGTGCTCGGTGTGGATCACCTCGTCGCCCACGCCCGCATAGGCCTGGCAGAGGAAGGTGAGTATCTCGTCGGAGCCCACCCCGCAGATGATCCGCGCGGGGTCGAGCCCGTGCACCTCCCCGATGGCCGCGCGCAGCGCCGCGTGATCGGTGGAAGGGTAGAGATGCATCCTGGCCCCGGCCTCGGCGAGGGCGGCCACGGCGGCGGCGGGCGGGCCCTTCGGGTTCTCGTTCGAGCTGAGCTTCAGGACCTCGCTCTGGCCGGCGATATGGCTCTCCCCGCCGATATAAAGCGCGATATCCATGATCCCCGGCTGTGGGCGCGGCTGTGACATGAGGGAACTCCAAGGCTGTCGCGCAGGTTCTAGGGCAACACTCAGTCAAGGGCCAGCGACATGGTCGCACGCCAGGAGCCAGGAGATCCGCATGCTCGAGAAGGCCTTGTACGAGACGCTCACGCAGGAGGGCGCGGACCCCGCGGAGGCGTCGAATTTCACCACGCATCTGCTATCGCTCACGGCGACGAAGCTCGCCGACGGGCTCATCGATCCCAAGCTCGTCTTGTCCTGGCTCCTCTCGGCGCTGGGGGCGCCGGGGGCCGTCATCGGCGCACTCGTGCCGGTGCGGGAGGCTGGCGCGCTCTTGCCCCAGATCGCATTGGCGCGGGTGATCCAGGCGCGGCGGTATCGCCGGGCGGTCTGGGCGGCGGGCTCGGCGCTGCAGGGGCTGGCAGCGCTCGGCATGGGTCTCGCGGCGTTCCTCCTCGAGGGCGCCGTGGCGGGGTGGGTGATCCTCGGCTGCCTGGCGCTTTTGGCCTGCGCGCGGGCGGCCTGTTCGGCGAGCTACAAGGACATCGCCGCGCGCACGTTGGAGAAAGGCACCCGCGGTACGGTCTCCGGCACGGCGGGCACGGCGGCGGCGGCGGTCGTTTTCGCATTTGCCGCGGCGCTGGCCACGGGCCTTCTGCCGCTGAGCCCCGCCACGATCGCAGCGGCCCTCGTCATCGCAGGCGGGCTCTGGCTGATCGGGGCCGGTGTCTTCCTGCGTCTCGACGAGCCTGCCGCCGAGCCCGACGCCGCGGGGCTGAACACCGAGGACCTCGCCCGCCCGCTGGCAGAAGACCCCGAATTTCGCGCCTACCTCGCCACGCGCGGTCTCCTCATCGCCACGGCGCTGGCGCCGCCCTTCATCGTGCTTCTGAGCGCGGGGGAGATAGGCGCGTCGGGGGAGACGGGCACGGAGCTCGGCAATCTGGGCGTGCTCATGATCGCCTCGGCGCTCGCGGCCATCGCGTCGAGCTATGTCTGGGGGCGGCTCTCGGATGCCTCGAGCCGCCGGACGCTGGCATGGTCGGGCGCGCTCGCGGCCGTGGCCCTGGGCGTGGCTGCGCTCCTGGGCTGGGGCGCGCAGAGCGTGAACGCCCATCTCCTCGCCGCGGTGCTCTTTGTCGCGCAGATCGCCTATGAGGGCGTGCGCGCGGGGCGCAAGACGCATCTCACGGATATGGATACGGGCAACGACAAGGCTCTTTACACAGCGCTCTCGAACACGCTGATCGGGGTGCTGCTGCTCGCAGGGGGCCTATTCGGTCTGCTTGCGGATGCAGCAGGGCCCGGCGTGGTGCTCGCGATCTTTGCGGCGATGGCCGTGCTGGCCGCCGGCGTGGGGCTGAGCCTCAGCGAGGTGCAGGAGGAGGAGGGTTAGGCCCCTTCCCTAGCCCACCGTCACGCCATCACGACGCCCGGAATTCTTGAGCAGCAGCGTGTGGGCACGCCCGGCCCAATTTGGCTGTACGTCCTCGACGACCCAGCCCGCGGAGGTCGCCATCTCCACCAGAGCGCGCTCGGTGAAGAGCCACCACCACGGGGTGTAATCGGTGTCGTTGAATTCGTAAGGTTTGTTGATGCCCCAGATCGGCGAGCGGTTTTTGCGGGCGTAGTGCTGGGTGAAAACGGCTTTCTGCTGCTCCGTCATCGCCGGGACAAAGAGCACTTCGCCGCCCGCCAGGTCGATCGTTCCGGCGTCATTCTCGATCCTGTCGGGGATACTTGCCGTGGTCATGATGCAGTGCTCCAGCGTCACGCCGCGCAGTGCCTAGAGATACTGGAGCGGGTTCGGGCAGTGGTAGAGGATGCCGGAGCTGTGCGTCACCTGAAACGGCTGGCAGCGACTGCTCATGATATCGACCGACAGCGTCTTGTATTTCTCGACGCCTTTCTCCGTCATCCGCTTGCGGAACTCGCCCCACCACTTGTTCAGGGGCGGCAGGATATCGATCATCATCAGTGAGCGCGCGCCGTACTCATGGGCCACGCTGATCCGCTCCGCCGTGGCGCCCCAGAGCCCGCCGATCTCGGCGAAGGATTTGCCGCGCACGAGCGCCTCGATGTGTTTGTCCCGGATATCCATGTGTGCCTCCGCCTCTACGACCCGCCCAGCGGCCGTTCTGATTTTCGCTCACGGGACCCGAACATCGCGCGCGCGTCAATGCCCGGTTGATTGCCGGCATACGTCGGCCGATCACGAGGCAGAGCCCAAAACGCAAAAGGGCGCCCGTGTGGGGCACCCTTCTTAGTCGCTGGCAGAACGGTCTTAGTTCTGCGCGTAGAATTCGATGACGAGGTTCGGTTCCATCATCACCGGGTAGGGCACATCGGCGAGACCCGGCGTGCGCGTGAAGGTCGCCGTCATCTTGGAATGGTCGGCGTCGATGTAATCAGGCACGTCGCGCTCCGGCAGCTGGATCGCCTCGAGGATCGCCGTCATCTGCTTTGACCGGTCACGGACCTCGATCACGTCGCCATCTTTCACGCGGTAGGAGGCGATGTTCACGAGCTTGCCGTTCACACGGACATGGCGGTGGTTCACGAACTGGCGCGCAGCAAAGATCGTGGGCACGAACTTGGCGCGGTAGACCACGGCGTCGAGACGACGCTCGAGGAGGCCGATGAGGTTCTCACCCGTGTCGCCCTTCAGACGCTCGGCCTCGGCGTAGATGCGGCGGAACTGCTTTTCCGTCAGGTCGCCGTAATAGCCCTTGAGCTTTTGCTTGGCGCGCAGCTGCGTGCCGAAGTCGGACATCTTGCCCTTGCGGCGCTGGCCGTGCTGGCCGGGTCCGTATTCGCGGCGGTTGACGGGGGATTTGGGGCGGCCCCAGATGTTTTCGCCCATGCGGCGATCGATCTTGTGCTTGGCAGACGTGCGTTTGGTCACGGCTGATCTCCTTCTGCGGTTGCGAAGGGCGTTGTCCTCTTCCGGGATTTTGCCCGGACGACAGGGTCCCTCTTGCGAGGACCACCAACACCAATGAGCGGCGCATATGCGAGCAATCGGCGCGGCTGTCAATGCGCCGTGTGCGTTTCGCTTGCGGCGTCAGATGATATAACATATCGCACTTCGGCACACCGCAGCCCCGTTCCATCCACTGAGCGACAGACCCGCCCCATGACCCGAAACCTGGGAGAGACGCGCCTCAAGCGGCGCCGCAGAGCCTGCGACCCGATGCAGAGTTTCGACGCGCTGCCGGCCCCGGTCCGCGGATGGCTCGCGGAGGCGGCGCTCCCTTGGTCACCGACCTCCGCGCGCCGCATCTGGGAGAGCGCCTGTGCCCGCGGGCTGAGCGAACCGGATGCGCTGGCGGTACTCTCGGATGCGGAGCGTCGGCTATTGAGCAAGGACCATGAGCGGTCCGAGGCCGGGCGCGCCTGAGCCCCACCGCGCCCGGTGATCGCCACCCTGTCCCCCGTGACATGGCACCACGGATCAGTCCGCCTTGCGCCGCGCAAACGTAATGTTATAACAAACCCCGCAATCCAGCCGTCAGCGAGGTTCTCCATGCCCAAAGACACACGCCTGCCCGTCACCGTCCTGTCGGGCTTTCTCGGGGCCGGGAAGACGACCCTGCTCAATCGCGTCCTCAACAACCGGGACGGTCGGCGGGTGGCGGTCATCGTCAACGACATGTCCGAGGTGAATATCGACGCCGACCTCGTGCGCGCCGACACCGAGCTGTCGCGCACCGACGAGACGCTGGTGGAGATGTCGAACGGCTGCATATGCTGCACACTGCGCGATGATCTGTTGCAGGAGGTGCGCAAGCTGGCCGGCGAGGGCCGCTTCGACTATCTCCTCATCGAATCGACCGGGATTTCGGAACCGCTTCCGGTGGCGGCGACCTTCGACTTCCGCGACGAGGCGGGCGAAAGCCTCTCGGACGTCTCGCGCCTCGACACGATGGCGACGGTCGTGGACGCCGCGAACCTCCTCAACGACTATTCGTCCCACGACTTCCTCAGCGACCGCGGCGAAACGCTGGGCGAAGAGGACGACCGCACGCTCGTGAACCTCCTCGTGGAGCAGATCGAATTCGCAGACGTGGTGATCCTCAACAAGGTGACCGATGCCGGCCCGGAAAAGACCGACGCCGCGCGCAAGATCATCCGCTCCCTCAACGCTGATGCCCGGATCATCGAGACGGACTATTCCGATGTCCCCGCGGAGCGGATCCTCGACACCGGCATCTTCGACTTCGACAAGGCCCACGAACATCCGATGTGGGCCAAGGAGCTCTACGGCTTCGCCGATCACGTGCCCGAAACGGAGGAATACGGCGTGGCATCCTTCGTCTACCGCGCGCGTCAACCTTTCATCCCGGAGCGCATCCTCGACGTGCTGAACGGCGACCTGCCCGGCGTCATTCGCGCCAAGGGCCATTTCTGGATCGCCACGCGGCCCGATTGGGTCGCCGAATTCTCGCTGGCGGGGGCGCTGTCGTCCGTCAAGCCCCTCGGCACCTGGTGGGCCTCGGTGCCGGAGACGCGCTGGCCCCAGCACGAGGGCATGCGCAGCTACATGGAGGCCCATTGGCAGGAGCCCTGGGGCGATCGGCGTCAGGAGATCGTCTTCATCGGGTCGGGGATCGATTGGCCCGCGCTGAAGGCCCGGCTCGATGCGTGCCTCGTGCCCGCCGTGGCAGCCGCCGGGCCCGCTGCGCTGCCCATGGATTATCCGGACCCGTTCCCGGGATGGCGCCGCGCCGAAGAGGCGGCCTAGGCCGCGTGGCCGAGGATCGCGGCCTCGCTCTTGCTCAGCACCCGCCGCGCGCTGTCGGCGCCGGTGGAGAAGGCACGCACCGCCTCCGCCTGCGCGTCGGTGAGCGCGGCCTGCGCGGGGTGGAAGCTTTCGGTTTCCAACCCATTGGCGAAGACGATCTCGTGGCGTTCGAAGAGGACATGCACATAGATGATCTCGCGCACGAGGCGGTCGATCCAGATGCCCTGCCCGTCCGCGAGGTCCCGCGCGCTCACGAGTACCTCCTCTGAATTGAAGAGCGCCCGGGCGCGCGGACCCTTCACGAGCATCCTGTGTTCGGGCGACACCACGAGCTCCGCGTCGGGGCGTCCGGAGCCCAGCGCGCCGGAGGTGAACCGGACCGGGGCGAGCTCCGGCATCACGTGGAGCCGCGCCCCCGTGATGCGCCGCGCGCCCACCCAGAGCACCTCCTGGAGCCCGTTATCCTTGGTCTGCACCAGGTCGCCCGGGCGCAGCGCCGCCACGTCCACGACGCCCGCGCCGAGCCTGATCTGCGTTCCGGGGGTAAAGCAGATCATCCGCCCCGCATCGGGGGCGGTCTGCGCCGGGCGCTCCGGCGCGGGTGCGATCCTGCTTTCCACCACCCAGAGATCGACGCCGGAGGGCGGCACGTCGTCGACGAACATCGCCAGGGGCGGACCGCTCGGCACCTCCACGATGCTCACCACGAACGCGCCGCGCCCATCGGTCACCACGAAACAATCGTCCCGCAGCGGGGCGAAGTCGCTGAGATCCACATTTTCCAGATCGGTGGTGTTTGCGCGAGCTGCGCCGACGAGCCTGCGGACCCGGTCCGCCGCTCGCCTGCGCAGCTCAGCGTCTCCGTTTGCCCCGTCCAGTCGCAGCAGCGCGCCCGGCCCGTCCACGCGGACCACGTCCCCCGCCCAGCGCCAGGTCTTACTGGCTGCCAGCGCCGATGGGGGTGCGGCGGTTTCGCCGTCTGTTTGCGTCTGCGACCAGGAGATGACGAACGTGCCTCGAAAGCCCGTTTCCATGCCTGATGCCCTGCCTCGAGTGTTTTATGGAGTGCCGCTCACACAACACCTTCACCCTTATCCCCCGAATCATAGCGGGGGTGATTCGCCCTGTGAATCCCCAAAAGCGCGCGACGGTCCGAAAAACGTCCCGAACCGCCTCGCGCCCCCGTACCCGCACCCACCGCGGGCAGGCTCAATTCATCCGCGGCATCATAATCGCCTCAAGCCGCCGCGTGACCGCGCCCTGGGCGTCGCGCTGGGGCAGCGCGTAGAAACTGCGCCGCACGGTATTCGACTGGTTACCTCCTAGAAGGGTCAGGCCCGTGGCATCGGCATCCACGATGAACCCCACATGGCCGGACCCGGTTTCCCAGGTCGGATCGCCGAACGGCGCGTCCCTGAGCACGGCGATTGCCCCGAAGGCGGGCTGCGGCAACGGCACGAATTGGTTTCTCCTGTTCCAGAAGACCGAGCGCGCGCCGGGATGCTCGTTGCCCCGGAAGCCCGCCCTCTCGAGACAGAAGTTCACGAACCCGGCGCACCAGGAAATCTCGTCGCTGTCGGCGGGGTTGCCCGCATAGTGGTCACAGCTGTTGAGGTATTCGAGGATGCGCGGGTTTTCCCGCTCTCCGGCGGGCGCGCTGTCGGGCCATTCGGACCGTTGATGGACCGGCAGCGCCGCCTCGGCCTCCGCGATCTTCATCCATTCATGGGCCACCGCGGCAGCCGTCACGAGGCCCGGCGCGGGGGCGGGAGCGTCGCGTTCATCCGTCAGGGTGCCGACCGTCCATCCCTCCATGACCTCGATCGCCCGCACGATCTTGCGCAGGTCCGCCACCAGCAGCGTGGAGAGCACCGTGTCCTCGGCGAGACCCGTCTCGCCCACAACGAAGGCCACGTAGCCCGCGCTGTCGTTCTCGTTCGGGGGCGCATACCTGAATATCGCCTCGCGGATCGTGAGATCGCGGTAGGACTTGGCGCGGAGCAGCGTCTCGATTGCCGCGCGCCCGGTCTGACGGTCCGGGAATATGGCCATGACGCCGTCGGAACCCACGGCGCCGTGGGCATCGACGAAGGAGCCCGAGATGATGTTGCCGGGGTTGTTGTTGCGCCAGGCGCGGCTGCCCCCGGATTTCTCCAGGATGGAGCCGTCGCCGCGCCGGTAGCGCACGACGCCGGGCCGGGGCACCGACGCCGCCACGATGTCATCGGGACCGGCGGCGGCGGGGGCTGGCCCAGGGATATGCGCGGGGGCGGGTGCCGCCGCCGGTCCGGGCGGCGGCGCGCCCTGCGGCGCGGCCGCGGCGGCAAGGGCGGGAAGCGGCCCCAAGGGTCTCACGGGTCTCAACGGGGGGAGCGGTGGCAGCGGGGGGAGCGGAGCAAGGGGCATGACCAGTCCTCACGCTCAGCACACATTCGCGGTGTTCGTGGCACCGGCGCTCGCCGAGGCGGCACAGCCGAGGCCCTGCGCGATCGTCTGCGCCGCGAGCCCGGTGGAGAAGAACTGCCCGATGCCCACGCCTCCAGACCCTGCCGCGTTCGTCTCGAAGGAGCCGAAGGTCGACAGGGCATCCGTGGCGGTGCCGGGACGCTCCGACTGGATGCGGCCCTGCGCGCCCTCGGGTCCGGCGATGGTCGGCACGATCGCGAGGTTCTGGGACTTGAACCCCACCGTCACGTCGGCGGGCCCGTCCGCGGCCCCGTCTCGACCCCCACGCCGAGCACCTGCGTCTGAGAAAAAACGAGCGGGGCGTTGGCCGGATCGACACAGCCCCCGAGGCCCAAGAGAAGGGCCGGAAATGCCAGATGTTTCATGATGAACTCCTTTGAAGAATACAGTCGTCGGATAAATTCGGGAGAATGTCGGAAAGTCGCGCGATGGTGGCCTCATCGGGGTCGATGAAGATCGCACCGCAGGAGGCCGGAAAGATCGCTGAACGGTGGCGCACCAGCCCGAGCGACAGGCCACCGGGACGCGACACGGCCCCCAGGGCCGAGATGTCCACCACCTGAGCGCCGTCCGCAGGCGCCGTCAGAGACGGCGCACCCAGCACGAGCGAGGTGGCCTCGCGTCCGTTCCGCGTCTCCGTGACCAACGAGCACGCCGAGAGCGAGACCAAGCAAAGGAACACCACGAGCTGTCGCATGGCCATCTCCCCGCCCCGAGGGGACCGCGCGCCTGCCGCTATGTCAAGCGACAACTCAGCATGGAGGTTGTTTGGGAGGGGCTCTCAATCGCCCGTGGCGAGCATCTCGCGCAGCTTCGTCTTGAGCACCTTTCCGTAATTGTTCTTGGGCAGAGCGTCGATTTGCCGGTAGGCCTTCGGCGCCTTGAAGCGCGCGATATTGGTCCTGCAATGGGCATCGAGGGCGGTCCGGTCCAGGGCGCCCTCGCAGGCGACGAAGGCCACCACGATCTCTCCCCATTCCGCGTCGCGCTGGCCCACCACGGCCACCTCGCGCACGGCGGGATGGGTCAGCAGCACCTCTTCGACCTCCCGCGGATAGACGTTGGAGCCGCCCGAGATGATGAGGTCCTTCGAGCGGTCCACGAGCGTCACGTATCCGTCGGCATCCATGCGCCCCATGTCGCCCGTCCAGAGCCAGCCGTCGCGGATCGTCTTCGCCGTGGCCTCCGGGTTCTCCCAGTAGCCCAGCATGACGGGCGTGCCCGCCACGGCGATCTCGCCCACCTCGCCACGGGGCAGCGCGCTGCCATCCTCGCCCAGGATCTCCACGCGCACCACCGATTGCGCCGTGCCGACGGAGCCCAGCCTCGAGCGCCAATTCGCGTGCGTCCTGTCGGCCACATCCGCGCGCGGCAGCGCCGTGATCGCCATGGGGCATTCGCCCTGCCCGTAGACCTGCACGAAGCGGGGGCCCAACACCTCCACCGCCTCGATGATGTCGGCATTGTACATGGGCCCGCCGGCATAGACGACCGTGCGCAATCCCTCCCCCGTGGCGCCCGTGGCCTTGGCGTGATCCACGAGCCGCCGCACCATTGTGGGCGCGGCGAACATGTGAACGGAGCCGAGAGACGCCGCGAGGCCGAAGATCTCCACCGGGTCGAACCCACCCGAGGCGGGCACCACGTGCCGCGCGCCGCGCATCACGTGCATGAAATTGTAGATCCCCGCCGCGTGGCTCATGGGGGCTGCGTAGAGGGCCGCGTCCTCGGCCAGGACGTCATCGACATCCACGAAATAGCTCAGCGCCATGGCCTCGATATTGCCCGCGCTCATCATCACGCCCTTGGGGCGACCGGTCGTGCCCGATGTGTAGAAAAGCCAGCAGAGGTCGCCGGCGTCCATGGGCGCAGGCTCCGCCATGGGGGCGTGGGCGTACCAGGCCGGGAGATCTGCGACCTCCACAATGTCCACATCGGTTTCGAGGGCGCTGCCGATATCGGCGCTGACCACGGCCAGCGCCGCCCCCGCATTGCCGAGGATCCATTCGGCCTCCCGGGCGTGGAGCTTGCCATTGATGGGGATCGCCGCCGCCCCGGACCACCAAATGCCGTAGAAGGCCTCGAGATATTCCGTGCGGTTGGTCATGAAGATCGCCACGCGATCCCCCGGCCCGATCCCCCTCGCCCGGAGCGCTCCCGCGATCCCGGCCGCGCGCCAGGCGAACTCCGCATAGGTGGCCACGACCTCCGCGCCGCGCAGGAGCGCCGGCGCCTCCGGGCTTCTCCGCGCCGCGCGCGCCAGCCACTCCGCCGGGTTCATCTCAACCGCATTTCGAGTAGCCGCAGTTCGCGCAGGTCATGCAGCCCTCCACCATGCGCATCTCAAAACTGCCGCAGCTCGAGCACGCCGTGCCGGGGTGTGACTGCATCCGGTGCACCTCCGCCTGCGGATCCGCCTTCAGCCCCATGCCTTCGCCCGCGATGAACCCGATGGAGATCAGATGCTGCTCGATGACGCCGCCGATGGCCGCCAGAATGGACGGGACGTACTTGCCCTGCATCCAGGCCCCGCCGCGGGGGTCGAAGACGGCCTTCAGCTCTTCGACGACGAAGGACACGTCCCCGCCCCGCCGGAACACCGCGGAGATCATCCGCGTGAGCGCCACCGTCCAGGCGAAATGCTCCATGTTCTTCGAATTCACGAAGATCTCGAAGGGCCGCCGCTGCCGCCCGAGTACGATGTCGTTGATCGTGATGTAAAGCGCGTGCTCGCTGTCGGGCCATTTGAGCTTGTAGGTATTGCCCTCGAGCGCCGCGGGCCGGTCAAGCGGCTCGGAGAGATGCACGATATCCGCGCCCCGCGCCGGCACATCGATCGCCGCGATCCGCGACACGTCCGCCTCGTCCTGCTCCCGAGCCGGGGGGACCTCCGCTTCGGCCTTCGCCTCCTCTGAGACGGAGAGCACCGAGCCCGTCACATCGTTCGGCCGATACGTCGTGCAGCCCTTACATCCCTGATCCCAGGCGGCCATGTAGACATCCTTGAAATCCGCGAAGGAGATGTCGGCGGGGCAGTTGATCGTCTTCGAGATCGAGCTGTCCACCCAGCGCTGCGCCGCCGCCTGCATCCGGACATGCTCGAGCGGGGCGAGCGTCTGCGCGTTCACGAAGTAATCGGGCAGCGGCGCGTCGCCCTTCAGCTCGCGCCACATCTCGACCGCGTAGTCGACCACCTCTTCCTCGGTTTTCGAGCCATCGGGCTGCAGGACTTTGCGCGTGTAGGCATAGGCGAAGACCGGCTCGATGCCGGAAGACACGTTGCCGGCATAGAGCGAGATCGTGCCAGTCGGCGCAATCGAGGTGACGAGCGCGTTGCGGATTCCGTGCTCGGCCACCGCGGCGCGGACCTCTTCGGGCATCCCCTGCATGGTCTCCGAGGCGAGATAGGCGTCGCGGTCGAAGAGCGGGAAGGGCCCCTTCTCACCCGCCAACTGCGCCGAGGCCAGGTACGCGGCGCGCGCGATCCGGCCCAGCCAGCGATCGGTGAGACGTGCCGCCTCCTCGGAGCCGTAGCGCGAGCCCACCATGAGGAGCGCATCGGCGAGCCCGGTGACGCCCAGCCCGATCCGGCGTTTGGCCTCAGCCTCGCGCGCCTGCGCCTCGAGCGGGAAGCGGGAGGCATCGACGACGTTGTCCATCATCCGCACGGCGGTCGTCACGAGATCATCGAGCGCGCCCTCGTCGAGCGCCGCATCCTCGGAGAAGGGCTCCGGTACCAGCTTTGCGAGGTTGATCGAGCCCAGAAGACACGCGCCATAGGGCGGGAGCGGCTGCTCACCGCAGGGGTTCGTGGCCGCGATCGTCTCGCAGTAGTTCAGGTTGTTGGCGCGGTTGATGCGGTCGATGAAGATCACGCCCGGTTCGGCATAATCGAACGTCGATTGCATGATCTTGTCCCAAAGGTCGCGCGCCCGCACCGTGCGGTAGGTCTTGCCGCCGAAGACGAGGTCCCAGGGCTTGTCGGCTTTCACCGCCTCCATGAACGGATCGGTGACGAGCACCGAGACGTTGAACATGCGGAGCCGCGCGGCATCGGATTTCGCCTCGATGAAGGCCTCGATATCGGGGTGATCGCAGCGCAGCACCGCCATCATCGCGCCGCGCCGCGAGCCCGCCGACATGATCGTGCGGCACATGGCGTCCCACACATCCATGAAGCTCAAGGGCCCCGAGGCATCGGCGGCCACGCCCGCCACGGCGGCGCCCTTGGGCCGGATCGTGGAGAAGTCGTAGCCGATCCCGCCGCCCTGCTGCATCGTCAGCGCGGCCTCCTTGAGCATGTCGAAGATGCCGCCCATGTCGTCGGGGATCGTGCCCATGACGAAGCAGTTGAAGAGCGTCACCTTGCGCCCCGTGCCCGCGCCCGCGGTGATGCGCCCGGCGGGCAGGAACCGGAAATCCTCGAGCGCGCCGTAGAACGCCGCCTCGTGGCGCTCCGGCTCCGCCTCGACGCTTGCCAAGGCCTTTGCCACGCGCGCCCAGGTATCCTCCACCGTTTCGTCGCGGGGCGTTCCATCGGCGTCCTTGAGGCGATACTTCATGTCCCAGATTTGTTCGGCGACGGGCGCGGTGAAGCGGGTCATGGTGGAACCTCAAGATCTAGCGGTGAACGCGTGACGTAGTGTAAGCAGCATACTCGGCTACTACATCTAGATGTAGCTTTCTCTGCGCCGGGAATCGCAATATATAGAAGAAAGCGGCAGCATCACAACATCTGGTGGGCAATGGCATACGTGAACCTAGTCAAACTCTGCGTCGGCGCGGACAGCATCGCCGATCTCGAGGCCTGGCAGGCCGAGCGGCGCGCGCGCGGGCTCGAGCATCGCCACGTGACGCGCATGTGGCCCAAGCGCGAGGATGACATCCTCGCCGGCGGCTCGCTCTACTGGGTGATCAAGGGCGTCATCCTGTGTCGGCAGAGGATCACCCGCCTCGATGAGGTCATCGGCGGCGACGGCGTGCGCCGGTGCGGCATCGTCCTCGCCCCGGGCATCGTCCGCACCACGCCCGCGCAACGGCGCCCCTTCCAGGGCTGGCGCTACCTCACGCCCGAGGACGCGCCGGGCGACCTCCGCAGCTCCGAAACGCGCGAGGAGCTGCCGGCCAACCTCGAACGGGTGCTGTCGGAAATCGGCGTCCTTTAGGGCTGCGTCATTCTGTCCGACCCACCGATGTGCCGGCGGCTGGCCCATGGTATGCACTGGTCTACCTCGCACGCCAACGGATCAGAGAGGACCAAAATGGATATCCGCATTCTACTGGGCATCGTGACCTTGCTCTTCGCCTACCTCGCCGTGTTCAGCGAGGGCGATCACTCGATCAATATCCTCGAGAAATTCACCGCCGCCGCACCGGCAGAGACGGAAGCGGAGACGGAGGCGATGACCGAAGAGAGCGACGGTTAGACGAGACGCGCGAGGAGGGCCTTCAATGCCGCCTCGTCGCCCGCCTGCGCCGGCGCATGGCGCGCGCGAAAGAGCGTGGCCTGGCTCTGGTGGATGAGCCCGTCCTCCAGCATCCGCAGATGGTTCGCCGCCAGCGTCGCGCCGCTGGAGGTGATGTCGGCCACGGCCTCCGCCGTTTCGTTCTTGACGGTGCCCTCCGTGGCGCCCTGGCTGTCGACGAGCTGGTAATCGGCCACGCCGTGCGCGGCGAGGTGCTGCCGGACGAGCCGGTGGTATTTCGTGGCGATCCGCAGCCGGAAGCCGTTGCGCGCCCGAAACGACGCGGCCACCGCGTCGAGGTCGTGGAGCGTCGTGCAATCGGTCCAGAAGGCCGGCACTGCGATGACGAGATCGGCATAGCCGAAACCCATCTGCGCCACCTCGCTCACTTTCGTGTCCCATGAGGCGAGCCGCTCGCGGATCAGGTCGGAGCCGGTCACGCCCAGATGGATGCGCCCGGCCGAAAGCTCCCGCGGGATCTCCCCCGCGCTCAGCAGCACCAGCTCGAGGCCGTCGACGCCCTCCACCTGACCCACATATTCCCGGTCGCTCCCCGCCTTCGAGAGCGCCACGCCGCGCGCGGCGAACCACGCGAAGGTCTCGTCCATGAGCCGTCCCTTGGAGGGCACGCCGAGCTTGATCATGTCGCGCCCTCCCGGAGGAGGGTCACGAGGTCGGGCCGGATCACGCCGCCCACGGCGGGCACGGCGCGGCCCTGCCCCAGCACGCGGGTGAGCGCGTCGTAGCGCCCGCCCAGCGCCACCGGCGGCAGCGCCCCATGGGTGAAGCCGAAGACGAAGCCGTCATAGTATTCCATGGCCGTGCGTCCGTAGGTCACCTCGAAATCGAGGGTCTCGGGCGCAATGCCGCGGGCCTCCAGCGCCGCGATGCGGTCCGTGAGCCGGGCCAGCGGCGCGCCGAGGACGGGCATCGTTTCCGCCGCAGCGCCCAACGCGTCGAGCGCCTGGGGCAGCGGGTCCTCGATACCGATCAGGGCCTCGAGCGCCTGCCGCGCTTCGGCGGCAAGCGGCGGCGTGGCGGCGTCCTCCTCCATCCGCGTGCGGCGCTCGATCACCTCTGCCATGGAACGCAGCCCGATCTCGGGTCCGGCCTCCGGCGTCTGCGGCCCCGGCTGCGGCGCGGAAAAGCGGTCGAGCAGCGCGCGGAAGCGGCGCGGACGCCAGAGGTGGCGCATGAGCGCGTCCTTGCGCGCGCCGGAGGTTTCGAGCCCCTGCACCGCGGCGCGCAGGATCGCCATGTCGCCCATCACAGCCCGCAGCGGCAGGCCCGCGAGCGCCCCGTGGAAGGCCGCGAAAATCTCCGCCTCCACCTCCGCGGGGCCTTGCCCGTCGAAGACCTCGTAGCCCACTTGCGGGTACTCGCTCGGGCGGCCGGTGTCCTCCTCCTGGCGGCGAAAGACCGGCCCGGCATAGGTGTAGCGCGCGGGTTCGGCGGCGCTTTCCATGTGCATCTGCACGACGGGCACGGTGAAATCCGGGCGCAGCATCTGCTCGCCGCGGAGCGGGTCTTGCGTGGTGTAGGCGCGGGCGCGGATATCCTCGCCGTAGAGGTCGAGGAGCGTGCCCGCGGGCTGCAGGATATCCGCCTCGATGCGCCGCGCGCCGAGGGCCCCGAAGCCTTGCAATAGCGCCTCGGTCGTGGCGCGGACGGCCTCACTCACCCCGCTGGGCCTCTCGCATCTTCTGCACCTCGGCCACGAGGTCCGCGCGCGCGATCTCGATCTGGGAGGGCCGCGCCTTCCATTCCTCGAGGCTCGCATCCTTGGCGATCTCGGCCCCGGCGATGAGATCCTTGAGCTGCACCTTGCCCGCTGTGAATTCGTCGGAGCCCGCGATGACGGCGATACCCGCCCCGCGCGTGTCGGCGTATTTCATCTGGTTTCCGAAGTTCTTCGGGTTGCCGAGATAGACCTCCGCCCGGATGCCCGCCTGACGGAGCTCCGCAACCATGGTCTGGTATTCGGCCATGCGGTCGCGATCCATGACAGTGACGACGACGGGCCCCTCCGCGTTTTGCGCGATGCGCCCCTTGGCCCGCAGAGCCGCCAGCAACCGGTCCACCCCGATGGACACGCCCGTGGCCGGCACCCCCTGCCCCGTGAAGCGCTTGACGAGATCGTCGTACCTGCCGCCGCCCGCGACGGAGCCGAACTGCACCGTCTGCCCCTTCTCGTTCTGGACTTCGAAGGTCAGCTCGGCCTCGTAGACCGGGCCGGTGTAGTAGCCGAGGCCCCGCACGACGGACGGATCGATGACGATGCGGTCTGGCCCGTAGCCACCCGCCGTCAAAAGGGCGGCGATCTCTTCGAGTTCAGCCACGCCCTCGAGACCGACATCGGAGCCCTCGACCAGTCCGCGCAGCGCGGCGACCGTCTCCGCGCCCGTGTCGCGGCCCGCCTGCATGAAGCCCTTGACGACCTCCGCCTGCGCCTCGCCGAGTCCTGCACCCTGCGTGAAGTCCCCGCTTTCGTCCTTGCGGCCCGGACCGAGCAATGCGCGCACACCCTCGGGGCCCAGCCGGTCGAGCTTGTCGATGGCGCGGAGCACGATCCCGCGCTCGGCCCCCTTGTTCTCGCCGTCGAGCCCCGCGACTTCCATGACGCCGTTCAGCACCTTGCGGTTGTTCACGCGGATCACGTAGTCGCCGCGCTCGATCCCCACGGCCTCCAGCGTGTCGGCGAGCATGGCGCAGATCTCGGCATCGGCGGCCATGGACGCCGTGCCCACCGTGTCCGCATCGCATTGATAAAACTGCCGGAACCGCCCCGGCCCCGGCTTCTCGTTGCGCCAGACCGGCCCCATCGCATACCGGCGATAGGGCGTGGGGAGGTCGTTGCGGTGCTGGGCGTAGACTCGCGCGAGCGGAGCGGTCATGTCATAGCGCAGCGCCACCCAGGCCTCGTCCTCCTCCTGCCAGGCGAAGACGCCCTCATTGGGCCGGTCGACATCGGGAAGAAACTTGCCCAGCGCCTCCACCGTCTCCACGGCGGAGGTCTCCAGCGCGTCGAAGCCGTAGAGATGGTAGACCCCGCGGATCGCCTCCAGCATGGCGGCGCGCTCGGTCACCTCGGCGCCGAAATAGTCGCGAAATCCCTTGGGCGTGACAGCCTTAGGGCGGGGGGTCTTCTTCACTTTTGCCATGGGTCTCCTCCAGCGCAGGGAGCTAGTAGCGGCGCGCGCGAGGCTTGGCAAACGGCTCTGGCGCGGCCATGAGGAGGCATGGACCCGATCGAAGAAAAACTCGCCCATCTGGAGCGGCTGGTGGATGACCTCAACGCCGTCGTGACGCGCCAGGATCGCGAGATCGCGACGCTGACGGCTCGGGTGGCGCTCTTGATGGAACGCGAAGCCGCGCGGGAGGCCGAGGGCGGCGGCGGCGCTGTCTTCGGCGACGAGCGCCCCCCGCACTACTGAGCGCACAAAAGTCTTGCGAAGACTTTTGCCAAGACTTTTCGCAAAAGTCTTGGGCGCGCGGGGCTAGCCGTGCACGTCGGCCATTGTCAGGGGCGTGGTTCCACGGGCCTTCCTCTCCTCCTCGACCACCGCGTCGGGGAACTGGCTCATGAAGCAGCAGCAGACCCCTTCGTCGATCATCGTGCGCGGCCCGTGGGGATGGGCGATGTGGCGGTAGGTGCCGTGGGAATGGCCGTGGTGGTGGTGCCCGTGGCCATGCGAATGGCCATGCCCAGATCCATGCCCGTGGCCATGATCATGGTCGTGCCCGCCTGCCTCGTCATCATCGGGGTCGCGGTACTCGGCGTGGTGGTGGTGCACGTCCACCTCGCCGCGCGCCAGACGTGCTTTGAAAGACGCCATGAGATCACGGTCATCGGCCATCTCGCCCGTTTCGGCCTCCTTGATCCGCTCCACGAAGGTGTCGATCACATGGGCCTGATCGGCGAGGTAGTGCGCCTTGAGGAACTCCACGCCCGGCGCCCCGGCCGCCACGCGATCCACATAGCCGTAGATCCGATCGATCAGCCGCCCGGAGAAGAGGAAGTAGGGCGCCACCACGATCCGCTTGAAGCCGAGCTTCAGCGCCATCTCGAGCCCGCGCCCCACCGACGGGTACGTCACGCCGCTATAGACCGTCTCGGCCCAGCCGAAGCCCAGATTCTCCGACACGATCCGGCAGAGCCGCGCGGCCTCCGCGTTGGCCAGCGTGTCGGACGTGCCGCGCCCCACGGTGACGAGCATCGTGTCGTAGAGATCGCCGTCATGGACATGATCCACGCCCAGCGCCTCGAGCACGCGCGCCTCGAAGGCGGCGATCATCTGCGGGTGGAGGCCGAGCTCGCGCCCATAGCTGATCTCGAGGCCGGGATGCTTCTCCGCATAGGTCGTCAGCACCGAGGGGATATCGTTCTTGGCGTGCGTGGCGGCAAAGAGCATGCCCGGCACCGCGAGGATCCGCGTCACGCCCGCCGCGCGCAGCCGGTCGAGGCCCATGTGGATGTTGGGCGCCGAGTATTCGAGGAAGCCATACTCCACCGGCGTCTCCGGGTAGCGCGCCTTCAGCCCCTTGGCGAGGAGCGCGAACTCCTCCTCCGCGATCTTCGCGCGGCTGCCGTGGCCGCAAATCATGATCCCTGTCGTCATTATCCGTTCTCCTCTGCGCCGGGCCGCCTAGCCCGGGGGCCGCGCGAGCGCAATCACTCGAGCGCCTTGAAATCCTTGGCCACCACCGCGCCATCGTAGATGAGCATGTCCGCCCAGGTGGGGTTCGTGCCGAAGCGTTCGTAGACGCTCACGAAAACGGCGCTGCGCTCGAGCGCGCGGAACCGGGAGGCGGCGCAGGCCTCGCCCACGGGCCGGCCGCAGACGCGGGCGCGGATGGCGCGGTACTGGCGGTCGGTCTCGGTGAAGACGGTGGTGTTGAGCGTATCCTCCACCCGCGTCGTCTCGTAGGCATTGGCGCCGCCGAAGATCGCGAGCGCGGCCATGAACTTGCGCGGGCAGCCATCGGGGAAACCGGTGATGTAGTGGGGCCTGAGCGCGGTGGTGGAGGGGTCCGTATCATAGAGCCTGTAGCCGCGCCCCTGGTCGGGGAAGCGTGCCACGCGGGTGCCCAGCGCCGCGCGGGGCGTGTCGCAGGCCACGACGATCTCGCCGTAGGCCAGCGCCTCGCCGTCAAAGGGCACCGCGGGCCCGCGCGCCCCGCCGAGGAGCGCGGCATCGCAGCCCGCGAGGAGCATGAACGCAAAGAGGGCCAAGGCCCTCACAGCTCTTCGACCATGAGCACGCCCGGCAACGACTTCAGCGCCGATTTCACCTGCGGCGAGACGGGGAAGCCGTCGCCGAGGTCGAGCTCCACTTCGCCGGGCAGGCTCGGATCCATGAGGCAGAAGCGGAGCGGGCCCTTGGCCCCTCTCAGCACGGTCTCTGGCAGGCCTGCGATCACGCTGGCCACGGACGGCACCGCGCTTTCTTCTTCGACGAAGATTTTGAGGCCCGAGGCCCCGACCTGCGCCACGGCGCTGTCGATCGGGGTGACGGCGCGGCCTAAGAGCTTGAGCTGGTCGGCCTCCACCGTCGCCTCCACCTGCACGACGACCTTCGAGCCGGGCTCGAGATGCTCGCGCGCGGTCTCGAGCGTGTCCGAGAACATGGTAACCTCGTAGCCCCCCGTGGGGTCCGAGAGCTGCACGAAGGCGAAGCGGTTGCCCCGCGCGCTCTTGCGCTCCTGCCTGCCTGTGACGGTACCCGCGAGCTTACCCACCATGGCGCCGGTGCGCCCCGCAGCCTCGGTGAGGTCATCTAGGGTATGCACGCCCGTGCGTTTCAGCGGGCCCATGTAATCATCGAGCGGATGGCCGGAGAAATAGAACCCCACCGCGGCGAATTCCTCGGCCAGGCGCTCTGCGGGGAGCCAGTCCTCCACCGGCGCGAGCCGCGGCTCGGGCAGATCGTCGCCCGCCTCGCCGAAGAGCGAGACCTGGTTGGAGGACTTCTGGTCATGGATCGCCGCCGAATAGGCGATGAGCGCGTCGAGCGACTGGAAGACGCGGCGCCGGTTGGGATCGAGCTCGTCGAAGGCTCCGGCGCGGGCCAGCATCTCGAGGGGCCGCTTTCCCACCCGCTTGAGATCCACGCGGCGCGCGAAATCGAAGAGCGTGGCGAAGGGTTTGTCTGCTCCGTGCCCGTCCGGGCCTTGGGCCGAAGGGATCTCTTTCCCCGAGCCGCGAGGCCCCGGGTCTGCGCCCGGGGCGGGGGGCACCCCGCGGCGCGCATCGGTGACGAGGCGCATGGCCTCCACGCCCACGTTCTTCAGCGCGCCCAACGCGTAGACGAGCGCGCCGTCGCGGACATCGAAGGTCGCGCCGGACCGGTTCACGCAAGGCGGCGTGTAGGGCAGCGCCAGCGTCTTCTTCACTTCGTTGAAATAGAGGCTGAGCTTGTCGGTCAGGTGGATGTCGCAGTTCATGACGCCGGCCATGAACTCCACCGGGTGGTTCGCCTTGAGCCACGCGGTTTGATACGAAACCACCGCGTAGGCGGCCGCGTGGGACTTGTTGAAGCCGTAGTTCGCGAACTTGTCGAGGAGGGCCCAGGTCTCCTCCGCCTTGGCCTTGTCGACGCCGTTTTCCGCCGCACCGGCGAGGAACTTCGGCTTTTCGGCGTCCATCGCCTCCTGAATCTTCTTGCCCATCGCCCGGCGCAGCATGTCGGCTCCGCCGAGCGTATAGCCCGCCATCTGGCGCGCGATCTCCATCACCTGCTCCTGGTAGACGATGATGCCCTGCGTCTCGTCGAGGATGTGATCGACGGTGGGGTGGAGGAAATCGCGCTCAGAGAGCCCGTTTTTAACTTCGCAATATTTCGGGATGTTCTCCATGGGCCCCGGGCGATAGAGCGCCACGAGGGCCACGATGTCCTCGATGCAGTCGGGCTTCATGCGCTTCAGCGCATCGATCATGCCCGAGCTTTCCACCTGGAAGACCGCAACCGTCTTGCCGCTGGCATAGAGCTTGTAGGACGCCTCATCCTCGAGCGGGATGGCGTTGATCTCGTTCTCCGTCCCGGGCTCGGGCACGTAGAGCTCGGTGCCGTCGCCCGCGATGTGGATGGGCCGCCCGGCGGCCTTGATCAGGTTCACGGCGTTTTCGATGACGGTGAGGGTCTTGAGGCCGAGGAAGTCGAACTTCACGAGCCCCGCCTGCTCCACCCATTTCATGTTGAACTGGGTGGCGGGCATGTCGGAGCGCGGGTCTTGGTAGAGCGGCACGAGGGCGTCCAAGGGCCGGTCCCCGATCACGACACCGGCGGCATGGGTGGAGGCATTCCGCAGGAGGCCCTCCACCTGCTGGCCGTAGGTCAGGAGGCGGTCCACCACCTCCTCGGCACGCGCCTCCTCGCGGAGCCGGGGCTCATCGGCCAGGGCCTTTTCGATGGAGACGGGCTTCACGCCCTCCACCGGGATCATCTTCGACAGGCGGTCCACCTGCCCGTAGGGCATCTGCAACACGCGGCCGACATCCCGCACGGCGGCCTTGGAGAGCAAAGCGCCGAAGGTGATGATCTGCCCCACCTTGTCGCGCCCATACTTCTCCTGGACGTAGCGGATGACTTCCTCCCGCCGGTCCATGCAGAAGTCGATGTCGAAATCCGGCATCGAGATCCGCTCGGGATTGAGGAAGCGCTCGAAGAGCAGGCCGTAGCGCAGCGGGTCGAGGTCCGTGATGGTGAGCGCGTAGGCCACGAGGGAGCCCGCGCCGGAGCCGCGCCCGGGCCCCACGGGGATGCCCTTGTCCTTCGACCACTGGATGAAGTCGGCCACGATGAGGAAGTAGCCCGGAAAGCCCATCCCCTCGATGATGCCGAGCTCGAAATCGAGCCGCTCCTGATACTCCGCCTCGCTCACGGCGTGGGGGATGACGGCAAGACGCGCGGCGAGTCCCTCGTTGGCGAGCCGCCGGAGCTCCGCCACCTCGTCATCGGCGAAGCGCGGCAGGATCGGGTCGCGCTTCGTGGCCTTGAAGGCGCAGCGCCGCGCGATCTCCACGGTGTTTTCCAGCGCCTCGGGCAGGTCCGCGAAGAGCGCCGCCATCTCCTCGGGCGTCTTCAGGTAGTGCTGGGCGGTGAGACGGCGGCGCGGCTCCTGCTGGTCCACATAGGCACCCTCGGCGATGCAGATCAGCGCGTCATGGGCCTCGTACATGTCTGGCTTCGGGAAGTAGGCGTCATTCGTGGCCACGATGGGCAGGTCCATGGCATAGGCCATCTCGATGAGGCCGCGCTCTGTAAGCCGCTCGGCCTCGGGCTGGCCATCCTCGCCCGGGTGGCGCTGCAGCTCCACGTAAAGCCTGTCGCGATAGATCGCCGACAGCCGCTCCATCAGCGCCTGCGCCTTGGGCCTCTGCCCGGCCTGCAGGAAGCGGCCCACCGGGCCGTCGGGCCCGCCCGTGAGGCAGATCACGTCTCCCGCGTTTTCCGCGAGCTCGTCCAGCGAGACCTGAGGAAGCTGCCCGCCCTTGTCGATGTAGAGGCAGGAATTGAGCCGCATGAGCGCCTCGTAGCCCACCTCGGACTGCGCCAGCAGCACCACCGGCGCGGGCGGGCGCGGACGCTCCCCCGGCTGGGCGGGATCGTGCGTGACATCCACCTGGCAGCCGATGATGGGCTGCACACCGGCCTTGGCCGCGCCTTCGGAGAATTCCAAAGCGCAGAACATGTTGTTGGTATCGGTCACCGCCACCGCCGGCATCCCCATGCCCGCCACGATGCCGGGCAGCGTCTTCAGCCGCACTGCCCCTTCGAGAAGTGAGTATTCCGTGTGCACACGCAGGTGGATGAATCGGGGGGTGGACGCCATGGCCGTACCATATGTTGTGTCCGCCGCGGGGAGAAGCAATTAACGCTGGCTCGCATGCCCGTCTGCGCCTAGGCTTCCACGCATTTGAAGGGCCAATTCGGTGGGCCCGAATGTATTTTCCCGGGCCACGCCTCCGCCCGCAGAGTTCGTACAATCGGATGTATCCCGCGCGCCTCCATTCGTCGCCGCGGCTCTGCATCGTCACCTGGTCACGCCCCATGATGGTCACGTCGCCGACCCGCAATTCGTCCCTCGTGAAAGCCGCGCTTTTCCTCGCGGTGGTCTTCGCCGCGCTCTGGCTCGGCAGCTGGATCCGGGACGCGCTCGACATGGCGCTCATGCCCGAGAAGGACGGGCTGATGTTCCGCACGCTCCTCCTCGTCGTGCTCGTCTACATGCTTATCCTCGCCACGCCGTTCCTGCCCGGGGCGGAGATCGGCCTCGTCTTGCTCACGGCCTTCGGCGCCCCCATCGCGCCCATCGTCTACGTGGCCACGATCATCTCGCTCACGGTGAGCTACACGATCGGCCGCACGGTGCCGCCCGAGACAACCGCCCGCGCGCTGGAGCGCGTGGGGTTTCACCGCGCCGCGGCCTTGCTACGCGAGATTAGGGCCCGCCCGGAGGATGAGCGCCTCGAGGTGCTCCTCGCCTCCGCGCAGGCGCCCTGGGCGCGCAAGGGCACGCGGCTGCGCTACCTGGTGCTCGCGCTGCTCCTGAACATGCCGGGCAATGTCGTGCTGGGCGGGGGCGGCGGGCTTTGCATGGTGGCGGGGCTCAGCCGCGTCTTTCACCCCGGCCTCTTTCTGCTGACGATCATGGCGGCGGTGGCGCCGGTGCCGCTCTTCGTGCTGCTCGCCGCGCAATAGTTAGCCGATAAGCTAAATATCTTGACGGGGCGGGGACGCCGTATTACTAAGTCGTATGGCTAACAATCTAGACACGTTCTTCTCCGCCCTCTCCGACCCCACCCGCCGCGCCGTCATCGAGCGGCTCACGGAGGGGCCCGCTCCGGTGAGCGAGCTGCACGCGCCCCATGACATCGCGCTGCCGTCCTTCATGAAACACCTCGCCAAGCTCGAGGCCGCGGGCCTCGTCCGCTCCGAGAAAAAGGGCCGCGTGCGCACCGTCCACATCGAGGCCGCGCCGCTCGCCGCCGCCGAAAGCTGGATCTCCCAGCAGCGCCGGATCTGGGAGGGCCGCCTCGACCGGCTGGAGGCCCTCGCCGAGCGCATCGAAAGGAACGCGCCATGACCCACGATTTCGAGACCATGGAGGTCCGCCGCGAGATCGCCGCGCGCCCCGAAACCGTCTTTCGCCTTTGGACCGATCCGGCCCTGAAGGAGGCCTGGTTCGTCACCGACAACGGCCCCGAATGGTCGGCCTCCTCCTACGAAGGCTCGCTCGCCGAGGGCGGTACCGAGCGCGTCATTTTTCGCCACGCCGAGAAGGGCAGCTTCACGATCACCCCTCACATGCTCATCGCCGAGGCGCCGCGCCGCGTCATCTACGTCTACCGCATGGACCACGGCCCGCGGCCCATCACGGCCTCCGTTGTCACCATCGCGCTCACGCCGCGCGGCACCGGCACAGCGCTCGTCCTCACCGAACAGATCACCTTCCTCGACGGGGGCGGCAGCCTGGAGACCCGCCTCCCCGGCACGGAATACGTCGTGGGCAAGATGGCCCGCGCCGCCGAGGCCGCCGAGAGAAGCCATATCCATGTCCCCACCTGAACCCCCGGAAAGGCCCACGCCATGAAACCCAACACCTCCGAGCTCAGCTTCACTCGCCAGTTCACGCTTCCCCCCGCGAAGCTCTGGTACCTGCTCACCGACCCCAAGATGCGCGAGATCTGGGGCGCGCCGAGCGAGGACGCCACGCTGGTGGTGGAGGAGGCGTCCGAGCTCTCCGAAGGCGGCTACGAGCGGCATCGCTGCGGGCCCAAGGACAACCCGGAATTCGTGGTCGAGACCCGCTGGTACAGCCTTCAGGACAGCGAGCTCGCCACCTTCACGGAGACGCTCCTCACCGGCGGGCACCGCATCTTCACGACGCTCGTCACCTACGGCCTCACGCCCGTGAAAACCGGCACCCGTCTCGACATCGAGATCGCGATCTCCGGCTTCTCCGACGAGGACATGCGCGCCGATATCGAGGAGGGCTGGACGGCGGGCCTCGCCACCCTCGACAAGCTCGCCGCGCGGGAAGACGCCAACGCATGACCTGCACGCTCTCGCTCTCGCGCGAATTCGCGGCCCCGCCCTCGAAGGTCTGGCGCTGCCTGACCGAACCGGAGCTGCTCAAGGAATGGTTCGCGCCCGCCCCCGTCACCGTCACGCGGGTGGAGATCGAGGCGACACCGGGCGGCATCTTCCACGTCGTCGTGGACGTGCCGGAGATGGGCGAAATGGACGGCGGCGCGGGCTGCGTTCTGGAGGCGCGCGCGGACGAGCGGCTGGTCTGGACCTCCGCCCTCGCCCCGGGCTTTGCCCCGAACGCGGCCCCGGCGGAGGGAGGGTTCCACTTCACCGCCTTCACGATGCTCGCACCCACGAAGGATGGCACGCGCTACACCGCCACGGCGCTTCACACCGACGCGGCCGCCCGCGCCGCCCACGAGGCCATGGGCTTCCACGACGGCTGGGGCCAGGTTGCCGATCAATTGGGCAAACGCGCCGCCGCGCTCTGACCTGCGGCTCCCCGGCCCCTTGCAATCCCTGCGCGCCCGTTAAACTTTATGGGAAACGGGCGCGCCTTCTACACCGCATCGAAGGCGCGGGCCCCGCCATCCGGTACCGCGGTCTTTTGATACCCATGGAAATCACTTTCCGCCTTAACGGCGAGGACGTTACGGTCCGGGACGAAGCGCCGACGCGCACGCTCCTCGACTGGCTGCGCGACACGCGCGGGCTCACCGGCACGAAGGAAGGCTGCAACGAGGGCGATTGCGGCGCCTGCACCGTCATGGTCACTGACGCGGAGGAGGGAGCGCAGACCCTCAATGCCTGCATCCTCTTTCTGCCGCAGCTCAACGGCAAGGCCGTGCGCACCGTGGAGGGCATCGCCGGGCCGGACGGCACGCCCCACCCGGTGCAGGAGGCCATGGTGGCCTGCCACGGCTCGCAATGCGGGTTCTGCACGCCGGGCTTCATCGTCTCCATGGCTTGCGATCACCTGACGGGCTCGACCGATCACGACACGACGCTCGCGGGCAACCTCTGCCGCTGCACGGGCTACGCGCCCATCCACCGCGCCGCCCGCGATGCCGAGGCCGCCCCCGTTCCCGACCACATGCGCGACACCCCTCCCTCATCTTTCCTCGAAAACTCCGGGGGGTCGCCTTCGGATGCGCCACGGGTCCGAGCGTCCACTGGCGATGGGACTGACTCCCACGCCATACCCACAAGCAGCGATGACCTCGCCGCTTGGGCACTGGAACACCCGGAGGGCACCATTGTCGCGGGCGCCACCGATGTGGGCCTTTGGGTCACGAAGCACTTCGCGGAGCTTGGCCCCATGGCCTTTCTCCATGCCTGCGCGGACCTCAAGGAGATCGAGGAGACCGAGAGCCACATCCGCCTCGGCGCCGCCGTCACCATCAGCCGCGCCATGGAGGCGCTGCCTTACGCCGAGCTCCACGAGATGTTCCGCCGCTACGGCTCCACCCAGGTGCGGAACGCCGCCACCATCGGGGGCAACATCGCCAACGGCTCCCCCATCGGGGACAGCCCGCCCGCGCTCATCGCGCTCGGGGCGACGCTGCACTTGCGGCGCGGTGAGGCCCGCCGCGAGATGCCGCTGGAGGATTTCTTCCTGGACTATGGCAAGCAGGACCGCGCCGAGGGCGAGTTCGTGGAGGCCGTGAGCGTGCCCAAGCGCCCCGACAGGCTGCGGGTCTACAAGCTCTCGAAGCGCGTCGACCAGGATATCTCCGCCGTGTGCGGTGCCTTCTACGTGCCGGTGGACGAGGATGGCATCGCCCGTGCCCCGCGCGTGGCCTTCGGCGGCATGGCCGGCACGCCCAAACGCGCGGCCCGGTTCGAGGCCGCCATCGACGGCAAGCCCTGGACCCGCGCTACGGTGGAGGCCGCGCTGCATACCCTGGCCGAGGATTACCAGCCGCTCTCGGACATGCGCGCTTCGGCGGCCTACCGCCTGAAGACCGCGCAGAACATGGCGCTGCGCGCGGCGATGGCAGATGAGGGCGCGCTCCTCGATATCCGGCAGGTGCGGGCATGACCGTCGCAAAGCCCCTGCCCCACGATGCGGCGCTCCTCCATGTGGCGGGCAGCGCGCGCTACACCGACGATATCCCCGCGCCCGCGAACACGCTCCACCTCGCCTTCGGGCTTTCGGAGATTGCGAAGGGACGGATCACGGGGCTCGACCTCGCCGCCGTGCGCGCGGCGCCGGGGGTCGTGGATGTGCTGACGGCCGATGACCTGCCCTTCGCCAACGATGTGAGCCCTTCGGCCCATGACGAACCGCTCCTGAGCGACGGGACGGTCCACTATCTCGGCCAGCCGATCTTCTGCGTCGTGGCCCAGACGCATCTCGCGGCCCGCGGCGCGGCCCGGCTGGGCGAGATCACCTACGCGGAGGAGACCCCGCTCCTGACGATCGACGAGGCCCTCGCGGCAGACAGTCGATTCGAAGACGGCCCGCGCATCTACGCGAAAGGCGACGTCAGCCGCGCGCTGGCAGAGGCCTCGCATCAGGTGCGGGGCACGCTCGAGCTGGGCGGGCAGGAGCACTTCTACCTCGAGGGGCAATCCTCCCTCGTCGTGCCGGGCGAGGCGGGCGACGTGACCGTGCATTGCTCCACCCAGCACCCGACGGAGATCCAGCATAAGGTGGCCGAGGCGCTGGGCGTCCCCTTCCACGCCGTGCGCACCGAGGTGCGCCGCATGGGCGGCGGCTTCGGCGGCAAGGAAAGCCAGGGCAACGCGCTCGCCGTGGCCTGCGCCGTCGCCGCCACGCGCACGGGCCGGCCCTGCAAGATGCGCTATGACCGCGACGACGACATGGTCATCACCGGCAAGCGCCACGATGCGCGGATCGAGTACGTGGCGGGCTTCGACGATGAGGGGCGCCTCGCGGGGGTGGATTTCACGCATTACATCCGCTGCGGCTGGGCGCAGGACCTCTCGCTGCCCGTGGCCGACCGCGCGATGCTCCACGCCGACAACGCCTATGACCTCCCCGCCGCGCGCATCACCTCTCACCGGCTCAAGACGAACACGCAGAGCGCCACCGCCTTTCGCGGGTTCGGCGGGCCGCAGGGGATGGTGGGGATCGAGCGGGTGATGGATCACATCGCCCATCACCTCTCCGTCGATCCGCTGCGCGTGCGGCAGGTGAATTTCTATTCCTCCTCCTCCCTCAATCAGGGGACAGCTCATGGGGCAGCGGGCGGCCCTCCGGGGGAAGTACGGGGCACAAAGAAAACGGGCACCACGCCCTACGGCATGGCCGTCACCGATAGCGTCATCGCGGAGCTCGTGGCCGATCTCGCCGCGCGGTCCGATTACACGGCGCGGCGGGAGGCGGTGCGCGACTGGAATGCCCGGAATGCGGTGCTCAAGAAGGGGATCGCGCTCACGCCGGTGAAATTCGGGATCTCCTTCACGCTCACCCATCTCAACCAGGCGGGCGCGCTCGTCCATGTCTATGCCGATGGCTCGATCCATCTCAATCACGGCGGCACGGAGATGGGCCAGGGGCTTTTCCAGAAGGTGGCGCAGGTGGCCGCGGACCGCTTCGGCGTCGCGGTGGCGGCGGTGAAGATCACGGCGACGGATACCGGCAAGGTGCCGAACACGTCGGCCACCGCCGCCTCCTCGGGCTCCGACCTCAACGGCATGGCCGTGAAGGCCGCCTGCGACACGATCCGGGACCGCATGGTCGAGCACCTGGCCCAGCTCCACCAGGTGAAGCCCGCGGACGTGACGTTCGACGGGGGCCGCGTGCGCGCCGGCGCGGGCGACATGAGCTTCGGCGAGGCGGCGGCGCTCTGCTACCAGGGGCGGGTCTCGCTTTCCTCCACGGGGTTCTACAAGACGCCCGAGATCGAGTGGGACCGCATCAAGGGCCAGGGGCGGCCGTTTTTCTACTTCGCCTATGGCGCGTCGGTCTCCGAGGTGGTGGTGGACACGCTCACCGGCGAGAACCGCATCCTCAGGACCGATATCCTCCACGATTGCGGGCGCTCGCTGAACCCCGCGCTCGACCGGGGCCAGATAGAGGGCGGCTACGTGCAGGGCGCGGGCTGGCTGACCATGGAGGAGCTCGTCTGGGACGACCGGGGCGCGCTCAAAACCCATGCCCCCGCCACCTACAAGATCCCCGCCATGTCCGACCGGCCGGAGATCTTCAACGTAGATCTCTGGGACGGTGAGAATGCCTCCGACACGATCTATCGCTCGAAGGCCGTGGGCGAGCCGCCCTTCATGCACGGGATCAGCGTCTTCCTGGCGCTCTCGGACGCGCTGGCGCAGTGCCGCGGGGACTACCCGGCGCTCGATGCGCCCGCCACGCCGGAGCGGCTGCTCATGACGCTGGACCGGCCATGAGGCTCGCGGACGCCCTTGCCCATGGGCCCCTCGCCCGCGTGATCGTGGCGGAGGTGCGCGGCTCGGCCCCCCGCGAGGTAGGGGCGGAGATGTGGGTCTGGGCGGACCGCGCGCGCGGCGGCGGCCAGCACGGGACCATCGGCGGCGGGACGCTCGAATACGAGGCGAGCGAGGCCGCACGGGAGGCGCTCGGCCGGGATGCAAGCCCGCGCGCCTTTGCCACGACCCATGCGCTCGGGCCCGATCTCGGCCAGTGCTGCGGCGGGGCCGTGACGCTCGTCACAGAGATCCTCGCTGCCGCGCCGGAGACGGGCCTCCGGGCCCTCCCGCTGGGCGACAAGCCCGCCACGCTCGCCGTGGAACGCGCCAAGCAGGCGCTGCGCAACGGCAGCGGCGGGACCCGGGTGCGCCTCGTCGACGGCTGGTTCCTCGAGCGGCCCTTGGAGCCCACGCGGGACGTCTGGATCTGGGGCGCGGGCCATGTGGGCCGCGCCCTCGTGCAGGTGCTCGCGCCCCTGCCCGACCTCGCACTCACCTGGGTCGACACGGCGCCCGACCGCTTCCCCGTCGTCCCGGACGGCGTCACGCAGGTCAGCGCGGCACAGCCCGAGCGCCTCATGGCCCACGCGCCCGAGACCGCCGAACACCTCATCGTGACCTATTCCCACGCGCTCGACCTCGCGCTGTGCGACGCGGCGCTGCGCCGCGGCTTCCGCAGCTGCGGGCTCATCGGCTCGGCCACCAAATGGGCACGTTTCAGAAAGCGCCTCGCCGCCCTGGCCCACGGCGATGCTGAAATCGCGCGCATCGCCTGCCCAATCGGGGACCCCGCGCTCGGCAAACACCCGCAGGCCATTGCGGTCGGCGTGGCCCATGCCCTAGTCTCTGGTTCGGGGGAACGGGGGACCATCGGTGACGCAAGACCTGCTCGCGCTTGAGGGGCTGACGAAGGCCTATCCGGGCGTCATCGCCAATGACGACGTGTCGCTGACGATCCGCGCGGGCGAGGTGCACGCGCTCCTCGGAGAGAACGGCGCGGGCAAATCCACGCTGGTGAAGATGATCTACGGCCTCGTGAAGCCCGATGCGGGCACGATGTCGCTCCTCGGGGTGCCCTTCGAGCCCGCCGATCCCCGCGCGGCGCGGGCCGCAGGGATCGGGATGGTCTTCCAGCATTTCTCGCTCTTCGAGGCACTCACCGTGGCCGAGAACATCGCGCTCGGCATGGAGGCCCCGCCGAAGCCGCGCGTGCTTTCGCGCCAGATCAGGGAGGTGTCGGAGACCTACGGCCTGCCGCTCAATCCTGACCGCACCGTGGGCACGCTCAGCGCCGGTGAACGGCAACGGGTGGAGATCATCCGCTGCCTCCTGCAGAACCCGCGGCTCCTCGTGATGGACGAGCCCACGAGCGTGCTTACGCCGCAGGAGGTGGACATTCTCTTTCGTACGCTGCGCAAGCTCGCGGCCGAGGGGACGGCGATCCTCTACATCTCGCATAAGCTGGAAGAAATCCGCGCGCTCTGCGAACGCGCGACGATCCTGCGGGGCGGGCGCGTCGTGGCGACCTGCGATCCCCGGGAGGAGACTGCGCGCGCGCTGGCGGAGTTGATGGTGGGCAAGAGCTTTGCCTCGGCCACCCGCTCCGTGCGCGCGGCGGGCGCGCCGGTGCTCACGGTCTCCGGGCTCTCGCTCGCGGCGACCTCGCCCTTCGGCACCGCGCTCAAGGATGTCTCGCTCTCCGTGGCGGCCGGCGAGATTCTCGGCATCGGCGGCGTGGCGGGCAACGGGCAGGACGAACTTCTGGCCGCGCTTTCCGGCGAGGCGCGGAGCGCGCCGGGCACGGTGACGCTGGGCAACGCGGCCATCGGCAATCTGGGGCCCCGCGCGCGCCGGGCCGCCGGGCTTTGCGTGGGGCCGGAGGAGCGGCTGGGCCACGCGGCGGCGCCCACGCTCTCGCTCACCGAGAACGCGCTCCTGACGGCGGACACGCGCGAAGAGCTGAGCAGCCGCGGCTTCATCGATTGGGGGCGCGTGCGCGCCTATGCCGAGCGGGTGATCGAGGGCTTCGATGTCCGCACGCCGGGGCCGGACGTGGCGGCGCAGGCATTATCCGGCGGAAACCTTCAGAAATTCGTCATGGGTCGCGAGATGCTCCAGCGTCCCGCGGCCCTCGTCATCAATCAGCCCACCTGGGGCGTCGACGCCGCCGCTGCCGCGTCCATCCGGCAAAAGCTCATAGAGCTCGCCGAGGAGGGGGTGGGCCTCCTCGTCATCAGCCAGGACCTCGACGAGCTCTTCGAGATCGCCGACCGCTTCGCCGCGCTCAACGAGGGCCGTCTGTCGGAGGCGCGCCCCATGGGCGAGCTCACGATGGAGGAAATCGGCCTCATGCTGGGCGGGGTCCACGGCGGCTCGCAGGCAGGCGCGGCCGCATGATTGCAATCGAAAAACGTCCCACACCCTCGGCGGCCTGGGCCTACCTCACGCCCGTGATCGCCGTGCTGGCCACCATGGTCGCGGGCGGGCTCATGTTCGCCGCGCTGGGCAAGGACCCGTTCCAGTCGCTCAAGCTGATCTTCTGGGACCCGCTCTTCGGCGATTTCGCGTTCTATTACCGCCAGCAGCTCCTCATCAAGGCAGGCCCGCTGATCCTCATCGCCATCGGGCTCTCGCTCGGCTTCCGCGCCGGCATCTGGAACATCGGGGCCGAGGGGCAATACATCATTGGCGCGATCTTCGGCGCCGCCGTGGGCCTCGCCTTCTACCCGCTGGAGGCGCGCTGGCTGATCTTCCCGCTCATGGTGCTTTTCGGGGCGTTGGGGGGCTTTCTCTGGGCGATGATCCCTGCGCTCCTCAAGACGCGCTTCAACACGAACGAGATCCTCGTCTCGCTGCTCCTCGTCTACGTGGCCGAACAGATCCTGGCGATGATGTCCTTCGGGCTCCTGCGCAATCCCGACGGGCAGGGCTTCCCCGGGTCGCGCAATCTGGCGCGCTGGGAAAGTGCGCAGAACCCGGAGCTCATCGCGGGCACCGGGGCGCATCTGGGCGTGGTGGCCGCGATCATCGCCGTGCTACTGGCCGCGATCCTGCTCTCGCGGCACCGCGTGGGCTTCGACATCAAGCTCATGGGCGTGGCGCCGAAGGCTGCCGCCTTCTCCGGCGTGAACCGCAATAGGATGGTCTTTCTCTGCCTCGGTATCTCGGGCGGTCTGGCCGGGCTGGCTGGCCTTTTCGAGGTCACCGGCCCCTCGGGCCAGATCACCGACAGCTTCAACGTGGGCTACGGCTTCGTGGCCATCATCGTGGCCTTCCTCGGACGGCTCAATCCGCTGGGCATCCTGGCCGCGGGGCTCCTGATCGGGCTCACGTATATCGGGGGCGACGCGGCCCAGGCGGGCATCGGCCTGCCGGGGGCGGCGATCCAGGCGTTCCAGGGGATGCTGCTTTTCTTCCTTCTGGCCGCCGACCTCTTGACGCAGTTCCGCGTGCGGCGGGCGAGGGCCGTGGCATGATCGAAACGCAAAGCGCCCCCTGTCCCGGGCCTGCCCCGGGACCTCTGCCCCCGAAGAAAGAGGCCCCGGGTCAGGCCCGGGGCGGGTGTCGCGCGTCGCGGGCAGAGGCTCTGCGATGACCCGCCACCGCCTCTTTCCCTCTCTGGTGGGGCTCGGAATGGGCCTCATGCTGCCCTTTGCGCTGCACGGCACCGGCGGTCTCGGCGCCGTGCTCTTCGCGCTGGCGCATGTCGCGGTGCTGGGCGGGCTCCTGGCGCTGCCGCTGCTGATCCCCCGGCTCCGTCGGCGGCTTCACCGGCCGTCCCCCGCCCATCTGGTACCCATGGGGCTCGCGGCGGCGGCGGGCTTCGCCGTCATCTGCCTCGCCTGCCCCCGCGTCTTCGGGATGGCGCACCCATGGATCTGAGCTCCATCAATCCCGTCCTCCTCGTGGCCGCCCTCATGGTGGCCTCCACCCCCATCCTGCTCGCCGCCATCGGCGAGCTCGTGGTGGAGAAATCCGGCGTCCTCAATCTGGGCGTGGAGGGGATGATGATCGTGGGCGCCATCGCGGGCTTCATCGCCGCCGTGGAGACGGGCTCCCCCGCGCTGGGCTTCCTCTTCGCGGCCGTGGGCGGGGCGATGCTCTCGCTCGTCTTCGCCGTCGTCACGCTCTTCTTCCTCGCGAACCAAGTGGCCACGGGCCTCGCGCTCACGCTCTTCGGCCTCGGCCTTTCGAGCCTCATGGGCCAGGGCTACCAGGGGATCCGCCCGCCGCTCACCTCCAAGCTCGATCTCGGGCCGCTTTCCGACATCCCCGTCCTCGGCACGATCCTCTTCAGCCAGGACGCCATCGTTTATCTCTCGCTGGCCACGGTCGCCGCCGTCTGGGCCTTCCTGAAATACACCCGCGCGGGGCTCGTCCTGCGCTCCTGCGGGGAGAATGCGGAGGCCGCCCATGCGCTGGGTTACAAGGTCAAGCTCATCCGCATGGCCGCCATCGCCTTCGGCGGCGCCTGCGCGGGCGTCGGCGGGGCCTACATCTCCATGGTGCGCGTGCCGCAATGGGTGGACGGGATGACCGCTGGCGCGGGCTGGATCGCGCTCGCCATCGTCGTCTTCGGGGCCTGGCGGGCGGGCCGGGTCATGTTCGGCGCCTATCTTTTCGGCGGGGTCACCGTGCTCCAGCTCAATTTACAAGCCGCGGGCATCAAGATACCCGTGGAGTACTTGTCCATGAGCCCCTACCTGATCACCATCCTCGTGCTGGTCCTGATCTCGGCGGGGCGGGCGCGGGCACTGGGAGCGCCCGCCGCCCTGGGCCAGATATTTCATGCCTCACGCTGAGGCCAACCCGCCCGCGGGGGACGCGGGCACCAACAGGGGAAACTGAATGCACTTCAAATCGCTACTTGCTGCGCTGGCCCTCGCTGCTGCGGGCCCGGCGCTAGCCGACGGTCACGAGCCCACGACCGTGGGCTTCGTCTATGTGGGCCCCATCGGTGACGGCGGCTGGACCTACGAACACCATCAGGGGCTCCTGGCGGTGGAGGAGGAATTCGGCGACGCGGTCGAGACCACCTTCGTCGAGAGCGTGCCCGAGGGCGCCGATGCCGAGCGCGTGATGACGCAGATGGCGCTGCAGGGCGCCGACATCATCTTCACCACGTCCTTCGGCTACATGGATCCCACGATCAACGTGGCCGCCAACTTCCCCGATGTCGTGTTCGAGCACGCCACGGGCTACAAGCGCGCCGACAACGTCTCCACCTATTCCGCGCGCTTCTACGAAGGCCGCGCCGTGCAGGGCCACATCGCGGGCAAGATGACCGAGACGAACCAGGTGGGCTACATCGCCTCCTTCCCGATCCCGGAAGTGATCCGCGGCATCAACGCGGCCTACCTCCACGCCAAGCGCGTGAACCCGGAGGTGGAGTTCAACGTGATCTGGGTCTTCACCTGGTTCGACCCGACGAAGGAAGCCGACGCCGCCCGCGCGCTCATCGACCAGGGCGCTGACGTGATCCTCCAGCACACCGATTCCACCGCGCCCCTCGCGGCGGCCTCCGAAGTGGACGGGGTGATCGGCTTCGGCCAGGCCTCCGACATGGCGCAGTTCAAGCCCGCGCCGCGCGTGAGCTCGATCATCGACAACTGGGCGCCCTACTACATCGAGCGCGTCCGCGCCGTCATGGACGGCACCTGGGAGAGCGTGGATACCTGGGACGGCATGGATACCGGCATGGTGGAGATCGGCGAGATCACCGACGCCGTGCCCGCCGATATCAAGGCCGAGGCCATGGGCATGATCGCGCAGATCACGGCGGGCGAATATCACCCGTTCACCGGGCCCATCAACCGGCAGGACGGCTCCGTCTGGCTGGCCGAGGGCGAGGTGGCCGATGACGGCACGCTGCTCGGGATGGATTTCTACATCGAGGGGCTCACGGGCGAGATCCCGAACTGAGCTCCCACGGAGATGCAAGGACGCGCCCGGCCTCACCGCCGGGCGCGGTTCATTTCGCGCAGGTGCCGGCCTCTGGACCGGGAGGCCTCCGGCGGAAGTACGGGGCACAAAGAAGACGGGCTCATCACTCGGCCGCGCATAGGGCTTTTGGAGGTCACGCCGGGCTTTCAATCCGCGCCCGGCCTCACCGCCGGGCGCGGTTCGTTTGTCTTGGGCGCTGGCCGCTGGATCGGGAGGCCTCCGGCGGAAGTACGAGGCACAAAGAAGACGGGCTTTTGTCTTGGCCGCGCGCAGGCCTGCCGGAGGTCACGCCGGCCCTTTCAAACCGCGCCTGCGCCTGACAGGGTGCGCCCATGTTCGATGTCACTTGCGGCGCTGCGCCGGGCGTCCTCCCGTCTGCCGTGCCTCCCGCCATCTGCTCTGGGGACTCGGCAGCTAGGCAGGGCTCTGATCCCGCCCGGTGCGGGTCGCCATGATCGACGCGCTCATCATCGGCGGCGGGATCGCGGGCACCTCGCTCGGCGCGCGGCTCGCGCCGCACATGGCCGTCACGCTCCTCGAGGCAGAGCCGGTGCTGGGCTACCACGCCTCCGGGCGCTCGGCGGCGCTCTTCGAGGAAACCTACGGCCTCCCCTCCACGGTGGCGCTGAACGAAGCCTCGAAGGAGGAGCATTTCACGCTGGCGGGCGGCGCGCTGCTGACGCCGCGGGGTCTCATGCTCCTCGATACCGGCGACGGGGAGGCCTTCGAGGCCGATTGCGCCACCATGAAGATGGTAGAGATCAGCACGGCGGAGGCGCAAAAGAAGGTGCCCGTGCTCGACCCCGGCCGCGTGCGTCGCGCGGGCTATCACGACGCGGCCTGGGACATCGACACCGACCGCCTCCTCCAGCACTTCGCGCGCGAGATCCGCGCCCATGGCGGAGAGATCCGCCCCGGCGCGCAGGTGAGCGGGATCGAACGGACGGGCGCGGGCTGGGTCGTCCACACGGTCAAGGGCAATCTCGAGGCGCGGCTGATCTGCAACGCGGCGGGCGCCTGGGTGGACCGCATCGCCGCCATGGCGGGCGTGGCACCCCTGGGCTTCACGCCGCTCCGCCGGTCCATGGCGCGCCTCGCCGCGCCGGGGGGCCATGACGTGAGCGGCTGGCCCATGCT
This sequence comes from Pseudomonadota bacterium, assembly GCA_038528385.1. Lineage (GTDB taxonomy): Bacteria > Pseudomonadota > Alphaproteobacteria > Rhodobacterales > Rhodobacteraceae > Shimia_B. The sequence continues at coordinate 181,765 of JBCBET010000002.1, read as the reverse complement.
CTTCGGCCCCGGCGAGAGCTGGTACGCGAAGCCCGACGCCGGCGCGCTCCTCGTCTCGCCCGCCGAGGAGGACGCGTCCGAGCCCATGGATGCCTGGCCCGAGGACGAGGTGCTGGCCATGGGCCTCGCGCGCTACGAGGCCGCGGTGACGGAGCCAGTAACGCGCCCCATCGCCCGCTGGGCGGGGCTGCGCACCTTCGCGCCGGACCGCAACCTCGTGATCGGCTTCGATGCCGCGGAGCCCGCCTTTTTCTGGCAGGCGGGCCAGGGTGGCTACGGCTTCCAGACCTGCCCCGCCGCGAGCCGCTTCGGCGCCGATCTCATCCTCGGGCGCGCGCCCGGTCTCGACCGCGCCACGCGCGCCGCGCTCGACCCGGGGCGGTTTCGCCACTGAATGAGGGTTGCGAGCGCCGGGGCGCTTCCCCTAGGCTCCGCGCACCAACAGGAGATTTCCATGACCCGTTCCTTCTTCGCCCGGGCGCTCGCAGCGCCGATCCTCGCCGCCGTCGCGCCCGTGGCCAGCGCAGACCAACTGGAAGACCGGTACATGGAGGCACAGGCGGGGTTCGAGAAACGGCTCAACGCATTCTATGTCTCCCGCGTGCCGGAAATGGCGGGGAAGATCCCGCAATTCATGGAGGACCCGCGGGCGCGCGAGGCGATCCTCTGCGGCTTCGACTACATCCGCGAAAACGCGGGGGAGGCCGGCGCCGAGGAGCTCGTGACATGGGTGGAGGGGATGGCCTCCTCACCCGTCGAAAGCTTCGACGATCTCAGCGCGGCCCCGGAGGGGCGGGTCGGCGACGTGATGATGGAGGCCGTTCAGGCCTGCGAGTCCATCGCCATCACGCAGGAGCTCATGGAGGCATCGGGCATGATGGAGATGTTCAGGGACCCGGAGGTCCTCGGGCGGCTCATGGATGACGGCAGCTGAATACCCCATGGGGGCGTGACGGAAGGGGGGCGCTCTCCCGGGGGGGGGCGCCGCTTTTCCGTGCAAAGGCGCTCTGCGCGCCCTCGTCCATCTACTGCCCTGCCCTTGCCCCGACCGCCGACGGCCTGGCCGGGGCGCTCGCGTTACGCAGGGCCGCGGCGCGGGCCGGTCTCGATAAGCGCGCCTTCTCTCATCCTCGGCTTTGCAGGGCTGCTGCCTCAACGGCCTGCCCCAGGGCCGGTCCAGGGCCGGTCCGGGGCTTGCATGCCTCCCATCTCCCCCTGAGCGGTGGGCAAGCGGGAAACACGCGCCCCTCACGCCCGACCTCCAAGCGCGATGCCGGGCAATGGGCGCCCCGTGGCCGCGCTACTCTGCGGCGCGGAGCAGGGGCGTTTCGGCATCCGCGCGGATCCGGGCGTTCTGCGGGTCGTATGGACTGTCCTCGGTGACCTCGGCGTCCCAGAGCCGGTCGAACATCTTCACGCGCAGCTTCGTGCCCGCCCGCGCCAGATCGGGCCGCACGTAGCCCATCCCGATGGAGCCGCCGAAATGCACCGACCAGCCGCCGGAGGTGAGCCGCCCCACGCGCTCGTCACCGAGATAGAGCACCTCGCGGCCCCAGGGATCGGCATCCGAAGGCCCGTCGATCCTGAGCGTCACGCAGAGGGAGCGGAGGCCCTTGGCGACCATCGCCTCCTTGCCGTGGAACGCCTTCTCGAGGTCCACGAAGCGGTCGAGCCCGGCCTCGAGTGGCGTCGCGTCCCGCCCAAGCTCCGAGCCGAAGGCGCGGTAGCTCTTTTCCTGCCGGAGCCAGTTCTGGGCGCGGGCGCCCACGGGCCTGAGGCCGAACTCCGCCCCGGCCTCCAGGAGCTGATCCCAGAGGTAGTTCTGCATCTCCATCGGATGATGCAGTTCCCAGCCGAGCTCTCCCGTATAGGCCACGCGCACCGCCGTCACCGGGCACATCTTGAGCTCGATGTTCCGCGCCGAGAGCCACGGGAAACGCTTGTTCGATAGCGCCGTTCCCGGCTCCGGGTCGCGGATGAGCTTTTGGAGCACGTCGCGGGAGCGCGGTCCGGCGATGGCGAAGACGCCGTATTTCGTCGTCACGTCGGAGATCAGGACCGACTTGCCGCCCGCGCAGAAATCCTCCGCCGCCTTGATCAGGTAGTCCTGGTCGTAGGCCGCCCAGCCCCCGGCGCTCACGAGGTAATAGTCGTCCTCCCCCAGCCGCACGACGGTGTATTCCGTGCGCGTGGTGCCCGCGCCGGTGAGCGCGTAGGTCAGGTTGATCCGCCCAACCTTGGGCAGCTTGTTCGTCGTGAACCAGTCGAGAAACTCGGTGGCATCGCGGCCCTTGACCGAGTGCTTGGCGAAGGCGGAGGCATCGATGAGCCCCGCGGCGGAGCGGACCGCCTCCGCCTCGGCCCGGGCATAGTCCCACCAGCCGCCGCGCCGGAAGCTGCGCGCGTCGCGGTCGAAGTCCGAGGGCGCGTCCTGAGGCCCGTAGTAATTCGGCCGCTCCCACCCGTTCACGCAGCCGAACTGCGCACCGAGCGCCTTCTGCCGGTCGTAGGCCGGGTTGGTGCGCAGCGGGCGGCAGGCCTCCCGCTCCTCGTCGGGGTGATGGAGGACGTAGACGTGGGAATAGCATTCCTCGTTCTTGCGCGCCGCATACTCCGTCGTCATCCAGTCCTGGCCGTAGCGCTTGGGATCGAGGGAGGCCATGTCGATCTCCGCCTCGCCCTCCACCATCATCTGCGCGAGGTAGTGGCCCGCGCCCCCCGCCGCCGTGATCCCGAAGGAGAAGCCCTCGGCGAGCCACATGTTGCGCAGCCCCGGCGCGGGGCCGATGAGCGGATTGCCATCCGGCGTGTAGCAGATCGGGCCGTTATAGTCGTCCTTGAGCCCCACCTCCTCCGAGCTCGGGATGCGGTGGATCATGGACATGTATTCCTCCTCGATCCGCTCGAGATCGAGGGGGTAGAGGTCGGCGCGGAAGCTTTCGGGCACGCCGTATTCGAACCGCGCGGGGGCGCCCTCCTCATAAGGACCCAAGATCCAGCCGCCGCGCTCCTCGCGGACATACCACTTCGCATCGGCGTCGCGCAGGACGGGGTGCTGGGGGTTCGTCTTGCGCCACTCCACGAGGGCGGGATCGGGTTCGGTTACGATGTATTGATGCTCGACGACAATGGCGGGGGTCTTGAGCCCGAGGAGGCGGGCGGTGCGCGGCGCGTGGTTGCCCGAGGCCGTGACGACATGCTCCGCCGTCACCACCACTTGCTCCTCGGAGGCGACGAGGTTGCCGCCCCGCTCCACCATCTTCGTCAGCGTCACGCGCCATTCCGACCCCGTCCAGTGGAACGCATCCGCCTGCCAGCGCTGCTCGATCGAGACGCCGTGCTGCCGCGCGCCCGCGGCCATGGCGTTCGTCACGTCGGCGGGATTGATGTAGCCATCAGTGGGGTGGTAGATCGCGCCCACGAGGTCGTCGGTGCGCACCAGCGGATAGCGTTCCTTGATCTGCGCCGGGCTCAGCCATTCGTAAGGCACGCCGCAGGTCTCCGCCGTGGACGCATAAAGCATGTACTCGTCCATCCGCGCCTGGCTCTGCGCCATGCGCAGATTGCCCACCACGTAAAAGCCCGGGTCCTGGCCCGTCTCCTCCTTCAGCGTCTTGTAGAACTTGATGGAGTAGTCGTGGATGTGGGTCGTGGCGTAGGACATGTTGAAATAGGGCAGAAGCCCCGCCGCGTGCCAGGTGGAGCCCGCGGTGAGCGCGTCGCGTTCCACCTGCATCGTGTCCCAGCCCGCGCGGCCCAGGTGGTAGGCGATGGAGGTCCCCACGGCCCCGCCGCCGATGACCAATGCTTTGACATGCGTTTTCATGGGCGCGACTCCCTCTCTCTCTCGCCGCGAATGATGCCCTTTCGGGGCCGCAGACGCCAAGGCCAGCCGACGCTTGACGCCCCGAATGCGACGCCGCGCCGCCGGCGCCCTTGCCCGATGCCCTGATTGATGCGAGCCTCCCTTGAAGGCCCATCGCCCCCAGCCGAGGAGGATCCCCTTGTCCCGTACATCCACCGTCATCCAACGAAAGCGCGAAGCGCGCGGCGCGACGCTCTTCCTCCTGCTCAAGGTGGTGGGCGTCATCGCCTTCATCGGAGTGGCCTTCGCCCTCGGCGGCAATCCCTTCACGGGCGAAATCCCTGGCGAAACAGCAGGCGAGACGCCAGCCGAGGCGCCTGCCACGGTCAGCGAGTAGCGCAACCGCGCAGAAATTAACCATTTGAGCCGGCCTCGCGAGCAGCACGCGGTACATACGCGCTGTGTACGGGATGTGTACGGTTTGTGACGCCTGCCTCCCGCGCCGCCTCCGCCCTGCCCCAAAGAGGTTACCGGCCCGCGCGCCGCGTCAGCGGTTGCTTTAGGATGTCATGCCGCGCACAACCCGCGCCATGGAGATCCTGCGCGACACCTGCGCCATGCGCGGCCATGTCCGGGCGCTGAAAGCGCGCGGTCACAGCGTGGGCTGCGTGCTCACGATGGGGTTTCTCCACGCCGGTCACCTGGCGCTCATCGCGGAGTGTCTGCGCCATGCCGACGCCGTGTGCGTGTCGATCTTCGTCAACCCCACGCAGTTCGGAGAGAGGCGGGACCTCGACGCCTATCCCACTGATATCGAAGGTGATTTGGCGAAACTGAAACAGGCGGGCGTGAGCGCCGCCTTCCTGCCCACGCCCGAGGTGATGTATCCCGAGGGCGCGGATACGGTGGTCGTGGTCCCGGGCCTCTCCGACATCCTGCAAGGCAAGGTCCGCCCCGGCCATTTCCAGGGCGTGACGACCGTGGTCTCCAAGCTCTTTCACATCCTGGAACCCGACGTCACCGTGTTCGGCCAAAAGGACTACCAACAGCTTGCGATCGTTCGACAAATGGTGCGCGACATGGCCATGCCCATCCGCGTTCTGGGCCTGCCAACGGTGCGCGAGGAGGACGGCCTCGCCATGTCCTCGCGTAACGTGCGGCTGACGCCACAGGATCGCGCCGCCAGCGTCGTCCTGAGCCAAGCGCTCGATCTCGCGGAGAAACACGAAACCGATCCGCTCACCGCCGAGGAATTCCGCGCCCTCGTGCGCGAGCACATCGCCCGCGAGCCGCGCGCCGATATCCGCGCCATCGACATCCGCGACGCCGCCACGCTCGCACCGTTCTACGGGCGTCTCACGCGGCCCGCGGTGATCCTGCTCTCCGTGCGTTTCGGTGAAATCCTGTTAATAGATAACCGGGTAATAGGCCCCGATAAGGACGCGTTATGAGCACCCAGACCCAAGTGCGCCGCAAGACCTGCCCGCAGATCACCGCCATGAAGGGCGGCGATCCCATCGTGTCGCTCACCTCCTACCACGCGCATACCGCTGCCATCGTGGACGGCCATGCCGATTTTATTCTCGTGGGCGACAGCCTCGGCATGGTCATGCACGGGATGGAGACGACCGTGGGCGTGCCCATCGATCTCATGATCATGCATGGCAAGGCGGTGGTGCGCGGCACGCGCCGGGCGCTCATCGTCGTCGACATGCCCTTCGGCACCTATGAGGAAAGCCCCGAGGTCGCCTTCCGCAACGCCGCGCATATCCTCAAGGAAACGGGCTGTGGCGCGGTGAAGCTCGAGGGCGGCGCGCGCATGGCGGAGACGATCACGTTCCTCGTGGAGCGCGGCATCCCCGTGATGGGCCATATCGGCCTCACGCCGCAGAGCTCTCACGTCATGGGCGGCTTCAAGACCCAAGGCCGCGAGGAAGAAAGCTGGGCGGCCCACGAGGCCGACGCGCAGGCGGTGGCGGAGGCCGGTGCCTTCGCCCTCGTGCTCGAGGGGATGGTGGAGCCGCTCGCGGCCAAGATCACCCATCAGATCGCCATCCCCACCATCGGCATCGGGGCCTCGGCGGAGTGCGACGGTCAAATTCTGGTGCTGGAGGATATGTTGGGCCTGAGCCCGCGCGCGCCGAAATTCGTCAAGGTTTACGGGGACCTGGGCGCGCAGATCGAAGCTTCGGTCAAGGCCTACGCAGATGAGGTGCGCGCCCGCCAGTTTCCCGGCGAGGCGCAGGTGTATCGCTGATCGTCAGCGGTCAAAGACACTGCGGGCGAGGCTGACGGCGGCCAGGGCCAAAAACACCACAAAGAGGATTTGTGCGATGCCGGAACTGGCGGTGGCCACCCCCGCGAAGCCGAACACGCCGGCCACGATCGCGATGACAAAGAAAGTTGCGGACCAACCCAACATGGTTGCCTCCTTTATCGGTTACGAACGTTAAACGGCCTTCTCGATCTCGTCGATCATGCGGCTGATCTCGGCCTTGGCCTTGCCGTAGCGTTTTTGGATCAGGCCCTCGAGCTGCTCGCGGTCACCCTTGACGGCCTCGAGCTCGTCATCGGTGAGCTCACCGAATTCGGTGCGCAGTTTGCCCTTCATTTCCTTCCACTTGCCTTTGAGTGCGTCGGCGGTCATGTCGTCGCTCCATTCATGGCTGTTGCACTAAAACAACGGCCTGCCCGGCGCGAAGTTCCACGGGCCCCTAGCAGCCCGGCGCCACCCGCCAGAGTCGGAGCCCCCGCCCCGCCCAGTGTCCGACGCCCGGATCGACGGCGCTGAGCGGCTTCGCGCGCGCACAGTCCGGGGGGGTCTCGCCCAGATAGGCCACCGCCTCCGCCGTGGGGCGCTCGATGGGAAATTCCGCGTGATACCAGCTCCTTGGCGCATCGCTTGGGTCGCCCCAGGCGCGGATATCGAAGCCCTCTCCATGGAGCGTGTAGGTGAGGTCTGCCAGGAGGCCCCGCTCGGCGGCGGTGATGGTGGAGAGGCCGGCTTCGCGCGCCGTCTCGGCGGCCATGTCGCTCACGGCGTGGAGGCCCAGATACCGGTTCGCCAGCGGCGCCCCGCCCCCCGGGCGCACCGCCTCCGGGGCGATGAAGACGAGCGGGATCGCGGCGGCGAAGGCCATCCCGTAGACCGCCGAGGCCACCAGGAGCCCGCGCCGCATCTGCAGGACGCTCGCCGCCAGGATGGGGGCCGCGATATAGGCTGCGGCGGCCCAGTTCGCGAGCGCACCGCTAAGCACGGCCTGCACCGTCACGACGGCGATGGTGGGCAGCGAGAAGAGGAGGAGCGACAGCTCGGCGCCCCTGGGCCTGCGGAGCACGGCGAGAAGGAGCGCCACAAAGAGGATCGGCCCGAAGATGCCCGCCTGTTCGGCCAGGAACACCGCACCCTCCGAGAGCGAGGGGTCGATGCCGCCCACGTCGGCGTTGTCCTCCACGAGGTGGCGCACGGTCTGCCCGTCGTTTTCGATGTTCCACCAGATGTTGGGGGCGAAGACGGCGAGGGCCGCGAGCACTGCCAGCCCCGCATCGCGCAGCCGGATCCGCTGCGCGGGCTGAAAGACCCACACGAGCACCGCGCCCAGCACGAAGTAGACCATCGCGTATTTGGCCAAGAGCCCCGCCCCCACGGCCACGCCCAGCGCTGCCGCGCGCGCGAGCGACGGCGCCTCGATCAGCCGCCCGTAGAGCCCGAGCGCCACGGCGAAGAAGGGCAGCATGACGGTGTCCGTGGACATCAGCACCGACCCCACCGCGATGAGCGGCATGGAGGCGTAGAGCGCCCCTGCCCAGGCCGCGACCCAGGCATCCACGAAAGCCCGCGCGGCCCAGATCACGAGCAGCGCCGTGAGCCCGTGGAGGAGCGACGCAGGCAGCCGCACGACGAAGGCCGTGTCCGACCCGGTGAGCGCGGTCACGCCCCCGATGAGCCAGCCAATCAGGGGCGGCTTGGAGAAATACCCGAAATCCAGATGCTTGCCCCAGGCCCAGTACTGCGCCTCGTCGGCGAAGAGATCCGTGGCGTTGAACCAGAGCGTCCCCACACGCCAGACCGTCACCACCGCGATGAAGATCACGGAGGCGCGGAGAGCCTCAGAGCCGGACGACATAGATGAACCAGAGATTGCGGAGGTAGATGACGATCCCCACCGCCTGACCGATGATGATGATCGGCTCCCGCTGGGCGAAGCCGTAGACGAGGAGCATCACGCCCCCCAGAAGCGAAAACCACCAAAAGGCCCGCGGCATCACCGAGGCCCGCGCCCGCTCCGAGCTCACCCACTGCACGAGGAAGCGCATGAAGAACATGCTCTGCGCGGCGAGCCCGAAGATCAGCCACCAGAGCTCGCGCGCCGTGTCGATGCGGAAATACTCGAGGAGCGCCTGCATCAGCCACGGCTCTCCGGCAGGGGCGCGGCCTTCTTGCGCCGCTTGATGAGCCAGGCCACGCCGATCAGATCGTAGGCCCCGGCCAGCGCGCGGGCGAGGTTGGTGTAATTCGACATGCCCGCCAGGCGCGCGGCATGGGTGACGTCCACATGCACCACGCGCCAGCCATGGGCCTTGAAGAGCGCGGGCAAGTAGCGGTGCATGTGATCGAAATAGGGCAGCGCGAGGAAGGCCTCGCGCCGGAATGCCTTGAGGCCACAGCCCGTGTCGCGGGTCTCGTCGTTCAGGAGCCAGCCGCGCAACACGTTGGCCGCCTTCGAGGCCCAGAGCTTCCAGATCGTGTCCTGCCGCGCCACGCGCTGGCCCGCCACGAGCCCGAGCGCCGCGTCGCCCTCCGCGAAGGGGGCGACGAGCGCGGGCACATTAGAGGGCGGGTTTTGCCCGTCGCCGTCCATGGTGCAGATAATCGGGGCCCGCGCCGCGGTCACGCCGGAATGCACCGCCGCGGATTGGCCCGCCGACACCCCATGCTGGAGAAGGCGGAGCGCGGGACGCGTTTCCTGCAATCCGCGGATGGCCGCCGCCGTTCCATCCGTCGATCCGTCGTCCACCAGCACGATCTCGAACGCCATCTCCGCGCAGGCCGCCTCGATGGCGTCCACGAGCGGGCCGACATTCTCGGCCTCATTCTTCATAGGCACAACGATGGAGAGCTCAACGGTCATGGCCGTGCCCTAGCCCGCAGCGCGGAGGGGGTCAAACGCGGCGCGACCCTCAGACCATCGCCGGAATGACGAGATCGGGCGGGCGGTGCCCGTCATCGAAGGTCTTGATGTTGATGATGACCTTCTCCCCCATCTCCGCGCGGCCCTCCACGGTGGCCGATCCCATATGCGGGAGCAGCACGACATTGGGCAGCTCGCGCAGCCGCGGATTGATGTCCTGGCCCTTCTCGTAGACGTCGAGGCCCGCCCCCGCGATGTCGCCCGCGCGCAGCGTGCGCGTGAGCGCGTTCTCGTCGATCACCTCGCCGCGCGAGGTGTTCACGATCACCGCCGAGGCCTTCATGAGCTTGAGCCGCCGCGCGTTGATGAGGTGGAATGTGGCGGGGGTGTGCGGGCAATTCACGCTGAGCACGTCCATGCGGGAGATCATCTGATCGAGGCTCTCCCAATAGGTGGCCTCAAGGGGTCCCTCGATCTCGGGGCGCAGCCGCGTGCGGTTGTGGTAATGGACCTGCATCCCGAAGGCCGCCGCGCGCCGCGCCAGCGCCTGTCCGATGCGCCCCATGCCAAGAATGCCGAGCCGCCGCCCGCCGAGCCGTCCGCCGAGCATGGCGGTGGGGGACCACCCCTCCCAGTCGCCCTGCTGCATGAGGCTCAATCCCTCGGGAATGCGGCGGGTAACGGCGAGCAGGAGCGCCATGGCCATGTCGGCGGTATCATCGGTGACGACGCCGGGCGTGTTCGACACGAGGATGCCGCGCTGCCGCGCGGTGGCCACGTCGATATGATCGACCCCGCTGCCGTAGCTGGCGATGAGCTTGAGCCGCTCGCCCGCCTGGCCGAGGAGGCCCGCGTCGATCGTGTCGGTGACCGTGGGCACGAGCACGTCGGCCTCCTTCATCGCTTCGACGAGTTGCGCGCGGGTCATGGGCTCGTCGGTGTCGCGCAAGCGCACGTCGAAGAGCTCCGCGAGCCGGGTTTCCACCACGTCGGGCAACCGTCGCGTGACGACAACACTCAAGCGTTTCGATGCCATGGCGGCGTCTTCCTCCCCTTCCCCGGACGGGTCGTTTCTGGCACGTTAACGCCTAGAGCCGCGGGCACAAGAAACCACGGCGCCGAACGAGGCCTGGCATGTTGAAACCGCTTCTCGCAGCGCTGCTTTTCTGCGTGCCGTCCATGGCCATGGCCGAGGATGTGCGCCTCGGCCCGGTGACCAATTTCCCGCTGCCGCGCTACGTCTCCATGAAGGCGGTGGAGGCCAATGTGCGCCGCGGGCCCTCGCTTAGCCACCGTGTCGACTGGGTCTTCAAACGGCGCGACATGCCGCTTCAGATCACCGCCGAACACGGGCATTGGCGCCGCGTGGAGGATCGCGACGGGCTGGGCGGATGGATCCACTATTCGCTTTTGTCCGGGACACGCACCGTCATCGTGGAGACCGACCTGCTTCCGCTCTTCCCGCGCCCCGAGGGGCAGGGCCAGGTCGTGGCCCATCTCGAGCGCGGGGTGGTGGCCCGGCTGGGCCCGTGCGAGGCCGAGGATTGCCGCATCTCCGCCGGGGGCTACCGTGGCTGGGCGCCGAAGGCGGCGCTTTGGGGCGTGGCCGCGGACGAGATACGCTAGGCGCGGTTCCAAGGCGGCCGCAGGCCGGGAGGCAGGAGATGAAACACGTCACGCGCGCCGCGGAGCTCAAGGCCTTCACCCATGCCGACCGGCTCCTTGTGCTCCATGCCGAGGAAGGCTGGATCGAGGCGGTGGAAGGCGGGCAATTCGATTTCTTCACGAAACTCGCGCCCGCGCTCGCCGAACGTCGCGTGGCCCCGGTGATCGTGTTGCAAGGGTCGGAGCTCTCAACGGCCATCCTGCAACAGGCCCACATCCATCTTTTTCTGGGCGACCGCCCGCATTACGCCGCGAACCTGCTCCATGTGGCGCCGGCCTATCTGTGGGGCTTTTGGTATCTCGACGAGCTCGGGATCAACGCCAACAGCTCCATCCGCTTCCGCGACTTCCATCCCGATGCCGTGGACGCGGGTCGGGCGGAATGGTTCTTCAATGGGGTCAGTTCCTGGAACCTGGAGCGCAACGTCTCCCGCCTGGCCCAGCCCGCGCGCGGCGCGGAGCCGCTCGAGCCCGCGCGATCGGTGATCTTCTGCCAGGAGATCGAGGAGCGCCGCCCGCGGGCCCACTACCTCAGCACCGAACAGATGATCCGCAACGCCGCGCGCGCCGCGGGCGGCGGGATCGTCTATGTGAAACCGCACCCGACGCAGTCCGAGGGCATGCGCCGCCGCATTGACCTCCTGGCGGACAATGATCCCAACATCCGCGTGTCCGAGGCCTCCATCCACGATCTCATCGCCGCGTCGGACTGGGTGATCAGCCAGAACTCCGCCGCCGGGTTCGAGGCGCTGATGCAGCGAAAGAAGATCATCACCTGCGGGCCGTCGGACTACCATGCGGCGAGCCTCGTGGCGCGGACGGAGGAGGAGCTCCGCCGCCACCTACGCGACGGGTCGGGCCATTTCGACGCCTTCGACCACCAGAAGTTCTTCTACTGGTTCCTCCACGAATGCTGCCTGGAGCCGCAGGCCGACGGCTTCGCCGAGAAGGCCTGGGCGCGGATCGCGGCGAAGTGCATCTTCTGAGAGCTACGCCGCGAGCCCCCGCCCCCTGAGCAGGGCCTCGACGCCGGGCATGCGGCCGCGGAACCGGGTGTAGAGCGCCTCGGGCGGCTCGCTCCCGCCGGCCGCGAGGATGCAGGTCTCCAGGTTGCGCGCAGTGGCGGCGTCGAAGGCGCCGCCCGCCTCCTCGAAGGCGGCGAAGGCGTCGGCGTCCATCACCTCCGACCACATGTAGGAATAATACCCGCTCGAATAGCCGTCCCCGGCGAAGACATGGGCGAAATGCGGCGTGGCGTGGCGCATCTCGATGGCCGGCGGCATGCCGAGATCGGCGAGGACATCGGCCTGGCGCGCCATGGGATCGGCCGGGGCCGGACCGTCATGGAAGGCCAGATCGACAAGCGCCGATGCCACGTATTCCACGGTCGCAAAACCCATGTCGTAGGTGGAGGCGGCGAGCACGCGCTCGAGCAGGTCCCGCGGCATCTTCTCGCCCGTCTCCGCGTGGACCGCGTAGCGCTCCAGCACCTCGGGCACCTCGAGCCAATGCTCGTAGAGCTGGCTGGGCAGCTCCACGAAGTCGCGCGCCACCGACGTGCCGGAGATCATCGGGTAACGCACCTCGCTGAGCATGTGGTGCAGCGCGTGGCCGAACTCGTGAAAGAGCGTGCGCGCATCGTCAAAGCTCAGAAGCGCGGGCTCCCCCGCCGCGGGCTTGGCGAAGTTGCAGACATTGATCGTGATCGGGCGCACCTCGCCCGTGAGCTTGTGCCCCGAGCGCAGCCCCGAGCACCATGCGCCGGACCGCTTGCCGCCGCGCGCGAAATAGTCGCCGATGAAGACGGCCAGGTGCCTCCCGTCGCGCGTCACCTCCCAGGCGCGCGCATCCGGGTGCGGCAGCGGCGCGTCGAGCGGCGTGAAGGCAAGACCGAAGAGGCGCGAGGACGTGTCAAAGGCCGCCTCGATCATCTTGTCGAGCTGGAAATAGGGCTTGAGCTCGCTCTCGTTGAGGTCGTGCTCGGCCACGCGCCGCTTCTCGGAATAATAACGCCAGTCCCACGGCGCGAGGGGGCCGTTGATCCCGTCGGCGGCCATCATCGCGGTCAGCGTCTCGGCATCCGCGGCGGCCTGCGCCTTGGCGGGCTCCCAGACCTGGGTGAGGAGGTCGCGCACGGCCCCGGGCGTCTTCGCCATCTCGGGCTCGAGCTTGTAGTCCGCGAAGCTGTCATAGCCCAGGAGCCTCGCCCGCTCCTCGCGGAGCGCGAGGATCTCCGTGGCGATGGCGCGATTGTCGGTCGCCCCGCCATTGGCCCCGCGCATGGACCACGCCTTCTGCGCCACTTCGCGCAGCGCTCGGTCCGGGCAGAATTGCAGGAACGGCGTCATGAGCGAGCGCGAGGTGGTGATGATCCAGCCCTCGAGCCCCTTCGCCTCCGCCGCCGATTTCGCTGCCGAGACGAGGAATGGCGGCAGCCCGGCGAGGTCATCCTCCCCGAGCACCATGTGCCAGTCCCGCTCATCGGCGAGGAGGTTCTGCGTGAAGGCCGTGCCGAGCTCCGCCAGCCGTGCCCTTATCTCGGTCATGCGCTGCGCCGCGTCGCCGGTCAGGGCCGCGCCCGCGCGGGTGAAATTGCGGTGATAGAGCTCGATGACGCGGGCATCCTCCCCCTCGAACGTGCCGAGTGCCTCGTGCAGCGCCGCGATCCGGGCGAAGAGCTTCGGGTTGGAGATCACCTCGGCATTGTAGGCCGAGAGCGCGGTCACGAAGCCGCGCTGCATCCGTTCGCGTTCAGGCGTCGCATCCGTGCCGATGAGGTTGAAGAAGATCGACGCCACGCGGTCGAGCGTCTGGCCCGCGAGTTCCATCGCCTGGATCGTGTTCTCCAGCGTGGGCGCCTCCGCGTTGTCGGCGATGGCCGCGATCTCCGCTCGCCCGCTGGCAAGCGCGGCCTCCATCGCGGGCTCGAACATCTCGTCGGAAAAGCGCTCGTAGCGCGGCAGGCCCAGCGGCCCGTCCCAGTCGGCGAGGAGAGGGTTCGTCATGCAGCATCCTTCCCGGCCCCGCAGGTGGGGCAGTCCTTGCGTCGCTTGATCTTGATCTTGCGCGGCTCGGCGTCGAGCGCGTCGTAGATCAACATAGTGCCGATGAGCGGCGTGCCCGCCCCGGTGAGGCGCTTGAGCGCCTCGGTGGCCATGAGCGTGCCGATGACCCCGGGCAAGGGGCCGGCCACGCCCGCCTCCGCGCAGCTCGGCGCTTGCCCCGCGGCGGGATCGTCGGGGAAGACGCAGTCATAGCAGGGGCCCTTGAAGGCCGTATCCCACACCGCCACCTGCCCATCCCACTGGCTGATCGCGCCGTGGACCACCGGCAGGCCCAGCGCGTGGGCCGTGCGGTTGATGAGGCGGCGCGTGTCTTGGTTGTCGACGGCGTCCACGATCAGGTCGTAGTCGTCGAAGAGGTCGGCGGCGATGGCGTCGGTCAGGCGGCGCGTGTAGGGGCGCACCTCCACATAGGGGTTCTGGGCTGCGAGCGTGTCCTCCACGCTGCGCGTCTTCTGCGCGCCGGTATTGGCGTCGCGGTGGATGACCTGCCGCTGGAGGTTGGTGTGATCGACAACGTCGTCGTCGATGACGCCGATCACACCGACGCCTGCCGCCGCGAGGTATTGCAGCACGGGCGAGCCAAGCCCGCCGGCGCCCACGACGAGCACCTTGGCGCGTTTGAGCTTCGTCTGGCCCGGCCCCCCGATCTCGCGGAGGACGATGTGGCGGGAATAGCGCTCGAGCTCCACCTCGCTCATGGTGCCCGCGCGCTCCACCGCGGCGAAGGGTGTCTCCGCCTCGGGCTGCGCGCGCGCCTTCAGATAGCTCAGGCCCCGGGAGTAGAGGAAGGCCAGCCCGCCCAGCCCCGCGATGATGAGCCAGAGCGCGGCACTCCCGCCCGTGCCCTCGCGCAGGGGATGACCGTCCGGCAGCACGATGTGGATGGCGAGCACGACGAGAAAGAGCAGCCCGATCATGATCCAGCGCGCCTGGTGTGGCGTCTTCATCGCAGCGCCGATGAGCCAGAGCGTGGCGGCCATGGAAAATACGACGATCATCGGGTGGTTCAGCCTTTCCCCGTGGAGCCGAAGCCCCCCTGGCCCCGATCCGTGTCGGACAACGCCGCGACCTCCCGGAAGGTTGCGCGGGTCACGGGCGCGATGACCATCTGCGCGATGCGCTCGCCATGGGCGATCGTGACGGGCACGTCGCCCAGGTTCACGAGGATCACGCCGAGCGGCCCGCGATAATCCGCGTCGATGGTGCCCGGCGTGTTCAGGAGCGTGATCCCGTGCCGCAGCGCGAGGCCGGAGCGAGGGCGGATCTGCGCCTCGTAGCCCGGGGGCAGCTCGACCCTGAGGCCCGTGGGGATGAGCGCGCGGTCGCCCGGCGCGAGCGTCCGCGGCGCCTCGAGGCAGGCACGGAGGTCGGCACCCGCCGCGCCCGCCGTCTCGTAGGAGGGCAGCGGCAGGTCGCCGGGCGCGCCGGGCTCCCGCAGGATGCGCAGCGTCATGTCAGCCACGAAGCGCCTTGGCGATGCGCGCGGCCAGCCGCTCCGCCACGGCGGTCTTCGACATGCGCGGCCAGGCCTCGGCCCCCGCCTCGGTGATGAGCGTGACGGCGTTCTCCGGACCGCCCATGATGCCCGTGGAGGGGCTCACATCGTTGGCCACGATCCAGTCGCAGCCCTTGCGCGCGCGCTTGGCGGTGGCGTTCTCCTCGACGGTCTCGGTCTCCGCGGCGAAGCCCACCACGAGGGCCGGACGATGCGCGTTCCGCTGCGCCGTGGCGGCGAGGATGTCCGGGTTTTCGGTGAAGGTGAGCGCGGGCATGCCGCCATTCGATTTCTTGAGCTTCCGCTCGGAGGCCCCTTCCACGCGCCAGTCCGCCACGGCGGCGGCGAAGATCGCGGCGTCGGCGGGAAGCGCGGCGTTCACCGCGGCGAACATGTCCTCGGCCGTTTCCACCCGCGTCAGGCGCACGCCCCGGGGCGGCGGCACGGCCGCGGGGCCGGTGATGAAGGACACCTCCGCGCCGAGCCGGACGAGCGCCGCGGCCAGCGCGGTGCCCTGGGCGCCGGAGCTGCGGTTGGCGATGTAGCGCACGGGGTCGATGGGCTCGTGCGTGGGCCCCGAGGTCACGAGCACGTGGCGACCTGTCAAGGGGCCCTCGGCGAACTGCGCTTCGATGGCCGCGAGGATACCCTCTGGCTCCGTCAGGCGTCCGGGGCCGAATTCGCCGCAGGCCATGGCGCCGTCCTCGGGGCCCACGACGGCCACGCCGTCGCGGCGGAGCGTCTCGAGGTTGCGCTGCGTGGCGGGGTGCTCCCACATGCGCACGTTCATGGCCGGCGCGATCAGGACGGGCGTGTCGGTGGCGAGAAGCAGCGTGGAGGCGAGGTCGCCCGCCAGCCCGCCCGCCATCTTGGCCATCAGGTCCGCCGAGGCGGGCGCGACGACGAGGAGGTCCGCGGACCGCGAGAGCTCGATATGGCCCATCTCGGCCTCGTCGGTGAGGTCGAAGAGGTCGCGATAGACCTTTTCCCCCGCCAGCGCGCCCACGCTGAGCGGCGTCACGAATTCCTCCGCCGCCCGCGTCAGGACGGGCGTCACCAGGCCGCCGCGCTCCTTGATCAGGCGGATGAGGAGCAGGGCCTTGTAGGCCGCCACCCCGCCGGAAATGATCAGAAGAATGCGTTTGCCGTGCATCGGTGTCCTCGGTCCACGCCCTTACTTATGGCAGAGAGCCCAACCGGACAATGAGGGAGCCATGGCTGTCTGGCGCGTGTCGCGCTCGTGCAATCTCGATGCGCCCTCAACGGCGGTGTGGGAGGCGCTGCAATCGCCCGCCACGCTCGTCCATGTGAGCGCGCCGCTTCTCACGTTTCGCCCCGATGCGCCCTGGCCCGCGCGATGGCGCGCGGGGCGCTGGCGGGTGCGGCTCCGTGGTCCCCTTGGGCTGCCGCTCGGCTGGCAGATCATCGATGTGAGCTTCCCGAAGGCGGTGCCGCCCGCGCGGCGGATCCGCGACAACGGGCGGGGCGCCCTCGCGCGGCGCTGGGACCACCTGATCGAGGTGGCGCCCGAGGGGAACGGCACCCGCTACACCGATACCGTCGAAATAGAAGCAGGGCCTCTCGGCCCTGCCATTTGGGTCTTTGCCCATGTATTCTACGCCCATCGCCAGCGGCGCTGGCGCAGGCTGGCGCGGCGCCTTTAGGCGAAGAATTCGTGCACTTCGCGCGATTGCGCCTCTAGGCTCTTGCGCATCTTGCCGAAGGCGGCGGCCTCGAGCTGACGCACGCGCTCCTTGGAGAGGCCAAGCTCGTTTCCGAGGCTTTCCAGCGTGCGCGGGGCATCGCGCAGCTTGCGCTCGCGGACGATGAACTGCTCGCGCTCGTTGAGCGCCGAGAGGGCCGTCACAAGCCAACCGCGCAGCGTGTCAACGTCGTGGTCGTGGGCCACCGTCTCGGACGCCTGTTCGCGATCATCCTCGAGTGCGTCGATCCATTCGCGCCCCTCCTCATCGGTGGATTGCGTGGCATTGAGCGAGAAATCGGAGCCGGCAAGGCGACCCTCCATCATCTCCACGTCGTGGAGCGGCACGCCCACCTCGGTGGCGATCATCTGGCGCAGCTGGTGCTTGTCGAGCGTGTCGCCAGAGGCGGCCGCCTCTCGCTCCAACCGGGCCTGCACGCGGCGCATGTTGAAGAAGAGCGACTTCTGCGAGGAGGTGGAGCCGGTGCGCACCATGGACCAGTTGCGCATCACGTAATCCTGGATGGAGGCCTTGATCCACCACACCGCGTAGGTCGAAAAGCGCACGCCGCGGTCGGGGTCGAATTTGTCGGCGGCCTTCATAAGGCCGAGCCCGGCTTCCTGGATAAGGTCGTTCATGGGGGCGCCGTAGCGCTTGAACTTGGCGGCCATGGAGATGGCGAGCCGCATGTAGGCGGTGATGAGACGGTGCAGGCTCTCTTCACACCGCTCGTCGCGCCACGCATAGGCCAGACGCAGTTCCGTCTCCGCGTCGAGGAGTTCTGCTTTCATCGCTCTGCGGGAGAGGGATTGATCGTAACCGGTATCCAATGCCATCTGTCGAAGGCCCCCTGGTCTTGAGAAGTGAGCGGGGGCGAGTGGCGCGCCCCTCGTTGGTGTTTGACCTTGTTACGCGGTGCAATCAGGGGTGGATCAGAAAAAGCATGAAGAATTTGTTGCCCCCTCTCACCCTCGTTCTCGGGGGCGCCAGTTCCGGGAAGTCCGCCTGGGCGGAGGCGCGGGTTTCGTCGGCGGGGCTGAACCGCCACTACATCGCCACCGCCGAGGCCCATGACGCGGAGATGACGGCCAAGATCGCCGCCCACCGCGCCGCGCGCGGGACCGCCTGGGACACCCATGACGCGCCCCATGATCTTGGGGTGCTCGCGACGGTGCCTGAGGGTCATTGCGCGCTCCTCGACTGCGCCACGATGTGGTTGAGCAACCAGCTCCTGGCGGAGCGGGACATGGACGCGGCGGTGACGGCGTTCACGGCGGCGGTGGCGGGCTGTCCCGCGCCCCTCGTGGTGGTGTCGAATGAGGTGGGCCACGGCATCGTGCCGGCCTACGCGCTGGGCCGGCGGTTCCGCGACGCCCAGGGGCAGCTCAACCAGCGCCTCGCGGCCCAGGCCGACGAGGTTGTCTTCGTGACCGCGGGCCTGCCTCAGGTCCTGAAGGCCGCGACGCCGTGAGCGTCTGGTGGGTGCGCCACGGTCCCACCCATGAGACGGTGTTCACCGGCTGGCGCGACGTGCCCGCGGACTTGTCCGACAGCGCGGCGCTGGCGCGGCTCGCCGGGTACCTGCCGGCGGAGGCCACGATCGTTTCCTCCGACCTCTCTCGTGCCCGCGCCACGGCGGACGCGATCCAGGGCGCCCGCCGCCGGCTGGGCGATCATCCGGGCTTGCGCGAAATCGACTTCGGCGCCTGGGACGGCATGGCCTTCGACGCTATCGCCGCGCGCTGGCCGGACCTGTCCCGCCGGTTCTGGGAAGAGCCTGGCGACATCGCGGCCCCCGACGGCGAAAGCTGGAACGCCGCCGAGGCGCGCGTGAGCGCGGCCATCGACGAGATCGCAGCGGCGACCGGCGGCCCGCTCATCGTCGTGGCCCATTTCGGCGCCATCCTCACGCAGCTCCGCCGTGCGCGGGGCTGCACGCCCTACGAGGTGCTCGCGCAGAAGATCGACAACCTCAGCGTCACGCATCTGCCCGGCGACCGCGATCCGGTGGTGGTCAACCACCGCCCCTGAGGGCGGGTCTTGGCCCTGCGCGCTGGAGGGAGTCGGCCCAGCGCCCCCCCCCTCCCGATCGTTCCTACAGGACCGAAGCGTGACCCCCTGACGCGCATCCCGCGCCGCGATTAACCATTCCTTCAGACTCGCCCCGCTACCGTTAACCAAGTCTAACGGGAGCCCCCATGGTCGCCATCGCCTATACCGTCGCCTTCGAGGGCGTCGAGGCCCGCCTCGTGGAAGTGCAATGCGCGATCACCGCGGGCCTGCCGTCCTTTTCCATCGTGGGGCTGCCGAACAAGGCGGTGAGCGAGGCGCGCGACCGCGTGCGCGCGGCGCTCGACGCGCTCTCCATCGCGCTGCCGTCGAAGCGGATCACGATCAACCTCTCTCCCGCGGACCTGCCCAAGGACGGCTCGCATTTCGATCTGCCCATTGCGCTGGCGCTGCTCGCTGCCATCGACATGGTCCCGAAGGAGGAGGTGGCGCGCACCGTGGCGCTGGGGGAGCTGTCGCTCAACGGCGATCTCGTGGCCGTGGTGGGCGCTCTCCCCGCCGCCATGGCCGCCGCGTCGGAGGACCGCCGCCTGCTCTGCCCCGAGGCGGTGGGCGCCGAGGCGGCCTGGGTCGGCGCCACGGAGGTCATCGGCGCCCGCACCTTGCCCGAGGTCGTGCGCCACTTCACCGGCCAGTCCCCGATCCCGCCCGCGGGTCCCGGCGAGGTGACGCTGCCCCATGGCTCCCGCGACATGGCGGAGGTGAAGGGGCAGGAACGCGCCAAACGCGCGGTGGAGATCGCCGCGGCGGGCCGCCACCACGTGCTCCTCGTGGGCGCGCCGGGCTCGGGCAAATCGATGATCGCCGCGCGCATCCCGGGCATCCTGCCGCCGCTTTCGGCGGCCGAGGCGCTCGAAACCTCCATGATCCACTCTCTCTCGGGCCTCCTCGACGAGGGCGGTATATCCCGCGCGCGGCCCTTTCGGGAGCCGCACCACACCGCCTCCATGGCCGCCATCGTGGGCGGCGGGCGGGGCGCGAAGCCGGGCGAGATCTCGCTCGCCCATAACGGCGTCCTCTTCATGGACGAATTCCCGGAATTCCCGCGCCCGGTGCTCGAGACGCTAAGGCAACCGATCGAGACGGGCTCGGTCATGGTGGCGCGCGCCAATCATCACGTGCGCTACCCCTCGCGCTTCATGCTCATCGCCGCCGCCAATCCGTGCCGCTGCGGGCAGGCGGGGGAGCCCGGCTTCGTTTGCAGCCGCGGCGCGAAATGCGCCGACGAGTATATGGGCCGCATCTCCGGGCCGCTCATGGACCGCTTCGATCTGCGCGTGGAGGTACCGCCGGTGAGCTTCGCCGATCTCGATCTGCCCGCCACGGGCGAAAGCTCGCGGGAGATCGGTGCCCGCGTGGCCGGGGCGCGCGCGCGCCAGGCGGAGCGCTATGCCGGTCGCGAGGCCACGGAGATGAACGCCGATATCGAGGGCGCGCTGCTCGAGGAGGTCGCCGCGCCGTCTTCGGAGGGCAAGGACCTGCTGCGGCGGGCGGCGGAGAAATTCGGATTTTCGGCGCGAGGCTATCACCGGGTGATGCGCGTGGCGCGCACCATCGCCGACCTCGAGGCCTCGGTTCCGGTGGAACGCCACCACGTGGCGGAGGCGATCAGCTACCGGCTCACGACCGGTCCGCAGTAGCGCGCCGCGCCTCGATGGCCTCCCAGATCTTGGCGGCCACGTTGATGCCGTCGAACCGCTCGAGCTCCTGGATGCCAGTGGGGGAGGTCACGTTGATCTCCGTGAGCCAGCCGCCGATGACGTCGATGCCCACGAAGACCTGGCCGTGCTCGCGCAAGGTGGGCCCGATGCGGGCGCAGATCTCGCGCTCGCGCTCGGTGAGGCCGATCTTCTCCGGGCGCCCGCCCACATGCATGTTCGAGCGCGTCTCGCCCAGAGCGGGCACGCGGTTGATGGCGCCCACGGGCGCGCCGTCCACGAGGATGATCCGCTTGTCGCCCGCGCTGACGTCGGGGAGGAATTTCTGCGCGATAAGCGGCTCGCGGTTGATGCCGGCGAAGAGCTCGTGGAGCGAGGCGAGGTTGCCGTCGTCGGGGCGGAGCCGGAAGACGCCCGCGCCGCCATTGCCGTAGAGCGGCTTGACGATGACGTCGCCATGGCGCGCGCGAAAATCTCGCAGCGCCGCGAGCGAGCGCGCCACCATGGTGGGCGGCGTGAGGTCGGCGAATGCGAGCACGAGGAGCTTTTCGGGGAAATTTCGGACCCAGAACGGGTCGTTCACGACGAGCGTGTCCGGATGGATCATCTGCAGGAGATGGGTCGTGGTGATGTAGCCCATGTCGAAGGGCGGGTCCTGGCGCAGCCAGATCACGTCCTCGCCCCGCAGATCGCGGGTCTCCCAGGGGCCGAAGGTCACGTGGTTTCCGCGGCTGCGCGCGAGGGTGACAGCGCGGCCCCGGGCCGAGACAGTGCCGCTGTCGAAGACCAGCTGGTCGGGCTCGTAGACGAAGAGGTCGTGACCGCGGGCCTGCGCCTCCTCGGCGAGGCGGAAGGAGCTGTCGGCGTCGATGTCGACATCCTCGATCGGGTCCATCTGGAATGCGACGCGCAACCTGCCCTCCCTCGCCTGTGGTGCCTTCATGGCCCAGCGCCGCGGGAGGTACAAGCACGCCCGGGCGGCTCAGCCCGCCAGCGCATTCTCCACGATGGTCATAGCCCCGACACCGTCATAGGCCGCCACATCGATCCGGCAGGGGGTGCGCTGCCCGCGCGGCATGAGGGCCAGAAACGCGCTGGCGCTGTCGAGAAGCCGCGCCTGTTGCCGGGGTCCGAGCGCGTGGAGCGCGTCCTCCGCCCGGTGGGACGCCTTCACTTCCACGAAGACGAGCGCGCCATCCGCATCCTGAAAGATCAGGTCGATCTCCCCGTGGGCGCCTTTCCAGCGCTCCGCGAGGCACAGGAGGCCCAGCCGCTCGTAGTGGCGTGCCACGGCGTCTTCGGCGGCGCGGCCCTTGACCTGGGAGACGAGGCCCGTGATGGCGCGATTGTAGCTCAGGAGCCCTCTCCGGATTTGAGGCGCAGGGCCCGTTGATAGACGTCGCGGCGTGGCAACCCGAAGCTTCCGGCCACCACCTCTGCCGCATCTTTTACGCGCATGGTGATTAAGGCTTCCCTAATCGCCGCATCCACGTCCTCGGCCGCGGCCTCCGGGCGCTCCGATGGCGCGAGGAGCACGACCATCTCCCCCTTCGGGCCCGTCTCGGCGACAAGGTCCGCGAGCCCTTGCAGCGTGCCGCTGCGCACCTCTTCGAAGCGTTTCGTGAGCTCACGGCAGAGCACCGCCTCGCGCGCCGGGCCGAGGATCTCGGCGGCGTCCGTGAGGCAGTCCGCGATGCGCCGCGGTGTCTCATAGAACACGCTCGTCTCCTCCGCCTGGGCGAGCCCGGCGAGGAAGCCGCGCCGCGCGGCCCGCGCCGACGGCGCGAACCCGCGAAAGGAGAACCGGTCCGTGGGCAGACCCGCCACCGAAAGCGCCATCGTGAGCGCAGAGGCGCCCGGGGCCGCGGTCACCGGCACGCCCGCCTTGCGCGCCTCCGCGACGAGCGTGAAGCCCGGATCGGCGATGAGCGGCGTGCCGGCATCGGTCGCATAGGCGACCGATTGCCCGCGCACCATTGCCTCCACGAGCTTCGCGCGGTCGGCGGGTCTCGAATGGTCATGGAATGCCAGCACCCGCCGTCCGTCCAGGGGCACCCCGTGAATATGCATCAGTTTCAGCAGCATGCGCGTATCCTCTGCCGCCAGCACATCGGCGGAAGCCAGCGTGTCGAGCGCGCGCAGCGTGATGTCGCGCGCATTTCCGATGGGCGTCGAGATGAGGTGAAGCCCCGGCGGGAGCGCGGTGTTTCGGTAATTCATGACTCGACCCCACCCTCCCGACGCCTATGATGCGGCCGACGGTGGCCCGTGGGGCCCCTACAGGATCAAAGGTTAGGCGGATGGTGGCGGGTTTGACGACGATTGGCAACGCGGTACGCACCGGCGCGGCAATGCTCGCGGCCCTACTGCTGGCGGCCTGCGAGCCCGTCGAGATCGCCACCGCACCCTCGGGAGGCGGCGCGAGCGCGTCGGTGGACGTGGCGCTCCTCGTGCCCTCGGACACGGGCACCGCGGAGCTCGACCGCATCGCCGCGAGCCTCGAGCGCGCCGCACGCCTGGCGGCCGCCGACCTCAACACTGTGGACGTGAACCTCACAGTGCTGAGCACCCAGCGCAGCGCCGAGACCGCCGTGGCCGCCGCACGGCAGGCCGTTTCCGACGGGGCCGACATCATCTTGGGCCCCCTCGACGGGGACGTCGCCGCGGCCGTGGGCCTCGCGGTGCGCGGCTCCAACACCTCCGTCCTCACCTTTTCCAACAACACCGCCGTGGCGGGCGGCAATGTCTACCTCCTGGGCCAGACCTTCGAGGACAGCGCCGATCGCGTGGCGCGCTTTGCCCAAAGCCAGGGCCTCTCCTCCGTTATGGTCGTCCATGCGCAGACGGTGGCCGGCCAGGCCGGGCGCGCCGCCGCCACGCAGGCGCTTGTCCAGAGCGGCCTAGGCGTCGCTGCCACCGAGAGCTACGAGAACTCGCTCCCCGGCATCACCGCGGCGGTGTCGCGCATCCGCAGCGCCGCCGCCTCGAGCGGGGCCGACGCGGTCTTTCTGACGTCGAACACCGCCGGCGCGCTGCCGATCCTCGCTGACCTCCTGCCGGAGGCCGGGCTCAGCCCCGACACGATCCAGTATCTGGGGCTGGCGCGCTGGGACCTCGACGCGCGCCTCTTCAGCCTGTCGGGCGTCCAGGGGGGCTGGTTCGCCATGCCCGACCGCGCCCGCGCGGCGGCCTTTTCGAGCCGCTACAGCGCGGCCTATGGCGCGCCACCGCACCCGCTGGCCTTCACCGCCTATGACGGCGTGGCCATCATCGGCGCGCTCGTGAACCAGGGCGGACCCGGCGCCTTGCGTGGGGCGGGCCTCACCCGGGCGCAGGGCTTCCAGGGCTCGAACGGCATCGTGCGCCTGCGCGCGGACGGCACCAACCAGCGCGGCCTCGCCATCGGCGCCATCCAGAACGGCCAGGTGGTCACCCTCGATGCCGCCCCCCAGGGATTCGGTGGCGCTGGCCTCTGAGACCGACATGCCGCCCATCGCCGGCGCGGAGCCGGCGCAGGAGCCCGCGGACGTCTCCGAGCCTTCGCTCGGCGTGGGTCTGCCCGCGCCCGCGCCCGAGGCGCTCGATGTCGCGCAGCTCACGCTCGAGGTGACCCAGCGCGTGGCTGGGCTCGAGGACCCGGTGGCGCGGCGCAAGGCCATCGTGGAGACGCTGTCCCCGGCGCTGGGCCGCGCGCGCACCGCCATCGCGGAGCGGTTTCTGGAAACCCCGCGCCGCGCGCGCGCGGCCACCACCGCCTATGCGCGCATCACCGACGAGGTGGTGCGGCTCGCCCATGACCTCGCGGTGGCGCATCTCGTGCCGCCCGCCGACACCACACCCGAGACCGAAATGGCGATCCTCGCCGTGGGCGGCTACGGGCGCGGGGAGATGGCCCCCCATTCCGACGTGGACCTGCTCTTTCTGACGCCGAAGACCGGCGCGGCCCGGGCCGAGGAGGTGGTGGGGCAGATGCTCTACCTGCTCTGGGATCTCAAGCTCAAGATCGGGCACGCCACGCGCTCGGTGCGCGACTGCGTGCGGCTCGCGCGGGAGGATTACACGATCCGCACGAGCCTCGTGGAGATGCGCGACCTCGGCGGCAATCCGGCGCTATACGACACGCTGCGCGCCGCGCTCTGGACCGATCTCTTCCGCTCCACGGCGCGCGATTATATCGAGGCCAAGCTGCAGGAGCGCGACACCCGCCACGTCAAGCAGGGCGGACAGCGCTACGTGGTCGAGCCCAACGTTAAGGAGGGCAAGGGCGGGCTGCGCGATCTCCAGTCGCTCTTCTGGATCGCCAAATACATCCACGGCGTGAGCAATGCCGCCGATCTCGTGCCGCTGGGGCTCTTCACCCGGGAGGAGTTCGAGACCTTTCTGAAGGCCGAGGAGTTCCTCTGGGCGATCCGGTGCCACCTGCATCTCATCACCGGGCGCGCCACCGACCAGCTCACCTTCGATCTCCAGGTGGAGGTGGCCGAGCGCATGGGCTACGAGGACGGGCGCGGGCGGCGCGCGGTGGAACGCTTCATGCAGGATTACTTCCGCCAGGCCACGCAGGTGGGGGACCTCACGCGGATCTTCCTCACCGCGCTGGAGGAGGCCCATGTGAAGACGCAGCCGGCCCTCCTGCGCCTCTTCCAGCGCACGAAGACGGCGAACCCGCCCTACGCCATCAAGCAGAACCGCCTGACGATCGGCGATACCGAGGAGTTCCTGTCCGACAAGCTCAACCTCCTGCGGATCTTCGAGGAGGCGCTGCGCACCGGCACGCTGATCCATCCTGACGCCATGCGCATCGTCTCCGCGAGCCTGCCCATGGTCGACAACGCGCTCCGGCGCGACCCGGAGGCCTGCCGCATCTTCCTCGACACGCTCCTCAAGCACGGCAATCCCGAGCGCGCCCTGCGCCGGATGAACGAGGTCGGCATGCTCGCCGCCTTCATCCCCGAGTTTGAGCCCATCGTGGCGATGATGCAGTTCAACATGTACCACGCCTACACCGTCGACGAGCACACGATCCAATGCCTGAAGACGCTGGCTCAGATCGAGCGCGGGGAGCTGGAGGAGGACCTGCCGGTGGTGTCCTCGATCCTGCGGGAGGGGCAGATCAAGCGGAAGGTGCTCTACGTGGCGCTTCTGTGCCACGACATCGGCAAGGGCCGCGCGGAGGATCATTCGATCCTCGGCGCGCGGCTCGGGCGGGAGGTGGCCACGCGGCTCGGCCTCAAGAAGAAGGAGGTGGAGACGGTGGAGTGGCTCATCCGCTACCACCTCCTGATGTCGGACATGGCGCAGAAACGCGACATCGCCGACCCGCGGACGGTGCGCGATTTCGCCAAGGCCGTGAAGACGGTGAAGCGCCTCGATCTCCTGACCCTGCTCACGGTCTGCGACATCCGTGGCGTGGGGCCCAACACCTGGAACAACTGGAAGGCCGTGCTGATCCGCGCGCTCTACCGCCAGACACGGCGCGGGCTCGAGGACGGGATGGAGGCGCTCAACCGCGAGAACCGCGGCACGGAGGCCAAGCGCAACCTCGCCGAGGCGTTGCCCGCCTGGAGCGAGGAGGCGCTGCGCACTGAACAGGCGCGGCACTACCCGCCCTACTGGCAGGGCCTCCATGTGACCGCCCACGTGGTCTTCGCCCGGCTATTGAAGGAGATCGGCGACGAGGAAGTGCGCGTGGACCTCCAGCCCGACGAGGAGCGGGACGCCACGCGGGTCTGCTTTGCCATGGCCGATCACCCGGGCATCTTCGCGCGCATGACCGGCGCGCTGGCGCTGGTGGGGGCCAACGTGGTGGATGCGCGGACCTTCACGACGAAGGACGGCTTCGCGGTGGCGGCGTTCTGGGTGCAGGACGCCGAGGGCGCGCCCTACGAGGCCTCGCGCCTCAAGCGGCTCGAGGGGATGATCCACAAGACGCTCGGCGGTGAAGTGGTGGCGCAGGAGGCGCTCAAGGACCGCGACCGGCTCAAGAAACGCGAGCGCCCCTTCACGGTGCCCACGCATATCACCTTCGACAATGACGGCTCCGACATCTACACGATCATCGAGGTCGATACCCGCGACCGCCCCGGTCTCCTGCACGATCTCTGCCGGACGCTGGCGGGCGCCAACATCTACATCGCCAGTGCCGTGATCGCGACTTATGGCGAGCAGGTGGTGGACAGCTTCTACGTCAAGGACATGTTCGGCCTGAAACTCCACGCCGAGGGCCGCCAGCGGTCGCTGGAGAAAAAGCTCCGCGCGGCGATCGCGCTCGGCGCGGAGCGTGCCCGGGGATGACACGCCCCGGCGAACACGGGTTTTGCGGCAGGGCGCACGAATTTCTTCCGAAATTCGTGGCCACCGCCGCGCATGGCAAAGTCTTCCCAAGACTTTTGACCCCGGCGAAAGAGTTTTGTGAAAACTCTTCCCTGCGCGGCGATGGCGCGCTGCGCGCGCCAGGGGACCCGGCGGCCGCGACCGCGCCGTGCCGCCGTGCCGAGGGCGCGTGGCGGGCATGATGCGCGCCCTCGCCACGGTGGGGCTCTGGACCTTGCTGAGCCGCGTCCTCGGCTTCGTGCGCGACATCATGATCGCGGCCTTCCTCGGCGCGGGGCCCGTGGCCGAGGCCTTCGTGATCGCCTTCTCGCTGCCCAACATGTTCCGCCGCTTCTTCGCAGAAGGGGCCTTCAATATGGCCTTCATCCCGCTCTTCTCGAAAAAGCTCGAGGCCGGCGACGATCCGGCGGGCTTTTCCCGAGACGCGCTCACGGGGCTCGCGCTCGTGCTCGTGCTCTTCACGCTCTTGGCCATGGTGGCGATGCCCTGGCTCGTGCTCGCCATGGCGTCGGGCTTTGCAGGCGACGCGCGCTTCGACCTCGCGGTCACCTTCGGGCGCATCGCCTTTCCCTACATTCTCTTCATCTCGCTGGCGGCACTGGCGTCGGGTGTGCTCAACGCCAACCGCCGCTTCCTTGCCGCCGCCGCGGCGCCGGTGCTGCTCAACGCGCTCTTCATCGGCGCGCTCGTCCTGGCCGCCGCGCTCGGATGGCCCGCCGGGCGCACGCTCGCCTGGACCGTGCCCGTCGCGGGCGTAGCCCAGCTCGCCCTCGTCTGGGAGGCGGCGCGCCGCGCGGGCTTCCGGCTCCTGCCACGCCGGCCGCGGCTCACACCGGAGCTGAAGCGCCTCGCGGTCATCGCCGCTCCGGCCGCCCTCGCGGGCGGGGTCGTGCAGGTGAACCTCCTCGTGGGGCGCCAGGTCGCGAGCTATTTCGAGGGGGCCGCGGCGTGGCTCTACTATGCCGACCGACTCTACCAGCTTCCGCTCGGGGTGGTGGGGATCGCCATCGGCGTGGTCCTCCTGCCCGATCTCTCCCGCCGCCTGCAGGCGCGGGACGAGGACGGCAGCCGGCAGGCCTTCTCCCGGGCCACGGAGATCTCGCTCGCGCTCACGCTGCCCGCGGCGGTGGCGCTCGTCGTGATCCCGCTCCCGCTCATCTCCGTCCTCTTCGAGCGCGGCGCCTTCACGCGCGAGGATGCGCTGCCCACGGCGCTGGCCTGCGCGATCTACGGCGCGGGGCTGCCGGCCTTCGTGCTCCAGAAGGTGCTGCAGCCGCTCTACTTCGCGCGGGAGGACACGCGGAGCCCGTTCCGCTACGCGCTCGCGGCGCTGGCGATCAATGCGGCCCTCGCGGTGGGGCTCGCGCCTCTCGTCGGCTTTGGGGCAGCGGCCATCGGCGCCACCGTGGCGGGCTGGGGCATGGCCGGGCTCCTTTGGCGCGGCACGCGTGCCATGGGTGCGGCGGCGCGGCTCGACGCCCGGGTACGGGCGCGGGTGCCTCGCATCGTGGCGGCGAGCGTGCTCATGGGCGCGGTGCTCCTGACCGCCGCCTGGGCGCTCGAGGACGCGCTCCTGCGCGAGGGCTGGCGCTACCTGGCGCTCGCGGCGCTCCTCCTCGCGGGGGCGGGGAGCTACGCCGCGGCGGGCCAGGCGCTGGGCGCGTTCCGCTTCGCGGAGCTCCGCGCGGGGCTCCGCCGCTCAGCGCCGTCTGACCCGGCGCAGTAGCCCGCCCGGCCAAAGGGCCGCGGCGAGGACGAAACCGATGGCCGCACCGCCGAGATCGGCGAGCCACCAGGGCGGTCCGGGAAACAGGATGCCGAAGACGATCTGCAAGGCCGCCAGCACGCCCACGAGGCGAAACGCCTGGAGCCGGTTGGCCTCCGCCGCCTCGAGCGCCACGAAGAGGATGAACGTATAGGCCCCGAGCAGCCCGTAGGCCCCGGGGAACGAGCTCACGAGGATGCCCGCCTCCGGAAAGATCGTGCCGTAGAGCGCCGCCGCCCCCGCCGCGCTCCCCAGGTAGACGAGGACCGCCCGCGGCCCGCCGATGACGTCGCCCACGAATTTGCCGAAGGCCAGGAGGAAGACGCAGGCGAAGACCGCGCCCACGAAACTCTGATTGAGGAATGCATAGGTGACGAGGCGGCCGAGCCCGTCGCCGCGCCACTGCCCGGTCTCGGCCATGAAGGCCCAGAGGCGGGGCGCGAAGCCATACTCCGTCACCGCCGCGAGCCGCCAGCCCACGGCCTCCGGCCCGCCCGCAAGGCCCCGCGCCCCGGCCCAGAACAAAAGCTCGATGCCGATCACCACGGCGCAGAGCGCCAGGATCGCGGGCGGCACGCTACCGAAGGGAGAGGGGTCGTCCGAAGGTTCTGACATGGCGGGTTCCTTGACGGGTCCTGCGCCCCGCCTTAATCGATGCGCCGCACGCTCACCAGAGGAACGCCGCCATGGCCGCATTCACCAAACGGATCCTGTCCGGCGTCCAGCCCTCGGGCGGGCTCACGCTGGGCAATTACCTGGGCATGATCCGCCCCTCCGTGGCGCTCCAGGACAGCGGCGAATTCGAGACGCTCTATTGCATGGTGGACCTCCACGCGATCACCGTCTGGCAGGATCCGGACAAGCTGCGCCAGCAGACGCGGGAGCTCGCGGCCGGCTTCATCGCCTCGGGCATGGACCCGGCGAAATCGACGCTCTTCAACCAGAGCCAGGTGCCCGAACACGCGCAGCTCGGCTGGGTCTTTTCCTGCGTGGCGCGCATGGGCTGGATGCAACGCATGACCCAGTGGAAGGACAAGGCGGGAAAGAACGCGCAGAATGCCTCGCTCGGGCTCTTCGCCTATCCCGCGCTCATGGCCGCCGACATCCTCGTCTACCACGCCACCCACGTGCCGGTGGGCGAGGACCAGAAGCAGCATCTCGAGCTCACGCGCGACATCGCGATCAAGTTCAACAACGATTTCGGCGTGGATTTCTTCCCGGTGACGGAGCCGCTCATCGGCGCGTCGGAGGCGCGCATCATGAGCCTGCGCGACGGCACCAAGAAGATGTCGAAATCCGATCCCTCCGACATGAGCCGGATCAACCTCACCGACGGCGCCGACGCGATCGCCAAGAAGATCCGCAAGGCCAAGACCGACCCCGAGCCCCTGCCGGAGACGGTAGCGGGCCTGGCCGAGCGGCCCGAGGCGAAAAACCTCGTCACCATCTATGCCGCGCTGGCGGGCACGACGCCGGAGGCCGTCGTTGCGGAGTTCGCAGGCCAGCCCTTCGGCGCGTTCAAACCCGCCCTCGCCGATCTCGCGGTGGACAAGATGGGCCCCATCGGCGTGGAGATGAGCCGCCTCATGGAGGACCCGGGCGAGATCGACGCCATGCTGCGCGCCGGGGCCGACCGCGCCCGCGCCATCGCCGCCCCGATCCTGGAGAGGACCTATGACATCCTGGGCCTGCTGCGATGAGCTGAGCGCTCCGGCTGCGGCGACGAGCACACCGGTGACAGGTCCAGCCGCGGCCGAGGCCAAGGTCGAGAGGCGCGCGCGGCCGTTGCGCATCAGCTGCGCGCCGCGTGCTGCGCTGCCCGCCTCCCCCTGCCCATGACCGTGCCCATGACCATGCCGCCGGTCACGAAACTGAATCATTCTTTTCCTAGCGTGCGCCCGTGGCAATTACCGCCACGTGTGGGTCTCGTCCCCCTCCCGGTGTTCTCCCATTTCAAAGGGCGCCGGGGCCCGCCCCAGGCGTCAGCCCCCTGGCTAGGACGTCGCGCCCTCGCTCCCCCGTGGCGAGGGCGCTTTCTCTTGCGCGGCCCGGGCGCGGCGGCCAGACTGCGCCCCAAGGGAGAGACGACATGCGCAAGTTCCTCGTGGTGCTCGACGACAGCCGCGAATGCCTCAACGCCATGCGCTTTGCCGCCATGCGGGCGTCGCATACCGGCGGAGGGGTGGCCGTACTCGCCATCATCCCGCCCGATGAATTCAACCATTGGATCGGGGTGAGCGAGGTCATGCGCGCAGAGGCGCGCGAGCGCATCGAGGCCCATTTCGAGGTCTTCGCGAAGTGGATGCGGGACAAGCAGGGCATCGACCCCGAGCTCGTCATCCGCGAGGGCGAGCCGGTGCCCGAGATCATGGCCCAGGTCCGCGAGGACAGCGAAATCGGGGTCCTCGTGCTGGGCGCGGGCACGGATGCACGGGGGCCCGGCCCACTCGTGACGCAGCTTTCGAAGAATTCGGGATCGCTCGAGATCCCCGTGACCATCGTGCCGGGCGACATGTCCAAGGAGCGGCTCGAGGCGGTCACCTGAGCGAGCGGCGTTAACGGATCCTTACCGGCGCGCCCGCGCGGGGCAAAAGGTTGCTAAGGATTAACACTTACCCCTTTCCGGCGAACGCAGACCGGAAAGGACGGCGCCATGATCCGCTTCATCTACGGTGATCAACTCGACACGTTTCCCAAGCTCAAGCGCACCATGCACGAGGACCGTGCCTGGCAGTTCAAGGAGCGTCTGGGCTGGGCGGTGCAGGTCGACGAAAACGGCTGGGAGGTCGACGACTACGACGCCGAAAACCCGCTCTACGTGATCTGGGAAAACCCGGACGGGAGCCATGGCGGCTCCATGCGGCTCCTGCCCACGACGGGGCGCACCATGGTCAACGATCACTTCACCCACCTCACAGAGGGCGTGCGCATCGCCGCGCCCCGGGTGTGGGAATGCACGCGGTTCTGCCTCTCGCGCGGGGCCTCGCCGCAAACCGCCGCCGCGCTCATGCTCGCGGGCGGCGAGATCCTCGAGGGCTTCGGGCTTTTGTCCTATGTGGGGGTCTTCGACGCGCGCATGGTGCGGATCTATTCGCGCATCGGCGCCTCGCCGGAGATCCTGGGCTCCGAGGGTACGGGGCGGGAGATGATCGCCGTGGGCCTCTGGCACTTCGACAAGGCCGCCCAGGCGCGGGTGGCGCGGCAGGCGGGTGCGTCGACCGCCATGGCGCGGCACTGGTTCAATCGCGCCTTCGGCCACGCCATCGCCCGCGAGGCCGCCGCCTGAGCGCGCCGCACCTTCTGCTCTGGTGACCCCCCCCGGAGCCGCCTATGGTCGCGGCCATGACCGCGCTCACGCTCTCCTCCGACCAGGCCGAGGCCCATGACACGATCGCCCGGAGCCTGCGGGAAGCGGGGGTGGACATCGAGGACGGCTCGCACCGACCGCCGCGGGAGGGCAAGGAGAGCGTTCTCGCCGTCATCGGCAAGGCAGGCTCGGGCAAGACCCTCCTCCTTGCCGAGCTCTACCGCGCGCTGCACGCGGCGGGGGTGGACGTGGTGAGCGGCGACTACGAAGGGCGCAAGCGCAAGGACCGGCGCACCCTCGCGATCCTCGCCCCCACGAACAAGGCGGCCTCGGTGCTCCGCATGCGCGGGGTGCCGGCCACCACGATCCACCGCATCCTCTACACGCCCGTCTACGACCCCGAATACGAACGCATCGCCGACTGGCTCGCCGGCAACGGCGAAAAGCCCGAGATCGAGGGGCTCACGGAGGAGGCGCTGGCGCGGGCGGCACGCTTCTACGAGGGCAACAAATCCATGCCCGGCGCGCTCGCCGCCGCGGGCCTGCGCGGGTCCGATTTCATCACCGGCTGGAAGCGGCGGGAGGACCCGCTCGATATCGGTTTCATCGACGAGGCCTCTATGCTCGACACCCGGCAGTTCGAGGACCTCAAGGACATCTTTCCCACGCTGCTCCTCTTCGGCGACCCCGCGCAGCTTGCCCCGGTGAACCAGTCAGGGAGCATGGTCTTCGACGGGCTGCCGGACCCGCGCAAGCTCACCCTGGGCCGCGTGCACCGCCAGGCCGAGGACAACCCGATCCTCGATCTGGCCCATGCCCTGGGCGACCCCGCCCTCGAATTCCACGATTTCGAGGAGATGGTGCGCGACGCCGCCGGGCGCGACGACCGCGTCGTCCTCGCCCAGCGGGTGGAGGCCGACATGATGGCCCGCTCGCCCGTCCTCGTCTGGCGCAACCAGACCCGCATCCGGCTCATCCAGGCGTTCCGCGCCGCCTATGGCGCGCCCGAGGACGACCTCCTCGAGGGCGAGCCGCTCATCTGCGACGGGATCGAGCTGCCCATGAAGCACCGAAAAAAGCGCCTCGACCTCGAGGCGCGCGGGCTCATCAAGGGCGCGCAGGTGATCTACATGGGCCCGGGGCGCAGGCCGGGCTTCTCCCGGCTCCACGTCGTGGGCGCCCAGGACCCCCAGGTGAACGCCGCGAGCATCGTCAAGATCGAGAAGCCCGACGAGGAGGAGCCGTTCATCCCCTTCGCCGCGCGCATGGGCGCGACCTTCCTGCACGGCGCGGCGGTGACGATCCACAAGGCGCAAGGCAGCCAGTGGGAGAACGTGCAGGTCTTCGCCCCCGACATCTTCGTGGCCGCCCGCATGGGCCGCAAGGAGGCGGGCACCGAGCTCTGGAAGCGGCTGGCTTACGTGGCGATCACCCGCGCCTCCGAACGGCTCCACTGGGTGGTGCGCAACCGGCTGGGCAAGCCCACGGGCCCGCTCGCCACCCACGACCTCACCCCGGCCCATGTGCCGCTCGAACTCACGGAAGGCGAGGCATGAAGACGATCCTGATCACCGGCGCGAGCCAGGGCATCGGCGCGGCCACGGCCGAGGTCTTTCTCGAGGCGGGCTGGCATGTGGGCCTCCTGGCCCGCCGCCGCGAGCCGCTCGAGGCGCTGGCCAAGGGCCGCGCGGCGACGGTTCTGCCCGCCGACGTGACCCACGAGGTGCAGGTGGAGACGGCGGTCTCCACGCTCGTGGCCCGCACGGGCCGGCTCGATGTGCTCTTCAACAATGCGGGCATGTTCGGGCCGCAGACGACGATCGACGAGGTGAGCTTCGAGGCGTGGCGCGCGGTGGTGGACGTGAACCTCCACGGCATGTTCCTGGCGGCCCGCGCGGCCTTTCGCCAGATGCGGGCGCAGTCGCCCCGGGGCGGGCGCATCATCAACAACGGCTCGGTCTCCGCCCATACGCCGCGGGAGGGCTCCGTGGCCTACACGACGACCAAACACGCCATCACCGGGCTCACAAAGACACTCTCGCTCGACGGGCGGGACTTTGACATCGCCTGCGGGCAGATCGACATCGGCAATGCACGCACGCCCATGGTGGAGGCGCTCGATACCCGCCGCGCGGCCGAGGGGCTTTCGAAAGTCCCGTCCATGGACGTGGACGACGCCGCGCGCGCCGTCCTGCACATGGCCGACCTGCCGCCTGAAGCGAACGTGCAGTTCATGACCGTCATGGCCACGAAGATGCCCTTCATCGGCCGCGGGTGAAGCGCCGCTTCGACGCGGCTTCAAGCGCCTTCGAAGGCGCTTTGCCCCCGGAGCGGCCCGGTCAGCTCCGCACCAGCCGGAAGGCCGCGGAGGCGAGCCAGCCCGCCGCGATGGCGATGACGAGCGACATGATCCCGTAGACGAGCGGCCGCTCGTGGGCGAGGTTGTAGAGAAACCGCTCGAGCCCCACCTTTTCCACCGCGATCGTCGTCTCGAAGGTGCTCACCACCTGGCGCCCCCGGGTGAGAAAGATGCGCACGGCGTAATCCCCCTCCACGAGGTTCGCGGGCAGCCCCACGGAGGCGCGCAGCAGCGCCTCCTCCATCACGAGTACACCGCCGTCGTCCCGGTCGTAGCTGCCTTCGGCCTCCCGGATCCGGATCAGCGCCTCGCGGAAATCGGTGGGATTGGACACCTGCCCCGCCGCCCCCACCAGGCGGATCGCGCGGGCCTTGGAGATGCCGTGGCGCAGATCCTCGGTGTAGCTGAGCACCTCGAAGAGGGGCCCGGAGGAGGCGATGGCGTAGAACGACGGCGCGGCATCCACCTCCACCTCGGCGGTGTTGATCCAGATGCCGGCCATGCGGTCCTTGCGGCGCACGGTGACGGGCTCCGAGGGGCCCGCCACGGTCACCACCGCCTCGAGCGGGAAGCGCGCATCGACCTCCGCGCTGCGGCGCACGGCGCCGAAGACCAGGATTTCCGAGCCGGTGAACGTGGTGGTGATGGCCACCTGCTTCTGGCTCAGATCGGCGACGATATCCTCCTGCGCGCCCACCGCGGGCGGGGCGAGGGAGAGGACGAGGGCCAGCACGCGCCGGATCATTGCCCCGCCTCGGCGATGGAATAGAGCTCCTCGGGCATGATGAGCAGGTCCATGGCCAGCCGCCCGCAGACGAGAAGCACCATGGAGGCGAGGAGGATGCGAAGCTGTTCGGCCCTAAGCCGCGCACCGATCATCGTGCCCACCTGCGCCCCGATGACGCCGCCCACGAGCAGGAGCACCGCGAGCACGATATCCACCGTGAAGTTCGTGGTGGCATGGAGGAGCGTGGTGAAGCCCGTGACGAAAATGATCTGAAAAAGCGAGGTGCCCACGACGACCTTCGTGGGCATGCCCAGGAGGTAGATCATCGCCGGCACCATGATGAAACCGCCCCCCACGCCCATGATCGCGGCGAGCACGCCCACCACGAGCCCCACGAGGAGCGGCGGGATGACGGAGATGTAGAGCCCCGAGACGCGGAAGCGCATCTTGAACGGGAGCGCGTGGATGAGGCCGTGCTTCTTGCGCACGGGCCGCGCGGCGGGCTGGCGCGCGCGCCGGAGCGCGCGCACCGATTCCACGAACATGAGCGCGCCCACGACGCCCAGGAAGACGACGTAGCAGAGCCGCACGAGGAGATCGACCTGCCCGATGGCGCGAAGCGCGTTGAAGACGACGACGCCGAGCCCGGCCCCCACGAGACCGCCGATGAGGAGCACGGTCCCCATCTTGAGATCCACGGAGCGGCGGCGGAGATGGGCGAGGACGCCGGAAAAGGAGGAGGCCACGATCTGGTTGGCCTCCGTCGCCACCGCCACCGCCGGCGGGATGCCTATGAAAAAGAGGAGCGGCGTCATAAGGAATCCGCCGCCCACGCCGAACATGCCCGACAGCACGCCCACCGCGCCCCCCAGCCCCAGAAGGAGAAAGGCGTTCACCGACACCTCGGCGATGGGCAGGTAGATTTGCATCAGGGCGGGTCTCGCGCGACGTTTTCCATGCATCGCACGGCTCCGGGTGGCCCGTCCACTCCTCGCTGCGCTGCGGCGGGTCTCAGCGCTCCTTCACGTAGGGCTGCCCCCCGGCGCGCGGCGGGATGGCCTTGCCCACGAAGCCCGCCAGGATCACGACCGTGAGGATGTAGGGCAGCGCGTCCATGAACTCGACAGGCACCACGAAAAGCCCGAGATCCAGGTTCTGGAAGCGGAGCGCGATGGCCTGCAGGAACCCGAAGAGAAGGCAGGCATAGAGCGCGTACCACGGCCGCCACTTGGCGAAGATGAGTGCTGCGAGCGCGATATAGCCGCGCCCGGCCGTCATCTCCTTCACGAAGCCCGCCTGGAGCGAGGTGGCCAGATACGCCCCCGCGACACCGCAGAGCACGCCGCAGATGGCCACGGCGGCAAAACGCAGGCCCACGACGCTCACGCCGGCGGTGTCCACGGCGGCGGGGTTCTCCCCCACCGCGCGCAGGCGGAGCCCGAAGCGGGTGCGGAAGAGCACGTACCAGGAGATCGGCACCATCGCGAGGGCGAGGTAGACGATGGCGGTGTGGCCGGAGAGAAGCTCGCCGTAGAGCGGGCCCAGGACAGGCACCGGGATGATCGCCTCCGAGAAGGGCCATTCCCAGGGCGTGAAGCGCCCCGCCCCCGTGAGCGAGGGCGTGCGGCCCCCTTGCGCGAACCAGGCCTGCGCCACGAGCACGGTGAGCCCCGAGGCGAGAAAATTGATCGCCACGCCCGAGATGAGCTGATTGCCGCGGAAGGTGATCGAGGCGAGGCCGTGGATGATCGAGAGCGCCATGGAGGCCGCGATGCCCGCCAGAAGCCCGAGCCAGACGGACCCGGTGACGAAGGCCAGCGCAGCCGACAGGAAGGCGGCGGCCAGCATCTTGCCCTCGAGGCCGATGTCGAAGATGCCCGCCCGCTCGGAATAGAGCCCGGCGAGGCAGGCCAGAAGGAGCGGCGTCGCCAGCCGGATCGTGGAATCGAGCACCTGGAGGAGGGTCGCGAAATCCATGGGTCAGGTCCTCGTTGCGGGGCCGGGATGCCTCCGGCGGAAGTACATGGGCACAAAGAAGGGTAGGCTCGGGCGCATGGTCAGCGGTCCACCGCGAGGCGCACGGCCATGACCGTGAGGAACGTGCCCAGCGCGCCTTCGATCCAGCGGCGCGCCCGGGCGTAGCCCGCGCGGAAGGTCGTGGAGGAAAAGAGCACCGCCCAGGCGCCGTGGCAGACGAAGGAGATCACAAAGGCACCGACGAAGAACGCGGCGATGAGGGGGGCCGGGGCGAGCGCCACGCCGGAGACCGCGTGGATGGCGATCCAGAACACGATGGCCTTGGGGTTCGTGGCCTGCAGCGCGAAGCCGGTCGCGAAATTCGCGCGGGGGGATCTGGGCTGCACGTCGGCGGGTTTCAGCGGCGCGGGACCGGCCGCCTTCCGGAAGGCGCCGTAGGCGAGCCAGGCCAGGTAGCCCGCGCCGATCAGGCGCAGGCCCGTCATGGCCCAGGCCGCCTGTTCGAGGATCAGACCCACCCCCGCGAGCGTGAGCGCGTTCAGGAGCACGCCGCCCGACGCGATGCCCGCCGTCGTCGCCAGGGCCGCGGCCCGACCCTGTGCGGCGCCCACGCCGAGGAGCAGCGCGACCGAGGGGCCGGGCGAGGCGGCCGCCACGAGGAGGATCGCGTAGGCCGCGACAATGCCGGGCAAGAAGAGTGCGAGATCGGTCATTCGGCGGCCGTGGACGGCGGATCGGCGGCGTCCGTGCGCGTGGGCTTCGGGACCTGCGCGGGGCGGCGGCGGTTGAAGAGCGCCTCCACCGGCATCCGCACCATGTTGTCGAGCGCGCCGGTGAAGAGGATCACCAGCGCCTGGATGACGATGATGAGCTCCGTGGGGATCGACGTCCAGAAGGCGAGCTCCGCTCCGCCCTGCACGAGAAATCCGAAGAGGAGCCCGGCGAGGAGGATGCCCACCGGGTGCGACCGGCCCATGAGCGCCACGGCGATCCCGATGAAGCCCGCATTCTGGACGGAATTGTTCACGAGGCGCTCGGCCTCGCCCATGACGGTGTTGACGGCCATGAGCCCCGCGAGCCCGCCGGAGATGAGCATGGTGACCATGATGATCCTGGTGGGCGAGATGCCGGCATAGCGCCCCGCGGGCTCCGATTTCCCGTAGGCGCGGATCTCGAACCCGAGCGGTGTGCGCCAGAGCAGAAGCCAGACCCCGTAGGCGGCGAGGAGCGCCAGGAAGAGCGAGACATTGGCCGGTGCCCGTTCAAAGGCCTCGAGGCCGACGAGGGCGGCCATGTCCTCAAGCGTGGGCAGATGCGCGCCCTCCGGGAAGCGGGCCGAGGAGCTCTCCATCTGGCCCACGGGTTTCAGGCCGTTGTTGAGGAGGTAGATGATGAGCGCGAAGGCGATGTAGTTGAACATGATCGTGGTGATCACGATGTGGCTGCCGCGCTTGGCCTGGAGATAGGCGGGAATGAGCGCCCAGCCCGCGCCGAAGGCCGCGCCGCCCAGGATCGCGGCGGGCAGCGCCAGCGTCCAATGGGGCCAGGGCAACGCCAGGCAGACGAGCGCCACGCCGAGGCCGCCCAGCGTGGCCTGCCCCTCGCCCCCGATATTGAAGAGCGAGGCGTGGAAGGCCACCGCAACGGCGAGCCCGGTGAAGATGAAATTCGTGGCGTAGTAGAGCGTGTAGGACCAGCCGTTGGAGGAGCCGAGCGCCCCGTCGATCATGTAGCTCAGCGCCTCGAGGGGGTTCTCCCCGATGCCCAGGATCACGAGCGCCGAGAGGATCGCGGCCAGGAGGAGAGAGACGAGGGGCACGAGCAGCACATCGGCCCAGCGCGGCATCTTATCCATGGGTCTCTCCCTCGAGGAGGGCCGCATTTTCCGAAGAAAATGCTGGGCGGCCCAGAAGATTGTCTTGAGAAATTTCTTCGGAAATTTCGGGGCGCGTCATGCGGCGGCCTCCGGGACCACGCCCGCCATGAGGAGGCCGAGCTCGCCTTCGTCGGTCTCCTCGGGCAGCCGCTCTCCCATGATCTTGCCGTCGAACATCACCGCGATGCGGTCCGAGAGGCTCAGGATCTCGTCGAGCTCCACGGACACGAGGAGGATCGCCTTGCCCTGATCGCGGAGCGCCACGATCTGTTGGTGGATGAACTCGATGGCCCCAATATCGACGCCGCGCGTGGGCTGCCCGATGAGGAGCAGGTCGGGGTTGCGCTCGATCTCGCGGGCGAGCACGATCTTTTGCTGGTTGCCGCCGGAGAAATTCTTGGCGGCCAGGCGCGGGTTCGGCGGGCGCACGTCGAAGCGTTCCATCTTCTCGGCGGTGTCGCTGCGAATGCCGGAATTGTTGGTGAAGAGGCCG
The DNA here is from genome assembly GCA_038528385.1 of Pseudomonadota bacterium. Classification (GTDB taxonomy): domain Bacteria; phylum Pseudomonadota; class Alphaproteobacteria; order Rhodobacterales; family Rhodobacteraceae; genus Shimia_B. The sequence continues at coordinate 142,335 of JBCBET010000002.1, read as the reverse complement.
CGCGTGTAGCGCGCATCCTTGTGATAGCCGAAGGCGGTGTTCTCCCAGGCCATGAAATCCATGATCAGCCCCTCGCGCTGGCGGTCCTCCGGCACGTGGGCGATGCCGCGGGCGCGGCGCGACTGGCCGTCGGATTGCGCGCCGGTGAGGTCGATGGGCGTGTTGTTCATCACGATCTGGCCGGTGGCGGCGCGGTAGCCGCCCAGCACCTCCAGAAGCTCGGATTGCCCGTTGCCCGCCACGCCGGCCAGCCCCAGGATCTCGCCCGCGCGCACCTCGAAGCTGATGCCCTTCACGCGCTCGACGCCCTTGTCGTCCACCACGCGCAGGTCCTCGACCTTGAGCACCGCGGCGCCCGGTTTGGCGGGGGTCTTGTCCACGCGGAGCAGGACTTTGCGGCCCACCATGAGCTCGGCCAGCTCGGTCGGGGAGGTCTCCGCGGTCTTCACCGTGGCCGTCATCTCGCCACGCCGCATGACGCTCACGGTGTCGGTGATGTCCATGATCTCGCGGAGCTTGTGGGTGATGAGGATGATCGTCTTCCCCTCTTCGCGGAGCCGGCCCAGAATGCGGAAGAGCTGGTCGGCCTCAGAGGGGGTGAGCACGCCGGTGGGCTCGTCGAGGATGAGGATATCGGCCTGGCGGTAGAGCGCCTTCAGGATCTCGATGCGCTGCTGATAGCCCACGCTGAGCGTCTCCACCTTGGCGTCGGGATCGACGTTGAGCCCGTAATCGTCGGCCAGTTCCTTGAGCAGCTTGCGCGCCTTGGCGAGCGAGGGCTTCAGAAGCCCGCCCTCCTCGGCGCCGAGGATGATGTTTTCGAGCACCGTGAAGTTCTCCACGAGCTTGAAATGCTGGAAGACCATGCCGATGCCCGCGGCGATGGCGGCCTGGCTGTCGGAGATGGGCGTCTTCGTGCCGCGGATGAAGATCTCCCCCGCATCGGCCTTGTAGAAGCCGTAGAGGATCGACATGAGCGTGGATTTTCCCGCGCCGTTCTCGCCTATGATGCCGTGGATCGTCCCCGGCTGGACGGAGATCGAGATGTCCTTGTTGGCCTGGACCGGTCCGAAGGCCTTGGAGATGCCCTTCAGCTCGATGGCGGGTGCGGTCATGGCGAGGTCCCGGGATGGCGCCCGCCCCGGACCTGATCCGGGGCCTCTGGCTCTGATGGAGCGAGGCCCCGGGTCACGCCCGGGGCGGGTCGGTCAGGGCGGCGACCGGAGCGCCCGGTCACCGCCATTTCGATCAGAACGAGAGCGCCGGGCAGGTCTCGTCGGAGGTGTAGTCGTGGACCATCACCTCGCCCGACACGATGGAGGCCTTGGCCGCTTCCACCGTGGCCACCATGTCCTCGGAGATGAGCTCGGCGTTGAACTCGTCGAGCGCGTAGCCCACCCCGTCATTGGAAAGCCCCTGCACCTGGAACCCGGTCTCGAGGCCCGGACCGTCGGAGAACGCGTCGAACACGGCGTTGTCCACGCGCTTGAGCATGGAGGTCAGCACCTCGCCGGGGTGGAGGTAGTTCTGGTTGCTGTCGACGCCGATCGACAGGATGTCCTCGTCGGCGGCGGTCTGGAGCACGCCCACGCCCGTGCCGCCCGCGGCCGCGTAGACCACGTCGGCCCCTTGGGAGATCTGCGCCTTGGTGAGCTCGGAGCCTTTCACCGGGTCGTTCCACGCCGCGGGCGTCGTCCCGGTCATGTTGGCGATGATCGTGGCGTCGGGGTTCACCGCCTTCACGCCTTGCGCATAGCCGCAGGCGAATTTGCGGATGAGCGGGATGTCCATGCCGCCGATGAAGCCCACCGTGTCGGACTGCGACGCCATCGCCGCCAGCATCCCCACGAGGTAGGAGCCTTCATGCTCGTTGAACACGACCGAGCGCACGTTGGGCGCGTCCACCACCATGTCGATGATGACGAAGGAGGTGTCGGGATAATCGCCCGCCACCTCGCCCAGCGCCCCGCCAAAGGCGAAGCCGGCCATGACGATGGGGTTCGAGCCGGCCTCGGCGAAGCGCCGCAGCGCCTGCTCGCGCTGCGCCTCGTTCTGAAGCTCCACCTCGCGGAAGTCGCCGCCGGTTTCCTCGGCCCAGCGCGTGGCCCCGTTGAACGCCGCCTCGTTGAAGGATTTGTCGAACTTGCCGCCGAGGTCGAAGATGATGGCCGGGTCCGCGGACACCGCGGATGCGGAGATGGCGAGCGCGGCCGCGCCGCCCAGCAATTTGGTGAATGCAGTCATTCTAGTTCCCCTGTTGGACCGGCACGCAGCAGCGCGCGCCCGGTGATCTTGTGATCTGCCGGGAAGTTCAGCCTAGGGGGCGCGGGGCGTCAACCGGATTCTCGCGTCAATCCGGCCCATCTGACGGCCCGTGGTCAGGTATTGAGCGGCTTTTCAAAGAGCTGCGCGTCGTGCCCGGTGCCGCGTCCGTAGTAGCCCGCGCGGCGTCCCGTTTCCCGAAACCCCCGCGCGCGGTAGAACGCCACCGCGCCCTCATTGGCCTCCATCACCTCGAGCAGGAGCCGCGTGACGCCCTCCGCGCGCAGCGCGGCTGCGAGCGCGTCGAGGAGCGCCGTCGCCACCCCGCTCCGGCGCGCCTCCGGCACCACGGCGATGAGCAGGAGCTCCGCTTCGTCGAGCACCCGGCGCGCCACCGCGTATCCGTCTTCTCTTGCGCACACGACGAAGCCCGGGTCGGTCAAGGCCGTCTCGAAATCGCCCGCGCGCCAGCCATGGGCGCCGGGATGGCCGAAGGCGCGGCTGTGCAGCGCCTCGAGCGTGGCCGCGTCAGTCAATGAGCACCGGCGGCGCGTCCTTGGGCGGCGCGGCATCGGCGGGTTTGACATAGAGCGGCTTTGCCGGGCCGAGCGCCTTACCCTCCCCGAGGAGGCGCAACGCCGTCTGCGGGATGAGCGCCGCGTAATCCTCGGGATATGGGAGTGTCCGCGGCGGGTGGACGAGCAAACCCCGCACGGCCGCGATCTCTTCGGCCCGGTGGCCCGTGACGCTCATCGCCGGCTGGTCATAGACCTTGTGGTCCTCCCCCGGGGTGACGAGGACGGCGTCCGTGACGGGCACCCCGAACCGCAGCACCTGCAAGTAGCATTTGCCCGCCGGGGCCGCGACCGAGCAGAGCTGCCGCCCGGAGAGATCCGTGTTGATAAGCTGGAAGGTCGAGATGCCGTGGACATCGCAGCCGAGGGCGAGGCCGAGCCCCCGCGCAAAGGCCACAGCGATGCGGATCCCGGTGAAATTGCCCGGCCCGACGCAGACGACGATCCCGTCGATGTCGCGCCAGGACAGCTCCGCCTCCGCCAGAAGCTCCTCGCAAAGGACCGGCAAGCGCTCCGCCTGCCCGCGGGCCATGTCCTCATGCCGCGCGTGCGTGTGTGCGTGGCTCGCTTGGAGCGCGGCCCGCACGAAGGGGCCAGACGTGTCGAAGGCGAGCACGATGGGACGAGAGGTTGACATGGTCTTGCACCACCGCGCGCGTCTGAGGTTAACGCATTGTTATCGCTTGATGTTTCGCCGCGAAACTCAGGCGACGACGGGGCGCACCTCCGCCACTTCGGGGATGTAGTGGCGCAAGAGGTTCTCGATGCCCATCTTCAGCGTGAGCGTTGAGGACGGGCAGCCTGCGCAGGCGCCCTGCATGTGCAGGTAGACCACCCCGCGGTCGAAGCCGTGGAAGGTGATGTCGCCGCCGTCCTGGGCCACGGCGGGCCGCACGCGGGTGTCGAGGAGCTCCTTGATCTGGCCCACCACATGGGCGTCCTCGCCGTCGAAATCGGCATGGCCCGAGGCGGCGTCGGCCTCGCCCGACATGACCGGGTCGCCGGAGCTGAAATGCTCCATGACCGCGCCGAGGATGGCGGGCTTGATGTCGTCCCACTCGGCCCCGTCGGTCTTGGTGACGGAGGCGAAATCGTAGCCGAGAAAGACGTTGGTGACGCCCGCCACCTTGAAGATGCGCGCCGCCAGCGGCGAGGCCTCGGCGGCCTCGGGCGAGGCGAAATCGGCGGTGCCGGTCTCGAGCACGGTCTGCCCGGGCAGGAATTTCACGGTGGACGGGTTGGGCGTGGCTTCGGTCTGGATGAACATCGCGCACCTCCTCGGAATGGCCTGTCTGATATGCGGATTTCGGGGCGGGCGGTCAAGAGTTTAGAATTATTCTAAAGCCCGGCGGGGGGTGTGGCGGCGGGCGGCAGGCGGACGCGGCAGGCGCGCTCAGCGCTTCGGCCGCCAGGCCATCTTCATGTAGACGTCCCCGGCCTCCAATTCGTCGAGCATCTGCGCGAGCCGCTTTTGCCGCGTCGCCTCCCGCTTCGCGCGGGCGATCCAGCCGAGATAGTCGTTGCGCTGGTACCAGGGGCGTGCGTCGTAACGGGCCCGCAGGCCCCGTTCCTCGAGCGCGGCCAGAACCGCCTGCGGCATGGCATGGGCGGGCCGTTTCACTGCGCTCCTCCTCTCCGCTGGGGAGAGTGTAGCACGGCGCGGCGCGGGGGTAGGATCAGACCACGATGTAGCCCTGCTGCATGGCGCGGGCGACGGCATGGGTGGTGTTCATCGCGCCGAGCTTGAAGCGGGCGCTTTCGATGTAGACACGCAAAGTATGCTCGGAAATGGAGAGGCTCTGGGCCACCTGCGCGCGGCTGTAGCCCACGGCCAGGAGCGTCATCGCGTCCACCTCCCGCGGGGAGAGGCCCTTGCGCGGGCCGCGTTCGGCGATCCCCTCGAATTCGAGCGCCTTCTGGTTGAAGATATGCGCCACGAGGATGAGCTCCCGGCGGTGGGTGTCGCAGAAGCTGTCCCATTCGGCGTCGGTGCAAGAATGGTTGACGGTGAAGAGGGCGAACTGCCCGTTGGGACCGCGGATCGGGATCGAGAAGCCCTGGTTGCCGACCCCGTGGGCGACGGCGTCGCGAAAGAAGTCCCGCGCGGCCCGCGCGCTCCAGTCGAGCCGCTTCCAGTCCACCGGGTGGAACCGCGCGTAGCAGCCGATGACGACCGGGTCCACGCGCAGGTAATCCTTTTCGAGATAGCGGCTGCGCCAGGCCTCCGAATAGGTCCCGCAGCCATATTGCTCCCCCTTCGAGGAGACCCAGTGATAGACGATGTGATCGACCGCGTAATACTGCCGGAGCGCCTGCGCGCGCTCCTGGAGATGCTCAAGGGTCCGAGCGGATTCCAGCTTTTCGATGAACCGCTGTCTGAGTTGCTCCATCCGTGTCACGCACCACCGCGAGGCGGTCTCCCCTTGCCGTCCGGGACATCTCGGTATGGGCAACCTCGATGGTCTCCTCGAGCTGGCGGCCAAGCAACGGCATCCCGTTCTTGTCCGCGAAGGCCCGGAGGTCACCGAGTACGTCGATCATCCACTTCGTCTCCAAGGGGCACCCTCATTAAGGGAAGTTAACAGAGTCTTAACACAACCCTAGCCTGTATGTTGTTTTTGCACCATTCGCGCTTTTAACCTCCCCGGTTCCGGCGAGAGCGCCCGCACCAAGCGCCTGAAATCCCCCGCCTCCCCGCAAAAAAGCCGCCGGAGATGCCCGGCGGCCTTCTCTCACGGGGTGAGTCGCGCGCTCAGCTCTTTGCGTGGGAGAGCACATCCTCCAGCGTGCGCAGCCCCGTCTCCGGCGCCTGCACCAGCACGCTCATGTTGCCGGGCTTGTGCTCGTTGCGGAGCATCTTCATGTGCGCCTCGGGGATCTCTGCCCAGGGGAACACCTCCGACATGCACGGGTCGAGGCGGCGCTCCACCATGAGCTTGTTGGCCGCGGACGCCTGCTTGAGATGGGCGAAGTGCGAGCCCTGAAGGCGCTTCTGGTGCATCCACATGTAGCGGACATCGAACGTGCAGTTGAAACCGGTCGTGCCCGCGCAGATCACCACCATGCCGCCCTTCTTGCACACGAAGGTGGAGACCGGGAACGTGCTCTCGCCGGGGTGCTCGAACACCATGTCGACATTCTGGCCCTTGCCGGTGATGTCCCAGATGGCCTTGCCGAACTTGCGCGCTTCCTTGAACCATTCGGCGTATTCGGGCGTGTTCACGGTGGGCAGTTGCCCCCAGCACTTGAAATCCTTGCGGTTGAGCACGCCCTTGGCGCCGAGGCCCATGACGAAGTCGCGCTTCGATTCATCGGAGATCACGCCGATGGCGTTCGCACCGGCCGTGTTGATGAGCTGGATCGCATAGGAGCCGAGGCCCCCCGACGCGCCCCAGACGAGCACGTTCTGGCCGGGCTTCAGGTCATGGGGCTCGTGGCCGAAGAGCATCCGGTAGGCCGTGGCGAGGGTCAGCGTGTAGCAGGCCGCCTCTTCCCAGCTCAGGTGCTTGGGGCGCGGCATCAGCTGCTGAGACTGCACGTTGGTGAACTGCGCGAAGGAGCCGTTGGGCGTCTCGTAGCCCCAGATCCGCTGGGAGGTGGAATACATCGGGTCGCCGCCGTTGCATTCCTCGTCGTCGCCGTCGTCCTGGTTGCAATGGATGACGACCTCGTCGCCCACCTTCCAGCGCTTCACTTTATCACCCACGGCCCAGACGATGCCGGAGGCGTCGGAGCCCGCGATATGGTAGGGTGCGCCGTGCCCGTCGAAGGGAGAGATCGGCTGCCCCAGGCCCGCCCAGACACCGTTGTAGTTCACGCCGGCGGCCATCACGAGCACCAGCACCTCGTTTGAATCGAGCTCCGGCACGTCCACCACTTCCACCTCGAAGGCCTTGTCCGGTTCACCGTGGCGCTCCCGGCGGATGGTCCAGGCGTACATCTGCTGGGGCACGAAACCCATGGGGGGCATTTCGCCCACCTCGTAGAGATCCTTCTCCGGGGCCTCGTAGGTGAAAACGGTCTCCTGGGCATCGAGCGCCATGGTGGGTCTCCTTCGACAACTGACGCCGCAGCGCAGAATCGCGCGCTGCGGTGTTGCCGTGCTAGAGCCCCTCACGCAATATTGCAACCTTCACATTGTGCATTTTGAAATTTTGTTGCTTCTGCGGCGCGGCGCGATCGGGGCCCCCGGGTGACGTCACACCGCCCTGTCGAGCCGCCCCGCCACCGGCCCGGCATCGAACACCGCCTCGAGGCCCGGATCATGCCGCAGCGCGCCTGTGGGCGGTTGCATCCGGCCCGCCTTCCAGCCCGTCGAACAGGCCCGGCAATGGAGCCGCTCGAACCGATCGTCGCGGGCCAGCAGGTGCTGCAGCCCGCCGCCGATGCGGTGCACGTCCCATTGCAAGCCGCGGCCGAAGCCGCGCCCGGGCACCACGCACCACTTGGTGCTGCAGGAATTCCGCGGGGTCACGCGGTGGGAATGGGCCGCCTGCGGCGCGGGCCACGCGGCTCCGGGCGCGGGATAGATCCATTCCCCGTCGAAGGATACGAGACCGAGCCAGTGCGCCCGCGCCGCCTCGAAGATACTGATGCCGGCGGGCCCGGCGACCACCTCGTCGATATCCACGTTGAGCACGCCCCGCGCGCGGGCCAGCGCATCCACCCGTGCGAGATTGAGCGTCGCCGATTGCAGGAATTTCGCCCCCCGCTCCAGCCTGCCGATGCGAGAGCGGCGCGGGCCGTAGGGGAACGGTACCGCGTAGACGAGCCCCGCCTTCAGCCCCGGCACCCCGCGCAGCGTCGCGGCCAGCTCCTCAAGGCCGTAGGCCGTCGATCCATTGTCGAAGATCACCACGCCCTCGGCCCCGTGCCGAGCGATATGATGCGCGGCCCAGGCCCGGATCCAGTCCAGATCGTTGTCCTTGTTCATCGTGAAGATGCAATCGAGCCCGGCAAATCGGGGCGCCTGCCAGGCCCGGACGGGGACCTCGTAGGTCGCGCCGCCCAGCCCCACCGCGAGCGCACCCGCGGCGCCCGGCAGCACCACCTGTTCGGAGCGGGTATAGAACCGCCGCCGCGCGCCCCGTGCAGGCTGCCCGTCATGCGACAGGCCCCGCCGGAAGGGTCGCCACAGGTTCAGAAAGGGCGGCGCGACGAAGACATGCGCCCGTCGCACCGGATGCCAGAAGCAGTCATAGACCAGCGTCCGGCGGTCGTAATTGTCGGTGTAATCCGCGTCCCGGAGCGCCTCGGCCCGCGTCCAACGGCGCAGGAGGCCGCATGCGGGATCGAGCCTCACCCCCGCGAGGTGGACGATTTCAACGCGGTCATCGCCCAAGTCCGGCCTCCTTCACGGGACCGCCTCGGGGAAGTGATGCGCGATCGAGGCCGCGTAGTACGTCAGGAGCGCGGCATCCGTCAGCTCGAGCGCGCCATCCTCCTGCCGCACCGCCTCGCGCAGCGTCAGATTGCGCAGCCCCACCTCCACGGCATAGGCCACCGAATTGCGCGGCAGGTGGATATGCGCCTCCGGCGCTCGCTTGACCAGCGATGCGGCGTAGCGCTCCACGGCGATGCGGTCGCGCGCCCCGTCGAGCAGCGCGCGGGCCACGATCGGCACCGGCAGGACCGGGATGACCGCGTTGATCCGTGCCATGAGTTCGCCCGCCACGGCCTCCGTGGGGACCTCGCCCATGGACGTCAGCGAGAGTGGCCGACCAAAGCTCACCGCCGCATAGCCGAACTTGTAATAGCGCCCCGTGAGGCGCAGCCAGAGCTGCTTGAGCGCGAAGCCCGCCACCACCGAGATGCGCGCGCGGAAGCGCCGCTCGCCCGAGGCGCCAGCCGCCATGAGGATGCGGTCCTCCAGCACCCGGTCGTAGTTGAGCGCCACGGGCACGAAGACCACGTCGCGCTCCGTGCCCGCCGCGCCCTCCATGACGTAGTTCAGGAGCCCCATCTTGGGCGGCGCGGTGCGCCCGTCGAGGCTGAGCCCGCCCTCGGGAAAGATCGCCTGCGTCACGCCCGCGGCGGTGGCCATTTTCACGTAGCGCGCCAGCACCTTGCGGTAGAGCGGGGAGCGCGAGCGGCGGCGGATGAAATAGGCCCCCATGGTGCGGATGAGCCGCGAGAGCGGCCAGACCCGCGCCCATTCCCCCACCGCGTAGCTCAGCGCCGAGCGCTGGGAGGCGAGGTAGGTGACGAGCACGTAATCCATGTTGGAGCGGTGGTTCATGACGAAGACGACGGTGGCCTCCGGGCTCACCTCGCCCAGCGCCTCGTCGTAATGGGCGAGCCGCACCCGGTAGAGCGCCCGGCTCAGCCATTTCGCCCCGCGCGTGCCGATGCGGAAATAGGCCGAGGCGCTGAAGGAGGGGACGATCTCCTGGGCGAAGGCGCGGGCCTCGGCGAAGGCCACGTCCTCGCGCACGCCGGTCTCCGCGGCGTGATCGATCACCGCTTGGGCCACCTCGGGGTCGTAGATGAGCCGCTGGATGGTGTCGTAGCGGCGGGCGAGCTTGAAGGGTTCGATGGGCCGCTCTAGGCGTTTGTTGAGCTCGGCGACCACGCGCTCGGCGCGGCGGCGGAAGAACCAGCGCACACTGGGAAAGAGGAAGTGCGACGCGAACGTCACCACCGCGAAGAGCAGGATGAGCACGAAGAGCCAGAGCGGCAGGGAGACGGGTTGAAACATTCCCGCGACCCTGCCCGTGAACCATGCGCGCTGTCTACCGCGCTCTCGGGCCGGGCGGGGCCGTGTTGATGAGCGGCCACGCTGCGGCGCAGCGCATTGACCGGATGTTTTCTTGCCTCTATGTAGCGTCACGCGCAACTTTCTTGCGCACTGAGATTCGGAGGCCCCATGACCGACACGCGCTCCCCCCGCGACCGCCCGTGGATGTTCCGCACCTATGCGGGCCATTCCACGGCCCGCGCCTCGAACGCGCTCTATCGCGGCAACCTGGCGAAGGGGCAGACGGGTCTCTCGGTGGCGTTCGATCTGCCCACGCAGACGGGCTATGACAGCGATCACGAGCTCGCGCGCGGCGAGGTGGGCAAGGTGGGCGTGCCGGTGAGCCATCTGGGCGACATGCGCACGCTCTTCGACGCGATCCCGCTCGAGCAGATGAACACGTCGATGACGATCAACGCCACCGCGCCCTGGCTGCTCGCGCTCTACATCGCCGTGGCCGAGGAACAGGGCGCCGATGTCGCGAAGCTCCAGGGCACCGTGCAGAACGACATCATCAAGGAGTATCTGTCCCGCGGCACCTATGTCTGCCCGCCGCAGCCCTCCATGCGGATGATCACCGACGTCGCGGCCTACACGCGCGAGCATCTGCCTAAGTGGAACCCCATGAACGTCTGCTCCTACCACCTGCAGGAGGCGGGCGCGACGCCGGAGCAGGAGCTCGCCTTCGCGCTCGCCACCGCGACCGCCGTGCTCGACGACCTCAAGGGCAAGGTCCCCGAAGAGCACTTCCCCGCCATGGTGGGCCGCATCTCGTTTTTCGTGAATGCGGGCATCCGCTTCGTCACCGAGATGTGCAAGATGCGCGCCTTCGTGGACCTCTGGGACGAGATCTGCCGCGACCGCTACGGCGTGGAGGACCCGAAATTCCGCCGCTTCCGCTACGGCGTGCAGGTCAACAGCCTGGGCCTCACCGAGCAGCAGCCCGAAAACAACGTCTACCGCATCCTGATCGAGATGCTGGCCGTGACGCTGTCGAAAAAGGCCCGCGCCCGTGCCGTCCAGCTCCCCGCCTGGAACGAGGCGCTGGGCCTTCCCCGCCCCTGGGACCAGCAGTGGTCCCTGCGCATGCAGCAGATCCTCGCCCTCGAAACCGACCTCCTCGAATACCCCGACCTCTTCGACGGCAACCCGGCGGTGGACGCCAAGGTGGAGGAGCTGAAGACCGGCGCCCGCGCCGAACTCGCCCAGATCGACGCCATGGGCGGCGCGGTGAATGCCATCGAATACATGAAATCCCGCCTCGTGGAGGCCAATGCAGAGCGCATCCAGGGGATCGAGGGCGGCGAGACGACCGTCGTGGGCGTCAACAAGTACCAGGCGGGCGAGCCCTCCCCGCTCACGGCCGGAGACGACGCCATCATGGTCGTGGATCCCGCCGTGGAGGCCGACCAGATCGCGCGCCTCGAGCAGTGGAAAGCCGCGCGCGACGCGGGCGCGGTCCGCGCCGCACTCGCCGATCTCCGTGAGGCCGCAAGGGACGGCACCAACATCATGCCCGCCTCGATCCACGCAGCGCGTGTGGGCGTGACGACCGGCGAATGGGGCGACGTGGTGCGCGCCGCCTTCGGCCAGTATCGCGGCCCCACGGGCGTCTCCGCGAACCCCTCGAACCGCACCGAGGGCCTCGAGGAGATCCGCGACGCCGTCGCCACCGCCTCCCGGCACCTGGGCCGCAAGCTCAAGTTCATGATGGGCAAGCCCGGCCTCGACGGGCATTCCAACGGCGCCGAACAGATCGCCGCCCGCGCCCGCGATTGCGGCATGGAGATCGCCTATGAAGGCATTCGCCTGACCCCGGCGGAGATCGTGGCCGCCGCGGAGGCGGAGACGCCCCATGTCATCGGCCTCTCGATCCTGTCGGGCAGCCATATCCCCCTGGTGGAGGACCTCATGCGCCGCTTCCGCGCCGAGGGCATCGCCATCCCGGTCGTGGTGGGCGGCATCATCCCCGACGACGATGCCGAGCGGTTGCGCGCCATGGGGGTGGCCAAGGTCTACACGCCCAAGGATTTCGAGCTGAACCGGATCATGTTCGACATCGTGGCCCTGGCCGAGCCGGAGCCCGTGGCCGCCGAATGACGTCGCCCCAGTGACGTCCCCAGTTACGTGCCCAGTATCATCACCAGTCGGCCCCGTCCGGCGCCGGTAACCTCGGATTAAGCCACGCCTGTTAGCGGTCCTCCCACAGGAGGAACGCGCGATGCTCGACCGGCTCCGCAGGCTATCGGTTGCCCATGCTCTGGTGCTTTTGTCGGTGCTCGGGGTCCTGGCCGTCCTCACCTATGCCGGTGGTCGTCTGGCCTATGATCAAAGGCAGGCCCTGCGTCTGCGCGACGACGCCGAGCTCACGCGATTTACCGAGACGGTGGGCAACGTCAACCACGCGCTCCAACGCGAGCGCGCCGCGTCCATGGTGCAAGCGGTGAGCGAGAGTGGGACGCTCGGCGACGACCTGGGCACCTTACGCATGGAAAGCGACGCCGCGGTCGCACGTCTATCCGGCGTCATGGCGCTGCTCGAGCCCGACCTGGCCGAAAATCTCCGCCTCGACGCGTACGTGCGAGAGCTGCAATCGCAAATCGATGCACTGCCCGAGCTTCGCCGCCAGATCGATGCGTTCAGCATCGGGCCGGACGTCTTCATCGAGCAATACATGCAAATCAACCGCGACACGATCAGTCTCCTGGCCCTCGTGGGCCAGCAGATCGCCAATCCGGAAGTGGCGAGCGCGCTGCAGCGCCATGCCATTCTCATGACCGCCAAGAACAAGGCCAGCCTCGAATGGGTGCTGGGCTCCGCCGGGCTTGCCGCCGCCCATCGGATGACGGGCCCGTTTCCGCGCAGCATCTACACCGAGTTCGAGGCCCGCATCAGCCAGCAGAACGCCATGCTCGAAACTTACCGCAACCACAGTTCCCGCAGGATGGTGACCGCGGTGGACGACCTGGAGCGCTCGCAACCTGCCCAAACGCTGCTCGGCATCAAGGAGGCGATCCGCAGTTTCGACCCCCGCGAGGTTCGGGCGGTCTCCCAGGAGACATGGTATGCCGCCTCGTCCGCGTCGCTCGACGAGTTCAAATCGGTGGAAGACCTGGGCGCGCGGGAAATCCAACAGCAGATGCAGGCAGCGATCGGTGATCTGCGGGAGGGTATGCTGGTGTCTCTCCTGCAGCTCGCCGTCGTGCTCGCGGTTCTGGGCGGGGCGTCCTACCTCTTGGTGCGCACCACCAACACCACGCTCCGCCGCGCGCGCAGCGAGGTCGCCGCCATGGCCGACGGCGCGATCTACCGGCCCATTACCCAGGCAAGGCAACCCGATTTCGGCGCGATCACGGCCGCGCTGGAGGATTACCGGAAGGGAGAGGTGACGCGCCAGGTCGAGGCCAATGCACAAGAGAGCCTGGAGCGCGGGGCCGCCGAGGGGATCAAGCGGGTCAGCCACGCCGTCGCGCGCGGCGATTTCCGCCCGCGGCTCGATCTCGAGGGCCTGCAGGGCCCCTCCCTCGTACTGGGCGACGGCATCAACGAGATCCTCGAAGTGGCGGAGGGCGCCGTGCGCGCGCAGCAGGAAAAGGATGCCCGCGAGCTCGCGCGGAAGGCCGCGGAGACGGAGGCCCAGGACCGCGCGGTGGCCGAGATGCAGGAGGTGGTGGAGGCCTGTTCACAGGGCTGTTTCGAGCGGCGCATGGCCCTCGACGGGCTCAGCGGCGCCTGGCACGACGTGGCGCGCGGCATCAACGGCATCGCCGAGCGCACCGGCCAGGCGCTCAGCGATCTCCGGGGGATCATGGCCTCGCTCGAGGCAGGCGACCTCGGCCAGCGGCTCACGGGCGCCTATTCCGGCACATTCCGCGACATCGCGGAGGCGACGAACACCTCCCTCGACCGGCTGGAGATGGCGTTCCGCAACATCGAAGGCGGGGTGCAGTCGGTGGGCCAGGCGGCGGTGGAGCTCCGCGCGGGCACGGGCGACCTCGCGCGCCGCTCCGAGGACCAGGCCCAGGCCGTCTATGACAGCGCGGCCGTGACGAACGACCTCGCCGCGAGCGTGAGCGCCAACGCGGCGCTCCTGACGGAATGCCGCGCCTCCCTCGACACGGTGGTGGAGAAATCCGCCCGCGGGCAGGACGTCTCCATGCAGGCGGTGGCGGCCATCGCCACGATCGAGGAGACCTCGGCCCAGATGGTCAAGATCGTGCGCACCATCGACGAGATCGCGTTCCAGACGAACCTCCTGGCGCTCAATGCCTCGGTTGAGGCCGCGCGGGCGGGCGACGCGGGCAAGGGGTTCGGCGTGGTGGCCTCGGAGGTGCGCGCGCTGTCGGCGCGCTGCGCCGATGCCAGCCAGCAGATCGGCGCCCTCATCTCCAGCGCGGTGTGCGGCGTGAAGGACGGCGCAGCCCATGTGCGCGACACCGGCGCGGCCATCGGCGAGGTCCGCGCGAGTATGGACGAGATCGAGCGCACGATCGCGGCGGTCTTCGCGGCGGGTACCAAGCAGGAGGACGGGGTCAAGATCCTCGACGCCTCGATCCGGCGCGTGGAAGCGGCGGCGCAGTCGAACGCAGCGCTCGCCCAGGAGAACAACAGCCTCATGGCCTCGCTGGCGGAGCTCGACGGGCAGCTTTCTCGGGCGCTCGGCGCCTTCCACGTGCGCCACGACACGCCGCAGGACGCGCCCGCCGCGCTGCGCGCCTGAGGGCTCCTGCGCCTGATGCCCGGCACGGCGGATGCGCGGACCGCTGAAGCCGGACACGCCCAGTGCCTTGCGCGCCCGAAGCCCAAAGCGCCCCTGGCCCGGCATGCTCTCCCGCCCCCCCCCCCGCGCGGCGCGCTTAGAAGAAACTCTGCGGGTCGATGTCGATGGTCAGCCGCAGGCTCGACGGCAGCTTGAACTGCCCGGCCCAGTCGGCGATGGCCCGCTGGATCGGCACGCCCTTGCCCGCCTTCACCAGGAGCCGCACCCGGTGGCGGCCGCGGATCCGCGCGATGGGCGCGGCCGCCGGTCCGAAGACCTCCGCCCCCACGGCGCGGAGCGGCGCGGCGTTGCGCGCCATCTCGGTGCCCAGGTCGAAGACCTCCTGCACGTTGGGCGAACTCAGCACGATCCCGGCCATCCGGCCATAGGGCGGCACGCCCGCCGCCTGCCGCTCTGCGGCCTCGGCGGCCCAGAACGCCTCTTCGTCGCCCGCCACGATGGCGCGCATCACCGGATGATCGGGCTGGTGGGTCTGGAGGAGCGCGAGGCCCGGCAGCGCGTCGCGCCCCGCGCGGCCTGCCACTTGCCGGATGAGCTGAAACGTCCGCTCCGCGGCGCGCAGGTCCGAGCCCTGGAGCCCGAGATCGGCGTCGATCACCCCCACCAAAGTCAGAAGCGGGAAGTTGTGTCCCTTGGCCACGAGCTGCGTGCCGATGATGATGTCTGCGCCGCCCGACGCGATCTCCTCGATCTGCGCCTTGAGCGCGCGCGCCGACCCGTAGAGATCGGAGGACAGCACCGCCACCCGCGCCTCGGGAAAGAGCGCCGTTGCCTCCTCGGCCAGCCGCTCCACCCCCGGCCCCACGGCCGAGAGCCGCCCCTCCGCGCCGCAGGCCGGGCAGGCCTCCGGCAGGGGCGCAGTCTCCCCGCATTGGTGGCACATGAGCCGCTTGAGGAAACGGTGCTCCACCATGCGCGCGTCGCAATGGGCGCAGCCGATCTGGTGCCCGCAGGCCCGGCAGAGCGTCACCGGCGCGTAGCCCCGCCGATTGATGAAGAGAAGCGATTGCTCCCCCGCGGCGAGCCGCGCCTCCACCGCCCGCCGGAGCGTGGGCGAGACCCAGCGCCCCGCCTCCAGCGCCTCCGCGCGCATGTCGATGGGCCGCATGTCCGGCAGCGCCGCCGTGCCGAAGCGCGCGGTGAGCTCGAGACGGCGGTACTTCCCCGCCTCCGCGTTGGCCCAGCTTTCCAGCGAGGGGGTGGCGGAGGCGAGCACCACCTGCGCGCCGAGAATGGAGGCGCGCAGCACCGCCATGTCGCGGGCGTTGTAGAGCACGCCGTCCTCCTGCTTGTAGGAGGTGTCGTGCTCCTCATCGACGACGATGAGCCCGAGCCGCTGGAACGGCAGAAAGAGCGCCGACCGCGCGCCCACTACGAGCCCGGCCTGGCCCGCGGCGACCATCTTCCAGCTGCGCCGCCGCTCGGTGAGGGTGATGCCGGAATGCCATTCGGCGGGCCGTGCGCCGAAGCGGGCCTCGACCCGGGCCAGGAATTCGGCGGTGAGCGCGATCTCGGGCAGGAGCACGAGGGCCTGGCGGCCCGAGCGCAACGTCTCGGCGATGGCCTCGAGGTAGACCTCCGTCTTGCCCGAGCCCGTCACGCCCTTCAGGAGCGTCGTGCCGTAGCCGCCCCCCGTACGTGCGCCCGTAAGCGCGCCGCGGAGCGCGCGGGCCGCCGCGGCCTGATCCTCCGACAGCGCCTTGCCCGGCAGATCGGGGTCGAGCGCTGGAAATGGCAGGTCCCGGGGGCTTTCCACCTCGAGGACCGCGCCGGCCTTCACAAGGCCCTTGACCACCGAGGTGGTGACGCCCGCGCTCTCGGCCAGTTCGCCCAGCGTGAAGGCCAGCCCGCCGTAGTCGCGCAGGACCCCGAGCACGCGCGCGCGGGGCTCCGTCATCCGCTCGGGCTCCCCCTCGCCCAGGCGGTAGACATGGCGCATGGAGGGCGGATCGCCGAGCCCGGGCGCCCGCGTCGCCAGCCGCAGCATGGCCGGCAGGGGCGTAAGCGTGTACTCCGCCGCGCGCAGGATGAACTCGCGCATCTCGCCGGTCATGGGCGGGGCGTCTAGGACCCGGGTGACCGCGCGGATCTTGGCCGCGTCGTAATCCCCGCGCCCCGGCCCCCAGACGACGCCGATGACCTTGCGGGGCCCGAGCGGCACCTCCACGAAGGCCCCTTCCCAGCAGCCGCCCTCGGGCGCGCGGTAGTCCAGCACCCGGTCGAGCGGTTGCGTCGTCAGCACGCCCAAGAGGCTGCCTTCGTCGAAGAAGCGCGTCATGGGAGCGATGCCGCAAAAGGCGTTGTCGGGGTTTCGGCCATTCCGCCCATCAGGTAAACGAGCGTGGAGACAAGGCCAAGCGCCGCAACGAAGCCCGAGAGGTCCAGATGAAATTCTTCGTAGACACCGCCGATATCGACGCGATCCGCGAGCTCAACGAGACCGGCATGGTCGACGGGGTGACGACGAACCCATCGCTCATCAAGAAATCCGGCCGCGACATCCTCGAGGTGACGAAGGAAATCTGCGACATCGTGGCGGGCCCCGTGAGCGCCGAAGTGGTGGCCACCGAGGCCGACGCGATGCTCGAGGAGGGCCGCAAACTGGCCCAGATCGCCGAGAACATCACCGTGAAGCTGCCGCTCACCTGGGACGGGCTCAAGGCCTGCAACATCCTCACGAACGAGGGCAAGAAGGTGAACGTCACGCTCTGCTTCTCCGCGAACCAGGCGCTTCTGGCGGCCAAGGCCGGGGCGACGTTCATCTCGCCCTTCATCGGGCGGCTCGATGACATTTCGCTCGACGGGATGGAGCTCATCCAGGACATCCGCACGATCTACGACAATTTCGGGTTCGAGACGGAGATCCTCGCCGCCTCCATCCGCTCGGTGGGCCATGTGCAGGAGGCCGCGCTCATCGGAGCCGACGTGATCACCGCGCCGCCCGACGTCATCCAGAAGCTCGCCTCCCACCCGCTCACCGACAAGGGGCTCGACGCGTTTCTCGCCGATGCCAAGGCCGCGGGCATCAAGATCGTCTGAGGCCCGCGCGGGCGCAGTCTCCGCTTCCCCGGAGGCGCGGGGCTGTGTTATGCAGACGCGCAACAGGCGTGAGACCTGCGTGAAAGGCAGTTTATGAGTGGTCCTCTTATCGACACCGGGCTCCGGGACGAGATTCTGTCGCGTCCGGACATGTTACTCGAAGACAAGGCGGTGATGCGCGCGCTGGTGGCCGCCCATGAGAAAACGAGGGGTGGCAACATCGTGGATCTGCGCGGCATCGCCATGGAGCGCCTCGAATACCGACTCGACCGGCTCGAGGAGACGCACCGCACCGTGATCGCGGCCGCGTACGAAAACCTCGCGGGCACCAACCAGGTGCATCGCGCGGTCCTCAGGCTCCTCGACGCCAACCGCTTCGACGTCTTTCTCAAGGACCTGTCGGGCGACGTGGCAGATATCCTGCGCGTGGATTTCATGCGGCTCGTGCTCGAAAGCGTGTCCGAAAAGGACGCCGTGCTCGATGAGCTGGGCGACGTGCTCACCGTGGCCGCGCCCGGTTTCATCGACAGCTATTGCGGCCAGGGCCGCAAGGGCAAGCCGCGCCCCGTGGTGCTGCGCCAACTCGCCGAGAGCGACCCCGTGCTCTACGGCGACAGCGACTGGATCAAGTCGGAGGCCTGCCTGCGGCTCGATTTCGGGGCCGGGCGGCTGCCGGGGATGCTCGTCATGGGCTCCGAGGACCCGCATCTCTTCTCGCCCAGCCAGGGCACGGATCTCCTCGCCTTCTTCGCCGGCGTCTTCGAGCGGACGATGCGGCGCTACCTCGGGTGAGGGCGGCGTGAGCCTCGTCTCGCCTCAGCTGCGCGACGCGCTCGAGGCGTGGCTCGCGCGGGAAAAGGCCCTGAAGGGCGCCTCTCCCAACACGATCGAGGCCTATGGCCACGATGTCCGCGGGTTCCTCGCCTTCATGGCCGGGCACCATGGCGGCGCGGAGGGGCTCGCGGCGCTGGCCCGGCTCACGATCTCGGACATGCGCGCCTGGATGAGCTTTGAGCGGCGGCGCGGGATCGGGGCGCGGTCGCTCGCCCGCGCGCTGTCGGCGGTGAAGTCCTTCTATCGCTGGCTGGCGGAGCGCGAGGGGTTCGAGCCCACCGCCGTCCTCTCCGTGCGCTCGCCCAAATTCCAGAAGAAGCTGCCGCGCCCCCTGGCGGCGGACGCCGCGAAACAGGTGATCTCGGCGGTGGAGGCCAATGCAAGCGAGCCCTGGATCGCGGCGCGCGACGTGGCGGTGGTGACGCTCCTTTATGGCTGCGGGCTGCGCATCTCGGAGGCGCTCTCGCTCCGCGGCGCGGCCCATCCCCTGCCCGACACGCTGCGTATCCTGGGCAAGGGCGGCAAGGAGCGGCTCGTGCCCGTCTTGCCCGTCGCGCGGGAGGCAGTGGCACGCTACGCGGCGGTCTGCCCCTTCGCGCTCTCCGAGGACGCCCCGCTCTTTCGCGGGGTGCGCGGCGGCGCGCTCGGTCCCCGGCAGATCCAGCGCGCCATGGAGGCGGTGCGCCTGCAGCTCGGGCTGCCGGCCACGGCCACGCCCCATGCGCTGCGCCATTCCTTCGCCACGCATCTTTTGTCGGCGGGCGGCGATCTGCGCACGATCCAGGAGCTTCTGGGCCATGCCTCGCTCTCCACCACGCAGGCCTATACCGCCGTCGATACCGCGCGGCTCCTGGAGGTCTATGCCGCCGCCCATCCTCGCGCCGCGCGCTAGGGTTGCGGGCCGCGCGGCCTTGGGTCATGACAGTTTCATGACAGCCGCTGCCAAGGCCCTCAGCGTTCATCTCCTCACAGCCACCGGCGCCGTCTTCGCCATGCTCGCCATGCTCGAGGCGACCGCGGGAAAGTGGGACATGATGTTTCTGTGGCTCGTGGTGGCCTTCGTCGTGGACGGCATCGACGGGCCGCTGGCGCGCAAATACGACGTCAAGACCCACGCTGCGCAGTTCGACGGCGTCCTCCTCGATCTCATCATCGACTACCTGACTTACGTCTTCATTCCCGCCTACGCGCTCTACACTTCGGGGCTCATGGCGGGCTGGACGGGCTGGGCGGTGCTCATCGTCATCACCTTCACCTCCGCACTCTATTTCTGCGACACGCGGATGAAGACGAAGGATAACTCGTTCTCCGGCTTCCCCGGCTGCTGGAACATGGCGATCCTGGTGATCTTCGCCGTCGAGCCCAATCACTGGGTGACGCTGGCGATCACCGTGGCGCTGGCGGCGGCGATGTTCGTGCCGGTGAAGTTCGTCCACCCCGTGCGGACGAAGCGCTGGCGGGGGGTGACGCTTCCCGTGGCCTTCGCCTGGACGGGCTTCGCGGCCTGGGCGGCCTGGGGCAATTTCGAGGTGGTGGGGATCGCGCAGGCGGGGCTTCTGGTGACGACCGCCTACCTGCTCCTTGCCGGCGCGGCGCAGCAGCTCACCGAGAGAGCCTGATCGGGCCTTTTGCGGCCACGGGATCGACGACCCTCCCCTTCTGGGTGGCCACGAGCCCTTCCTCCTTGGCGAGCGTCCGCACGCGCGCCATGAGCGGGCGCCAATCGCCCGCTACGGCGCGCGCCACCTCCGAGGGGCAGAACGTCCTCGGTGCCCGCGCCGCCGCCATGTCTCGGAGGGCGGCGCGGATCACCTCATCGGGTACCATGCTCAGCCGGCGATGGCCAATTCGGCCAGCGCCTCCGAGCAGCGCTTGCACACGTCGCGCGGCTCGTACTGGCCCACCTCCGGCGTGATCCGCCAGGAGCGCTGGCACTTGCCGCCCTGCGCCTTCTGGAAGACGACCGCCACGCCCGGCACTTCGGACATGGTGAAGGCGCCCTCGGGCGCGTCGCCTGCCACGATCTCGATGGCGGACGTGATGCAGACATCGGCGAAGTCGACGCTCCGCAAGATCTCCGCCGTGGCCGCGTCGACGTAGACGACCGGCGCGGCCTCGAGGCTCGATCCGATGGTCTTCTCCCGCCGCTCCACCTCGAGCGCTCCGGTGACGACGCGGCGCGCGCGGCGCACGGTCGCCCATTTCGCGGCCAGCGCGTCGTCGCGCCATGCGGCCGGCGTTTCGGGGATGTCCTCGAGGTGGATCGAGCCCTCCCCGCCCGACCGCTCCAGCCAGACCTCCTCCATGGTGAAAACGAGCACCGGCGCGAGCCAGGTGTTGAGCCGCGCCAGGATCAGATCGAGCACGTGGCGCGCCGCCGCCCGGCGCGGCGTGGCACCGTCGCAATAAAGCGCGTCCTTCCGGACATCGAAGTAGAAGGCCGACAGCTCCACCGTGGCGAAGGTGAAGATCGCCTGGAAGACCCGCTGGAAGTCAAACGCCGCGTAGCCCGCGCGGACCTGTTCATCGAGCTCGGCCAGGCGGTGGAGCACCCAGCGCTCGAGCTCGGGCATCTCGGCCACCGGCACCGCCGGCGTGCCCGCCACGCGGTTGCCCAGCAGGTAGCGGAACGTGTTGCGCAGCCGGCGGTAGCTGTCGGCCACGCCCTTCAGGATCTCCGGCCCGATGCGCATGTCGCCGGTATAATCCACCTGCGCCACCCAGAGGCGCAGGATGTCAGCCCCGTACTGCTTGATCACCTCCTCGGGGGCCACGGTGTTGCCGATGGATTTCGACATCTTCAGGCCCTTTTCATCGAGCGTGAAGCCGTGGGTGACGACGTTGCGGTAGGGCGCGCGGCCCGTGGTGCCCACCGATTGGAGGAGCGAGGAATGAAACCACCCGCGGTGCTGGTCGGTGCCTTCCATGTAGACGTCGGCGATGCCGTCCTCGGTCCCGTCGTCGCGGTCGCGCAGGGTGAAGGCGTGGGTGGAGCCTGAATCGAACCAGACATCGAGGATGTCCATGACCTGGTCGTAGGCGTCAGGGTCCACGATGCCGCCGAGGAAGCGTTCCTTCGCGCCCTCCTCGTACCAGGCATCGGCGCCTTCGGCCTCGAACGCCTCCACGATGCGGGCGTTCACCTCCGCGTTGCGGAGGAGGAAATCGTCGTCCGTGGGAAGCGCGCCCTTCTTGGTGAAACAGGTGAGCGGCACGCCCCAGGCACGCTGGCGCGAGAGCACCCAGTCGGGGCGGCTCTCCATCATGGAATGGAGGCGGTTCCGGCCCGAGGCAGGCGTCCATTTCACGCGGTCGATCTCGGTGAGCGCGCGCTCGCGGATGGTCTTGCCGTGCTGATCCATCCCGTCGCCCACGGGCGTGTCGATGGCCGCGAACCATTGCGGCGTGTTGCGGTAGATCACCGGCGCCTTCGAGCGCCAGGAATGGGGGTAGGAGTGGTGGATCTTGCCCCGCGCGAGGAGCCCGCCCACCTCCGCCAGCTTGTCGATCACGGCGGTGTTGGCGTCCCCCTCCTTGCCCTTACGAGAGAGGATGAACTTGCCGCCGAAGAACGGCAGGTCCGCGCGGAAGGAGCCGTCATCCATGACGTTGTAGGTGATGACCTCCTGGAGCATGCCCGCGTCGCGGTAGAGCTCGTATTCCTCCATCCCGTGGGACGGCGCGCAGTGGACGAAGCCCGTCCCCTCGGTGTCGGTGACGAAGGGCGCGGCACGGAAATCGCGGGGCGCGTCCCAGTAGGCCTCCGCACCGTCCTGGCCCGCCAGCGGGTGGTAGAGGGAGAGGCCTTCGAGCTCCTCCTGCGTGACATCGCGGATGCGCCGCCACATGCCCGCGTCGAGCCGCGCCTTGGCGAAGACATCCTCGGCGAGCTTGTCGGCCACGAGATACCGCTCGCCCGGTTTGGCCCAGCATTCCTCCGGCGTGTCGTGGACCTCGTAGAGGCCGTAGGAGATATCGGGCCCGTAAACGACGCCCCGGTTCGAGGGGATCGTCCAGGGCGTCGTCGTCCAGATGACGACGTGGGCATTGACGAGCTCGTGGGCCGAAAGCTCCTCCGCCGACAGAGCATCGAGATCGGGGGTGGAGGCCCCGGGTCTTTGCCCGGGGCGGGGCGCGCTGACGTCTTCTCCGGCGCTCACTTTCGGGCCCACGCGGAACTTCACCCAGATCGTGAAACTGTCCTTGTCGTGGTACTCCACCTCCGCCTCGGCGAGCGCCGTCTGCTCCATGGGCGACCACATCACGGGTTTCGAGCCCTGGTAGAGCGTGCCGTTCATCAGGAACTTCATGAACTCCTCGGCGATGACCCGCTCGGCGTGGAAATCCATGGTCAGGTACGGCTCGGCCCAGTTGCCGGTGACGCCGAGGCGCTGGAATTCCTCGGTTTGCACGCCGACCCAGTGTTCGGCGAACTTCCTGCACTCCGCGCGGAATTCGTTGATCGGGACGGCGTCCTTGTTCTTGCCCTTCTTGCGGTACTCTTCCTCGATCTTCCATTCGATGGGCAGGCCGTGGCAGTCCCAGCCGGGGATGTAGCGGCTGTCGTGGCCCATCATCTGGTGGGAGCGGACGATCATGTCCTTGATGGTCTTGTTGAGCGCGTGCCCGATATGGAGGTGCCCGTTGGCGTAGGGCGGCCCATCGTGGAGCGTGAAGGGCGCGCGGCCCTCTTTTTCCCGCAGGCGGTCATAGACGCCGAGCTCCGCCCAGCGGGCGAGCCAGTCGGGCTCGCGCTTGGGCAGGCCGGCGCGCATGGGAAAGTCTGTCTCGGGCAGGTTCAGCGTGTCTTTGTAATCAGACATGGGGGAGGCTCGTCATCTGGGTATTGGGCTCGGTGAAACGCGTGTAACCCGGCGGCTGGGGATCAGCCTGCCGGGCCCGTAATTCGCCGTATGGATGCGCCGCGAGCCATGTCGCGGTGTATAGGCCCGTGCCGGGGAGGGGGCAAGAAAGTTGACAGCTGTCAACTCGTGAACGTCCGTTAAGGATTGAGGTACTCCCAGACGCGGCTGATCACCACGGAGCCCTCGCCCACCGCGCTCGCCACCCGCTTGACCGAGCCCGCGCGCACGTCGCCCACCGCGAAGATGCCGGGATGGGAGGTGGCGTAGGCGGAGCTCGCGCCGACATCGGCGCCGGTCTTCACGAAGCCCTTGTCGTCGAGCGCCACGAGCCCGCTCAGCCAGGCGGTGTTGGGCGCGGCCCCCACCATTATGAACGTGCCGCAGGTCTCGATCCGCCGCGCGGTGCCCGCCGCCCTGTGGCGCACGGTGATGGCATTGAGGTGCCCGCCCGCCCCGTGGACCTCCGTCATCTCCGTGCCGTAGTGGATGGTGATGCGGGGATCGGCCTCGAGCCGGGAGGAGAGGTAGTCGGACATGGACGCCGCCAGCGACGTCCCGCGCACAAGCACGTGGACATGGGAGGAGGAGCGCGACAGGTACATCGCCGCCTGCCCCGCCGAATTGCCGCCGCCGATGACGACGGCGTCGCTCTCGCGGCAGTAGCGGGCCTCCACCTCGGTGGCGGCGTAGTAGATGCCCGCGCCTTCGTAGTCCTCGAGCCCCGCGATCGGAAGCTGCCGGTATTGCACGCCGGTGGCCACCACGAGGGCGCGGGCGCACACCACCATGCCGTCGCCCAGCGTCACGTCGAACATGTCGCGGTGCCGTTCCACCTTCACCGCGCGGCGGGGCACGGCGAAGCGGGTGCCGAACTTCATCGCCTGCACCTCGCCGCGCCAGACGAGGTCGGCGCCCGATATGCCGGTGGGAAAGCCCATGTAATTCTCGATCCGGCTCGACGTGCCCGCCTGCCCGCCGATGGTCTGGTCCTCGAGGACGAGCGCGCTCATCCCCTCGGAGCCCGCATAGACCCCCGCCGCCGTGCCCGCGGGGCCCGCGCCGACGATGAGCACGTCGCATTCCTCGTGATCCTTGAGCGACAGGTCGAGCCCGAAGAGCTGGGCGACCTTGGCGGGGGTGGGGTCCTCGATGAGCTTCTTCTCGCCGTAGAGCACCGCGGGCCCGCGCGGGTTGAAGCTGCAGGTGCCCGAGAGCTCCACCGCCTCGCCCGACCCGATCTCGATGGAGCGGTAGGGGATCTTGTTGCGGCCCGCGAAGGCCGCGATCTGGCGGATGTTGCGGTCCACGTCGGCCCCGATGAGCATGAGCGCGCCGTCCTGGCTCTCGATCTGGCGGCGGCGGCGGGCGGCGAAGACGGTGATGATGAGGTCCGAAAGCTCCGGGATCTGGCTCATGAGGCGCAGCATCTCGGCGCGGGGGACATGGAGGATGCGCGAGGCCACGACCGTGCGCGCCCCGACGGAGGCGCGGGCATCGTTGATGAACCCCACCTCGCCGAAGAACTGCGTGGGACCGAGCGTCGCGCCACCGTAGCGCGCCCCGGTGATGGGGTGGACGGCCTCCACCTCCCCCTCCTCGACGTAGAGAAACTCCGCATAGGGCTTGCCCAGCTCCTGGAGCATCGTGCCCTGCCCGTGTGCGCGCACCTCGCCCACGGCGCGCATGCGCTCCAGATGGGCGGGGTCGATGGGGCGGCGCTGGTAGGTGGTGAGGTCGATGGCGAGGGATTCCATGCAGACTTACTCCTTGAAATCGAAAAGCCCGGTGAGGGCGCGGCGGACGAGGGCGGTGACGCCCGGGCGCGGCGCGGCGCGGAAGGCGAGCGGGCGGCAGACCTCCATGGCGGCCACGCCCACGCGGGCGGTGAGGGCGGCATTCACCAGACCTTCACCGAAGCGGCGCGACACCTTGGAGAGGATCGAGCCGCCGGCGATGGAGCCGATGAGGTCGTCGCCCGCCGCCAGCGCGCCCGTGGCCACGAGATGACCGAAGACCGCGCGCGTGAGCCGCCAGGCGCCGAACGCGCCCGAGCGGCCGCCATAGATCTCGGCCACGCGGCGGATCATGCGGATATTGGCGCTGAGCGCGGCCACCACATCCGCGAGCGCCAGCGGCACGAGGGCGGTGACGGTGGCCACCTGCCGCGCGGCGGCCTCGACCTCCTTGAGTGCGGCGGCGTCGAGCGGGCTCAGAAGCTCGCGTTCGGCCAGCGCGAGCAGGCTGTCGGCATCGAGCATCTCCGCCTCGCGGTCCCGGATCCGCTCGAGCGCCCAGGTCGCCTCCGGGCGTGGCCGGTAGAGGCGGGTGAGGTCCCTGAGCACGCCGCGCGCGCCCGCGAGATCGCCCGCGGTGAGCGCGGTCTCGGCGGCCACGGAGAGCCGGTCGATCCGGCCCAGCCGCGCGAACGCCGCGACTTCGCGGAGCGCGATGGCGAGCGCCACGACCACGAAAGCCCCGAGCAGGACGGAGGCCGCGAGCCCGAGGAGGGGATTACGCTCCAAAAGCGCGGTGAGCGCGGTCCAGGCCGAGAGCGAGAGAAAGAAACCGATGACGGCTGCCAAAAGCCCCCAGAACCAGCGCGAGAGCCGGGAGCGGGGCCGCGCGGCGAGGCTCGCCACGCTCTGCATGGCGGCGCCCTGGGCGGGCGCGTCCTCGATGGGCGGGGCGTCGGCGGGCGTGGCCCGCTCCGCGGTCTCCTCGAGCTCGATGAGTACGGGGCCGGGACCGGGGGCGTTCTGCGTCATCTCAGGCGGTCTCCGAAAAGGAATTCCGCGGCCTTGTCGAGCCGGATATGCGGCGGGCCGTCGCCGGGCGCGATGGTTTGCACCGGCGGGGCGAAACGGGTGACCTCCACGCGGCCGAAGGGCCACGCCCCGGCGGCCTCCCGCGCGGGATTGAGGATGCGCGCGGGATCGGCCGGAAGCTCCCCGGGGTAGAAGGCCGCGCGCTTGCCCGCCTCCGTCAGCCCCGCCACCGCCGGCAGGGTCTGGCCGTCATGGCTCACTTCCGTCTCCGTCGTCGTGCGGAGCGCGGCGATGGACAGCGCCTGGGTGAGCGCCCCGTTGAAGAGCGCGCGGTCTCGCGCCTCCCGCGTGAGCGCCTCCATGATCGCCGTCAGGCGCGGATGCTGCCCGTGGTGGAGGTGATCGGCCTTGGTGGCGGCAAAGAGGATGCGCTCCACCCGCTTGCCCAGGAGCAGCGAGGAGAGCCAGGCATTCCGCCCCGGGCGGAACGCGCCCAGGATATCGGCCATGGTCTGGCGCAGCGCCTCCACGGCCTTCGGCCCGTCATGGATCGAGCCCAGCACGTCCACGAGCACGACCTGCCGGTCGAGGCGGGCGAAATGCGCGCGGAAGAACGGCTTGACCACCTTGGCCTTGTAGGCCTCGAAGCGGCGCTCCATCTCGCGCGCGAGGCTGCCGCGGCCCCCGCTGCCCGCAAGCGGCCCGAAGGTGAGCACAGGGGAGCCCTCGAGCTCCCCGGGCAGGAGGAACCGCCCCGGCGTACAATCGGAGAACCCCGCCGCGCGGGCCGCGTGGAGGTAGGCCGTGAACGCCTCCGCCAGCGTCCTTGCATGGGCCTCTTTGTAAGGGGTATCCGCCGCGAGCCCTGCCGTGGCGGACTTGAACGCGGCGGCGGCGGCGCGCGTCTCCAGCCGCGCGAGCACCTCAGCGGACCAGTCGGCATAGCTCTTGTCCAGAAGCGCGAGGTCGAGGAGCCACTCGCCCGGGTAATCGATGATGTCGAGATGGACTGTCCTTGGCCCCGAAAGCGCACCGATCATGCCGCGCGGCTGGATGCGGAGCGACAGGCGCAGCTCGCTCACCGCGCGGGTGCTCTCGGGCCAGTGCGGCGCGGTGCCCGTCATGGCCGCGAGGTGGCTCTCGTAGTCGAAGCGGGGGATCGTGTCGTCGGGCTGGGGCTGGAGATAGGCGTGCTGGATCGAGCCCGAGGCCGCGGCCAGCACCCCCGGCATGCGCCCCCGGTCGAGGAGGTTGGCCACGAGGGAGGTGATGAAGACGGTCTTGCCCGCCCGGCTCAGCCCCGTGACGCCCAGCCGGATCGTGGCATCGCCGAAAAGCCCCGTCACCGGCGCGGTCACCGTCTCGAGCGCGCGGCCCACGCCATCTGCCATTGTCTGTAATACCACGCGCGCCCCCGGCTTTCCGCGCCAAGATAGGCATGGGCGCGGGCAATGCCCAGAGTTTGAACCGGAGGTGGCCCGGAGCTTGCGCCGATTGACCTCCGGCGGTACGGCCGCGCCATGCCGCGCTATGCTTTTCGGGTCGAATATGACGGTGCCCCCTTCGCGGGCTGGCAGCGGCAGGCCGACCAGCCCTCCGTGCAGGGTGCGCTGGAGACCGCGCTGGCGCGGCTGGAGGCGGGGGTTCCCTCCATCGCGGCGGCGGGGCGCACGGATGCGGGCGTCCATGCCTGGGGCCAGGTGGCGCAGGCCGACCTGGCGCGGGACTGGGCGCCGTTCCGGCTGTCCGAGGCTCTGAACCATCACCTGAAGCCGCTTCCAGTGGCCATCACCGCCTGCGCGCTGGCGCCGGAGCCTGACTGGCACGCGCGGTTTTCGGCGGTGGAGCGGGCTTATGTCTTCCGCCTCGTGGCGCGGCGGGGGCCGGTGACGCTCGATGCCGGGCGCGTCTGGCAGGTGCCCGGGCCGCTTGCGCTCGCGCCCATGCGGACAGCGGCGGCGCATCTCCTTGGGCGGCACGATTTCACGACATTCCGCGCTGCGATCTGCCAGGCCGCCTCCCCCGTGAAGACGCTCGACGCGCTCGAGATCGAGGAACGTGCCTATCCCGGCGGGCAGGAGTTCCGTTTCCACCTGCGGGCGCGAAGTTTTCTCCACAATCAGGTGCGCAGCATCGTGGGCACGTTGGAGCGGGTGGGCGCCGGCGCCTGGGAGCCGCAACGCGTGAAGGACGCGCTCGCGGCCGCGGACCGGAGCCGCTGCGGGCCGGTCTCCCCGCCCCAGGGCCTCGCGCTCGCGGGGGTGACCTACCCCGTCGATCCGTTCGGAGGGTCCTAGTCGTTGTCGATGGCGCCCGCGCCCGCGCCTGCGCGGGAGGCGGCGGTGGCGGCGACATAGGTGCGCGCGGCGAAGCGCGACAGGAGGTCGTGGACCTCCGCGGCCACTTCCACGCGGCCTTGGCGCGGGGCGGGTGCCGCCTCTCGCCCGTGTTCGAGCACCACGCCCGTCTCCGAGGCGCGCATGGCGAGGTTGGCCCGTCCCACGCGCGCGGCCTGCGCCACGAAGGGCGCGACGAGGTCGGGCTCGTCGATATCGGCGAGTTCGGCTGCTTCCACATCCGCCTGCAGCGCGTCGATCGCCACCGGCAGGCACTCCACCGCGCGGGCGCGGGGAAAGATCACCGTGTTGCCATCGAGCGCGTATCCCGGCACCCGCCAGCGGCGGCCAAGCGCACGGCACGCGGCGGAAACCGCGCGCGATCCGCCATGGGCGGCGACGGCGCGGGCGAGGTCCTCACCGTGGGATTGCGGCACGCCGGCCCCGCGGGCCGCGCGCAAGAGGAGCGCGTGCAGTTCGGATCTGGGAAGCGTCAGAGATGCGGAAGCCATGTCCCATCGTCGCCAATCTCGTCGGCGAGGGGAAGCCCCTGCGCCAGCGTGACACGGGTCCAGAGGCGGCTCTTGGGATCAAAGCGGGTGGCGCCGAAGCAGGAGAGCTTCGCCCGCAGCAGGTGGATCGGCGCGGCCTCGGCATGGAGGAGGTTCGCGCGCACCTCCGCGTAGGGATGGGACGAGAGCGCCTGCACCCGGCGCGCGGCGGCGCGGTGCGCAGGGTTTTCCGCCAGATGCCGCCAGAGCGGCGTGGCATCGTCAGGCAAAGCGTCATGAAGCCTGCAGATTTGGCGCGCGGTGTCGAGCGGCGTCTCCTTCTCGGCGCCGGGATCGGTGGCCCGCGCGCCGAGGCGGGGCTCGAGCTTCTCCTCGGAGACGTACCAGAACTGCGCCGTCTCGGCGGCCTCGTCGAAGTCGCAGCTTAGCGCCCAGGGCGCATGGGCCGCGATCATCGCGCGGAGTGCGGCGCAGGTCTGGCGGGCGTCGAGCTCGGGCTCGAAGGGGCTCGCCTGGCATTCGGCCAGATCGTCGACGAGCGCGCCGAAGGGCTCGAGCAGCCAGGCCAGGGCGAGCTCCTCCAGGGCGGGCGTGTGACACGCCTCCATCAGGGCCATGAGCGCGCCGGGCGCCTCGAGCGCGGCGGCGTCGAGCGCGCCGGTGAGCGCGGCCCAATCGGCGCGGAGCGCCTCGATCTCGGCCATGGCGCGGGGATCGGCCACCTCCCAGCTGGCGAGGTACCGCGCGGCGTCCGCCGCCAGCGCCACGAGCGCCCGGGCCTCCGCCGCGCCGATGACGGGTTGCGCCAGGACGCGCGCAAGCGCCGTCTCGCGCACCTGCATCCACGCATCGAGCAGCAGCGGATGGGAGACGAGGAAGGGCGCCATGCCGAGCCCCGTGGCATTGCCCACGCCGAGCATCCGTTTCAGCCGCCGGTCGAGCGGCGCGCCGCCCAGATGCTCCGCCAGGTCGTGGGTGAAGCCCCGGATGAGCCAGACGGTGAGCATCTCCGCCGCGAAGGGCCCGCTGAGCCCCGGGCGCTCCGCGATGCGGGCGCGGTCGGCGAGGCCGAACTTCCCGTTGCCGTAAACGGCGGTGGTGCGCATGAGGTAGCCCGTGCGCGCCAGCATCTCCGCCTTGGGCTGACGGCCCGCGCGCAGGGCCTCCACCACGTGGTCGAAGAGGCGCACGCTCCGGTTGGCGCGGCTGAGGACGAGCTCGCTATCGCTGAGCCGCGCAGCCTCCTGGCGGGGGATGGTCTCCCTCAGGCGCGCGATGTCGGCCACGTTGGGGATCCCGTCGAAAAGGACGAAGGCCGCGTCCCAGGCCGTGGCGATCACGCGGTCCGTGCGGTCGGCATCAGCGAGCGCCTGGGAGACGGCCACGAGCGTGTAGGCATGGGCGCCCAGCGTGACGGTGTAGGTGGCGTACCCGTGGCCCTCGGCGTCCATCTCCCACGCGGTGCGGTCCACGCGCGCCGAGAGCCGCGCGAGATCGCGCATGAGCACGCGCAGGAACGACAGCCGCGTGGGCTGCATCGCGCCCAGATGGGCGAGGCTCATGACCTTGTCGGGCGCGCGCAAGGCCTGGGGCTGTGCGAGGTCTTTCATCGGGGGCCGAAGCTCTCTTCGATAAAGCGCATCCAGTTCCCGCCGAGTATAGCCGAAACCTCCCCCGCGTCGAAGCCCGCATCGCCGAGGCCTTGCGCGAGGCCTGGGAAATCCGCGTTGGTGCGGAAAAATCCGGGCTGGGCGGGAAAACGCGCGGTGCCGCCCCGCGCCTTTTTCCAGCGGCCGTCGCGCATCCAGGCGAGCGCGCTGTCGGGCTGCCCCTGGCAGAGGTCGGAGCCGATGCCCAGCGCCTGCGTCCCCACCCGCTCCGCGGTGCGCGCGACCATGGTTGAGAAACCCTCCAGCGTGCAGTCCGAGCCGCCCGCGAGGTGGAGCGGGTAGAGCGAGAAGCCGAGCATGCCGCCCGAGGCCGCGAGCGCCCCGAGCGTGCCTGGCGTCACGTTGCGCGGCACGTCGTGCCAGTCCGCGGGGTTGGCATGGGTGATGGCGATGGGCCGCGCGGAGGCCTCGATCGCCTCCCGCCGCGACCGGTCGCCGGAATGGGACATGTCGATGACGAGGCCCACGCGGTTCATCTCGGCCACCGCCTCCCGGCCCATATTGGTGAGCCCGGTATCCTCGGCCTCGTAGCAGCCCGAACACAGGAGCGACTGGTTGTTGTAGCTTAGCTGCATGAAGCGCAGTCCGAGCTGGTGCAGGATCTCGATGAGGCCCAGATCGTCCTCCATGGGCGCGGGGTTCTGCGCGCCGAAGAGGATCGCGGTGCGGCCCGTCTCCTGCGCGTGGCGGATATCGGCGGCAGAGGTGGCGCGGCAGATGAGATCGCCGTGCTCTTCGAATTCCCGGTTCCAGTGGGCAAGGGCCGCGACGGTGGCGCGAAACCCCTCGTGGTAGGAGACGGTCATGTGCACGGCATCGACGCCGCCCGCGCGCATCTCCTCGTAGATGGCGCGGCCGGGGCGCGTGAATTGCAGCGCGTCGATGATGGGGGTCCCTGTCACGGCGCGCAGAGTGGCGCGGCGGGGGCCCGGCTGGCAAGGGCGATAATGCGAGGGGCATGAAATCTATGGGCTTTCCCGCGCGGGCCGGTCGCGGCTAGGGTGCGGCCATGGAGACCAAGCGCCTGCGCCTCACCGGCCCCTGGATGGGGCGCTACAATTACGTCAGCCGCGCGCTGCCGCCGGTGGCCTTCAACGCGACGCTGGTGGACGAGGCGGGCGACCTCTCGGGCGAGACGATCGAGCCCAACAGCTTCTCGGATGTGGAGATCGACAGCCTCATCGCGGGCATCATCGGGGTGCGTGAGGGCCGGATCGTGCGCTTTACCAAGAACTACTCGGACATCGACGCGCCCAGGATAGACTACGAGGGCAAGATCGACCCGCAATTCACCCGCGTCCAGGGCACCTGGACCTTTCCCAACGCGCCCTGGGAGCACGGCACCTTCGTGCTCATCCGGGACGCGGTGGGCGCCGAACAGGGCGTCCGGCGAATGCGGCGGGCGAGCGAGGCGCTCAAGGCGCCGATCAGGCGGTGATCCTGCCGCTCCTGGCCCATCTGGCGCTCGGCGCGGTGGGCGGGTCGCTGGCGCTCCTCGCCGGGCTGCCCATGCCCTTTCTCCTCGGCTCGCTTCTGGCGGTGGCGCCGCTCGTGATCTGGCAGAGCGCGCGCGGGCGGGCCACGCTCGCCTTTCCCAGGGTGCTGCGCTTTGCCTTCGTGGGGGCGATCGGCGTGCTCATCGGGGCGCGCTTCACGCCCGAGCTCGTGGGCATCCTGCCCGCGCTCTGGATCTCGCTCCTGGGCGTGGCGGTCTTCGTGGTGGCCGCGCATCTGCTGGGCTACGCCGTCTATCGCCGGCTCGGCGGCTATGACCGGGTCACGGCGCTCTACGGCTCCATGCCCGGCGGGCTCATCGAAGGCGTGGCGCTGGGGGAAAAGGCGGGCGGGGACGTGATGCTTCTGACGGTGCATCACTTCGCGCGCATCGTCGTCGTGGTCTTTTCCGTTCCGCTCCTCTTCGCGCTCTTTTCGGGCGAGATCGTGGGGAGCGCAGCGGGGCTCACGCTCTCTGCCAGCGGGGGCCAGCTCCTCGACGTGGGCGGGATCGCGCTCCTCGTGGCGGCGGGCATGGCGCTCAGCCGCGTCGTGGCGCTGCCCGCCGGGCATCTCACCGGGCCGCTTCTGATCGCGGCGGCGCTCCATGGCACGGGGGTGATGGCGCTCGAGGGGCCCGGCTGGTTCGTGGCGCTGGCGCAGCTCGTCGTGGGCACAAGCCTTGCCACGCAATTCGCGGGCGCCACGCCCGCCGTGCTCAGCCGCGCCTTCGGGCTCACGCTCGTGGCGGTGGGTTCGATGTTCACGGCGGCGGCCGGCGTCGCGTGGGCCGTGGCGCGGACGACGCCCCTGGGTTTTGAGGCGGCCTTCATCAGCTTTGCTCCCGGCGGCGTGGCCGAGATGGGGCTCATCGCGCTCTCGCTCGATATCAGCCCGGTGGTCGTGGCCGCCCATCACCTCATCCGGATCGTGCTCACGGTGGTCTTCGTGCGCTGGGCGCAGGCGCAGCGCGCGTTTTAGCCGAGCTCGGCCAGCGTGGGCGGGTTGCAGCCCGCGCGGGTGCAGTTGATCGCCGCCGCGCGGGAGGCCGTCTCGAGGAGCGTGCGCAGGCCGTCCCGGCCCAGGGCGTGGTCGCCCGCGCGCGCGGCGAGCTGGCGGATGAGCGTGGCCATGAACGTGTCGCCTGCGCCCACCGTGTCCACGAGCGGGTCCACGGGGGCGGCGGGGATCTCCACCCGCGCCTCGCCCGCCTGCCCCAGCGCGCCGTCCGGGCCGCGCGTGAGCACGACGACCGGCGCGCCCGACAGCGCGGTGAGCCGCGCGAAGGCGTCGGCCTCCGTCATCTCCGGGTAGAGCCAGCGCAGATCCTCGTCGGAGAGCTTGAGCAGCGTGGAATGGGCCGCGATCCGCTCCAGCCGCGCGATGAAGCCCGCGCGGTCGGGGGTGAGCGAGGGCCGCACATTGGGATCGTAGCTTGTCAGGAGGCCGCGGGCGAAGGCCGCGCGGTGAAACGCCTCGTAGGCGGGCGCGTCGTGCCCGCCGGTGACGGCGAGGGAGCCGATATGGAAGGCGGTCATGCCCGCGGGCGCCGCTGCCGCGAGCTGCTCCGCGCTCACCTGCCGCTCGGCGGTGCCGTCGCGGTAGAACTCGTAGGTGGCCGCGCCGTTTTCGAGCGAGACGACGGCGAGCGACGTGGGCTCCGGTCGGCGCGGCGTGGCGAGATGGACGCGGTCGGCCTCGAGCCGTGCGGCAATGAGGGAGCCCAGGCTGTCCTGGCTCACGGGCGTGAGGTAATGCACGTCCATGCCCTGGCGCGCGGCAGCCATGGCCACGTTCATGGGCGAGCCGCCGGGATGGGCGATGTAGGCCGGCGGGCTGCGGCCGTCCGCCTCCTGCACGAAATCGATGAGGTTCTCTCCGCCGACGGCCAGCATGCCCGGATCTCCGTTTTGCGCGTTGCTAGAGGCGTTGGCGCGCGCGGGCAAGGCAGGATGCCTCCGGCGGAAGTACGGGGCACAAAGAAGACGGGGTGGTGCGCCTTGTCGGGCCGGGTGGCGCGGGGCTTATTTGGGGTCGGGTTGGGACGGGGCGGTTTGGGACGGGGCGGGCCTAGCGTTGGGCGCGGCGCCAGTCCGGATGCTCCCAAGGCTTGGCGTTGGAGGGCGGCAGGCGGCGGCCCAAGATGTGGTCGGCGGCCTTTTCGCCTACCATGATCGAGGGCGCGTTGATGTTGCCGTTGGTGATGCGCGGGAAGACGGAGCTGTCGGCCACGCGCAGGTTCTCCGTGCCGATGACGCGGCATTCCGGGTCGACGACGGCGTGGACATCGTCGGCGCGGCCCATGCGGCAGGTGCCGCAGGGGTGGTAGGCGCTTTCCACGTGATCGCGGATGAAGGTGTCGAGGGCCGCGTCGGATTGCGCGGCGGCGCCGGGCTGGATTTCATGTTTCACGAAGGGCGCGAAGGCTGGCTGGGCGAAGATCTCCCGCGTGAGGCGGATCGCGCGCCGGAAGTCGTGCCAATCGGCGTCGTGGGACATGTAGTTGAAACGGATGCGCGGCGGCGCGGCGGGATCGGGCGAGGCGAGTTCGACGGTGCCCCGCGAGGCCGACCGCATGGGGCCCACATGGGCCTGGAAGCCATGCCCCGCGGCGGCCGCGCGACCGTCGTAGCGCACCGCCATGGGCAGGAAGTGGTATTGCAGATCGGGATAGTCGACGCCCGCCGCCGAGCGGATGAAGGCGGCCGCCTCGAACCCGTTGGAGGCCCCCGGCCCCGTCCGCGTCAGAAGCCAGCGCGCGCCCACATAGGCCTTGCCCAGGAGGTTCCAGTACTTGAAGAGCGAGACGGGCTGCGAAGCGGCCATCTGGATATAGAGCTCCAGGTGGTCCTGGAGGTTCCGGCCCACGCCCGGGCGGTCGGCCACAGGCGCGATGCCGTGGGCGGCCAGGTGCCCGGCCGGGCCGATGCCTGAGAGCATGAGTAGCTTCGGCGCGTTGATTGCGGAGGCGGCGATGATGACCTCCCGGCGCGCGGTGATGGTGTAGCCGCCCATGTCGACGCCGGTGGCGCGCGCGCCGTCCATGGCGATGCGGTGGGCGAGCCCGCGCGCCACGAGGCAGCGGCCGGTGGCCTGGGCGGGGCGGAGATAGGCCTTGGCGGCCGACCACCGCTCCCCCTCCCAGATGGTGCGGTCGAAGGGGGCG
The DNA here is from genome assembly GCA_038528385.1 of Pseudomonadota bacterium. GTDB lineage: Bacteria > Pseudomonadota > Alphaproteobacteria > Rhodobacterales > Rhodobacteraceae > Shimia_B. The sequence goes on along the minus strand of JBCBET010000002.1, from coordinate 107,301 downwards.
AAGCCCTCCTGCCTCTCGCCGTTATAGTCGGCGGTGGCCTCGTAGCCCGCCTCGCGCCCGGCGGCGAGGAAGGCCCGTGTGAGAGGGTTTTCGGCGGCCGCGCGGGTGACGTGGAGCGGCCCCGCGTTGCCGCGCCAGGCGGGCGTTGCGCCGCCGTGCCAGTGCTCCATCCGGTTGAAATAGGGCAGGACGTCGGCGTAGCCCCAGCCCTCCGCGCCGGCCTCGCGCCACTGGTCGAAATCCCGCGGATGGCCGCGGACATAGATCATGCCGTTGATCGAGGAAGACCCGCCCAGCACCTTGCCCCGCGGGCAGGCGAGCCGGCGCTCGCCCAGGTGGGGCTCGGGCTCGCTCCGGTAGCCCCAGTCGTAGCGCGCCATGTTCATGGGAAAGGAGAGCGCGCCGGGCATGTTGATGAGCGGGCCGCGGTCGGAGCCGCCATACTCCACCACGATCACCGAATGGCCCGCCTCCGTGAGGCGGAAGGCCAGCGCAGAGCCCGCCGAGCCCGCGCCCACGATGACGTAGTCCGCCTCCACCTAGAACGGGGCCTCCACGGGGCCCATGCCGACATAGACGGTCTTGAGCTGCGAATAGTGCTCGATGGCGGCCTTGGAGTTCTCGCGGCCGAGCCCGGAGCCCTTCATGCCGCCGAAGGGCATCTCCACGGGGGCGGGATTGTACTGGTTGATCCAGCAGGTCCCGGCCTCGAGCGCGGCCACGACGCGGTGGGCACGGGCCAGATCGCGGGTGAAGACGCCGCCGGCGAGGCCGAGCTCGGTGGCGTTGGCGCGGGCGATCACCTCCTCTTCCGTCTCGAACTCGAGGACCGAGAGGACGGGGCCGAAGATCTCCTCCCGCGCGATGGTCATGGCGTCGGTGACGCCGGTGAAGATCGTGGGCTCGAGGAAATAGCCGTGCCGGTCGGCGCGTTTGCCGCCGGTGAGCAGGGTTGCGCCCTCGGCCCGGCCGGTCTCGATGAAGTCCTGGACGATCTCCATCTGGCGCTCGGAGACGAGGGGGCCGAAATTCGTGGCCTCGTCCATGGGATCGCCGAGCGTTGCCGCCTCCACGCGCTCCTTGAGGCGCGCGAGGAAGGCATCCCTGATGGCGCGCTGCACGAAGACGCGCGTGCCGTTGGAGCAGACCTGGCCCGAGGAATAGAAGTTGCCCAGGATCGCGCCGGAGACGGCATCCTCCACCTCCGCGTCGTCGAAGACGATGAGGGGGCTCTTGCCGCCGAGCTCCATCGTCACGTGCTTCATGCCCGCTGCGGCGGCGGCATAGACGCGCTTGCCCGTGGGAGCCGATCCGGTGAGGGAGACCTTGGCCACGCGGGCGTCCTCCACGAGCGCGCTGCCCACCGCGCCCCTGCCCTGCACGACGTTGTAGAGCCCCGCCGGAAGCCCCGCCTCGTGCAGGATCTCGGCCAGTTTGAGCGCGCAGAGCGGCGTGACCTCGGAGGGTTTGAAGACCATGGCATTGCCGCAGGCGAGCGCGGGCGCGCCCTTCCAGGCGGCGATCTGCGTGGGATAGTTCCACGCGCCGAGGCCCACGCAGACGCCGAGCGGCACGCGCATCGTGTAGGCCCAGTCCGTGCCTAGGGGGATGTGTTCGCCCGTGAGCGACCCGGCGAGGCCCCCGAAATATTCGAGCGCGTCTGCCGCGGAGGTGGCATCGACCGCCAGCGTCTCCTGCAGCGGTTTGCCGGTGTCGAAGCTCTCCAGGATCGAAAGCTCCCGGTTGCGGTCGCGGATCATGTCGGCGGCGCGGCGCAGGATGCGGCCCCGCTCGGTGCCCGTCAGGGCGGCCCAGGCGGGCTGCGCGGCGCGGGCGGCCTCGATGGCGGCGTCGATCACGGCGGGGGTGGCGGCATGGACGCGCGCGATGGTCTCGCCCGTGAAGGCGTAGACCACGTCGATCGCCTCGCCGGTGGCGTCCTCGAGATAGGCGCCGTTGACGAAATGAGAGGCTGTGGGCTCCGGGTCGATCATGGTGCGCGGTCTCCGAGGGGGTCGCCGCCCACAGAAGCCCGGATCGCGCGCGGGCGAAAGCCCGAAATCGACCGCGCGCGCTCCGGGACCGACGCGCCCATATCGCGCATCACCGCCCCTTGCTCCGCGGGCCGGAGACAGGCAATACACGGCCCAGCGCCCGCCCGAGGAGACCGCCATGGCCGATTACAAGTTCGACACGCTGAGCCTCCATGCGGGCCAGTCGCCCGATGGCCGCTTCGGCTCCCGCGCCGTGCCGATCCACCAGACGACGTCCTACGTCTTCCAGGATACCGAACAGGCGGCGGCGCTCTTCAACATGGAGATCGGCGGCCACATCTATTCCCGGCTCACGAACCCCACCGTGGCGGTGCTCGAGCAGCGGCTCGCTGCGCTCGACGGCGGGGTGGCGGCGGTGGCGACGGCGTCGGGCATGTCCGCGCTCTTTGTCACCGTGCTCGCGCTCTGTTCGGCGGGCGATCACGTGGTGGCGTCCTCCCAGATGTACGGCGCCAATATCAACCTCTTCCAGCACACGCTGTCGCGCTACGGGATCGAGACGACCTTCGTCTCTCCCCGGGATCCGGAGGCGATCCGCACGGCCATCCGCGAGAACACCAAGATGGTCTTTGGCGAGGTCATCGGAAATCCCGGCATGGACATCATGGACGTCCCCGCCGTGGCCGCGGTCACGAAGGCCGCCAACGTCCCCCTCGTCATCGACGCCACCTTCAACACGCCCTGGATGATCAAGCCCCTCGAACACGGCGCCAACATCGTCATCCACTCGCTCACCAAATGGATGGGCGGGCACGGCGTGGCCTTGGGCGGCGCGGTCATCGACGGCGGCAATTTCGACTGGGGCGCGACGCCGGGCAAGTTCCCCACCATCACGGACGCGCATTTCGGCTACCAGGGCGTGAACCTCTGGGAGGAATTCGGGCCCATGGCGTTCTCCACCCGTGTCCGGACCGAAGGCATGATGAATGCCGGTCCCTGCCTCGCGCCGCAGAACGCGTTCTACATTCTGCAGGGGATCGAGACGCTCCCCCTGCGCATGGAGCGGCACATGGCGAACACGGGCAAATTGCTCGAATTCCTGACGGATCATCCGCAGGTGAGCTGGGTCAAGCACCCGGCCCTTCCCGACCATCCCGATCACGAGACGGCGCTGCGCCTCATGCCCAAGGGGCAGGGCTCCATCATCTCCATGGGCGTGACGGGCGGGCGCGCGGCGGCCTCGGCCTTCATCGAGAATGTGGGCCTCGCTTCCCATCTCGCCAATGTGGGCGACGCCAAGACGCTGGTGATCCATCCCGGCTCCACCACCCACAGCCACCTCACGGCACAGGCCATGGAGGCCGCGGGCCTCACCGACGATCTGGTGCGCATCTCCGTGGGCCTCGAGGACTTCGACGACATCGCCGCCGATTTCAGCCAGGCGCTCAAGGCCGCGGGCCGCGCCGCGCCCAAGGTCGCCGCGGAATGAAGCTCGCACTCGACGGCACCGAAATCTTCGCCTCCACCGGGGGCCGCGCCTTCGATCCCGCGGGCGATGTGATCCTGTTCATCCATGGCTCGGGGCAAAACCACCTGGGCTTCATGCTCCAGCACCGCTTCCTGGCCAATCGCGGCTGGCAGGCGATCACGCCGGACTTCCCCGGCCACGGGCAGTCGGGCGGCGCGCCGCTCACCTCCATCGAGGAGATGGTAGACTGGCTCGCCCGCTTCATGGAGGCGGCGGGCATCGCGCGCGCCCATGTTGCGGGCCACAGCCAGGGCGGCCTCGTGGCCCTGGAGCTCGCGTCCCGCCAGCCCGAGCGCGTGCGCTCGGCCACTTTCATTGCCACGGCGCTCGCGATCCCGGTGAACGATTACCTCCTCGGCCTGGCGCGGGACAAAGAGCCCAGGGCGATCCGGGCCATGATGGACTGGGGCCACGGGACGGCGGGCCATGTCCACGACCACACCATGCCAGGCACGAGCCACATGGGCCTTGGCGGTCAGCTCATGGCCTCGAACGCGTCGGGCGCGCTCCATGCCGACCTCTCGGCCTGCAACGCCTATGCGGGCGGGCCCCAGGCCGCGACGCGGATCACCTGCCCCACGCTCTGCATCCTGAGCGGGGAGGACAAGATGACCCCGATCAAGGCCGGTCGCAACCTGCACGCGGCCCTCGGGGGCGCGCTCACCGAGATCCCGCATTCGGGCCATATGTCCATCACCGAACATCCCTGGGAGGTCACGCAACCCCTGCGCCGCTTCCTCGAAGCACAGCGCGCGACAGCCTGATCCTTCATTTTTCCAGAAATACCTCCGCCGGAGGCGATCCCGCCCTATCCCCACACGCCCCCTCTCGATCATCACCCGCTCCCGCCACAGGCGCCATCCGGCGGCGGGCGGGGGTGGGCGGGTGGGACGCCCGCCGCCGGATGGCGCCAGACACCAAGGAGCCCGCCCATGACCTTCAAGAACATCGCCGTCATCGGCGCCGGCACCATGGGCTCCGGCATCGCGGGCCAGATCGCCAATGCGGGCCACGAGGTGCTCCTTCTCGACCTCACAGTGGACGCCACCACCAACGCCCTTGAGCGGCTCAAAAAGTCCGACCCCCCGGCGCTGCACTCCAAAGACTGCCTCGATCGCATCCAGACCGGCACGATAAACGCGGATTTCGACAAGCTCGCGCAGTGCGACTGGATCGTGGAGGCCATCGTCGAACGTCTCGATCTCAAGCGCGACCTCTATGCCCGCCTCGAGGCCACCGTCTCCAAGGATTGTCTCGTGACCTCGAACACGTCCACGATCCCGATCTCGCTCCTCACCGAGGGCCGCTCACGGTCCTTCCAGGAGCGGTTCGCGATCACGCATTATTTCAACCCCGTACGCTACATGCGCCTCCTCGAACTCGTGCGCGGCGCACATACGCGGCCCGACGCCATGGACCGCCTGGCCCGGTACAACGACGAGATCCTCGGCAAGGGCGTCGTGCCCTGCGCCGACACGCCGGGCTTTCTCGGCAACCGCGTGGGCGTCTTCGCGCTCCAGGTCGGCCTCGACGAGGCTTTCAAGCAGGGGCTGACCATCGAGGAGGCCGACGCCATCATGGGCCGCCCCATGGGCATCCCGAAGACCGGCGTCTTCGGCCTCTACGACCTCATCGGCGTGGACCTGATGTCCGACGTCGTCGACACGCTGGGCGACATACTGCCCGAGGGCGATCCCTTCCACGCCGTGGGCCGCTCGAACAACCCGGCGGGGCCCATGATCGACGCCATGATCGCGGCGGGCTTCACGGGCCAGAAATCCGGCAGGGGCGGCTTTTACCGCGGGGACCAGGCGATGAACCTCGACGGCTCGCTCCGCCCGCGCGCGACCCTGCTCCCCGCGAAGGCGCAGCTCGCCGCCCTACAGCTCGCGCAGAACGCGGAGACGCTCACCGACCTCATCGCAGGCGACGACGCCCAGACCCGCTTTGCCCGCAACTTCCTCGGCCGCGTGCTGGCCTATGCCGCGATGCTCCTGCCGGACGTCACGAAGACGCCGCAGGACATCGACGACGCCATGAAGATGGGGTTCAACTGGATCCGCGGCCCGTTCGAGATGATCGACGCCCTGGGCGTTGACGTGGTGGCCGGGCTCGCCCGCCAGGCCGGCGCGGAGGTGCCTCCGGCGCTCGAGGACCCGGCGCCCTTCTACCGGGCCCGCGGCGTGCTCGAGGTCCGCACCACCGAGGGCTACCGGGCCGTGAACCTCCCCGAGGGCACGCAGCGTTTCTCGCTCACCCGCAAGACGCTCACGCCCCTGGCCACGAACGCGGCGGCGAGCCTTTGGGACCTCGACGGCATCCGCCTCGTGGAATTCCACTCCAAGGCCAACGCGCTCACCGGCGAGAGCATGGCCATCGTCCACGCCGCCGCCGACGATCCAGGCCGCGGCATCCTCGTCCACAACGACGCACAGCACTATTCGGCCGGCGTGGACCTCAACCGCTTCGCCGCCTTCATCGAGGCGGGCGACTGGCAGGGCATGGACGCCTTTCTCCACGATTTTCAACAGGCCTGCCTGCGGCTCAAATACGCCCCCGTCCCCGTCATCGGCGCGCCCTCGGGGCTCGCGCTCGGCGGCGGGTTCGAGGTGCTGATGCATTGCGACGCCCTCGTCACCCATGCCAATTCCGTCCTCGGCCTCGTGGAGGCGGGCGTGGGCCTCGTGCCCTCGGGCGGCGGCGTGAAGGAGACGTTCCTGCGCTGGCAGGAGGCAAGCGGCGATCCCGCGAAGGCCGCGTGGGAGACCTGGATGCAGGTGGGCTACGGCAAGACCGGGGCCTCGCCCGAAGAGGCCGCACCGCTGAAATACTTTCGCGCGGGCCGCGACAGCACGGTCATGAACCGTGACAAGCTCATCACCGCCGCCACGGCACGGATCGAGGGCTGGCGGGACTATGCGCCGCCCCGCGCGCCGCGCTTCACCCTCCCCGGCAAGGCGCTCCTCGCGGAGATGGAGAGCTTCATGGACGACGGCGTCGCAAAAGGCTGGTTCACCCCGCACAACAAGACGACCGCCATGGAGATCGCCACCATCGTCGTGAACACGGACGCCGACGCGCCCCTCGCGCAAAGCGAGCAGGAGATGCTCGACCGGGAGCGCGCGGCCTTCCTGCGGCTCGCGAAGACCCCCCAGTCCAAGGCGCGTATCGACGGCGTGCTCTCGGGGATCGACGTCACGAACTGAGGACGCTCCTCGCTCCTGGCCCCCGCCCCGGGCCTCGCCGGCGCCCTCCAACCCGCCCCGGCCCCCGCAAGCTGAAGAGCGGACCCACCTTCTTTGTGCTCCGTACTTCCGCCGGAGGCATTCGTCCCCGCCCCGCGCTCCGCCGCCGGACGTGAGGCCCCGCCCGCGCCGCCCCGCGCCCCTCCAACCCGCGCGGGCCTCGCAGGCCGAAGTGCGGAGCCACCTTCTTTGTGCCCCGTACTTCCGCCGGAGGCATCCGTCCCCGCCACAAACTCCGCCGCCGGACATAACGCCCCGCCCGCGCGCCCCGCCCGCGCGCCCCGCCCGCGCCCCGCCCCCTTGCAAAATCCCGAAACCCTGCTCTCATGGGCGGGTCCCAAGCATGGAGGCGTGACATGGACGGCAACATCAACGACCTGAGCCAAATCGTCGAAAACGACCGTGCCCATGTCTGGCATCACCTGATCCAGCACGCCCCCTTCGAGACCGCGGACCCCAAGATCATCGTGGAGGGCAAGGGACTCCGCGTCTGGGACCAGCACGGCAAGGAGCATATCGACGCCGTCTCCGGCGGGGTCTGGACGGTGAACGTGGGCTATGGCCGCACGCGCATCGCGGACGCCGTGCGCGACCAGCTCGTGAAGATGAACTTCTTCGCCGGCGCGGCGGGCTCGATCCCCGGCGCCACCTTCGCGGCGATGCTGACCGAGAAGATGCCCGGCATGGCGCGGGTCTACTTCTCCAACAGCGGCTCGGAGGCCAACGAGAAGGCCTACAAGATGGTGCGCCAGATCGCGCATAAGCGCCACGGCGGGCGAAAGCACAAGATCCTCTTCCGCGAGCGCGACTATCACGGCACGACCATCGCCGCGATGGCCTCGGGCGGCCACCACCAGCGCAACGCGCAATACGGCCCGTTCCCGCCGGGCTTCGTGGAGGTCCCGCATTGCCTGGAATACCGCAAGCATGAACAGGATTGGGCGGCGGGCCTCTCGGGTGAGGATTACGGCATCGCCGCCGCCAATGAGATCGAGAAGGTGATCCTGCGCGAGGGCGCCGACACCGTGGGCGGCCTCGTCCTCGAGCCCGTGACGGCGGGCGGCGGCGTCATCCCCCCGCCCCCGGGCTACTGGCCGCGGGTGGAGGAGATCTGCAAGAAGCACGATGTCCTCCTCATCATCGACGAGGTGGTCTGCGGCGTGGGCCGCACGGGCGCGTGGTTCGGCTACCAGAATTACGGGGTGACGCCCGATATCGTCACCATGGCCAAGGGCGTGGCCTCCGGCTACGCGGCGATCTCGTGCACGGTGACGACCGAAGAGGTGTTCCAGATGTTCAAGGACGACGCCTCCGATCCGCTGAACTATTTCCGCGACATCTCCACCTTCGGGGGCTGCACCGCGGGTCCCGCGGCGGCGATCGAGAACATGAAGATCATCGAGGAAGAGGGCCTGCGGGAGAACACGGTGGCCATGGGCGCGCGGCTCGTGGCCAATCTCGAGGCGCTCGCCGAGAAGCACGCCATCATCGGGGACGTGCGCGGCATGGGGCTCTTCTGCGGGGCCGAGCTCGTGGCGGACCGGGAGACGAAGGCCCCCGCGGCGGAGGCACAGGTCCAGGCGGTGGTGAAGGACTGCATGGCCCAAGGGCTCGTTATCGGCGCCACGAACCGGAGCTTCGAGGGCAAGAACAACACGCTGTGCTTCTCGCCCGCGCTGATCTCCACGGCCGACGACATCGACGCGATCACCGCGGGGGTGGACGAGGCGCTTACCCGCGTCTTCGGCTAGCCCTCCCCGATCCACGCGCCCCCGCCCCGCGCCCCTGCCCAGGGCACCACGAATTTCCGAAGAAATTCGTGGTCGTGAAAAAATCAGGTGAATTTTCACTGGCGCGACGGCGGCGCTCTTGGCTAGGCTCGCGCCATCGCCAGAGACGTCGGGGAGCGCGCCATGAAGATGACCACCGAGGAAGCTTTCGTCAAAGTCCTCCAGAGGCACGGCATCGCCCATGCCTTCGGCATCATCGGATCGGCCATGATGCCGATCTCCGACCTTTTCCCGGCGGCGGGCATCACGTTCTGGGACTGCGCCCATGAGGGCTCCGCGGGCTTCATGGCCGACGGCTTCACCCGCGCCACGGGCCAGATGTCGATGATGATCGCCCAGAACGGGCCGGGCATCACCAATTTCGTCACCCCCGTGAAGACCGCCTACTGGAACCACACGCCGCTCCTCCTCGTGACGCCCCAGGCGGCGAACAAGACCATCGGGCAGGGCGGCTTCCAGGAGGTGGAGCAGATGGCGCTTTTCCAGGACATGGTGGCCTACCAGGAGGAGGTGCGCGATCCCTCCCGCGTGGCCGAGGTTCTGACCCGCGTCATCGCCCAGGCCAAGCGCCTGTCCGGGCCTGCGCAGCTCAACATCCCGCGGGACATGTGGACCCAGGTCATCGACGTGGAGCTGCCCGAGCCCATCGAGTTCGAACGCTCCCAGGGCGGCGAGGCCTCCGTGCGCCGGGCGGCCGAGCTATTGTCGGACGCGCGGAACCCCGTCATCCTGAACGGCGCAGGCGTGGTGCTGTCGGAGGGCGGGATCGCGGCCTCCCGCGCGCTCGCCGAGCGCCTCGATGCGGCGGTCTGCGTGGGGTATCAGCACAACGACGCGTTCCCGGGCGCGCACCCGCTCTTCGCCGGGCCGCTGGGCTATAACGGCTCGAAGGCGGCCATGGAGCTCATCCGGGAGGCCGACGTCGTGCTCTGCCTCGGCACGCGGCTCAATCCGTTCTCGACTCTGCCGGGCTACGGAATGGACTACTGGCCCACGGAGGCGAAGATCATCCAGGTCGACATCAATGCCGACCGCATCGGGCTCACGAAGAAGGTCACGCTGGGCATCGTGGGCGACGCGGCCAAGGTGGCCACGGGCATCCTGGCGCACCTTTCGGAGACCGCTGGCGATGCGGGCCGCGCGGCGCGCACGGCGCGGATCGCGGAGACGAAGAGCCGCTGGCGCCAGCAACTCACCGAGCTCACCCACGAGGACGACGATCCCGGCACCACCTGGAACGCACGCGCGCGCGCCGCGAAACCCGACTGGATGAGCCCGCGCATGGCCTGGCGCGCGATCCAGGCCGTGCTGCCGCGGGAGGCGATCATCTCCTCCGACATCGGCAACAACTGCGCCATCGGCAACGCCTATCCGGACTTCGACGCGGGGCGGAAATACCTCGCGCCCGGCCTCTTCGGGCCTTGCGGCTACGGGCTGCCCTCCATCGTGGGGGCCAAGATCGGCTGCCCGGACGTGCCGGTGGTGGGCTTTGCCGGCGACGGCGCCTTCGGGATCTCGGTGACCGAGCTCACCGCCATCGGGCGCGGGGAATGGCCCGCGATCACGCAGATCGTTTTTCGCAATTACCAGTGGGGCGCGGAAAAGCGGAACTCCACGCTCTGGTTCGACGACAATTTCGTGGGCACCGAACTGGACGAGGAGGTGAGCTATGCGGGCATCGCCCGGGCCTGCGGCCTCACGGGCGTCGTGGTGCGCACGATGGAGGAGCTGTCGGAGGCGCTGGCCACGGCCATCGCGGACCAGATGCAGCACGGCATGACGACGCTTATCGAGGCCATGATCAACCAGGAGCTGGGCGAGCCCTTCCGCCGGGACGCGATGAAGAAGCCCGTGGTCGTGGCAGGCATCGACCGCGCGGACATGGTGCCCCAGGGGCGCGCGACGGCGGAGGCGGCGGAGTAGGCGTCCGCCGCCCTCTTGCGCGATGACCATCCTCGTCCTCAATGCCGGGTCGTCCTCGGTGAAATTCGCACTTTTCGAGGCGGATGGAACGCGGCGCCTGCAGGGCGCGGCCGCGGGTATCGGGGGCACCGCGTCGCTCGAGATGGGAGGCGCGCGGGCCCCGGCGGCGCTCAGCGATCACGAAGCCGCGTTCCGCGCCATCCTCGCGGCGCTTTCGGGCGCCGGGCTCGGGCCCGAGACCTTCGCGGCGGCGGCGCACAGGGTCGTCCATGGCGGGCCGCGGCTCACCGCGCCCGCGCGGCTGACGCCGGAGGTCGTGGCCGAGATCGAGGCTGCAAGCGCGCTGGCCCCGCTCCACACCCCCCACAACCTGCGCGGCATCCGGGCGCTTGCCGCGCTGGCGCCGGAGCTGCCGCAGGTGGCCTGTTTCGACACAGCCTTCCACGCCACGATGCCGCGCGCGGCGCGCGATTACGCGCTGCCGCACGCGCTGGCCGAGGCGGAGGGGCTGCGCCGCTACGGGTTCCACGGGCTCTCCTACGCCGCGCTGGTGGCGCGGCTGCCGGCGCTGTCGGGCGCGCCACTGCCGGGGCGGCTCTTGGCCTACCATCTGGGCAACGGCGCGAGCGCGGCGGCGATCCGGGAGGGGCGGAGCGTGGCCACGACGATGGGTGTCTCGCCGCTCGACGGGCTCACCATGGGCACCCGCGTGGGCGGGATCGACGCCAGCGCCGTGCTGCACCTGGCCGAGCGCCATGGGATCGCGCGCACGCGCGAGATCCTCAACGCGGAAAGCGGACTTCTGGGGCTCTCGGGAGAAAGCGCAGACATGCGCACGCTTCTCGCCTCCCCGCACCCCGGGGCCGCGCGCGCCATCGACCATTTCTGCCACTGGGCCGTGCGCCATGGCGGCGCGCTCATCGCCGCCATGGGCGGGCTCGACGCCGTGGCCTTCACCGGCGGGATCGGAGAGAACGCCCCCGCGATCCGCGCGCGCATCTCAGACGGGCTGGGCTGGGCCGGTGTCGCGCTCGACGCCCCAGCGAATGCCGGAAACGCCGCGCGTCTCCACGAGGACGGGGCGCGCGTGGGCGTCTGGCGGGTCCCGGCGGAGGAGGAATGGTTCATCGCGCGGGAGGCCCGCGCCGTTCTGGGCGCGGAGCGGATGGCGGATCAGGCCGGGGATGAGGCGGAAGATCAGACCGGAGATCAGGCGGGCGCGGGCCTCTCGCCGCGGTCATAGGCCTCCCAGCCCTCGCCGCCGAATACGTCCACGCCGAGCTGCGCCAGCACGTGGGGAAAATCGACCATGACGTAATTGTCGACGATCTTGCCGTCGACCACCTTCCAGAAGTCCATGTAGCGGACGGTGATGCGCTTGCCGGTGGCGGGGATGCCCATGAACGCGCCGCCATGGGTCACTTCCTGGCGCCCGAAGGCGGCGGCCCATTCGCCCATATACATGCGGGCCTCGTCCACGCAGACCTTGTCGTGGAACGCGGCCTGGAACGGTTTCTGCCAGTTCTCCTGGAACTCCCGCAGACCCTCCTTGGTGCCGCAGCCGGTATTGCCCATCCAGCGGAAGCCCTCGGCGAAGAACTCTCCGATATCGGCGATGCGGTGGTCGTTGAGCCCGTCCACCATGGCCTCGATGACGGCGCGGGTGGCGTCGGTCTTGGAGAGGTCGGTGTCCTTGGTCAGAACGGCCTGTTCGGGGCGGGATCCCTTCATGTCGTCTCCTGTGCAACGGGTTTCAGAGGTCCTCTGCCACCATTTGCGCCCCCTTCCAACCGATCATCATCGAGGGCGCGTTGGTGTTGGCGGAGGTCACGCGCGGCATGATGGAGGCGTCCATGACCCAGGCGCCCTCCACGCCCCGCACGGCGAGGCGCGGGGTCACCACGGCGCCCGCATCCGCGCCCATCCGGCAGGTGCCCACGGGGTGGTAGGCCGTGCCCGCACGCTGGCGGATGACCTCTTTCAACTGCGCGCCGGTCTTGCCCTCTGAGGGCCCCACCTCGCGCCCGCGTCTGCCGCCGAACTCCGCCTTGGCCAGGAGGTGGCGCAGGCGCTCCACGCCGGCGGTGAGGGTGTCGAGGTCGCTCTCCTCGCGGAAGAGGCCGAGGTCGATACGGGGCGGTGCCGTGGGCTCGGCGGAGGTGATCCAGAGCGCGCCGCGCGACTTGGGCTGACACAGGCAGACATCGGCGAAGTAGCCGCTTTTGAGCGCGTATTTGTGGCCCGCGTGGTCCAGGTGGAAGGGGATGAAATGGCTCTGCACATCCGGCTCCGGGCCGTCGCCCCTCGCATTGAAGAACCCGCCACCCTCCACGGTGGGCGAGGCGAGCGGGCCGCGCCCGAAGGGCATCAGAAACGGCGCGGCGGCCCAGAGCGGCCATTGCGCGGGCTCGAGCCCGTAGCCCGACCCGGCACGCTCGAAATGCAGGCCGAAGCCCGGATGATCATGGAGATTGTCGCCCACCTCCGGGCTCTCCGCGCGCGGCGTGATGCCCAGCCTTTCCAGCGCGTCCACGCGCCCGATGCCGGAGCGCATGAGGATCGCGGGCGACATGAAGGCCCCCGCCGCGAGGACGACGCCCTTCGTCGCGTCGATCTGGGAGCCGTCGGCGAGCCGCACCCCCGCCACGCGCCCGCCGCGCCAGGTGAGACGGTCCACGGTCGCGCCGGTGACGGTGGCGATGTCGTGGCGGCGCAGGAAGGCGCGCGCGGCGGAGTTGCGGCGCCCGCCCTTGATGTTGTGGGAAAAGACACCCGCGCTTTCGCGGTCGGGCGTGGGTGTGCCGCTGTTGGTGGGCAGCATCGCTTCGAGCCCCCGGGTGAGCGGATGGGTGTGCGCGAGCTGCACCGGAGCGAGCCGTTCCTCCACCGCCGCGAAGGCGCTCTCCACGTCGGCCGCGCGCCAGCCGTCGACGCCCCAGGCATCGAAATCGGCGGCCCGCCCGCGGAACCAGACCATGGAATTGATCGAGCCGGAGCCGCCCAGCATCTTGCCCCGCGGGGCCGCGACGCGCCGCCCGCCGGCGCCTTCCATCTGAATGGTTTCGAGCTTCCAGTCGCGGGAGGACCCCATGAGCCAGGTGAGCCCCATGGGCATGGCGACGAGCGGGTGGAGATCGGACGCGCCCGCCTCGAGCACGAGCACCCTACCCACGCCGCGGCGGTGGAGCTCTGCGGCGGCCACGCAGCCCGCAGAGCCCGCGCCGACCACGATCACGTCATAGGGCATGGGCGCCTCCGTCTGGGTCGTGGGCGGGCGGGCTGCGCCCTTAGCCCTTCACCGCCCCTGCGGTAAGGCCCGACACGATCTGGCGCTGGAAAAACATCACGAGCACGAAGAGCGGCGCGGTGGCAGAGACCACGGCGGCCACTGCGAACATGACGTTTCCTTCGGTCTGCGTCGTGCCGAGGAAGGCGTTGATCTGCGGGATCATCGTCCGGTTCGACTCGTTGAGGATCAGCGTCGTCACGACGAAGTCGTTGTAGGCCAACAGGAACGAGAAAAGGCCCGTGGTGATCACGCCCGGCCACATGACCGGGATGATGACGAGGCGGAAAGCCTGGAACTGCGTGCAGCCATCGACCTTGGCGGCCTCGTCGAGGTCCTTGGGGATCGATTCGAAGAAGGAATGCAGCATCCAGAGCGTGAAGGGCTGGTTGATCGCCACCAGCACGAGGATCGCCGTGGGCAGGAAGCCCCAGATGTTCCAGTCGAAAAACACCGGCAGGTAGCCCGACACCAGCGTGATCTGCGGCAGCGCCCGGAACATGAGCGCGATGATGAGCAGCCAGAAGACGTACTTGTAGCCCGAGCGTGAGAGCGCGTAGCCCCCCAGCGTGCCGATGGTGAGCGAGATCGAGACGACGCAGACGCACACGATCAGCGTGTTGATCATGTTGCTCCAGAACTCGTTCTCCACGAAGGCGCCCTCGTAGCCCGCGCTGGTGAAGGAGCTGCCATAGGTGTTTTGCGTGTTGCGGCCCGTGAGCGCGTTCGTCCAGTCGGCGATGGAGAAGAAATCGAGCTCCACCTTGAAGGAGCCCCAGAGCGTCCAGAGGAACGGGAAGGCCGCCATGACGAACCAGATTGCCACGAAGACACACAGGCCAAGCTGGAGCGGCAGGGGGCGGCGTTGGGCGATGGAGGCGGACATCTCGGTGGCTCCCCGGGCTGGTCAGTGGGTCTTGGCGTTGAAATCGCGCCAGGTGCGGATGAGGACCGGCGTGAGCAGGATGGCGATCCCAATGATGGTGAGCACCGAGGTCGTCGCCGCGGAGCTGAGCTGCCGCGTCTCACCGCTCAGGTCGCTCAGGATGAAGGTCGAGAGCGACTGTGCATGGGCTTGGGCCTGGAAGCCGAGGATCGGCTCGAGCACGCGGAAATTGTCCATGAGCTGGATGAGCGCCACGAAGGTCACGAGCGGCGCGAGATGCGGGATGATGACGAAGCGGATCTGCTGCCAGCGGGTGGCGCCGTCGATCTGCGCGCTTTCCAGCGTGTCCTGGGGCACCGTCTGGAGACCCGCATAGAAGACGACGAAGGCGAAGGGCGCCGACGACCAGATGCCGTAGACGATGAGGCAGATCCACATGAGCGGCGTCGACGCCTTCACCGAGAGGTCCGGATCATTGACGAGCCAGGAGAGGAAATTGCCGAGGATCCCCCGGCTGTCGACCATCCAGGAAAGCACAAGCGCCCCGATGAGGGGCGTGACGATCATGGGCAGGAGCGAGAAGAAGATCATCAGCCCCTTGAGCCGGCGGTGAAGGGAGTTCACCGCCACCGCGATGGCAAAGCCCAGCGCGATCAGGAACGGCGTGCAGATGAACGTATAGGTGAGCGTGAACGCGAGCGCGCCGTAGAACGGCAGGTTCATGACGCGGTCGACGAAGCCGCCAAAGCTCGTTGCGCTGCGCCAGGCCTCGCCCAGCTCGGCAAAGGCCAGGTGGCCGCGATCGCTGTAGATGCTCAGGCCCACGAAGCGGCCGAGCGGGGCGGCCTCGCGAATGGCGGCGGTGGCCTGCTGGTCGATGGAGGTCTCGGTGGTGCAGCCGAAGGGTCCGCAATTCTCCACCTCGATGAGCACCGCCTCGTGGGGGGTGAAGAGGGACTGCGTGACGACGGACACGATGGGAAACGCGATGAAGAGGAGCATCGCCGCCGCGGTGGGCATGAAGAACCAGATGAAGGTGCGGTGTTTCATGGCGGTCCTCTCCTTGGGGTGCGCGGAGCGCACCGTGGGCGAAGGTGCGCGGGGCGCACCCTACCGGTGCTCGGGCGGGCCGGTCTCCGGAGAGGAGACGGCCCGCCCGGCGGGTCTTAGTTCAGGAAGCCCTGCTCGCGGGCCGCGGCGGTGTAAGCCGCCTCCACATCCGCCAGCGCCTGCTCGGCGCTCTCGTTGCCCTGCATGAAGTCCGAGAGCTCATTGCCGAGCGCGGTGTGCATGAGGCCCATGAAGGGCAGCATCGGGTAGGGCACGGAGCCAGCATTGGCCGCCGCGAAGACCCCCACGGCCGCGGGCGTCGGCTCGTAGCCGTCGATGAGCCACACGGCCTGCGTGGGCACCTCGTCATCCTCGAGGATCGCGGGGTCGATGGCGTTCTTGAGTGCCTTGAACGTCGCCACGGCGTCCTCGTCGGAGATGTTCTTGGCCACGGTGAAGCCGTCCCACCAGAGCGTGGTCGCGGGCGTCTCGCCACCGCCCACGGTCATGGGGCCCGCGATGGCGAAGCCGTCGACGACTTCCTGCGGAACGCCCTCGGCGGTCACGAGCGTGGCGGCGCGGGAGCCCCACATGTTCATGAGCGCGGTGTTGCCGGCGCGGTACTCGGCATTGGTGGCGTTCGAGTCATGCGTGAGGAAGTCGGGGTTCATGTACTCCGACAGAGCCTTCATCATGTTGAGCGCATTCACGCCCGCCTCGGAGTTCACGTTGGGCTCGGCCGTGCCCGGCTTGAAGTGGGACCCACCGAAGCCCAGGAGCATGTTGTTGAATTCCTGCGCGAGGTTCCAACCGGCGGCATAGGCGCCGCCCACGGGATTCTCCATGATGCCCGCGGCGCGGATCGCTTCGGCAGCGGCGAGCATCTCCTCGTAGGTGGTGGGCGGCTCGAGGCCCACCTCTTCGAGCACGTCTGCGCGGTAAACGAGGTGCTGCGCGTTGGCCATGAAGGCCACGGCCATGACCTGGCCGTTGATCGTGATGAGCTGGTTCGGCCGCAGGCCATCGCCGTGCTCGGCCACGAGATCGTCCAGTGGGCGGATGACGTCCTCGTTCATCAGCGCCACGATGGACGAGTTGGCGATGATGGCGGAGGTGTATTCCGCCGGGTTGCCCTGCATGCCGGGCACGTTGATCGTCTGGTGATCGGCGGTGAGGTTGGTGGAGACGTCCACGCTATCCCCGGCGCAGGCCATAGCACCGGCGCCCACGGTCTGGATCGCCGGGAATTCGTTGCCCACGATGGACACACGGCCCTCGGTCGGGCAGGCGGCGTGGCCTCCCGCCATGGCCGTCGTCCCGAGGAGCGCCACGGCGCCCGCGGCTGCAAACTTTTTCAGAAACATCTTTTTCTCCCTGTTTCCGTTGTCGCATGGGGGCCGTGCCTCCCGCACGGGCCCCGGTTTTGGCTGCTGCGCCCGCGGGCGCGGCACACCGGGTCCAGGGGCCTTTCAGCTCCCGATTCTTTCGCCATCCTCGGCGCTGAAGAGGTGACAGATATCGGCGGGGATCGCCACGCTCACCGGCGCGCCGATCTCGGTGCGGTAATCCTTGGACGCCTTGACGCTCAGAAGCGCGCCGGCGGTGCGGACGCTGACCATGGTGGCGTCACCCAGGAGCTCCATGGAATAGACCGGGCTGTTGAGCTGCCCGCCGCCCTCGACGACCTCGGCATCCTCGGCACGGAAGCCCAGCGTCACCGGGCCATCGGGCCCGCTGAAGCCGGGTATGCTGATGCCCGCGGCCTTGAACGCGCCGCCCTTGAGCGCGCCTTCCACGAGGTTCATGGCCGGGTTGCCGATGAAGCTCGCCACGAAGGTGTTGGCCGGGTTGTCGTAGATCTCGGTGGGCGTGCCCACCTGCTGCACCACGCCCTTGTTCATCACCACGACGCGGTCGGCGAGCGTCATCGCCTCAATCTGGTCGTGGGTCACATAGATCGTCGTGACCTTGAGCTCGTGGCTCAGGTTTTTGATCTGGGCGCGGGTGGAAACGCGGAGCTTGGCGTCGAGGTTCGAGAGCGGCTCGTCCATGAGAAAGACGTTAGGCTCGCGCACGATGGCACGGGCGAGCGCCACGCGCTGGCGCTGGCCGCCGGAGAGCGCGGCGGGTTTTCGGTGGAGAAAGTCGTCGAGCTCCACCATGGCGGAGGCGCGCATGACACGCTCCTCATGCTCGGACTGCGGGATCTTTCGGACCTTCAGGGGAAAGCGGATATTCTCGTAGACGTTCATGTTGGGGTAGAGGCCGTAGGACTGGAACACCATGGAGATGTCGCGGTCCTTGGGTTCGAGATCGTTCACGCGCTTGCCGTCTATCATGATGTCGCCGCCCGAGGGGTCCTCGAGCCCCGCGATCATGCGCATCGTGGTCGTTTTGCCGCAACCCGAGGGGCCGAGCAGCACGAGGAATTCCTGATCGGCAATGGTGAGGTCGAAGTCCTGGACCCCCACGAAGGACCCCCAACGTTTCGACACGTTTTCCAGCCTGATTTCAGCCATTTGCCGTGATTTCTCCCCAGTCGTTCCGCGAGAGCCTCCCAATGCCCCCGGCCATCTTGCAATGGTATGCAAAAACGCTAGCCGCTGCACGCAGCAATTGCCAAGCCTTTTCGCTCCGAGCTACAGCTAAACAGATGCTAGATTCAAAAACCAGCGGTGTAGGCACCGATTTTCGCAAGGAGTTCAGGCGCGTCTTGGCGGAGCTCCTGGGCGATCCATCCGCGGCGGCGCGCCACCTGGGCGCGGACTGCGTCTGGGACGCGGCGCATCCAGTGAATCGCCTGGTCGGCCCCGAGGCGGTGTCGGAGGGCTTTTTCGCGCCCCTGCGGCGTGCGCTTTCCCATGTGGAGCGGCGCGATCTCATCGTCGTCGGCGGGACGAACCGGCTCCACGAAGAGGGCCGCTGGGTCGCCACGATCACGCATTACGTGGGCACCTTCACGGCGCCGCTCTTCGGGCTCGCGCCTTCGGGATCCATGGTCTTTCTGCGGTCGGGCGAGTTCTACCGGCTCGACGGCGCGGGCAAGATCGTGGAGGCGAAAATCATCTTCGACCTGATCGACCTCATGGTGCAGACGCGGCGGATGCCGCTTGCGTCCCTGGGCTGCGAGATCACCTTCCCCGCGCCCGCCACGCAGGACGGGCTCTGCCCGCCGCCCGCGCAGACCGATGCCTTCGACGTGGTGGACAGGATGATGGCCACGCTCGGCTCCTACACGCCCGGCACGTGGAGTTCGGTGGGGCAGACAGGGCCGAACGGGGTTTGGGGCGACAATATGATGTGGTACGGGCCCGGCGGGATCGGATCGAACACGCGCTGGGAGGGGTTCGTGCAGGACCACCGTGCGCCGTTCCTGACGGCCTTCCCGGATCGCAAGGGCGGGCACCATTTTTGCCGCTTCGGCGACGGGCCCTTCGCCGTCATGGGCGGCTGGCCCTCGATCCACGCGACCTTCGCGGCGGATTACCTCGGCGTGACGGCCACCGGCGGGCCGGTGACGATGCGGGTGATGGATTTCTACAGGATCGCAGGGGGCAAGCTCATGGAGAACTGGGTCTTCATCGATCTCGTGGAGCTGTTCCGCCAGGCGGGCCGGGACATCGTCGCAGAGGCCAACGCCCTCGACTGAGCGCGGAGAAGGCCCTTCCAAGGGCCTTTCAACGCGCTTCGAAGCGCGTTCAAGCGGCGTTGAGGCCGCTTCGGCGCTCAGCGGATGCGCCGCTCCGTATTGGCATCGAAGAGGCGCGCCTGGCCGGCATCGTAGGAGATGCCCACCGTCTCGCCTGCCTTCACGCGCTCCTCGCCCCGCTCCTCCACGATCAGGCGCTCGCCGTTCTCGGCCAAGAGGTAGGCGTAGGACACCCCGCCCAGCGCCTCGGTGAGGTCGACCTTGTGCGTCGCGCCCCCGCGCTGGATGGTGATGTGTTCGGGGCGAAGGCCCAGATGCACGGCGCTTCCCTCGGAGGGGAGCGTCACGTCGAGCGCGGCGTCGGCCTGTAGCGAGGGAACGGCTATCTTGCCGCCCGCGACAGTGCCCTCCACGAAATTCATCGACGGCGATCCGATGAAGCCCGCCACGAACTTGTTGTCGGGGTCGCGGTAGAGGTCCATGGGCGCGCCGACCTGCTCGATCACGCCCGCGCGCAACACGACGATCTTGTCGGCGAGCGTCATCGCCTCCACCTGATCGTGGGTGACGTAGATCATCGTCGCGCCGATTTCGCTGTGAAGCCGCGCGATCTCCACCCGCATCTCCACGCGCAGTTCGGCGTCGAGGTTCGAGAGCGGCTCGTCGAAGAGAAACACCTCCGGCCCGCGCACGATGGCGCGCCCGATGGCCACGCGCTGGCGCTGACCGCCCGAGAGCGCGGCGGGCTTCCGCTTGAGGTAGTCATCGAGGCGCAGGATCTTCGACGCGCCGTTCACCTTTTCGGCGATGGCCCCTTTCTCCACCCCGTTCATCTTGAGCCCGAAGCCCATGTTCTCCTCCACCGTCATGTGCGGGTAGAGCGCGTAGGTCTGGAACACCATGGCCACGCCCCGCTCCGCCGGGTCGAGATGGGTGACGTCGCGCTGGCCGATATTGATCTGGCCTTCGCTGGTTTCCTCGAGCCCCGCCACCATCCTGAGCAGCGTGGACTTGCCGCAGCCCGACGGGCCCACGAACACGCAGAACTCGCCGTCGGCGATATCGAGGTCCACGCCGTGAATGACCTGCACCTCACCGTAGCGCTTGATGACTTGGTTTAGGGTGACGCCTGTCATGGGGGCCTCGCTGCTGGTGTCGACTTATCGCGTGACGGTTTCGGGGAAGCGCCACTGCGCGGCGTCCTCGGCGATGGCCTGCGCTGTCTGGCGCAGGGCCGGGGCATGGCGCGCGAGCGCCGAGAGATCGGTCCGGGCGGTGGATGACGTCACCGAGAGCGCGCCGAGCATGCGGCCCTGCGCGGACAGGATCGGCACGGCGAGGCAGATGATGCCGGGCTCGTGCTCCTCGCGGTCAAAGCCGTGGCCGCGCACGCGGATATCGGCGAGCTCCTCGCGCAGCGCGAATTCGGAGGCGAGCGTGTGCGCTGTGAACCGGTGGAAGCTCTGTTGCGCGATGACGCGGGCGAGTTGATCCTCGGGCAGGAAGGCGAGCATCACCTTTCCCACGCCCGTGCAATAGGCGGGCCCGACCTTGCCGGCCTGGGAGAACATCGGCAGCGGCTCGTGGGCGCTGACCTTGTCCACATAGAGGACGGAGGCGTGATCGAGCTGCGCGAGGTGGATCGTCTCCCCCACCGTCTCAGCGAGCCGCTCCAGATGGCGCCGGGCCACGGGCGCCAGCGACGATTGCGCCCAGGCCGCATGGGCCAGCCGCACCAGGCGCACACCCATGGCATAGGTCTGACGCTCGCCGTCGAAGGTGAGCATGCCTTCCTGGGTGAGCGTCTGCACGAAGCGGTAGAGCGTGGCCTTGGGAAAGCGGGACGCCGCCAAAAGCTCGCCGAAGCGAACGGGGCGGCCGAAGCGCGCCACCTGGTCGAGCACCTCGAGGGCCTTGCCCACGGTGCCCGCACCACCCGCAGTGCTGGCGTGTGCGTCTTTCATTTGTCCTCCCGGGGTCCGGGGCGGCCTCTGTCCCGAGGCTTCGCCGCGCCGACCTCCACAGTTGACAAGCCTAGGCGAGTCGCGGTTATCATTTCAATATATAAAACTCGGTTCCAAATAGTGAAACATCACGTCGTGGAGCAAAGCCGGGTTGCATGGAAGCATAGGGAGGACAACATGCGTTCCATTCTCACCTCCGTGGTGGCGCTCGCCATCGCGGTGCCTGCCATGGCGCAGCAGCGGGATCTCGTGATCAACTTCGACGATCTGAACCCGGCACCCAAGGCCGCCTTCGAGGCCGCGGTGGCCGCGTTCGCCGCCGAAAACCCCGACATCAACGTCATCACAAACATCAACGATCGCGAGGCGCACAAGACGGCGATCCGGAACTTCCTGACCGCCGACGCGCCCGACGTCACCTCCTGGTACCCGGGCAACCGGATGGCGCCCTTCACCGATACGGGCCTCTTCCAGGGGATCGATGATGTGTGGGACGAAAACGGCCTGCGCGAGACGTTCGCGGCCATCGAGCCCACCATGACGCGCGACGGCGTCACCTACGGCGTGCCTTATTCCTACTACCAGTGGGGCATCTACTACCGGAAAGACATCTTCGACGGTCTCGGCCTCGAGGAGTTCGAGACCTGGGACGACATGCTCGCGGGCTGCACGGCCATGAAGGAAGTGGGCGTGACCCCCTTCACCATCGGCACGCAGTTCCTTTGGACCGCGGCGGGTGTCTTCGACTACATCAACCTGCGCACCAACGGCTATGACGTGCACAACGCCCTGACGGGCGGCGAAATCGCCTACACCGATCCGCGCATCGTGCAGACCTTCGCCAACTGGGAGCAGCTCATCAACGAGTGCGGCTTCGTGGAAAACCACGCCTCCATGAGCTGGCAGGACGCGCTCGCGCCCTTCGTTAACGGCGATGCCGGCATGTACGTGATGGGCAACTTCGCCGTGGCGGCCATGAAGGATGCAGGCCTCACCAACGACCAGATCGACTACATGCCGTTCCCGTCGATCAACCCGGACGTCGCCCGGGCCGAGGAAGCGCCGGCGGACGCGTTCTTCATCCCCACGAACGCCACCAATGTGGAGGATGCCAAGAAGTTCCTCGCCTTCGTCGCGCGCGCAGACGTGCAATCGACCTGGAACGAGGCCATCGGCCAGCTCCCGCCGAACTCCGAGGCGGAGGTCTCCGATGACAAGTTCATCCAGGAGGGGTTCCAGACGGTGTCCACCGCAGCGGGCCTCGCGCAGTTTTACGACCGCGACGCGCCGGCGGCGATGGCCTCTGAAGGCATGAAGGGCTTCCAGGAGTTCATGCTCGACCCGTCGAAGAAGATGGAGATCCTCGAGCGGCTCGATACCGTTCAGGCGGATGTCTACTAGGACCTGATCCGGCGGGGCGCGCGTGTGGAGACGCGCGCGCCCCGCCCCGTTCTTCCGGCGGTGCGCAGTGCGCACCTTACGCGACCATGCCTTTCGTAGGGTGCGCCCTGCGCACCAACCGCCGCCAGCCGATCGTCGGCTGCCCCCAGACCAGACGGAGACCCTGCCATGGCCGTCACCGACGCATCTCAGATGAGAGCCGGCACTGCGCCGCAGGACGGCTGGCTGAAACGCAACAAGCTGGCCATCGCGCCATGGATCTTCCTGGCGCCCGCGCTCTTCTTCTTTGCGGTCTACGTCGTCATCCCGATCTTCGAGAGCCTCTACCTGTCGCTCTTCGAGTGGAACGGGCTCTATGACGCCGAAGGGAATTCGACGGCAGTCTATATCGGGTTCGACAATTACGTCCGGCTCTGGGACGACCCGAATTTCTGGACCTCGCTCAGGAACAACGTGGCCTGGCTCATCCTCTATATGCTGGCCGTGCCGGTGGGGCTCCTCATCGCGCTCTTTCTCAATCAGGACGTGCCGGGGATGCGGCTTTACAAATCGCTCTTCTTCTTCCCCTTCGTTATCAGTCAGGTCGTCGTGGGCCTCATTTTCGGCTGGTTCTACAACCCCGATTTCGGCGTGGTCGGCACGATCTGGAAGGCGCTCTTCTGCGAGGAGACGGTGAATTTCATCGGCAACGTGACCTTCACCTGTTCGCGGCCCGCGCCCGACATCCTGTCGAGCCCTGAATGGGCCACCTATGGCATCATCGCGGCAGGCCTGTGGCCGCAGATCGCCTATTGCATGATCCTCTACCTCACCGGGCTCAACAACGTGGCCTCCGACCAGATCGAGGCCGCGCGCCTCGACGGGGCGAAGGGCTGGCGCATGCTCTGGTACGTGGTGCTGCCGCAGCTTCGGCCCGCCACCTTCATCGCCGTCGTCGTCACCGTCATCGGCGCGCTGCGCTCCTTCGACATGATCGCGATCATGACCCAGGGCGGGCCCTTCGGATCAACGAACGTGCTGGCATATTACATGTTCGAGGTGGCCATCTCCGAGTTCGGAGAACGGTACGGATACGGCTCCGCCGTGGCCGTGGTGCTCTTCGCGATCATGCTGATCTACATCTCCTATTTCCTGTGGCGGATGTACCAGGACGAGAAGGGCACACGATGATCACGCGCAGGGATGTCGATGCCATCTGCGGCGCCCTGCCCGGCGCACGCGCGTCGCGCCCGCCGGAGCTCGTGAGCTGGAAGGTCGGCGACAAGATGTTCGCCTGCTTCGGTGATTTCGAGGGCGAGCATGGCGGCGTCTCGGTCAAGACCTCGGACGTGGAAACCGCGCAAATGCTCATCGATGCGGGCGAGGCCATCAAGGCCCCGTATTTCCACCGGAGCTGGGTACGCCTCGACTTCGCCACCACCGACCGTGGCTCCGCCGAGCACCGTATCGGCGTCTCCTACGACATCGTCCGACGGAGCCTGAAGAAGGCCGTCCGCGCCGCCCTGCCCGAGCGGGAGGTCTAGGTGGCGCAGCGCCCACCCCGCACCCCCGACCTCGCGGCAAGTGCACGAATTTCTTCGGAAATTCGTTCGCCCCGAGGAAAAAACCATCCGTCCGTCGACCTTGGAAGGAGCGCCTAGATGTTCCCACGTCCCATCGCCGCCAACACGCCCAAGGGTTGGAGCTACCAGGCGTTTCTGCCGGTGGCGCTGCTCATCTGGCTCATCCCGCTCATCGCGATCTTTCTCACCTCGATCCGGCCGGGATCGGACATCAATTCCGGCAATGTGTTCGGCTGGCCCTCGCAATTCGTGCTCTTCGAGAACTACGCCGCCGTCTTCACCCAGAGCCAGGCGGGGCTTTACCTGTGGAACTCGGTGCTGATCACGGTGCCCACAGTGCTGATTTCGGTGACGCTCGCGTGCCTGGCAGGCTATGCGCTCGCCATCTACCGGTTTCGCGTGGCGCTGCCGCTTTTCTTCCTTTTCGTGGCGGGCAATTTCATCCCGTTCCAGATCCTCATGGTGCCGGTGCGGGACATGTCGGTGCAGACCGGGCTCTATGACACGATCGCGGGGCAGTTCCTCTTCCACGCGGCCTTCCAGACGGGGTTTTGCACGCTCTTCATGCGCAACTTCATCAAGGCGCTGCCTTTCGATCTCATCGAGAGCGCGCGGGTGGAGGGCGTGAAGGAATGGCAGATCTTCTGGCACGTCGTGCTGCCCCTCGTGCGGCCGGCCATCGCGGCGCTCGCGGTGCTCATCTTCACCTTCGTGTGGAACGACTTCTTCTGGGCCAACGTCCTGACACAGGGCGAACAGGCGAAGCCCATCACGGCGGGCGTGCGCGCCCTTAACGGTCAGTTTGTCAACAACTGGCACCTCGTCTCGGCGGCCTCGCTCCTGGCTGCGGTGCCGCCGGTGCTGATGTTTTTCGTCATGCAGCGCCACTTCATCGCCGGGCTCACCCTCGGGGCCGTGAAGTAACTTGCAGACCTGGAGGCTGGACACGACCCGCCAGACGCTCGTCCTGGCGGCCGAGGAGGGGCGGCTCCCGCAGGTCGTCTACTGGGCGGCGCCGCTGCCCATGGCGGAGGATCTCGAGACCATCGCGCGCGCCCAGGCCCTCGACGTGGGCGGCGGCATGCTCGATGCGAACCCCGATCTTTCGATCTGCCCGGAAGCCTCGCGCAGCTTCCCGGGGCATCCCGGCCTGATCGTGTCGGACAGCCGTGGAGAGCACCTCCTGCCCCGTTTTGCCTTCGTGCGCGCGGTGTCCGGCGAGGAGGATGGGGAGGCAGGGACCCTCACGCTCACCTTCTCGGATGACGCGCTCGGCCTCAGCTACACCGCCAGCTTCGCCGTGGAGGCCGCCACGCACATCATCACCGTGCAGGCGGTGCTCGAGGCAGAGCATCCGGTCCGCCTCCACTGGCTCGCCGCGCCGGTATTTCCCGGGGCGCAGCTGTCGGACCGAATGATGGATGTCACCGGGCGCTGGTGCGGCGAGTTCCAGGTGGTGGAGACGCCCTGGTCCCCCGGCCAAAGGGTCCGGGAGAACCGCACCGGACGCACGGGTCACGAGCATTTCCCCGGGCTGGTCGTGCCATGCCGGGGGGCCACCAACACGCAGGGCGAAGTCTACGCCTTCCATTATGGCTGGTCCGGCGGGCACAAGATGATCGCCGAGGAGCTCCCGGACGGGCGCCGCCAGATCCAGTTCGGGGATGCGCCGGGCACGGAGCGCGCGCCCGCGACCCGCTTTGCCTCCGCGCCCCTCCTGGCCACCTATGGGCGCACCGGCCTCAATGGCTGCGCCACGTCCTTCCAGCGCCACCTGCGCGACCGGATCGTGCGCTTCCCGGAGGCCGACCGCCCCCGCCCCGTGCATTACAATTGCTGGGAGGCGGTCTATTTCGACCACGACCTTGCCACGCTCCGGGACATCGCCACCCGCGCCGCGGCCCTGGGCGCCGAGCGCTTCGTCCTCGATGACGGGTGGTTCGGGCGCCGCGACGACGACACGACCTCGCTCGGCGACTGGGAGATCGACCGCCGCAAGTGGCCGGACGGGCTCACGCCGCTCATCGCGCATGTCCACGCGGAGGGCATGCGGTTCGGGCTCTGGTTCGAGCCCGAGATGGTGAACCCCGAGAGCGCGCTCTTCCGCGCCCATCCCGATTGGGCGCTCGGGCCGCCGGATCAAACGCTGGGCCGCGGGCAGATGGTGCTCGACATGGCGCGCGGGGAGGTGCGCGACCACCTCTACGAAAGGATCACCGCGATCCTCGCCGCGCACGAGATCGACTACGTCAAATGGGATCACAACCGGGTCTTGCCCGCGCCCGACGCCGCGCAGACACGGGGGACCTACGCGCTCCTCGACCGGCTGCGCGCGGCCTTCCCGGAGGTGGAGATCGAAAGCTGCGCCTCGGGGGGCGGGCGCATCGATGCCGGGATCCTCGCGCGCACCCACCGCGTCTGGCTCAGCGATTCGAACGACGCGCTCGAACGGCTGCGGATGCAGCACGCGGCGGCGCTCTTTCTGCCCGCCGCCGTCACGGGCTCCCATGTGGGGCCGCGGAGATGCCACACGTCGGGCCGCGTCCACGACATCGCCTTCCGCGCCTGGGTGGCCGCGCAGCGGCATATGGGCTTCGAGATGGACCCGCGCGAGCTCGACGCGCGCGAGGAGGCGGTGCTGCGCGAGGTGACGGCGTGGTACAAGGCCAACCGCCACTGGATGCATCGGGCCGATATCCTGCGCCTCGACAGCGCGGATGACGCAGTGATCGCCGAAGAACAACTCGCCGCCGACGGCAGCCGCTTCGTGGTGTTCGCGGGCCAGGGCGCCACCTCCGCACAGATCGCGCCGCGCCCGCTCAGGCTCACCGGGCTCGCGCCCTCGGCGCGCTACCGCGTGCGGCTCGTGAACCGCGATACCGCACCGGGCACGTCCCGTGGTATGCCTGCGCTCAAAGACCGCGACATCGACGTGTCGGGCGCCTGGCTCATGGGGCAAGGCCTCAGCCTGCCCTGCCCGCATCCCTGCACCATGTGGGTCCTCGAAGGAGAACGGCTATGACACGCGCGAGATATCCCGACCTGACGGACGCCTCCGTCTACATCACCGGCGGCGGCTCGGGCATCGGCGCGGCGCTCACGGAGGGCTTCCTCGCGCAGGGCGCGAAGGTCTCCTTCATCGGGCGTTCGGATGCCGGCGCCTTCGTCGAGGAGATGGCGGAAAAGCACGGCAACCGCCCGCTCTTTCTCCAGGGCGATATCACCGACACGGGCGCGCTCAAGGCCTCCATGGACGAGGCCGCAGCCGCGCACGGACCCATCAGGGTCCTCGTGAACAACGCCGCCAACGATAAGCGCCACGCGACCGCCGCCGTGGACGAGGCGTTCTGGGACTGGATGATCGCGATCAACCTCAAGGCCTATTTCTTCGCCTGTCAGCACGTGCAGCCGATGATGGCGGGCGGCGGCTCGATCATCAATTTCAGCTCGATAAGTTACATGATGGGCAATGCCGGCTACCCGATCTACACCGCCGCGAACTCCGCCATCAACGGCATGACGCGCAGCCTCGCGCGGGAGTTCGGGCCCGACGGGATCCGCGTCAACGCGCTCGCGCCGGGCTGGGTACTGACGCAGAAACAAAGGGACCTGTGGGTCACCGAGGAGGGGCTCGCCGCCCATCTCGAGCGGCAATGCCTGAAGGACACGCTCGCGCCCGAGGATATCACCGGCGGGGTCCTCTTCCTCGCCTCCGAGAGCGCGAAGATGATGACGGGGCAATCGCTCGTCATCGATGGCGGCGTGGTGGTCACCGGATGAACGACAGCCGCCAGACCGCCGACTGGATCGCCGTGGACTGGGGCACGTCGAACCTGCGCGCCTGGGCCATGAGCCGGTCGGGGGCGGAGCTGTGGTCCGGTGCCTCCGACAAGGGCATGGGGGTCCTGAAGCCGGAGCATTTCGAGGGCGCGCTCCTCGACGTCGTGGCGCCCATGCTGGGCGCGGGGCCCCTCGACGTGATCGCCTGCGGCATGGTGGGCTCGCGTCAGGGCTGGGCAGAGGCGCCCTACGCCGCCTGCCCCTGCCCGGCCCGGCCCGCCGGCTTCGCGCGGCCCCGCACCGAGAACCCGCTCCTGCGGGTCCACATCATCCCAGGCGTGAAACAGGAACACCCCGCCGACGTCATGCGCGGGGAGGAGACGCAGATCGCGGGCTTCCTGTCGCTCAATCCCGGCTGGGACGGCGTCGTTTGCCTACCCGGCACGCACACGAAATGGGCGGAGGTGAGCGCCGGCGAGATCGTGAGCTTCCAGACCTCCATGACCGGCGAACTCTTCGCGCTTTTGTCCGGGCAATCGGTGCTCCGTCACTCCATCGCGCCCACCGGCTGGGACGAGGCCGCCTTTGCCGAGGCCGTGGACGACGCCATCTCGAAGCCCGAGCGTCTGGCCGCGCGGCTCTTTTCGCTGCGCGCCGAGAGCCTGCTGCACGGCCTCGAGGGCGCCGCGGCCCGGGCGCGGCTTTCGGGCCTCCTTATCGGGGCGGAGCTCGCCGCGATGCGCCCCTACTGGCTCGGTCGCGAGATCGCCGTGATCGGCGCCTCCGCCATCAGCCGCATCTACGGGACCGCGCTCGCCGCGCAGGCCGTCCCCGCCACCATCGCCGACGGGCCGCGGATGACGCTCGCCGGGCTCACCGCCGCCTACAAGGAACTCAGGTCCTGATGTCCCGACCGATCATCGCCATCCTGCGCGGCATCACGCCGCCCGAAGCTGTCCCGGTGACCGCCGCGATCATCGCGGCGGGCATCGACCGGCTCGAAGTGCCGCTGAACTCGCCCGAGGCCTTCGCCTCGATCTCGGCGATGGCGGAGGCCCACGGGAAAGAGGCGCTCATCGGCGCGGGCACGGTGCTCACTACGGCGGAGGTGGCGGCGGTGAAATCGGCGGGCGGTGCCCTCGTCGTGTCCCCGAACTGCGCGCCGGACGTCATCGCCGCCACGCGCGCGGCGCACATGCAATCCTGGCCCGGCGTCTTTACCCCGACGGAGGCCTTCGCCGCGCTCGATGCCGGGGCGACGGGGCTCAAGCTCTTTCCCGGAAACATGGCCGGCCCCGGCGGGCTCAAGGCCCTGCGCGCGGTCCTGCCGGCGGGAACGGAGGTCTATGCCGTGGGCGGCGCGGGGCCCGAGAGCTTCGCCGACTGGCTCGCCGCCGGGGCCGACGGCTTCGGCATCGGCTCTGCCCTCTACGCGCCGGGGATGTCGCCCCGGGATGTGGGGCGCCGGGCGCGCGATATCGTTGCAGCCTACGAGGCCGCCCGTGGCTGAGGTCTTCGATCCCCACAACTGCATCCTCGGAGAAGGCCCGCTCTGGCATCCGGAGCGGGGAGAGCTTTTTTGGTTCGACATCATCGGCAAGGAGCTTCGGACGCGCGATCGGTTCTGGCGCTTCGACGATTACGTCTCCGCCGCGGGCTGGGTCGACCGGGAGACGCTCCTCATCGCCTCCTCGCGCGCGCTCAGCCGCTTCGATATCGACACCGGCGCGGCCGAGCCATTGGTGGAGCTCGAGGCGGGCAACCCCCTCACCCGCTCCAACGACGGCCGCGCCGATCCCTGGGGCGGCTTCTGGATCGGGACGATGGGCGTGAAGCTCGAGCCCGAGGCAGGCGCGATCTACAGGTTCCACCGGGGCGAGCTGCGCACGCTCTTCGAGCGGATCACCGTGCCCAATGCCATCTGTTTTGCCCCGGATCGCAGCACGGCCTATTGGTGCGACACCGAGCGCCAGCAGATCATGCGTCAACCGCTCGCGCCCGGGGACGGCTGGCCCCTCGGCCCCTCCGAGGTGCTGATCGACCTCACCGGCACAGACTACCGCCCCGACGGCGCCGTCACCGACGCCGAGGGGAACATCTGGAACGCGCAATGGGGGGCGGGGCGGGTGGCCTGCTACGGGCCCGATGGCCGCTTCAAGAGCGCCGTGGAGGTGGGCGGGCGGCAGAGCTCCTGCCCCGCCTTCGGCGGCGCCGACTTCTCGACGCTTTTCGTCACCACGGCGGCAGAAGGGCTCGACGGGGCGGAGGAGGGGCGCACCTACAGGGCCACGACTGCCGGGCGCGGGCGGCCCGAATACCGGGTGATCCTGTGAAGCGCTCCCTCGGCGTGTGCTATTACCCCGAGCACTGGCCGCGGGACATGTGGGAGCGCGACGCCGCGGAGATGGTGCGCACCGGCATCAGCTGGGTGCGCATCGGCGAATTCGCATGGTCGCGCGTGGAGACCGCGCCGGGCGTCTTCGACTGGGGTTGGCTCGACGACGCGGTGGATGTGCTCAAGGCGGCGGGGCTCCGGGTCATCATGGGGACGCCCACGGCCACGCCGCCCCGCTGGATGCTGGACAAGCACCCCGACATGCTGGCCTGGGACGCCGAGGGGCGGCCCCGCGGCTTCGGCTCCCGGCGTCACTACTGTTTCTCCCATGACGGCTACCGCGACGAGGCACGCCGGATCGCCCAGCTCTTCGCCGAGCGCTACGGCGCCCGCGTCGACGCCTGGCAGACCGACAACGAATACGACTGCCATGACACGGCGATCTCCCATTCGCCCGCCGCCCGTGCCGCCTTCCAGGACTGGTGCGCCCAGCGCTACCAGTCCACCGACGCCCTGAACCGTGCCTGGGGCAATGTGTTCTGGTCCATGGAATACGCCGATTTCGGCGAGATCGGCCTCCCGAACCTCACGGTGACGGAGCCAAATCCCGCTCACGTGCTGGCCTTCCGGCGCTTTTCCTCGGACCAGGTGGTGCGCTTCAACCGCGTGCAATGCGAGGCGATCCGCGCCCATGCGGATACGCCCATCATCCACAATTTCATGGGCCGCATCACCGCCTTCGACCATTACGACGTCTCCGCGGACCTCGATATCGCGAGCTGGGACAGCTACCCGCTCGGCTTTCTCATGGACCGCAACGACGCGCCCGCGGCGTTCAAGGCGCGCTTCGTTCGGCAGGGGGACCCTGATTTCCAGGCCTTTCACCACGACCTCTACCGCAGCTGCGGCGCCCTTCGCGCGGGGGCACCGGCTCGCGCGGGGCGGTGGTGGGTGATGGAGCAGCAGCCCGGCCCGGTGAATTGGGCGCCGTGGAACCCCGCGCCGCTCCCGGGCATGGTGCGGCTTTGGGCGTGGGAGGCCTTCGCCCATGGGGCGGAGACGGTGTGCTACTTCCGCTGGCGCCAGGCGGCCTTCGCGCAGGAGCAGCAGCATGCGGGCCTGCGCCTCCCCGATGACAGCCCGGCAGCGGGGCAGGACGAGGCCGCGCAAGTGGCGCGGGAGATCGCGGCCCTGCCCGAGGCCGGCACGGGCGCCGCGACGGTGGCGATACTCTTCGACTACGAGAGCGCCTATGCCTGGGAGGCGCAGCCGCAGGGCGCGGATTTCGACTACTTCCATCTCGTCTTCGAGGTCTACCGCGCGCTGCGCGCTGCGGGATTGAACATAGACATCCTCCCCGCGGATACGCCGTCATTCGACGGCTATGCGCTCGTTTTCGCCCCGGGGCTTCTCCATCTCGACGAAGCGCGTCGCGCTGCCCTGGCGACCTCGGAGGCCCGTGTCGTCCTCGGGCCGCGGGCGGGGCTGAAGACAGCGGAGCTCTCCATCGCGCTGCCGCTCGGGCCCGCCCTTCCGGGCCTCGACGCGCGCGTGACCCAGGTGGAAAGCCTGCCGCCCGCCCATCCGGTCCCGCTCCGCGACGGCGGCGCGATCTGGAAGTGGTTCGAGCATGTGGAGGGCGAGGCCGAGACCCTAGAGGCGACGGCGGATGGACGCCCGGCCATGGTGGGCACGGGTCGCCTGCGCTACCTCTGCGGCTGGCCGGACGAGACGGCTCTGCGGCGCATTGTGCATCGCCTCACCACGGAGGCGGGGCTCACGCCCATGGTGCTTCCGGAGGGCCTCCGGGTGCGTGACAGCGACCGGCATCGCTTCTGGATCAATTACGGAGCGGAGCCGGTGACCCACGAAGGCCGCACCATCGGCGCCGCCGACGTCCTCTGGGAACCGAGGTGATGCGGTCCTTCGGCGTGACGGAGGAAGGACGCCGCGTCCATGCCATAGAGATCGGAGGCGATGCGCTCTCGGCCACGATCCTCACCTATGGCGCGGTCCTGAATGACGTGCGCCTCGCTGGGGTGGACCGACCGCTCACGCTGGGCTCGCCGGATCTCGCCGCCTATGAGGGCCCCCTCGAAAGCTTCGGCGCGCTCATGGGCCCGGTGGTCAACCGCATCCGCGACGGGCGCGCCGTGATCGCGGGGCGGGACTACAGCTTCGAGCGGAATTTCGAAGGCCGCCACACCCTGCATTCCGGGCGAACCGGAAGCCACCGGCAGGTTTGGGAGGTGGAGGCGCAGGGCCCGAGCTCCGTCTCCCTGAGGCTCGACCTTCCCGACGGCCTCGGCGGCTTTCCCGGGATTCGGTGGGTTCGCGCCATCTATGCCATCGAAAACGCCGCGCTTTCGCTCGAGATCGCCGCGGAGAGCGACGCGCCCACGCTCTTCTCCTTCGCAAATCACAGCTACTGGGCCCTCGACGGGGTGGGCTTCGGGGGTCAGACCCTCACCGTTCCGGCCGGGCGTTACCTGGAGGCGGGGCGCGATCTCATGCCCACGGGCGCGGTCACGCATGTCGAAGGCACGCCCTATGACGCGCGGCACGGGCTCGCCCTGACGGGGGATGAGAGCCAGTTCCTCGACCTGAACTACTGCTTCTGCGAGGGCGACCGCGCGCTCCACGAGGTGGCGCGGCTCGCGGGCCCCTCCGGGCTCACGATGACCATGGAGAGCACCGCGCCGGGCCTGCAGGTCTATGATTGCGGCACGATCGACGGGGCGGGCTTCGCGACGCATCACGGGCCATCCTACGGGCGCTATGCCGGGCTCGCCCTCGAGGCGCAGCGCTGGCCGGGGGCCACGACCCACGCCCATTTTCCAAAGATCGCTCATGACGCGGGGGAGCGGTTCCACCAGCTCACGCGCTGGCGCTTCGCGCGCTGAAATCCGGGCTTACTCCGGACCGGCGGGCGCGCTAGGCTCGCCGCAGCCCGTCCGCAGGAAAGCCTCCCGCCATGCGCGATCACGCCTTCACGAAGTCCCATAATGCCCGCCAGCTCTGGCATCCCATGGCCCATCCCGGCGACATGGCCGCCAACGCGCCCAAGATCATCGAACGCGCCGAAGGGGTCCGGATCACCGACATCGAGGGCCACAGCACAGTCGACGCCGTGGGCGGGCTCTGGTGCGCCAATCTCGGTTACTCCAACGCGGCGGTGAAGGCGGCCATCGCCGGGCAGCTCGAGACGCTGCCCTATTACTCCGCCTTCGGGGGCACGACGAACCCGCCCGCCATCGAGGCGTCCCACGCGCTCTGCGCATACTTCGCCGAGGACGGGATGGAGCGCGCGTTTTTCACCTCGGGCGGGTCCGACAGCGTGGAAACGAGCCTGCGCCTCGCGCGGCAATACCACCGGCTCCGCGGTGCGCCCACGCGCACGAAATTCCTGAGCCTGAAGAAAGGCTACCACGGGACGCATTTCGGCGGCGCCTCGGTGAACGGCAATCCGCGCTTCCGAACGGCCTACGAGCCGCTCCTGCCGGGCTGCTTCCACCTGCCCGCGCCCTATCCCTACCGGAACCCGTTCCAGGAAACCGATCCCGCGCGGCTGGCGGAGCGCGTGGCGCAGGCCTTCGAGGACGAGGTGGCCTTCCAGGGTGCCGAGACCATCGCCGCCTTCATCATGGAGCCCATCCAGGGCGCGGGCGGCGTGATCGTGCCCCATGAAAGCTTCATGCCCCGAATGCGCGAGGTCTGCGACCGCCATGGCATCCTGATGATCGCCGACGAAGTGATCACCGGCTTCGGGCGTTCGGGGCACGCCTCTGGCTCCCGCCACTGGGGCGTGCGGCCGGACATGATGTGCACGGCCAAGGGCATCACCTCGGCCTATTTCCCGGTGGGAGCCTGCCTGGTGAGCGAGGCGGTGGCGGAGACCTTCGAGAGCGATCAATCGGGCGAGGGCGCGATCTATCACGGCTACACCTATTCCGCGCATCCGGTGGGTGCCGCGGCGGTTGTGGCGTGCCTGGCGGAGACCGAGAGGCTCGACGTGGCCACGAATGCCGCGGCGCGCGGCGCGCAGCTTTTTGACGGCGTGCGCGCGCTCATGGAGCGCTTCGACATCATCGGAGATGTCCGAGGCGGCCACGGGCTCATGACCGCAATCGAGGTGGTGAGCGACCGTGAGGCGAAGACCCCCATGGATGCCACGACGATGAAACGCCTCTTCGACGCGATCTACGACGCGGGCACCATGGTGCGCGTCTCGGGGCACAACGTGATGATGTCGCCCGCTCTCATCGTCAGCGAGGACGAGGTCGCACAGATCCTCTCCAGTCTCGAGACCGGCCTGACGTCGATCTGAGGGAGCGAGGGGCCAGCCCCTCGCGCTCCCCGAAGTACGCGGCACAAAGAAAACAGGGCCCGTCTTCTTTGTGCCCCGTACTTCCGCCGGAGGCATCCGACGTCGCGACCCGCGCGAGACCCCCTCAAGGGGCGCCCCACCCGCCGCCGCCCGGTGTCTCCATCCCGTAGACGCTGCCCGCGGGGAGATCGATTTCGTCATCGCCGTTCTGCGGCACTTGCTTGCCACCCGGAAGCTCGGCCCAGTTGCGCCCCACGCGGCCAGGCGCGCCGCCCGCCCCGCCGAAGGGCGCCACGACACGGTGACCCGAAAGCGTGGTGACGGTGACCGGCGCGAGGAAGCGGAGCCGGCGCAGGCATCCTGCCCCGCCCCGCCAGCGGCCCGCGCCGCCGGACCCCGCGCGGATGCGCCATTCCTCCAGCCGCACCGGGAAACGGTGCTCGAGCACTTCGGGATCGGTGGCGAGCGTGTTCGTCATATGCGTCTGCACCGCGTCGCAGCCATGGAACCCGGGCCCGGCGCCGGTGCCGCCGCAGATCGTCTCGTAATTCTGGAAATCGGCGTTGCCCCAGACGAAATTGTTCATCGTGGCCTGGCTGCCCGCGATGACGCCCAGCGCCCCGAAGAGCGCGTTGCACGCGGCCTGGCTCACCTCCGTGTTGCCCGCGATGACGGCAGCGCCCGGCGCGGGGTTGAGCATGGAGCCCTCGGGCACGGCGATCTCGATGGGCCTGAGGCAGCCCTCGTTGAGGGGGATATTCTTGTCGATGAGCGTGCGGAAGCAGTAGAGCACCACCGCCCGTGTGACGGCCAGCGGCGCGTTGTAATTGAGCGGGTGTTGCGCGGCCGTGCCCGTGAAGTCGACCGTCGCGCTGCCCGCGTCCGCGTCCACGCTGACGGCCACCTCGATCAGTTGGCCGCCATCCATCTCGTAGCTGAAGCGGCCGCCCGGGAGGCCGCGTATCACCTCTCTCATGGTCTCTTCGGCATTTTCCTGCACCCGCGCCATGTAGCGGGTCACCGCCCGCTCCCCGTGGCGTGCGACGAGGGCGAGAAGCTCCCGGCGGCCCATCTCGTTGGCCGCGATCTGGGCCTGGAGGTCGGCGATGTTCTGATCGACGGCGCGGCAGGGGTAGTGGCCCGAGGCGAGCAGCGCGCGCATCTCGGCCTCTAGAAACGCGCCCCGGCGGAGCAGGGGCCGGGCCGTGATGACGACCCCTTCTTCCTCGATGGTGTGGCTGTCGGGCGGCGCAGAGCCCGGCGTGCGCCCGCCGATATCGGCGTGGTGCCCGCGCGAGCCCAGCCAGTAGGCCGCGCGGCCCGCCACGAAGACGGGCGTGACGACCGTGACATCGGGCAGATGCGTGCCCCCGGCATCCGGCGCGTTGAGCACGTACGCGTCGCCGTCCTCGGCATCTGGGAAGGCCGCCATGACCGTCTGCACCGCGTGGGACATGGAGCCGAGATGGACCGGCACGTGGGGCGCGTTGGCCACGAGGTCGCCGCCCGCGTCGAAGATCGCGCAGGAGAAATCGAGCCGCTCCTTAATGTTCACCGACCAGGCGGTGTTCGCGAGCGTGGCCCCCATCTGGTCGGCCACGGACATGAAGAGGTTCGACATGACCTCGAGCATCACCGGGCTCTCGGCGGGGTCCATCTGCAGACTGGCCTCCGCCTTGCGGGTCAGGATGAGGTTGCCTACGTTATCGAGTATCGCCTGCCAGCCCGGCTCCACCGTATTGGTTCCCGTGGGTTCGGTGATGATGGCGGGTCCCGGAATGGGCGTGCCTGGGTCGAGTGCGTCCCGGTCATGGAGAGGGACCTCCTGCCAGCCGCCGGCATAGAACGGCACCTGGGCCCGGGCGGTTCCCGCGCCTGTCGTGAACGGCGTCTCGGGACGCTCGCCGCTCGACCCGACGGCCTCCACGGCGACGAGCTCGATCTCGATCCCGCGGGTCGGGGACAGGAACCCGAAGCGCGCCCGGTGCGCGGCCTCGAAGCTCTCGCGCATCTCCTCGGCGCCCGTGAAATCCACCTCGAGCGATTGGTGCGCGCCCTCGTAGCGCAGATGCGCGCGCGGCAGCACCTCCACGGAACGCGCGCCTTGCGCGCGGACATCGGCCGCCGCCGCAGTGCCCAGCTCCGATACCTGGCGCGCGGCCCCGGCGTGCCCGGTCGCGAGAGCTGCGTCCACCTGCGCCTCCTTCATCACGCGGATGTCGGCGAGACCCATGCCGTAGGCGGAGAGGACGCCCGCGAGCGGGTGGATCATCACGCGAGACATGCCTAGCGCGTCGGCCACGCGGCAGGCATGCTGCCCCCCCGCGCCACCGAAGCTCTGCAAGGTGTAGCCCGACACGTCATGCCCGCGCTCCACGCTGATCTTCTTGATGGCGTTGGCCATGTTGTCGACGGCGATACGCAGGAAGCCTTCCGCCGCCTCTTCCACGGTCATCCCCGCCTCCTCGGCCAGGGGTGCGAGGGCGGCGCGGGCGGCGTCGAGGTCGAGCGGTTCGCCCCCGTCCGGGCCGAAGACCGCCGGAAAATGATCCGGGTTCAGTTTGCCGAGGACGACGTTGCAATCGGTGACCGTGGGCGGCCCGCCCCGACGATAGGCAGCGGGCCCCGGATCCGCGCCCGCGCTTTCCGGCCCCACCTGGAAACGCCCGTCGCGGTAGCTGCAGATCGAGCCGCCGCCCGCCGCCACGGTGTGGATGTCCATCATCGGCGCGCGCATGCGGATACCGGCGACATGGGTCTCGAAGCTCCGCTCGTAGTGGCCCGCGAAATGGCTGACATCGGTGGATGTGCCGCCCATGTCGAAGCCGATGAGCCGTTCGTGGCCCGCCGCGCGACCGGTCTCGACCATGCCCACGATGCCGCCCGCCGGGCCCGACAGGACGGCGTCCTTGCCCTGGAACTTCGCGGCGTCGGCGAGGCCGCCATTCGACTGCATGAAGAGGAGCGCGTCCGTGGCGCGACCGAGGTCGAGCGTCCCGGCCACCTGATCCACGTAGCGGCGCAGCCTGGGCGAGAGGTAGGCATCGACGACGGTCGTGTCGCCCCGTGCCACGAGTTTCGACAGGCGAGAGGTGCCGTGGCTCGTGGAGATCTGCGTGTAGCCGATGCGGGCGGCGATCTCGGCCACGGAGGCCTCGTGGGCCGGATTGATATGGGCGTGCATGAAGGCGATGGCCACGGCGCGAAGTCCCGCATCATAGGCCTCCCGGAGCGCGTTCTCCGCCGCGATCTCATCGAGCTCCCGCACGACCGCACCCTCCGCATCGAGCCGTTCAGGGACCTCGAAGACCCGCTCGGGCAGCGGTTCGGGCCGCTTGATCTCCAGCGCGAAAAGCTCCGGGCGCGTCTGATAGCCGAGGGTCAGGAGATCGCCGAACCCATCGGTGATCATCAGGAGCACGGGGTCGCCCTTCCGCTCGAGAAGCGCGTTGGTGGCGACGGTCGTGCCCATCTTCACAGCGCCGATCGCGCCGTCCTCCAGGGTCCGCGTACCCAGGAGATCGTGGATGCCCTGCACGGCGGCGTCGGCGTATCGCTCAGGATTTTCGGAGAGGAGCTTGTGCGACAGGAGCCGCCCGTCCGGCGCCCGCGCCACGATATCGGTGAAGGTGCCTCCGCGGTCGATCCAGAACTCCCATTTTGCGGCCATGGCCTCTTCCTTCTCGACGGGTGCGTCCCCGGGGGCTACGACGCGGTTCAAGCACAGCCATGGAGGAGAGGCCATGCCCGCCGCGTTTCACCTGTTTCCCTATTTCAGCGACAATTACGGCGTGCTCGTGCGCGACACGGCCACGGGCGCCTGCGCCTGCGTGGATGCGGGCGCGGAAAGCGCGGTCTTTCAGGCGCTGGAGGAAACGGGCTGGACGCTCAGCGATCTCTGGATCACGCATTGGCACCACGATCACACCGACGGGCTCGCCGCGGTGAAGGCCGCGACGGGCTGCGCGGTCACGGGACCGGCCTACGAGGGCGGCAAGAGCTTCGAATTCGACCGCCGGGTCGCCCATGGCGAGAGCTTCATGCTGGGCGAGACGCGGGTGGAGGTGCTTCAC
Organism: Pseudomonadota bacterium; assembly: GCA_038528385.1. GTDB lineage: Bacteria > Pseudomonadota > Alphaproteobacteria > Rhodobacterales > Rhodobacteraceae > Shimia_B. Next base: position 68,508 of record JBCBET010000002.1, on the reverse strand, counting down.
ACGCCGGGGCACACGGCGGATATGGTCAACTTTCATCTGCCCGAGGACGGGGTGGTCTTCACCGGGGACACCCTTTTTGCCATGGGCTGCGGGCGCGTCTTCGAGGGCACCCACGAGGAGATGTACCGCAGCATGGAGGTGCTGCGCGGGCTGCCTGCGGATACGGTCGTCTATGGCGGACACGAATACACCGCTGCCAATGCGCGCTTCGCGGTGTCGGTGGACCCGGCCAATGCCGCACTCCGGGCGCGGGCGGCGGAGGTGGAGGCGCTGCGCGCCGAAGGTAAGGCCACGATGCCCACCACCATGGCGCTCGAACGTGCGACGAACCCCTTTCTGCGCTACGGCGACGCAGAGCTCCGCGCGCATCTGGGCATGGCGGGGGAAACGGATGCGGCCGTCTTCTCCGAGCTCCGGAAGCGCAAGGACAGCTTCTGACGGATCAGGGCACGACGACGATGTTGCCCGTGTGCCGCTTCTCGATAAAGGCGGCCTGGGCGGCGTGGAACTCCTCGAGCGAGTACGTGGCGGCCAGCATGGGCTTCACCTCGCTCGCGGCGATGTAGCGGACGAGATTGGCGAAGATCTCCGGCGGGACGGCAGTGGACCCGTGGAACGTCAGGTCGTTGAGGTAGAGCGTGCGCATGTCAAACTCCACAATGGGCCCCGCGATGGCCCCGGAGGTGACGTAGCGCCCGCCGCGCGAGAGGGCGTCGATGAGCGTGCCGAAGTAAGGCCCGGCGACGATGTCGGCCACGACGCTCACGGCGCGCTGGCCGATGGCAGCCTCGAGGGCACCGAGGAGGTCGCCGGGCGCGCGGGGCAGGATCGCATCGGGCCCGCAGCGCGCGACGTCGGCGTGTTTCGCCTCCGAGGCCAGCGCCACCACCCGCGCGCCGCGCCGCTTGGCGAGCTGGATGAGCGCGCCGCCCACCCCGCCGGACGCGCCGGTGACGAGGACGGTATCGGCCTCTGTCACGCCGGCCCGCGTGAGCATCCCCTCCGCCGTGGAATAAGAGCAGGAAAAGGTGGCGAGCTCCGCATCGGAGAGATCGCTCTCCACCGGCACGGCATTGCGGTGGTGGATCGTGGTGTAGGCGGCAAAGCCGCCATCGGCCTCGGACCCGAAATAGCCCATCTTCTCCATGTCGAGCGGGTCGTCCCAGTCGCGGAGCCAGGGATCGGTGATGACCCGGCGACCTAGGAGGCCTTCGTCTGCGTCCTTCCCCACGGCCACGACGTAGCCGCAGACATCGGCGCCCTGGATACGCGGAAAGGCGATCCCCGCCCCGCCCCAGGTGTTGTCCTTGGCGGCATCGAGGCTCCCGTGGGCCGCGCCAGTGGTGGCCTCCGTGACGCTCTTCGAGTACCAGCCCGCGCGCGTGTTCACGTCGGTGTTGTTCATCCCGCAGGCCGCCACGCGGATCAGCACCTCCTTCGCGCCGACCTCCGGCACGGGCCAGGCGGGCTCGAGGTCGAGCGCCTCGGGCCCGCCGTGGTGTTTGAGCACGACGGCGCGCATGGTCTTAGGGATGGGTTCGGTCACCGGCCTCTCCTCTTCGTGCCGCATGGGTAGCGCAGAGGATAGCTCTGGAAAAGCCGGGCGCGCCCCGGCACGGTGCACAGACGGAGGGAGCGGGCCATGAAAGCGCTGGTGATGCATGAGGTCGGCGGGCCGCTCGCGCTCGAGGAGGTGGCGGACCCCGCCTGCCCCGAGGACGGCGTCGTCATAGCGGTGGAAGCCTGCGGCGTCTGTCGCTCGGACCACCATAGCTGGACCGGTGGGGACCCCGTGACGCTGCCCCATATCATGGGCCATGAATTCGCGGGCATCGTGGCGGAGGTGGGCCCCTCCTGCGCGCTCCGCACGGGTCAGCGCATCACCGCGCCCTTCATCCTGAGCTGCGGCGACTGCCCCGATTGCCGCGCAGGGCGCCCCACGATCTGCGCTACGCAATACTGCCCGGGCTTCCACGGGCCCGGCGCCTTTGCCGAGCGGCTCGCCATCCGCGCCGCAGATTTCAATGCGGTGCCGCTGCCCGATGCGATCCCCTTCGAGGTGGCCGCGGCCATGGGCTGCCGGGTGACCACCGCCTGGCGCGCCCTGGTGGACCGCGCAGCGCTCCGGCCGGGGGAGTGGGTCGCGGTCCATGGCTGCGGCGGCGTGGGGCTCTCGGCCCTTCTCATCGCGCGGGCGCTCGGCGCGCGCACCATCGGGATCGACCCGTCGCCCGGCGCCCGCGCCCATGCCAAATCGCTCGGCGTGGATGTGGTGCTCGACGCCGGTCAGACCGACGCGCTCCTCGAGATCACCGGCGGCGGCGCCCATGTGGCGCTCGACGCGCTCGGCATCGCCGACACGTTCGACGCCTCTCTCCGCTCGCTCCGAAAGCTCGGGCGGCAAGTGCAGGTGGGCATGCCCACGGGTGCCCATGAAACGGTCCGCCTCCCCCTGCTCGAGCTGGTCTATGCGCGCCAGCTCTCCATTCACGGCATGCGCGGCCTCGGCGCGGCGAGCTTTCCCGCGCTGCTCGCCCTTGTCGAAGACGGCCGCCTTGACCTCGCCCCGCTCATCGTGGACCACATCGCGCTAACGGATGTGGAGGGGATCTTTCGCGCCATGACGGCGCATGCGACCTCAGGCATCCACGTCGTCACACGCTTCGACCGCTAGGGAGGGACCCATGGCCGTGAAAGAATACTACCGCAACTACATCGATGGGCAGTGGGTCGACGGCGGCGACGGGAGGATCGACGTGACGAACCCGGGCACGGGCGAGACCCTCACCACCCACGCCATGGCCGATGCGGAGGACGTGGGGCACGCGGTGGCGGCGGCCAAGCGCGTCCATGAGAGCGGCGCCTTGACCTCCGTGCGCCCCGTCGAACGGGGCCGCATGGTGCAGGCCATGGGCCGCTACATCCTAGAGCATCTCGACGAGGTGGCCGAACTCCTGACCCTCGAGCAGGGCAAACCGCTCTGGGAGGCCAAGCAGGAGCTGCGCGGCACCGCACGCTATTTCGAGTATTACGGCGGGCAGGCCGACACGGTGGAGGGTAAATCCATCCCCCTCGGCCAGAAATACTACGACTTCACCTCCTACGAGCCCTACGGCGTCTCCGGCCAGATCATCCCCTGGAACTATCCCGTGGAAATGGCGGCGCGGTCGATCTCGGCGGCGCTGGCCACGGGCAACACGGTCGTCGTAAAGAGCTCCGAGATCTGCCCCTGTTCCTCCTACATCTACGCTGATGCGGCGGAGGCGGCAGGCTTCCCGCCGGGCGCGGTCAATATCGTCTGCGGCTACGGTCACGTGGCCGGCGCCGCGCTGACCTCCCACCCCGACGTGCGCCAGATCGTTTTCACCGGCTCCGTCAAGACCGGGCAGGCCATCGCGCGGTCGGCGGCGGACATCCTCGCGCCCTGCGTGCTCGAGCTCGGCGGCAAATCCGCGGGCATCGTCCACGCCGACGCCGATATCGACGGCTTCACCAACAATGTGCGCTGGGGCATCTATTTCAACTCGGGGCAGGTTTGCTCGGCGATGAGCCGGATCATCGTCCACGAGGACCGCCACGACGAGGTCGTCGAAAACATCTCCGCCATGGCAAAGGGCCTCTCGGTGGGCCCCGGCATCGAGCGTGCGGACTTCGGCGCCAACATGGGCGCGATGATCTCGCTCAAGCAGCGCGACCGCGCGGTGGGCCTCGTTGCGGGCGCGCAGAAGGCCGGCGCGCGCGTCGTCACCGGGGGGCGCCCGCTCAACAACGAGGGCAGCTTCATGGAGCCCACGGTGCTCGCCGACGTCACGCCTGACATGGAAGTGGCGCAGGAGGAGATCTTCGGCCCCGTCGTCTCCGTCATGAAGTTTCGGACGCCCGAGGAAGCGATCCGGATCGCCAACGGCACGCCCTACGGCCTCGTGGGCGGCACCTTCACGAAGAACCTCGACCAGGCCATGCGCGACGCCCAGCAGCTCCGCGCAGGTCAGATCTACGTGAACGAATGGTTTGCAGGCGGGGTTGAGACGCCGTTCGGCGGCTACGGACAGTCGGGCTATGGCCGCGAAAAGGGGCGAGAGGCGCTTTTCAATTACGTCCAGACCAAAAACGTTGCGATTTCCATCGGTGGCGGCGCCGGGCGCAGCTGATCAAGCGAAACCATTTTGAGATCGTCGAATAATCTGCCATGCTGCAGCGCAGCGTGCGCCTTCGCACGCGCAGAAGCAGGCGGCCGCCATGGATGATATAACGCTCTACCTTTCTCCGGGGTTCAACCTCACCACCACGCTCCTGATGACCGACGGGTTCGCGGCGCTCAACGCGCTCGACACCGCTCCCCGCTACCGCATTCTTTTCGCGTCGAAATCGGGCGGCCCGGTGGCGAGCCTCCAGGGCCCGACGCTCGACACCGAGGACGTGGACCTCATCAAGAGCGGCAGCGACATCGTCATCGTCTCCACCAGCCGTGACCCCGAGGCCGCGGTGGGCGCGCCCCTGGCGCGGCACCTGAGGTACTGGAATCGCCAGGGCCGCCTGATCATCGGTCTCGAAAGCGCGGCCATCGCGCTTGCGGGCAGTGGCCTGCTCACCGCGCCCGCCTGCATCGCAGCGGATCACAGGGCAGCCTTCCGCGCGGCCTTTCCCCGCGAGGATCTGTCGAACACGCTCTATGACACGGAGGGAAGCGTGCGCACCTGCACGGGCGGCGCGGCGGCGCTCGACATGGTGCTCGCCATCCTCGCCGAACGCCATGCGCCCGACCTCGTGCGCGCGGTGCGGGACCGCCTCGTCGCGCCGCCGCTGCGCGATGGAAACCAGGCCGTGACCGCAGGCTCCCAAACCCCCTTGGGCGACGGGATGCCGAAGCCTCTCCTCGCGGCGATCGAACACATGCGCGCCGCACTCGACCAATCGCTTTCGGTGCCCGCGCTCGCCTCGGAGACGCAGCTTTCGCAGCGCCAGCTGGAGCGGCTCTTCCGCAGCCATACCGGGCGCTCCCCCAATCAATACTACCGGATGCTGCGCCTCGATCGCGCCCGCGAGATGGTCACGCGGAGCGCGCGACAGATGCCAGACATCGCCCGGGAGTGCGGCTTCGCCAGCCCGGTGCACTTCAGCCGCGCCTACAAGGAACAGTTCGGCCTGCCGCCCATGCGCGATCGCGTCCGCAGCCGCGTGGGCTGACCCCCGCGCGCCCTGTGGATTCGGGTGGGCGGGTCGAATTTCGCAGCGCAGCGGAGAAAGAGGTCCGTCCCGCCCGATACTCTCGAAGGACGTGGTGGCGTGGGGGAGACTTGAACTCCCGACCTCTCGATTATGAGTCGAGCGCTCTAACCAGCTGAGCTACCGCGCCATGGAGCGGCGGAATAGGCGGCGCGCCCGGCAGGGTCAAGTCGCAATTCATGCTTGCAGCCTCCCGATGCGCAGGCTTTTACCTCCGCCCATGGAGCTTCTCGATCAGATGCGCGCCACCTTGGGTGAGACCTATGTCCTCACCGGGGAAGACACCGCGAAATGGGCCCGCGACTGGACCGGCAAATACGCGTGGACGCCGCGCGCCGTCCTGCGTCCGGCGGACACCGGAGGGCTCAGCGCCGTCGCCGCCGCATGCCATGCCGCGCGCGTCGCCATGGTCCCCGTGGGCGGAAATACCGGCCTCACTGGGGCCACCCGGGCCGAGGGCGCGGTCATGATCTCTCTCGACCGCATGAACACGGTGGAGAGCGTCAAACCGGCCGCGCGCGTGGCCCGCGTCGGCGGCGGCGCGATCCTGCAGAACGTGCACGAAGCCGCCGCGGCCCATGGGCTCATCTTCCCGCTGACCTTCGGGGCACGGGGCTCCGCCACGATCGGGGGCGCGCTGGCCACCAATGCGGGCGGCTCCAACGTGCTCCGCTACGGCACCACGCGCGATCTCTGCCTCGGGCTCGAGGTGGTGCTCCCCGATGGCCGTGTCCTCGATCTCATGGGAGAGCTCCGCAAGGACAATTCCGGCTACGCGCTGCGCCAGCTCTTCATCGGGGCCGAGGGGACGCTCGGTTTCATCACCAAGGCCGCGTTGAAGCTCTTCGAGGCGCCCCGGGTGCGTGTTACCGCCATGGCCGCGTTCGCGCGGTTGGACGACACGCTGGACCTCCTCAACGCGCTTCAAGCCGCCACGGGAGGCGCCGTGGAGGCGTTCGAATACATGCCGCGCCGCTTCATCGATCGCCACATCGCGCGGAAGGGCGGCAGCGAGCCCTTCGCCGGGCGCCACGAGGTCAACGTCCTCATCGAGGTCGCCTCCACGCGCGCCGACGACGCCGCACCGGGCGCGGAGGGCACGGGAAGCGCGCTCCTCGAACTCGTCACCGGAACGCTGGCGCAGGCGCTGGACGCCGGAAAGCTGTCGGACGCCGTCGTCGCACAGAACGAGGCCCAGCGCAGCGCCATGTGGGCCCGAAGGGAGGCGGCGGCGGAGATCACATTCCTCGGCGGTCCCATCGTCGACACCGACATTGCCGTGCCCCTCGACGCCGTCCCGCGCTTCCTGTCTGAGGTCGCGCCGCGCATCACCGCGCTCGACCACGGTGCCACGGACTTCGTCGTGTCCCATCTCGGCGACGGCAACCTTCACTACACGGTCTACCCGACGCGCGACGACGCGGCGCTCAAGGTGGCGATGATCGAGGTGATCGAGGACGTGACGCTCGCCCTCGGCGGAACGTTCTCCGCGGAGCACGGCATCGGCCTTTCGAAACTGGGCTCCATGGTGCGCCGAAAGGATGCCGCGGCACTCGACACCATGCGCGCGCTCAAGGCGTCTCTCGATCCGCACGGGGTGATGAATCCGGGGAAGGTGCTGCCCTGAGCGTTGTCGGGCCTCGAAGATGCAGGGGCCGGAGCCTCGGCAACCACCGGTCGCCCTAGGCTGTCTCCCGCCAGTCGAAGAAGCCGGGCGCGGCCCGGCTCAGGAGCCCTTCGGCCAGCGTGGCGCCGAGCCGCGGGCCGTCGGATACCGGGCCCGAGATTTCATCTGCGATCCGCTCCGACCCGTCCGGCCGCAGGATTTCTCCCCTCAGGCGCAGGGTTTGCCCGTCGAGATCGGCCAGCGCGGCGATGGGGGTCTCGCAAGAGCCGTCGAGCGTCTTCAAAAAGCTCCGCTCGGCGGCGAGGCGCTTCCCGGTCTCGCCGTCATGGATTGGGGTCAGAAGCGCGGCCGTCGCGGCGTCCTCGGCGCGGCGCTCGATCCCGATGGCGCCCTGCGCCACGGCGGGCAGCATGTCCTCGGGGGCGAGCGGGCTCTTCGGGACGTCGTCCAGCGCCAAGCGGCGCAGACCCGCCATGGCGAGAAACGTACAGAGCGCGACGCCGTCGCCGAGCTTTTTCAGGCGGGTCTGCACGTTGCCGCGAAACTCCACCACCTCGAAATCCGACCGATAGCTCAGAAGCTGCGCCCGCCGGCGGAGCGAGGACGTGCCGACACGCGCGCCATGGGGCAGCGTCGCGAGGGTGTGCTCCCCGAGCGAGACGAACGCGTCGCGGACATCCTCGCGCGGCAGATAACAGTCGAGCACGAGCCCGTCCGGCTGCAAAGTCGGCATATCCTTCATGGAGTGAACCGCGATGTCGATGCGGCCGGCGAGGAGGTCGTCCTCGATCTCCCGCGTGAAGAGCCCCTTCCCCCCGATCTCCTTGAGCGGTCTGTTGAGGATTCGGTCACCGGTCGTTTTTATGACAACGATCTCAAAGGCTTCCTGCGGCAAATCATGGGCTGTCATGAGCCGCGCACGCGTCTCATGGGCCTGCGCCAAAGCGAGCGGAGAGCCACGCGTGCCGATTTTGAGCGGGGATGCTGCGGACAAATCACTCATGGCCCCTTCCTAATTGCGCCGCGAGAGACTGGCAAGTAGAGTGTCATCTGAAGTTGACACTTGCAAAAGGCCCGCCGCCCCATGAAAGACGTGCGCATGACCGAGAAGACGATCCTCAAGGCGCTCCGGGGGGCGCGGCAGGCCACGCCGCCGATATGGATGATGCGGCAAGCGGGGCGGTACCTGCCGGAGTATCGCGCGACGCGGGCCCAGGCGGGCGATTTCCTGTCGCTGTGTTACACGCCCGACCTCGCGGCGGAGGTGACCTTGCAACCGATCCGCCGCTACGGGTTCGACGCGGCCATTCTGTTTGCGGATATTCTCTTGCTTCCCCAGGCACTTGGAGCGGATCTGTGGTTCGTCACGGGCGAGGGACCGCGGCTCTCCACCATCACGGACGCCGCGGGCGTGGCCGCGCTCAAGGGCAAGGATGACATCCACGACCACCTCGCACCGGTCTACGAGACGGTGCGGATCCTTTCGCGGGAGCTGCCCGAAGAGACGACGCTCATCGGGTTCGCGGGCGCACCGTGGACGGTGGCGACGTACATGATCGCCGGCCGGGGCACCCCGGATCAGGCGCCGGCCCATGCGCTCCGCGAGGGGGCGCCGGAGGTTTTCGACGCCCTCATGGCGCGGCTGACGGAGGGCACGATCGAGTATCTCTCCGCCCAGATCGAGGCCGGCGCGGAGGTGGTGAAGCTCTTCGACAGCTGGGCGGGATCTCTAAAAGGCGAGGCTTTTCAACGGTATGCGCTGGAGCCCGCGCGCGTGATCACGCAAGCGCTCAAGGCGCGGCATCCGGGCATCCCGGTCATCGCCTTCCCGCGCGAAGCCGGCGACGGCTATGTGGGCTTTGCCAAGGCCACGGGCGCGGATTGCGTGGCGCTCGACAATTCCGTCTCCGCCGCATGGGCCGCCGAACACGTGCAGGTCGATGGCTGCGTGCAGGGAAATCTCGCGTCTTCTCATATGGTTACGGGCGGTCAGACGCTCGTGGACGAGACCCGCGCCATCGTGGAGGCATTCCGGGGCGGCCCGCATATCTTCAATCTGGGCCACGGGATCACGCCCGACGCCGACCCCGACAACGTGGCGCTCATGATCGAGACGGTGCGCGCTTCGTAAACCGCACCTTACCGTCGATTTGCAGCAAATTCGGGACGAAGATCGCAAAAGGCGCCGTACACACCCCGTACACAGCGCGTACACAACCTGTGCATACCGGGTGCGTGTCCGAGGCAGCGCCGCCGAAGCTTAACAAACGCCGAACACAAAAAAAGGGGACCCGTCAGGGCCCCCTTCATCATTCTCGCCATGTGGCGCGGTCCAGGGCCTACGCGGCCTCCGTGGCCGCATGGGGATCAGGGACCGGCGCCGGGCCGCGCACCTTGAGCGTACCCGGGCCCCATTCGCGCACATCGTTGCCCAGCACGGCACTGCGGAGCCGCGACATCCGCTCGCGGCGCTCGCCCTCCGTCATGGCCAGCGCCTCCAGGATGACCTTGTCCAGAGAGCGGTGCGAGAAGGGGTTCGTCTCCAGCGCCGCTTCGAGCTCCACCGCCGCCCCCGCGAATTCGGAGAGGACGAGCACGCCGTCCCCGTCCACGCGGCTCGTGACGAATTCCTTGCAGACGAGGTTCATCCCGTCGGCCAGCGGCGTGATCCACGCCACATCCGCGGCCCGGTAATAGGCCACGAGTTCCGTGAAGGGGATCGGACGCGAGATGAGCGCCACCGGCTGCCATTCGAGCGTTCCGAAGCGGCCATTGATGCGGCCCGCGGTGGCCTCGATCTCGTTCTGGATTTCGGCATAGGCCGTCATGCCGCGATTGGCGCTGACGGAGACATGCATCAGGCGGATCGTGCCGCGAAGGTCGGGATTGGCCTCGAGCACCCGCTCGAAGCTTTCGAGCTGCTGCACGCCGCCCTTGGTGTAATCCGTGCGCCCGACGCTGAGCACGAGGCGCTGCCCGCCAAGGTCGCTGAGCAGACGTTCCAGCGCATCGGTCGTCTCCTTCGAGCGGGCATTCTCGTCGATGAACTTCGTGTCCACGCCCACGGGCGTGACGCTGACGGCGACGCTGCGGTTTTCGCCCGTGATGATGGTGGGCACGAAGCGCTCGGTGAGGGCCGTGCCCTCGTTGATCCATTTGTCCGGCACCCGCATCCGCTCGCTCACATCCACATCGAAGAGCGACCGCGCCACGCTCACGAAATTCGACGCGTAGCGCGGGATGTGAAAGCCCACGTCGTCACAGGCGAGGAGCGATCCGATGATCTCCTTGCGCCAGGGCAACACGTTGAAGATATCGGCCGAGGGGAAGGGCGTGTGGTGGAAGAACGCGATGCGCACATCCGGGCGCAATTCGCGCAGGTATCCCGGCACGAGCCAGAGATTGTAGTCGTGCACCCAGACGAGCGCGCCGGGCGCTGCTTCTTCGGCGGCGGCCTCGGCGAAGCGGCGGTTGACCTCCTGAAAGTTCGGCCAATCGACCGGGTCGTAATTGTAGCGTTCCTTGAACGCGTGAAGGATGGGCCAGAAGGCCTCCTTCGAGGTGACGTGGTAGAACTCACGCACCTGTTCAGCGGTGAGCGGCAGGCGCGAGACCGTATAGGCGCCATAGGCGTCGTTGATCTCCACCTTCCGCTCGAAGCCCGGGTTTTCACGATCCTCGGATTGCTTCCAGGCGATCCAGGCCCCGTGATCCACGCTGCCGAAAAAGCTCTTCAGCGTCGGGACGATCCCGTTGGGAGACTTGTTCTCCTTGAAGACGATCTTCCCGTTTTCCTCGACCTCCTCGTAGGGTTGCCGGTGGTAGACGATGACGAGCTCTGACGACATGGGCAGCCTCCTCAGGCGGGTTTGAACATCTCTTTCTTGATGATGGCCTCGGCGATGCCCGCCACGCCGATCCCGTCGGCGATGTGGACATGGTCGTGACCTTCGAGCTCCTTGATGAGGCCCGGTTCGGAGCCGCCCACGGCGACCGCCGGAAGGCCCAGCGCGAGCATCGATAGATCGTTCAGCGTATCGCCGGCGACGAGCACGCGTTCATTGCGGATGTCCAGATGGGACAGGAGGCGCAGGAGCGACGGGCCCTTGGAGACGTCCTTCGGCAAGACATCGAAATACTTGTCGTCGGACACGAGCGCGTCGAGCCCGAGCTCCGCCACGATGTCGAGCGCCTTGCGGTCGAAGCGGCCCGGATCCATGTCGTAGCTCACGCGGAAGCGGAAGCCGGTGCTCTGGAGCTTCAGACCGCTCGCGTGGTGCAGCGAAGCCTGCACGCGGGCATTGGCCTCGTTCCACTTCTCGGCGATTTCGGCCTCGAGCTCCTCGATGGGGCGCAGGTGGAAATCATCGCCCATCTCCGCGATGGTCGTGCCCACATCGGCCACGACGAAGTCGGGCTTCGGCACGCCGCGTTTGCGGACGAGATCATTGATGAACCCCGGATCGCGGCCCGTGACGAAGATGAGACCGACGCGCGAACGGTTGTTCTCGATGAAGCTGTAGAGCTTCTTGCGGTCTTCATCGGTGCCGCCGAGGAAGGTGCCGTCGAGATCCGTGGCGAGCACGAGATCCTTGTCGGCGATGGTGGCGGTTGCGGGGCTGTCGAATGTCTCGTGACGGGTCATGAGATCCTTTCTGCAAGTGTTGCTATGTCTTCGTTCGAGGCCGGGTGGGTGAAGGCCACGTCCATGGCTTTCGGTTCGGCTTCGATCGGTCTGGCCCAGAGGGCGGCGAAAGCGGGACCGAGATCGGCCCCGTCGTGAAGAATGGCGCGCACGGTTTCGCAGATGGGCATGGTCACGCCGACGGAGCGTGCAAGGTCCGTGACGCTTTTGGCGTTGACCTCCCCTTCCACGACGACGGGCTTCCCTTCGAAGCAGTCCGCGCGCGGTACACCCTGTCCTAACTGCTGACCGAGCGACATGTTCCGTGACGTGGGCGAAGAACATGTGAGCGCGAGATCGCCGATGCCGCTGAGGCCGGTCACCGTCTCGCGCCGCCCGCCGAGCGCCTCGGCCAGCGATTTCAGTTCGTCGAGGCCGCGGGTGATGAGGGCCGCGCGGGTGTTTTCGGCAAAGCCCGCCCCGGTCATCATCCCGCAGGCGATGGCGATGACGTTCTTCACCGCGCCGCCGATCTCCACCCCCACGAGGTCGTCGGAGATGTAGGTGCGAAAGCTCTCCGTCGTGAGCGTGACGGCGAACCGCGCGGCGGGGCTCTCGGCGGGCTTGAGCCGGTCGGCATAGGCGAACGGGAACGCGCAGGTGGCCGCCGTGGGGTGGCCCAAGGCCGTTTCCACGGCGAAGGTGGGGCCCGAGACGCAGCCGATGGGATGGCCGGGCAGCTCCTCCTCGGCGACCTGTGTCATGAGCAGGCCGGTTTCGGCCTCGATCCCCTTGGCGCAGATGGCGATGGGGATGCCCGGGGCCGCATATTCCGCGATCTGCCGCGCGACCGAGCGTATGGCGCGGGACGGCACGACGATGAGCGCTGCCTCGGCACCAGCGAGTGCCCCGCGCATCTCATGCACGGCGTGCAGGCTTTTGGGCAGCGTCACGCCCGGCAGGAAGGGCGTCGTGTGGCGGGCATTGATCTCGTCGATGACCGCGTCCGTACGCCCCCAGAGTCGCGTCTCCGCGCCGGCATTGGCGAGCGTCGCGGCCAGGGCCGTACCCCAGGACCCCGCTCCGATGACGGCCACACGGGCATAGGGCGCCGCGGCGGACGGCAGATGCTGTTCTGGGAAGGGCTGATGCCTCATGCAAACCTCATGACTGGTGCGACGGGGTGCGGCGGAAAGTGATTGCGTTAACAGTCGATATAATGCCGCGCATGCAAAAAGGGTTCCCGCCGGAGAAAAAAACTGCCCCTGCCTTCGCCAAACGCCCAAAATTTCAGCGCTCCGGCCAATCCTTGCGCAGCGGGCATGTAATTTGGCGACATCTGGCGGTCGTTTTCGGAACTTTGACGCAGAGAGGTTATTGTTGCAGTGCAGCATTCAGTCTGAGGAGCAGTGCCGATGAACAACCATCATCCCAGATCCGTCCGAACCGCGATCTTTCCTGTGGCCGGGATGGGGACACGCTTTCTCCCCGCCACCAAGGCCACGCCGAAGGAGTTGTTGCCGGTTCTGGACACGCCGCTCATTCAATACGCGATCGACGAGGCCCGCGCCGCGGGCGTGGAGCGGATCGTCTTCGTCTCCCACCCGGACAAGGCGTCCATCGAGCGGCACGTGATGGACGATGTGAGCCTGCGCCAGTCCCTGCGGCGGAAAGGCAAGGACGTTCTCGCGGAGGAGCTGAAGGACGCGGCCCTCTGCCCCGAAGACGACGATGTCGTGTTCTGCATGCAGCACGAACCGCTCGGCCTCGGCCACGCGGTGCTCCAGGCTGCGCCGCACGTCCTCGACGGGCCGGTTGCGGTGCTCTTGCCCGATGACCTGATCCTCGGGACCCCCGCTCTCGGCGAGATGGTCGCGGCCTATGCCGGCTGCGACGCGGGACACATGGTGGCCACAATGCGGGTGCCGCTGGAGGAGACGAAGAAATACGGCATCCTCGAGGTCTCCGGCCGCGACGGGCGCACGCTCGCCGCGACGGGGATGGTTGAAAAGCCCGCGCCGAGCGCCGCACCGAGCCGGGAAGCGGTGGTGGGGCGCTACATCCTCGATGCGAGCGTCTTCGACGCGCTGCGCACGCAAGCGCCCGGTGCAGGCGGGGAAATCCAGCTCACCGACGCGATCTCCCGCGGGGCGGAGACGCTGGGCCTCGCCGGGTTCCAGTTTTCGGGGATCAGATTCGATTGCGGATCAAAGGCCGGCATGCTGCGCGCCACGCTGCACCTCGCCGCCGCCGATCCGGAGCTCTCTCACGTGCTCGACGAGCTCGCGCCCACCGCCATCGCCGCAGAGTAGGCTGGCGCTTCGCTGCGGGTGAGCACTCGGAATTTCAGGACGGTTCTGTGACGGCAGAGGCCCCGGGTCAGGCCCGGGGCGTGTGTTTCGTCAGGCTGGAGGCGTGAATTACGTCAGGTCGGGGGCGTCTTGTGCGTCAGACCCACTTCGCCAGGGGCGGGAGGCTCATGAGCACCGCGTTGGCATCGTGCCCGGTTTCGAGGCCGAATTTCGTGCCCCGGTCATAGACGAGGTTGTACTCCGCGTAGAGCCCACGATGGACGAGCTGCGCGTCCTTGTCGGCCTCGCTCCACGGCTGGTCGCGGTGCTTTTCCACCTGCGGCAGGTAGGCGGGGAGGAAGGCGCGGCCCACATCCTGCGTCAGCGCGAAATCCGCCTCCCAGTCGCCGGTGTTGCGGTCGTCGTAGAAGATGCCGCCCACGCCCCGGGCCCGCTTCCTGTGGGGCACGTAGAAATACTCGTCCGCCCAGGCCTTGTATTCGTCGTAGACGCCCGCGCCGTGGGGGTCGCAATGGGCCTTGAGCACACGGTGGAAATCGGCGGTGTCCTCGTCGTACTCGATGCACGGATTGAGGTCCGAGCCGCCGCCGAACCACCAGGCGTGCGGGGTCCAGAACATGCGCGTGTTCATGTGGACGCTGGGCGTGTGCGGGTTCTGCATGTGGGCGACAAGCGAGATGCCGGAGGCCCAAAAGCGGGGATCCTCGGCCATGCCGGGAATGCCCTTCCGCGCGGCCATGGCGGCCTGTGCGCGTGCGCCCAGAGTGCCGAAGACGGTGGAGACGTTGACGCCGACCTTTTCGAAGACGCGGCCGCCGCGCATGACACTCATAAGCCCGCCGCCGGCATCCGAGCCGTCCTCGGCGGTGCGGGAGGTCTCTGTCACCTCGAAACGGCCTGCGGGCCGGTCGGCGAAGGGGCCGGTCGTCTGGGTGTTCTCCAGCGCCTCGAAGGCGGCGACGATCTCGTCGCGCAGGCGGCGGAACCACGCGGCGGCCTGCACTTTACGGTCGTCAAACATTTCGGTCATGGTCGTCTCTCCCTGCCCTGACGGTTACCAGAGCCTCTTTGGCCTCGCCAGCCCCGCGCCGCCTTGATCCAGGACAAGAACTCAGTGCGCCGGGACGGAGACGGGATCGATGAGGGTGCGCCCGCCATCGACGGTGATGATCTGGCCCGTCATGAAGCCCGAGCCGTCGGAGGCGAGGAACTGCACCGCCTCGGCCACTTCCCGCGCGGAGGCAATGCGCGAGAGCGGCGTCACCTCCCGGATGGTGTCGCCGTAATCCTTGTGCTCGGCCATCTTCTCCTCGAGGAAGGACGACATGACGGAGCCGAAGGCCACGGCGTTGACCCGGATGCGGTGATCGGCGAGGGCAACGGCGAGCGAGCGCGTCATCTGATCGAGCGCGGCGGTGGAGACGGAGAAGGCCAAGAGCTCCGGCTGCGTGAATCGCGCGGCGATGGAACTCAGGTTGACGATGGAGCCGATATTGCCCTCCTTGCCCTCGCCCTGCTTGATCATCCGCTTGGCCACCTGCTGGCTGAGGCGGAGAGAGGACATGAGGTTCTGCTCGAGGCAGAGCGTCATGCTCTCGTCGTCGGGGTCCGTGGGGTCCGACCGGATCACCTGCCGCGCGGCGTTGACGAGGATATTGACCTCGTCGAAGGCGTCGAGCGTGGCGGAGACGAGGTTCGCGACGGTGAGCTTTTCCCGGAGGTCGCCGGCGTAGAGCTGCGCGTTGGAGGTGTCGGAGACCAGGTCGCCGATCTGCTCCTTCAATGCGTCCTCGTCCATGTCCGCGAACATGACATTGGCGCCGGCGTCGAGGAAATGCTGACCGATGGCGAGGCCGACGCCGTGGGCGGCCCCGGTCACGATGGCGGTTTTACCCGCGATGGAGAATGACATGGCTGTCCCGAATCTGCCCCGTCCGGGGACCTTAGCGCTTCGGTCGGGTGGCTTGGAAGAGCTTGAAGCCCTCGGTGCCGGGGGGTCCCTTGAGTTCCGTCACGTGACCGAAGTGGCGCGCGAGCGTCTCCTCATAGGGGAGGTGGCGGTTGGCGACCATCCAGAGCGTGCCGGAGGGCAGGAGGCTTCGGGCGGCGGTGGCGATGAAGGCCTGGCCCAGTTCTGGCGTGCCCTTGCGGCCGGCGTGGAAGGGCGGGTTCATGATGACATGCTGCGCCTTCTCAGGGGCCTGCCAGCGCGTCACGTCGGCCCAATGGGGCGTGGTGTTCTGCGTATTGGCCTCCGCGCAGGCGAGCGCCGTGGCGTCCGCCTCCACCATGTCGATAGCGTCGGCACCCCTGGCCTCGGCCACCGCCGAGAGATAGCCCCACCCCGCGCCGAGGTCGATCACACGGCCCGAGAGCCGCTGCGGCAGCACCTCGGCCAGCGCGTAGGAGCCCGGGTCAATCCCGTCGGCGGAGAAGACGCCAGGCGCCAGCGTGAAGCCGTAGGCGTCCGGCGGGACGTAGAGCCAATCGGCGAAGGCCTCCGCGCTTCCGGTCATCCAGAAGAGGCGGCCATGGGCCTTCGTCACGCTGCCCTCCACTTCGGCCCGCTCCCGGCACGCGCGCCAGAGGCTGTCGACGCCGTCGGTCTTCTGCCCGTCCACGAGCACGCGCGGCGCGAGCACGAAAGAGGTGGCGATCAGATCGCGCGCGAGGTCCTTCGAACGGGGCAGGACGACGAGGACGGCGGCGTATTCCGCATGGTTTTCGGGGTTCACGCTATGGGTTCCGCCGAACTGCTCCGCCACGCGAATATCCGGCGTCTCGATGACGCAACCCGGCAGCGCGGAGAGATCGGTGTCGAGCGCGGGATGGCGCACAAGAACGGGCCCGGTGAGCCCGAGCCCCTCGTCCAGCGCAAGGCCAAGCCTCACGCTATTCTTTTTCCATCGTGCATTGCAGCGGGTGCTGGTGACGGCGGGCGAAATCCATCACCTGCGCCACCTTCGTCTCCGCGATCTCGTGGGAGAAGACGCCCACCACCGCCACGCCCTTCTTGTGGACCGTGAGCATCAGCTCGAACGCCTGGGAATGGGTCATGCCGAAGAACCGCTCCAGCACCATGACCACGAACTCCATGGGCGTGTAATCATCGTTCAGGATCAGCACCTTGTAGAGCGGCGGCTTCTTCGTCTTCGTGCGCGTCTCGAGCACGACACCGGCGTCGCCATCCTCGGCATCGTCTGCTGCGGCTCTCCACTGATCGATCATACGGGTCACAAAGACATCCCCTGCGGTTCGGCCCTGTTATATAAGGCCACGCTCGGGCATGAAAAGATCAAAGCACCGCCCGGCCAGAAAGGAATGTGAGTTTGGTCAATCACCGCCTGTCGACGCTGGCCTTCGACGCCGACGATACACTCTGGCACAACGAGACGTTCTTTCAGCTCACCCAGGAGCGGGTGGAGGCGCTGCTTGCGCCCTATTCCGACCGCGTGACGCTGCACGCTCGGATGCTCGAAACCGAGCGCCGCAATCTGGGGCGGTACGGCTACGGAGTGAAGGGGTTCACACTCTCGATGATCGAGGTGGCCATCGAGGTGAGCGAGGGGCGCGTCCCCGCCTCCGTGATCTCGGAGATCCTCGATGGCGGGCGCGATCTCCTCGCCCATCCGGTGGAGCTACTGCCCGGGGTGGAAGACACGCTCCGGGCGCTGTCGGGCGGCTATCGGCTCATGCTCATCACCAAGGGCGACCTTCTGCACCAGGAGGAGAAGCTGGCCGCGTCGGGCCTCGGCGAGATCTTCGAGGCGGTCCACGTCGTGTCCGAAAAGGATCCCGACACCTACCAGCGGTGCCTCGGGGGCGAGGCGCCGGTGACGATGATGGTGGGCAATTCCATGCGCTCGGACATCCTGCCCGCGCTCGAGGTGGGCGCCTTCGCCACCCACATCCCCTTCGAGATCGAGTGGGCGCATGAGGCTGCCGACGCGCCCGAGGGCCATCCGCGCTATCACCGGGTGGAGCGCATGGACGCGTTGCCCGGGCTTTTGTCGCAATTCGGATGAAGCGGCGCCACTTTCCCGCCGCATTTGTACATGTTGTATGCTCGTGAGGGGCGTGCACCAGATGTGGGAAGAATTGCCTTCAAATTGCCACAATTCGTGCATGGATTTCAGTTCTTCCAATGGAAACCGTGTGTTAGGCTGCCGCTAACCATGATCGGCACGCGGGACGAACCTGCGGCCCCGAGGCAGATAGAGGCAGTGACGTGCAAACGCGTCTTTTTCAGGCAGCCCGCTTTGGGCTCGTTGTTCTTACGGTTTTCTTCGCGACGCAGGCGCTCACCGCGCCCTACGCGGCCATGGTCGTCGACGCGCGATCGGGCGAGGTGCTCCATTCCCGGAACGCCGATACCCGGCTACACCCGGCCTCGCTCACCAAGATGATGACGCTCTACATCGCCTTTCAGGCGGTGGAGCGCGGCGAAATCGGCCTCGACACGGCGGTGACGATCTCGCGGAAGGCCGCCGCGGAGCCGCCATCAAAGCTCGGCCTCCGCGCGGGCTCGAAGATCCGGCTCCGCTACCTCATCCGCGCCTCGGCGATCAAAAGCGCCAACGACGCCGCCACCGCCATCGGGGAGGCGATCTCAGGCTCCGAGGCGGCCTTCGCCCGGCGGATGAACGCCACGGCCAAGGCCATGGGCATGACGCGCACGACCTTCAAGAACGCCCACGGCCTTACCGAAAGCGGGCATCTGAGCACCGCGCGAGACATGACGACGCTCGGGCGCCACGTGCTTTACGACTATCCGCAATACTACAACCTCTTCTCGCGGCGCTCCACGAATGCGGGGATCGCGGAGGTCCGCAACACCAACCGGCGGCTTCTCAACGCCTATCGCGGGGCCGACGGGATCAAGACCGGCTATACCCGCGCGGCGGGCTTCAACCTCGTGGCCTCCGCCGAGCGCGGGCAGGAGCGGGTGATCGCCACCGTCTTTGGCGGGCGCTCCACGGCGACGCGGAACGCGCGGGTGGCCGAGCTTTTGGACATGGGGTTCGACCGTGCGCCCACGCGGGTGGCGCTCCGCAAGCCGGTGCTGCGGGCCGTGCCGGGCGGCATCGGCGGCAAGACGATCCGGCTCCAGACCGCGGTGCGCAAAAGCCTCCGCCCGAAGCTTCGGCCCGGCTCCGGCCGGACGGCGGCGCCGGTGCTCAAGGTGGCCCAGGCGGACATCCTCGAGGCGCTGGAGACGGCGACCCAGGGCGGGGCATCCGCCACGGATGCGGCCGTGGTCGCCTCGGTCCTGCCGCGGCAGCGGCCCGTGGATATCGCGGGTGCAGCCGCCGAGCCCGAGATCGTGACCCGCGCCTCCACCTCGGGCGGCAAGCAATGGGGCATCAATGTGGGGCGTTTCCCGTCGCGCTTCGCCGCCGAGCGGGCCTTGTTGCAGGTGGCCTTGGCCGAGATGGCGACGCTCGACGGGACGCTGCGCAAGGTGGTGCGGCAGTCGTCGGGCTTCGACGCGAACTTCGCGGGCATGACGCGCGACAGTGCCGACCTCGCCTGTCGCCGCCTACAGGCCCGGGGCACGCAATGCTTCATGATGGGACCGGGCTAAGGCGCCGAAAAGCCCGCATTCCCGCAGCACGCCTCAGGCCGCAGCGACGCCCTGCGCCTCAGGCGACGACCTGGTCGCTCAGATCGAAGGCGGCCGAGATCAGCGTCCGGGTATACTCCGTGCGCGGCGCGTCGAAGATCTGATCCACGGACCCGGCCTCCACCACGTCGCCTTCTTTCATCACCATCACCTTGTGGCTGAGCGCGCGCACGACCTTGAGATCGTGGCTGATGAAGAGGTAGGCCAGGCTGTAGCGCTCCTGCAGGCCGCGCAGGAGGTCCACGATCTGGCTCTGCACGGTCATGTCGAGCGCGGAGGTGGGCTCGTCCAGCACCACGAGCTTCGGACGCAGGATCATGGCGCGGGCCACGGCGACGCGCTGCCGCTGGCCGCCGGAGAACTCGTGGGGGTAGCGGTCCATGGAGGCCGGGTCGATCCCCACTTCTTCGAGGATGTCCGCCACCATTTCGCGCGGGTTTTGCCCCTGTTCCACGCCGTGGACGCCGAGGCCTTCGGCCACGATCTCGGCCACGGACATGCGAGGGCTGAGGGAGCCGAACGGGTCCTGGAAGACGATCTGCATGTCCTTCCGGAGCGGGCGCATCTGCCGGGGCCGGAGCCCCTGGATGTCGCGCCCGAGAAAGCTGATGCGATGCTCGGACGCGATTAGGCGCATGATGGCGAGCGCCAGCGTCGTCTTGCCCGACCCGCTCTCGCCCACGATCCCCACCGTCTCCCCCGCGCGGACGGAAAGCGTGGCGTCGTTCACCGCCTTCACGTAGCCCACGGTGCGCTTCAGGAAGCCCTTCTGGATCGGGAACCAGATCTTCAGGTGCTCCGTCTCGGCCACGACGGGGGCCTCGCTGCTCACGGGCGCGGGCTGGCCGGTGGGCTCTGCATTCAGGAGCTTTTGCGTGTAGGGATGCTCGGGCGCGTCGAAGACCTCCTTGGTGGGTCCCGCCTCCACGATGAGCCCGTCCTTCATCACGCAGACGCGGTCGGCGAATTGGCGCACGATCGTCAGGTCGTGGGTGATGAAGAGCATGGAAAGCCCTTCGGCACGCTTCAGCTCCGAGAGGAGTTCGAGGATCTGCGCCTGGATCGTCACGTCGAGCGCGGTTGTGGGCTCATCGGCGATGAGAAGCTCGGGCCCGTTGGCGAGCGCCATGGCGATCATGACGCGCTGCCGCTGCCCGCCGGAGAGCTGGTGCGGATAGGCCGTGAGGCGGCTTTCGGCGTTCCGAATACCCACCTTGTGCAGCAGGTCGAGCACCCGCACGCGCGCCTCCTCCCCCTGCACGCCCTGGTGCAGGGCGAGGCTCTCTGTGAGCTGCTTTTCGAGGGTGTGGAGCGGGTTGAGCGAGGTCATCGGCTCCTGGAAGATGAAGCTGATATCGTTGCCGCGGATGCGCATGAGCTCGCGCTCGGTCATGCCCACGAGCTCCTCGCCGTTGTAGCGCACGGAGCCCGCGACGCGGGCATTGGAGCCCAGAAGCGAGACGGTGGAGAGCGCGGTGACGGATTTGCCGGACCCGCTCTCGCCCACGAGAGCCACGGTTTCACCCTTCTCGATCTTGAAGCTCACGCCCTTGACCGCTTCGGCTGCGCCGAAGGAAACCTGTAGGTTGGAGACGTCGAGGACGGAGGTCATGACGTGTTTCTCCGCGCGCAAGGGCCATGCCCGACCTCAAGGAAGCGTGCCGCGGTGTTCCAACGCGCCCGGCCCGCGTCAAATCCAACGCCGGTTCTGACCGCGATGCCTGCATATGCCCTCCCGCGGGACAGGTCGGGCGTGGCGCATGTGCGCCCGAGCGATGCGGGCGTCGTCACTCTGCGGCCTCCTTGCGGACGGGCTGGACCACGGGATCGGTCTCCGTCACCGCACCGCCGGCCACGAAGACCTTGCGGGGGTCGAAGGCGTCTCGCACGCCCTCGAAGATGAAGACCAGAAGCGAGAGCATGATCGCGAAGGTGAAGAAGGCCGTGAAGCCGAGCCATGGCGCTTGCAGGTTCTGCTTGGCCTGAAGCGTCAACTCGCCCAGCGACGGCGCCGAGGACGGCAGGCCGAAGCCCAGGAAGTCGAGCGAGGCCAGCGCACCGATGGTACCCGTGACGATGAAGGGCAGGAGCGTGAGCGTGGCCACCATGGCGTTGGGCAGCATGTGGCGGAACATGATGGTCCAGTTACTGACGCCCAGCGCCTGCGCCGCGCGCACATATTCGAAATTCCGCGCGCGCAGGAATTCCGCGCGGACCACGCCCGTCAGCGCGGGCCAGCCGAAGAAGATACTGAGTATGACAAGGAGCCAGAAACTTCGCCCCAGGATCGCGAAGAGGATGATGATGATGTAGAGCGAGGGGACGGCCGAGAAGATCTCCAGGAAGCGCTGGAAGCCGAGGTCGATCCAGCCGCCGAAATAGCCCTGCACCGCGCCCGCGACGATGCCGATAAGAGAAGCCGCCGTCGTCACCATGATCGTGAAGACGATGGAGAGGCGGAAGCCGTAGATCACCCGCGCGAGCACGTCGCGCTTGGTGTCGTCAGTGCCCAGCAGGTTCTGCCCGTTGGGCGGCAGGGGTGCCGCGCCGGGGCGGTCCACCGAATTGTCGAAGGAATTGCGGATGGGCGGCCAGATCGTCCAGCCCTCGGCGAAGTCGGGATGGCTGTAGGCATCGGCCTCGATGAGCTCGATCGTGCCCAGCGGGTCGTCGAAGCAATCGTCGGCCACGCCGCCCGACTGGATGAGGCATTGCACCTCCGGGTCGCGGTAGACGGCTTCGGTGGCGAAATCGCCGCCGAAGCTCTGCTCGCTGTGGAAGCTCAGGATCGGCATCCGGTACTCGCCGCGATAGTTCACGAGGATCGGTTTGTCGTTGGCCAGGAACTCCGCGAAGAGCGAGAGCGTGAAGAGACAGGTGAAGATGATGAGCGACCAATACGCCCGCTTGTTGGCGCGGAAGTTCTGCCAGCGACGCCTGTTGATGGGAGACAGCGCCATGCCTAGCCCCTCCTCTCGAAATCGATGCGGGGATCCACGAGGACATACATCAGATCGCTGAGGATGCCGACGACGAGGCCCACGAGCCCGAAGGCGAAGAGCGTGCCGAAGATCACCGGGTAATCCCGCTCGAGCGCGGCCTCGAAGCCCAGGCGCCCCAGACCATCGAGCGAAAAGAGCACCTCGATGATGAGTGAGGAGCCGAAGAAGATGCCGATGAAAAGCGCCGGGAAGCCCGAGATCACGATGAGCATCGCGTTGCGGAAGACGTGGCCGTAAAGCACCCGCTTTTCCGACAGGCCCTTGGCCTTGGCGGTGATGACGTATTGCTTGTTGATCTCGTCGAGGAAGGAGTTCTTCGTGAGTAGCGTCAGCGTCGCAAAGCCCGCGATGGAGGACGCCACAACCGGCAGCGTGATGTGCCAGAAATAGTCGGCGACCTTGCCCAAGGCGCTCAGCTCCTCGAAATTGTCGGAGGTCAATCCTCGGAGCGGGAAGATCTGGAGATACGAGCCCCCCGCGAAGAGCACGATGAGGAGCACCGCGAAGAGGAAGCCCGGGATCGCGTAGCCCACGATGATGGCCACAGAGGTCCAGGTGTCGAAGCTCGATCCGTCATGGACGGCCTTGCGGATGCCCATTGGGATCGAGACGAGGTAGATCAGCACGGTGGACCAGAGGCCGAGCGAGATGGAGACGGGTAGTTTTTCGGCCACGAGGGCCATGACCTCGATATCGCGGAAATAGCTCTCCCCGAAATCGAGGCGGATGTAGTTGCCCATCATGAGGATGAAGCGCTCGAAGGGCGGCTTGTCGAGGCCGAACTCGCGCTCGAGCTTCTCGATGAATTCCTGCGGCAGGCCGCGGGAGCCCGCGTATTCGCTCTCCTGCCCGACGTCGATGGGATCGTCATTGCCGGCAAAGCCCGCTAGCACGTCTCCTTCCCCTTCGAGCTGCGCGAGGACCTGCTCCACCGGCCCGCCGGGCACGAATTGAACGAGGGCGAAGTTGATGAGCATCACGCCGAAGAGCGTGGGGATCACCAGGAGCAGGCGTCGGAGGATGTAGGCGGACATCGCGGCCTCAGAGCGCGCCGGCGTCGCGGAGGGCCTGGCCCTTCTCGGCGTCGTACCACCAGAAATCGAGCTGCCCCAGCGCCAGCGGCGGGAGCGGATCCGGGCGGCCGTACTGATCCCAATACGCCACCCAGTGCTCGGTGTTCTGCCATTGCGGCACGTTGAACCTGATAGAGCGCAAGACACGGTCGAGGGCGCGCACGGCGGTCTGGAGCTCTTCGCTCGTCTCCGCGGCCACGACACGCTCGATGATGCGGTCCACCGCCGGATCGTCCACCCCGGCGAGGTTGCGCGAGCTCTCGTCCTTAAGCGCGCCCGCGAACCACTGGCGCAGCCCCGTGGAGGGCTCGTAGCCCAGCGACCATCCCATGGTCGAAATGTCATAGTCGTAGACGCGCATCCGCTCCTGCTCTTGGGCGGGGTCCACGCGCTCGAGCTTGGCGTCGATGCCGATGTTGCGGAGGTTCTCGACGTAGGGGTTGATGATGCGGTCGAAGCTGGGGGAGCTTTCGAGAAAGACCATCTCCAGCACCTCGCCGTCCTTCTCGCGGAGCCCGGTGGACGGGTTCACCATCCAGCCCGCCGCGTCGAGGAGCGCTTGGGCCTCCCGCGCATTGCCGCGGTCGAATTGGCGCGCGCCGGAGACGGGCGCGGCGATGGGCGCCTCGCTGAGGAGGGATGCGTCGATCAGGCCCTCGTCCACGAGCGGCGCAAGGATGGCGCGTTCGGCCTCCGACGGCAGGCCCGCGGCCTCGTTCTCCGAAAACTGCCAAAAGCTCGACGGGCGCTCATAGAGGCCGAAAAAGAGCGACTCGTTGGACCAGTTGAAGTTGAACATGAGGCGCACGGCCTCGCGCACGCGGATGTCCTGAAATTTCTCCCGGCGCAGGTTCATGATGAAGGACTGGTTGCGCCCGAGCGAGCCGTCGGGCAACTCCTCGCGGACGACGAAGCCGTCCTCGAGCGCCGGAAACTCGTAACCCGTGGCCCAGAGACGGGACGTGTTCTCTGTCCGGAAGGTATATGCGCCGGCCTTGAAGGCTTCGAAGGCCGCGGTCGAATCCCCGAAATATTCCACGCGGATCTGGTCGAAATTCTGCCGCCCGCGGTTGATGTTCAGATCCCGGCCCCAGTAATCGGGGTTGCGCGCGTAGATGATCTGGCGGGAGAAGTCGAAGCTTTCGAGCACGTAGGCCCCGGTGCCGGGATGTGGCGAGGTGCGGGTGGCGTCGATGGTCGTCTCGTTCTCCTCGTACCAGGCCTGAGACATGGGAAAGAAGATGCCCGCCGTCTCGATGCGGTCGCGGATCGGGCTCTCGGGGTTGAAGTTGACCTTGAGCCGGTGCGTATCGAGCGCCTCAACGTCCTCGAAAAACGCGCCGAAGGCCGCGCGGAAGGAGGGGATGCCGTTCGTCAGAAGCTCGTTGAACGAAAAGACGTAGTCGTCGGCCGTCACCGGCGTGCCGTCAGAAAAGGTCACTTCCGGGCGCAGGTTGAAGATCACCCACTCCTGGCTCTCCGGGTATTCGAGCGTCTCGCAGAGGAAGCAGTAGGTGGAGGTGGGATCATCGGCAAAGGTTGTGAGCAAGCTCTCGTCGCCGATCCCGGAGAGGGCGGCGTTGTTGCCCTTGCGCGTGTAGGGATTGAAGCTGTCGAAGGTGCCCTGGGCCCAGATGCTGATCTCCCCGCCCTTGGGCGCGTCCGGGTTGACGTAGCTCAGATGCGGGAAGTCGGGGTCGGGATAGGCCAGATCGCCGAAGAAGCTGTATCCGTGGGAGACCGTGATCTCTTCATGCCCGTCCGCACGCGCGAGCCCCGCGGCAGCGACGAGGCCGAGGGCGAGGAGGCCCGTTTTCCACCAGATGCCCTGGCCTTCTTCCCGTGCTTTGGCGATGGCGATGGAACGGCGGTGCGGGTGGCGCATGAAGGACATCCTCTTTCGCATCGGAATGTGGTCGCGACACAAAATAACGTAATTGTAGCGATGTCGAATACAAAGCGCCCCGGCGGGACGCTGATGCGTTTGTGACCGCGGGTTACCGGGCGGCCGATGGCCGGGGCGAACCCCTAGCCGCCGAAGGTCGCGAGGTAGGCGATGAGGTTCGCGCGATCTTCCGGCTTGGGCAGTCCCGAGAAGCTCATGGAGGTGCCCGGCGCGAAGCCCTTCGGGTTCTCGAGGAAGGCCCAGAGGTTTTCTTCGGTCCAGACCGTGCCGTTCTGTGTCAGCTTGCCGGAATAGCCGAAGCCGCCCACAGCGGCGATGTCGCGACCGACCACGGAATAGAGATGCGGCCCGGTGCCGTTCTGGCCGTCGGCCATCTGGTGGCAGGCGCGGCATTTGTTGAAGACACGCTCCCCCTTGCCGGCATCGGCGACGGCCAGAAGCTCTGCCATGGTGGGACCTGCGTCCACCACCTCGATCTCACCGCTCTCGGGCACGTCGATCGAATAGGCCTGCTCCTGATGATAGCCGTGGCCGCCCATGTGATAGATCTCCTCGGCGGCCCAGGCCCCCAGGAGGAAGACGAGCAGCGCGCCGCACAGGGCGGCCGTTGCCTTGGTCATGGTCATCGTGTCGAGCATGTCGCATTCCGTAGTGTACAATTGCACATCATGCCTATCGCCTTTGCGCCGCACGCGGCAAGGTGTAGAGCCCGCGACCAAACGCCCTGACGTGGTTGACCGTAGGATAGGGAAGGCTAGCGCATGGCCGCCGCGCCGGAGAAGAAGATCGCATTTCAGGGGGAACTCGGGGCCTACGGGCACCAGGCCTGCCTCACCGTGCGGCCAAATCACGTGCCCCTGCCTTGCGCGACGTTCGAGGATGTCATGGAGGCCGTGAAATCCGGTGCGGCGGAGCTTGCCATCGTGCCGGTGGAAAACTCCACCTATGGCCGCGTGGCCGATATCCACCGGCTTCTGCCCGAGAGCGGGCTCCACATCATCGCAGAGACCTTCGTACGGGTGGAGATCAGCCTGCTCGGCGTGCCGGGCGCGACGCTCGGCGATGTGAAGGAGGCCCACGGCCACCTCGTCATCCTGCCGCAATGCTCGGACTTCCTGAAGAGCCAGGGCATCGCACCGCGCATCGCCTCCGACAATGCCCGCGCGGCCATGGAGGTGGCCGAGCGCGCGGACCCCGCCCATGCCGCTCTCGCCTCGTCGCTCGCGGGCGAGATCTACGGCCTCGCGCCCCTGGCCGAGCGCATCGAGAACGACCCCAACAACACCACGCGGTTCCTGCTCATGGCGCCCTATGCCGACATGACGCGGCGCGCGGAACGGATGATCACGACCTTCGTCTTCCAGGTGCGCAACATCCCCGCCGCGCTTTACAAGGCTATGGGCGGCTTCGCCACGGCGGGCGTGAACATGACCAAGCTCGAAAGCTACATGGTGGGCGGGCAATTCACCGCGACGCAATTCTACGCCGACGTGGAGGGCCATCCCCGCGACGCCAACCTCAAGCTCGCCTTAGAGGAGCTCGGCTTCTTCACCGACATGCTCGAGGTTCTGGGCACCTACCCCGCCGACCCGCGCCGGGACCGATAGGCCCGCTCAGGACAGCGCGGCGTGCCCTTCGGCGCCGTCGTGGCTGCGCTCCAGACCGCGGGCATAGTCCTCCACGGCGGCCTCGAAGCGCCGGCTGATCGTCGATTTCGCGAGTTTCAGCGATTGCACGAAAAGCCGCGCCGACAGGTTGGTGGGAGAAAGCTCGAGCCCCACGATCATGCGCGTCTTCTTGGGCGTGAGCGCCACGAGGGAGACAGTAAATTCGCCCCGGAGCCCGCCCGAGCGGGAGGCCACGGTGATCTGGCTCGGCGCGTCGTATTCGGTGACGCGGGCGGTGAGGTCGCGCTCGCGTCCGCGGAACTGAAATTGCGCCTCCCAGGTGGAGCCCTTGCCCGGCCCGCTCGGCGGATCGGTGCGGCTCACCTCGGCCCCGCGGCGGAGCACGCGGCGCTCGAACGCGCCGAAATCGCTCACCGCCAGAAACATCGCGGCAATCGGGAGGGATACGTCTTCGCGGCTCGATATCTTCATGCTGCCTTGCCCTCGTCTCTGCGCCCTGCGGCTTTGTTGGTGGAAGGATAGTAGGCTCAATCGAGCCGGTCAGCCACCCAACGCGAAATCAGGAAATGCGCGATGGCGCCCTTGCGGGCCCCGGTGATCTCCGGGTGGCGGCCGGCCATGGCCTCCACCATCTCCTCGCGGGTGACCCAACGGGCATCCTCGATCTCCACCGGGTCGATGGTGATGTCCTGGGATGTGGCGTGGGCGATGCAGCCGAACATGAGCGAGGCCGGGAAGGGCCAGGGTTGGCTCGCGAGGTAGCCCACCTCCCCGATCTCCACCCGCGTCTCCTCGTAAACCTCGCGGCGCACCGCGGCCTCGAGCGTCTCGCCCGGCTCCACAAAGCCCGCTAGCAGCGAATACATCCCCGCGGGCCAGCCCGGCGAGCGCCCGACGAGGACGGAATTGCCGCGCAGGACAAGCATGATGACCACCGGATCGGTGCGCGGGAAGTGATGCGCGCCGCAGGCGGGGCACACGCGTTGCCAGCCATGCTGCGCCACCTCGGAGCGCGCCCCGCAGCGGGCGCAGAAGCCGTGGGTGCGGTGCCACTCGAAGAGCCCGCGCGCCGTGGCGGCCAGCTCCGCATCCCGCGGCGAGAGCCGGGTCATCGCCATGCGCAGTTCCGTGAAGGCTCCCTCGGGCAGGTCCGGATGCCGCTGGAGCGACGGGTCCGAGAAGCCCGTGAGGGCCGAGGCATCTACGCCGTCGGGCTCCCAGTCCGACACGTCGAGCGCCTCGATGAGGGTGCCGCTCTCCTCGCGGCCGAGCAGGAGAGGGGCCGGCGCGTGGCGGCGCAGGACGTGCCCGGTGCCCACGCGCGCCAAATGCCCGGCCTCCGTGAGCGCCGGTTTGCCGCGCCAAAGCACGATAGCCTCGCCCGCGGGCAGATCGCCCGTACTGCGCAGCTCCGCGGCGCGGTCGAGGCGCGAGCCTCCAAAGGTGACGGCCTCGGCGTCTTTCATTCTGGGGACCACTCCGCCTTGCATCCCGCGCTGCGCGGGCATATTTCTCGCCGTGAGAGGTTGGTGCGGGCGTGCGCCTCGCCAACCCGGTCAGGTCCGGAAGGAAGCAGCCGTAACGAGCCCCGTACGGGTCGTGTCCAATCTCTCACCCTCTCATCCTCGCACAATACCGACGCTAGGCGCTCCGCCCTCTCCCCCGCTGACGGCGGCCCGAATATGGGACATCCCCCGCCCCGCGCGCGCGGGGCGGGGGGCGGGGGTGGGCGGGTGGGACGCCCTCCGCCCCGCCCGGGAGGTACGGCACGCCTTCATGCCTCTCCCCGCGTCAGCGCCAGGAACACTTCCTCGAGATGCGGCTCCTCGGTGGAGATGTCCGCGATACGGATCTCGGCCGCGGTGAGCGCATCGAAGATATCCGCGGCGTCGAGAGCGCTCCGCTGCCAGCTCAGATGGAGCGCGCCGTCGCGCAAATCCGCGCGCACACCGTCGGGCAGGGGCGGCACCGCGTCGAGCGGCGCACGCGCGGCGACCCGCATGGATTTCGTGTCGAGCCTGCCGAGCAGCGCCGCGGTGCTGTCCTGTGCGATCACGCCGCCCTCGGCGATGATGGCGATCTCGTCGCACATCTCCTCGGCCTCTTCGAGGTAGTGCGTGGTCAGAATGATCGTCGTCCCCTCCTCGGCGTTGAGCCGCCGGATATTGTCCCAGAGCATTTGCCTCAGCTCCACGTCGACCCCCGCCGTGGGCTCGTCCAGCACGAGGATATGGGGCCGGTGCACGAGCGCCTTGCCCAAGAGCAGCCGCCGCCGCATCCCGCCCGAGAGCGAGCGGGCATAGGCGTCGGCCTTGTCGGAGAGCCCCACCATCTCGAGGATCTCCTCGGTCCGCCGCTCCCGCCGCGGCACACCGTAGAGCCCAGCCTGCACGTCGAGCGAGCCGCGCGGGGTGAAGAAGGCGTCGAGGTTAAGCTCCTGGGGCATGACGCCGATGGCCGCGCGGGACTGCCGCGGGTTGCGGTCCTGATCGAAGCCCCAGATCCGCACTTCTCCGGAGGTCTTCGTCACAAGGCCCGCGAGGATGTTAATCAACGTGGATTTGCCCGCCCCGTTGGGCCCGAGCAGGCCGAAGACGGAGCCTGCCGGGATCCTGAGGTCCACGCCCTTCAGCGCTTCCTTAGCCGGGTCCTGCCCGGAGGCGGCATAGATTTTGCGCAGGCCCTCGATCTCGATCGCGTGGCGCGGTGCGGCCGCGGCGGGAGGAACATGGGTGTCGTCGGCGGTGAGTGGGCCTTTATCCATAGCGCGCATCTAGCCCCGGCCCAGCGGCTCGGCAAGCAGAGGCCCGGCCACAGATAGGATGCACGGACGCTTGAGACTGCCGCCGCGCAGGCGGCGTGCGCGCTCACACCCGCGCCAACCCCTCGAGGTCTCCCATGGAGCTCCCGGCCGCGCGGGAGGCATCGGCGATGGCCTCCGCCAGCGATTTAATCTCTGCGGCGATGACGGAAAAGCCGCGCCCGGCATCACCCACCCGCGCGGCCTCCACGGCGGCGTTGAGCGAGATCAGGCGCACCGAGCGGCTGATCCCATCGATCCGGGCCATGGCCTCCCGCGCCTGGTGCGCGGCCCCCACGGAGCTTGCAGCCCGCGCGGCATTCACCTCCTCGAGATCCGCCTCCATCCGCAAGAGAAGCGCGGTGTAGCGATCTCCGAAGAGCGCCCCGGCCCGGTCGGTGACGTCGAGCAGGTAGTCGATGACCGCGCCGGGCACGTCCCCCTCGGAGAGCCCGAGAGCCGCATCGAGCGTGCCGTGGAAGGCGGCCACGCGCTCCGCGAGACCATCGGAGCGCGCCACGTGCCCCCGCGACCAGTCCACCGCCTCGTCCTCGAAACCGTCGACCGGGCCGCGCCCCACCATGGCCCCATGGGCGAGCTCGGCCCGCGCCCGGGCCACGGCGGCGGCGCGCGCGTAGTGCGCCCGCTCGTCTGCCGTGCGCCCATGGGCTGCCAGCATCGCGAAAAAGCCGATACGCCCGCCCTGAAAGCGGTACTCCGCCACGAGGGCGAGCACCTTGAGCCGCGCGACATGCTGCGCCAGGGAAAGAAGACCGGACATGGCGCCTTGTTGGCGCGCGGGGGCTAATATCTGGTGAATGCTGGGCCAGCGCGGCCGATTATTCCCGCGTCTTCCCGGGGCGGGTGGAGACGTTGAGCGCGGGCGGGGCTGGCCTACCATGGCCCGCAATGGCAGAACGCACCGCAAGCGAGAAGAGGGGACGCGATCCATGGCATTCGGCAAAGGCCACCACCTGCACCTGATCGACGGCTCCGCCTTCATATTTCGCGCGTTCCACGCGCTGCCACCGCTGACGCGGAAATCGGACGGCCTGCCGGTGGGCGCGGTGCAGGGCTTTTGTGACATGC
This sequence comes from Pseudomonadota bacterium, assembly GCA_038528385.1. GTDB lineage: Bacteria > Pseudomonadota > Alphaproteobacteria > Rhodobacterales > Rhodobacteraceae > Shimia_B. The sequence continues at coordinate 37,598 of JBCBET010000002.1, read as the reverse complement.
TGCGCCGCTACATCGCCGCCAATACCGGCGCCGACGCGCCCACCCATTGCGCCGTCGTCTTCGACAAGGGCTCCCACACCTTCCGCAACGACATGTACGATCAGTACAAGGCCAACCGGGACGAGATGCCCGAGGACCTGCGCCCGCAGATCCCGCTCACGCGCGAGGCCACCGTTGCCTTCAACATCGCCTGTCTGGAGCAGGAGGGGTTCGAGGCCGACGACATCATTGCCACGCTGGCCGTGAAGGCGCGCGACGCGGGCGGGCGGGTCACCATCATCTCCTCGGACAAGGACCTCATGCAGCTCGTGGGCGGCGGCGTGGAGATGCTCGACGCCATGAAAAACAAACGCATCGACCGCGAGGGCGTGGAGGAAAAATTCGGCGTGGGGCCAGAGCGCGTCGTCGACGTGCAGGCGCTCGCGGGCGACAGCGTCGATAACGTGCCCGGCGCGCCTGGGATCGGTATCAAGACTGCGGCCCTTCTCATCAACGAGTTCGGCTCCCTCGAGGAGCTTCTCGACCGCGCCGAGGAAATCAAGCAGCCCAAGCGCCGCGAGACCCTCATCGAGCACCGCGCGCAGATCGAGCTGTCGAAGAAACTCGTGCAGCTCGATTGCGAGATGGAGCTCGACTACGAGCTCGCGAGCCTCGAGGTGAAGGAGCCGGACGCCGACGCGCTGATGGATTTCCTAGCGCGCATGGAGTTCCGCACGCTCTCCCGCCGCATGTCGGAGACGCTGGGGGTGGAGCCCCCAACGATCCCAGAGCCCGCGAAGGCAGAGGAGGAGACCACCGCTGAACAGGTCCCCATCGACCCCGACAACTACGAGACTGTGCGGGACATGGCCGCGCTCAAGGCCTGGATCGCGCAGGTCTACGAGCGGGGCTACGTGGCGGTGGATACGGAGACCACCGCGCTCAACGAAATGCGCGCGGACCTCGTGGGTATCTGCCTCTGCGTGGAGCCGGGGAGCGCGTGCTACGTGCCGCTGGCCCATAAGCAGGGCGGCGAAGATCTGTTCGGGAGCGACGCGCTGGCCGAGGGGCAGATGGATTTTGACGAGGCTCTCGAAGCCCTCAAGCCCATGCTGGAGGACCCGAGCATCGTGAAGATCGGGCAGAACATGAAGTATGATGCGAAGATCTTCGCAAAATACGACATCGCGCTCGCGCCCATCGATGACACCATGCTCATGAGCTACGCGCTCAATGCCGGGCACCACAATCACGGGATGGACACGCTCGCGGAGCGTTACCTCGGGCACCAGCCGATCCCGATCAAGACGCTGCTCGGCTCCGGCAAGTCGATGAAGACATTCGACCTCGTGCCCATCGAGGAGGCCACGCGCTACGCCGCCGAGGACGCCGATATCACGCTGCGCCTCTGGCAGGAGTTCAAGCCGAAGCTGCACCGCAGCCGCGTCACAACCGTCTACGAAACGCTGGAGCGCCCGCTCGTTCCGGTGCTGGCGGAGATGGAGCAGACGGGCGTGAAAGTGGACCGCGACACGCTGAGCCGAATGTCGAACGCGTTCAGCCAGAAGATGGCCGCGCTCGAGGACGAGATCCACGAGCTCGCAGGTGAGAAATTCAACGTGGGCTCCCCCGCGCAGCTGGGCGAAATCCTCTTCGACAAGATGAGCCTGCCGGGCGGCAAGAAGGGCAAGACCGGGAAATACTCCACCGGGGCCGACATCCTGGAGGACCTCGCCACCGAGCACGACCTTCCCGGCCGTGTCCTCGATTGGCGGCAGCTCTCGAAGCTGAAATCGACCTACACGGACGCGCTCCAGGAGCACATCCACCCCGAAACGGGCCGCGTGCACACGTCCTATTCCATAGCGGGCGCCAATACCGGGCGGCTGGCCTCCACCGATCCGAACCTGCAGAACATCCCGATCCGCACCGAGGAAGGGCGCCGCATCCGCGAGGCCTTCGTCGCCGAGGACGGCAAGACGCTGGTGGCGCTCGACTATTCCCAGATCGAGCTCAGGATCCTCGCCCATATCGCGGACATCCCGGCGCTGAAAAAGGCCTTCGCCGACGGGATCGACATCCACGCCATGACGGCCTCCGAGATGTTCGACGTGCCCTTGGGCGAGATGACGGCGGAGGTGCGCAGGCAGGCTAAGGCGATCAATTTCGGGGTGATCTACGGCATCTCGGGCTTCGGCCTCGCGCGTAACCTGCGCATCCCGCGGGAAGAGGCGCAGGGCTTCATCGACCGCTACTTCGAGCGCTTCCCGGGCATCAAGCAGTACATGGCCGACACCACGGCCTTCGCGAAGGAGCACATGCGGGTGGAAACCCTCTTCGGACGCCGCATCCACACCCCCGAGATCAACGCCAAGGGGCCCACGGCGGGCTTTGCCAAACGCGCAGCCATCAACGCGCCCATTCAGGGGACGGCCGCCGACATCATCCGCCGCGCCATGGTCCGCATGCCCGGCGCCATCGAGAAGCTGCCAGCAAAGATGCTGCTCCAAGTCCATGACGAGCTGCTCTTCGAAGTGGAGGACGGCGCGGTCGATGACCTCATCGGCGCGGCGCGCGACGTGATGGAGACCGCCGCCCTGCCCGCGGTGAAGATCGACGTGCCGCTCGTCGTCGATGCCGGGCAGGGTGCGAACTGGGCCGAGGCGCATTGATCCGGCCTGCCGCCCGTGCCGAGAGAACGGGAGCCTCCGGCGGCCCTCCGGGGGAAGTACGGGGCACAAAGAAGACCGCTGCGTCGCGCCATTTGCGAGCTTGCGGCGACGGTGGGAGGCGGTAGGGAAGTTGCATGACAAAGCGCATCGTACTTTCTTCCGATCACGCGGCCATCGCACTCCGCCGGGTCGTGGCGCGGCATTGCGCGGCGCGTGGCTTTGCGGTGCGCGATATCGGGCCCGAGACGCCCGAGAGCACGCCTTACCCGCTCCACGGCAAGGCCGCGGCGGAGCGCGTGGCATCGGGCGAGGCCGATCTCGGCATCATCCTCTGCGGGACCGGCCAGGACATCATGATGGCCGCCAACAAGGTGGCGGGCATCCGCTGCGGCGTCTGCGCGGACACGTTCTCGGCGGCGATGATCCGGGCGCATAACGATGCCAACATGCTCAGCCTCGGCGCGCGCGTCGTGGGCGAGGGGCTCGCGCTGGCGATCGTGGATGCGTTTCTCGATACTCCCTTCGAAGGCGGGCGGCACGCCGCGCGTGTGGACATGATCGAGGGCGCGCCCACGGCCTCGTGAGCGGGTCCGGGCTTGGAATGCCGGAGCTCCGACACAGCTTACGCCCATGATCGACCGACGCGCATTCCTGGCGGGTGGAGCTGCGATGCTCGCCACTCCGGCTGTTGCGCAGGGCCGGAGCCTCGACGCGGCGGTGGCCGAGCTGCCCCAGCTCCATTCGCTCCAGGTGAGGCTCGGCGACGAGATCGCCTATGCCGCCGCGCCCCGGGGGCCGGGGCTCTCGCGGGCGGCCAATATCAAGTCGGTGTCGAAAAGCATCGTCGCACTCCTCCTCGGCGCGGCCATCGCGCGGGGCGAGATCGCGGGCGTCGACGTGCCGCTGGCGGAGGTGGCGCCCACGCTTCTGCGTGGGGCGACGGACGGCGCGGGCGCGATCACGCTCGAGGACCTGGTGACGCTGCGCGCGGGCCTCGAGCGCACGTCGGGGGCGAATTACGGCGGCTGGGTGAGTTCGCAGAACTGGGTGCGGGACGCACTCTCGCGGCCCTTCGTGGCCGAGCCGGGCGGGCCTCTTCTCTACTCGACGGGCTCGACCCATATCCTTGGCGCGGCACTGGCGGAGGCCACGGGCCGCTCGCTCCTCGCCCAGGCGCGGGAGCGGATCGGCGCGCCGCTCGGCATCGATATCCCGCCCTGGACCCGCGCGCCGGAGGGGTACTATCTCGGCGGCAACGAGATGGCGCTCCGCCCCACGGCCATGCTCGAGATCGCGACGATGCTGCGCGACGGCGGGCGCCATGGCGGCGCAGAGGTCATCGCCGAAAGCTGGATCGACGCCTCCCTCGAGCCGCGCACCCGCTCGCGCTGGTCGGGGCTGGGATATGGCTACGGCTGGTTTCTGTCCCGTTCGGGCTGGGCGCTCGGGCGCGGCTATGGCGGGCAGATCATCGCTGCGGACCGCCGTGCGGGCCTCGCGGTGGCACTCACCTCCGATCCCACGCGCCCCGCGCGGTCGGGCGGATATTTCAGCGACATCATGGCGCTCCTCGAGGGGCCTGTCCGCGCCCTCGCGTGATCGGCCCTATACAGGGCCCCGCCCTGCGCTAAGCTCGGCGTCGCGAGGTTTTTTGTAGGGACGGTTCATGCGTTTGGTGATTTTACTCGCGGCTCTCTGGGCGGGCACCGCCGCCGCCGAGCCGCGGGCCCGCATCCAGCTTTTGGGTGATTCGATGATGGCCACCCATGTGCTCTCGGGGCGGGCCGTGCCCAATTGGGTGGCACGGGAGCTGGGCGAGGACGTCGACAACAAGTCGCTCACCGGGGCCATGATGCGCGGCATCAGCCATCAATACGAACCGGGCCCCCACGACTGGGTCGTGCTCAACGGCGGGGGCAACGATCTCTGGCTCGGCTGCGGCTGCCGCCGCTGCGAAGACCGGATGTCGCGCATGATCACGCCCGCGGGCGATGCGGGCATGCTGCCGAAGCTCGTGGCGCGCATCCGCGGAGACGGGGCCAAGGTTCTCTACGTGGGCTACCTGCGCTCGCCGGGCTTCGGCTCGCCCATCGAGCATTGCCGGGATGAGGGCGATGAGATGGAGCGCCGCGTGGAGGCCATGGCGCGACGCATGGACGGTGTCTGGCTCCTGTCGAACCGGGCGCTGGTGCCCGCGGGCGATAGGAGCTTTCACGCCTTCGACCGCATCCATCCCTCGGTCAAGGGGTCGAAGGCCATCGCCCGGCGGATCGTCAGCGTGATCGACCATGTCGAAGCGCGCTGAGGGGAGCCGGGGGCGAAGGGCAGCGAGGCGCGGTGATCCTCCTTTTCAATAAGCCTATGAACGTGCTGAGCCAGTTCACCGACGACGGCCGCTGGCCGGGGCTCTCGCGCTACATCTCGGAGCCCGGGGTCTATGCCGCGGGGCGGCTCGACCGGGATAGCGAGGGGCTTCTCGTGCTCACCGATGATGGCCGGCTGCAGGCGCGCGTGTCCTCGCCCAAGTTCAAGCTGCCTAAGACCTATCTCGTGCAGGTGGAGGGCGCGCCCGATCCCGCCGCGCTCGAGATGCTGCGCACCGGTGTCGCGCTGAAGGACGGGGCCACGCGGCCCGCCGAGGCCGAGATCATCGCCGCGCCCACGCTCTGGCCGCGCGATCCGCCGGTGCGCGTGAGAAAGACCGTCCCCGATACCTGGCTGAGGCTCACGATCCGCGAGGGCAAAAATCGGCAGGTGCGGCGCATGACGGCCGCCTTGGGCCATCCGACGCTGCGTCTGGTGCGGGTGGCCATTGGGCCCTGGCGGCTCGGCGCGTTACAACCGGGCCAGTGGATCACGACGACGGAGCGCCCCTGATGCCAATCACGCTGGAGACCGAGGACGGCATCGCCACCCTCACGCTGTCGCGGCCCGAGAAGAAGAACGCCATGAGCATCGAGCTGCTCGAGGCCCTCGTGGAGACCTGCGCGGCGCTCGAGGCGCAGCAGGGTCTCCGGGCCGTAATCCTCACGGGCGCGGGCGGTGTCTTCTCCGCCGGGATAGACCTCGCCGTCATGGGACAGATGGCGGCGGATTCGAAGAGGCTCGAGGCACTGCTCACGACGCGGGACGCCCATGGTGCCAACGCCTTCCAGGCGCCGATGCTGTGTTGGACGCGGCTCAAGGTGCCAGTCATTGCGGCCATCGAAGGGGTGTGCTTCGGCGCGGGGATGCAGCTCGCCCTCGGGGCCGATTTCCGCGTCGTGCATCCGGACACGCGGCTTTCGATCATGGAGGCGAAATGGGGCCTCATCCCGGATATGGGGCTCACTGCGACGCTGCCGAAGCTGATGCGCGCCGATCAGGCGAAGGCGCTCATCATGACCGGCAGGCAGATGACCGGGCGGGAGGCGGAGCGCGCGGGGCTTGTGACGGAGCTGAGCGAGGCGCCGCTCGCGCGCGCGCAAACGCTGGCGGCGGAGATCGCGTCGCGCTCGCCCGACGCCGTCGCCGCGTCGAAGAGGCTCGTGGAGGAGGCCTGGACCGGCGGGCCTGAGGCGCTCGCGCTCGAGGCGGAGCTTCAGGCCGCGCTCATCGGGACGCCGAACCAGATGGAGGCCGTGGCGGCCGCCTTCCAGAAACGCGCGCCTCGCTTTGGCTGAGGTCGAGGAGGTCGAGGTCAGAAGCCGCGCGGAGTTGCGCGCCTGGCTCGCCGAGCATCATGCACGCCCGGAGAGAGTCTGGCTCGTCTTTTGGAAAAAGCACACGGACCACTACACGCCCATCGGCGAGCTCATCTCCGAACTCCTGTGCTGGGGATGGGTGGACGCCGTCACGCGGGGGGTGGATGCGGACCGCTCCTCCGTGCGGGTGGCCCCGCGCCGAGCGAGGAGCGCGTGGTCGGCCGTGAACAAGGCCAAGGTGGAGGAGGCGCGCGCGGCGGGGCTCATGATGGCGCCCGGAGAGGCCGCGATCGCACGCGCCAAGGAGAACGGCATGTGGAGCTTCCTCGACGACGTGGAGCGGCTCGAGGTGCCGCCGGACCTCGCCCGGGCGCTTGATGCCGCAAGCGCGGCGCGGGCGGTGTGGGAGGACTACCCGCGGAGCGTGAAGCGCGGGATGCTGGAATTCATCAAGACCGCCAAGACCCCCGAGACACGCGCCAAAAGGATAGAAGCGCTCGCCGAGGATGCGGCAGCGGGTCTCCGCCCTCGCAATTTTCGATGATGCCGCGGCGGAGCGCCAAAAAAGTCTTCGAAGACTTTTTCCAAGACTTTTCCCAAAAGTCTTTGGACCCGGTGGCGCGACCGGGACGGCTGTCAGAAGCTCTTTCGGGCCTTGAGCGCGGCGGAGATGGTGCCGTCGTCGAGGTAGTCGAGCTCGCCGCCCACGGGGACACCCTGCGCGAGGCTTGTGACCGCGACGCCCGGGAGTTCGCCGGCGATGTAATGGGCCGTGGTCTGTCCATCGACCGTGGCGGGCAGCGCGAGGATCACCTCGATCACCTCTTCCTCGGCCACGCGCGTGATGAGGCGCGGGATGCGCAGCTCCTCGGGGCCCACGGCGTCGAGCGCCGAGAGCGTTCCGCCGAGGACATGGTAGCGCCCACGAAACACGCCCGCGCGCTCCATCGCCCAGAGATCGGCCACGTCCTCGACCACGCAAATCTCTCCGGTGGCGCGCTTGGGCGAGGTGCAGATGGCGCAGCGGTCGGAAGTGGTGATGTTGCCGCAGTTCAGGCATTCCCGCGCGCTGCGCGCCACGTCGGCCAAGGCCTCCGCGAGGGGCCCGAGGAGCTGCCCGCGCTTTTTCACGAGGTGGAGCGCCGCGCGCCGCGCGGAGCGGGGCCCGAGGCCCGGCAGCCGGGCCATCAGCTCGATGAGCGTTTCGAGGGAGGAGATATCGTCGGCCATGGGGCGCCGGCCCCTCCGTCTTCAGAAGGGCAGCTTCATGTCCGCCGGCAGGCCCATCTCCTGGGTGAGCTTCGACATCTCGTCCTGGCTCTTTTGCTGGGCCTTCGCCTGCGCCTCCTTGATGGCGGCGAGGATGAGGTCTTCGACCACTTCTTTTTCATTGGGATCGAAGATCGAGGGGTCGATATCGAGGCCGGTAAGCTCGCCCTTGGCCGTGGCCGTGGCCTTCACAAGGCCCGCGCCGCTTTCGCCCACCACCGTGAGCGTGGCGAGGCTCTCCTGGAGCTCCGCCATCTTCGACTGCATCTCCTGCGCCTTCTTCATCATTCCGGCCATGTCGCCGAGGCCGCCTAATCCCTTGAGCATGTGAGGTCTCCTTTTGGCTTAGATGCGGCCATGGGCGCGGCAATGCAACCAATGGCTCCGCTGGGGGCAGCAGTAGCGGGGGCCGGCCTCGCTCGCTTCCCGAGATACTTGGGGCCATCGGACTGCGGGGCTAGTCCTCGTCGAACGGGTCCCATTCGTCTTCCACGGCCTGCAGCGCCTCGCCTTCGGCTTCCGCGGCGATGGCCTCGGGCGTTCGGATGTCGATGATCTTGGCGCCGGGGAAGGCCTCGAAGACGGCCTGGACCATGGGATGGGCACGGGCCGCATCCTCGAGGCGGATGCGCTCGGCGTTCAGCGTCTCCTTGAGCGTGGGAGCCGCGCCGCCATCCTCCACGATCACGGCCCAGCGGTTGCCCGTCCAGCTCTGCAGCCGGGCGCCGAGGCGCTGCGCGAGGTCCGCTGTCGCCTCCTCCGAGGGCGTGAAGGTGATGCGGCCCGGCGCGTAGGAGACGAGCCGTACGCCCGCCTCCACGTCCACGAGGAGCTTGCCGTCGCGGTGGGTGCGGATGAGCTCAACCACGTCTTCGAAGCGCGCGTACCGTTCGAGGCCCGGGGCCGGGGCCGCCGCGAGCGCCGCCGCCGCGCCCGAGGGCTGCGCGACGGCACGCGGGGCATCGGCGCGCGGTGTATCGGCAGGTACACCGCGTCCCGGGCCTGACCCGGGACCTCCGCCATTTGAAGGCGAGGGCATCGGCGGCGGCGCGGGCGTGTCCTTGAGCTTGCGCACCAGGTCGTCCGGCGCGGGCAGCTCGGCCACGTGGGTCAGGCGGATGATTGCCATCTCCGCGGCCATCATGGCATTGGGGCTGCGCCCCACCTCGTCGAGCGCCGTGAGCAGCATCTGCCATTGCCGCGTGAGCACGCGCATGGGCAGCGCCTCGGCCATGGCCTGCCCCCTCGCGCGCTCGTCAGGGCCGATGGTCGGGTCCTCGGCGGCGTCTGGCGTGATCTTCACCACGGATATCCAGTGCGTGATCTCGGCAAGATCGCGCAGGACGGCCATAGGGTCGGCCCCGTCGGCATACTGGCCCGAAAGCTCCGTGAGCGCGCCCGCTGCATCGCCTTTCATGATCATGTCGAAGAGATCGAGCACCCTGCCTCGATCGGCGAGGCCGAGCATCGCGCGGACCTGCTCGGCGGTCGTCTCGCCCGCGCCGTGGGAGATCGCCTGGTCGAGGAGCGACTGCGCGTCCCGGGCAGAGCCCTCGGCGGCGCGTGTGATCAGCGCCAGCGCATCCTCGGCGATCTGGGCGCCTTCGGCCTTGGCGATACGGGCAAGCATCGAGACCATGTCTTCGGGCTCGATGCGGCGCAGGTCGAAGCGCTGGCAGCGCGACAGCACCGTCACCGGGACCTTCCTGATCTCGGTCGTGGCGAAGATGAACTTCACATGGGCGGGCGGCTCTTCCAGCGTCTTCAGGAGCGCGTTGAACGCGCCCGTCGACAGCATGTGCACCTCGTCGATGATGTAGACCTTGTAGCGCGCGGAGGCCGCCCGGTAATGCACGCTATCGATTATCTCGCGGATATTGGCGACGCCCGTGTTAGAGGCCGCGTCCATCTCGAGGACGTCCACGTGGCGGCCCTCCATGATCGCTCGGCAATGCTCGCAGACGCCGCAGGGCTCTGTCGTGGGCCCGCCATTCCCGTCAGGCCCGATGCAGTTCATGCCCTTCGCGATGATCCGCGCAGTGGTGGTTTTTCCGGTGCCCCGGATACCCGTCATGATGAAAGCCTGCGCGATCCGGTCGGCCTCGAAGGCGTTTTTCAGCGTGCGCACCATCGCGTCCTGCCCCACCAGATCGGCGAAGGTTTCTGGCCGGTATTTCCGGGCGAGCACCTGGTAGGCTTGTTCGGTCATGGGGGTTCCTCTGGCAGCGCGGCCAGACTAATCGCGCCGTTGTGGAGCGTCCAGCGATCGGCTACCTTTTCGGGCAAGGCCCCTGGGCAGGCCGCCGGTCCGTGGAAAGCTCGCGCCGCCCCATACGACGGAAGACACATAGCGGATGGACCCGCGCTCCTTCAGTGAACGGACCTTGGAGCGGATTGCGGAGGACACCCGATGACTGACCTGTCTCTCGATGGCCTGAGACGTGAGGCCAAGCTCTTACACAAATCCTACGACGCCAATGACCGGCAGGCCCGGCTCCAGGTGGCGCAATGGTTGGGGCAGAAATCCCCGCTGAAGCACGCAGACTTTCTCCACGCCGTGGCGCTCGAGCGCGGCTTTGAGAGCTGGCCCAAGCTCAAGGTGGCCGTGGAGGCGCGTGGCCTGGGGCGCGCCGCGGCGCAGGAGCGGCTCAAGCGCGCGCTCTTTTTCGGGCAGAAGGGCTGGATCGAGCGGCTCCTTTCGGATGCGCCCGACCTCGTGGAGGGGCATTTCGCGCTCGCTTGCGCGACCTACGATCTCGACGCGGTCGAGCGCGCGCTCGGGGAGGATGCGGGTCTTGCCGTGGCGCAGCACGGGCCGCGGCGCGCCATGTGCCATCTCTGCTTTTCGCATTGGGGGCGGCTGGGCTTCGGCGCGCCGGGGGACGCGGTCCGCATGGCGGAGATACTCGTGGCGGCGGGCGCGGATGTGAACGACGCGTTCACGGCCGGCGGTGACGAGCCCTACACGCTGCCCGCGCTCTACGGCGCCATCGATCACGCGCGAAACCTCGATCTCGCGCGGTGGCTTCTCGAGCACGGCGCCGATCCCAACGACAACGAATCGCTCTACCACGCCACAGAGCAGCGCGATCTCGCGGCGCTCGAACTGCTGCTCGCCTTCGGCGCGCGGCCCGAGGGCACCAACGCGCCCTACCGGGCGATGGATTTCGACGATGTGCGCGCGGTTGAGCTGCTGCTCGATAGCGGCTGGGACGTCAACGAAGGCATTTCGCACCATCCGAGCGGGCCCGCGGCGGTGGGACTATCGGCACTTCACCACGCCGCCCAGCGGCTCTGCGGTGCGCCGATGTTCGAGCTGCTTGCGGCGCGCGGGGCCCATCTCGACGCGCGGCGCGACGGGCTCGGGGCTTACGCGGTGGCGCGGCTTTACGGCAACGAGGCGGGCGCGGAGGCGCTGGCCAAGCTCGGTGCGCCCACGGACATGCCCGAGATGCTCGCGCGGCTCCTGGCGGGCGACGGACCCATCGATCCGGCCCGCCTGCCCGACGAGGCGCGAAGCCTCGCCGCCGACCTCGCGGGCTTCACCGAGCAGCTCCCGAGGCTCAAGGCTTTCTTTGCGGCGGGGCTCGAATGGGACCGGCCGGACAGGATGGGCATGACCCCCGTCCAGGGCGCGGGCTGGTGGGGGCTGCCGGAGAACATGGCCTTCTTCCTCGAGATGAAGCCGGATCTGAGCCACATCAACGGCTATGGCGGAACGCTCCTGTCGACGATCATCCACGGCTCGGAGAACGCGCCCGAGGTCGACCACCAAGACCACGTGGCCTGCCTCGAGATGGCGCTCCGGGCGGGCGTCGCGCTGCCCGAGCCTGCCATCCGGCATGCAGGGCGCGACGATGTGCTGGCCTGCCTCGAGGCCTGGGCCGAGGCGCATCCCGGACAGGTCGTGGCCCATGGGATCGCCTGATCGCTAGCGCGCGGGCTGCAGCATCCGACCCAAGTTGCGGCCCGCCACCACGTGCACGTGGAGATGCGGCACCTCCTGGATTGCGTCCTCGCCCGCATTGGACAAAAGCCGGTATCCCGCGCCTCCGGCGCCGGGCTCCACGCCCAGTGCCTCGGTGACGGCGCGAACGGCGCGGGCGAAATCGAGGATCTCGGCGTCCGAGGCCTCCGCCACGAAGTGGTCGTGGTTCACATAGGCGCCCTTCGGAATGATCAGAACGTGGTCGGGTGCCTGGGGGTTGATGTCCCGAAATGCCAGACAATAGTCTGTTTCGAGCACAGTCTTATTGGGAATCTCGCCCCGGAGGATCTTGGCGAAGATGTTCTCGGGGTCATAGGCGTAGGGCATGGGCGGGGTCTCCTTCCGCCACACCATTCCCCAGCGGGCCACGGGTCACAACGCCTTTGTCGGGGCGTGGGACCCATGCGCGTCTCACCCGGTCTTCTTGCCGGCGTCCTTCGCGGCCTTGGCCGCCATAAGGCCCGCGGCGGTCACGCCCGCGCCGATGAGGGCACCGTTGATGAATGCCCCGGTCACCACCTGACCCGCGAGCCCGAGCATCTTGAGCTTTACCATCGTCTTCAGAACCATTGCGTCCTCCATGGATTGCCTGAGGGCTGCGACCTAGCGGGCCCGCTCCGCCGGACAGGTCTCAATCCACAAAAAGATACTCTGCCGCAGCCACGGCACGGGCCTTCTCCGGCGCCAGACCGAGGAATTCTCCCAGGGGCTCCGCCATCTGCTCGGCGGTTTCGCCCTCGCTGATGCGGTAGTAATTCTTGAAGTCGGCGTCGCGCAAACGCTCGTGTTCGAAGATCACGTCGCGCCGGATGGTCGGCAGGAGCCGCTCTATCGTCTCCTTGGGCGAGCGGTCCCCCGCGAGCCCCACCCGCGCAGCGTGCCCGAGGAGATAGTCGTCGGTGAAGACACAGGCCACTTCAAGGATCCGTGTCGTCGAGCGGTCATGCTCGAAATCCATCAGGAGATCGAAGCTCGACGGGTCGAGGCAGATCAGGAGCCGGTCGGTCTCGTAATAGTCGAAGAGCATGCCCATGAGCGCGCGGCGGTGCCGCGTGCGTTTCTCCAGCGTCGTCTGGATGCCGCCGAGGTCGGGCAGGCGTGTCTCCTCCTCGTGGAAGAGGTATTCGATCACCGGAAGGTTCGTCTCCTGCTTGATATGCGCGATGAGCCGCTTGGCTACGTGCCACTTCTTGCAGACGACGATCATGAGCTCACGGTCGCGGCCGAGGCTCGCTGCCTGTTCCCAGAAGCGTGGGGCGAAGCGGCGACCCTCGCGTCCGCGCCCCGTGAGGAATTCGAAGAGGCGTTTGCCCTCGTTGGACACGTCGAAACGCTCACCGCGGGCCGCGTATAGCCGCCCGAGCCGGGTCTTGAGCGCCTTGGCTTGCGGGCTGATCTTGCGCGCGAAGAGTGCGTCCTGGCTGAGCAGCAGATCGTATTGATCGTTGTAGAACGTCACCGGCATCCCGTAATCGGTGAACATCTTGAAGGTGGGGGACCGCTCCTCGATCTCTTCCTGGGGCACGAGATGACGCACCAGCGTCTGAAAGAATGTCTCATCCGGAATCCAGGTCGTGGCGAAGAAGCGCATCACGTCCCGGCGCGCGCGGCAGAAGTCGAGGATGCTCTCGATCGTGGTGCGCCGCAGGCACCACCATTGCGAGCCGATCATCATCTGTATGTCATGGGGCACCTCCCGCGTGAGCCCCGCCCAGCGCTGGAAGTCATAGGACCAGTAGAAGAGCCGCTTCTGCCTGCGCTCGTTGAAGACATGGCGGTAGATCAGCCGGTCCTCCTTCATGCCCGTCTTGATCCAGTCGGACGCGAAGAAGTCGAAGCTTTCGATGTAATCGACGTCCCGCGCGTCGAGGAAGGCATGGGCGTATTCCGCGCTCTTCGTGGGCATGCAATCGCCCGAGAGCATGTAGAAATGGGTGGCGGCCGGGAACGCCTCCACCGCCGCCTCGAGTGCGTTGAGGGAGGCCCGCACGAGCGACCATTCCCCCCAGCCGCATTTCACGCGCCGCCGCGCGAAGGTCACCCGCGGATTGTCCTCGAGCGCGGCGCGGATTTCAGCGTAGTCGGCCGCCCGCGCGCTGCGGTCGAAATGGATGCTCACCACATCGCCCACCGCCGTGAGCCTGCGCGCCTGCTCCACGATGGATTTCGGGTCCTTGTGGCACAGCAAAATGTAGGCGATCTTGGCCATGGCGCGACACGCTTCCGATGCTCTGTGAGCCCTGCTCCGTTGTTTTGGGCGAGGCTAAGTGAAGGACCGTTGAATAAACAGCCTTTGTTTGCGATTCAGAGATGAACAAAGGCCAAAGACCCGAGCGAGGCAGAGCAGATGGGCTTTCCAGGGACCTGGATGACAGAGAGCGAGAGCGTGGTCTACCGCGTGGTGCCGAAATGCGCCTGCTCCACCATCGGTCAGATCATGTTCTATTCGGATCACGGCACCTTCTTTGACGGTGATATCCACGATGCCACGGCGGGGATGCACAAATGGGCCATCGAGACGAGCCAGCCCCTTATCACCGCCAATGTCGAGGGTCACAAAAGCTACGCCTTCACCTGCGTTCGAAATCCCTACACGCGTATCCTGAGCTCCTTTTTCGATAAGATTTGCGGGATCCAGCGCAACGGAAAACGCTACCGCGGCAATCTCGTGCCGCTCCTCATCCAGAAATACGGGATCGAGGTGGGGAAGCCCGAGGACGATTTCGAATTCGACCAGATCAAGAGCTTTCGCCGCTTCCTGCTCTTTGCGCGCGACACCATCCGCTGGCGCCGGCCCATGGAGCCCGACATCCACTGGTCGGCCATGTCCGGCCACATCTCCACCTTCATCGTCAATGGCGGGCGCTACGACAAGATCTTCTGGACCGAGCAATTCAATGACGGGATGCAAATGGTCCTCGACGCCATCGACACAAAGAAGAAGATCAGGCTCGCGGACGTGCCGCGCTTCAATGAGAGCGAGGGCCACGGGCCCAAGCGCGCGCATCCCGTGGAGGACTATTTCGACGACCTCGCCATGCATCTCGTCTACGAGATCTACAAAAAGGACTTCGAGCTCTTCCGCTACGATTTCGAGAACCCGGGCAACAAGATGCCCATCGGGGAGATCGACCTCGACGAGGTCCATGCCAAGCTCGGCGATTAGACCCCCGGCCCCGTGTCCGCCAGCGCCTCGCGTAACAGCTCCATGACGTCTTCATGACATTCGCGGCGGCCTGATCTGGATCAAAGCCGCCTCTAGCCTCTGGCGGTCATCTTCGGGCCACCGCAAAGGAGGCCCGATCATGTTCGACGACACTGCCCGCGACCACGAGACCACGCCCCTCGCCCCGGGGTCCAATCGCCCACCGCTCATGAGCGTGCGGGGCCTCTCGCTCTGGTACGGAGACAAACAGGCACTGAGGGATGTGAGCTTCGATCTCATGCCCGAGGAGGTCCTTGCCTTCATCGGCCCGTCGGGCTGCGGCAAGTCCACGGCGCTCAAGGCGCTCAACCGTATGCATGACGGCATCCGCGGCATCCGCATGGAGGGCCGCATCAGCTTTGCAGGCGGCGATATCTTCGGCGCCCATATCGACCCGCCCGCCTATCGCCGGAATTTCGGGTGGGTCGCGCAAAAGCCCAATCCTTTCCCCGCCTCGGTCTACGAGAACGTGGCCTACCCCGCCCGCATCCACGGCCTCACTCGCTCCCGGGCGGAGCTCGACGCCCATGTCGAGGCCTGCCTCACGCGCGCGCATCTGTGGAACGAGGTCAAGGACAGCCTGCACAAAGCCTCCGGGCTCTCGCTCTCCGGAGGGCAGCAGCAGCGGCTCTGCATCGCGCGCGCGCTTTCCACCAAGCCCCGCGTGCTTCTAATGGACGAGCCCACGGGCTCCATCGATCCCATCGCCACCCAGGCGATCGAGGACCTGATGATCGACCTGGGGCGCGATCATTCCGTGGTCGTCATCACTCATTCGATGATGCAGGCCCGCCGCGTGGCCGACCGCGTGGCCTATTTCCACCTGGGAGAATTGCGCGAGCTTGCCCCCACCGAGCACATGTTCACCGACGCGCGCGATCCCGACGCCGCCGCCTTCATCGCCGGCCGCTTCGGCTAGGGCGCCTGTGGATTCGGGCGGGCGGGTCGAATTTCGGAGCGCAGCGGAGAAAGAGGTCCGTCCCGCCCGAAACCAGGACGCCTAAAGACCCTGCGCCGCGAAGAGCTGGCGCAGGTCGATCTCGGGGCGCGGGCCCACATGCCCGATGACTTCGCCGGCTGCCACGCAGCCCATGCGCCCCGACACCTCGAGCGACTGTCCCGTCACGAGACCATGGAGAAAGCCCGCCGCGAACTGGTCCCCGGCGCCGGTGGCATCCACCGGGGTCACCGCCTCCACCGGCACGTCCACGCGCTCGTCGCCCCGCCGGATCGCCACGCCCTTGCCCGACCGCGTGCACACGACGAGCTCGCACTCCGCCGCTGCCGCCGCCAGCGCGGCCTCCACATCCGTCACCTCGTAAAGCGACAAGAGCTCCGCCTCATTGCCCACGACATAGTCGAGCGCTCCGGCCACGAGATTGCGGAAATCGGCGCGGTGCCGTTCCACGCAGAACGGGTCCGAGAGCGTGATGCCCGCCTTTCCCCCGGCCCCGCGCGTGCGTTCGGCGGCGGCGTAGAACGCGGCTTTGCCGGGGTCCTTGTCGAAAAGATACCCCTCGAAGAAGAGGTAGGCGCAGTCCTCGAACACACCCTCGGGCAGGTGTTCCGGCCCCACCTCGGCGGAAATGCCGAGATAGGTGTTCATCGACCGCTCCCCGTCCGGGGAGACGAAGATCATCGAATGCGACGTGGGCAGCCCCGCGCCGGCCACCGGCGAATTCGGGAAATCCGTGCCCTGCTCGGCCATGGAGGCCGCATAGGTGCGGCCGAGGCTGTCATCGGCCACGCGACCCACGAAGGCCGTCTTGAGCCCCAGCACCCCTAGCCCCGCGATCGTGTTGGCCACCGATCCGCCCGGGGTTTCGGTCCGCTCTCCCATGGCGGCATAGAGCACCTGGGCGCGGTCCTGCTCCACGAGCTGCATGATCCCCTTCTCGATCCCCATATGATCGAGGAACGCATCTGAGGCCTGGGCAATCACATCGGAGACGGCATTGCCCATCCCCACCACGTCATAGGTCTTTGTCACGCACAGCTCTCCTTGCAGCCTACGAGGTCCGAGATCACGCAATCCTCGCAGCGGGGCTTGCGCGCGGTGCAGATATACCGGCCATGGAGGATAAGCCAGTGATGAGCATGGCGCTGGAAAGTCACCGGCACGTTGTCCTCGATGGCGCGCTCCACGGCCACGACGTCCTTGCCCGGCGCGATGCCCGTGCGGTTGCCCACCCGGAAGACATGCGTGTCCACCGCCTGCGCCGGGTGGCCCCACCACATGTTGAGCACCACGTTGGCGGTCTTGCGCCCCACGCCTGGCAGGCTTTCGAGCGCGGCGCGGCTATTGGGCACCTCGCCGCCATAGTGCTCCACGAGGATGCGGGAGAGCTTGATGACGTTTCTTGCCTTGTTGCGGAAGAGCCCGATTGTCTTGATGTGCTCGATAACACCCTCTTCGCCGAGGGCCAGCATCTTTTCGGGCGTGTCAGCCACCTTGAAAAGCGTCGCCGTGGCCCGGTTCACGCCCTTGTCCGTCGCCTGCGCGGAGAGCGCCACGGC
Organism: Pseudomonadota bacterium; assembly: GCA_038528385.1. Lineage (GTDB taxonomy): Bacteria > Pseudomonadota > Alphaproteobacteria > Rhodobacterales > Rhodobacteraceae > Shimia_B. The sequence goes on along the minus strand of JBCBET010000002.1, from coordinate 20,285 downwards.
CACGACGAGCGTGAAGGCGTTCACATGGTCGAGTTCGCCGCGCGGCTCGGGCTCGGCGGCCTCGAACCGCGCGAAGATCGCGCGCATCACGGGATAGGGAAGCTGCTTTGCCGGCTTTGCCATGGCCGAAGCCCCTACCGCACCGGACCTGGAGGAGCCAGTTCAGAACGCGAAGCTTCGGATCACCTGCACCGAGAGGCCGAAGGCGTCCTCGTCCGCGACGATGGGGCTGTCGCCCGCATCCCCGAGGAAACGATCCCAGGTCGCCGTGCCGCGCACGGCCCAGTCCGTGTTGAAATCGTAGGTGATGTTGGCTTCGAGCCCCGCGCTCACGAGGCCGCTGCCGGCATCGTAGGCCGGAAAGGACGACGCTCCGGCTTCCGCGGGCGTGACGCCGAAATACGTCTCCACGAAGTCCTCGGAGCCCCAGAGGACCCGCGGCCCCAGGGTCACGGTCACGTCCCGCACAGGGCGCGCGATGGCGTCCGCGCCCACCTCTGCGACGACGCTTTCATGGCCCACAACGCCATAGCGCAGATCGGCGAAGGCCTGGAAGCCGGTGCTGCGGAAGCCCACACCGCCGCCGAGCTCCACGCTCAGGTCGATATCCTCGAGGCCCGCAAGCTCCGCATTGTCGTCGGCCGTTCGCTCCCCGATGAAGCGAAAAGAGCCGCGGGGATGGAAGCCCAGGCTCACCGCGTTCGGGTCGGGATCCCCGATCTCCACGCTGCCCAGCCGGAGGTAGCGCGGGCTGAACGAGCCCGTGGGCCCCACGCTGTCATCGGCGGAGCCGAAGTAATCTTGCTGCATCTGCGCGCCCACACCCACCGAGAAAGCGAGTGTCTCAGCCTGTGCCGCCGCGGCACTCAAGGCAAGGCCCGCGGCGAATGCGAATAGTCTGGGCGACATGGTCCTGCGCTCCTCAACGCTTGATTGCATCTCTACATAGGCATTTTCCAAAGAAAACCAGAATGTTCACTGACGCCCGGATCCGCGACGGCCCGGGGCATCGAGCGGCGCGAAAACCGGCATCTTGTCGCCGAGTTTGGGGGCGCGTGTGGGTGCGAGCCGCTCTGCTCCCGCAGGCACGCGCCAAGGGGGCGCGGCGCCGCATTCGGCGCGCGGTTTTCGACAAGAATCGGGTCGCGGGCCTGGCGGCGAGACCATAGGCTCCAGACTATGTAAGATGCGAGCTCCACCATGGATCACAGCTACCATTACCACATCATCGGGCGGGCTATCGCGGCAATCGACGCGGCCGACAAGCCCCTGTCCCTTGAGGCGCTCGCGGCCGAGGCCGGGCTGTCTCCCGCCCATTTCCAGCGCACCTTCACGGCCTGGGCCGGCGTCTCGCCGAAACGCTTTCAGCAATATCTCATGCTGGGCCACGCCAAATCGCTGCTGCGAGAGCGGCACACGACGCTCGAGACGGCCCATACCCTGGGCCTGTCGGGGACCTCCCGGCTCCACGATCTCTTCCTGCGCTGGGAGGCCATGAGCCCGGGCGACTTTGCCCGCGGCGGCGCAGCGCAGGTCATCTCCTACGGCTGGTTCGACACGCCCTTCGGCGATGCCCTCGCCATGGGCACCGACCGCGGCCTTTGCGGCCTCGCCTTCGCCGAGGAATGCGGCCGCGGGGCGGCCATGGCCGACATGACGGGCCGCTGGCCCGAGGCCACCTTTGTCGAGGACCGCGATGTCCTCGCGGCCGATATCGCCGTCGCCTTCGGCACGGAGCCGGGCGAGGCGCGGCTCCTGCTCATCGGGAGACCGCTCCAGATCAAGGTGTGGGAGGCGCTCATGCACATCCCCTCCGGTCAGGTGACGACCTATGGCGACATCGCGCGGGCCGTGGGAGCCCCGCGGGCCGTGCGCGCCGTGGGCACGGCGGTGGGGCGCAACCCGATCAGCTATCTCATCCCCTGCCACCGGGCACTCCGGAAATCCGGCGGCTTGGGCGGCTACCACTGGGGCCTGCCCGTCAAACGCGCCATCCTCGCCTACGAGGCCGCACGGTCGGAGGCGCGGGAGACCGCCGCTTGAGCGCCGATCTCCGCGCGTTGACGCGCTTGTTATTGCATAACTGCCTTCGCGCTCTCCATAAGCGGGGAAGCCGGGCATCGCCGCGGCACGCATTTGTTCGAGAAGAGATCATCCATGCAAAAGACCCCTCTATTCTGTGCCGCCCTCTCATTGACCGCGCTGGCGGCGTGCACCGACCCCGCCACGTTCGACCCGGCCGCGCCTGATCAGAACCGCACGCAGCAGGGCGCGCTCACCGGCGCCGTGGCCGGCGCGATCCTCGGCGCGGCGACCTCTGACGACGAGGCGCGCGGCGCGATCATCGGGGCCGCCGTGGGCGCAGGCGCCGGTGCCGTCATCGGCCAGCAGGTGGACCGCCAGGAAGCCGCGCTTCGCCAACAGCTCTCGGGCCAGGTGGTGGTGATCCGCCAGGGCAACCAGCTCATCGTGCGCATGCCCCAGGACATCCTCTTCGCCAGCGGCAGCGCGCAGCTCCGCCCCGACCTCCAGGGCGACATCCGGAGCCTCGCGGCCAACCTGCAACGCTTCCCCAACAGCACCGTCACCGTCATCGGGCACACCGACAGCGACGGCACGGCGGAGTTTAACCAGAACCTTTCGGAGCGTCGCGCCGCCTCCGTGGCGGGCATCCTCCAGCAAAACGGCGTGAGCGGGTTCCGTATCAATTCCTTCGGCCGCGGCGAGAGCCAGCCGATCGCCACCAACCTCACCCCCGAGGGCAAGCGGCAGAACCGCAGGGTCGATATCATCATCAACCCCACCACCTGAACTTGCGCGCTCCGGCGGCGCGTCCGATACTCGGCGCCGGAGCGAGCCATGCCATTCGTGAAAATCCAATCCGAGCGCCTGAGCGCCGCCGTCGTCACGCAGATCGAGCTTTTGATCCTGCGGGGCATCCTGCGGCCCGGGGAGCGGCTCCCGGCGGAGCGCGACCTGGCGGCGCGGCTGGGCGTGTCCCGCCCCTCGCTGCGGGAGGCCATCGCGACGCTGGCCGAGGACGGGCTTCTCGAGGCCCGGGCGGGCGCAGGGGTCTTCGTCGCCGACGTCCTCACCCCCGCCTTCTCCCCCGCTCTCGTGCGCCTCTTCGAGCGTCACGACGAGGCGGTCCTCGATTACCTTGCCTTCCGGCGCGATCTCGAGGGGCTCGCGGCGGAGCGGGCGGCGCGGCGCGCCTCGGAGACCGACCTCGCCGTGGTCGCGGAGGTGATGGAAAAAATGGAAGCCGCGCACAAGAAACGCAGCGGCGCGGATGAAGCGGCGCTCGACGCCGAATTTCACCTCGCCATCATCGAGGCCTCGCACAACACCGTCATGCTCCACATGATGCGGTCGATGTTCGGGCTCCTGCGCGAGGGCGTCTTCTACAATCGCAAGATCATGTTCGCGCAGCGCACCACCCGCGCGAACCTCCTCGCGCAGCACCGCGCCATAAACGCAGCGCTGCAGGAGCGCGATGCGCCCCGGGCACGGCAGGCGGTGGAAGACCACCTCGCCTATGTCGAAAGCTGCCTGCGCGATCACCGCCTCGCGCTGCGCCACGAGACGATCGCCCGCCAAAGGCTCGCTCACGAAAAGACCCGCTGAACGAAAAAAGCCCTCCCCCGGAACACGGAGAAGGGCGTTGTCTCGGGCGTGGCGCTTGGCTCAGTGAAGCCTCGCCTCCACCTCCGCTATGCCTGCGTCGATGAACTTGTTGGCTTCGGCGGCCGAAAGCCCCTTTGCCAGGATGTCCCCGGCGGCGGCCACGGCCACGGCGATGGCCCGGTCACGGACCTCTTTCACGGCTGCGGCTTCGGCGGAGGCGATCTGCTCCTCCGCGACGGCGAGGCGGCGCTCCACGGAGCGCGCGATGTCCGCCTTGGCCTGCTCCGCGGCGGCCTCGGCCTCCTCACGGGCGCTGGCGACGATGTCGTCGGCCTGGCTTTGGACATCCTTTTGCTTGCGCTCGTAGGACGCCAGCAAGGCCTGCGCCTCCTCGCGGAGCGCGCGCGCCTCGTCGAGTTCGGATTTGATGGCCTCGGCCCGGTCGTCGAGCATCTTCCCAAGAAGCTTCGGCACGCCGAAGTAGGCGAGGATGCCCATGAAGAGGAGGAAGGCGATCAGGACGACGAAGTCCGAATTGCCAAGCGACCAGAACCGCGCGGTAAACGGGTTCTTCTCGGAATAGGCCAGCGCCGGGCTCGCGACGAGCGTGAGGGCGAGGATGGTCAGCTTGCGCATGAACTTATCCTTTCATCCGGGCGTCGACGGCGGCGCTCACGGCCTTGCCCTCGGCCTTGCCGCCCAGGGCGGAGACGATTTCGCCGGCGGTGTCGCGGGCCACTTCGGCCACGCTTTCCACCGCGCTGTCGCGGATGGCGGCGATGGCCTTTTCGCTCTCTGCGGTGCGCGCGGCAATTTCGGCATCCGCCTTCTCCAGCTCCTTGTCGAGCTGCGCCTGGATGTCGGCCTTCGTCTTGGCAGCGATTTTCTGCGCCTCGGCACGGGCGTCTGCCAGTGCCTTGTTGTAAGCCTCTTCGGCGGCGGTCGCGCGCGACTTCAGCTCCTCGGCCGCGGCTATATCGTTCGTGATCTGCCCCGCGCGTTCAGCGAGCACGCCGCCGATCCGGGGCAGCGCGACGCGGGCGAGGATGAAATAGATCACCACGAGCGTGACCACGAGCCAGAGGATCTGGTTCGGGAACGTCGAGAAATCGAGCTGCGGCATGCCCGGCGCGGATGCTGCGCCCTCTGCCGCGGTGGCTTCGTCAGCCATGCTGCCCTCCTGGCTCGTTTAGGTCACCCCGGCGGCGCGCGCCGGGGTAGCTCAAAGGACGGTATATCAGACGGCGAACATCAGGAGGAGAGCGACGAGGAACGAGAAGATCCCGAGCGCTTCCGCGAATGCGATGCCGATGAAGAGCGTGGCCGTCTGGCCACCGGCGGCGGAGGGGTTGCGCAGCGCGCCGGCGAGGAAGTTGCCTGCCACGTTGCCCACACCGAGTGCGGCGAGGCCGGCGCCGAGGCCTGCAATGCCCGCGCCGATGAATTGACCCATTTGTGCGATATCGCCTTCCATGTCCTTATCTCCTTGAGCTTGGAAGTTCTGTGAATCGTAAGGTGCGCCCTGCGCACCGAACCTTAGTGATGCGGGTGCAGTGCATCCTTGAGATACACGCAGGTGAGAATGGCGAAGACGTAGGCCTGGATGCCCGCCACGAGGAATTCGAGCGCGTAGATCGCCACCATCGCCACGATCGTGAGCGGCGCGATGAGCGCGGCAGCGGCAAAGCCCGCAAAGACCTTCATGACTGCGTGCCCCGCGGTGATGGCCCCTGCGAGACGCACGGAATGGCTCACCGGGCGCACGAAGTAAGAGATGAGCTCGATCACCGCGAGGATGGGCCGCAGGATGAGCGGTGCGGACGACACCCAAAAGAGGCTGAGGAACTCCGTCCCGTTCTTCACGATACCCACCGTCGTCACTGTTATGAACACGGCGAGCGCCATCACCGCCGTCACCGCGATGTGCGAGGTGGGCGTAAAGGCCGTGGGAATGAGGCCTAGAAGGTTCGCCATGAGAATGAAGAGAAAGAGCGTCATGATATAGGGAAAGAACTTCAGCGCGTCCTTGCCCGCCACATCCGTGACCATGCCGTGCACGAAGCCGTAGATCATCTCGCCGAGCGACTGAGCTCGCGTGGGCACCACGGCCCGCCCGCGCGTGCCAAGCACCATGAGGAGCGTCACGGCCACGACGGCGAAAAACATCCAGAGCGTCACGTTCGTGATCGTGAAGAGATTTATCTCGCTCCCGCCGAAGAGGGGCTTCACGGTGAACTGCTCCATGGGTGAGATGCTCAAACCGCCGCTCGAACCTTCAGCCATCCTTGTTCTCCTTTTCGGCCTCGGCGGCTGCCGCGGCCTGCTTTTCCTGAACCTCGCGGGCGGTGCGCATCATCACGTTGATGCCCGCCGCGAGGCCGAACAATATGAACGTGACCAGGAATATCGGCATGGTGCCGAAGAGGCTGTCGAGCCCGATCCCGATCCCGAAGCCGATGAGGATCCCCGCCACCAGCTCGATCACCATTCGCCAGGCCACGTTGGCCATCGAATAGCTTTCGTCTCCGCTTTTGGGCTCGCGTTCGGTGCGCGCCCTGGCTGCTGCGAGGCGCGCCTCCAGCTCAGCCATGCGCTTATCGTCGCTCACCGGAGCCTCCTGCGACACTCGGCGAGGTGGTATGCGGCGGGGCACGTGAAGTCAATTGCCGTGCTGGAGCGGGTGCATCGCCCTCAAGATATTGAAAACACTCTGCTTCTCCACGTATCGGCTCCGGCAAGCGTGTGGGCCGGCCCGGCCTCGCACCAAAGCAAGATTCAACCAATCAGTTAAGGATAGGGGTCTCATTTCCGCCGCGCAGGCTTGATCGACCGCCGCGCCCCGCGCTACCCCGCCCCATGGCCAGCCTCGATACCGTCTTCGCCGCCCTCGCGGATCCCACGCGGCGCGCGATCCTGCAGATGCTGCTGGAGGACGACATGGCCGTTACCGACGTGGCCCAGCCCTTCGAGATGTCGCTCGCCGCAATCTCCAAGCATCTCGGCGTCCTCACGGCGGCGGGCCTCATCAGCCAGGAAAAGCGCGGGCGGGTGAAATGGTGCAAGCTCGAGCCAGATGCGCTGCGTGACGCATCCGTGTGGATGCAAAGCTTCGGTCAGTTCGAGGCGATCAACCTCGAGGCGTTCGAAGCCTTCCTCGCTCGGGAACTGCCCGACGCGCCCGCCGACGGCTAGCCCCGCCCAAATCAGGACCGGGGGCGAGCCCCCAGACCCCCGAGGCCTTTCGGGCCCTTGGACGGACCGGCCTCTTCGGTCCTCAGGAGCAAGAGGAGCGCGGCGGCGGTGAGCGCGACGCCCACCAGGATGAGCGGCGCAGGCACATCGCCCACGAGCGCGATCTGCCAAAGGATGACCCAGCTCGGCGTGAGATAGGTGTAGGCCATGACCTTCGCCGATGGCAGGCGCAGACTGGCGTATTGCAGGAGAACGAAGGTCGCCGCACTGGCCGCCACGGCCGTGTAGACGATCGTGATCCAGACAATCGGCGCCAGCGCGCTCCACTCCGCAGCGAGGATCGCGGGCGCGCCGAAGAGCCCGAGCAGCACCGCGCCCGCCACCAGCGTGCCGAAGGAGAAGGCGACGGGGTGTTCTCCCCGGTTCAGCTTTGCGACCATGGGCGCATACGCGGCATGTGCCAGACAGCCGACAAGGTAGATCGCTTCGCCCAACCCGATCTCGAAAGCTAGGAGAGACGCGACATCCGCGCGGAAGATCACCCAAAGAGCCCCGGACGCGCCCAGCGCAAGCGCCAGCGCCATGCGGCCCGTGAGGCGCTGGCGCAGGAGCAGCCAGCCGAAGCCCGCAGCCATGACGGGCGTGAGCGTGAAGACCGCCGCCGCCGAAACGGGCGGCGCTGTTTTCAGCCCCTCGAACATGAGAAAGAAGTATGCCGAGAAAAGCCCGCCGAGGACGACATACCGCCAGGGCGCTGCCCCGTCGCCGGGCTTGAAGGCGCGGGTCGCGAGGCCCAGCACGCCGATGACGGCAGCCGCGATGAGAAAGCGCACGGCGTTGAGCGCGGCGGGATCGAGGAGGTTCGCCGCCTGCGCGCCGAGCGCGAAGGACCCCGCCACGAGGGCCGAGAACACCAGCATCGCGAGGTGGCCGCGATGGGCCTCGCTCATACTTCCCAGCTCTTGGCCGCCTCTTTGAGGTAGGCCAGGAAGCTCTGCACCTTGGCCGTGCGGTGAAGATCCACATGGGTCACGAGCCAGAGCGGCGCGCTCCATTCCGGGCGCGGCGATCCGACCATGGTCAGGTTGCCATAGCGTTCCGCGACCTTCACCGGCAGGAAACCGATGCCCGCGCCGGCAACTACCCCGTCTTCGTTGGAGCGGTTGTCGGCGGTGCGGTAGACGATGTTTTCCATGGGCACATGCTCGCGGAGCCACATGTTGAAGGGCGCCCGGGTCTCCTGGTCGTGCCCCACGAAATAGTGGTCCTTGTACTCGCTCTCGTCCTTTGGAAGGCCGTGACGCTCCTTGTAGAAATCCGCGGCGTAGAGCGCGAGGCCCTGGCGTACGAAGGGCTGAACGACATTGTCGGGCTGATCGGGGGCCGCGCCCGCGCGGATGGCCACATGGGCCTCGCCATATTCCAGCCGGAAGAGCCGGTCCCCGGTGAGGTAGCGCACTGTGAGCTCCGGATGCTCCTCCCGAAAGCCCGCCAGCACAGGCGCCAGCATGGGCGAGAAGGTGGCCAGCGAGGTCACCACGAGCTCCCCCGTGACCGAGGCGCCGCGGCCCTTCAGGCGGCCTGCAAGCTGGGCGAACTGGTCATCGGTCGTCTGCGCCACGAGGAGGAGGTCGTTGCCCGCCTCGGTGGCCGTGTAGCCCCGCGCGTGGCGCTGGAAGAGCTTCACGCCGAGCTTGCCCTCGAGCGCGTCGATATGGCGGATGACCGTGGCGTGGTGGACGCCCAGAACCTCCGCCGCGCCGCTCACCGTCCCCAGGCGCGCCACCTGGAAGGCGGTGCGCACTTCGTCCCAGTTATCCATGGAAACCTCATGTGCAAATCTTCACATGAGACGTCTTTATTCGCAGATTGCGTGCGCGACAAGAGGGGCCAACTTTTGGCGCATCCAGGGGCCGAACGCCCCGCCGACCAAGGACATCCCGACATGGCACAGACCATCCTTCGCATCGACGCCTCCGCCCGCAAAGAGGGCTCCGTGACACGCGCGCTCTCCGATAAAGTCATTGCTCGTCTTGACGCGGGCCGCGTCATCACACGCGACCTCAGCGACGGGATCGCCCTCCTCGACGAGGGCTGGCTCGCCGCCAACTGGACCGCTCCCGACGAGCGGAGCGAAGCGCAGACAGCCGCACTCGCAGGCTCAGACGCCCTCATCGAAGAACTCAGGGAAGCGGACACGCTCGTCATCGGCGCGCCGATCTACAATTTCGGTATCCCCGCGGCGCTCAAGGCCTGGGTCGACCAGGTGGCCCGCGCCGGGGTGACGTTCAAATACACCGATACCGGCCCGGTGGGCCTACTTGAAGGCAAGCGCGCCATCATCGTCACCGCCTCGGGCGGCACGAAAGTGGGCTCCGAAATCGACTTCGCTACGGGCTACCTGACATTCGCGCTGGGCTTCATCGGCATAGAGGATGTGCAGATCGTCGCCGCAGACCAAATGGCGCTCGACGCCAACGCCAGCCTGAAGGCCGCCGATGAAGAGGTGCAGAGGCTCGCCGCGTAACACGCATCAGCGCTCCGTGAGCGCGCTGTCACAAAGCTGTAACCCGGCCGGCGGCGCGCCCATGTCTTCTTCACAAGACACGCAGTCCGCGGGACCGACCCTCCCTTCGCAGGACGCAGACCAGGCAGCCCGCACCGCCCTCTCCCTCCGGTGCGGGCTGTCGCCTTTTCAGACGCTTGCCTTAGGTGGGCGAGGATGACTAAGAACATCCGCCTCGCGCTCACAGCCATCTTGTCCATCGCCTTCCTCTACTACGGGCTGCGCAAACTCTTCGCCGATCCCCGGGACGTCCTTCTCTACGACGCGTTGGGCTTCGGGCAGTGGATCCGCTACGTGACGGGCTCGGTGGAGACGATCGGCGCCCTGGCGCTTTGGCCGCGCGTGACCGGTCCCTGGGCCGCGCTGGTCCTGACGGGCACGATGGTGACCGGGCTGAGCGCGATCACGACTGTCACCGCGCTGCCCTTCGTCCATCTTATCGTGCTTCTGATCGCCGCCCTCGTGCTCAGCGCGCTCCACTGGGTGCCGCGCTTGCGGTGAGGTTCGACCCTGGGGCTCTGCCCCAGACCCCGAAGTACAGGGCACAAAGAAAACGGAAGAGAGCCGAGCTGGCCTCCAATGCGCGTCGTCTTCTTCTTTGTGCCTCGTACTTCCGCCGGAGGCATCCGCCCGCCTACATCCCCGCGCAGCGCTTGACGGAGGCGCGCATTTTGGCCATATGCGCGATGATTCCGGAAGGTGCAGGCTTTCCGGTCCTTGAGGGTAACCCAGGATCGCCCCCCGTCAGCGCGTTGCGCCCACGGGGGCTTTGATGGTTTGGGCCTTGGGGTTTCGCCGCCGCGGTCTCACATTGGGACCAACGCATCACCGATGGAGGGCCGCGCCCATGTTCGAGAATCTGTCAGAGCGTCTGTCCGGCGTCTTCGACCGGCTTACCAAGCAAGGCGCGCTGAGCGAGGACGACGTCAAGACGGCGCTCCGCGAGGTGCGCGTGGCCCTGCTCGAGGCCGATGTCTCGCTCCCTGTCGCGCGGGATTTCGTAAAAGCGGTGCAGGAGAAGGCCACCGGGCAGGCGGTGACGAAATCGGTGACGCCGGGCCAGCAGGTCGTCAAGATCGTCCATGACGAGCTCGTGCACGTCCTCAAGGGCGAGGGAGAGCCGGGCGTGCTCAAGATCGACAACCCGCCCGCGCCGCTTCTGATGGTGGGTCTACAGGGCGGTGGTAAGACCACGACGACGGCCAAGCTCGCCAAGCGCCTGACGGAGCGCGAGGGCAAGCGCGTCCTCATGGCCTCGCTCGACGTCAACCGTCCGGCAGCCATGGAGCAGCTGGCGATCCTGGGCACCCAAATCGGCGTCGACACTCTGCCCATCGTCAAGGGCCAGGACCCCGTCGCCATCGCCAAGCGCGCCAAGCAACAGGCGGCGATGGGGGGCTACGACGTCTATATGCTCGACACCGCGGGCCGTCTCTCCATCGACGAAGAGCTGATGACGCAGGTCGAACAGGTGCGCGACGTGGCCACACCGCGCGAGACGATCCTCGTCGTCGACGGCCTCACCGGCCAGGACGCGGTGAACACGGCCCAGAACTTCGATGACCGCATCGGCATCACCGGCGTCGTGCTCACGCGGATGGACGGCGACGGGCGCGGCGGTGCGGCCCTCTCTATGCGCGCGGTCACGGGCAAGCCCATCAAGTTCGTGGGTCTGGGCGAGAAGATGGACGCGCTGGAAACCTTCGAGCCCGAGCGCATCGCGGGCCGCATCCTCGGCATGGGCGACATCGTCTCGCTCGTGGAGAAGGCGCAGGAAGTCGTCGAGCAGGAACAGGCCGAGCGCATGATGAAGCGCTTCCAGAAGGGCCAGTTCAACATGAACGACCTCAAGATGCAGCTCGAGCAGATGATGAAGATGGGCGGCATGGAGGGCATGATGTCCATGATGCCGGGCGTCGGTAAGATGAAGGGCCAGATGGCCGAGGCCGGCATCGACGACAAGATGCTCAAGCGGCAGGTCGCGCTCATCCAGTCGATGACGAAGAAGGAACGCGCCAACCCGCAGCTCCTTCAGGCCTCCCGAAAGAAGCGCATCGCGAAGGGTGCGGGGCTCGAAGTGCAGGAGCTCAATCGGCTGCTCAAGCAGCACCGCCAGATGTCGGACATGATGAAAAAGCTCGGCCGCAAGGGCGGCAAAGGCCTCATGAAGCAACTCGGCGGCATGTTCGGCATGAAAGGCGGGCCGTCGGAGGCGGAGATCGCCGCCGCGCAGGCCCAGATGGGCAAGATGGGCGCCATGCCCCGCGGCGCGGGTGCGGGCGGGCTCCCGGGCCTCGGCGGTCAGCCCCTGCCCCCCGGCCTCAGCGGGTTCGGAAAGAAGAAGTGACGCTACCCTCCACCATATCGACAGAGCGGCTGACGCTCCGCCCCTTCGAGATGCGCGATCTCGACTGCTATCTCGCCTATTACACAAGCGGTGACAGAACGTCCGGAGTGGGCGGGCCGAAGTCGACATTCGTCGCGACTGAGCGGTTCATGGCGATGGCGGGGCAGTGGGCGCTGCGCGGCTACGGGCGTTACGCGGTGGCGGACAGATCGGGCGGCGCGGCCTTCGGCCATGTCGGCATCATGCATATCGAGGATGATGCAGAACCTGAAATGACATGGACCTTGTGGGACCCCGCGAAGACCGGGCAGGGCTATGCGACTGAGGCGGCAGAGCCCGCGATGGCCGCGTGGCTCACGTCGCACGACCACGTGGTGGCCCATATCGAGCAAGACAACCTCGCCTCGCAGCGTGTGGCGAACCGGCTGGGCATGCAGCAAGATGCGACCCATCCGCTGCCCCGCTGGATGGACACCGGCCTGACCTATCTGGCGACGGCCGCATGATCCCCATGGACTGGATATTTGGGCTCCTCGGCGGGCTCATGATCGGGAGCGCGGCGGCTCTCTATCTCCTCGTGAGCGGGCGGATCATGGGCGCGTCGGGCATAACGGGCTCGATCATCGACGCCTCGGGGCCGACCTGGGAGAAGGTCTTTTTCATCTCAGGCGTGATCGGAGTGCCGTTGATCTACGGCCAGATCTGGGGCTTTCCCGAGACAAACCTGACCTCGAATCCAGCGCTCCTGATCTTCGCGGGCCTCGCCGTGGGCTTGGGCACCCGGATGGCCAATGGCTGCACCTCCGGCCACGGGGTCTGCGGCATCTCGCGGTTCTCCATCCGCGGGATCATGGCGACCTGCGTCTATCTCGGTGCGGGCTTTGTTACCATGTATGTGGGCCGTCACCTGCTGGGGGCGTTCTGATGCGCGGTCTGTTCGCACTTCTCGCCGGCGCGCTTTTCGGCGCGGGCCTCACGGTCTCCGGCATGACAGACACCGCCAAGGTTCAAGGCTGGCTCGACCTGTTCGGCGACTGGGACCCGACGCTGGCCTTCGTGCTGGGAGGGGCGATCCTGCCGATGCTGCTGGCGTGGCGCGTGGCCGCGCGGCGTCAGACTTCGGCGCTTGGCACCTACATTCCCGCAGTCTCAGACCCTGTCATCGACCGGCGGTTGATCACGGGCTCTGCGCTTTTCGGCTTCGGCTGGGCGCTTGCGGGCCTCTGCCCCGGGCCCGCACTGGCCGTGCTGAGCTACGGCGGAGCGGATGCATGGATCTTCTTCGGCGCGATGGCCGTGGGCATGATCGCCAGCCGCATCACCCTGCCGCGTGAGGCGCAAGCGTGATCCCGACCCTCCAGACCCAGCGGCTGACGCTGACCGCCCTTGGCGAGCGCCATTTCGCGCCGCTGGCCGACTTTTACGCGGATAGTCGGTCGTCCTTCGTGGGCGGGCCACTCACCGCGGAGCGGAGCTGGCGCGTGCTGGCCGCCGAGATCGGCCACTGGACGCTGCGCGGCTACGGTCGCTTCGCGGTGGAACTGACCGATACAGGCGAGATGGTGGGGCTCATTGGCCCGTGGAACCCCCATGGCTGGCCCGAGCCCGAGCTCGGCTGGGACCTGATGAACGGCCATGAGGGCAAGGGCTATGCCACCGAGGCGGCCCTGGCCGCGCGCAGCTGGGCCTACGGCACGTTGGGCTGGAGCACCGTCATCAGCCTCGTGGCCGAGGGCAATGGCCCGTCCGCAGCGCTGGCGCGACGGATGGGATGCACGCAGGAGGGGCCGTTCACCCACGAGATCTACGGCACCATGAACATCTGGCGCCACCCGGGGCCCGAGGCGCTGGCATGACATTACCTCACGAAATCCCGGCCACCGGGCCTTCCGTGGTGCTGGCGCAGGCCATGCAGGCCCTTGTGCCTGTCCTGACGACGGAACGCCTGACGCTCCGCGCGCCCCGGATCGAAGATTTCGCGGCCTATGCGCGGATCGCCGAACAGCCCTCCGCACGTTTCATCTTTGGCGAGGTCCCAAGCCGTGGCCACGCCTGGGTCGATTTCGGCCAGCTCCTCGCCACATGGATCCTGCGCGGCCACGGCATCTGGACCGTCGAAGCGGAAGGCTGCGTCCAGGGCTTCGTCCTGATCGGGTTCGAGCCGGGCGACGACGAACCGGAGCTCGGCTTCATGTTCCTGCCGGAGGCCGAGGGCAAAAGCATCGCCTTCGAGGCCGCCACGGCCGCCCGCGACTACGCCTTCGGCGCGCTCGGGCTCAGGACGCTGGTCTCCTATATCGACCACGAGAACACGCGCTCCATCGCGCTGGCCACCCGACTGGGCGGCACCCGCGACAGAGCCGCGGAGAAACACGACGACACCGTCACCTACCGCTACATCAAGGAAGAGGCCCGGTCATGAGCGATGCCGAGAAAGCAGCCCAGATCCTCAAGGGCCACCGCGAGTCGATCGACCGCCTCGACGCGATCCTCGTCTACACACTGGGCGAGCGGTTCAAGCACACCCAAGCCGTGGGCGTGCTCAAGGCCCGGCACGACCTTCCCCCGTCCGATCCCGCGCGCGAAGACGCGCAGATCGCACGGCTCGAAGATTTGGCGAAACGCGCGGATCTCGATCCCGAATTCGCCAAGAAGTTCCTGAACTTCATCATCGCTGAAGTCATTCAGCACCATCGCAAACACCAATCGTAGGGTGCGTACTGCGCACCATCCCAAAAAGGAAAACACACCATGGCCATGAAAATTCGTCTCGCCCGCGGCGGCACTAAGAAGCGCCCGTTCTACCGCATCGTCGCCGCCGACAGCCGCATGCCCCGCGACGGCCGCTTCATCGAAAAGCTCGGCACCTACAATCCGCTCCTCCCGAAGGACAGCGAGGACCGCGTGAAGATGGACATGGAGCGCGTGGAATACTGGCTCGGCAAGGGCGCCCAGCCCACCGACCGGATCGCCCGCATGCTCGAGGCCGCCGGCGCCCGCGACAAGACGGAGCGCAACAATCCGCAGAAGGCCAAGCCCGGCAAGAAGGCCCAGGAGCGCGCCGAGGAGAAGGCCGCCAAGGCCGCGGCAGCCGCAGAAGCAGCCGCAGCACCGGCTGAGGAGGCACCGGCCGCAGAAGCAACGGCAGAGGAGTAAGCACCCCATGGTGCGGCTCATCCGGTCGGCGATACTGGTCAGCGTGGCCTTCGGCGCGGGGCTCACCTACGAGCGCGCCGAGGCCCGCCAGACCTGTGCCGTAGAAGCCGATTGGGGGCCCTGGCTCACCTGCGCCGCGCGGGAGATGCTCGAAGAGGTGATCCCATGACCGAGGACCGGGTCTGCGTGGGCGCGATCGCCGGCGCCTTCGGCGTGAGCGGCGAAGTACGGCTCAAAAGCTTCTGCGCGGACCCGCTGGCGCTGGCCGATTACGGCGCGTTGAGCGATGAGACGGGGGCGCGGCGCTTCACCGTCCAGATCGACCGTGCGGTCGACAAGGGCCTCATCGGTCGCCTCTCCGGGGTCCGCTCCAAGGAGGACGCCGATGCCCTGAAGGGCACGCGGCTCTATGCGGAGCGCGCCGCCCTGCCCCAGCTGCCGGATGACGAGTACTACTACTCCGACCTCATCGGGCTTGCCGTCGTCGATCCCGGCGGCGGCACGCTCGGCACCGTGAAGGCCGTGCTCAACCACGGGGCCACGGACATCCTCGAGGTGAAGCTGCCCGGCTCCTCGGAGACGGTGCTTCTGCCCTTCACGCAGGAGGCCGTGCCCACGGTGGATCTCGGGGCACAGCGGATCGTGGCGGACCCGCCCGAGGGCGTCTTCTGATGGCGCTCTCCCACGGGCGCAAATCCATCCGCGCCACTGCAGAGCCTCGCGCGCTCATGGAGCGCGAAGAGATCGCGGGCGCCTGGACCGCGCGTGTCATCACGCTGCTACCGGACGCCTTCCCCGGCATTCTGGGCACCTCGCTCACGGGCAAGGCGCTGAGGGACGGGCGCTGGCAACTCCAAACGACCGACCTGCGCCTCTTCGGCGAGGGTAGGCACCGCAATGTGGACGACACGCCCGCGGGCGGGGGGCCGGGAATGGTGCTCCGCGCCGATGTCGTCGGCCGCGCGGTGGAGGCGGCGCAGGGACCCGGCCCGCTCCTTTACCTGTCGCCGCGCGGGGTGCCGTTTACGCAGGAAAGGGCGCGGGACCTCGCCGCCGGGCCCGGCTGCACCCTCCTCTGTGGCCGCTTCGAGGGCGTCGATGAGCGCGCCATCGCGCATTACGGCATGGAAGAGGTGTCGATCGGCGACTTCGTCCTCACCGGCGGGGAGCTCGCCGCGCAGGTGCTGCTCGACGCCACCGTGCGCCTCCTGCCCGGCGTCCTCGGCAACGAGGCCTCTACGGAGGAGGAAAGCCACAGCGCGGGCCTCCTCGAGCATCCGCACTACACCCGTCCCGCCGAATGGCAGGGCCGCAGGATCCCCGAGGTGCTGACGTCGGGCGATCACGGCAAGGTCGCGGCCTGGCGCCGGGAGCAGAGCGAGGCCCTGACCAAAGCGCGTCGCCCCGACCTTTGGACCAGGCTCAACCGCAGGGATTGAGGGGCCAGCCCCTCAAACTCCCCGAAGTACATCGGCACAAAGAAAACAGGCCCGTCTTCTTTGTGCCCCGTACTTCCGCCGGAGGCGTACCGCCCTTGCCACACGTGGCCTCGCTCCGTATAGCAGCGCTACCGCGGCGCCGGGGTGACTCGGCGCTTCGGTCGTTTGCGGGGACGTGCCACGCAGCAAAGAACAAACTCACCCGCGGGCAAACCGCGTCGTCACTGGAAAGGAGAGGCCCGATGGACCTCATCGCAACGCTCGAAGCCGAACAGGTCGCCGAGCTGGGAAAAGACATACCGGATTTCAAGGCGGGCGACACGGTGCGCGTTGGTTACAAGGTGACCGAGGGCACCCGCACCCGCGTTCAGAATTACGAAGGCGTCTGCATCGCGCGCAAGAACGGCGAGGGCATCGCCGGCTCGTTCACCGTGCGCAAGATCTCCTTCGGCGAAGGGGTGGAGCGCGTCTTCCCGCTGCACTCCACCAACATCGACTCTATCACTGTGGTCCGCCGGGGCCGCGTGCGCCGCGCCAAGCTCTACTATCTGCGCTCGCGCCGCGGGAAATCCGCGCGGATCGCGGAAGACACCACCTACAAGCCGAAGAAAGCGTAAGTCAGATGAAAAAAGAGACCCATCCCGACTATCACTTCATCGACGTCAAGATGACGAACGGCGATGTCGTGAAGATGCGCTCCACCTACGGCAAGGAGGGCGACCAGATCTCGCTCGACATCGATCCCTCGGTGCACCCGGCCTGGACCGGCGGCAACGCAAAGCTCATGGATACCGGCGGGCGCGTGTCGAAATTCAAGAAGAAATACGAGGGCCTGGGTTTCTAAACGACCCTGCAATCGATGGGAAAGGGCGGCTTTTCGAAGCCGCCTTTTTTATTCAACCGCCTCGACTTACCGCAATGAAAGGTCGCGCCCACGCCCTCATTGCGTCGCATTTACAAACAATAACGGCGTTAGCGCATCGGAGACATGCGCCCTAATGCAGTCAATAACGGAGAGCAGACATGGGCATTCTGAAAATCAAATTCGCGATCGTCGCCACGGCGGCGATCTCGACGGCCTCGGTGGCCGGACCCACCTATCCCGGGCGGCTCTCAGCCTCCGTACGCCCCAGGCCTCGGGGCAACGCCCCTAGCGGAACGCGCCCATCATGTAGGTCGGGTTGATGCGCGGCTTCTTCTTCACCCGGGGTCTGACACCCGCACCAACGACCGCGAACCGTCCCGAGCCGAAGAAGAAGCCGCGCATCAACCCGACCTACATGATGGGCGCGTTCCGCTAGGGGCGTTGCCCCGAGGCCTGGGGCGTACGGAGGCTGAGAGCCGCCCGGGATAGGTGGGTCCGGCCCCAGCCCTTGCACGGCAAGGGTTGCGCAATAGCCATACGACTAGCATCCGTCGCGCCATGCGCGGCGGCTCCCCGATAACCGGTCAGGCCTCGTCCTTGAGAAGGGCCGTGGCGCAAAACCCGAGGAAATCCGCGGAGGCCAGAGCCATGTGCGTGGCGTCCTCCTCCACCGTGCCTCGCGTCCATGCCGTGCGCGCCAACGGCGCCACGACGAGGAAGTTCTTCAACTTGATATAAGCGGCGTGGGGGTGGTCCTCGTGCGCGGCATAGCCCTTGGGCATCCGCGTGAGCGAGGAGGACATGTCCAGAGCCAGATCGTGCTCCGCGAGACTGTCGAGCATGGTCTGAAATCGCGTCGGGTTGCCCACGATCCGGTCGCGGATGAGGCCAAGCTTCGCCGTGGGAAACTGGTAGAAGCCCGTCGCCATGAACCCGCCCGTCTTGTCGAGGTGGAGGTAGAGGATGCCCGCCATCTCGGACTTGGTGCCGGTGGGCGTCAGCAGCCCGGACACGTTGGTCTTGTAAGGGCTCTTGTCCTTGGAAAAGCGTACGTCGCGGTTTTGGCGGAACATCGTCTTATTCGATCCGATGAGCGGCGCGATGGACCCGGCGAGCCGCGCGGTCACAGCCTCGAGGATCGCGGCGAAAGGCGCGCGCACGGTGGCCTCGAAATCGGCCTTGTGGGCGTCATACCACGCCTTGGCGTTGTTGGCCTCGAGCTCCTCGAGAAGTTCGAACGCCCGTTCGGACAGCGCGTGTTCAGCCATTGTCATCCCTCCACCCCGAGGAGGATGGCGCGGACCCACGAAAAGTCACGGGCCGGACGCGTGCCGCGCGCAGGAAACGCGCAACACTGGCTCCGCTTGGCGCTTATGCCTCTTTCATCCGCATCAGCCACAACATATGGTGTTCTAAATCCGCAAGCAGAGGGTCGCAGCCCGTGGCGCACATCATCGTTGTCGGCAATGAAAAGGGTGGCTCAGGGAAATCGACGACCTCCATGCATGTGGCCACCGCCCTCGCGCGGATGGGTCACAAGGTGGGCGTGCTCGACCTCGATCTCCGGCAAAAGACGCTGGGGCGCTACACCGAAAACCGCCGCATCTACGCCGAGCGGGAGGGGCTGACGTTGCCCTCTCCGCGCTACGAGCCGCTGCCGGAAATCGACCCAAAGGACCTCGCGGAGGGGGAGAACATCTTCGATCACCGGCTGTCGGCGGCGGTGGCGCTCCTCGAGCAGGACAGCGACTTCATCCTCATTGATTGTCCGGGCTCCCACACAAGGCTGAGCCAGGTGGCGCATTCGCTGGCGGACACGCTCATCACGCCGCTCAATGACAGCTTTGTCGATTTCGACCTATTGGCGAAAGTGGACAGCGACGGACAAAAGATCCTCGGCCCCTCGGTCTATTCAGAGATGGTCTGGCATGCCCGGCAATTGCGCGCGCAGGCCGGGCTCGACCCGATCGACTGGATCGTCGTGCGCAACCGCCTCGGCGCGCAGCAGATGCTCAACAAGGAAAAAATGGGCGCCGCCCTCGACAAGCTCGCCCGGCGCATCGGATTCCGGCACATCCCGGGATTTTCGGAGCGGGTGATCTTTCGCGAGCTCTTTCCGCGGGGGCTCACGCTGCTTGATCTCAAGGATGTGGGCGTGGCGCGGCTCAATATCTCCAACGTCGCCGCGCGCCAGGAACTGCGCGAGCTGGTGAAGGCGCTCGCGCTACCCGGGGTTTCGGTGGACTTCTAGTCTCCCTCCCTCGCCGACGCGACGCGGCGCGCCTCCGGCGCGTCTTCCGCCTTTGCCTTCGTGGCGCTCCAGCTTTCGGCGGCGTCCCAGGGATGCACGGACAGGGCTGCGGCGCCCTTGGCCCCGTGGGTCAGGACGGCGCACATCGCCTCCCCCACCTGCGCGTCGAGAAGTCCCGCCGCGCGCAGTACGTCCACATGGACGAATACATCCTCCTGCGTGCCGAAGACGTTGAGAAATCCGTAGCCCTTTGCCTTGTCGAACCATTTCAGGCGCGCGGGCAGAAGCTCCGCCTGCGGGTCCACATGGATCGCGCCTGTGGCGACGGCGCCTTCGTCCACCGGACTGACGTCGACGAGTTCGAGGGCCTGATAGCCCTTCGGGCTTGACCCGAGCATGAGCGTGACGTGATCTCCCGCCGCCACTGACGGTCGCCCTGACTTTCGCACGACATTGACGTGTAAAAGCACGTCCTGAGAAACGCCCTCGGCAATTACGAAACCAAATCCCTTGGCAAGATCGAACCACTTTACGACGCCACGGACGATGCGATCATCCGTATGTTCCACTTGGCGGGAGCCCCTTACAATTGCTTCTCACGACCCATCCGCCGAAAGCGTGCGCCTCGCCCGGACGCAAGTCAATCGGCGCGCGCAAACGCGTGGAGAAGTGCTCAAATTATGGCTGTCTTCTCAACCCACGGGAGAAAAGTGGGAAAAAATAAATCAACTCCGCCGCGTGAACGTGCCCGATTGATTTAAATGGATTTGGCGGACTGGGGAGGATTCGAACCCCCGACCCCTTGATTCGTAGTCAAGTACTCTATCCAACTGAGCTACCAG